>NZ_FPJE01000044.1 GCF_900119185.1 Sinomicrobium oceani | reverse complement strand
AATGGATGTTTTCATGTAGAGCCTGCTCTATTTTACGCGAAGAATACAGGTTGCGCAAATAGGCATACACTAAAATTTTTAGCAATACTTTGGGATGATAGCTCGATGTACCGCCTCCACGATAGGTCTTTTCCAGGCTGCTCAAGTCTACCGAGTCCAAAATCGTGTTGACAATACGTACAGGATGGTTCTGAGGAACTAGGTCATCATAACTGGGCGGAAGCAGGCTCAACTGCCCTTGGTCGTAGATCTTCCAGGTGACTTTTCGGCTCATGCTTAAAGTTACAAACACAAAACCTTATAACAAAAAAAAGAGGCTGCCTTTTTAGACAACCTCCTAACAGACTTTAAAAATCTATTTCCGTGGTTTTTCCGGTTATTTTGACACGCGCGGAGCTACTTTCGGTAGACGCGGCATCACACCTTCCGGAAAAACCGGGCTGTTCGCCACCGGCATAGATGGTAAACCAGCCAGGTTCTACAACCAGTTTATCTTTTTTATTGATCAGGGCCAGTTGCCTCGGCGCTATACGGAATGTCACTACCCGGCGTTCCCCTTTTCTGAGATGTATTCTCCGGAACCCCGCTAACTGGTGTACAGGACATGGTGTTGATGCCTTTTCATCTTTTACATACAACTGCACGACCTCATCGCCATCCATATTCCCGGAATTGGTAACTTCAACTTCGACCGTTATAGGTTTGCGGATATCGACTTCCGAAGGCACCCGGAGTTTATCGTAAGTAAAACGACTGTAACTCAACCCGTATCCGAAGGGATAAAGAGGTTCTTTATCGAAATATCTGTATGTTCTTCCTTTCATGTTGTAATCTTCGAACGGGGGAAGCTGTTCTACGGATTTATAGTAGGTTACCGGTAAGCGTCCTGCCGGGTTGTAATCTCCGAAAAGCACATCGGCTATGGCATTCCCTCCCTGCTGTCCGGGATACCCTGCAGACAGTATGGCGGGGACATGGTTTGCAGCCCAATTGATAGCGAGGGCACTTCCGTTAAGTAATACCAGTACTACCGGTTTGCCCAGGGCTACAATATCCTTCATCAGTTGTTCCTGTACCTGAGGGAGATTCAGGGTGGTGCGGTCTCCCCCGGAGAAGCCGTCCACTTCAATACTCATCTCTTCGCCCTCCAGTCGTTCGCTCAACCCCAGGGCCAGAACAATCACATCTGCCTTTTCGGCAATGGCCATGGCGCTTTCCTTCTGATCATTTTTTGGCGTGCTCCACAGCATCCTGGCCGTAGCATCCCCGTAATAATTTTTATACCTGACTTCTATCTTATACTTTTTACCTTTTTCCAGAACAGCTTGTTCCGGTTCGAGTACGGCACGGTGCCGGTGATTTCCGCCGCCTTCGGCCAGTTCTGCAAGAGAGAATTCCATAAAGGGCTTGCCCCAATCGCTAAAGTAGTAGGTCCCCGATGCAGGAGGTATCAGATATCCTGTCCAGCGAATACTGTATTGTCCCATGTGCAGTCGCGGGTCCGGAGTATCAATATCCCACTGAAAATCGACACGGTCATCTACTCTTGTAAATAAGGGTTTTCCCTCCCAGTTGTCATTATCGAAATATTCTGCTTTAAGCCCCTGCCGGCCTTCTTCGGTTTGCAGATAGACGGAAGGAATAACTTCCATGGTCGGGATTCCATCTGCCAGCGGGCTTCCTTCGGCATACATTACATTGACTTCCGGGGACACTTTATTCTTTATTCCCTGCAATACGGTTACCGGATGCTCAGGTATACCGTTATAATTTCCCCAAAGAGATTGTATATTATCGGCATTCGGACCTATAACCGCTATATTTTTGATGTCTCCGGATAGTGGCAATAATCCTTTTTCATTGCGCAACAGCACGATGCTTTCCTGTGCTGCTTTCCGGGCCAGCCGGGAATGAGCGGCATTACCATTGACCGCGTAAGGAATCTGAAAATAAGGAGACCGCTCTTCCGGATCGAACATACCCAGTTTAAACCGAGCCCGGAAAAGCCGTTTAACAGCTACATCGAGATCGTCCTCGGTGACAAGCCCTTCTTTTACGGCATCATGGAGAAACTGATAAGAATCTCCGCAATTGAGGTCACATCCCGCCTTCACGGCAAGGGCTGAGGCCATAGCGGCATTATCCGCGATCTTGTGATGTTTCCAGATGTCTTCGATCGCTCCGCAGTCCGAGACTACATAGCCATCAAAACCCCATTGTTTTCTAAGGATGTCGTACAGCTCATCGCTCGCACTTGCAGCCTGGTCATCAACCCGGTTATATGCCGTCATCACAGAATATACATTGCCCTCCCTGACCAAAGTCCGGAATGCCGGAAGATAGGTTTCCCACAGATCTCTTTTCCCCGGAAATACGTTAAATTCATGACGGGAAGGCTCAGGACCGGAATGCACGGCATAGTGCTTGGCCGTAGCCACCGTTTTCAGGTAATCGGGGTCATCGCCCTGTAATCCTTTCACAAACTGTAACCCAAGCTGCCCGGTTAGATAAGGATCTTCGCCATAGGTTTCATGTCCACGCCCCCAGCGAGGGTCACGGAAAATATTAATATTGGGCGACCAGAACGTCAGTCCCTGGTAGATATCGTGCTGTCCCCGCCGGAGGTATTCATGGTGTTTGGCCCTTCCTTCATCGGAAATGGCCGTGGCCACTTCAAAAAGCAGGCTGTCGTTCCAGGACGCTGCTATGGTAATAGATTGCGGGAACACCGTGGCATACCCGGCCCGGGCCACACCGTGCAAAGCTTCGTTCCACCAATTGTATGGCGGAATTCCCAAACGATCTACTCCCGGCGCATCCGACATTAATTCCCCGATCTTCTCCTCCAGGGTAAGTCTGGATACCAGGTCGTTCAAACGGCCTTCCACAGGAAGATCCGGGTTGCGAAAAGGATAGGAATCCTGCCCGAAGGCCGTTAAGGATATCGCCAGGATCATTAAAAAAAACCATCCCCTCGCGGGACGGGCATACTTTGGCCGCACTCTAATTATCATGATGTCTTATTTTCGGTGTTCACTGAACTGTTATACTATTGCACCACACTAAAAGTCTTTTGTACCATAACCAAATATAATGAATGTTTACCAAACACTACGGGCTCTTTTTGTGTCTTTTTCATGTTTCCGCCTTTCTTCTGATTCTTCAGAAAAACAATTTCATCAATTATATCCTTATCTTGCGCAGTATAACACCTATGAAAGAAACACTGCGAAGACATATCGAAGAGATCATCCAGGTAACCGACGAAGAGTTTAACTTCATAGCTTCCTGCTTTTCTTCACGGACTTTTGCCAGACATGAATTTCTCGTTCGCCAGGGAGAAAGTGTCCGATACACTTATTTTGTTGTTTCCGGGCTCTTAAAACTGGTATATCTGGACGAATCGGGAAAAGCGCATATTTTATCCTTTGCTATGGAAGACTGGTGGGAAACCGATTTTTTCGCCTTCTATTCGCAGTCCCGGGCCACCATGTCTTTGCAATGTCTTGAAGACTCGGAAATCCTGTGCATAACACTTCCGGATTACCGAAGACTATGCGAAACGCTTCCGAAAATAGAACATTTCTTTCTCCGGAAAGCCACTTCGGGACACATTGCTTCTCAACAACGGATATTATCACTTTTGAGTTCCGATGCCAAAGGACGCTATGAGCAACTTCTGAAACGTCATCCCTCACTTTTACAACGGGTTCCCAAAACACTACTCGCCTCTTATCTCGGTGTATCCCGAGAAACGCTCAGCAGGTTTTCTTCCTGAAAAGAGGTATTGCACGGATTGTGACATGGATCACAGGTAAACGGCTCCCGGCTCCGGATCTTTGTAGCAGGTTAATTATTCATCTGAAAAACAAAGAACAATGCAAAAAAGAGTTATCAATCCGTGGACATGGCAAGACACCCGCGGATATGTACAGGGCGTTGAGGTCCGTCAACAGGAAGGTGTCCTCTATTGTGCAGGACAGGCTGCAGTACTTCCCGACGGTTCTTCGAGTACCGCCGATATGAAAACACAAATGCAACAGGCTCTGCAAAACCTCGAAACTGTGATCTCGAAAGCGGGATATGCGTGTAAAAATATCGTCCGCCTTACCGTCTACACCACCTCATCGGAGGAACTTTTCGCTACCTGTTTTAACGACTACACCGACTGGACCCAAAAACACGGGGTGCAAACGGCTCTTACGCTTATGGAAGTTAAGTCGCTCTACGAAACCCTGAGCATCGAATTCGAAGCCACCGTAGTCAGGTAATGCCCTCGGAAAAACCGGGAACGTCTGGTTAACGTTCCCGGTTTATAGTAACCGGATACGTTTACTGCCCCGATCTTGCTATCCGCACAAAATACACAGGACTGGTGCTACCACCGGGGGTGGTCTGAAAACGAACCCTGACCTTATCTTTACCTCGTATCATTTCGTCCGGTATGGCATAGCCTACATCCTTGAAACGATTGATATTTGAACTCCCGGAAGTATCCTCGGTGACCAGTTTTTGGTCGTCGATATAGATATCAAATTTTCGCGATCCCCACTCGAATCCCCAGTACCTTACAATAAGTTCCAGGTCGCGCTCCGAACCGGTCGACATGCTGTAGCTGAAATAACCGCCATCACGTGCATCTCTCCAGAATTCGTCCCTGTTATTTCCGGTTTTGGACTTGGAGTTTTTCATATAATGATCACTCTCCGGTTGTTGTTCTCCCGTCGCTACATAATCGATAGTACGTTTTTCCAGGGCAAGCTTTTCTTTTTCTATGGAGGCCAGAGAATCCACGTAAGTCTTATACCCGTCACTGGTAAGCGTCAGCCAGTACATCATGTATCTTGCATTGTGAATCGTATAGAACGGTTGCAGGTTGGTCTCTACTGCATTTTTCATATTTACGTTCAAGCGAAAATTCAGCGGTTTTCCCTCCACGGGTTGCAATTTGTCTTCTATACTGCTCAAATCGTCCTCTATCAGTATCGGAGCCTCGTTGATAGGAAGACGTTCCCCGGAAGGGTACTGTCCGAAGCGACTGTCATCGGCGATTAACCCCTTAAGGTCTTCAGTTCCGGATACGGCACTCAGCAACACAGGACCGTGCATAAAAGCCATATACTGCGGAACGTTGGGCAACTGTTCAACCGTATTGTGCATCGGCAGGGAAATTTCCACGATATCGCCTTGCTGCCACTTTCGGTCTATAGCAATATACGATGAAGGTTGTTGTTTGTATTTTACGTTGCTGCCATTGATTGTAATTTTCAGCGCTCCGTCTTTGACCCATCCGGGATATCTTACCCGCAGGATAAAACGGGCGCTTCCTTCGGTAATGGTCAACCTGGTCTGTTCTTCGAGAGGAAAGTCGGTTTCCTGCATAATTTTTACTCCCTTTTCTTTCCAGTTGAGCTCGGAGGCTATGAATAAATTCAGGTACAGGGAATTTCCGGAGTGCGTATAGATAAACTGGTTATATTTCCCGTGGTTTTCCATACCTGTACCTACACAGCACCACATGGCTTCGTTGGGTGCGGAATATACCCGGTAATGACGGGGACGTGCCGGCGTAAAATAGACATATCCGCCATGCTCCGGATGTTGTGTGGAAAGAATATGGTTGTATAATGTTCTTTCGTAATAATCGGCATATCTCGCTTCCGGACTTTCCCGGAAAAGGTCTTCGGTAAGTTTGAGCATATTATAGGAGTTACAGGACTCCGGCCCATCATCTTCATTGATATAATCTATACTTGCCGCTTTACTGGGAAAATGTTCTTTTCTGCTGTTACCTCCAAAGGCCAGGGAGCGATTGGAAGTCACTGTTTCCCAGAAAAAATGTCCGGCACGGGCAAATTTTTCATCACCACTCCATGCTGCTATCCGTTCGAAACCCACAAACTTCGGGATCTGGGTATTGGCATGTTTATTGTCCAGATTATCTATTCCTTCGGACAGGGGGTTGAGTAAGGCACGGTGAGCGTACCGTTTTGCCGCTTCCAGATATTTTCCTTCCCCGGTCATCTGGTAGGCATCGGCAAAGCTCTCGGGCATCCCTCCATGTTCCATGTGAAGCATGGCCTGCATTTGCTCCTCGGATAATCCGGCTGTGACATCGATACCCCAATCGCAAAATTTAAGGAAAAGTTTCCGGGCTTTCTCATTATTGCCATACAACCAGGCATCTCTGAGTCCGGCGTACATTTTATGAAGGTTATAAAACGGTGCCCAAGATGTATTATAAATACTGAAATCTCCTTTTTTGAAAGCCGACCACAATGTATTGCTATCGGGAACCCCGCCCGCATATCCAACACCCCACTCCGGATGGTTTCTGGCGTTGGCTTCCTGGCATTTCTCCACTTCATCTACCATATAATCCATACGGGTTTTACACTCCTGGTTTCCGGTAGCTGCATAGTTCATGGCCATGGCAGAAAGATAATGCCCTCCGATATGTCCGTCGAGCCCCTCCCAGTTGGGATAACTTTCTTTTTTGGGAGATAATCCCGCTTCTTTGCGATAAGGGGCGAGTAAACGGTCGGGATCATACTTCAGAAGTACTTTGATATTGAGGTCTCTCGCATGTTGGAAAGGTCCTTCCAGGAGCCTCACATCTTCCAACGGGAATGTATCATCGTATAGTTTGTCCTGTGCATGGACCGTAAGACTTCCCAAAATGGCCAGTCCGCACAATCCCAGGAAACATATTTTCGTTTTCATATTCGTATTTTTTTGTAGTCATAAAAAGGGCTGGACTAAAAAATCCGTACCAATCCATCAGAATCGCCGGATTATCCCACTACAGGACAGTTAAAGAATATACAGGGGGCAGCGCTGTATAAAACAGTGATATGTTAAGGGCTCAATCATTATTTGGGATTATCTGAATTGCCACCAATCGAAATTAAACAGTTTGTCTTCTCCTCCCTTAAATACAAAAAAGATATCATGAACCCCTGTTATCTTAGTCACACGGACAGACTGTGTTTTCCATTGTTGTTCTCCTCCGGTTTTTTTGATATCGAGCGTCCCCAGTAAGGTTCCGTTCAGTCCGCCTTTGCGGATCTCGATCTTTGCTCCGGATGCCATGGCCGCAACAGCGGCTTCGAACGTCTTTGCTCCTTTTCCGAAATCGACCGATCTCACTTTGATATAATCTCCGTTATGGATGTCGGTTACGTAGATATTTCCGGAAGTTGTTTTTTGCGTTTCTACACCTTCTTCCCAGGCTATGGTTTCGGCTTCTACCCTTCTGTACGGGTCGACATAGGCTGCGGGGACAAGTACTCCCTCTTTTGTAGGCCGTATCCGCGGGATACTTCCGTCGGGATTGAACGCAAAAGGTTCAACGCATACCGAACGTTCAAAACCATTACCTCCGGAGAGGGATGCATCGTGATAAAACAAATAGGACTTCCCTTTAAAATCTATAATTCCGGGATGATTGGTAAACGCTCCTCCTTTTTCGATAACGGGCATGATTGTATCGCGGTATATCCAGGGGCCGGTGGGACTTTTACTGGTAGAGTAGGCCAGGTGTTCCGGTACTCCCCCTGCGGGATACAGCAAATAGTAGAGTGAATCCCTCTTATACAGCCAGGGTCCCTCTTCGTAAGTCGTATATCGTTTTCCGGTGCTGTTGGTCTCCCCGTTGATTTTTGAAACAAACCACTCCTTTTTATCTTCAGGGACTTCAACGATTCCAACCTTTTTATCGTAAGAGACCATATCGTCCCCGAGCTGTACATACCAAAGCGAAGAATTTCCCCAGGTGAGATAGGACTTCCCCGCACCATCCACCACCACAGTCGGGTTTATAAGCTCCTCATCGGCAATACCGGCAACCAGCGGTTTTCCCAGAACATCTTTAAACGGGCCGATAGCCTTATCTCCTTTTCCTACAGCTATAACCTTACGATTGTTTTCATCCCTGGCACTTACATACCAGTAATAGGTGTTGGTAGATTCTTCTTTTACACTGTGCGAGGCCAATCCGTCAATAGATCTTGCCCATGAAAAGGTCTTGTGGGCATGGAGTACCCTTAATTTAAATCCTTCTTCCGTAAGCGGCTCCTGGACTACACCCAGTTCTTTATCGTAAGATATCATATCCTCATTGAGCTTTACATAATAAAGGTTGGGATTTCCCCAATAGAGATAGGCCTGGCCGTCGTCATCTATAAACACACTGGGATCTATATCTCCCCAGTTGGCTGCTACCAGAGGTTCGTCATAAGGAGGTACAAAAGGCCCGGTGGGAGAATCTGCTACCGCCACACCAATAGCCATCCGGTTCAGTTCCTTATGATTGGCACAGATATAAAAATAATATTTTCCATTACGGTATATACACTGAGCTGCCCAGGCATTTTTGTCTGCCCAGCTGAAATCCTCAAGTGATAAAGGACTCCCGTAATCGGTCCAGTTCACCATGTCGCCCGAAGCAAATACCCGCCATTCGTTCATCGTAAACCAGGTAGAATTGTCTTCATCGTGCGTCGTATATACATATACAGTATCATTATGCACCATGGGTGCAGGGTCTGCCGTATATATAGTCTGAATGACAGGATTCTGTCCCCATCCGGCAGCAGGTAAAAGCAACAGTGCGGCAATAAGCATCCGGAATGATAAAATAATACCTGAAGGGCCGTCGTCGGACTTTTTAAAGCGTATATTCTCTTTCATAAGTACTAAAATAAATATATGAGGTATCCATTGATTTTCTCCGTAGACTGGTGCTATGACACCCGCTGGTCGTCCTGATGTTCGGCAAAATCATCGTGCACAGGACTGCAAAACAAAGCCCCCCGAACGCTACATATAACAGATAGTTCACAATTAAAATTTTGGTCGGTTAACTATCGTTTATGTCGGTTTTTAGGGATTTTTCCCTGGTATAGCATACACCCGGCATTTGAAAAGCTTTTGCCGATCTCCTTCAAAAATATAGTCGATATGACTATATCTAAACAAAACATAAGTGTTCGATAAACACTTCAAATTAATATAAAAAAGATGTAGCATCCAAATGTTTTTTTATTAAATACCCATATTTTAATCTTTATTTTTTGAATTTCATATAAAACCAGCTGCTTTTCTGTTTCTATATCAAAATTTAAACGAGGTATAAAACAGCAAGTATCCCAGATTATTTCGGGTCATGACCTGTGTGACTATGTTTCCTTCGGATGTAGTATTTGCAAAATTATAGTTGTTCAGACCGAAAAGAGTAAGGACTGATCTCCCGGAGACTGCTAAAGATATGTTTTCGGAAAGGTCATATTTCAGAGAGAGATTACCATCAGGATAGTTAAACCGCTCTTCCCTGACGTAATAAAAACGGTATAAAAAATCTAATATCCACTTCAGTTTGTGGTGTACCCCTTCGATAGTTGTCGTATTGGTGAGCACGGATTGCCGGATCTCCGGTTCGCCTTCTATTTGGTAGTCAAAAAGGTTCAATTGTGTTGTATTTTTTATTTCCTTCATGAAGAACTTCCTGGGGGTCAATCCCAGATCCAAAGCAGGACTCCAGGAATGGACCCGGGTATTTACCAACCGTTCATTGAGAACGGTGGTGTATTTGCTTATGGCGTAATCCAGTTTTCCTCCTATATCCAAACGATGGTATGCTGTTCCGAGGTAGAGACTCTTTTTCCCCCCCGCTTTCATCTTGTGTGTATATTTATCATCGAATATGCTATTGGAATAATAAAAAACATTATCCGAAACAGAATCCAGCACACTTTGCATAAAATGATGTTCCCGGCTTAACTCATAACCCAAATTCATAGTTCTGGCCCTGGCTACATTTGTATTATACCAGTTTAAAGCAATAGCCTCTTTAGCGGCAAAACGAAGTGTGTGATCGGTAGTGTTGATAATTCTTTGATTGTACGTCTGTACAATGGTATCGTACAATACATTAAGATCAAAGAATTTATATCCCCGATCGACTTCGAGGTTCATATTATTTTGAGCTTCAAAATTATATGTAAGCTTGTGCTTCATTTTCAGAAATCTTTGACCGGACCGGTCATCTGCAACGATTAAAACCGGAGTCAGCGCCATGGTATAATCCAGTTTCCTGATAGAACCTTGTAGGGTCAGTGGGATTTCTCCGGTAGTTATATTTCTTTTCAACCTGTTTTCCCCTACCTCGTACATGTCATCGAGGACACCTTTTTCCTCACTCCTCGACACCGTAAGCCCCGTGTTGAGCGTGGCCTTCCGGAATCTGAGTTTCAGTTCTCCCGCAGCTGAGAGGTATTGTCTTTTAAAACTACTTTTCTGAAAAACATCTTCTCCGCTACTATGAACCAATCTCGTGTCCAGCGCCCGGGAGTTTTTCTCATAAAAATAATCCAGGGAAAGCCCCAGGGCCGTATTTCCGCTGATTAAACGGGTAAGTCTCAAATTATCGATCAACGAAAAACTTTTTGGAAGTTGCCTGGTCTGTTCTCCGAAACCGGACACTTCCGGGACAAACAGAGTATCTATACTTGTAGTGTACTCCCTGCTTCTGAGTACTACTGCTCTGAAGACATGTTGTAAAACGGTTTTAGAGGACATTATATGGCTGTGATTTGCCATGAGAGACACAAAATGGCCTCTCTCCATAGTTGTGCGTTCACTTTTTCGCAATAGTGTATCTGCGATCAAAGTATGATATTCTATTTCCTTTTCCTTGTTGAAATTTCCATGGTAAAAAACAAAACCTGTCTTGCTGTTCTTTCCTTGCCAGCGCAACGTAAGACTACTGTTACTAACCACATTTTTTCCGGTTTGGTCATCAGTCATAAAAAAGGGAGATAAAAACTGATTGGTCGTTTCGGACGTGTACGTATTGAGCAGGGCAGTCACATCCTTCTGACTGAGTGCCGGCTCTCCGGTATTATTGGTATGTGACGTTGCAAAAGCATTGAGCTTATCCGAGAAAAAAAAGCCTTTTGCTTTTACACTATATCTGTTTTTGAAGCCATATCCGACATCGGTCTGTCCCTTTACAATACCTTTAAAATGGGATTTGGTATCTATATTTATGACAGGGTCCCTTATCCTGTCAAAATCGATGGCAAACTTATCTTTGTAATTATTGATAATTTGCACATTGTCCATAATCTCATAGTTCAGATTATCCAGAGCGACTTTATTTTGATGTACGAACACTTCTTTTCCGTTTATCAACACCTTATTGATCTGTTTGCCCTGATACGAGATTCCTCCTTCCTCGCTAACGATAATACCATCTGTTTTATTAAGCATATCACGCAGGGTGTTCTCTTTCGTCATATTCATTTTTCCGATATTGAGATCCAGAGTATCGGTATCGGACCTGGCTTTGACTACCACTTCTTCTAACCGTGTTACACTTTCTTCCAATATGATATCGGCGCTTTCAACCGTTCTCAAATCCAGGAGAATATTTTTTTCTTCATACCCAAGAGCAGTAATATCCATCCGAATATGTATTAAATTCACAGGGATATTCAAAGTATAATTGCCTTTTTCATCACTGTATCCGAATGTTAACGGCCGGGACGTAGGGATTGTATCGCTGATAATGATATTGGCAAAAGGTATGGGATCTCCAACGGTATTCTTTAAAGTCCCCGAAATTTCTTTCTCCTGTCCGAAAGAAGTAAACCCGCAAAGTAAAAGAAAAGATACACTAAGCAGTCTCCACATGAACAAAGCTCTTGGTTGCGGTTAAACTTGTAAAAGCAGCAATATTCCATACTATCATTATAGCCGAGAATACGTATAGGTTCATCATTACTGCAATGCTGAGATGCATAAGTATCATAGCCATTACCGCATATTTCCTTGTATTTTTGCAGATGATAAGAGCGGGATATAAAAATTCCAGCAGCACCGTACCGATCCCTGCAATGATCAGCAGAAAAGAAGGATATGCATAATAGGAATTATCTACCGAAGTAATGGCTCTCCAAATAGAGTTGCCATTCCACCAGCCGGAATCCAGCCCTTTTGCAATTCCGGAAAAGCAGTATGCTATGGCAAGGTGAACCTGTATGATCCGTCTGTAGTTGAATTTGATTACTGGATCATACCTGAAGATCTGGGCATCAAAAGCATAATATTTACCGGTTGGGAAAATAAAACAATAAAATAGCGACATCGTCAAAAAATAATCGAAGCCGTAGTTAAAAGGTGAAAAGCTCCGGAATATGATCAATTGTAATATCAAGGCTATAAACGACACATAGCGGGTCATAAGCCCTACCCCCATAAAAATCAGCGCTATGCAATACGCATAAATAATACCCGGATAAAATATATCATTGAGCCCCTGGTTTTCCAGAAACTGATAAAGGGGATACAGGTATTTAAAAGATTCCGAAGGTAAATACATCAGTTCTTGCGGAACGAGGGTCCCGGAAGCTGAAAAAAACAGGGAAAGATCGGTTGCCATGGCCGATATTTCGATCAGGGCAATGAAACTGATCATGATCCTGGAGGGTGTAAACTGAACTCTGTCTGAATAGATTTAAATTATTAATTTTATTCAGATAGTAATTATGAGCAACGAAGCACAATCAGATTTAGAGAAAAAGATCCTTGAACAGTTTATGTCGGGGAAGAACCTCTTCGGGGAAGGCGGCGCCTTAGCCCCGATGTTAAAGAACGTGATCGAGAAGGCCCTGGAAGCAGAGATGGATGCCCATCTGGATGATCAGGAGCGTACCAAAGGCAATAAGCGCAATGGCAAGGGGAAAAAGACGCTTAAAAGCCGTTTTGGCAGTTTTGATATCGATACCCCCGAAGATCGACAAAGTAGCTTTGAGCCTGCCCTTGTGAAGAA
>NZ_FPJE01000029.1 GCF_900119185.1 Sinomicrobium oceani | reverse complement strand
CACAGTACGATGTACATGGCTGTGTGATGTTTTTTGTTTGGCAACACAAATATCCACAGCCTATTTTTTCTTTCAAAAAAAGTTTAGATCACTTCAATATTAATTTATCTCCAAAAAAACCATCTATCGAACAGGAAAACCTTAATATTATAAGGCGTTTTTTACTTTTTAATGCAGCTTTTATTCTAAAAAAAATCATAAATTAGCACCGTGGTTTAAAAAAGTAAAAGCAATGATTACATTTCTAAGTGTATTGTTTTCGCTTCTTATTATTAATGTGCTTCTATTAACATTCAGCATTAATAAGACGGAGAAGAAGACAAAGAAGCCTTTTAGGTTCTATCCGGAAAAGGCAGGAAAAAATTTTTCCCCTCAGTTCGACATCAAAAATTACAGGGAAGCCGTATAATTATTTTACCGGTTTTTCTGTGTAAACCTTTTCAAAACAGGTCTTTTTTGCTACGGCAAGAATGATTGTGGATTTCTTTTGCGTTAATTTTTGTGTTATTGCTTAAATTAGCATCGATACAAATTCAGAAAAGTATGAAAATCCTCAAATATCTTTTTTTCCTTCTCCTGATATTGGTGATAGGCTTATCTATATATGTAGCTATTCAACCCTCGTCTTACAGTATAACCAGGACCCGTACCATACATGCCAATCCTCCTGTGGTATTCAACTATGTGGAAGATCTCAAAAACTGGCAGGATTGGATCTACTGGACAGCAGGAAATACAGGTACAAAAATCACCTTCGGAGAGACTACCAAAGGGATCGGGGCCAATTTCAGATGGAACAATGACAAAATAAAAGGAAAACTCGAGACCACTGCTCTCACTCCACATACACATATCGACCAGGAACTGCTCTACGGGGAGCATGAGCCGGCACATATTTCCTGGATATTCGAACCGGAAGACAACAACACCAAAGTAACCTGGAAAACGGAAGGACCACTCAACTTTATATCTAAAGCTTATATATTATGGAAAGGAAGTCTTTCCGGACGAGTGGGCCCACAACTGGAAAGAAGCCTGGAAAAACTGGATAGCCTCGTCATAACCGATATGAAAAAGTACAGCATATCCGTAGATGGTATCGCTGAACAAGGTGGTGGTTTCTACCTTTACACTACTACTTCAAGCAAAATATCGGACAGCCGGAAAAAAATAGCTTCCCGGATACAGGTTATAGAGGACTATATCAAAAAGAACAGGATATCTAACGTCAGTATTCCCTTTACGCTGTATTATTCCAGGGATGAAGAAAATAATGCTACAATTTTTTCGAATGGGGTCTTTACATCCGCAAAAATCATAACTGATCCGGAGAGCGATATATTAACCGGAGAAATGCCTCCTTTTCGTGCCCTCAAAGTAACGCTGAAGGGCGACACCAAAAATCTGGAAGAAGCATGGCAAAGTGCTTATGCTTATTTGTCAGAGCGTCAGATTGCCCAGGACTCTACAGGTCCGTACATGGAGTTTTATCCTGTAAATGCCAACGACACCCGCAATCCTGCCAAATGGATAACGGAAATATACGTTCCGGTATCCGAACTCAATATCCCTCCTATAGCCGAATAGTCTCCCCGGAGCTCAAAGACATAACGACTATCTACCCCGCCGGCACCAACGCTACGTCGGGGTTTTTAATTTCCTGCTCCCGTATAAAACTGATGTATCCCAAAGGCAAAATTCATTTCACCTGTCCGTTGCTTTCTTCTATCATAACATCCTTTAGCTCTCCGGTATGCTGTTATAAAAGAACAGTAAAACACAAGAAACAGGAATAATATAACATTCTATAAATAACCTTTTTCTTTCTACGAAAAGCACATTTCAACACATTAACGACTCTTTTTTACCAAGTCGGATTAAAAACTCGCATGATAGTACGCTCAAAAGCTTTCGAAAACGTTTTCGTTTTTCAAACACAAAGCTAAAAACTTCGATTTTTTTTCTTCCAAAAATAGCAACACATCATTTTAATCATATTTTTCAAACAAACACCCCAATAAAAATAGGGGTATTTATGAATATTTAATAAAAATATCGATGTTTAGTATGTTTTAGTAAGGGGTGTATTCCATTTAATATAAATTTAACATTCATAAAATTTATTCTCTAATGAAAAAAATAGAAGCAATTATCCGAAAGTCAAAATTTGATGATGTGAAAGAAGCTCTTCATCAGGTTGGTGTAAACTTTTTCAGCTATTGGGATGTAACCGGGCTCGGTAACGAGCAACAAGGACATGTGTACAGAGGTGTAACCTATAGTACGGCAGACATCCAGCGACGATACCTCTCTATTGTAGTATCCGATGAATTTGCTGACACGGCTATTAATGCCATTCTCGATTCAGCCGGAACCGGAAGCGTGGGTGACGGAAAGATATTCGTCTCTCACGTGGAGGAGACCTATAGAATACGTACTCGCGAAAAAGGATCGACATCACTCAACTAACAAACGGATAACAAACTAACCGACAAAGTAAACAATTAAAAAAGAAAAGTTATGGAAGAAACTTTATTGACAGCCAATAATATATGGATGATGGTATGTACCGGACTGGTATTCTTTATGCATCTGGGTTTTTCCTTTTTGGAAATAGGGCTGACGAGACAAAAGAATACTATAAACATTCTCTTCAAAAACGTATTTATCATATGTATAGGTCTACTGCTCTACTGTTTCGTAGGATTTAATCTGATGTATCCCGGAAGCTTTATAGGAGGTATACTACCCGATTATTTTATTGATCTTTTCGGACTTTCTCTTCCGGAAGACGGGCTTACTGCTGCCTATGCCGACGGAGGATATACGTACTGGACAGATTTCCTCTTTCAGGGTATGTTTGCCGCTACTGCAGCTACCATAGTTTCGGGTGCAGTCGCAGAGCGTGTAAAACTGACGAGCTTCATGGTATTCTCTATTATATATGTAGGGGTTGTCTATCCTATTGCAGGTTCCTGGAAATGGGGAGGCGGATTCCTTGATGAGTGGGGTTTCTATGATTTTGCAGGATCAACCATAGTACATTCCGTAGGCGGATGGGCTGCATTGGTAGCTGTTTATCTCCTGGGAGCAAGGATAGGAAAATTCGGGAAAGACGGAAAAGTTAATGCCATACCAGGACACAATATCCCGATGGCTACGGCCGGGGTACTGATTCTGTGGCTTGGATGGTTCGGTTTTAATGGCGGGTCCGTGCTTTCGGCCGACCCGGGAACCACCTCTCTGACCCTGGTAACTACTTGTCTTGCAGCAGCAGCCGGAGGGGTATCGTGTTTCATATTCTCCACCATTATGTATAAAAACTATGACCTCACCATGTTCCTCAACGGTATACTGGGAGGCCTGGTAGGGATTACCGCAGGTGCAGACCTCATGACACCTACCGATGCTATTATTATTGGCCTGATCGCCGGTGTTATTATCGTATTGGGTGTGGCCCTCGTAGACAAACTGAAACTCGATGACCCCGTGGGTGCTATCGCTGTTCACCTGATATGCGGAATATGGGGAACGCTTGCGGTAGGTCTCTTTGGCTCTATGGCAGGGATGGACCAGTTCCTGGTGCAACTTGCAGGTGTCGCCATTGTAGGTGTATTCTGCATCGTATGCGCATTTATTATATTGTTTACCATCAAAAAAACCATGGGATTACGTGTCTCCAAAGAAGAAGAGCTCGAAGGGCTTGACCTTCACGAACACGGAGGAATGGAAGCTTATCCCGACTTCCGAATGAACCAACACTAAAACTACATCATAAAAAGTCCTGGGATTTTTTTAAGAAAAGGGAAGCGGAGCGTTTGGCAGAACGCTCCGCAAAGTAACCTTCATTTCTAAAAAGACCCTGAGGCGTTTCGACACACAAATCCAGTAAAATCAAAACAATTAATCTTTTTATTATGAAATCGATTACTATGACAAAGTTCGTAAAAAAAGTGCTTTTCACCATTGCAGCACTTGCAAATTTCATCGTTTTTGCACAAGAAACACCCAAATTTCAAATCAGTGGTAGTGTAGATGGTTACTATAGGTATAATTTTTCGGACGAACAAAGACAGGCTCCTCTCTCCTCGTTTGCGAACAACCCGGGATTCGCACTCGGAATGGCCAATGTAATTGCTTCTTATGAAGGCGAAAAAGTAGGCTTTGTAGCCGACCTCGTCTTTGGCCCAAGGGGAGAAGATGCTGTCTTTCTGTCCACAGGATCCTCCAATATCGTCAACCAGTTGTATGTATACTGGACCGTGAGCGATGCAGTAACACTTACCTTTGGTAACTTCAATACCTTCCTGGGATATGAAGTAATATCGCCTACCGGGAACTTCAACTACTCCACATCTTATATGTTTTCCTACGGTCCGTTCTCCCACACAGGTCTAAAAGCCGATTTTAGCCTGTCCGAGAACTGGTCTGCAATGCTCGCCGTAATGAACCCTACGGATTATACGGAGTATAACCCCTCCGGAGTCTACACCTTCGGAGCACAACTGGGATATGAAACTGAAAACGGAGGTACCTGGCTGAATGCGATTTACGGAAAACAGTATGACGGAACAGCCATAAGTGAAGAACCGACCTTCCAGATAGATCTGACTACAGGATATGATCTTACCGATATGTTTTACCTCGGGCTGAATGCCACCTATAACGAAACCAAAGATGCAGGAGGTTTTTATGGTGTTGCCCTCTATCCGCAGGTAAAGACTTCCGAAAGTTTTGCCCTTGGGCTTCGTGCGGAGTACTTTAAGGAACTCGAAGACGGAGGCCCCGTTTACGGCCCGGATATCAGCACCTGGGATTTTACACTTACCGGAAGCTACACCGTCGGAGACCTCACCATTAAGCCTGAATTACGTCTTGATACGGTTTCTGAAGACGTCTTCTTCGACAAAGAGAGCTTCAGAGCAAATATCCCGAGTGAAGGAAGCCTCGGATCTTTTGTCCTTGCCGCTATCTATAAATTTTAATATACCGAAAGTTTTAGGTATCTTCTTATACCAGACCAGGGCCGGAATTCTGATAGTTCCGGCCCTGGTCCGTTTTTCTGTCAGCTGATAATATTTACCTGGTCTCAAAAGATTTTACTCCGGCCTTTACTGCCACGGGAAGCATATTTTCCGGGGGTACTATAGGGCATGAGTATTTTTTGTTGTACGCACAATACGGGTTGTAAGCCTTGTTAAAATCCAGAATGAGCTCCTCTCCCTTCGGAATACGCAGATCTATGTACCGTCCCCCTCCGTAAGTTTCCTCTCCGTTGGTTTCATCCGAAAACGGCAGAAAGAGATAATCTTCATATCCCTCACGGGTAATCAGTTCCTGATTCTGGTAAACATTAAGCTGATATTCCTTTCCCGCTATCTCAAAATAAAGAATCCCATAACGGATTTCTTCCGTTACACGATCTGTCGTCGTAGGCATAAAAAAAGAAGACTCTCCCGGCGTCCTTTTCAATTTCGCTTTGACCCTCCAGGTCGTATCTATAGAAAAAAAATCGAGCCCTTTAAAATTCTTTCGGTCTCTGGCCCTTAAAGGAGATACTTCAGGATTCCGGAATTCCTCATTGAGCTCCCGCTGAAACTGCTCTATATCCCAAATCGCGTTCGTAGTATCCGCAATGGCGGAATCCTTTGGCTGATGATACCTTTTATCTCCTTTGCAACTACTAAAAACGGTAAGAAATACCAATGTAACCCATATCGTTCTCATACGTTCCGTCTGTTTTGTGTGTATAGCTAAAAACTTCTTTTACAAAGCTATAATTTTCTGTGAAGATATCTGTTAAAATAACAACTTATCCGGCTGCGATTAACGAGAATATAGCTAAGTTTGACATTTCATTTTCCCGTTATATGCTGCATCACTTCTTCAAAAAATACATGGCTTCCTTTGGAGGTTTTTCAAGAGAGATATGGTTTCTCACTCTCATCACCTTTATCAACAGAGCCGGGACAATGGTACTTCCTTTTTTATCCAGATATCTCAAAGAGGATCTGCTTTTTACGTACGGTCAGATCGGGTGGATCATGGTATGCTTTGGCCTTGGTTCCATGGCAGGTTCCTGGCTCGGAGGAAAGTTATCTGACAAGATCGGGTTTTACAAAGTCATGGTATTCAGTCTTTTTACCAGCGGCATCGCGTTTTTCACCTTGCAGTTTATTACCGGTTTTTACGGGCTCTGTATTGCCATGTTTGTTATCATGACCATCGCCGACATGTTCCGGCCGGCTATGTTTGTGTCGCTCAGTGCTTACAGCAAACCCGAAAACAGGACGAGGGCTCTCACTCTTGTCAGGCTCGCTATTAACCTCGGTTTTGCCGCAGGTCCCGCCATGGGAGGGCTTGTTATTATACATATGGGATATTCCTCACTCTTCTGGATAGACGGAGCTTCCTGTGTTATAGCCATTACGCTCTTCCGTATCCTGGTCAGGGAAAAGAAAAAAACTCCGGAAGACGATACCGACAATACGTTAAGCAAAACCGGTATTCCCGTATTCCGGGATAAACCCTATTGGGTATTCCTGTTCATCACCTTCGTTATCGGTATGTTGTTCTTCCAATTATTCACCACCTTACCTGTTTATCACAAAGAAGTATACGGACTTTCAGAATTTCAGACCGGACTCCTCATGTCTTTAAACGGACTTCTCATATTTCTGTTTGAAATGCCTCTGGTAAGTGCCATCGAAAAAGCTGGCGTCACCAAGGCAAAACTTATTTTTACAAGTACCCTCCTTTTTACACTGAGCTTTCTTGTACTGCTCTACCCGGGCCAGACCGCTATCCTCATTATAAGTATGATCATTATAACCATAGGAGAAATGATCGGTTTTCCGTACACCAATGCCTTCGCCATGAGCAGGGCCAGTAAAGGAAGAGAAGGCAGGTATATGGCACTGTACACGATGAGTTTTTCTCTCGCTCATATATGGAGCGCTAAGACAGGTATGGAAATCATAGACCGCTGGGGGTATAATGCCAACTGGCTCTTTATGGGCGGGCTTGGTATTACCGGTATAATTTTTGCACTTTTGCTGCGCTATATGCTAAGCAAAGAGCAGCAAGGCTGAACCGCCCGGAATTTCCTGCGGACCAAAATGACATTATGGCATTTCAGGAACAAATAGGCTGTTGAAAAGAGACGGAAAAGCATATAAACAGGTTTGGCAGCACTTTTGCAGTACGCAAGCCGATATAAATAGTTACGAGATATGGCAAAAAAGGATCAAAACGAAGAGACTATCAATAAAGATATTAATACCGAGGAACAAAATACTCCGGTAACCGAAGAAAATGCAGAAAATCAGGAAGTTTCTGCCGAAGAAAAGCTCAGCGAAGAACTCGGAAAGGAAAAAGACAAGTTCCTCCGTCTCTTTGCCGAATTTGAGAACTACAAAAAGAGAACTGCAAAAGAACGCATAGAACTGTTTAAGACAGCAGGACAAGATGTCGTATCTGCCATGTTGCCCGTACTGGATGATTTCGATAGAGCGTTAAACGAAATCCAGAAACAGGCAAAACATGACAACGAGACTTCGAAAAATGAAGTGGTCAACGAACTACTCGTCGGTGTCGAACTCATCAATAATAAGTTCAGAGAAGCCCTGAAAGGTAAAGGACTTACAGAAATAGAAACTTCCCAGGGCGATGCTTTCGATGCCGAACTGCATGAAGCCATCACCCAGATCCCGGCACCTTCGGATGATCTGAAAGGCAGGATCATCGATGTCATAGAAAAGGGATATCAGCTCGGAGACAAGATCATACGATATCCTAAAGTGGTCGTAGGAAAGTAAGATAAATGATGGAATTTCCCGTTTTTCAGTAAATGAAATCCGGGTAAAAAACGGAACAGATGAAAGAAGATTATTACGAAATACTGGAAGTTCACAAAAGTGCTTCGGCTTCGGAAATTAAAAAAGCTTACCGAAAAAAAGCCATACAATATCATCCCGATAAAAATCCGGGAGATACCAAAGCAGAGGAACTGTTCAAAAAATCTGCGGAGGCTTATGAAGTGCTGAGCGATCCGGATAAACGTGCCAAATACGATCAGTACGGCCATGCTGCTTTTGACGGCAATGGCGGATTCGGCGGCGGCGGCATGAACATGGACGACATATTCAGCCAGTTCGGAGATATTTTCGGGAGTGCTTTCGGTGGCGGATTCGGAGGATTTAGCGGTGGCGGATTCGGAGGGCAGCGCCGTGTAAAGGGAAGCAACCTCAGAATTCATGTAAAGCTCACACTGGAAGAAATAGCCAAAGGCGTAGAAAAGAAAGTAAAAGTCCGCAGAAAAATACAGGCTCCGGGAGTCTCTTATAAAACCTGCCCTACCTGCCACGGTTCAGGACAAGTAACCCGGGTTACCAATACCATTCTGGGAAGGATGCAAACATCCGCTCCATGTAACGCTTGCGGGGGCGCCGGCCAGATCATCGATAAAAAACCGGCTGATGCCGATGCCCAGGGACTTAAAGTAACAGAAGAAACGGTTTCTATAAAAATACCTGCAGGGGTTGCAGACGGTATGCAACTTAAAGTTACCGGAAAAGGGAATGAAGCTCCCGGAAACGGAATACCTGGTGACCTACTTGTTGTGATCGGAGAGGTAGAACACGAGACCCTGAAACGGGAAGGAGACAATCTTCATTACGACTTATATGTCAGTATCCCCGAAGCCGTACTGGGAACATCCAAAGAGATCGATGCCGTAACCGGAAAAGTCAGAATTAAGCTGGAACCCGGTATTCAGTCCGGAAAAATACTAAGGCTCCGAAGCAAAGGCATCCCTAGTATCAATGGCTACGGAAGCGGGGACCTGCTCGTTCATGTCAACGTTTGGACCCCAAAAACTCTTAATAAAGATCAAAAAGAGTTTTTCGAGCAAATGCTCGAGGATGAACACTTTGCACCCAAACCGGAAAAAAGCGACAAATCGTTTTTTGAAAAAGTAAAAGACATGTTCTCCTAAGTGGGAGACACCATATACGATAAGATTAAAAGGCGGCTTTCTTTCGAAAGCTGTCTTTTTTTATGCAGTGCTCCGGAGATTACAAAACAGGAAACTCGGGTGCGGGTCAGCTTGTTTTCTGACTCCAGATGAAAACAATACTTCTATGTGAATTTTTTACTTCAATTTTTATTCATTTCATAAAAATATCATAAAAAAAATGTATATTTGAAAACCCACTAAGAAATCTTAGTGTTAATTTTTTTCTTTTTCATAGCAATTTTTTCCCATCCTTGACCCCGATTAAGGATGGGTTTTGTTTTATAACCGATGATTATTTCCTTTTGTATTTATCGCCCCAGCGTTTGCGAATAAATTCGTCCATTCCCTGCTCCCTGCTATTATTACCGGGTTCATAAAAGGAAGTCCCTTTAATCTCCCCCGGGAGAAACTCCTGGTTTACGAAATTCTGATTATAGTCGTGCGCATATTTATAATCCTCTCCATATCCCAGTTCTTTCATTAACTTGGTCGGTGCATTACGCAAATGTAAGGGAACGGACAGGTCCCCTGTTTGTTTTACCATGGCCTGCGCCCTGTTTATAGCCATATAGGCCGTGTTGCTTTTGGGTGAGGTTGCCAGGTATATTGCACATTGACTGAGTATGATCCGGGATTCGGGATAGCCGATCGTTGTTACAGCCTGGAACGTATTATTGGCAATAACCAAAGCCGTCGGGTTTGCCACACCTATATCTTCGGAAGCCAGGATAAGCATGCGTCTTGCGATGAATTTCACATCTTCCCCGCCTTCTATCATACGTGCCAGCCAGTACACTGCTCCATTGGGGTCACTACCACGAATAGATTTGATAAAAGCGGAAACAATGTCATAATGCTGCTCTCCCGTCTTATCGTAACGAACGATGTTGTTCTGTACTTTTTGAAGGACCAGATCATTGGTAATAACCACTTCGTCCTTGGCTTCCGAATTAATGACCAGCTCAAAGATATTAAGTAGTTTCCGGCCGTCTCCTCCGGATAATCGCAATAATGCTTCCGTTTCCCTGAGATCGATGTTCAGCTCCGACAATACGGTATCCTTCTCCATGGCCCGGTGTAACAAGGCTTCCATATCGGCCTTGTCAAAAGCATTCAGTATATACACCTGACATCTCGACAAGAGCGCGGGGATTACCTCAAAACTCGGGTTTTCTGTGGTAGCTCCAATCAACGTCACCCAGCCTTTTTCTACCGCACCGAGTAAGGAATCCTGTTGAGACTTGCTGAAACGATGGATTTCATCGATAAAAAGAATAGGATTCTTTGTCGTAAAAAGGCCACCACTTTTCTTAGCTTTATCTATAACCTCACGGACATCCTTAACCCCACTGCTTATCGCGCTAAGCGTATAAAAGGGCCTGTCGCTCTCATTCGCTATGATATTGGCAAGTGTGGTCTTACCTGTCCCCGGAGGTCCCCAAAGGATCAACGATGGGATCATTCCTCTCTTGATCTGCCTGGTTAAAGACCCGGTTTCACCAACCAAATGCGACTGGCTGATATAATCTTCCAGGGTTCGGGGACGTATTCGTTCTGCAAGTGGTTCATTCATGCTATAAAATTACTATATTTATTTTGATGAACATTTACCGGACAATCCGTTTTGGCAGTCATTTTTGATATTGTTAACACACCTCCATGATAAAAGACCAGCAAAATTTTCGCTTCGCTCCGACTACGATACTCTACCCCTTTTTCTTTGTATTAAGTTTATGGTTTGTTTATTGGGCACAGGTACGGTTTGGCTACGATCTTACCAACTACGGGATACTTCCCAGAAAAATTTCGGGACTCCGGGGTATTCTTTGCAGTCCGTTTTTACATGGCTCCGTGAAACACCTTTACAACAATTCTTTCCCTTTACTCATTTTGGGGTGTATCTTGCTCTATTTCTATGAAAAGCAAAGTACAAAGGTTATTATCTACGGTACGCTGCTCACCGGTTTTCTCACCTGGTTAACCGGAAGGGAAGCTTATCATATAGGGGCCAGCGGAATTATATACATGCTGACCAGTTTTATCTTTTTTAAAGGGATATTTACCCGTTACTATCGGCTGATAGCACTTTCGCTTCTGGTCGTTTTTCTGTATGGCGGCCTGTTATGGTATCTTTTTCCCATTGATAACGAAATTTCCTGGGAAGGACACCTGTCAGGCTTTATCAGTGGGTTTATACTCGCCGTGCTCATCCGCGATAATTTGCCCAAACCTGTAAGATATTCGTGGGAGAAAGAAGATTACGATGAGAATGCCGATCCTTTTCTTAAACATTTCGACCAGAACGGCAATTTTATAGAGTTCCCGGAAGAAGAACCCCGGGATCCGGAGAAAGAAAAATAGATACTGTACACGAAGTACGGTATCTATTTTTTATCTATTTCCGTGTTATAAGGTATAACTAAAACTTGATGTCGAGTTCACGTGTAATGCGTTCTCCTCCTTCGTAATATTCTGCAATCCACTTTCCGTCTTTTTCAATCAGCATTCCGTTTTTGTCTTTTATAATAAAAACATTATCCGCGCTGGTACTCTGTAATACAAAAACAACTTTCGGCGTACGGTCTACCAATTGATAGCCGTTTTCAACCGGTTGTGCATACAAAACATCGGCACTGCTTTTAGCTTCACTTACTCTACTCTCTACCTTTCTCGCCGTAGCCTGAGCAGCCTCTTTGGTCTCAGCGGTCCGGGTTCTGGTCTCTGTAGCCGCATGTGAAGCAGCTGATACCGCAGGAACGGATACGTTCTGACGTTGCGAAACAATAGACAACGAAGGATCGTATTTATAATTCAACTCTGCTATCGAAGCAAAAGCCTTTCGCAAAGCATCGTGATAAGCAGCCTTGTAATCCTTTTCTTTACTCGTACCCTCTTCCGAGACAAAAACAACTTCTCCACGACAGTTGGTCAGTTCTACCTTCAGCTTTGTCGTAAACATATTCGAATCGTCCTTAACATCTGCATGAAGTGCAAGACAGCTGCTCTGCTCTATTTCTGCCGGCAGACTATTGGCATAAACGGGCGAAAAGTTGTATTTCTCAAACAAAAACTTGGTCAGAGCATTCACCTGATATTGGTTTTCTTTCTTCAGAAAATCAAATTTCTTGGGAATGATCACGTATTTATATCCGTTGACGCTGTTCTGGGCCAATCCCGAAAACATCGCAAATACGGCAATCATCAAAACTAATATTCTCTTCATCGTATATTGTATTTTACTGTTAGCAAACAAATCCGACCCGATGCTTTTCCTGCGTAGCGGGCTATGTATCACCGAAGGTGCAGCCTCATTTACAAAATATTGTATTTTGCTAAGTTCTGAAATTCTCTTCATATATCCACTATCCAGGCAAAATTTTAGCGCTTCCCGGGAAATGCAGCAATACCGTTTATCCGGACTCGCACACGGGCTTCCTTAGTATTCCCCATACTTCCCTGTCACAACGTCCGAATAAAAAACCCGGAATATCAGTATAGATAGTCCGGGTCTTTATATTCAAGCTTCTCCCGTAGGTCCGAAATTCAGCGGAATTGGAGGTTGATCATAATCTTTAATCTCTCCGTGTGCAGCTTCAAAACGATTTATATTATCGGCCAGCACCTTCATAAACCTTTTGGCATGTTGTGGTGTGAGGATAACACGGCTCTTCACTTTCGCTTTCGGGGTTCCCGGCATTACATTGATAAAGTCCACTACAAATTCCGAGATGGAATGATTGATAATGGCAAGGTTGGAATAGGTCCCTTCTGCGATACTCTCGTCGAGCTCTATATCTATTTTAGCTTTTTTCGGCGTATTCTGGTCACTCATTTCGTACGGTTTAAGTGTCGGAATTAAAAGGGCCGGAATGTACATTCCGGCCCTGTCTTTATTTACTGTTATTTTTTAGTAAAGACTTGCCTCCTGTTTGCTGCTCATAATCTCATCGTATTCTTCTTTCGATCCTACAATGATATTATCGTAATCGCGCATACCGGTACCGGCAGGAATTTTGTGTCCTACTATAACGTTCTCTTTCAATCCTTCCAGAGAGTCTACTTTTCCGCTAACGGCTGCTTCATTGAGCACTTTCGTAGTTTCCTGGAACGACGCAGCGGAGATAAACGATTTGGTCTGCAGTGACGCTCTGGTAATACCCTGAAGTACCGGCGAAGCGGTAGCAGGCACTACATCTCTGGCCACAACCAGATTTTTATCTGCTCGCTTAAGGAGCGAGTTTTCATCTCTCAGCTGACGTAAGGTTACAATCTGACCGGCTTTCAATGAAGTTGATTCTCCGGCATCTTCTACCACTTTCTTACCGAACAGTCCGTCGTTCTCTTCGATAAAGTCATCTTTGTGTACCAATTGTCCTTCGAGGAAGATCGTATCTCCCGGGTCATTGATCTGTACTTTACGCATCATTTGACGCACTACAACTTCAAAGTGTTTGTCGTTGATCTTAACCCCCTGTAAACGGTAAACTTCCTGTACTTCATTCACCAGATACTGCTGTACTGCAGAAGGTCCTTTGATATTAAGGATATCTTCCGGAGTTACAGATCCGTCAGAAAGTGGCATTCCTGCTCTTACGAAGTCATTTTCCTGAACAAGGATCTGGTTCGAAAGTTTTACCAGGTATTTCTTTATTTCACCGATCTTGGATTCAACGATGATCTCCCTGTTTCCGCGCTTGATTTTTCCGAAAGAAACGACACCGTCTATTTCCGAAACTACAGCTGGATTGGAAGGATTTCTCGCCTCGAAAAGTTCGGTAACCCTTGGAAGACCCCCGGTAATATCACCGGCTTTGGCCGATTTACGCGGGATCTTAACCAATACTTTACCTTCTTTGATCTTTTCGCCGTTATCAACCATAATGTGTGCCCCGACAGGTAGGTTGTACGAACGCAAGGTCTCTCCTTTACTGCTCTTGATCAGCAGGGTAGGAATAAGTTTCTTGTTTCTGGATTCAGAAATCACTTTCTCCTGGAATCCTGTCTGTTCGTCTATTTCTACCTGGTAGGTAACTCCCTGCTCTACGTTTTCGTAGACGATGCTTCCCGAGAATTCGGAAATAATCACACCGTTGTAAGGGTCCCACTGGCAGATAACATCACCTTTGGTGATTTTCTGACCGTCTTTTACAAATATCTGGGAACCGTAAGGAACGTTGTTGGTGCTGAGTACTATCCCGGTTTTCTCGTCAGTGATCTTCACTTCGGAAGTACGCGATATTACCACATCTACTTCTTTTCCTTCGGCATTTTCACTACGTACCGTTTTAAGGTCTTCTATAGTCACAAGACCATTAAATTTGGAATGCAGCTTACTCTCTTCAGAGATGTTACCCGCAATCCCTCCTACGTGGAAGGTTCGCAGTGTAAGCTGTGTACCGGGCTCACCGATAGATTGTGCCGCGATAACACCGACGGCCTCACCCTTTTGTACCATTTTACCGGTAGCGAGGTTTCTTCCGTAGCACTTGGCACAAATTCCCTGCTTAGCCTCACAGGTCAGTGCAGATCGTACTTCGATACGCTCCAGCGGAGATGCATCGATCTTTTTAACGATTTCTTCACTGATCTCTTCACCGGACTCTACGAGCAGTTCTTCGGTTAACGGATCATATACATCGTGTAGCGATACACGTCCGAGGATACGCTCACCGAGAGATTCAACGATCTCTTCATTTTTCTTAAGCGCTTCTACTTCCACTCCTCTGAGCGTGCCACAATCTTCCGTATTGATAATAACATCCTGGGAAACATCTACGAGACGACGGGTAAGGTATCCTGCATCCGCCGTTTTAAGAGCGGTATCCGCAAGACCTTTACGTGCACCGTGGGTAGAGATAAAGTATTCCAGGATAGAAAGTCCTTCCTTAAAGTTAGAGAGGATCGGGTTTTCGATAATCTCTCCACCGCCGGCAGTAGACTTTTTAGGTTTCGCCATCAATCCCCTCATACCGGTAAGCTGACGGATCTGTTCTTTAGATCCCCTCGCTCCGGAGTCGAGCATCATATACACCGAGTTAAACCCTTGCTTATCCTCACGGATACGCTTCATCGCCAGCTCGGTAAGCATAGCGTTAGTCGATGTCCATACGTCAATGACCTGATTATAACGTTCGTTATTGGTAATAAGACCCATGTTATAGTTCATCATAATACCATCTACCTGCTCATTGGCTTCGGCAATCATCTGGTGTTTTTCAGCCGGGATAATAATATCCCCGAGACTGAAAGAAAGTCCTCCTTTGAATGCCATACCATATCCTGTACTTTTGATTTTGTCCAGGAAGTCAGCCGTAGTAGGTACATCTGTTACTTTCAACACATAACCGATGATATCCCGCAATGATTTTTTGGTCAGTACGGCATTGATAAATCCGGCCTGTTCCGGTACCACTTCATTAAAGAGTACCCGACCTACCGAGGTTTCGATGATCTGTATCGCAAGCTTACCTTCTTCATTAAAATCTTTGGTTCTGACTTTAATTATAGCATTGAGATCTACTCTTTTTTCGTTGTAAGCTATAATCACCTCTTCCGGAGAATAGAATGTCAGCCCTTCTCCTTTTACGGGTTCTTCAGGGGTGCTTCTTCGCTCCTTGGTCATGTAATACAATCCGAGTACCATATCCTGAGAAGGTACGGTTATCGGCGAACCGTTTGCAGGGTTCAGGATATTATGCGAAGCAAGCATCAGCAACTGTGCTTCCAGGATAGCCTCCGGCCCGAGCGGAAGGTGTACTGCCATCTGGTCACCATCGAAGTCGGCGTTAAATGCCGTACATGCCAACGGGTGAAGCTGAATGGCCTTTCCTTCTATCAGTTTCGGCTGGAAAGCCTGGATCCCCAACCTGTGCAGTGTGGGGGCACGGTTGAGCAGTACGGGGTGTCCTTTGATCACGTTGTCCAGGATATCCCATACTACAGGCTCTTTTCTGTCGATGATCTTTTTCGCAGATTTTACGGTTTTTACAATACCGCGTTCGATCAGCTTACGGATCACGAAAGGTTTATATATTTCGGCTGCCATATCTTTCGGCAGACCACATTCGTACATTTTCAGTTCCGGTCCTACGACAATAACGGAACGTGCCGAATAATCCACCCTTTTACCGAGGAGGTTCTGACGGAAACGTCCCTGCTTACCTTTCAGGGAATCGGATAGTGATTTCAGCGGTCTGTTGGACTCTGTCTTCACTGCCGAAGATTTTCGGGTATTATCAAACAGGGAATCTACGGACTCCTGAAGCATCCTCTTCTCGTTTCGGAGGATTACTTCCGGAGCTTTGATCTCCATCAGTCTTTTCAGACGGTTGTTTCTTATAATAACTCTTCGGTACAGGTCATTGAGATCCGATGTAGCAAAACGTCCACCGTCCAACGGCACTAACGGACGCAGTTCGGGCGGAATAACGGGGATTACCTTAAGGATCATCCATTCCGGTTTATTTTCCCTGTTCTGCTGTGCTTCACGGAAAGCCTCTACCACCTGAAGTCTCTTGAGGGCCTCTGTTTTACGTTGTTTTGATGTTTCGTTATTGGCTTTATGACGAAGATCATAAGACAATGCATCCAGATCGATCCTGTTTAACAGTTCGATGATACACTCCGCTCCCATCTTAGCGATAAACTTATTGGGATCGGTATCTTCGAGGTATTGGTTTTCCTGCGGAAGACTATCCAGAATGTTCAGGTATTCTTCTTCCGTAAGGAAGTCCATCTGCTTCAGTTGCTCCCCTTCGGCATTTTTGGCATTTCCGGGCTGGATTACCACATAACGCTCGTAATAGATGATCATATCCAGCTTCTTGGAAGGAAGTCCCAGCAGATATCCTATTTTATTGGGCAGTGATCTGAAATACCATATATGTGCAATAGGAACTACCAGATTGATATGTCCTACGCGGTCTCTTCGTACTTTTTTCTCTGTAACTTCTACACCACACCGGTCGCATACAATACCTTTATATCTGATCCTCTTGTATTTCCCACAAGCACATTCATAATCCTTTACCGGACCAAAAATACGTTCGCAGAACAAACCATCACGTTCCGGTTTGTGCGTACGGTAATTTATGGTTTCCGGCTTCAAAACCTCACCGCGGGATTCCGCGAGGATAGACTCCGGTGACGCCAAGCCTATAGAGATTTTATTAAATCTCGTTACTGTATTCTTATCTTTTCCTCTTGCCATGATGTATGGTGATAATGAATTAAGTGTAATTTGGTACGGGCAACGGCAACCTGTACAAACCGGCTGCCGTAACCTCGTTATATCAATTATTCCTCCAGTCTGATGTCGAGTCCCAGACCTTTGAGTTCGTGCATCAACACGTTGAAGGATTCCGGCAGGCCGGGTTCCGGCATGGCTTCTCCTTTCACAATCGCCTCATAGGTTTTTGCCCTACCGATCACGTCATCAGACTTGACGGTAAGGATTTCCCTAAGCGTGCTGGATGCTCCGTAGGCTTCCAGTGCCCATACCTCCATCTCTCCGAAACGCTGCCCTCCGAACTGTGCCTTACCACCGAGCGGCTGTTGGGTAATAAGGGAGTATGGTCCGATAGAACGGGCGTGCATCTTGTCATCGATCATGTGGCCGAGTTTAATCATATAGATTACCCCGACGGTGGCACGCTGGTCAAAACGCTCACCCGTACCTCCGTCATAAAGGTAAGTGTGTCCGAATCTCGGAACACCTGCCTGATCGGTGTACTTATTGATCTCATCGAGTGAAGCACCGTCAAAGATAGGTGTGGCAAATTTTCTTCCCAGTTTCTTACCAGCCCATCCGAGTACGGTTTCATATATCTGCCCGATGTTCATACGGGAAGGTACCCCAAGCGGGTTGAGCACAATATCAACCGGTGTTCCGTCTTCCAGGAAAGGCATGTCTTCCTGACGAACGATACGTGCCACAATACCTTTGTTACCGTGACGTCCGGCCATCTTATCTCCTACTTTCAGTTTACGTTTCTTAGCGATGTAGATCTTGGCCAGTTTCATGATTCCGGCAGGAAGTTCATCTCCTACCGAGATCGTAAACTTGTCTCTTCGCAACGCTCCCTGAAGGTCGTTAAGTTTAATTTTATAATTGTGAAGCAAATCGGCAATCATCACATTCGTATGGTCGTCTGTTGTCCAGGTACCACCCACCAGGTGTGCGAAGTCATCAACACCGTTAAGCATTTTCAGGGTGTACTTCTTACCTTTAGGCAATACTTCCTCTCCGAGGTCATTGAGGACTCCCTGTGATGTTTTTCCGTTTACCAGGGTAAACAGTTTTTCGATCAGTACACTTTTCAGGTTCTCGAACTTGGTGTTATATTCCAGGTCGAGTTTGGCGATATCTTCCTTGTCTTTTGCTCTCTTGCGCTTGTCTTTGATAGCCCGTGAGAACAATTTCTTGTCGATAACCACCCCGCTTAACGAAGGAGAAGCTTTCAGCGACGCGTCTTTTACGTCTCCGGCCTTGTCTCCGAAGATCGCCCGGAGCAGTTTTTCTTCCGGCGTCGGGTCGGATTCTCCTTTCGGTGTAATCTTACCGATCAGGATATCACCGGGTTTAACCTCGGCTCCGATCCTTATCATCCCTTGTTCGTCGAGATCTTTGGTGGCTTCTTCCGATACGTTCGGGATATCGTTGGTCAGCTCTTCCGCACCGAGCTTGGTGTCCCGGACCTCCAGCGAGTACTCATCGATATGGATGGACGTAAAGATATCTTCACGTACCACTTTTTCCGAGATTACGATCGCATCTTCAAAGTTATAACCTTTCCAGGGCATGAAGGCTACCTGCATATTTCTTCCGAGAGCAAGTTCTCCCTGTTGCGTAGCATATCCTTCACAAAGGACCTGTCCTTTTTCTACCCGGTCACCTTTTTTAACAATAGGCTTCAGGTTGATCGAAGTCCCCTGATTGGTTTTACGGAATTTGATGAGCTCATAAGTTTTGGAATCATCGTCAAAACTTACCATTCGCTCTTCTTCTGTCCTGTCGTATTTAATCGTTATTTTCTGTGCATCCACATACTCTACCTCACCATTACCTTCGGCGTTGATAAGTACCCTGGAATCAGAAGCTACACGTCTTTCCAGTCCGGTACCTACGATTGGCGAATCGGGTTTCAGGATCGGAACGGCCTGCCGCATCATGTTTGATCCCATCAGTGCACGGTTCGCATCATCGTGTTCGAGGAACGGAATAAGCGATGCCGATATGGAAGCGATCTGGTTCGGTGCCACATCGGTATAGTGTACCTGTCCGGGGTCTACCACCGGGAAGTCACCTTCCTCGCGGGCAATAACCTTATCTTTCAGGATCGTTCCGTCTTCATCGAGCGGAATATTCGCCTGAGCAATGAGTTTTTCTTCTTCTTCTTCGGCACTGAGATAAACGAATTCCGAAACATCGACTTTCCCGTTATCAACCTTACGATACGGTGTTTCGATGAATCCCATGGTATTTACTTTGGCAAATACACTCAGGGAAGAGATCAGACCGATATTCGGTCCTTCAGGTGTTTCGATAGGACACAGACGCCCGTAGTGCGTATAGTGAACGTCACGTACCTCAAAACCGGCACGCTCTCTCGAAAGACCTCCCGGCCCCAGGGCAGAAAGACGTCTTTTGTGTGTAATCTCGGCCAACGGGTTGGTCTGATCCATAAACTGGGACAACTGGTTGGTACCGAAGAAAGAATTTATAACCGATGAAAGCGTCTTGGCATTGATAAGGTCTATCGGGGTAAACACCTCGTTATCCCTTACGTTCATCCGCTCGCGGATCGTACGGGCCATACGGGCCAATCCTACGCCGAACTGTGCAGACAACTGCTCTCCTACGGTTCGCACCCTCCTGTTGGAAAGGTGGTCGATATCATCCACCTCTGCTTTGGCACTGATAAGTTCTATCAGATACTTGATAATGGTAATGATATCTTCTTTGGTCAGGACCTGCTTATCCATATCGATATTCAGTCCCAACTTCTTATTCATTCTGTAACGCCCTACATCTCCGAGGTTATAACGCTGATCGGAGAAGAAAAGCTTATCGATAATTCCGCGCGCAGTTTCCTCATCTGGCGGTTCTGCATTACGCAACTGACGATATATATGTTCTACCGCTTCTTTTTCGGAATTGGTAGGGTCCTTCTGTAAGGTATTGTGGATTATCGCGTAATCGGCCGTCTGACTGTCTTCTTTGTGAAGCAGTATCGTTTTTACGTCCGCATCGATAATTTCGTCAATGTGTTCTTTTTCAAGAATGGTATCCCGGTCGAGCACGATCTCGTTACGCTCGATAGAAACCACTTCTCCGGTATCTTCATCTACAAAATCCTCATGCCACGTATTCAATACCCTTGCAGCAAGCTTCCTTCCGAGAACTTTTTTAAGTCCCGTTTTAGAAACTTTAACTTCTTCCGCAAGGTCGAAGATCTCCAGGATATCTTTATCTCTTTCAAAACCTATAGCTCTGAACAGCGTGGTTACCGGTAATTTTTTCTTTCTGTCGATGTATGCATACATCACACTGTTGATGTCCGTAGCAAATTCTATCCAGGACCCTTTAAAAGGGATTACCCTTGCAGAATACAATTTGGTTCCGTTCGCATGGAAAGATTGCCCAAAGAATACTCCCGGTGAACGGTGTAACTGAGAAACTACTACTCTTTCGGCTCCATTGATAACAAAAGTACCACTGGGCGTCATGTAAGGGATGGTTCCCAGGTAAACGTCCTGTACTATGGTTTCGAAGTCCTCATGTTCCGGGTCGGTACAATACAGTTTCAACCTTGCCTTCAAAGGCACACTATAGGTTAACCCTCTTTCAATACATTCCTGAATGGTATACCTGGGAGGGTCCACAAAATAATCTAAAAACTCTAATACAAACTGATTGCGTGTATCAGTAATCGGGAAGTTCTCCATGAAGGTATTGTATAAACCTTCACGTCCCCTTTCTTCAGATTTTGTTTCCAGTTGGAAGAAGTCCTGGAATGACTGGATCTGAATATCCAAGAAATCGGGATAATCCGGTGTGTTCTTGGCCGAGGCGAAACTTATTCTTTCAGTCTGATTTGTGAACATCAATGGACAAAATTTTGATTAAAATATAAGTAATATAACGCATATAATTATATATGCAAAAGGGTTTAGGCCTAGTTCGCACATAGCGAAAAGACCTAAACCAAGGCTTTAAAGCTCAGGGAACTTATTTAAGCTCAACCTCTGCTCCAGCTTCTTCTAAAGAAGATTTGATTCCTTCTGCTTCGTCTTTGGAAATTCCTTCTTTGATCGCTTTAGGAGCGCTATCTACGATCTCCTTAGCTTCTTTCAATCCAAGACCGGTAAGTTCTTTTACCAATTTAACAACTGCCAATTTAGATCCACCGGCAGCTTTCAGGATTACATCAAACTCAGTTTTTTCTTCAGCAGCTTCTCCACCTCCGGCAGCAGCTCCACCTCCGGCAACAGCAACTGCAGCAGCAGCAGGCTCGATACCGTATTCTTCTTTTAATATGTCAGCTAACTCGTTTACTTCTTTAACTGTTAAGTTAACTAATTGTTCTGCAAAGTCTTTCAAATCTGCCATTTCTATCGTTTTTAGAATTTTAAATATAAATTGTTATTAAGTGCGTACTTATTCCTTCTCTGATAAAGTCTTCAGGATACCTGCAAGTTTACCACCTCCGGACTTAAGACCGGAAATAACGTTCTTAGCAGGCGATTGCAGCAATCCGATGATATCTCCGATAACTTCCTCTTTGGATTTGAGGCTAACCAGAGCATCCAGCTGCTCATCTCCGATATAGATTGCTTCTGCGATAAAAGCACCTTTAAGAAGGGGCTTATCAGACTTCTTTCGGAAATCTTTGATAAGTTTCGCAGGAACATTACCTGTTTCGGAAAACATAAGAGAGGTATTACCCTTCAATACAGAAGGCAACTCTCCAAAATCTTTATCAGACGCTTCCATTGCTTTGGAAAGCAATGTATTTTTCACAACTGCCAGTTTCACATTTGCTTTGAAACACGCCCTACGCAAGTTAGAGGTAGCTGTCGCATCCAAGCCGGATATATCTGCGAGATAGATATTTGTATTATCCGCCAACTGTGCAGTTAAATCACTGATTACCGTTGCTTTGTCTTCTCTCGTCATGATTTAAAGAATTATTAACTACCAATTAAACTGCTTTAGGGTCTACAGGTACACTAGGACTCATTGTACTGGACAAGTGAATACTCTTAATGTAAGTACCTTTAGCTGCAGTTGGTTTTAGTTTAATTAATGTTTGAATCAATTCATTCGCATTCCCGGAAAGTTTCTCGGGAGTAAATGAGGCTTTTCCTATAGCAGCATGAACGATACCGGTTTTATCAACCTTAAAATCGATCTTACCTGCCTTTACTTCACTAACAGCTTTAGCGACATCCATAGTTACCGTTCCGGTCTTAGGGTTAGGCATCAACCCTCTTGGTCCGAGAATACGTCCCAGAGGCCCTAATTTACCCATAACACTTGGCATGGTAATAATCACATCAACATCTGTCCAGCCGTCTTTGATCTTTTGCAGATACTCATCAAGACCTACGTAATCCGCACCTGCTTCTTTTGCTTCAGCTTCTTTATCCGGGGTTACCAGCGCAAGAACTTTAACATCCTTACCGGTACCGTGAGGTAAAGTCACCACGCCACGAACCATCTGGTTTGCTTTACGCGGATCTACACCAAGCCTTACAGCAATGTCTACAGAAGCATCAAACTTCACATTGGTAATTTCTTTTACCAGTGCGGAAGCCTCGTTTACCGAATACAGCTTATTTCTGTCTATTTTAGCTAAAGCTTCTTTTTGCTTTTTCGTCAATTTTGCCATTTTCCTTGTCTTTTAAGATTTAAAAAGGCTTGTCACCAGTAACCGTTAATCCCATAGATCTTGCGGTACCTGCAACCATACTCATGGCAGACTCCACGGTAAACGCATTAAGATCCTGCATTTTATCTTCGGCTATAGCTCTTACCTGATCCCAGGTAATGCTGGCCACTTTCTTACGGTTAGGTTCCCCGGAACCACTTTTAATCTTAGCCGCTTCCTTCAATTGAACTGCCGCCGGCGGTGTCTTTACGATAAATTCAAATGATTTATCTTTATAAACCGTGATAACAACAGGTAAAACCTTACCCTGTTTGTCCTGTGTACGCGCATTGAACTGCTTACAGAACTCCATGATGTTAACGCCGGCAGCACCTAAAGCGGGTCCAACCGGTGGCGACGGATTCGCAGCACCTCCCCTAACTTGTAGTTTAACTACTTTACTAACTTCTTTTGCCATTGTTCAGAATTTAATACAAGGAAGCATCTTTATCAAGGAAGCAAAGACACTTCTATATGTAACATTTAAATTTTCTCTACTTGCATGTAACTAAGCTCCAGTGGGGTCTTTCTACCGAAAATCTTCACCATCACCTCAAGCTTTCGTTTTTCTTCGTTAACTTTCTCCACAGTACCGTTAAAACCGTTAAAAGGTCCATCTATAACCTTTACAGTCTCTCCTACAGCATAAGGTATCACCACATTATCTGTTTTCACAGACAACTCATCAACCTTACCAAGCATTCTGTTTACTTCGGATTTTCGTAACGGAACAGGATCTCCGCCTTTAACCTCTCCGAGAAAGCCGATAACACCGGTAATAGACTTGATAATGTGCGTAACCTCACCTCCGAGGTTCGCCTTAACCATTACGTAGCCAGGAAAATAAACCCTTTCCTTATTGACCTTTTTACCATTTCGTATTTGAACAACTTTTTCGGTCGGAACCAGTACTTCATCAACATAATCGGAATAACCAAGACGAGCCACCTCGTTTTCGATGTAAGACTTCACCTTGTTTTCCTGACCGCTGACTGCCCTTACCACATACCACCGTTTCACTAATGCTTCTGCCATAGCAATCTATTCGTATGTTAACTTAATTTACTGTAGTACAAACTGATAAGCTCACCAAAAGCTACATCAATTCCCCAAACAGCCAAAGAAAACAATATGGAAAAAACCGCTACCACAACCATAAGCTTTTGTCCTTCAGCCCATGTCGGCCAGGTCACGTTATTTTTCAACTCTACGAAGGATTCTTTTATATAACCTACTATTGTCATCTTCTATTTTCTTTGCACGGGTGGAGAGATTCGAACTCCCATCAACGGTTTTGGAGACCGCTATTCTACCCTTGAACTACACCCGTTGGTAAAGCCGGAAGATCCTGTTATAAAAGGCGTCTTCCGGCTTTTACTTATAATTTAAAGACCGTAATTAGTCTAAGATTTCAGTTACCTGACCAGCACCTACTGTTCTACCTCCTTCACGGATTGCAAATCGGAGACCTACGTTAAGAGCGATAGGCTGAATAAGCTCAACAGTGATAGTAAGGTTATCTCCAGGCATAACCATCTCTACTCCGTCAGGAAGAGAAATAGTACCTGTTACGTCAGTAGTACGTACATAGAACTGAGGACGGTAGTTGTTATGGAAAGGAGTGTGACGACCACCTTCTTCTTTCTTAAGGATATAAACCTCTGCTTTAAACTTAGCGTGAGGCTTCACAGATCCAGGCTTACAAATAACCATACCTCTTTTGATCTGAGTTTTCTCAATACCTCTCAAAAGCAGACCTACGTTATCTCCGGCTTCACCTCTATCCAATATCTTACGGAACATCTCAACCCCGGTAATAGTAGAAGTCAATTTCTCAGCTCCCATACCAATGATCTCTACAGGATCACCAGTTTTAGCAACACCAGTTTCGATACGACCGGTAGCCACAGTACCACGACCTGTAATAGTAAACACGTCTTCAACCGGCATTAAGAAATCCTTATCAACATCTCTCTGAGGCAATTCGATCCAGTTATCGACAGCTTCCATCAATTCCAATACGGTATCAACCCACTCTTTCTCTCCGTTAAGAGCACCAAGAGCAGAACCCTGAATTACAGGACCGTTATCCCCATCATACTCATAGAAACTCAAAAGGTCTCTTACTTCCATATCAACCAGCTCCAAAAGCTCGGCATCATCAACAAGGTCAACTTTATTAAGGAAAACTACGATACGCGGAACACCTACCTGACGTCCAAGAAGGATGTGCTCACGAGTTTGCGGCATAGGACCATCGGTAGCAGCAACCACCAGAATAGCACCGTCCATCTGAGCAGCACCGGTAACCATGTTCTTAACGTAGTCAGCGTGACCAGGACAGTCAACGTGAGCGTAGTGACGGTTAGCAGTCTGATATTCTACGTGTGATGTATTAATTGTAATACCTCTTTCTTTTTCTTCCGGAGCGTTATCAATCTGATCAAAGCTTCTTGCTTCTGAAAAACCAGCATCAGCCAAAACCTTAGTAATAGCCGCGGTTAAAGTTGTCTTACCATGATCCACGTGTCCAATAGTACCAATATTCAAGTGCGGTTTGGAACGATCAAATGTTTCCTTTGCCATGATTTAATAATTTAATCTTAGTTATATATTAGTGTTCAAATTCAAGTTCTCCGTGAGCCAACGACGGGATTTGAACCCGTGACCTCTTCCTTACCAAGGAAACGCTCTACCCCTGAGCTACGTCGGCATTAAATTGGTTTCGCAAAACCGAACAGAGCATTTAAAAACAAATGATCTATTCCTTTTCAGAGCGGGAGACGAGGTTCGAACTCGCGACATTCAGCTTGGAAGGCTGACGCTCTACCAACTGAGCTACTCCCGCAAATCTTAAAACAGTATTTCATTTTCCCGGCCAAAAACCGAGTTTTCGTGGGGAGAGCAGGATTCGAACCTGCGAAGGTAAAAACCAACAGATTTACAGTCTGTCCTCGTTGGCCGCTTGAGTATCTCCCCGACACCTACTTTTCCGATCTCATCAGCTTCATCCACAAGAAATAAAGCCTTGTATTTCCGGCTTTTCCAACACTGCTTCCCACCGGATTGAAACCATAAAAAAAGTCCGCTATTTCTAACGGACTGCAAATGTATATATTTATTTTTTTATTCAAAACATTTTTACTGAATTTTTTACTTATATATGTGCCCTCAGCTTCTCTTTGCGTTTCAGCAACACGCGCTCCAGCGAACCGGCAGCACTATCTATGCCTTCCTCAAATGTTTTACATTGTTTTTTGACCATAAACTCATCCCCCGGAACATGAACTTTCACCTCGACAACCTTATTCTCTTTGACACTGGTGTTTTCCACTTTCAGATAAACATCCGAAGAAACGACACGGTCATAAAAATTATCAAGCTTATCCATACGTTTCTGGATAAAATCTACCAGCTTTCCGTCAGCGGTAAAATTCACTGATTGCATGTTTACTCTCATTGCATTGGGTATTACGAAACCACCTGTACTTTGCGGTTAGACCCCATCCCCTGTCCGGCAACTGCTCACCGAGACAACACAGGACTAAAAAAACAAAGGTCTGAGATTCTGATTTGTCGTACCGGATAAAACACAAGCGCTTTCTGGGTTAAACATTAATTGATTCCGGAAAGGATTTATTTTTTATTCCTCGGATGAGCTTCCCCGTACACTTTTTTCAGCTGCGCAATACTATTGTGCGTGTACACCTGAGTCGAAGCCAGACTGGAATGCCCCAATAACTCCTTTACCGAATTTAAATCCGCACCTTTATTCAGTATATGAGTCGCAAAAGTATGCCTTAAAATATGCGGACTCTTTTTTACCTTTAAAGATACCTTACTAAGGTAGCGATTTATCACCCGATAAACAAGAGCTTCATAGACTTTATTACCATTTTTAACTAAAATTAAGATATCCCCCGAGGCTTCTGTCACTACTGCTTCACGCTCCCTGATATACACCCTCAACAATCCCTCCATATGCTCCATAAGAGGCACCAGCCGCTCTTTATTTCGCTTTCCAAAAATCCTTACGGTACGCAACGAAAAATCGATATCGGAAATCTTCAGATTCACCAGCTCACTTCTCCGCATCCCCGTAGCGTAAAACAATTCGATAATACACCTGTCCCGGATGCCCTCGAAATTTTCGGGATACACGATCTCATTCAGAACCGCCCGCATCTCTTCCTCCGAAAACGGAATTTCAATTTTCTTCGGGGTTTTTAGCGCCTTATGACCAGCAAGCGGATTCACGACCAGTCCTCCCGACTTCACCAGGAATTTATAATACGCATTCAAAGCAGCGACCTTACGGTTTACAGAACGGTTGGAAATACCCTCGTCCACCATCTTCACTATCCAACTACGAATCATTCCGTAAGAGACTTCTGCAGCTTCGGAAACATCATATTCCTTCCCGATAAAATCCAAAAAGAAACGAAGATCTCTTTCATAAGCATTTACCGTATGCACAGCATACTTCTTTTCGTAACGCAGGTATCCCAAAAATGACGTAACAGCCATAACATTCACTCAAGAAATTATCAAACCTAAAGATACACCTTTTTAAACATTCAGAAAGAAGCATAAAAAAAAGTCACCTATACACAATGTACAGGTGACTCCTTTATTAACTTTTATAATCCGGAAAATTAAATATCCTCCTGATCTCTCAAATGCTGAATGTACTGTGCTTTCTGAATCTGAGTTCTTTTTTTCACAGACGGTTTCGTGAACTGCTGTCTTGAACGCAGCTGACGCATTGTCCCCGTACGATCAAACTTTCGCTTAAAACGCTTCAGCGCTCTGTCTATATTTTCGCCTTCTTTAATTGGAATTATTAACATATCTTTACCACCCCCTTTCATTTAGGATTGCAAAGATACTATAATACATCTTACATATCCAAACAAATCTGCTTTTTCTTTTCGCTATACTACAAAAACGGAGCCAGACGGACCAATCAGCGCTCCCCGACACCCATTTTACTTCAGGATATGACGGGAAATCACTACCTTCTGTATTTCCGTAGTCCCTTCACCGATCGTACACAGCTTAGAATCCCTGTAGAATTTTTCTACCGGAAAATCCTTGGTATACCCATACCCACCATGGATCTGTACCGCTTCATTAGCTATCTTCACACAAGCTTCGGAAGCATACATTTTTGCCATAGCACTAATCCTGGTAATATCCTTTCCGGCATTCTTACCTGAAGCCGCTTTATGCAACAACAACTCAGAAGCCTCTATTTCCGTTGCCATATCTACAAGTTTGAACGAAATACCCTGAAATTCACAAATCGCTTTTCCGAACTGCATACGTTCTTTCGAGTATTTTAAAGCAGCCCCGTAAGCCCCCCTGGCAATCCCCAGGGACAATGCCCCAATAGAAATACGCCCACCGTCGAGCACTTTCATAGACTGTATAAAACCTTCACCTACTTCCCCTAACCGGTTGGCATCAGGTATACGACAGTCGTTAAATACAAGTTCTGCTGTTTCACTGGCTCGCATCCCCAGCTTATTTTCTTTTTTACCACTTCCGAATCCCGGAGTTCCCTTCTCTACCACAAAGGCGGACATCCCTCTGGAATCTCCTTTCTCTCCTGTTCTCACGATCACTACGGCAACATCTCCGCTTTTTCCGTGCGTAATAAAATTTTTAGCCCCGTTCAGCACCCATTCGTCGCCTTCCCGGACAGCCGTAGTATTCATTCCTCCCGCATCGGACCCGGTATTGTGCTCCGTAAGCCCCCAGGCACCTATCCATTCGCCCGTGGCCAGTTTAGGCAGCCATTTCTGCTTTTGCTCCTCATTACCAAACTCAAGGATATGATTTGTACACAGAGAATTATGCGCTGCAACTGACAGCCCTATGGAAGGATCTACCTTCGATATTTCCTCTATCACTGCTATATACTCATGATACCCAAAACCAGCTCCTCCGTATTGCTCGGGCACCAAAACCCCCATAAAACCATACGCTCCGGCCTTTTTAAACAATTGCACAGGAAATTCCTGCGTTTCATCCCACTCCATTACGTGAGGTCTGATAAATTGCTCTGCAAACTCCTTGGCGGAAGACTTAACCATTTGCTGCGTCTCCGAGTACTCGAAGTTCATAGCGGTATTTATATCGATATTCATTCAGCGTATTATTTTTTTAAATACATGATAATCAAACAACAAAACGAAACAAAAATACGATGTTCAAAAACACGAAACAAGCAATTCATCTTAAAATAAAGCCAAAACACCGCCCCCCCTTGATTTTCGGGATCTCATAAGGGGATAAACCGATAAAAGTATCTTTATTTAAAAGAAACAGAAAAAACGCTCCTTTACCGTGACAAATATTCCCAAAATCACACCGTTTTTTATCGTGCGGTCAAATATAGTTCAATTCTCGCAATTTTCTCTTTGGAGAAACCTTCTATTTTACGGAGTTCACCGACCGAATAAATCGTATCTACCCGGGTACGATAGGTTATAATAGCCCGTGCATCTTCTTTACTGATATAGACTACAGAGGCCAGCTGGTTCAGAGAGGCCGTATTGATATTGACCTGTCGTATTTCCGGCGGATCTACGATCTCAAAATATTTCAAAAGTCTTTCCACCACTACGGAGTCCAGGCCGTAAACCTCATAAAGTTGTTCGGGAACAGAAAAACCGCCAAGCAAATTTCTGTATTTCACGATACGCGCAGAAAGCTTTTCACCTACACCGGATACTTTTTTAAGTTCATGCTCTCCGACACGGTTCAGGTCATACTTTTTACCGGTATCAGAAATTACTTTCCGGCTTATCTTTTTGGAAGAAGCAACCTTCTCCGGAAAATTAGGAAACCGGAAATAGGGCGCCATCCGATGTAAAACCGTATCGCACACGCCGGTAACCCGTGCAAAATCTTCTGCTGAATTCACAAAATTCCCCGCGCTCCTATAGGCGTGTAACCTATCGATTTCGGTTACGCTCATACCCCATATATAGCCTTTATAATCCGAAAGGTAATTAGGATTAAACGGATATACCGTATCTCTCTCCTGAATATTTGCCAGCGAATCTAACTGCTCCCTGAGCGCCAGTAATACCTGGTCATCTTCTACTTCCCTCACTGCAGGCATCAGGGCTTTATACCACAGATAGCTGATTTGGGTAAAAAAAATAATGGCCAGCAAAAAGAAAATCCCGCTTCTCTCTTTCTTGTCAAAACGGAAACGGGACTTTTTCATAAGCTAATATTTTAATGATGATCGTACTATTCCTGCCGGATAATTTCGTCGTCATTTTCCGCATAGGAATCGGGCTCCTGTTTCGGAGGAGTTACCATCACCTTGTAAAAAAAGTATCCTGCTATAGCGGTTACAATACCTTGCGCAAGAAGCATCGTTATTAGTGCTGTTGTATTCATACTGATGTTACCCTCCCTTCTCTGACTCGTTTTTTGTAAGATACATAAATTAATATCAAAATAAACAGCAACAGGGCAGACAGGAATCCTCTGGCCATATTCACAGCAAACAGGTTATCCTGTAAAACCCGGATCTGTTCCGGATCCGTTGCGTCGGCCAATTGCTGCCTCAGCCCCACATTGGTAATTTTATTAATGATAGACATATTATCCAGCGGCCATCCGTTTCCGGAAAACAGGCTCCGGATATTTCCCGACCAGTCATTGGCTTTAGGCGCAAATACGGTTCCGAGAAAAACAACTATAAGAATAACCGGAGTTATGTACTTGATAATATACCTGTAGATACCGGGAACTTTGATGTCTGCCCCCATAGTAATCTCGCGCCAGCCCTTATTTAAACCGAACACCCATGAGAAGAGTATCGTTTCCATCATGGCAAATACCACAAGACTCACGGTACCCGCCCAATAATCATATTCGTCAAAAACTCCCTCTCCGAAAAAGAAAACGGTAGGCAGCCCCATAATAAGTGTTACCAGGCCAAAGGCCCAGGCTCCCTTTTTACGATTCCATCCGAATTCGTCCTGCATAAAACTCACACAGGGCGTCCCCATGGCCAGAGAGCTGGTGATCCCTGAAAAGAACAGCAGACCAAACCACATGACCCCGGCTATCGCTGCAAAAACAGGGCCCCATTGCTGAAAAAGATAAGGCATGGTCTGGAACGCCATTCCGAAGCCTGCATTTTCCATGACCCAGTCCATTCCCAGGTAACCTGCAGCGATAGGAATAACGATAGAGCTCCCTATTACCACTTCGATAAACTCGTTCATAAACCCGGCAGAAACAGCGTTCAACGCAATATCATCCTTACTTTTCACATAGGCTGCGTAACAGTGTACCGTACCCATACCCACGGAAAGCGTAAAGAAAATCTGTCCGGCTGCGGCCATCCAGACTTTCAGGTCCAGAATAGACTCGTATTGGGGTGTCCACAGGAAATTCAACCCGTCCCATGCATTGGCATCCGGAAATATCTCCGAAGCCCCGCTGGTTCCAAGCGTTAGTCCCCGCACCGCCAGTATCACACCGAAGATGATCAATAACGGCATTCCGATCTTGGCCACTTTTTCTACCCCGCCCAATCCTTTGGAAAGTACATATACATTAATAGCAAGGCACAATATATAGAAGATCACAGCCTCAAAGGGTATTCCTGTTGTACTGTGCAGCACGTCCGTATACGAAAGGAAAAAATCAGCGACCTGCGACTGGTCCATACCGGAAAAAGTACCTTTCAGGGAATGAACCACATAAGACATCGTCCAGGATTCTATATACGCATAGTAGGCTGCTACCGCAATGTTGGTGAAAATTCCGAATACTCCAATATACTTCAACACCCTTCCCTTGGTCATCGTATCCAGTATATAAGGAGTACTGTGATTTCCGAACCTTCCTCCGTAACGTCCGGAAGACCATTCTATAAATAACAGAGGAATTCCCATGAGGAGAAAACACACCAGGTAAGGAATGATAAATGCTCCGCCTCCGTTCTGCACGGCCTGCACGGGGAAACGCAGGAAATTCCCTAACCCTACGGCATTTCCTGCCATGGCAAGAATAAGTCCGATCCTGGAGCCCCAGGATTCTTTAGTCTTTGTCATATTTCAACAATAATAGTTAGTGCTCTCTCTTAGCCGGTTTTACTGGTTGGGGTTTCTTAAAGAGTTCGTTGGCATTCAGCTTACGAACATATTCCCTAAGATCTGAGCGAACTTCACCTGACATGATATACAAACCGATAATATTTGGCAGTGCCATGGCCAGCAGCATCATATCCGAAAAGTCCAGAACAGCCCCCAGGCTGATAGAAGCGCCCAAAACTACGAACATTAAGAATAATATCTTGTATATAAACTCCACTCTTTTGCTTTTCCCGAAAAGAAACGTAGCCGCACGCATACCGTAATACGACCAGGAGATTGCCGTTGAAAAGGCAAACAGGAATACCGCAACGGCGAGTACATAAGGGAACCAGCTGATTACGCTTCCGAAAGCTGCAGAGGTCAGCTGAGCTCCTCCAAGTCCTTCTGCTCCTTCATGAACTCCGGTAAAGATCAACACCAGAGCCGTCAGGGTACACACTACAATCGTATCGATAAAAGGTTCGAGCAAAGCTACAAAACCTTCGGAGACCGGATGCTTTGTTTTGGCTGCGGAGTGTGCTATAGCAGCAGATCCCACACCGGCTTCGTTAGAGAAGGTACCACGACGGAAACCTTGTATCAGCACCCCTATAATTCCACCTTTAAGTGCTCCGGGGTCAAAAGCCCCGTCAAATATCTCCATAAACGCACTGCCGATATGATTGATATGCATAAAAATCACCACCAGGGCAAAAAACACATATAGCGACGCCATAAAAGGCACGATCTTTTCCGTTACTTTGGCTATACTTTTTATCCCTCCGAGAATCACAGCACCTACCAGTAACGCCATAAGCACGCCAAACCAGAAACCATTTCCTTCCAGCACCGGAAACTGCCCCTGTAACTGATCGAAGGCCTGGTTGGACTGGAACATATTACCGGAGCCGAAAGATGCTCCGATACACAATATGGCAAAAACCACGGCAAGTACCTTACCGAACCTTTCTTTTCCACGGGCTTTGAGTCCCTTTACCAGGTAACTCATCGGGCCTCCGAATACCCGGCCATCGGCATGGATTTCTCTGTATTTTACCCCGAGGGAACACTCGACGAACTTGGATGACATTCCGAAAAACCCGGCCAGGATCATCCAGAAAGTAGCGCCGGGACCTCCTACGGCAATAGCAATGGCCACACCGGCAATATTACCCAATCCGACCGTACCGGAAACCGCAGTGGCCAGAGCCTGAAAATGGGTCACCTGCCCCGGAGCCTCGGACTCGTCATAATGTCCGCGGGCCAGTTGAATGGCATGCTTAAAACCACGAATGTTGATAAATTTCATCCGAAGGGTAAAGAAGAGGCCCCCGATAATAAGCCATATTACAATAAAAGGTACGGCTATTGTTCTGGGATCTCCGTTGGGATGTAAAAGAGGACTACCATTGTCGTCATACATCACAGGATCGTATAATCCCATTGCCGCAAAAGGGTCCCAAAACAAAACGGAACCAATTGCATCTACTATAGGCTGCGTGGTTCCGTTGAATATTTCTGTAATCGACTTGGCAGGGACTTCGTACTTTTCGGTGACTGACATCCCGTTGGCATCGGTGACGGTTAAGGTGTAGGGTATCCCTTCTGTAAGCCCGGATGCCGTGTTGGACTTGAGGGGGGTCGACTGATTACTCCATTTATAAGTATAAGGCTCCTGACCTCCTTCCACCCGGACCTCTATTCTACCGTCATTGATGACGTTAGAAGGATTTTCAAGGGTTTCTTTCAGGGTTAATTCTTGTGAAAATACTGTAAAAGAAGTTAGTGTTAAGAGAAGAGAGAGAAATTTATTTCTCATAAAATGCATATTAAATTTTTAGATTAGTGTTAGTGTTTATCTTTCAAAAATATACTACAACAAAATATTTCAAAATTAACGAATAAAAGGGTAATTCGTTAAAAGGGAGCAATATCCAAAAAAAAAGAGTCTAAATCAAGTTTTGAATCTGTTTTCACATCCTGAAAGCTAAAAAAAATTTAAAAAAAGTACCGGGAAAGCATAAAATTAAAACAAGCTGTTTTTTGGCTAAAGGTCAAATACCGATGTTCTTTTGGTATAGACCATATCTTTGAGTTTTAATACGAAAGCCAGGGTAAGATACACGGCAAACCATACTCCCAAGGTTGCAAAAGAAACATAAATAAAGAATAACCGGACATTTTTGGCTTTCATCCCCAGTCTGTCTGCCAGACGGGAAGAAACGGCAAAACCGTGTTTTTCGAAAAAATACCGGATGTTGGTCAGCGTTTTCACGGATGCTAAGATACGTAATAATTGCACATTGCAACAACAAAACACCACGTTCTATCAGGTCTTGAGCAATTGGTGCCCTATAGTACATTCCACACAACGATTTTCAGAACAGTATGCATGATAAAGCTGTAATAATGCCTGACTGTCGGCCACATCCCCGGGCTTGATCCCTATTCCTGTATAACCGGCAGTAATACTGTTTTTTTCAGGATTCAGGCTACGGGCCAGTTCCAGTAGGCGCTCATCCGCTTCCCTCCCCAGATAACGCATGTAACAGAACTTAACGGGAAGTACCGTATTGACGATTAGCAGATCCATAAAATTACGCGAAACTACTTTTCGATGCTTTCCGGATATTTTGCCGAACGTATAGTGGTCGTCCCAGTAGGGCGATGCACTACTCTCCAGTACGGAATAAAAATCGGCCACCCGGTCCGTTTCCATAACCAGTGTAAAAAGGGTCTTTCTTTGGCAATAAAGATTAGCCAGCTGCGACAAGCGTACCGTGGGAAAATTGGCCGGTCTCAGCCGGTGAAAATAAGGAGGTACTACCCCGGCGGACGATAATCCGAACTTTCTTTGCAAATACAGATACTCCTTCCTCAACACCTTCATATAGGTATCGGGTGTTTCGTCTTCTCCGAGCAATCCTGCCTGGCCAAACAACAACGCTTCCATAAGAAGCACTTCGTGTTGTACCTTACGTACGACCTTAAAATCTATTGAATCCGCGACACTTCGAAAAGATTCTCCGTTGATCTTCAATCCGAAATTGCGCATGAGCTGCCTGAAAAAAACGGCCTCCCAGTCATTACCGGATCTTTTGAGATCCTGCAGCACCGTTACCGACTTCCGTTCCATCCTTTCAAAAAACAGGCGTTCGAGATAAGCATCGCGCAAAAAAGGATCTACACGAGCCATACTTTTTTCGCAATTAATAAAACTACAACTGTTCTTCAACAGCTTACGGTAATTCTGCTGCAAATTATCCGGGGTTACAGTTTTAAGTTCCAAAGCAGGGATACGCGTATTATCTCCCCGAAAAACGGGCGCATCATCTTCCCATACCACATGAAGAACCACATTGTCGTAAGCCCTGTCTTTCTCATGCCCATGCGCATACCAGTGCGAAGACCTGATGTGTATTTCCACATTGCCCGCCCATAATTGTCCGCCTATACGCAACCTGGCATCAAAAAAATCCGGACCCGATAAATGATTGTGCTGTCCCGGGGTAATGATCTCTATCTTTTCTCTTGCAACGGTATGCAACTCCCGGACCTGAAACTTTTGAAATTTCCACAAATAATGTAAAAAGTCTTCTTTCATATCACGCTTAAAAAACAATGATTATACGTTGATAAAATACAGTTTACACAGTGCTCGAAAAAACTTCAAGACATAAATATATAAAATTGAGTCCATTACAACAAGCCCTATCATAAAATAGACATATTTTTTACAATCCATCTTGTATATGTCCGTTTTAAAATTAACTTTGCATTTCAAAGTACTTTATTTTGGAATCGAACAAATACCTTCAGGACCTCTGTGACATCAGAACTATGATGCAAAAGTCCACCCGTTTTATTTCATTGAGCGGACTTTCGGGAATACTGGCGGGCATCTATGCCCTTACCGGTGCGGCGATCGCTTACCTGCTCGTAACCAACTCTCCAAGGTCGTATCTGATCCTGGATGGCTATATATTCCGGCTGGTACTCCTCGACCTTTTTCTCGTAGCTTTCCTGAGTGCTGCTACGGCTATATTCCTCACCACGCGTAAAGCCAAAAAAAACGGGGAAAAAATATGGGACAGTGCTTCACGAAGACTCATCATCAATTTCCTGATCCCCATGGTTACAGGAGGCCTATATATACTAATCGTACTGAATCAGCAGAAATACGGGCAAACCGGGGCTTTGATGCTGATATTTTACGGACTGGCCCTTGTCAATGCCTCCAAATACAGCCTGGGTGATATACGTTATCTCGGCTATACGGAAATAGCCCTGGGGCTTATCTGTGCCATGCTTCCAGGTTACGGATTCTGGTTCTGGTGTATCGGCTTCGGCGTCATGCACATCATCTATGGTCTTATTATGTATTACAAATACGACAAAGCGTAGGTTTTGGGTATCATCAACAATATAAACAAAGCTTTCGACCATCGCGTACGCCTGGGGATTATGTCTGTCCTTATGGTAAATGAACATGCCGATTTCAGGGCGCTGAAAGAGCTCCTCGATGTAACCGACGGCAACCTGGCCAGCCATGCCAAAGCACTCGAACAAGCCGGATACATATCAGTACAAAAACAATTTATAGGAAAAAAACCAAATACCAAATATGTTGTGACGACTACCGGGAAAACCGCTTTTAAAAAACACCTGGACGCACTCGAAAAACTCATTAACAGAAATCAATAATTTTTTTAACTAACAACTTTGAAATACAAAGTACTTTAAAAAATAAAAATATGGAACAACATCAAAAAGACAGGGGAAAATTCGGCGCCTGGATCAGAACATCCGTAACAGCCAGAATGCTTATGGTAGGATTTCTCATCCTTATATTATTGATACCATTATCCTTTGTCAAAGATCTTATTCGGGAAAGATCGTCACGAAAACAGGGGGTAATGAATGAAATCAGCGAAAAATGGGGAGACGAAGTGATCTTATTCGGACCTGTTCTTGAGATTCCATACAAAACATTCCGCCAAAAGACTGTTGTAGAAGAAAGCACCAAAAAAATGTTTACGGAGACCATTGAAGAAGTTTCGTATCTTTATGTTTTCCCCGATGCTCTCGACATCAATTCCCGGGTGAATCCGGAAGAGAAATATTACGGCATCTACAAGACCAGTGTGTACCAGAGTTCGACATCCTTGTCCGGATCATTTTCTATACCCGACTTTACAGAACAGGAAATAAAAGAAAGCAACATACTGTGGGAGAGGGTCAGGATCGTCATGAAGATGTCCAATCAGAAAGGGGTTAGCAACCAGGCCAAAATTACCATGGGATCGCATACATACGATTTGAAATCCCGCTACGTGGCGGAGGAAAACTACGGGAACAGGCCGGCACTGCAAACCCTGGAAAGTCCTGTATTAAAAGAAAAAGATGTGCCACACACGGCAAATACCGGTTTTTCCATGACGCTGGATATACGCGGAAGCCGGCAAATGAGCTTTATCCCTGTCGGAAAACAAACAACAGTAGCCATGACTTCCCCATGGCAAACCGCTAACTTTTTCGGAAAATTTCTGCCACATAACGACGGTAAGATACACGAAAACGGTTTTGATGCACAATGGAAAATACTGGAGATCAACCGCCCCTTCTCCCAACAGTTTATCAATCAGCTTCCCGATCTGGAAACATACGCCTTCGGTGTTAATTTCATGATCCCTGTCGACGATTACCAGAAAAGCGAGCGAACTTCCAAATACGGTTTTATGGTGATAAGCCTGACCTTCCTCGTTTTTTTCCTGATCCAGACCCTCAGCAAGATCCATATCCACCCTTTTCAATACCTGATGATAGGGCTCGCCCTGGTTATGTTCTACACTTTACTGATTTCCATATCGGAGCACAGTAATTTTTTTAAGGCTTATCTCATAGCAGGCACCTCCGTGATTGTGCTCATCAGCACATATTCGTTATCCATACTGAAATCACGGATGTTCTCCCTGTTTATTATGTTGTCGCTGGTTGCAATTTACACCTTTATATATATCATCATACAGCTCGAAAACTATGCGCTCATCACAGGAAGTACAGGTCTTTTTGTTATACTGGCCATCGTGATGTTTATTTCCCGAAAAATAGACTGGGGAAGCGAGAACCAGTAAAAAAAAGCGCCCTTTCTCACAAAAACGGAGAAAGGGCGCTTTTTTTACTCTTTATATTTTATGCTACGATGTCTCCCTCCCACTCCAGGATACCACCGAGGAGATTATAAGCTTCATCAAAGCCCAACTGTTCCATCAATGCACAAGCCTGAGCACTTCTGGCTCCCGAACGACAATACACATAATAAGTCTTGGACTTATCCAGCTTTTCGAGTTCGTCTATAAACCCTTGTCCCTGACGGATATCTATATTGATCGCATCGGGAATATAACCGTCTTCAAATTCTTCTTCGGTTCGAACATCCAGAACAACAGCCTCTTTATGCTGAGCCACCTGCTCCGCCCATTCTTCTTGAGTTAAATCTGCCATAATTTTTCTTTTTTTCAAAATTAAGCAAAACAAAAAAACCCGCGACTATATGTACACGGATTATTTATCTTCTTCAAAGGCCAGGGATTTATTTTATTCCACATCCTATAGCCTTGGTTGTTGTAATCCGTATTTCCTTCCCCTCAAGCATAGCATTGACTGCATCTTCTGCATAACGGTTTTCTACCGAAGCAGCATCCTGGTAATTATCGTCTATAGCACCTATATACTTAACCTCATTTCCATGAGTTTTACGTTCCAGCAAAAACACGTGAGGAGTACGGGTTGCCCCGTAAAGGGGATAGATCTTTTGCTCCTTGTCGAGCAAATACGGAAAAGCAAATTTCTTCTGATGCGCTCTAACCTTCATCTCCTCAAAACTGTCTCGTGGAGACTTTTCCGGATTATTGGGATTAATGGCAATAACCGGAACCCCCATCTTGCTGTATTTTCTGTCCAGGGCAATAATCCGGTCTTCATAAGCCTGTGCATAAGGACAGGTGTTACAGGTAAAAATAAGAAGGTATCCTTTGGCATTTTCATAATCGGACAGGGATACCATTTTCCCATCGATATTAATAAGACTGAAATCTTCGGCAATATCTCCTATACGGTATCCTTCATCCACAGGATGCGAAGGCCCGCTGAAAGACCCCATGGTCAATACGACGGTGAGTAACAATGAGATTCGTAGTAGTGGTTTCATTTTGTATCTGTTAAAGCATTCAGGTTTTCTTCGAGTTCTGTGTAGGTCAGGGACGACTCATAAAATGCGCGTCGATCCTTGTTATATATCAATGTTGCAGGTATGGCTCCGGACCATTCCTCGGCTACCTTGGGTATCCAGTCGTTCTGCCGGGGATCGTCGAGAACAACCACTCTCGATGTCAACGCTTCACGCTTCACGAAAGGGAGGAGTTTTTTATCCAATGTGCCAGGCATATCAAGACTCACCAGTACCACTTCCACTCCGCTATCCTTATACTTTTCCCCAAGACGTTCAAAATACGGCAGTTCTGTCACACAGGGCTTACACCATGTCGCCCAGAAATTAACGACATAGGTCTTCCCGTTCTTCCTGTTCAGTAAAGGCTCTAGCCCTTCAAAATCATAAACACCGATCTGAATAGCTCCGTCAGTCACAACATTTTTGGGAAGGCCCATTTTAAGCCCTTCGTCAACTTTCCGGACTCCTTTTTTGCCAGCCCGGTTACAGGAAATCAAAATTACAAAAAACAAGCAGGTTACACACAGTTTCATTTCCATATTTTTTTATTCGGTGCTCCGTAAATCCTTATCACCATACTTCCCGAAGCTCATTTTTTTTAACATTCCCATAGCACATTCCATACCGGCATCTTCCGCAAGTTATATGCTAATTTTTAATCATTTAAACAACACCACATCTTTATAAAGATAAAAATAAGGACTTCCTTCGTTTGCGATTTAACAAAAATTTAGCAAATGTTAGCAAGGACAATCTTAAAAACAATTACATATTTGTACATACAAATGTTGTATGGACAATGAAAATTGAAGATGTTATAAAAACACAGAATATGCAAATGCACACCCGGACTATCATCAACCTGGTGTACACGGCCAATGAAATAAACAACAGTATATCCGATGCGATAAAACCTTTTGAAATTTCAATACCGCAATTCAACGTCTTGCGTATTCTGAAAGGGCAAAAAGGGCAACCTGCAAACCTGTCTACCATACAGGACCGCATGATTGCCAAGATGAGTAATACCACCCGTATTGTAGACAAACTGATAGACAAAGGACTGGTAAAGCGTATCCAATGCCCTAAAAACCGTAGAAAAGTAGAGATCTTTATTACTAAAGAAGGGCTCACACTTCTCGAAAAAGTAAATATTGCAGTAGCCGATACGGAAAAAGAAATCGTAAGCCGGCTGAGCGAAGATCAACTGGAGATGCTCAATCAGGTGCTGGACACCCTAAGGAGCTGACCCGAATTTAAACATAATATGAATATACAATCCGACAAAATCCGAATTAAAATGAATCATGTTATAGAATCGCTACAATGGAGGTATGCGACTAAAAAGTTTAACTCTGCGGCCAAATTATCCGATGAGCATCTGGATACTCTGAAAGAAGCCATTCGTTTATCCGCTTCTTCTTACGGTATGCAGCCTTATGAGGTATTTATCATACAAGACCCGGAAATTCGTAAACAACTCAGAGAAGTATCCTGGGGACAGTCACAGATTACAGATGCTTCATGTCTTATCGTTTTCGCATCCAAAACCGATGTAACGGCTTCCGATACCGAAGCTTACATGAAAAATATCAGTAAAACCCGGAATATTCCCGTCGAAAACCTTTCCGGATACGCAAATATGATAAACAATGCCGTAGTACAGTTACCTACAGACATTAAAGGTAACTGGACCGCTAAACAAGCCTATATAGCACTGGGAAATTTACTGGCTACAGCCGCCCAACTCCGTATCGATGCGTGCCCTATGGAAGGTTTTGATGCCGATGGTTATGACCGTATACTCGGGCTCAAAGCCCAAGGGCTACATACTGCCGTTATTGCCGCGGTAGGTTACCGTGCCCCGGAAGATGATATGCAACACCTGCCGAAAGTAAGGAAAACTGCAGAAGAATTATTTCACACTATATAAGTAACATCTTAACATTTAACATCAATACACAATTATCTGAAACATGAAAAACAAATTTGCAAAAGTAGCTTTAACGCTCACAGTGGCTTTTAGTGCCGTAGCTTTTTCAACTATCGAAAAAGAGAAGAAAACCGTTGACACCTCTACCAGTAAAGTTACCTGGAAAGGATATAAAGTAACCGGTTCTCACGAAGGTGTAGTAGACATCAAAGAAGGACATCTTGTTTTTGAAGGTGATAAGCTTACAGGAGGAGAATTCGTAGTAGATCTTACCACGATCAGTGCTACCGACCTTGAAGGTGAATACAAAGATAAACTTGACGGCCACCTGAAGTCCGAAGACTTTTTCGATGTACAAAAGTATCCTACAGCCAAAATGGTGATCACCAAAGTAAAATCTACCGGAAAAAATGCTTATAAAGTAACAGGAGACCTTACTATTAAAGAAAAAACCCATCCGGTAAGTTTCGAACTTTCTGTTTACGGAAATAAAGCAACGGGAGCGATAAAAATTGACCGAAGTAAGTATGACGTTAAGTACAATTCCGGTAGCTTTTTCAAAAATCTTGGAGACAAAACCATTTACGATGAATTCGACCTGGTTGTCGATCTGAATTTCTAAGTAAAGCAGAAAAATACCTATGACAAAAAAGGGTCCTTTTGCTCTCAAAAAGGACCTTTTTTTTAAATCTCAGCTAAAAAATTGTTATAAAAGCATTTTGCAGCTTGTAATTATCGTTTTCCTTTCTATATTTGTAGCAAACAAAATCAAATGCACAACATTTTAAACAATACTTGGTGGTGGAGCAACTTACGTCAGAACGTCGTGAGCTAAGACCCTGTTAAGTATTTTTAAAACCAAAATACAAAAGGCTTGTCAATCACGACAAGCCTTTTTTGTTTTCCGTACGCTATATAACTTTGAAAGAACAATGATACATTTAACCACACATTACAAACAAATACTCGCAGATACGATAACGCCGGTCAGCGTTTACCTTAAGATAAGAGACAGGTATCCCGGCAGCCTCCTGCTGGAAAGCAGCGATTATCACGCCAACAACAACAGCTTCTCTTATATATGCTGCAATCCCATAGCCAGTATAGAGGTGAAAAAAGGGATCATCACCACCTCCTATCCGGACGGTAAGAGCGCACAGACCGACATAGAAAAAAACACCGACGTTCCCCAGGCCATACATGATTTTGCCCGTGCTTTCCAGACCGAAGACAACGGGTTTAAGTTTATCAACAAAGGGCTTTTCGGTTACATTGCCTATGACGGTGTCCGACATTTCGAGGATATTGAGATCTCCCGCAAGGAAGACACACTGGACATCCCTGACATTTATTATGCCGTATATCAGAACATCATAGCCATCAATCATTTTAAAAACGAGGCTTATATTTTCTGTCACAGTACGGACGGCACCAATAATATCCCGGAGATCGAGCAATTGCTCCAGTCCAAAAATTTCGCCACGTACAATTTTTTCAAAACCGGGGCTCCCGTATCCAATCTCACCGATGAGGAATACAAAAAAAGTGTGGAATACGCCAAAAAACACTGTTATCGCGGCGATGTCTTCCAACTTGTATTATCCAGAAGATTCTCCCAGGAATTCAAAGGAGACGAATTTAATGTGTACCGTGCCCTGAGAAGTATAAACCCCTCTCCTTACCTCTTCTTTTTCGACTATGGTAACTTTAAGATCTTTGGTTCTTCACCGGAAGCACAGCTCGTTGTCAAAGACAGAAAAGCAGAGATACACCCCATAGCCGGAACCTTCCGCCGTACCGGAAATGACGAACAGGATACGGTTCTGGCCAGGCAACTGGCCGAAGATGCCAAGGAAAATGCCGAGCATGTAATGCTTGTAGACCTTGCGCGTAACGATCTGAGCCGGCACGGACATCATGTCAAAGTAGAGACCTACCGGGAAGTACAATTCTTCTCGCATGTCATCCACCTTGTCTCTAAGGTAACCGGTAAACTTCATGAAAAGGCCTCTACCATGCAGGTTGTCGCCGATACGTTTCCTGCGGGTACACTCAGCGGGGCTCCCAAACATATGGCCATGCAGCTCATCGACAAGTACGAAAACTGTAACCGGGACTTTTATGGCGGAGCCATTGGGTTTATGGATTTTGAAGGCAACTTTAATCATGCCATCATGATCCGGACCTTTCTCAGCAAAAATCACAGGCTTCATTATCAGGCGGGGGCAGGGATCGTCTCCGAATCGAGTCCCGAAAGCGAATTACAGGAGGTCTTTAATAAACTCGGGGCACTTAACAAAGCCATGGACTTGGCCGAAAGCATTTAATCACGTCCTATCAATACAAGAACAGCAAAGTGATGAAAACACAGAAAATACTGGTTATCGATAATTACGACAGTTTCACATACAACCTCGTACATTATCTCGAAGACCTCGGAGGAGAAGTTACCGTAAAGCGTAATGACCAGCTCCTGCTGGAAGAAGCCGAAGATTTTGACAAAATATTACTGTCTCCGGGGCCCGGAATCCCCGACGAAGCCGGCCTTCTCAAAGACATCATCCGGAAATACGCTCCGACAAAGAGCATTCTCGGGGTTTGTCTCGGCCAGCAGGCCATAGGCGAAGTCTTCGGCGGAAAGATCATTAACCTGAACAAGGTGTATCACGGTGTAGCTACTACCGTAAAGATTATCGTAAAAGACGAACCTCTTTTCGAAGGCCTCGATAAAGACATTGAAGTCGGCCGCTACCATTCGTGGGTAGTAGCCCCGGAACTTCCCGATACGCTCGAAGCCACTTCTTTCGACGAGAACGGACAGGTGATGTCGCTTCGTCACCGCGAATACGATGTAAAAGGAGTACAGTATCACCCCGAATCCGTCCTCACACCGGATGGCAAAAAAATATTGAAAAACTGGCTTAAAAGCGGTAACAGCTAATAGCAGGAAGTCACAAGTCCGGAGCGAAAATAAATCATCCGATATGATGATGGTACTGAAGAAAAACATCAAATAACTCCGAACTCCGGCTTTATACTTCGGACTTCGGATAAAAAAACAATAATGAAAGCCATACTAAACAGACTGATCAACCACGAAACCATCTCCAAGGAAGAGGCCAGGAACGTATTGGTTAATATTTCACAAGGGTCATACAACACCAGCCAGATCGCAGCATTTTTAACGGTCTATATGATGCGGAGTATAACCGTAGAAGAACTGGAAGGTTTTCGCGATGCGCTTCTGGAACTCTGCATCGCCGTAGAACTGGACGGCTATGAAGCTATTGACCTGTGCGGAACCGGTGGAGACGGAAAAGACACATTCAATATTTCCACACTGGCATCGTTCATCACGGCAGGGGCCGGAATTCCGGTTACCAAACACGGTAATTACGGTGTTTCCTCTAAATGCGGCTCCAGCAATGTTATGGAATTCCTGGGTATCAAATTCTCAAACGATCCCGATTTCCTGAAACGTTCTATTGACAAAACCAATATCTGTGTCCTTCACGCACCGCTCTTCCACCCGGCCATGAAAAACGTCGGTCCGATCCGTAAAGAGCTTGCCGTAAAAACATTTTTCAATATGCTCGGCCCTATGGTGAATCCAGCGTTTCCCAAAAACCAGATGGTCGGGGTATTCAACCTCGAACTTGCAAGAATGTACGGATATCTCTATCAGAATACCGATAAAAACTATACCATATTGCACGCGCTCGACGGGTATGACGAACTTTCACTCACCGGTCCGGCCAAAGCAATCCGCAACAACTCCGAACAAATGCTTACCCCGGAAGACTTCGGGGTGAACAGCCTGGACAGTGCGGCTATTAAAGGAGGTGAAACCATAGAAGCATCGGCTGCCATTTTTATGGACGTTATCAGCGGAAAAGGAACAGAAGCCCAGAACAATGTAGTCTGCGCCAATGCAGGAATGGCCATTGCCACCGCAAAAGACCTCACTCCAAAGGAGGGGTACGATATGGCAAAGGAAAGCCTGTTCTCCGGAAAGGCTCTGCAATCCCTCCGCAAACTACAGGAAATCAGCAGGTAAACGACAAACAAATATTAATTATCAGGAACCTTAAAAACAGAACCTTATGTCTAACATCTTAGACAAGATCATAGCTGATAAACGCAGAGAGGTCGAACTCAAAAAAAGTATAGTCCCGGTCTCTCAACTGGAAAACGCTGTCCTTTTTAGCCGTACAACAACATCGCTTGCGGGCAAACTGAAAGCCAGCAAATCCGGTATTATTGCCGAACACAAAAGGCGTTCGCCGTCAAGGGCCGTAATAAACCAGGCCTTGAGTGTTGCTGATGTAGCCGCAGGATATGAAAACGCAGGAGTATGTGGTATGTCGGTACTTACCGATGGCAAATATTTCGGCGGATCGCTCGACGACCTGTTACAGGCCAGGGCAGCCACTACCCTTCCCCTGCTCCGAAAAGAGTTCATCATGGACGAGTATCAGCTCCTCGAAGCCAGGGCATATGGAGCAGATGTCATACTTCTTATTGCCGCGGTCCTGACCAAAGAAGAGATTAAATTCCTTTCCGGATTTGCCAAATCGCTCGGGCTCGATGTACTGCTCGAAGTTCATAACGAAGAAGAACTCCGCAAATCCATTATGCCCGGTATCGATATGCTCGGGGTAAACAACCGTAATCTGAAAACTTTCGAGGTCAGTATCAATACCAGTAAACAACTCTCCGGCATCATCCCCGATGAGTTCGTCAAAGTATCCGAAAGCGGCATCAGTGATCCGGCTACTATAAAAGACCTGCAACAATATGGCTACGAGGGCTTTCTGGTAGGAGAAAACTTTATGAAAACAGAAGATCCCGGCCGGAGCGCCGGTGCATTTATTACAGACATCCTCCGTTAAATGGCCGAACATTCAGCATATCACCATCAACCACTACTCAAAGTGTGCGGCATGAAATACCCGGAAAACATCCTGGAGGTCGCTGCGCTTGGGCCCGACTACCTCGGCTTTATTTTTTATGACAAATCTCCGCGATATTTCGACGGAATTATTCCGGAGATTCCCGGGAAAATAAAAAAAACCGGGGTATTCGTCAATGCGACCATACATGAGATAACCCGAAAAGCCACGCAATATCAATTACAGGCCGTGCAGCTTCACGGCGGGGAACATGCGGTATTCTGCCGGGAACTCCGGCAGGTTTTACCAGCAGTGGAAATCATCAAAGTATTTTCGGTAAAAGACCAATTCGATTTTAGTCGGTTGCACCCTTTCGAAGATGATGTGGATTATTTTCTCTTCGACACCAAAGGCGAGCAACCCGGAGGAAACGGTTACACGTTCGACTGGGGTGTCTTCCGGAATTACCCTTCGGAGAAACCCTTTTTCCTGAGCGGAGGAATCGGACCGGAAGAAACCGGACTGATCACCGGATTCCTGAACAGTCCGGGGTATAACAAAGTGGCCGCGCTATGCCACGCTATCGATGTAAACAGCAGGTTCGAAACGGAGCCTGGCAGGAAGAACACAAAACAATTACAAGAATTTAAATCAAAAATATTATGTCAGCACCAGTAAAAATTGCCTCCCCGATCGGAGGAAATGCGGGTAAAGGGGCTTATCATGTCAGCGAACGCGGTTACTACGGTGAATTCGGAGGTGCGTTTATCCCCGAGATGTTATACCCGAATGTCGAAGAACTCCGACGGAAATATCTCGAAGTCATGAGCGAACCTTCGTTTAAGCAAGAATTCGATCAGCTCCTTAAAGATTATGTAGGTCGTCCTTCCCCGCTCTATTTTGCAAAACGGATGTCCGAAAAATACGGCACAAAAATCTATCTCAAACGGGAAGACCTCAACCATACCGGCGCCCATAAGATCAATAACACCATAGGCCAGATCCTCATGGCCAGACGGCTTGGAAAAACGAGGATCATCGCCGAAACAGGTGCCGGGCAGCACGGCGTGGCTACCGCTACGGTTTGTGCACTCATGGGAATGGATTGTGTTGTTTACATGGGAGAGATCGATATTGCACGACAGGCACCGAATGTAGCCCGTATGAAAATGCTCGGCGCTGAAGTCCGCCCCGCACGCTCCGGGAGTAAAACCCTGAAAGACGCCACTAATGAGGCTATCCGCGACTGGATCAACAATCCGGTAGATACGCACTACATTATCGGGTCGGCTATTGGCCCGCATCCCTACCCGGATATGGTGACGAGATTCCAGAGCGTAATATCCGAAGAGATCAAGGCTCAGCTCCAGGAAAAAGAAGGACGCGAAAATCCCGATTATGTGGTAGCCTGCATCGGAGGAGGAAGTAATGCTGCCGGAACTTTTTATCACTTTCTGGATGAAGAACAAGTGAAGATTATCGCCGTGGAAGCTGCCGGAAAAGGAATTGATTCCGGGGAAAGCGCCGCAACTTCCGTCCTCGGACATCAGGGTATCATTCACGGATGCAAGACCCTGCTCATGCAAACTCCTGACGGACAGATTACCGAACCTTATTCCATTTCAGCCGGGCTTGACTATCCGGGAGTAGGACCTATGCACGCCCACCTTTGTACCTCGGGCCGTGCTACTTTCAAATCGATCACGGATGACGAAGCCATGAAAGCCGGACTCGAGCTGTGTAAAACAGAAGGTATTATTCCCGCTATAGAATCGAGCCACGCCCTGGCCATTTTCGGAAATACCTCATTTAAAAGTGATGATGTGGTTGTGGTTGCCCTTTCCGGAAGGGGAGACAAAGACCTCAGCACATATATCGATCACTTCGGACTTTAAATCGTGATAAACCCGCTTGGGAACACACCTTTCCTCCGGGAACCGGGCACATCATATTTCGAATCTCAACGGTACTGAAAGGCACCGAAAAAAAATATAAAGAATGACGACCAACAGGATACACAAAAAGTTACAGGAAGATAAAAAAATCCTGTCCATATATTTCACAGCAGGCTATCCGGGGCCGGAAGACACGGTCTCCATCATCCAAAGCCTTCAGGACAGCGGGGTGGATATGATAGAGATAGGCCTCCCCTTCAGCGATCCGCTGGCCGATGGCCCCACCATTCAGGAAAGCTCTACGAAAGCCCTGAAAAACGGCATGACTACAGCCAGGGTATTCGAGCAGCTCCGGGATATCCGTAAAACTGTAGACATTCCCCTTATTATCATGGGCTATTTCAATCCCATTATGCAATACGGCGTGGAAGATTTCTGCAAAAAATGTGCGGACACGGGGATAGACGGACTCATCATTCCGGACCTTCCGGTGGATGTTTACGAAGAAGAGTACAAAGATATGTTCGAAAAATACGGCCTGGCCAACATATTTCTCATTACACCGCAAACCCCGGACGAAAGAATACGCTTTATCGATTCGGTCTCGGACGGTTTTATCTATATGGTAAGCTCTGCCAGTGTTACCGGAGCAAAAAGTACTTTCGGAGAAGAACAGCAACAGTATTTTGAGCGCATTCATAACCTCCGGCTGAAAAACCCTCAAATTGTAGGCTTCGGGATCAGCAATGAAGAAACATTCCGCGCCGCCACCCATCTGGCTAAAGGCGCCATTATAGGCTCTGCTTTCATCAAATCTCTGAATGACAAGGGAAAAGACGGCATCCCGGATTTTATCCGTACGATTCGTTAGCGTCTCACACCCGAATCCGTTTTTGTCTTTCTATAGAATTTAGTAACTTGTGGCTAAGTTTAACCAAATGATTAAAAAATGGGAAAAGGAGACAAAAAAACGAAAAGAGGTAAAATAATCATGGGGTCTTACGGAAAATTACGCCCCCATCGCCGGAAATTCAAGGTTCGTTCCAAACACATTAAAGCGGAAACAGTAAATACGGCAGATCAGTAAATACCTTAAAGAGAGAACAACACATAAAAAAACCGGCGGATCCAGAATGACATGCCGGTTTTTTTGTTTAATATGCTTTGGCAAACAGCACCCGCTTCCTC
>NZ_FPJE01000040.1 GCF_900119185.1 Sinomicrobium oceani | reverse complement strand
TAGAGCATCTGACTGTTAATCAGAGGGTCCTTGGTTCGAGCCCAAGAGGGGGAGCAAAGTGCTGTAAAGCATAGGAATTTACGTTCTTATATTCAGATTTTACAATTATGAAATACCTCCCTCCTTAGCTCATCCCGATAGTTATCGGGAGGTTAGAGCCCAAGAGGGGGAGCAAAGTGAACGTTGTTGGGCGAGAAGCGTTGCACTGAGTTTATCGAAGTGTTGTTTACCCTGAGCTTAGTCGAAGGGAGCCCAAGAGGGAGAACAGATAAATAGAGCAACTACGGTTGCTTTTTTGCTTTTTAGAATATGGTTTCTTCTATAAAGTAGAGACCAATGGGGCCTCGTAGTTCAATGGATAGAATAGAAGTTTCCTAAACTTTAGATCCAAGTTCGATTCTTGGCGAGGCTACGTAACAGGAAAAGAGATTGAAATGATCGCTTTTCCTGTTTTTATTTTGTGGTAATCCGTTGTTTGTCTGGAATATATGATGGGCAATGGCATTCATCCGAATAGTTCGATAATTTGTTCCGTCAAATTCCAGTTTTTCGGGAAATAACGGATCATTGCTAAAATGCTCAGGTGAGTGGTTTCATATTAGGTTCCACTAAATGTCATTTTTTACTTATTTTCATTCGCCAGAGATACATCAACTTTTGCAATACATCATCGTTATGAAAAGTCACTTTGTTTTTGTCTACTTTTTTATCTTTTTGATAAGATTATCGATGTTGTGCAAACAGGAGCAAAAAGAGGAAAAAATTATTTATTCAGAGAATATATGAAATTATTTAAGTAAAACCTGCTCAGATAAAGATTAAAGGCTTGAATAAAATTTGGATAGTCTCGGTTTATTTAAAATAATCCTCAAAACCTTTCCTTTCATACGTATCTTACTTCTATAAGCTATGGAAGCCCGGCGAAAAGAATTTCGGATTCCGGATTCCGGACAGATTATCTCACTGTGCCTTCGGTGGAACCGATTTAAGTTTTAATTTTGGAGAAGAAGGATACGGAAACTTATGGATACTATAGAGGACAAGCTTAAGGAACGAATTAAGGAACTTACCTGTTTATATGAGATCACTTCCATTATTGTAAATTGTGATTACGATCATCCCGAAATCTCTTTGGATGCCATTGTACATTGCCTGAAGAGGGCCTGGTTGTTTGAAAAGGATACCCGGGTAGTGATCAGGACCAAAGAATATGCGCTCGGCGATTTGTTGGAAGAAGAAGAACTGGTTGCAATACGTTCTGTCATAAAGGTGTTTAATCGGGATGAAGGATGGATAGAAGTGGGGTATCCGGCAAGCAGGTATTCGGTTACGGATTTTCTGGAAGAAGAGCATAAACTTCTTGAAAACGTAGGATTGGAGGTTGGAAATCTGTTGGAAAGAAAGAGAATAAGGGAGAGCGAACTCGCTATCAAGCGACAAATGGAAAGAGCGGACCGGCTTAATATTATGGGAGAGATAACCGCAGGAATAGCTCATGAACTCAATACGCCGTTGACCAATATTCTCGGTTTTGCCGAATTGCTGGAAAGCAGGATGACGGACCACGATGAAATCGATGACTTGAATAAGATTAAGGAGAATGCTATCTTCTGCAGGGAGGTCGTGAAGAAGCTCATGTTCTTTACCTGCGAAGTTCCGCAGGTGCGGAGAAATGTCCTGCTGAAGCCCGTTGTCGAAAATGTGCTGAAGCTACTGAAGCCTACGTTTCAGAACCGTAGACTCACCCCGGTGGTCGTTTTCGGAGGAGAGGATATAGCTGTAAAAGTCGATGAGATACAGATGACCCAGGTATTGTTTAACCTTATTATGAATGCTGTTTATTACTCGCCGGTCAATGGGGAGATCATTATAAGAGCCGGAGAAAACAGAAATAATGTGGTGCTGGAAATCGGGGATGGGGGTAAAGGGATACCCGGGACTGTGGGAGACAAGGTTTTTGAACCGTTTTTTACGACCAAACCCACCGGCGAAGGTACGGGCTTAGGACTTAGTGTTGTTCATGGCATCATCACCGGTCATGGGGGGCAGATCCGGCATAGGGCCGGAAAAGGAGGAGGAACCGTTTTCGAAATCAAATTACCAAAAAAGCAGTAATGAGTTACAGGAAGGAAAATATTCTCATCGTAGATGATGATATCCATATTCTCGAACTGGTGCAAAGGCATCTGCAGGCTATGGATTACCATACGTACAAAGCAGTTTCTGTCAAGGAAGCAGTGTCTATTCTTCGGGATGCTCCGGTAGATTTGCTGGTAACGGATCTCAGGATGCCTGGGGTGGATGGTTTTGAGTTGATTCAGTATGCGTCCGAACACTATCCGGACATGCCTATACTGGTTGTTACCGGATATATATCTACGGAAAATGCTTGGAATATAGGCAAATCCGGGGTCGTAGACTACCTGATCAAACCTTTTACCAAAGAAGAGCTGCGTGCTGCCGTGTCCAAGTCTCTCGAAAATATCAAGGGTGACAAAGGAAGGGAGGAAAAAGGTAAAGGACAGGACGAGCTGGCATATGGTGAACTGATTGGTAAGTCGGAAGGACTCGAGAAGGTCAAGGATATTATAGGGAGAGTCCGGGATAACCGGGCGACTATTCTCATCCAGGGAGAGAGTGGTACCGGAAAAGAACTTGTAGCCAGGGCCATTCATTACAGTGGTAAGTTTTCGAGGGAACCTTTTGTAGCGGTAAACTGCGGAGCTATTCCGGAAAGTCTGCTGGAGTCCGAATTGTTCGGTTATGAAAAAGGAGCGTTTACCGGTGCAGGCGAAAACCGCCTCGGATTTTTTCAGGCTGCACACCAAGGAACTATTTTTCTGGACGAGATAGGAGATGCCTCTTTCCAGGTACAGAACGGACTGCTTCGGGTGTTGCAGGAAAAAGAAGTTACCCGGGTGGGGGCGCGTAAAGCGCAGAAAATAGAAGTAAGGGTCATCGCTGCTACCAATAGCAATCTGAAAGAACTTGTACGCCAGAAGAAATTCCGTGAAGATCTTTATTATCGGCTGACGGTGGTAGAGATCGATGTTCCTCCACTGAGAAAGAGAAAATCGGATATTCCGCTCCTGGTAGAAAAATATCTTCAGAAATACGGAGTGGAGTACAAAGATCGTTTGCTTGCGGTTGCTCCGGACGCGATGGACGTATTATTGCGTTATGACTGGCCGGGGAATATACGGGAGCTGGAAAATATTATCCAGAGAGCCGTGATTATGTGCGATACCCGTGTAGAATTGAAAGATATTCCCGAAAACCTCAAGTATAATATCGATTTCCCTCAGGATGTATTTGTACCTCTTGCTCAAATGGAAAAAGAGTACATCCGTCGAGTGCTCCGGGCCGTAGATGATAATAAGACCAAAGCATCCGAGATTTTGGGAATAGACAGAAAAACACTTCGCAGCAAACTGCAGTAACATCACAAAAATCCCGGTGGTCAATATGCCGGAGCTTATCTTTTACTCCGGGGATTTTCTCCCCTGCTATGGAAATATTCCCCGTTCTTCTTTTTTGGGGAATAAATATTTTTTTCTTAAGTGTTTGTTTTTCAGTGTTTTGTTTTTTAGTATTCAAAGCAGCATACGTTACGGCATGCCTCTTGCCTTTAGTGTAGCAATATGAACACTAACAAGATGGAAAAATACGGTAAAAGCATCTGTGCTACATGCCGGCACCGGACAACGTGTGTGCTTACGGCAAAGAAATCGGAAGTGATTTCCTGTAGTGAGTACGACCATACGTTGTTCCGGAAACAGGAAGCCGGATTCAGGTATGTATAAAGAGTATTAATCCATGAATACACACAAACACAAATGATAGCACAAGAGGAAAAAGAAAAGCGACAAAAAACAGGGAAGCAGGGGATGCTCGAGAATGTTATGCGACAATTCAATCACGCATCCGATAGTATAGGCTTGAACCCGGACATTAGGAAGATCCTTGAAATTACCAATAACGAACTGGTTGTTCATTTTCCTGTAAAAATGGACGATGGGAATGTGGAGGTTTTTACGGGTTATCGTGTACAACACAACAATGCCTTAGGGCCATATAAGGGCGGACTGCGATACCATCCTACCGTAGATATCGATGCTGCAAGAGCACTTGCCATGTGGATGACCTGGAAAACTTCTTTGGCAGGATTGCCTTTTGGCGGAGCTAAAGGAGGTATTCAGATTGATCCGGCCAAATATTCTGCTGCCGAACTGGAGCGTATTACCCGAAGGTTTACCTATGCCCTCGGTGATAATATAGGACCGGAACTGGATATTCCGGCACCGGATGTCAATACCAATGCGCAGACTATGGCCTGGATACTCGATACCTATATGTCTACGAAGTCTCCGAACGAACGTTCCAGTAACCTGCATGTGGTTACGGGAAAACCTGTAGGAGCCGGGGGGTCGGAAGGCCGTGACAGAGCTACGGGATACGGAGTATACCTGTGTATAAAATTCTGGGCAGCGCATAATAATATCGACCTTAAAGGAAGAAAGTTTATCGTGCAGGGCTTCGGGAATGTAGGGTACTGGGCTTCCCGTTTCCTGGAAGAGGAGGGGGCATTGCTTATAGCGGTACAGGATGCTTCGGGGAGTATAATCAACCGGAAAGGTATTCCGGTAGATGAGCTGTTTACCTATATGGCCGGAAATAAAAATGCTGTAGCAGGATTCCCGCGGGCGGATGTTCTCCGTAACGAAGAGTTCTTTGGGCTGGATTGCGATATCTGTATACCTGCAGCGCTGGGCAACCAGATTACCGATAAAAATGCCGATGCTATAAAAGCACTCCTTATTGCGGAAGGAGCAAACGGACCTACCGATGTGCAGGCCGAAAAAATTCTCCTCGAAAAAGGAGTTGCTATAATTCCCGATATCCTGTGTAATTCCGGTGGTGTGATCGGAAGCTATTTCGAATGGTTGCAAAACCGTAATGGTGAGATCTGGCAACTGGAGGAAGTTATGGAGAAGTTACAGAAGAAACTGAGAGAATCTTTCAGCAGGGTAATGCGTGTTACCGACGATAAAAATACCGATATGCGTACGGCCGCCTTCAGTATTGCTATAGAGCGACTGGAACAGGCCTATATGCAGCGGGGGATATTCCCGTAACGGAAAGGTCCTCCCGATGATGAAATAATTAATTGACATGAAATACGAAAACCTGATTATTGAAAAGAGAGAGTATGTGCTGTTAAAACAACTCTTGCAACTGTCCGGATACTACGGAGATAATGTATTTAAAAGTTCTGTAAAGCACCTCAGAGACGAACTCCTTTCTGCGCGTGTCTGCGATGAAGATCAGATGCCGGACGATGTTATACGTTTCAATTCTTTTGTTTCCGTAGCGTCTGACGGTGGATGGAAGAAACGTTTTCAACTGGTTTTACCTAATGAAAGCGATATCAAACAAGATAAGATTTCCATACTTACCCCGATGGGAGCTGCAGTAATGGGGTATGCAGCCGGAGATTCGCTGATGTGGGAATTTCCGACAGGACCTCGCTCCCTGACGATAGAGGAAGTCGAGCAAGATGTTAAGATTTAGTGATTCGTAGTAGATGAGGAGACCGTATCCCGGAGAGGCCCCTTTTCCTGCCTTGAAGAGTGAATAAGGAAAATTCGTATTTTTCCTGTCGTCCTGTATCAGCGACAGGGGCAGATGAAACGGAATACTTTCCGGGAGCACGGTCTTTTTTTTGCGATGAGGAGCAAAACAAGTAGATGCGCTCCCGATATGGGGTACAGAGGCCGGTACAAATAAGAGTTCTAAATAGTAAATTATGCATTCGATACCATTTTATCCGCACGATGACGATCGGCTTATCATGAAGAAAAAAGACAAGGAAGAAGTAGGGAACTGGTTGGAGCATCTGGAGTTTATCAGTCGTGAAATAGAATACCTGATGCCTTTGGAAAGCCGGACCGAGGGGAACGATTTATTGTCCCGGGAGCTGTATTCCCTGCGTCGGGAAAATACACTTTTGATGGCTGCGCTTTGCCGCTACGAAAACAGTATGGTCAATGCGCTGGAATGCGACAGCGTGGATTGTGACATTTATTACCTGAACAATCACGAGAAGCACAGAGGTAACTATATCGGTCATCTTCGAAAATATGAGAATCTCAAAGAGAGGGTATTTGCACGGCTGCTGAGAGGAAACAGAGCCTCCTGATTTGCTTTTTATTGCTTGTAAGCCCTTTCCCGGGGCTCAATATGATAATCTATAGAATTCAGAGAGTGATCCGGATCGATAAAATCCAGGATTTTGTCTATGAGTTTCCCGAATCCCGAAAGTGTTTCCAGTTGAATGTTCTTGCCTATGGCACTGGAGATGGTTTCATCCCGGTTGCCGAATTTATAACCGCCCTTTTTAATGAGCAGCAGGTTGAGTATATGCTGCATCACTACATTGCCTAACTGATCTATGGATATGGCCATCTGCAAGGTATATTCGCCAATTCCCCGGACGGACTTTTGAATAGCTGTATAAAAAAGCCCGTATATAAAACCGAGGGGACAGGTAATAACAAACAACACGATAGATATTGCGAAAAGCAATACACCGATCAGGGGACGGACCCTTTTCTTTTCTTTTACGATCATGAGTATAAGTTTAGGTTAAGTCGTTCCGGGGCGGGAAACGGATTATACCAGGCTTTCCAGGTTGGACAGCATGTCCGCAGTGATGGTTTTAAGATCGTATTGTGGCTGCCAACCCCAGTCTTCCCGGGAGTTCGTGTCGTCTATGCTATGAGGCCAGGTATCGGCAATTTTCTGCCGGAAATCAGGAGCATAACTGATACTGAAATCCGGAATATGTTCCCGGATGGTTTCCGTAATTTCTTCAGGGTCAAAACTTATGGCAGCAAGGTTGTAGGAAGATCGTACCCGTATCGTATCTTCAGCGGCCTGCATAATAGCGATGGTAGCTCGTATAGCGTCTTCCATATACATCATCGGCAGCCTGGTGTCCTTGTTCAGAAAACACTCATAAGAACCCTGTTGTAATGCTTTATGGTAAATCTCAATGGCATAGTCCGTAGTACCTCCGCCAGGGCTTGTTTTCCAGCTGATCAGTCCGGGATAACGGATGCTCCTGACATCCACGCCGTAATTTTTATAATAGTACTCGCACCATCGCTCTCCGGCAAGTTTGCTGATCCCATACACCGTTGAGGGCTCCATAATGGTTCGTTGCGGTGTATTCTGCTTGGGTGTGGTAGGACCAAATACCGCTATAGAGCTCGGCCAGAAAATTTTCTGTATTTCTTTATCCTTCGCAAGGTCGAGTACATGGAAGAGAGAATTCATGTTCAGGCTCCAGGCTTTGTCCGGATATTTTTCGGCTGTAGCCGATAACATGGCAGCCATGAGATAAACATCCGTTATTTTGTGTTTTCGTACACATGAAGCTATGGCGGTTTTGTCCGTGGCATCCAGGATCTCAAAAGATCCGGACTGCATCAGTTCTTCATTTCCAGCTCTGATGTCGCTGGCAATAACCTGTTCATTTCCGTATAAAGATCTGAGCGCCAGTGTTAATTCCGAGCCTATTTGCCCGCACGCACCAATAATCAGGATTTTTGGAGTCATACAATTTCGAAATTAAGTTTCGTGCCAAAGATAGTATTTAGCCAAAAACTTTTGCTCCAAAAGACGATAAATCCGTTATATGTTTTTGGGAAGCCTTATCTTCGTACGATGTATATATGAAGAAAACGATGAGACGAATTTTTTTGACCTTGGTTATATGCACGGTAATCTCTTGTCGCGGGGATAAAAAAAGCGAACAGAAGACGGATTCCGAAGTTCCGGAAGAAGAACTTCATGTAAGTCTTCCTGAAGTGATGCGGTTTACGGGAGAAAGAGCGGAAGAAGTCGGGCAATGGAAAGCATACGTGGCTCTGGATAGTATTATGAAAGCGTTCCGGGAAGAAGAAGGTGGTGATGTTGTGCTGCAACTCGATGATCTTCTGGAAAAACAAAAGGCTTTGGAAAGTTCCGACTTTCCTCCGAAGTTCGATAATCCTTCGGTGCGAAGCAGACTTGCGGTGGTAAAAACCTATTTGATGCAAACCAGGCTTGAAGCTCCCGACCCCGTCCCGGAAGCTTATCTCGTTAAACAGAAAGTGAAAATATTAAGAGCATTCAATGACTTTGAAAGGCAGTTGGAGGTGATGATGAAAGGGAGTGTTACGGAGCAGTTCCTGAACGAAATGTCCAATGAGCCTATTGCGCGGAAAGATTCTCTCCGGTTAGACAGTCTCCGGCAGGGCAGTGACAGTACCGGAACAAAAAAGCCTTAATCGCGATTTTACATTTATACACATGAAAAAGACCATACTTTTATTAGCAGTTTTGATAACCGTTTACGGTGTCCGGGCACAGGATAATGCTGTGCAACGTATAGATGAAATGCTGAATGCCTGGCACGATGCGGCAGCCAAAGCACATTTTGATGATTATTTTGCCTTGATGACACCCGATGCGGTATATGTAGGAACGGATGCCGGGGAAAACTGGGAAGCCGAAGCATTCAGGGCATTTGCCAAACCGTATTTTGACAAGGGGAAAGCATGGAGTTTTTCTGCCCTGGACAGGAATATATACCTGGCCGACAACGGCAAGATTGCCTGGTTCGATGAACTTCTCGATACGCAGATGAAGGTATGCCGCGGCTCCGGAGTAGTTGTTAAAAAAGATGGGAAATGGCTGGTACGGCATTATGTGCTATCGGTAACGGTACCCAATGATAAGCTCGGCGAATTGATAACCATAAAGAACTCGGAAGACGACCGTTTCATCGATAGTTTACAACAGGTCCGGAAGCCTGAAAATGAGGACAAATAAGTTAATAATGCAACAAAAGAGCGTGTAAAATGTTTTTTTATTAACTTGCTGGCGGTTAATTAAAAAGGAATTTTCAATGAAAATAAGTGCTGGTAACATGCTTTTAGGGGCTTTATCTTTAGGCCTTGTAGCTTCCTGTAAGCAGGAAAAAAAAGAAAAAGTAGCAGAAGTAGAGCAAATACCCGGGATTAACCTGGCGTATATGGACACTACCGTAGCAGCGAAAGACGATTTCTTTCGTTTTGTCAATGGAAAATGGTTGGATTCTACTGAAATACCTGCGGACAAAACCCGTTGGGGGAGTTTTCTCGAACTCAGGGAAAAGACAAACGGTGATGCGCTCGGGATATTGAAAGATGCCGTAAAAGACAGCACACTCGATGCCGGGTCGGATCAGGCTAAGGCTGTCTACCTTTACGAAACCATTATGGATATGGATACGCGTAATGCGCAGGGCGTCGAACCCCTCAAACCGTATCTCGAAAAGATAAATGCAATTACTTCGGTAGAAGACCTACAGCATTATCTTCAGGAAATGGAACCTTTCGGAGGAGCCGGGTTTTTTGGCGTAAACGTAAGGGCAGATGCTAAGGACAGTAACAAGAATGTAGCGTACCTGCATGCGGGAACCCTTGGTTTGCCGGACAGAGATTATTATGTTGCAGACGATGAAGATTCCAAAGACAAAAGAGAAAAGTATAAGGCTCATATAGCCCGTATGCTCCGGTTTATAGATTATGACAAAGAAACTGCAGAAGAAGAAGCCGGACGAATATTGGCATTCGAAACACGTATGGCAGCGCCCAGACTGGATAAAGTAGAGCGTCGTAAACCAGAAAAGCGATATAACCCTACAGCAATATCGGATTTGAAAAAACTGAGTCCGGCAATAGCATGGGACGGATATCTGAAATCACTTGATGTTGATGTCGATACGGTAGTGATCAGCGAAGTAAAGTACTTTAAAGAACTTCCCTCCTTTTTAGCTAAAGGTAATATTGAGGATTGGAAGGCTTATCTACGGTGGACAGCCCTTAACCGTGCCGCTGCAAAATTGTCTGATGAGATAGAAACCGCAGACTGGGAGTTTTACGGTAAAACACTTCAGGGAACCAAAGAGCAGGAACCCCGCGATGAAAGAGCTTTGCAGATCATCAACAGAAGTATGGGAGAAGCGCTCGGTAAACTGTATGTTGATAAGAAATTTCCTCCGGAAGCCAAAGCACAGGCCGAAGAGATGATCGCTAATGTGATCAAAGCTTATGAAATCAGAATTCAATCCCTGCCATGGATGGATGAAGAAACCAAAGCCAAGGCTGTTGAGAAGTTGAATAAAACTACGGTAAAAATAGGATATCCCGATAAGTGGAAGGATTATTCCGAGCTGGAGGTGAAATCTGTTGCCGATGGTGGGACCTATATGGAGAACATGCAGCAGGTTTCTAACTGGGGCTTTAAGCGGAATATAGAGAAACTGGGAGAACCGGTTGACAAAAGCGAATGGTACATGGCTCCTCAGATTGTAAATGCGTATTTTAATCCGTCGTATAATGAGATTGTGTTCCCTGCAGCCATACTACAACCTCCGTTTTTTAATTTTACGGCAGATGCCGCCGTAAATTATGGAGGGATAGGCGCTGTGATAGGCCATGAGATATCTCATAGCTTTGATGATCAGGGTGCCAAATACGATGCGGATGGTAACCTTGAAAACTGGTGGACAGAAAAAGACCTGGAACAATTTCAGAAACTCGGGAATGATCTGGCCGATCAATATAGTGCTATTGAAGTCTTGCCCGATGTATTTATCAACGGGAAATTTACCCTTGGTGAAAATATAGGAGATCTCGGAGGGGTCAATGCGGCTTATGACGGATTGCAAATGTATCTTAAAGATCATGGTAACCCCGGGCTTATAGACGGCTTCACCCCCGAACAACGTTTTTTTATGTCATGGGCTACCGTGTGGAGAAGCAAGATCAGGGAAGAAGGCTTGAAAAACCAGATCAAAACGGATCCGCACTCCCCTGCAGCATACAGGGCAACCCAACCCCTTCTCAATGTGGATTCGTTTTACGATGCATTTGATATTAAGGAAGGAGATGGGATGTATCTGGCTCCGGAAAAGAGAGTGAAAATATGGTAAACCGTATTTACGGGAATCATTACAAGACCCCGGTTTCCTCAGGAAACCGGGGTTTGTTTTTTAGAGCTCCAGCCTGAGCTGTTCCGGTAACAGGCGGAAACTTTTTCGGTGATATTTGGTGGTGCCATATTGGAGTATGGCCTCCCGGTGTTCTCTCGTAGGATATCCCTTGTTCTTCTTCCAGTTATACATAGGGTACTCCTCGTGGATCTTTTCCATATAGGCATCCCGGTAAGTTTTGGCCAGTATGGAAGCTGCAGCGATACTCATATACTTGCTGTCTCCTTTTACGATACATTCATGAGGGATCTTTCCGTAGGGCTTAAAACGATTACCGTCTACAAGGATGTATTCCGGGGTTACCGAAAGCTGGTCTATAGCCCGGTGCATTCCTGCGATAGAGGCATTGAGTATATTAATCTCATCGATTTCAGCTTCGGCAACATGACAAACTCCGAAGCAGATTGCTTCTTTTTCCAGGACAGGGCGTAATAAATCTCTGTTTTTTACAGATAATTGTTTGGAATCATTGAGAATATCATTATCAAAAATTTCCGGAAGTATAACCGCTGCGGCGGTGACCGGTCCGGCCAGACAACCCCTTCCGGCTTCGTCTGTTCCGGCTTCCATAATATGATGCAGGTGGTGTATTAACATTTTATTTGTAGTTTATTCTTTTTATAAATAAGACTCTTTTTTTTATAAACAACTGGAATTCAATTTATTTTGATGATATGGGTAACTTTCGTTAATTCTCATCAGAAATTTCAGATATAAAACCCTTGCTTTGATTTGTTAATTTTTTGTTATTTTTAAATATATTTTAAGATATTTGCCGGAAAGCTAAATCAAATATATGTAATATGAGATCAAAATTTACTCAGATTTTGACGCTTTTATTAGCGTTTATCGTACATGTCTCCTTCGCACAGGAGAAGACCATTACGGGTAATGTGACCGATGAAACAGGTCTGCCCTTACCCGGTGTTAACATTGTGGTTAAAGGTACTAATAATGGTACCCAAACCGATTTTGATGGTAACTATAATATTAAGGCCGGTAATGGTCAGGTATTACAGTTTACTTATGTTGGAATGACAATGGAAGAAAGGTCTGTAGGAACTGCTTCTTCTATCAATGTCCAAATGGTAGAAGACACACAAGCTTTGGAAGAGGTTATTGTGGTTGGTTTTGGAGAACAGACAAAAAAATCATTAACTTCTGCCGTTTCCAAAGTGGAGGCAGAGAATATAAAAAGTATTGCTACGCCAACTATTTCGGGAGCTTTACAAGGAGCTGCTAATGGCTTACAAGTAAGTCAGAACTCTGGTGCACCCGGGGGTGCTTTTTCAGTGAGAGTTAGAGGTTCTAGTTCTATTACAGGTTCCAATGAGCCCCTTTATGTCGTTGATGGAGTTCCAATATTAACAGGTTCTGTGGGTAATAATGATGCTTATGGTGGACAGACTAATGATTTACTGGCTAACTTAAATTTGAATGATGTAGAATCTATTCAGGTTTTAAAGGATGCTTCTTCTGCCGCCATTTACGGAGCCAGAGGTGCTAATGGGGTGGTCCTGATTACGACAAAGAAAGGTAAAGCAGGCAGGGCTGCAGTTGAAATCAATTCTTACATGGGGTTTCAGAGTGCTATCAACAAACCAAAAATATTTAGAGCAGGTCAATACTTTCAATTTGCTGATATAGCTTTGGAATCTGCTGGTTTTGGTGTAGGAGCTGCATCTAATGGAGCTTTAGGACCTGACCCTTTTAATGATCCGGCTTTGGGATTTAGTTCATTAGATGAATTGTATGCTTCTGATTGGGGGGATAATTATATAGACGCCGTATATAAAGATAATCCGGCTGTTGTGAAACAGACAGATGTAACAATCTCTGGAGGTAAGGAAGCAGCAAGGTTTTATACTAATTTTACTGATTTTCAACAAGACGGGGTTCTTCAAGGACAAAGTTTTGGGAAAAGGTCTCTGACTTTTACCGGAAACTTTAAGGCAAGTGATAGGTTGGATATAGATGCGTCTACGACTATAACGCAATCTAACAATGACCGGGTCAATGGAGATAACAATATATACTCAGCATTGACTACTTCAATATTGGAATACCCAGGGTTCAATCTATATAATGAGGATGGAACATTTAACACAACTGATTTTGGTTTTTCTAATCCACTTCAAAATGCTTTGGAGGATGAGCAAAAAACCAGAACTTTTCGTATGTTCTCTAATTTAGGCTTACGTTACAAGATAACCAATGACTTAAACATAAGTACTAAGGCTTCGTTGGAAAGAATAGATTTAAAAGAGTTGATATTTCTTCCTGCAACTACCTATAGAGGGCGAGGAAGTAATGGAAGCTCTTATAAAGGAATTCATTTAATAAACAGATGGAATGTAACTAATACCTTAAACTATAATAAGACCTTTGGGGAATTCGAGTTAACAGGACTTTTGGGTTTTGCATTTGAAGGAACCAATAGGGATATTACTGAGGTAGAAACTAGCCAAATTCCGGCTGGTTTTGAGTATCCCGTTGCGGGAGCTGTTCCAATTACTGCTTCAAATTATATCACAGAAAATAAGATATTTTCATACTTTGGTAGGGTAGGATTGTCTTGGAAAGACAAATTATTCGTAGAAGGGACAATGAGAGCTGATGCCTCTTCAGTTTTTGGAAAGGATAATGCGATAGGATATTTCCCCGCATTTTCTGGAGCCTATATTGTCTCTGATGAAGAGTGGTTTAAAAATGATATATTAACTACCACAAAGGTTAGGGCTTCTTGGGGACAAACAGGGAACCAATCCGGACTAGATAACTTTGCATCTCGTTTTTTGGCTGGAGTTGCACCCTATACAACAAGTCCTGGAACGGCTATTTCTCAATTAGCAGCTCCTGATCTTTCATGGGAAACCACTACACAGACTAACTTTGGATTGGACATTACAGTTTTTAACAGAATTGATATTTCATATGATTATTATATCAAAAAAACAGATGATCTATTGCTTGAAAGACCGCTAAGGAATTCATCAGGATTTACTTCGGTTTTTGCTAATGTAGGTTCAATGGAAAATAAGGGACATGAGCTTGCTGTTAGTGCCCGAATTTTTGAAGGAGATTTCAGGTGGACTTCTCAAGTACAGTTGGCGTGGAACCAAAATGAAATTACTAGTTTGCAAAGAGATGCTGCAGGTGAGTATATTCCAATTGACAGGGGTTTCGCAACCCGTTTGGCTGTAGGGCAACCCTTGGGGGCATTTTATGGACTTAGAGCGGATGGAGTATATCAATCTGTAGAAGAAATTCCTGCTTCAGTAAGAGCTAGAGGTGTTGATGTAGGAGATGTGAGGTATATGGATGTTAACGGAGATGGTAATATAGATGCTAATGATAGAGTGTTTATAGGGAATCCAAATCCTGGCTTAATAGGGAACTTCAGAAATACATTCTCATATAAGGGATTTGACTTGTCTGCTAACTTTCAATTTGAAAACAATAAAGAATTGTTTAATAACTCCCTGGCTTTTGCAGGGTCTTCCGGATCAATTTTTTATAATAAGTTTACAAACCAGTTAAATTACTGGACTCCGGAAAATACAGATACCGATTTGCCAAGACCTAGGTATGGATCTGTGCAATCTTTTAATAATCAAGATTCTTCAAGGTTTATTGAAGATGCATCTTATGTCAGATTAAAGGAAATAGTATTTGGGTATACATTGCCTTCAAGTCTAATAGGAAATAATGTTTCTCTGAGAATTTTTGTAGGGGGAGATAATCTTATTACATGGACGGATTATTCAGGGTTGGATCCGGAAGTAAATGCATTTGGTAATGATAATGCTTCCAGAGGAACTGACTTTTTTACACAGGGACTTAATAAAGTCTATAAATTTGGTGTAAACTTTAAATTTTAATGATCAGTATTATGAAGAAATATAGCAAAATATTTTTATTGGGGTTGACAGCGATCTTATTCAGTTGTGCTGATGAGTTTGTAGATACTACTCCCACCGATAATATACCAGGAGAAAATATTATCATTGATGAAGCATCTGCTGAGAGTGCTTTGAATGGCCTGTATAGTGGCTTACAATTGTCAAGAGTCTATGGGGGATATGATACTTTTTATACTGGGCTTTACGCGGATGAAATGAGCCATACGGGGTCTTTTCCCAGCTTTGCCGAGTTGGGAGGAAATGATCCTGCTCTTAATAATGTGGAAATCGTAAATTATTGGAATCAACATTATAGTGCTATTTACCGGGCTAACTTGATTATTAATACTGTAGAGAGTGCTGAACTGGGATTGAATGAAGATGCAGTTTTAAGAATAGCGGGTCAGGCAAAAGGGATTCGTGCTTTGGTGTATTATAAATTGGTTAAAGTTTTTGGAGGTGTGCCTTTAATTTTTGATGCCTTTACTTCTCCTGATGACATCGATCAGAATCCAACTCCAAGATCTTCTGTATCTGAAGTTTATTCTCAGATTCTTACTGATGTTAACAGTGCGATAAGTGATGTGCCAGAAGGACTGGATTATTATAGGTTTAATCATAATGCTGCTTTGATGCTTTTGGCCAAAGTTCAAATGGAATTAGGTAATTACACTGATGCAGAAGCTACCCTTGAACCTATAATAGGAGAATATAGTCTTGAGAATTCTTACCAATCCTTGTTTGGCACAAATGGATTGACTGCAAGTTCGCAAGAGACTATTTTTGCAGTAGACTTTAGCGATACTGATGGAGGTAATCATGCATTTTTTAATTTGATTTCTGCAAAAGGAGGTCGTGGAGAGGTAGCAGCTTCTGCCGCTTTGATTAATGAGTTTGAGGATGGTGATGAGAGAAGTATATTGATAACAGCCCAAAATGAGATAGGTAAATATACTCAGCCAGGAACAGGTAATGATGACGCTTATGTGTTTCGATATGCAGATGCACTATTGATGTATGCAGAACTATTGGCACGTAGAGATGACCCCGATGCATCTGATTACATTAATGAAGTAAGAGATAGAGCTAATCTTGGGGGCGTGACACTTAATTCTTCTAATTTTGTAGAATTGATAGCTCATGAGAGATTTGTTGAGTTTTTTGGAGAATCTTCAGATAGGTTGTTTACAATAACCCGTTTGGGAATAGCGGATGAGGTTATCGAGAACAAACCAAATAATGTTTTTATAGCTGAGAGAAATAACCTTTGGCCGATACCTCAACAGGAGATTGAGAGAAATTCTGCAATAACGGTTGATGATCAGAACCCTGGTTATTAATAAGTAAATACATTATAACAAAAAGAGGCTGTCAAAAAAGGCGGCCTCTTTTTTTGTTATACAATTTTGTGTTTGTAACTTTAAGCGTGTACAGAAAAGAGGATAGCATACCTGCCAAGGATAAAGATTGAGCATTGTTTTTCTAAATTGTAAAAAATTGTATTTCCAAATCATTCCTTTAAATGTTTTCAATTTCAATCTGATCAGGTTGACTTAAAAAAGACATGCCTAATTAAGTTGTAGAATGCTATTACATAGTTAGGGTTTTTGGCATAATCACTCTCATCATTTTATTTGTATACATGTCTTGATTTTTTACGATTTATATCTTAACCTAATTCGACTATGGAACAACCTTTCTACCACATTTTCCGTTTTATACGGGATAACCATTATAGTATTACCTCTGACGAATTTACCAGGCAACTTACATCTCACCCCGATTATCCGAGTCTGTATGCCATATCAGATTCGCTTAGTCATTGGGAGATTGAGAATATGGTAGTTAAAATTCCTGTTACGGAATTTTCCAAACTTCCTGAAATTTTTATTGCCGTAACCGGTATGGAAGGCCATTATGACATCTTATATGTCAAAAAAGTGGCAGGAGACAAGGTCATGGTATATGAAGGGAAGCAGAAAAGAGAAATGGAAGCAAACCATTTTTTAAAAATATGGTCCGGTATCGTCCTTGTTGCAGAGTCTGCCTCAAAAGAGAGCAGGTCCGCGTGGCAATTAGGGACAGGACTGTCAAAAGCCTTGCTTATTCTTATGATGGTCATGTTTTTTCTCCGTCTGATAAGTGGTGGTTATACCTTTTCAACCTTACTTTTTTTACTGTTGAGTATGGCAGGAATGTTTTTGAGTGTACTTGCAGTGCGGGAAACGCTCGGTTTTTTTTCCGGGGCCGTTCATAAAATCTGTAATGCCGGAAGTAAAACCAGTTGCGGAGAAGTTTTGTCATCGCCGGGAGCCCGAATATTCGGTAAGATCTCATTGAGCGATCTGTGCCTGGTATATTTTACGGCATTGATATGGACGTTATTGGCAGCCCCTGGAGTCTGTAATGATCTGTGGTTCTTTATCGTTCATCTTGCCGGTGTTCTCTTTGCTTTCTATTCGGTATATTACCAGGCTTTTGTTCTCAAAAAATGGTGTGTGATATGTCTTGGGATTGGTTTGGTCACCTGTTTGCAGTTCGGTATTCTGCTGTTGTTCTCCGATTATACTCCGGTCTATCAGTTTTTCCCCGTTTTTATGATCAGTATTTCTTTGATCGCCCTCGGATGGTTATGGTGGAAAGAACAACTGATTCGTTTAAAGGATCTCCGTGTTGCCGAAATCGAACTTTTAACATTAAAGCGAAACAGAAAAGTATTTAAGGCCTTGCTGGAGGAAGGCGAACAGGTCGACGAAACAGGTTTGAGCAAGATACCCTCCATGGGCCCGACACGGTCATTGGCCGGAGAGGTCATTTATGAAGTGCTGAGTCCTTCCTGTGTATATTGTAAAAAGGCCTATCAGAGCTACTATGATCTGATGCAAAAAATGAAAGGGGGTGACGCTGTGGGATTCCGGCTTGTATTTAATGTAAACCCGGATAACGAACAAAACCCATATCTCGAAGTCTGCTATAAAGTTTTTGAGATTTATGAAAAGGAAGGCGGGGAACAAGCGTGGAAAGCACTGCATCGGTGGTACACATCAGACTTCAGTCTTGAAGTGTGGTACGGTTGGTATGGCAGGACAGCCCAGGAGCATGTACCCCGTTACAAGCAATACCTGTATGCCCAGTATAACTGGTGTAAAGAAAACAATATCAACCACACTCCGGCTACGATTTTCCGGGGTTATCTTTGTCCGCTGAGCTTTTCCATATCAGATCTGAGGCTTTTTATGGAGGATGCCTGATGATTTACCGTATTGAAAGTTAGTGGGTAAAAGAAAAAAAACGTATATTTAAAGAAGAAAATATTATCCGGGAAAAGGATGAGTTTAAAAAAGTTTTGTGTAACGCCGGATGAAGGCCATTAAAACTTGCCGACAACGGAGAAACGGATTTGGTATTTACGATAGTCTGTGATCTGTTGATCGCGGCTTCCAAATCCTGTACTTGGTGTAGTCCCTTGCCCCCGGGATGTTTTATGATTTTATCAAGATCTAAATAACCTGCTATGCTTAAAAAACTTCTCAAAAACATCGATGTCTACCGACTTAATGAAGCTGAACAAAAAGCTATACAAGGCAAAGGGATTTCTTCATGGCCTTCTACCGAAGAACAATGTATGATATGCGGAGGAGAATGGAATGACCCCGTGTGCCGTCTTTCTATGGATTCGCCTTGTGTCTGATCGGAAAAAAAAGCTCCCCGGAGTATAGTCTTTTATGCTTCGATACTTATTTTATGTATAACCTAAAAAGAAACATTATGCTAAAAGAAATTCTACAACTTAACGGAGTCCGGGCCATTGAGCCGGACATGCAGCGGCTTATTACCGGAGCAGCAGGTATCGTCTGCCCCGATGGCACGTATTCCTATACCTGGAATGGGTACAGCGGATGTTGTGCAAATCCTATTCAGGGTTCCCCTTGTGGCAGAAGAGACTGCCTTATCCATGTAGATGCTTGCGATACCGGGCCGCAATAAGATTGTAAATGATGTATAACCTAAATAATTCTATGATGTTAAAAAATATTTCAAACCTGAAAGGTATTCGTGAATTGGGTCAAGAAGACCAAAGAAAAATTGTGGGTGCAGCCGGAGGTTGTAATGCGTCCTTTTGTGATGCAGAAGGGAATTGCCCGACTGGCTCTACCTGTAATAACGGTATTTGCGAGTGTGATAGCAGTGGTGGTCCGGGAGGCCCCGGTTGTAATGAGCCAATAAGAATATGTCAGCCCGAAGAAACAGGGTGCGGATGTGTCTATATATAATGGTGGTTGATCAGAATATTAAGCTAATCGCTATGTTGAACAAACTCAAAAATATCCGTACAGCAACCCTGTTAGACCGTAAAGCGCTCCGGACGATTAAGGGAGGCGGGGTGCAAAATACCGGGATATGTCTGTTATATCCGGAATTGGGCCCTATTCCTTGCGATGAATTATGTCCTGACGGAACAGCACCTATATGTGCAGCATAGGAAGATAACTTCCGGAATGAATACTTGCCGCTTAAATCCTGTTGTTTTAAGCGGCTTTTTATTGATTTTTCATCTGGTCTGCCTACCGATGATTTTTAGGTTTTAATTCACTTCCTTATTCTTTCAAAAAATATACCTTTGTCCTGATGCACCTTTTATAGATTCGTAAGTGCAGTATAAGAACATGGTGAAGCAGACGTTATGCTGTATATTAAGCAACCCGTTTTCAATGAAGCACATTTTTTTTGTATATATCCTGGTGTTTTTCTGTCTCGCGGTTCAGGGGCAGGATCAGCAAGCTCCCGGCAGGGAAAGAGAAAAAGATTCCACACAGCGACCTTTAAAACAAAAGCCCGGGGCCTCTAAAGAAAAAGATACGGTTACCGTATCTATCAGGGATTATAAAATTATTTCCTATCAACGGGACACTACGTATCTCGATACTTCATTAACCATCCGGAAGGAGTATAAGTATAATTACCTGCGTAGGGATGATTTCGAACTTCTGCCTTTTTCCAATCTGGGACAGACGTACAATGCTTTGGCACGTAATTTCAGGACTACCGGTTTATATCCGGAGCTGGGTGCCCGCTCCAAGCATTACAATTATATGGAGGTTGAGGATATCAGTTATTATAGTGTACCTACACCTACAACCGATTTGTTCTTTAAAACAACGATGGAACAGGGACAGTTGCTCGATGCTTTTATTACGATGAACACCTCGCGCAGGTTTAATCTCTCCATAGCTTATAAAGGATTGCGCTCTCTTGGGAAATACCAGCATATATTGTCCAGTACGGGAAATTTTCGGATGACTGCAAATTATACGACCCCTGACGGTAAGTACCGGATGCGGACGCACCTGGTCTCGCAGGATATCCTCAACCAGGAAAACGGGGGGATTTCCAATCGTGAAGAGTTCGAAACCGGTGAGCCCGAATTCACAGACCGCGCCCGTATGGCTGTTTATTTTCAAAATGCCGAGAACCTGCTGGTCGGGAAGAGGTATTTTCTGGATCACGAATATTTTTTGGTGCGTCCGGGGCAGGCCTTCTCAAAGCTTTCATTCGGGCACGAGTTCCGGTATGAGACCAAATTTTATAAATATGTACAGGATGACGCGGTGGAAAGTTATTTCGGAAGTGCCTATCAATTATCTGATATAGAAGATAGGTCAAGGTTAAAAACCATGTACAACCGGTTGAGTCTTAATTACGGAGACCGGATATTCGGAGATCTGAAGTTTAAAGCCAGCCTTTATAATTACAATTATTATTTCAAAACTATTCTGTACACCCAGAACGGTACGATTGGAAATCAGCTGAAAGGAAATGAGATCGCCATAGGAGGGGAATGGGCAAAAAGGATCGGGAGGGTTAATTTCAATGCTGATCTGGAAGTTAACACTGTGGGGAACCTGACCGGTAATATATTCAACGGTGGGATTTCCTATAACATAAATGATGATGTGCAGCTTTCCGGTTTTATTTCCTCCGTGGCGCGCATGCCCAATTTCAACTTCCTTTTGTATATGAGTCAGTATCAGAATTACAATTGGCAGAATGACGACTTTGGCACCGAGAAGGTATATACACTGGGAGGTACACTGAAATCGAAAAAATGGGGTAGTGTTACGGCGAGTTATGCCACTATAGACAATTATACTTATTTCTACGAATCTGCCGATGCGGAAAGTCAGCCGAATATGATCCTTTCCCGGCCGGCACAATATGGGAGTAGTGTCAATTATCTCAAGATAAAAGGAGAAAACGAATTTCGATTCGGAAAGTTTGCGCTTCATAATACGATCATGTATCAGAATGTAGGGCAGGACGATCTGGTGATGAATACCCCCGAATTTATAACACGCAATACATTGTATTATTCCAATCATGTCTTTAAAAAAGCCATGTATCTGCAAACCGGGATCACGCTTAAGTATTTTACCGAATATTATGCAGACGGATATAATCCCCTGATCGGAGAATTCTATACCCAGACCCGGGAGAAAATAGGAGGATATCCGCTGCTGGACTTCTTTATTAACGCTCGTGTAAGGCAAACAAGGATCTATTTAAAAGCCGAACATTTCAATTCTTCCTTCACAGGATATAATTATTACGCTGCGCCAAACTATCCTTATCGCGATTTTATTGTGCGTTTTGGCCTGGTCTGGAACTTTTTCAGGTAGTGGCAAGTGCTGTTTAAGGGCTTATTGGTGCAGTGGTGTGCTGGTAATACCAAAATCTTTTTTCGTGTAAGTAATTCATCTTTAGGTGTTGGTAAAAAACATTAAAAAAAAGGCATAAATTATTTGGTTGGGATTGTGAAGAGGTTATATATTTGCACCCGCTTTGGAGGAGAATGATTGATGAAGAAGGAAGCGAAAAAGTTCTTTAAAAAAATGTTTCAAAAAGTTTGTCAGAACGAATAAAGGTATTAGTTTTGCAGCCGCTTTGCGAGGGAGATTAGGAGAGTGATAGCGGGAAAGTTTTTTGAAAAAAGTTAAGCAAAAGTTTGGTCAGAATAAAAAAGGTTTTTACTTTTGCAGCCGCTTACAAAAACAGTAAGTGGATAAAGATTGACTAAGGAGTTCCTTGATATATTGTTGACAGCACTAACAGTAGCGATTTGTTCGCTACGAATTAGGAAGATTTAAGCA
>NZ_FPJE01000039.1 GCF_900119185.1 Sinomicrobium oceani | reverse complement strand
AAAGGGTATGAAGCTCCTCCTGGGTCATGGCCTCTACTTCATAAGAGGTCAGCTGGTAACGTTGAAAAAAAGCGATGTACTTGCTTACGGTATTACGGGAGATCCCCAACTGGGAACTGATCCGGCGCTTACTGACCCCGGCACTGTATAACTTGAATATCTTTTTTACTTTTCGCATTTCTATTTGTTTGTTGGCCATAATCTTTTTAACAAAAAAAGACTATTGCGCACACTTCAAATAGAATCGATTTTTAGTGGTTCACTTTCATCCGTTTTAGGTGGTTCACTTTCACCCGCTGTGCTATGCTCACTTTCACCCGTTTTTAGTGGTATACTATATCCGTTTTTTGCAATTACAGAAAGGATATTAACAGACTTACTTAAATACTATTTAGGGCTAGACGACAAGTTATTAGAGCTTCATTTGAAAAAAGTTAATACAGTCTCACTAAGGAGAGAATAGTAACAATTAATGATTTGCAAGTAATTATTTATTCTAATGACCATAACCCACCGCATTTTCACGTTAAAATCAAGGACTTAAAAATTGATGCTAAGTTTAGAATAGGAGATTGTGAACTTATTAATGGAGAAATAAGCTCAAAAGACCTTAAAAAAATTAAGGGATTTATTTAAGTCCAAAGGATAAAATGGTTCTCGAATTGATTTGGAATAAAAAAGAAAACAAATTCAATAATGAATGAAATTTTATTTAAATATAGAAGCCTAGATAATTTCAAGAACTTCGTAGACATAATTCTACGAAACAGATTATATGCTGCAAAATACAAGGACTTAAATGACCCAATGGAAGGTCAATACTATTACAGAACAGGAGAATTAAATCGGGACATTAGAAATAAATTGTTAGAAGAAAAGGGTGGATTAAGACTATGTTCCTTATCAAGAGTTAATGACAATCAATTAATGTGGTCTCATTACACAAATGGACACCGAGGTGTTGCTATAGGACTTAAAATCACTGATACTAATTGTATGGTAAAACCAATACAATACAATGGACTTGCTTCTATTAGAAATCAAGACTTTAACGACCAGACAGCCATTGAAATATTAAGTCATAAACTTGAAGTGTGGAATTACGAAGAAGAAGTTAGAGTATTTATACGCGACAGAAACTTCGTTGATGTAGAAATTGTAGAAGTAATAACAGGACTTTCGATGAGCAATATCGATTTCGGATTTGTAAGAGACTTAGTTGAAAAAGTGAATTCAGAAATTAGAGTTACCAAGGCTGAAACATTTATGAATTAACATTAATATAGAATAGACAAAATTTGCCTTTACGTACCATCAAGTCCCCTCCACAACTTTTTTTTGGTTAAGCGCTTCCGCTCTTTAATGCTTTGATTAATAGATTTTATATGTTTACTGTGTTTATAACCGGATTTGATATTTGCAGATGTTATAATGGTATGTATGGCTTCTTTTTCTGTTTTGGAAAGTACCACTTCGGTATGTTTTCTAATGACCTTTAAGAGGTCTACAGAATAAATGACTTCAGACCTTGTATTTACTTTGAGCTCGGCCTTTGTTGAAAAAACGACTATGGGTAAATATTTGATATACGGAAATTCCCTAAGCAAATGTTTTAAAGCCAAAACATGGCCGTAATTCTGGCGTACCGGGTTATATAGCTTTTCTTTTCGTTTATATATAACCTGGGTCCAATACTCTGCGTATTCCCCGCCCATAATCCAGCCTTTATAATTCTTGGTTTCAATAACAAATATCCCGAAGTCTGAAATAACGACATGATCAATCTGTGATATCCTCCCCCGCACGTTTAACACCACATTATTTATAACCTTGTATCGGGAGCTGTCCAGCCTCGTCAATACTGTGGCTATGGTTTTCTCCCCGATCATTCCTTTAATTTGAGGACTGAACAATTGGTAAATGTACAGACATACGATAATCAGCAAAAAAAGCCAAAGCCAGGGTTCCATGATGTATTCTTACGGTGGGTTAATTACTTCCTATCTCATACGGATAAATGCCTGTAATTTAATAAAATTTCATTTTACATGCACTCTGTCCGGAGTTTCCGGAACCCCTAAACCGGACATGTATAGTCTCTTAAAACCTTAGCGTGTAAAATATGCTTAGCATTTGTACGGTAATAAACAAAGCACAGCCTGTCCCAAAAACATAAAAACAACAACAATGAGGGTTCCCGTATCAAAGTGTGACCGCATGTCCTTATGTTTGTTCCTGAACTTTAAAAAACAAAACCATGCCAAAGTATTATGTAAACAAAAATGCCCAGTCCAATGGGGACCATGAAGTACACAAAGAGGGTTGTAATTGGTTACCTTTCGAAGAAAACAGAATTTATCTAGGCTACCATAGCGATTGTAAAAGTGCTGTAAAAGAGGCAGAGAAACATTACACTCGGGTAAACGGATGCTATTATTGCTCAGAAGCATGTCATACCGGGTGATATAGCCTGCATTTTTCTCGGATTGCAAATTGTTATTAAGGTTATGCGAAGAGGAGGCAAACAGTACTACCTTAGCATAACCTTTTCGTGCATTACACCTGTGCTGATCCCGATATATATCGGGATATCGAAGTAAACACATGATACAAGAGGCCTCTCATTTCCGCCAAGCTCAAACGAGGACCAGCTGGGTCTAGAGAGTGTCACCAGTTAAGTATATTCGTTTCTATTTCTAATATACCTCCCTTTTATTCATGACAAGTAGGTATGTCGCTTCGTGTTGATTACTTTTGCATAAATTTTTTTCATGAGATAAATGCTTGTATTTTTCTTGTGTACATTTAGTAGTAAATCTTCATGCAATGGAACGTATTAGAAATAAGCGAATAGAAGGGATTATTTCAGAAATTATAGATCAATATGCGTACGCAGATCAGACCGATAGACCTTGGATAATTGGTTTTAGTGGAGGAAAGGATTCCACAGTATTATTAACGCTCGTTTGGATCGCATTACAGCGTATTCGTAAAGAAATGCCCTTTCCGTTTCAACTGAAAAGAAAGATATATGTAGTTTGCAATGATACCATGGTGGAAAATCCAGTTATTGCAACGTATGTTGAAGAGGTTCTTGCTAAAATTAGTGAAGAAGCAAGGGATCAAGATCTTCCCGTATTTGTACAAAAAACTATTCCTAAATTAGAAGAAACTTTTTGGATCAATGTTATTGGAAAAGGATACCCTGTTCCAAATAATACTTTTCGTTGGTGTACAGACAGATTAAAAATAAGACCTACGTCCAGTTTTTTAGAAGAACAAGTAGACGAAATGGGAGAGGCAATAATACTTCTTGGAACCAGATATGAAGAGAGTGCTTCCAGAGAGCGTTCAATAAAACGTCATGAGGTAGCAGGCAAAAGACTTTCCAAACATCCTAATACACCTAATGCCTATACATACGCACCTATTAAAGAATTATTATTAGAAGAAGTGTGGTATATTATTAATGCTGTGCCATCCCCTTGGGGTTTTGATAATAATATTTTATTTCAAATTTATGCGGATGCTAGTTCCGATGATTATGAATGTCCCACTGTAGTGACCAATAAAGAACATACTTCTTGTGGGCAAAGTCGTTTTGGTTGCTGGACGTGTACCGTAGTGAAAGATGATAAATCAATGACTTCTCTTATTGAGAATGGGAGAAATTGGATGCTCCCCTTACTTGAATTTAGAAAACGTCTAGTAGCAGGGCGAAACCTCTCTGAAAATAGAATGAATACAAGACGTAACGGCCAAGAGGCAATAAATGATGATGGAGAAAATAGAGGAACGTACACCATTCAATATCGCTACGATATTCTAAAAGATCTTTTAGAGATTCAAAAAGAGATTCAACAGGAAAGACCTTATATTACATTAATTAACAACCAAGAATTAATTGCTATTCAGGTAATATGGAATCGAGACTTGTATTTTGACCATACGGTTGGACAGTTATATAACGAAATATACGGGAAAGAAATCAGTACTAACAATATTAAAATTCTTGATAACACAGAAAAAAGGATAATTAAGGAGGTTTGTGAAGGGGATATGAAATATTATAACCTAATTGGTAATCTAATTGATTTGCAGGAGACTAAAACCCTTATGATTACCAAGTATGGACTTCATAATGATATTGAAAGAAGAATAGAGGCATTTGCTGAAGACAATTAATCTGATTTATGAAAATTAATAGAATAAAGTTCCAGAACTTTAGAATTTATGGAGGTGAGAATGAAATACATTTCAACTCTAAATCTAAAAAAAATATTAGCATCATTGCCGGTAAAAATGGTTTTGGAAAAACAACTTTTTTAACGTCTCTTATTTGGGTTTTTTATGGTAAGATGATGGTGGAAGTAGAAGAGAAGTACAAACGAGATATTAAAAATGTTGGGGGATACGAAAAATTTCTGACAACCCTTCTTAATCGCGATTTGAAATCTCAATATGACGATAAAAAGGTAAAGAATGCTGAATTATTTGTTGAAATTGAAATCGATGATTTGGCCATTCCCTCCATACCCTGTAAATCAGTGGTTATAAGAAGATCATTCAATTTCCATCTTCGGCAAGAAAATTTGACTATTCTTATTGATGGATTGGAAAATGAACTGACTAAAGAAGTAGGGTATGAAATTTTTATTAATGATTTTATTTTACCTCGCGAAATTGCCAAGTTCTTTTTCTTCGATGCTGAAAAAATTGTAACCTTAGCAGAGGCAAAATCAAAGTCTGAATTAAAAAATTTAAGTCGTGCTTATTCTGAAGTTTTAGGAATAAAAAAATATGAAGACCTAAAAAAGAATCTTGAAACCCTACTAATTAAGTTAAGACGGAATAGTGCCCGACCAGAGCAACAAGAGAAGCTGAAAAAATTAATTGAAACGGAAAACCAATTAAATTCTTTTTTAGAATTAAATGAGGAAAAAATAGCAACTCTTAATGAACAGATAATTACTTCAAGAAAACAAAGTGACAGTTTACAGGAAAAATTGATTCGCGAAGGGAATAAAATTACTTTAGAAGAGTTAGAAGAATTAAAGTTTCAACAGAAACATCTAAAAACCAGATCAGAAGAAATAAAAGAGAGGTTGAAAAAAATGATGGATTTAGCCCCCATTGTAATGGCTGGTGAAAAATTACAACAATTAACTAAACAACTAGAACTTGAACAGGATTCCGCTCCCGAATTAAAAATAGGTGAGGAGACCTTCAAAATTTTAAAACAATCGATCACAAAAAAAATCAATGATTTAGAAATTGCTCAACCGAAAATAAATAAAATTCTTGACGCTATTCAGCAATCTATACAAGAACAACAGGAGATAGGAAAAATAAAACAAGATATTCTATTAGATTACACTCCTAAACAGTATAGAGAATTTAAAGCAGTGTTAGATAATATCAGAAATGGTTTTAATACCCAATTTCAGAGTATAGTTAGGGAAGATAAAAATAATAGAATAGCGCTTTCAAAAGTATCATCCAAAATCAAACAAGCTGAAGCAAGAAAAGATAACCCTCTTGCTACAAAGCTTCGAAAAGATAAAATGGAGGTTGACCATCAAATTATTCAGTTATCACAGGAAAAAGGAAAATTGCTAGAAGAATCTTCTAATCTAAAAATGCAGTTAACCAATAATCATAAGGTATTATCTGAGTACGAGAAGAATTTTAATTTAATAGCTGCAGATAAAGTAAAAAGCGAAGTTACCGAGAATCTTCTTAAGAAGATAAATGCTATTATTCAGAAGATTAAAGAAGACAAAAAATATTCTCTTCAAAAATCGATCCTTCTAGGGTTAAAAAAAATCATGCATAAAAATGATTTTATATATGGTGTAAAAGTGAATGTATATGAAGGGGTCATAGACATAGATTTATTGGATAAAAACGACCAGATCATAAATAAAGATTCGTTATCAAAAGGAGAACAACAATTATACGCTACAGCACTTTTAAAAGCTCTTGTAGATGAGTCTGGAATTAAATTTCCGGTATTTATAGATAGTCCGCTGCAAAAATTTGATAAATTTCATTCTCAAAACATCATCAAAGAATTTTACCCTACTATTTCGGAACAGGTGGTACTTCTTCCTTTATTAGAAAAAGAATTATCTGAAATAGAATATGATTATTTAAAGCCTTATGTGAATAATGTCTACACTATAGAAAATGCAAGAGGAGTTTCTGGGTTTAATACATTGAATGTTGATGACTTGTTTAAATCCATAAAAAAAGAAGATGATTATGTTTACACAAGTCAAGACTAGTAAAGAAAATAAAGAAATAGTAACTTTACTTACCCAAAAATTAAATTTGGGGACAGAAAATGTTATTGCAAGAATGGCTTATTCTTATTCTCTTTCCTTAAATCGAAAATTGGATTTAAATGATATTGCCGATTCGGGAGGAAAGGAATATGCCAAATCCGTTTTATTTGGAGAATACTATGATATCTATATTGGTCTTCTATGTGTCAATTACAATATCTATAAAACAGATAAGGATATTGCTAAATACATTAAACTCCATATAGATGATGGTTTGCAACTACTTTATGAAGAATTTCAGAATAACTCTCATGAGGCTGGATTTGATTTTGTAACCAATTTGATCACTGAAAAAATCGAGTATTTTAGTTAGTGGATATATTCAGTTTTGACTTTAAAATTTCATTTATAAATACATTGCTTCAAAAATAAATATTGTGCCATGAGCCATAAAAAACCAGAGTTTGATATAATTCCCTTAGACAAACTTTTTTTAGACGAGAACAATCCTCGTTTGCCGAAGTCCTTACAGGGGGGAAGAGAAGAAGACATCTTGGAATACATGCTTTTAGATGCATCATTAATAGAATTAATGTTGGCTATAGGGAAAAACGATTTTTTTCCGGGAGAACAATTACTGGTTGTCGAAGACAAAAAAGGTATTTATAAAGTTATTGAGGGGAACAGAAGGCTTTCCGCAGTAAAACTTCTAAACAATCCTGACCTGGTATCAGTTCAGAAATCTAAAGTTAGACAGGTGATTGAAGAAGCCGAATTCTTTCCGAAGGATATTCCATGTTTAATTTTTGGTTCAGCTGAAGCTATTCACAATTATTTAGGATACCGACATATTACTGGAATTAAAGAGTGGAAACTCCTAGAAAAAGCTCGCTATTTATACGAACTATGGAAGAATGAATATTCTGAGGAAACTTTAGACGAGGCTTCAAGACAACTTGCAAAAAGTATTGGTAGCAGAAAGGACTACGTAAAACGGATACTGATTGGCTATCAGGTATATTATAAAATTGAAGATGAGGCTTTTTATAAAATACCAGGTCTTGATGATACGAGTTTTTACTTTAACTATATAGCCGATAGTCTAAATAAAGCAAATATATCAACTTATTTGGGTGTTGATATGAAAGAAATTGATGATATAAAAGAAATTACTTTAAATGATGAGCACTTAGAAAACTGGACTCGTTGGTTATTTGAAAAAAATTCTGAAGGAAGGACAAGACTAATAGGGGATAGTGGAAATCTTACTTCTTTAAATAAAGTATTGGGGCATGAAGCAGCTAAGAAGGCTTTTATTGAAAAAGGATATTCCTTAGATAATGCACTTGATTTAACTGGAGAATCAGAGGCTCAATTTTTTACATATCTCAACACAGCTTTAGCTAATTTAGAAAATGCAGACAGATTGGTAGTGAAGGTTAATGTAAAATATAATGATATTGTAGATCAAATAAAGGAAATACGTTCATTGGCTGTTAAAATAGGTCGTTCAATTCAAGATAAAGAGGATGAAGATGAGCTTTAATACCAAAATTTTGAGTTTCTTCTCTGATTTTTCTCTCGAATTGGGAACAGCCCCCACAAAAACTCTCATATATCTATATGCGGATTATGTTGAATTAGTGAGTTTGTTTTCTAATCAAAACTATGTTTCTGCTGCAGATATACTAGATCGATTTAAAGATGAGGGGATTATAAAACAACGTAGTTCTGATTCAGAACAGTCTGAAGCTCATGATAATGATGAAATATTTATTGATAGCATCTATAGACTTTTAATAGAAAGAAAACAGTTGTTTTTAGAAGATTATCCCTTTAAAATTGACGGGGTAGATAAAATTATTCTTAAAGAGGAAGAAAATATTACCGATCGGAATAAAATTTATATCTATCTATTATTGTCATCTTCCCTGAATATCTTTTCAGATTTTCAACCTGAATTAACCAAAGAATTTGAAGCGCTATGTACGCATGTCTTGACCAATTTTTTGCCACCTCATGCCATCGTAAAATCATTTGGAAAGAATTCAGAATATACTGGAACAGCGGTGCAAAAAATCCAAAATTTGGCGAATGATCTGAAAATTGAATTAAACCAAGATGCATTTCAGGAAATATCTATTCGAGGGATGCAAGAAAAAGGATTGGATTTAATTGGCTGGATACCATTTGGAGATAATGTTCCTAATTTTTTGTCCATTCTAGGACAATGTGCCTGCGGTAAAGAATGGCCGGGGAAATTGGGAGAAACAAGTAGATATAACAATTATTTTAAATTCCATCGTTTAAACCCTATACATACTATGTTTATTCCTTTTAACTTAGTAAGTTACAATAGACCTTTTTTCTTTAGAAATGATGAAATAAATAACCGACTGATTTTTGAAAGAAAAAGAATTCTTAAATATATATCAAATACCGACTTTTTTAATGTATTTGATTCAAAAAGTCTTGTAGATAAATGTATTAAGTATGAAGAGGATATCGTTTGATTAGAATATTTAAAATATTTTTTTTAAATTAGTTTGTAATCAACACAAAATTAATATTGAAAAATCAATTATCCGAAATTTCAGCTGTTCCTTCTAAAAGAATCTATCTCTCTATAATTGCTGATTATCATTTGCATTTGGCTTTATGTGAACTAATAGATAATGCCATAGACAACTGGAAATTTAATGGAATGGATCAAGAATTGGAAATCAATCTTGATTTAGATTATGACCAACAAACTGTCAAAGTTAAAGATAATAGTGGGGGGATTAAAGAAGAAGACATTTCATTAATTGTCAGTCCTGGTCAATCAAGAGCTTCTTCATCTTCCGAAATTATTGGTGTTTTTGGTGTAGGATCAAAAAGAGCAGTGGTGGCTCTTTCTAAGCAGATAAAAATACGTTCAAGATATTCCAATAAAAAAACACTTTTAATAGAGATAGATAACGACTGGATTGAAGATGAGGATAACTGGCATTTAACTCCATACGAAGTCGACCATATAGAAGAAAATACAACGCAAATCGAATTAAGCATTTTACGTGAAAAAATCGAGGAAAATAAGCATGATGATCTGATAAAACACCTGAGTGCTACTTACGCTTTATTTATAGAAGCAGGAGGATTGAAGATTATTGTAAATGAAAAAGAAATAAAACCGATAACATTTGAAAATTGGTCTTACCCACCCGGGTATGAACCAAGAGCTTATACGGCTCCTATTACATTCAAAGATAAAGGAGAAATTAAGGTGAATATAATAGGTGGTTTATCAAAATCTCACAGAACTGAAGAGACAAATAATGATGAGTATGGGGTCTATTTTTATTGTAATGATCGTTTAATTACTCGGGCTTATAAAGGAATGGAAGTTGGTTTTAAACCTCCAAGGGTAGGAAAACCACACCCAAGTATGTCGTTGGCAAGAGTTATTGTTAAAATAACAGGGCCAGTTGAATTAATGCCCTGGAATAGTAGTAAATCAGTAATTGATTTTAAACATCCTGCATATAAAGAGATAGATCTACATATTGAGAAATTATTATTTGTATATACTTCGATGTCTAAAAATTGGTCGGCCAGGGGAGGTTGGCCGGAAAAAGTATTTAAGTATAATTCGGGTAGTATAATCAATGAAGAACTCCCGGATATTTCAAGATCTGTGAGGATACATGTCCCAACGGTAACCAGAAAACCAAGAGAACCAAAATATATTGATTTATTAAAAAAGAAAAATAAAGAACTAGCGAAGAAAAAGCCTTGGACAATAGGATTATATGAAGGCATCATAGCCGTAGAAGAAGTGAGCAAACTTAAATTAGATCAAAGTAATCGAATTTGTCTCATACTCTTGGATAGTACTTTAGAGATTGGTTTTAAAGAATATTTATTGAATGAAACTAATAATAGATATTCCGAAAATCGAATAGCTAATTTTAATAGAATAGATTTACAAACAGAAGTGAAATCTAATTCTTCGATAAAAAAATCAGCATGGCAAATTATAGATGCTTATTATTATAAAAGATGTGATTTGGTTCATAAAAGAGCAACGACTCAGATTAGTTCCGGTGAACTTCAAAACTATAGAAAAATTGTTGAATATACATTATCCAAATTATTCAAGATTAAGTTTTAATTAATTGCTGTTTTATTCATTATTTGTAATAGTGACCGGTGTTATTTTGGCTCACCCTTACAGATTAAATCAGCGGCCTCTTCAAATGCGGTTATTAGGTTTTCGCCTGTCTTTTGATGTATATCCATCCCTATTTTAGCTAAGTTGTATCGACTATTGATTAGGGATAATCCCGTGCAATCACAAACCTTTTTTACCAATGAATTTAAAATAGCTGTAACAGCATCACTTATCATTTTCTCATTTATAGCTTGGAAATGAAAATTATCAATAAAACCAATCTTAGGATGGTCATTTATATCATTTAAAGCCATTTCTGATTCGACAAGGGTATTGATTGGAAGACTATAATTGTGTTTAACGGCGTAACCATTTTCATAATAGAAGATTATAAATTCATTTGCAAAGCAAATCATTGGATCACTATAAATATCTTCAGAATAAACAGTTCCTTCCGTTTTATCTTCAAAACTGTCTGCAGTAAAAACTTGAAATGCTAAATCTGGAATATCAGATGATATTTTGTTCAAATCCTTATTTAGAAATTCATTTAGAATTTTTCTTAGTTCTTCTTCTTTTTCTTCGGAAATTAATTTGATATCATCTTCAATTCTATAAATTAAAGCAAATCTCCAAATGACAGAATAAAAAAATAACCTAAAAAGGTGGTTGTCTAATCTCAAACATTTTTTAAATGTAATTTCATCATTACTTAATTCTTCATAGTTAGGCTTTTTATTATCAAGTCTAATCTCGTCTTGAATTATAGGAATAACTTTGCCCTCTATTTTTCCTAATTTATCCTCACAGTCAAAGCAGAAAATAAAATTTAAAGAGTAATGATTTTGTTTTCTAATTGTATCAGTATTTTTTAAATTATCTCTACCATAATAAATGTCTAGCTTTCTCTTTTGATAATTTGAAAATTGATAAGATTCTTCATTGTCCCTTTTTCCCACCATTGATTTCAACATTGCAGCTGGAATCCAATGAGAATTCTTTTTATCAGATTCATTTACTTTACATAGTAAACATTTATCTTTTGCTGTTCTTCCCATTCTGAATAATCACCCATTATCTTCTTTAACTTGCTGTTTAAACTCCAAATAAGTAGGAGCCTTACTCTTTGACCAATCACTCTTATACAAAAGATTTCTAATATCCTCTCTTAAAAGCTCTGCAATTTTGTTTAGCTCATGTACAGAGGGTTGCCTTTTATTATTTCGCCATTTAGATACTGTGCCTTCTGACCTTTTTACATACTTGGCAACGACCCTGTTGTTGATTTTTCTCAATTCGCATAATTTCGATGTTATTGTTTTTGAGTGTGGAGTCTAACATATAAATATACAAAATCTCTCTTCATTGCTAAAACATTAACACGAACCATTATTCTCCTGTCACTTCAATTGCTCTTGTGCTAAATACCACAGATATATTATGATGGATACTTTCCATTATGCTTAAAAAGAACGACAGGCCAGAAAAACCCGGTTAATAAAGATCATTCAAGTAATCTTTTTTACCGTCTATTCTTGTGTAGTCCAACTGAAATAATTTTTTTTCATCCATTTCTCCGCTAATCTTATTCTTATTTTTTATCAATCCATCCATTGACTGGAGGTTAAAGTTTGTTGGGTGGTTCATACGGATTTTAATACTATCTTTTACCAATACATAGTGACCATAATAAACAGTGTCGTTTACCGATAATACAATTTGATTATTATATTCCAGGAACATCATGGGGTCACTTCCGAGATTTCCATTATTTAATATTACCGGGGTATTATTTATGCTTAAACGCTCTATCTTGTATGCCCCTACGACATCTTCATTAACAGTAGCTCTCAGGTTAAAGGCGAATATGAAATAAGATACGGAAAGTACGACTACAAAAAAGACAGGGAAGTATTGTTTGAACATGTTTTGTCCGGTATTCATGACATGGTTAAATTTTCCTCCCGACTGTATAAAAAATTTGTATAAGTCCCCATAATATTCGGATAATAAGACTACTATGAGCACGAAGTCCACAAAAGTATGCCCTATTGCAAAATCGATATCAAATTCAATGTTTAAAATAAGGATATTGGAATAAACACCAAGGGCCATTAATAAAGCAATGAGTCTTGTTCGTCTAAAAACAATTAATACACCTATTAAAAATTCCGTTATACCGATAAATAGGTTATAATGATACGATCTACCAAAGAAGGACCACATGTGTTGCGTCTTCGAAACTTCAACCAGTGGAGCGTAGGAAGCGTAGTGTAAAACCCTGAATTGCATAAATAAGAATTTTGGTATTGCAAAACAGATCATGGAGGCAGATATATAGTAAATAGTCAGGTATTTTAACCCGAAGAGAATTTTTTTCAAATATGAATCTTTCATCATAATTTCATGTTATTTAATCGGCTCCACTTTCACCACCTCCACAGACTTATTCCTTGGCTTCCCACTCGCTTTAACAACACTGGTAACTTTCAATGTCAATCGTATCATGTCATATTTTGGTGTTGGGAAGTCAAAAAGCTCGGATACGGATTTATATTCAAATGCATTCGGTTTTCGAGGGTGTAAACTGAACTCTGTCTGAATAGATTTAAATTATTAATTTTATTCAGATAGTAATTATGAGCAACGAAGCACAATCAGATTTAGAGAAAAAGATCTCCGCTACCGCACGATTGTATCGTGTGGCCTAAACTATCTATGTTTTTTTCTTTAACCAAAATACTGAAAAACAATAATATGATCCAACAGCCCTTTTCCTCCTGCATAGTCCGTCGCACTGCTGTAAAGATAATCCTGTGGCTTGGAAACCAAGCCCGCTTCCACCGGATTGTTATGGATATAGCTTACCTTTTCCTGTATAACCTTGTTGCTCCACAATGCAATGGGCTTGTTGTCATGTCTCCAAAACTGATGACTGTCTACATTGGACGATTTTTCTGCCGCTTTTTTAAACTGTTCCAACAAAAACTCTTTTCTGCTTTCCCGTGGGTTATTCTGTATGGCCTTTACCACGGCTTTGCTTGTAAACCGTTTAAAGTCGCCCAACAGCAAGGCAGGATGTTGACCCTTTACGCTCCTGAAGACCAAATGCACGTGGTTGGTCATGATGCACCAGGCTATTATTTCCATACCTTTTTGCTTTTGGCAAAATGTCAAACTTTCCAACAGTAGGTTCTTATACGCATTCCTGTAAAAACGTCCAGCCACTCCACTACAGCAAAGCTCACAAAATACAGGCCTTCGGGATTGTGGAACTTGTAGTTTCTGCTCATAGGTTAAAGCTACTCAATTTTGTGGTACGGTTGTGGAACTAGCAAGAGGGGGGAGAGAGAACGCGATACAATCGCGCATCAGCGGGGGGAAACGCATACCGATTGTTATGTGTAAATGTAATTTTCCCTAAGAATCAGTCATTTTTAATGAGATTGTTTTAGCCTTAAACATTTTTTAACTACCTGTCAATTTTCCAATAGTTCGATAATCCACTTTGTATTTGGTCTTTCCTGTGTAGCCCCTTCTACCATATCTATCAAACCATCCCGGCCATCCCGGAGCATTTGTCGGAAATTAAACCCGGGTTTGGGACCGATCCGGTTAGACAAAATGTTATTCTCATTTAGCAATAATGCACATTCGTCGGCACTAAGGTTGTTGATACGTTTTTTTCTCATGTATCCCTGGAGAAAATCAGATACTTGTTTAACCTGGGAATTATCAAAACGTGATTTACTCATGGCATGATATTTTTAAAAAAGTTTGTTTAAGCAAAGTAATTCATCCTAATAATACAACACGTATAGCTTACCCAATCCCAAAGGGGTCAACATGCTCCGGAATAATCCCGATAAGGCATCCCTACAAAACTGTTTTTTTTAAATCTAAGGGGTCGGCATCCACCACAATGGCAGTCGCTATAAGGTTATATTTATATAATAGGCTCTTGTTTCCGCGGGGTTCAAATGTGGACTACTTTGGAGGTCAGGGAAATTTTTGCTTTCCAATAATCCTAACGATCCTAACATGATCTTCTACGGTAAAAAAAATGGTGTGCGATACATGCACACAATATTGATATCCCTTCCGGATGTGGAAAGCCTGGGGGAACATTTCCGGGTTTTTGGCTATCCTCTTAAACTCTTCTTCAAAAGAGTTATGGTATTTTTCAGCCTGTGAGGTCCCGAAATGGCCTAAACCATAAAGGTATATTTGGATGAGGTCTTCTTCTGCCTGGCGGGTTAAAAGATACTTCATTTAACCTTTTTTAGCACGCTCTTTGGCGGTTTGCAGTATTTCGGCCATAGTTTTGTTCGAAATGCCGCTTTCCTCGCCCCTGATCAGTTCATTTCTCAGCCATAAGCGTTCTTCTTCCCATTCCCTTTGTTTACGGATCAAATCATTGATCAACTCGCTTTTGCTTGAGTATTCATTTTTTTTAAGCTGGTCTTTCATCCAAAGGTCGTTGGGTTCGTTGATTGTTATTGTTTGCCTTGCCATGACGCTAAATTATGTATGTTTAATGCAAATATACACCAAAACTGCACCAAAATGAAAATTTACCCCCACTTTCTCTTTGGCCTCCGCCAAAACCGGAGCCGGTATGTTCTTTATTACGACCGGATAAACGGATGTCTTCATTGCTCTGAAGCATGCCATACAGGGTGATTGTTGATGGGATGCCTTTATAACCTATGTTTTTGCCGGATTTTCGATATTTATATTCTTTGGAGTTATGCGGCGAAGTCAGAGCCATTTGCAGCACCTGAAACACTTCGTAGAGCGGAGATTACAATTTTTTGACTACTGTCCCAACAATATCCGATTCATTGATAAGTCCAATGTACCTTGAATCCTCTGAATTGTGTCTATTATCCCCGATTACGAAACATTTCCCTTGTGGGACTTTTAAAGGTCCGAAGTTATCCATATTCCAATTTTGAGTGTAAATTTCTTTTATTGTGTTATCCGCTTGATTTTTCGGTTCTACTTTAATCAGATTTGATAATCCGTTTTGTTCGGCGATTTTGTCTAATAAAATCACCATCATTTTGCCGTCTTTTCGAAAACCCTGAACATCCTTTGTGATCACTCCTTTGCTTAAAAGTTCCTGAAATTTCTCAAAATCTATGGAGTAGAAGTGTTGTAACTCCATATTTTCATCAAAGTCTTGTTCATTCAAGTACAGAATTCCGTCCTTGATTTCTATGATATCATTAGCTTTGCCCAGAAGACGATGAATTCTTATGTGTTTTTCCAGCATTTCATTTTTGTACCCATAACATACAAAATCACCATTTTCATAATCCACCAAATTGGAGACCAGGATTTTCGAGTTTAGTTTAATTCCCGGTTCATTCGCCGTTGTTGGAATATTGTACATTTTCAGCATATCGGTTTGCCCGAGAATAGTATAAACCCCGAATAGTATGGAGAGTATTATTAATGTCTTTTCCAGCGGTTTCTTCATGATATGGTTACATCGTTTTTAGTATATAGCACTTGCCGAGATCGGAGACGTTCGCAGAGTTTGCAACACCTCGAAGAGCGGATAAATGCCTGTAATTTAATAAAATTTCATTTTGCATCCGCTTGGTCAGGAGTTTCCGGAACTCCTATACCGGACATGTATAGTCTCTTAAAACCTTAGCGTGTAAAATATTTAGCATTTGTACGGTAATAAACAAAGCACAACCCCTCCCCAAAACATAAAAACAACAATAAGGGTTCCCGTAACACAGTATGGCCGCAAGCCCTTATGTTTGTTCCTGAACTTTAAAAAAACAAAACCATGCCAAAGTATTATGTAAACAAAAACGCCCAGGCCAATGGAGACCATGAAGTGCATAAAGAGGGATGTAATTGGCTACCTTTCACAGAAAACAGGATTTACCTGGGCTACCATAACGACTGCCATAGCGCAGTAAGAGAAGCCCGTAACTATTACAACCAGGTAAACGGATGTCTTCATTGTTCTGAAGCCTGTTATACCGGGTGATATGGCCTGTATTTTTCTTGGATTGCAAATTGCTATTAAGGTTATGCGAAGAGGAGGCAAACAGTACTATCTTAGCATAACCTTTTTCGTGCGTTGCACCTGTGCTGATCCCGATAATTATTGGGATATCGAGGTAAACACATGATACAATGGGCCCTCGTTTCTGCTGGGCTCAAGTGAGGACCAGTTGGAGATTTGTGAAATAAGTGGTTGTTCGTTAAGATGATTAAAAGAACATGGAATAAAAGGCCCTAAAAAAAGACAACTAACTACATATTGGGAATTACTTTTTTTGACTAATTGTTTTTTTTGTACATTAATTACAATAAAATATTTGGATAAGTAATTTTCTTTTTGCAATATTTGTACATCAATAACAAGAAAATAAATGAAGTTATTAGAATGTGTGAATATTAATAGTGGCATTAACCAGACAAAACATCCGGAAGGAGAGGCATACCTGTTGCAATCAAGCGATTTTGATAATAGTGGGACGTTATTGGCTAATGTAAAACCTTCTATTTTGCATAGAGACAGACTTCAAAAGCATTATCTCAATAAGGGAGATGTTTTGGTGATGGCCCGTGGACATAATGGTTTTAAAGCTTTTGTGTTTGATGGAGGTAAAACACCCGCAGTTGCTTCTGCGGTTTTTTTGGTGCTTAGAATAAAGCATGCCGATGTCCATCCGGCTTATTTAGCCTGGTATATTAATCTGGGAAGCACTCAGGAACTGTTAATCAGTACTTCCAGAGGGTCGGCCTTGCCTGCCATTAATAAATCTATTTTAGGAGAATTGGAAATCACAATTCCTCCTTTGTCTGTCCAGCAAAATATTGTGGCATTATATAAATTAAAGAAAGAAGAATCCAATATTCTTAAAAAGTTAGATGAATTAAAAACTAAAGCTTTAGAAGTAAAATTAAAAGGATTAATAAACATAATATGAGTAAAGAGGTTTCGGTACAAGATATAAATGGTGTGGTTTGGAGCGCCTGTGATACATTTAGGGGAGTAATAGATCCCAGTCAGTATAAGGACTATATTCTGGTCATGCTTTTTTTAAAGTATGTTTCGGATGTGTACACCGAAAAATACAATGAATACTTAGAAAAATATAACGGAAATGTAGAACGCGCAGAAAGAGCTATGCAGCTGGAACGTTTTGTAGTGCCGGCTCACAGTCACTTTAATTGGTTGTACGATAGTAGAAACGAGCCTAATATAGGCGAGTTGATTGATATAGGTCTAGCAGATTTAGAGGAAGCCAACAGAGAAAAGCTTACCAGTGTAGACGGTGCAGGTATTTTTAGAAATATTAGTTTTAACACCAGTAATTTAGGAGAGAAAAAGGAGAAAAATACGCGTCTGAAAAACTTGTTGCAGGATTTTAGAAAGCTGGATCTTACCCCTTCTCATTTAGAGGATAAAGACATTATTGGAGATGCATATGAGTTTTTGATCAAGTATTTTGCCGGAGATGCAGGTAAAAAGGCAGGGGAATTCTATACGCCCTCAGAAGTGTCTACCTTACTGGCTAAATTAACCAAATCTAAACCAGGTGCACGTATTTATGATCCCACTTGTGGTTCCGCTTCTTTATTAATCAAAGCAGGCAAGCAGGTAGGAAGTAAAGACTTTTCACTATACGGGCAAGAGGCCAATGGTAGTACATGGGCGTTGGCCGTAATGAATATGTTTCTACATGGCTTTGATAATGCTTCTATTCGTTGGGGAGATACCTTAAGAAATCCGAAGCATATAGAGGGAGACAGCCTCATGAAGTTCGATACCGTTGTAGCCAATCCTCCTTTTTCACTGGATAAATGGGGACAGGAAGAAGCCGAAGATGATAAATACAGACGTTTTACTCGTGGGATACCTCCTAAAAGTAAGGGCGACTGGGCGTTTATTTCACACATGATAGCCAGTGCTTATGAAGGATCTGGCGTTGTAGGCGTGGTAGTGCCGCATGGTGTATTGTTTAGAGCAAGCGCCGAAGGTCGTATCCGGAAGAAAATTATCGAAGAGAACTTATTGGATGCCGTCATAGGCTTGCCTGCCAATTTGTTTTACGGTACGGGTATTCCGGCGGCCATTCTTATCTTTAATAAAGGGAAAAACAAGCGTACTGAAACTCTTTTTATAGATGCCAGTGAGGAGTATGCCAGTGGTAAGAATCAAAATGTATTAGAACCCGGGCATATAAACCGTATTGTAAAAGCATATCAACAGTTTAAAAACAATAAACTGACTGCGGGAGTGGTAGAAGATAAATACAGTTATGTGGCCACCTTAGAAGAAATCGCCGAAAATGAGTTTAATCTGAATATCCCCCGATATGTAGATACGTTCGAGGAGGAAGAAGAAATAGATATCAGTGCTGTGCAAGAAGAAATAGAAGCTTTAGAGAACGAATTGAAAGAAGTACAGTCGCAAATGCAAAAATATCTGAAAGAACTAAATCTGTAGCGCTATGGATCAGGAAACCAATATGATAATTTACAATACCGAAGACGGTAAAGCTTCTGTGGCTTTATATGCAAAGGATGGTAATGTTTGGATGAACCAAAATCAGATTGCAGAACTATTTGACACCTCTAAACAAAACATCAGCTTGCATATCCAAAATATATTGAATGACAATGAATTAACGGAAAATTCAGTTGTCAAGGAATACTTGACAACTGCCTCCGATGGCAAAAATTACTCGGTTACGTTCTATGCGTTAGATATGATACTGGCTATAGGGTTCAGGGTACGGAGCAAGCGAGGCGTTCAGTTTAGAAAATGGGCAAATAGCAACCTGAAAGAATACATCATCAAAGGGTTTGTAATGGATGATGAACGCTTAAAGAACCCTGATGGCCGTCCGGATTATTTTGATGAACTGCTGGCGCGTATCCGGGATATCCGTGCTTCGGAAAAGCGGTTTTATCAAAAAGTACGGGATTTGTTTAGCCTGAGTAGCGATTATGATGCTACTGACAAAGCTACCCAAATGTTTTTTGCAGAAGCCCAGAATAAATTATTGTATGCGGTTACCGGTAAAACAGCGGCAGAATTGATCGTGGATCGAGCAGATGCCAAAAAACCCAATATGGGATTAACCAGTTGGAAAGGTGCCGTTGTGCGAAAGCAGGATATTACCATTGCTAAAAATTACTTAACAGCCGATGAGTTGGATAGCCTTAACAGGTTGGTAGTGATCTTTTTAGAAAGTGCGGAGTTACGGGTGAAAGACAGAAAAGACCTGACCATGAATTATTGGAAAGATAACCTGGACAGGCTAATAGCTTTTAACGACAGAAAGGTATTGAACAATCCCGGAAGTGTAAGCGCTAAACAAATGGAAAATAAGGTAAAAGCCCAATACAATATTTTTGATAAAAGGAGGAAAATTGCGGAAGCCAAAGCAGCAGACCTGAAAGACCTGGAAGAATTAAAACAACTGGAAGCTAAGCTAAAGAAGAATAAATAATGAGTTTCAATTTTTATAAATGGCTCCAGGAGCAAGATGATATTATAAAAAAGGGGGTACTTTTTATATGTGACAGCCTGTTTGTTGATTGCAATTTTAAAGGGTATTACATTGAAGATAATAACTTAATAGGGAATGTTCTAGCACCGCAGTACGAAACATTAAAACAGTATAAAGAACTCAACCCATATACAAATACAGAGCATATTCGATATTTTTTTGAGCTAACTAAAGCCGGTATAAAGCATGTGGCAACTGTGCTTAGCTATGAGAGATCTAAAGATACTATGCAGGTATGCTTAGAGGAGCAATACGAATATATCACTATAGAAAATGGAGTGGTTGAAATGACCAATTTTGAGCCTTTGACAGTATTAATAAAAGAGAAGTTTAAACTATGATTATAGAAGATATCAAAGAAGGCTATAAAAAAACAAAGCTGGGGTGGATTCCTGAGGATTGGGAATGTGTAACAATTGGAGATTACTATGAGTTTAAAAATGGTTTGAATAAGGGAAGTGAGTATTTTGGTCATGGGACATCTATTATAAATTATAAAGATGTATATTCTCTAAATCATATATATAGAAAAAAAATTCATGGATTAGTAGATGTTAATGAAAGTGAGAGGAAGAGATATAGCACTAAGAAAGCAGATCTTTTTTTCACAAGGACATCAGAAACTGTTGATGAAATTGGTTTAGCTAGTGTGTTGTTGGATGATATACCAAATGGTGTGTTTAGTGGTTTTGTACTAAGGGCGAGACCGTTGAATGAAGATATATTTCCAAGTTTTGCAGGGTTTTGCTTTAGATCTGAAATAGTAAGGAAAGAAATTATTAAGAAAAGTACATATACTACAAGAGCACTTACAAACGGAAGTTATCTTTCAGAAGTTTATTTTGCATTACCTCCTATTAATGAGCAAAAAGCAATAGCCAATTGTTTAAGCACCTGGGATAAAGCTATAGAAAAACAGGAAGCCTTATTAAAAGCTAAGCAGCAAGTAAAGCAAGGTTTAATGCAGCAATTGTTATCCGGTAAAAAAAGGTTGCCCGGGTTTACGGAGGAGTGGAAGAAAGTTGTAGCAGGAAAAATCTTTAAAAGTATTTCAATCAAGAACAAACCAAATCATGAATTGTTATCAGTAACTCAGGATAGAGGAGTTATTCCAAGAGATATGCTTGATGGTAGGGTGACTATGCCTTCTGGGAACTTAAACACTTTTAAACTCGTTAAAAAAGGAAATTTTGTAATCAGCCTTAGGAGCTTTCAAGGTGGATTAGAGTATTCTAATTATGACGGATTAGTAAGCCCAGCATATACAGTACTTGAGGAAATAAGTAACATAAACCGTGATTTTTATAAGTATTATTTTAAAAGCTACGAATTCATAGAACGTTTGTCCACAGCTGTTATTGGAATTAGAGACGGTAAACAAATAAGCTATAATGATTTCTGCATAGTCAAAATTCCGTCTATATCCGTAAAAGAACAAAAAGCCATAGCGAATGTTCTAAATACAGCAGACAAAGAGCTAGAGGTGTTAAACAACCAACTCCATAAATTAAAGGAGCAAAAAAAAGGTTTAATGCAGCAGTTATTAACCGGTAAAAAGAGATTGAAATTTTAAGAAATTAGTATGGCATTTAAAAGGCACCAAATAGATCTTGCATATAGAAAATTGAAAAGTTATGTGTATTATGATAACTTCTCTTTAGTCCTCCGACAGCAAATTGCTGAATTTGAATCTGGGAAGGATTTTGATGATAGGTTAGATAATTTGGTGAAATATTTAAATGCTCCTGTAAAAAACAAAAAGTATTTTAACGAGCTTTTAGAGAATATCTCCTGCTCCGCGGTGCCAAAGAGTTACTCCAGGGACTCTTTTAGTTTTGGAGAGAATATTATCAGTAACAATTTTACGAATAGTAACTACCTTTTAAAGAAGGTAAATTACTTTTTTGAAGGACCAATAGAACTTCATCTAATTTCTGTTTTGTGGATATTACATGAAGGGTATGTGCTACATAAATGGAAAGAACGGACAAAGTGAGCCACCTAAAACGGATAAAAGTGAGCAGTGTAAATGAAGTGTTTAAAATCGATTCATTCTTGGTGTAAAGTTAGCTTTTATTTCTTAGTTTTTTCCGCATAGATTCTCCCTTAATATTAATCCGGTGTGCGGTATGTACCAGGCGATCTAAAATAGCGTCCGCAATAGTCTGTTCCCCGATGGTTTGATGCCAGGCCTCTATAGGAAGCTGGGAAGCCATAATGGTGGAGCGTTTTCCGTGCCTGTCTTCGATAATTTCCATCAACGTTTGCCTATTGATATGATCTAAGCCTTTTAATCCAAAATCGTCAAGGATCAGTACATCCTG
>NZ_FPJE01000023.1 GCF_900119185.1 Sinomicrobium oceani | reverse complement strand
TGTTGTGTCATCTCTTAATTTGAAGGGTATTCACAACGCTTTATACTTCGTAATGGCCCTACCCAAAGTTGTGTCATCTCTTAATTTGAAGGATATTCACAGCACTGTTAATTTCTAACGTTAAATATTTTGCGTTGTAGCGAGCCTTATTTTGATATGTATGTAACAAATTCTTTTTCTAACCCGGATTCTAATAAAGAGAAATAGGCATTGATGAAGGTGGATTACAAGAAGGAAATGGGAAGGATAATATGACTTACAGTGTCTAGTTGCTTGATGTTTCTGGGGGCGTTGTATATAATAGTGAGGAGAAGGGTAACTGGTTTGCCTTTTCAAGATCAAATGTTAGAACAGGGACGTATTTGAAGTTGTGAATAGTGGGAAGTACGAGGATAGAAGAAGTGAATTGTAAATCACTAATTCTTATTTAGCCTTAAACAAAATTTCCAAAACCTTTCAAGATGAAAAATATGGCAGCGTTAACTAAAAAAAGTATTTATTTTTAACTCATAAATAACATAGTACATGTAGCACTAATACTTCACCAATAGGAGTGGTTCAATATTGCAAATCATTATAATTCAATTTTTGTAAAAATCTCAAGCCGATAATTTATTCATTTCAAGAATTCGATATGAGTTCGGAATAATTTTTACTTTCATTTACGGTATCTCCATCTTTTATGTGGGCTTGTCCATCAGGGAAAATCAAAAACCCGCCAAATTGAAGAATGCAGGTACACTATTAAAAATAGTAGTTTTATTTTTTAAATCAGAAAAATAAAACTAAATTTGCACTGCATTTGCAGCAAACGTCTGGGTCAATGTGGTGAGTTATTCGGTGAGTAACGGAAAGACGTGAATATAAAAGATTGATAATAAGAGCATTATAGATTCGGTTCGAGTCCCGTCCGGACCGCTGAAAAAGAGAAAAAAGCTCCGATATTCCGGAGCTTTTTTTAACTTTGAAAAATTAGTTGTGTTGTTTAGGGTAGATCCCCTGATTTACCCAGGTTTAGTAGTTAGACCAATGAAAGGCTTTTCCGCCGTGGGCGGAGGGCTTTTTTTGTTTTAGGACCATACGAAATGAAATTTTCCGATTTTCCCGGTCCGGTCCGCTCCCTGAAGATGATGAAAAAAGAGAATCCATTAAAATTCTTTGTTATTCCTGATTTTGTTCCTGCCATTGCTGAATTCCGGGTATTCTTATTAGAAATCGACCGTCTTCTACTGTAATGGATCCTTGTTCCTGTTCCTCCTTGTTGTAAGCGGTGAAAGAAAAAGAACCTTCGGCATAGCCATTATCGAGCATTCTCAATGTCATACTTCCGCTTCCCCCGAGAATATTGGTCTGCCAGTACGGACTGTCAACCTTGCTGTTTTTGACGTACCGTCCCGAATTCTTGTAGTCATCATCAGGAGAAAAAGTATAGGTGCCGTCATCATCATAACCTGTGATATCCAGTTTCAATATATTGCCCGAAGTGTTCCGTACAGTAATATGCAGTGCACGCTGTACCGTTGCTCCTCGGTGTTCACTGTAATATACCTTGAGATTTCTATCCGTAAAACATTCGAAAAGTGTGTCGTTTACCTGTGCCGTGATATATTGTTGCGGATACTTTGTAGTACTTTCACCATCATCACTGTGACATGCGAACAGGAAGGAGGTTGTTAATAGAATTAAAAAGCGGATATGGGATAAACGATTCATTTTTCAATAGATTTTGAATTGGAAATATAGGTAAAAACCTTCGTATAGTGTAGTTTAATTAAAATTAATGTAGGTGTTGTTGGTTTTTTAATTATTTACTATGCATGCATAATATCTGATTATGAGTGGGTTGTGGGACTTTAAAAGACGTGCGTAGGATATTCCGGACTTTTTTCTTAAAAAAATGTGAAACCCGGTAATTTGAAAGCGGATTAAACTATTTTAGAAACATAATGTCTTATTATTGCAATGCTGAAAGATTTTCTGAATCTGCTTTTCACGCGCCACCGTTACTAACTCAATAAAATAATTAACCTAATCTGTTGTATGAAAGTACGAACGATTGTTTTCGGCCTTTTAGGAATCGGGCTGGTAGGGCTAATAGCCTACAGGATCAACAAAAACAGCCAGGGAGCGGGTCCTCAGTCGCAGAAATCTTCACAGTCGCCGGTGAAAATTTCAGGGATGGTCCTGAAGCCCCGAAATTTTGCAGACCAGCTTTCGCTTTCCGGATCTCTCGAAGCGAATGAGCAGGTGGATGTCCGGAGTGAAGTTCCCGGTATCGTCGAAAACATATACTTTAAGGAAGGGGCTAAAGTTTCTCAGGGACAGGAATTGTTCAAGGTCAACGATATCGAGTTGAAAGCCCAGCTTTCGAAGGTACAGACCGCTAAAAAGCTGGCTGCCGAAAATGAGCGAAGAGCAAAACTCCTGCTGGAGAAACAAGCCATCAGCCAGGAAGAATATGATATTGCGAGTGCCGATTACCAGTCGTCTCAGGCCGAATCGGAATTGATTTCCGCTCAGCTTTCCAAAACTTCGGTCCGGGCACCTTTTTCCGGGACCATAGGCCTGCGAAACATCTCTAAAGGCACGTATGTAACCCCGACTACTGTGGTCGCCAAACTGGTGAATACGGAGCAACTGAAGCTTACTTTTGCTATTCCCGAAAAATATGTTTCGAGGATGAAGATCAACAGTACACTGACGTTTACGACTTCCGATACCAAACGTCCTTATACCGCAAAGATCTATGCGATAGAACCCGAAGTGGATGTCACCACGAGAACCTTGAAAATGCGTGCCGTGGTCGATAACAGTGGTGGCGATCTGTATCCGGGGATGTTTGTCAATGTCAATTTTCCGCTGGAAATTGTTCCCGATGCTCTGATGGTCCCCACAGAAGCACTTATTCCCATACAGAACGGTAAGGAGATTTTTGTAGTCCGTGAAGGGAAGGCAAAAGCCGTTGAGGTAAAGACCGGTTCACGGACCAGTAAGGACGTGCGGGTACTTTCCGGATTGCAACCCGGGGATACCATCCTCACTTACGGTATTATGGCCCTGGACAACGGAACCCCGGTAGACGTAACCTTAGATTAATTAACCGACACAGACTACCTCATCCCGATGAATATATCCACATTAAGTATAAAACGCCCGGTTCTTGCCCTGGTTATGAATATCCTTATCATTCTTTTCGGAGGTATAGGATACATGTACCTGGGGATACGCGAATTCCCTTCGATAGATCCTGCACAGGTCTCGGTACAAACTAATTATGCCGGTGCGAATGCAGACATTATAGAGTCGCAGATCACCGAACCTCTGGAAAAGGCCATAAATTCTATAGATGGTATCCGTAATATAACCTCTTCCAGTACTCAGGGATCCAGTCGGATCAACATAGAGTTTAATCTCGATAAAAATCTGGAAGAAGCAGCCAATGATGTACGCGACAAGGTATCGCAGGCCGTGAGAAGTCTTCCCGAAGACATCGATGCACCACCGGTGGTGAGTAAGGCCGATGCCGATGCCGAGCGGATTATTTCCATGACCGTACAAAGTGATGTGAAGAATATTCTCGAGCTGTCTGACTATGCTGATAATGTTATCGCACAGCGTGTGCAGACGATTCCCGGAGTGAGTAGCGTGCAGATATGGGGGCAGCGCAAGTATGCCATGCGTCTGTGGATAGATCCGATTAAACTGGCTTCTTATGGGGTCACGGTAGGTGATGTCAGGAATGCACTGCTGGCGCAAAACGTAGAATTACCTTCCGGAAAACTCACCGGTGATAATACGGAACTCACCGTAAGAACGATCGGAAATCTCGCTACCGAGGAGGAGTTCGACAACATCATTATCCGTGCCGACGGGGAGCGTATAGTTCGTTTCAGCGATGTCGGAAAAGCAGCGCTCGAAGGGGAGAACATGGAAACCAAAATGAGCGACTCCGGTCAGCCCATGGTTGCCGTTGCCGTTATACCCCAGCCCGGAACCAATTATCTCGAAATTGCAGACGCTTTTTACGAGGAATATGAAAAATTGCAGAAAGACCTGCCCGAAGGTTTTAAGCTTAATGTCGTCATTGATGATACCGTTTTTGTAAAACGTGCGGTGGAAGAAGTCGCGGAGACCCTGCTCATTTCCATCGTCCTGGTGATACTTGTTATTTTTCTATTTTTCCGGAACTGGTCCATGGCTTTGCGCCCGCTTCTGGATATTCCCGTATCGCTTATCGGAACCTTTTTTATCATGTGGTTGCTTGGTTACTCGGTCAACGTACTCACCCTGCTTGCCATTGTACTGGCCACGGGGCTTGTTGTCGATGACGGAATTGTAGTTACGGAAAATATTTATAAAAAGGTGGAAGAAGGCATGAGTCCTATAGAAGCGGCAATCAAAGGATCCAGCGAGATATTCTTTGCGGTGATTTCTATCTCCGTTACACTTGCAGCCGTATTTCTGCCTGTTATTTTCCTGGAAGGCTTTGTAGGAAGGCTGTTTCGTGAATTTGGAGTGGTGCTGGGGGCAGCCGTATTGATCTCTGCCTTCGTGTCGTTAACCCTGACGCCTATGCTCAATGCCTACCTGATGAAGCCGGGCAAACAAAAGCAATCCAGGTTTTATAAAATCACCGAACCGTATTTTGTGATGATGAATAAAGGCTATGCCAGTTCGCTTTCCGGATTTATGAAGCGAAAATGGCTGAGCTTTCCTATACTTTTTGCCTGTCTTGGTATGATATGGTTGTTTTATGCCATCCTTCCCAAAGAGACCGCTCCGTATGAAGACCGCAGTTTTGTCCGGCTCAGCGTAACGGCACCGGAAGGTTCTTCGTATGAGTATATGGACAGGTACATGACAGAGATTACCAAACTGGTAAACGATTCCATCCCGGAGAAAAAAGTAAGTCTGATACTCACTTCCCCAGGGTTCGGGACTTCTTCGGTAAACAGCGGACGGGCCAACGTAGCCCTGGTGCCACCGGAAGACCGGGAACGTTCGCAACACGAAATAGCAACGGCACTGGGAAGGTGGTCCAAAAAATATGTAGGGGCGAAGACCAGCGTATCCGAAAAGCCTACGATCTCTGTCAACCGGAGGGGAGGGCCGCCGATTCAGTATATTATTCAGGCTCCCAATTTTCAGAAGCTCGAAGAAAAAATTCCGGAATTTATGAGGGAGGTCGAAAAAGACCCTACGTTCTCGTTCACCGATGTGGACCTGAAGTTTAACAAACCGGAAATTTATGTGGATATAGACAGGCAAAAAGCCGAAAGTATGGGCGTATCGGTACGCGATGTTGCCCAGACCCTGCAGTTGTCACTAAGCGGACAGCGTTTCGGGTATTTCCTGATGAACGGAAAACAATACCAGGTGATAGGCCAGTTCGATAAGAAAGACCGGAATGCGCCGGTAAACCTGACATCCATTTTTGTGAGAAACAAAGACGGACAACTTATTCAGCTGGACAATCTTGTTAATATCAGCGAACACAGCAGCCCGCCGCAGCTATATCACCATAATCGTTATCTTTCGGCTACGGTCTCGGCCAACCTCGCAGAAGGAAAGACCATAGGTAATGGTATAGAAGCGATGGAGAGCATTCGGGAAAAGGTGCTGGACGATTCGTTTACGACCGATCTTGGAGGAGAATCGCGCGATTTTGTGGAGAGTAGTTCCAACACCTCCTACGCCTTCGGTCTCGCCCTGTTACTGATCTTCCTGATCCTTGCGGCACAATTCGAAAGTTTTATCGATCCCTTTATTATCATCCTCACCGTTCCGATGGCGGTAGCAGGGGCCTTGTTCTCCTTGTGGATTTGTGGCGAAACCTGGAATATTTTCAGTCAGATCGGAACGATCATGCTGATAGGTCTCGTAACGAAAAACGGTATTCTCATCGTGGAATTTGCCAATCAGCTGCGTGAAGAGGGGATGCCTAAGTCGCAGGCCATAATCGAAGCTGCCGAATCGCGGCTTCGCCCGATACTGATGACGAGTCTCACCATTATACTGGGGGCCCTGCCTATTGCACTTTCCCTCGGTGCCGCTTCTACAAGCCGTATAGGTATGGGAGTGGTGATTATCGGAGGTTCACTGTTTTCACTGATACTTACCTTGTTTGTGATACCGGCGATCTATACATTGTGGTCGAGAGCGAAAAAACATCGTCCGGAACTGGATGCCGTATAAAAAATAAATCCCATGAGTACACGAATATTGTCTTTATATATACTTTTTATGCTCCTGGTTACAGAAGGGAGAGGACAGGATATCCTCACTCCGGAAGATGCCATACGAGTAACCCTGGAAAATAATTATGATATACGGCTGGCCGAGAATTCGTATGAAGCCGATCAGTTGGGGGTCAGCGCAGGGTTTGCCGGGATGCTTCCCCGGGTGAATCTGGTCCTCAATGATAACAACAGTATTCAGACCCTGGACCAGACCAGGACAGACGGTACGGAACGGTCCTTGTCCAACGCCAAAAACAATAACCTCAATTATGGTGTGGCTCTGGATTGGACTGTTTTTGACGGGCTGAAAATGTTTGCCAGGCACGAGCAGCTTCAGGAACTGGAAAAACTCGGGGAAACCGAATTAAAGCAGGCGATACTAACCAATGTGAGTAATGTGCTTATCACTTATTATGATGTGGTACAGCAACAACAGCAACTTGCCGTACTGGATAGCACCCTGGTGATTTCCAGACAGCGTGTAGAACTGGCCCAAAACCGGTTTACTATTGGTAAAGCTTCCAAACTGGAACTGTTGAATGCCAAGGTAGACCTCAATACCGATCAGACCTTGAAGCTGAAACAACAGGAATCGTATAATAATACGAAAATACGGCTCAACGAACTCCTGGCCAGAGATGGAAAGACCGATTTTCAGGTGGTGGACGAGATGACCGTAGACAAGGAGCTGTTTCTGCCGGAGCTTGAAGTCCTGGCCAAAGAACGTAATCCGGAATTACTCACGAGGATCATCAGCAAGCAAATCGCCGAACTGGAACTGAAGCAGGTTAAAGCAAATCGTTATCCGGTGATTACGGCATCGACGGGATATAATTTTTCCAGGACAGAATCGAGCCTCGGTTTTGTAACCAATTCCAATTCGCATGGTTGGAACTACGGTTTCAGTGTGAGTATGAATGTTTTTGATGGCTTTAACCAAAACCGCAGTGAGAAGATTGCCAAAATAGCCATTGATAACAACGAATTGATGATTGCGCAGCAAAAGCAGGCGCTATTGTCGCAACTCGGAACGGCATTTCAGACGTATCAGACCAATCTTGGGCTTATCGTTCTGGAACACAGGAATGAGACCATAGCCAAGGAAAACCTGGATATTACCATGGAAAAATATAAGATAGGTACGATAACCACTATGGAGTTCAGGACAGCGCAGCTCAATCATATCAATGCACAGTTGCGGCATAGTGAGGCGGTATTGCAGGCCAAATTATCCGAAATTACGCTGAAAGCGATCTCGGGCAGCCTGTCTTTCTGATTCTTTATAGTTGTAGTTTTTTCGTCGTTCAGGCTTCCTTATCTTTTAGGTGCCGGACAGAAATAAAGACTGTTTATTCTACTATTTTTTTAGGTTATTTCTTAATTTAAAAGGGTGAAGAGGGGATGGAAGACGTATTCCTTTCTCGGTCTTTTTTAAGGTTATTTCTTCTGTATTCGGTCTTTTTGTCTTTCCGGTTACGGGATAATTCTTACCATCGTAAACGTAAAGACAACACTTTGTTAATATTCTGTTTTGCATAATACGTTCACATTTAATATATTGCGGTTTCTATATAGTTCAATATTTGATTTGGTATTTTTTATAGTTAACCTTAATTTTTAAATTTTCAGTATTATGTCATTTAAAGCAACTTTGTCCGTAGGAGGCAAAAAAGTCAACATTCTTCATGCCAATTACGATATGGCACAGGAAACGGATGCCACCGGGCGTCCCTCATCCGTAACACGTGGAGGACGGATTAATCTTACCGTAGAATCCACAGGAGATTCCTTCTTCTTCGAGTGGATGACAAACAACTTCGAACGCAAGAATGGAGTGATCACGTATCTGAAAAGAGATACGGATGCAAAACTCAGGGAAGTGAATTTCACCGAAGGATATCTGGTGAAATACAAAGAAAACTTCGATGCTTCCGGCGACAACCCCTTAACGGAAACTTTTAGCATATCCTGCCGCGCAATAGGCAGCGGTGGCGGAGAACATATAAATGAATGGGTGTAAAATTTCCGTTTCCTTTTGAATAACGAATAATCCAGATCAGTATAAAAATCAGAAATAAAGGAGAATTTTTTCCCTTTCTGAGAATAGATCCGGATCATTTATCTTACATAGTGAGCCATGGACCATACACCGTAGTACCCTAACAGGTATGCACTGTTTATTAAGGTATAATTATAACCTTTCCGGACAGGCATTCGTAATGTCGGTTTTATACTTTTTTAGTTATGAAACGCTTATGGTAAAATACCGGGTTTCGGGGATACCGGGCAAACAGATAATAGTGTATTTTTATAAATATTTTACAACATAATTTGTAGAGAAATAATACTTTAATTATGAGTTTTTTATCAAAACTGACCATTGACGGTGAAGAGATGGTTGTATTGCGGTACAGGATGTCCATGACCCAGGATACGGATCATAGTGACAGGCCGGCAGCGGACCCCAGGGGTGGCCGTATCCGGGTATTGGTGGAGTTGACAAAAAGTACATCGCTCTTTGACTGGATGCGGAATCCGAGTCAGGTCAGGGATGGTGAATTTGTCTTTTACCGAAGGGACGGAATGTCTAAAATGAGGGGGCTGCAATTTAAAAAAGCTTATTGTGTAGCGTATGAGGAGCTTTTTGATGCGGATGATTCTTTACCTATGCGGGCAGAGATTACTATTGTCGCCAAGGAGATTACTATCAATGGTTCCCGGTTCGACAAGAACTGGCCGGTAGCATTATAAATGATAGAATTATGGATATAAGTGTACATGCTGCCGAAGAGGCTTTGGGATGGATCGAAGAATTGTCCCGCGTAGGCTATCGCGGAGTTTTAAATTTTACACTTTATAGCCATGGAGAATGGCCGTGGCGGATCCATATACGATCTTTTATAGCTTCTCCGACTACAGGAGTGTTTTTCAGGGGAGATGGGAGAGGGCCTTCTTTGGATATAGGTGAAAATGTTACCTCCAGAGTAAGGAGTACTTTTATAGTTGACCCCATGGAAGGTATGATTACCGACCCGCAGTCCAGAAGTGACTTCACATTGTTCTATGGAACTTCTCCTGTGCCTGGACAGCCATACGTTCCTCCACGGGTGGATGAAGGAATTCCAAAATCCAGGATTAGCGATAAGGTTTTTTCCGGAGGGACAGCATCTTTTGACTTTCATCACTATGGCAAAGACCCTCTTACACCAGGCTTTATAACCCCAAGCCTTGATGTGCATTCCGCGTTATCCGTAACAGAAGACCAGGAGAAAGGTATGTTGATCATCAAAGGCTCTTTTACGGGAGACAGTTTTCCCAGCGCCGAAGCTTTTGTGGTAGACCAGTCGGGAATGACCAAAGTGTTTTTAGGAGCAAAGCAGGAGTCCGGGGGAATACACAGTCTTTTCGGGGATAATAAAAATCCGCTGTTTAATGTAGATATGCAAATCATGTTTGACAGTAATGGTAATTTTACCAGTGTCTGTCAGGGTGATCAGACCTATACTATTGACGAATGGAATAAATATATTCAGGATGAATTTTAAAATTAACATCCCGGTGTTATTGTTTGTAGCACTATCCGTTTTTGCAGGGTGCGGACGGTCCGGTGAGGAAGCTATATTCGTAGTGCCGGAAAATTATACCGGCTATATTTTGGTTATTTACGATCAGGAAAACGGAGCAGAAAAGGAATACAAGGATAAAGCCCGAATATACAGGATACCTTCGAATGGGATTTTGTTGTCAAAATTTCCAACTAATCCGGGCTGGTCGGATTTCCCAAAATTTTATTATCGGAATATCGATCAGGAAAATGAAATTCGGTTTACTATGGACAGGGAGCTTCCTGCGGATACTGTAATAGCTACAGGCGGATCTAGTGGTTATGCCAGTAGAGATAGTGAAGGGAAAAAGGGAATTAGATTTGTGCAATACTACATAGGCACCAAAGATCAGATAGATGAGGCTTATGAAGAAGCCGAAAATCTTGACATTGTAAAATTAGTGGATACCTCACAAACCAGGGAAGGTTTATAACATAAACACATTGTATTATGGCCATACAGACCAATATCAGGATAGCTATAAACGGAGAACTGTTAACCAGGTTTTCTACGATTGCCATCGCACAGCAACTCCGGGCACATCATGTTTTTTCGATAAAACAATCTTTGCCTAAAGAATTTATATCCCAGGCTATTGATAAAGCTCAGAATTATATGGGACAGCCTGTTCATATAGAAATAAAATCCAAGAGCCTTCAGAAAGAAACTTCTCCATTAGTGTTCAAAGGACTCATCACCGATGTCAGTGTGGACCGGAGCAAGGGAGCTGCAGGAGAGATCGTTATCTCCGGGACAAGCCCCACGGTGAAGCTGGACGGTGTACCCAATACCCGGTCGCATATCGGTAAGGAATTATCTGCCATTGTCCGCGATACGGTAGGAGCACTTAAGGACGCCGTGAACCTGAACGTACAGATTGCCAGGGATACCGCTTTGGATTATACCGTACAGTATAAAGAAAGTGACTTCGGATTTTTATGCCGTATGGCTAAAAAGAAGGGAGCATGGTTTTATTATAACGGCACCGAACTGGTATTTGGCAAACCGGTTTCCGAATCCTTCGATCTGGTTTACGGTCAGAACATAACAAAATTCAACAGACATTTGAGTATAAAACCCCTGGGGTTCCGATATACGGCCTATGATGCCGAAAATGCCCAGGTACAGCGTACGGCTTCGGGAGAAATAGGGTATGAGGCCCAGGGATTGTCTCAGGCCATGATCCGGGCATCACAGAGCGCTTTTACCGATAACGGGGCCTCTTCGTATTATCATCATCAGGTGAGTGCAGGTAACATACAGAGTCACATGCACGATCGCGTAAAAATGCAGTTACACGGTCAGGTAGCCGGTTTGGTGGTCGCTAAAGGGATTTCTACCGAAACAGGACTGCGGCCGGGAGATGTTGTCAGTATAAAGGAGCCCATGTTCTCTCTGACGGGCGATCCGGCAGATGGTGTGAAAGAAGATGCTTTTGGCAGTTATTACATCACTTCAATAACACATATCTGTGATGAGACCGGAAATTATACCAACGAATTCAACGGAGTTCCGGATACCGTGGAAGTCCCCCCGTATACCGACGTTTTAACCCCTCCCGTAGCAGAAACGCAACCTGCTATGGTTACCGATAATAATGATCCTAAAGGACTGGGAAGAGTTAAGGTGAAGTTTCATTGGGATTACGAAAGTCCCTGGATACGGATGGTACAGCCTCATGGAGGTGGAAGTAAAGGATTTTATTTTATCCCCGAAATCGGTGAAGAAGTGCTGGTATCCTATGAAGGCGGTAATGCGGAGAAACCATATATAGTCGGGACAATGTATAACGGAAACCAGAAAAGTGGTTATGCTACGGCTAATAATGATCTCAAAGTAATTCACAGCCGCAGTGGTACCAAAATAAAAATGAACGATGCGGAAGGCAGTATATTTATCGAGGACCCATCCGGAAATACCTGGTTTATGGACGGGCAGGGGAATATCAGCGTTAATGCTCCCAAAAATTTTAATCTTACCGCCGGAGAAAATATTACGATCTCGGCAGGTAAGGATGTAAGTGTAAGCGCCGGTGGGAATATGACGAATTCGGCCAATGAAGATATTGCGGTTACTGCCGGTAAGGATATTAGTCAGAGTGCAGCGGGAACCATAACCGAAATGTCGGATGAAAGAACAGAAATAGTGGAGAATGATTTTTTAAGACAGGCCAATACTTCCAACGAAATTGCCAATGAGATCAGCATGTTCAGCGAAGGTGAAAACATGACCATGCAAAGCGGTAGTACCATAGAGTTCAATAGCGCGGAAAAATCTAAACTATTCTGATATGGCCATAATCAAGCAGGCAAAACAGATTACGGTTACCGTAAACAACGCTTACAATTTAAAGATAGGTGGAAAGATGGAAAAAATAGCCAATAAGATCAATGTGGAAGCTATTAGTTCTGATCTGACGCTGACCAGCAATAAAAAAATAGTGTCCAATGGGAACAAGCGTTAGTTTCGGAGATTATAGCCCGGGAGTTCTACCGGTGACCATAGTGGTACGGACGGCTTATTTTGCCAAAAAAAAAACGGAAGATATCCTTGAAGAAACTACGGAGGAATATACCGTGGTAGCTGGGGATAATCTCTCCAAAATAGCCGGTAATTATGAAGGTGTATCCTACCAGGATATCATGGAGGAAAACGGGTTGACATCTACCGTTATCAGTGTCGGGGATACGTTAACTATAACCAGCCGGAAAAAGACCGGTGAAAAAACGAGTTTTGAAAAGATAAAAAATGGAAATGTAGGAGATGAAGTGTATATCGTAGCGGAGCATTTCGGTATCGTGAGCAGTATACAGGTAACGCTGAAAGAAAAGGAGGCTTTGCTTACCGATGGAGGGATGCTTCCCGTATTGCAGGATGAAAGTGAGATAACCACTATAGAACTCTGTGAGCCGGAAGAAGAAAACTTAAAAGGAACACATCGTTATGCCAAGGTAAAGCTCCGCCCCAAGGAAGATGAGACATTGGAAGAATGGCGCGAAAAACTCGGAGAAAAGGAAGTTATGGGATATACCGACGGGCAGCGGAGCATATCCCCTGAAAGCTACGACAGAATGATCACTAAAGAAGGATGGGAACCGGAATACGGAGAAGCAATAAAAAGTCTCCTGTCTATTGAGGTGGAAGCCCAGGCAGAAGGAGAAATTACATATAGAGGAACGGACAAGAGCAATGTGTTTTTGAATGAAGAGGGGGAGTGGTTTGAAGTGAAGTCTGAAGAAGATGGATATGTAATACTTGCAGATGGTACTATAGAAATTGGAAATGTGTTGGATGAAAAAATTCGGTATTACATAGAAAATAAAAGTGGTAATATAGAATTTGTCGGTGAGTTTATAAAAAATGATAACGAACTTATTCAATTACCATCAAGCTTTAATTTTGAATCTGAGGATGCTAATTCTTCGTTTGCTTTTTCCGTTAAATCTGGAAATGAATACCGTAGTTATATAAGCCCAATTTCTTTAGCAGCTATAATAGGAGCAATGTCAGAAGCAAATATTGAAGATGTAACTATTGTAGGCTTTAGTGTTGAGGATGGGAGTTCCCCGGCTCCAAGCACATCTCATAAAAATGGAAGAAATGGGGATTTCAGATATTTACGAAAAGACAAATCCGGAGGTGCTTTATATATAGATAGTTCTGCTGAAGATTTAGATGAAGATCGACAGAATGATTTTAATGATGCATTATATAAATATGGTTATACTGATTTATTGAGTTTTAAATATAATATAGACAGTGAAGAAAGGCTTTTGAACCATTCTAGACATTATGCTAATCACCATCATCATTTACATATTCAAGGTTTTAATCCAACTACTAAAAATATAGGAGAATGAAAATAAAGACTCAATTCATTTTGATTTATATCTTTTTTTGCGGCTTATACAGTTGTAATTCGCAGCCAAAGAAATCACTTAATGATATCAAAACAGAGGGAGTACTCATAGCTGGTTCTATTACGCATTATAGATTGGAGGAAGATATAAAAATAGTAAATAATGATAATACTATTTATACAACAATATCCAGAAAAGAGAATCAGGAAATAGTACTAAGACCACAAGTAAAAAAAATTGAAATAAGAGCGTTTTACCCAGATTACGATATCATAATTTTTGATGCGGACAAAAAGGAAAATGAGTATTTGGTGTATGTTGGTAGTGAGGTGAAAAGAATAGTTTCGTATTCAGGTTTGACCTATATGAATTGGGAGGATTTCATTAGTGGAATATATCTGGGATTGACTGATGAAAGCCCATTGAAAACATTAAAAGATGATAATTCTGAAACTATTAAGGATTATAAACTATATAGTTATGAGGTTACTAGTGTAGAAGGTGATTGGCTAAAAGTAAGATGTTTAAAAGACTGCGAGGGATGTCCTTCTGGTACCATGGTAGAAGGATGGGTTAAGTGGAGAAATAAAAACCAATTATTAGTAGAACTATTTTATTTGTGCTAATGGTAAGTATTATAAGTTGATGGTTTTTACGTTTGGATATATCAAATTTCCATATAAAAAGAAGGAGAGCTTCAATAGAAGTATAATGCCTTTTTGATTAAGGTTTAAAACATAAAAATTGCCCCCAAAATACAGAACATATAAAATACACAAGGGAGATACGCTGATTAGTGTAGCTGAGGCTCTGGGGATTACACCACAGGAAGCGAAGAGTTTTCACAATATTTTCAGTAGTGAAGACGACCTTATTAGTGTTGATCTTCCACCGCATTTGCGTACACTATATGTGTATCCGCATATTTATGAAAAGATCCGGGACAATCCGGCTTTCGTAAAATTTAATTACGGATATACCCTCAGGTTTAAACCTGTGGAAAAAGCGCTTAATTATGGAGTGATGTATACCATCTCATCCGGTGAAAAAGAAGAAAATACCTTAAAATACAGGGTTAGCGTAACATTTATAAGACAGGATGAAAAAGGATATGTTTTTGAGATAAACCGATTGTCAAAAACATATATTAACGATGAAGAAGCATCGGAAATAGCCGACGAGCTGGCCGAAAAGGTATCGGGTACAGTATACCCGTTAGAAATAGTTGTGGATGAAGACGGTAACTGGATAGATATTGCTAATCATCCTGTTATACGGAGACGATGGGAACAGGTTAAAAAGGGGATTTTCGAAGAATACGATGGAGCATGGGTAAAACAGTACGTGGCTGAAAGCGAAGTCTCGCTGGAAGATAAAGAATTATTGAAGATGTCCTTATCTGGAGATTGGTTTTTAGTCGCCTATTTCGGACAGATTTATGTGGATTACACGCCACGGTTTGTCTTTGAGAATAAAATTTCATTTCCCGTTGTGCCATTTATAAAACCTGTAGCGTACATCGTTAAACAGGAAGTGAAAATGCTTCTGGATGAATACGGCCTGGTACAAATAAGCCAGGAAGGAAAGGTCTCGGACAACAGGTCAAAGACCGATCTGGAAAACAGGCAGAATTTTCCTCACGATGCTTTGTTGTATCTGGAGTCGGAAAAAGCAGAGGGAACATATAAGGCTAAATATTTTTTAAACGCCGGAAATAACCTCATTGAAAGTTTGTTTCTGGAATGCTCTCTGCAACTGGAGAAACCGAAGAAAATAAAAGTAGTCGTTTCTTTATTGGAAGATAAATAGAAGATTATGAGCGAAAAGCATGTTGTAGTTCATGGGGCCACCTGTAAGTGTAAGTTTAGCGAGAAACCGCAGACAGATATATTGCAGGTTAAAACACAAAGCAGGCATTTTGCCAATGACAAAGACGGTTCGAAGAAATTAATTGCAACCGATAAAGAGGTTGGACAAACCTTAAAGAAGAACACTTTTGGCAAATGTAAACTGCAGCCTACCTCAAGCGGATATAAACCTTGTCAGGCAGTGATAACCCAATGGAGCAACTTTTATGAAGATACGGTGCTTTCCAATCAGGGTAAAATATTGCTTGAAAACAGTAAGGCAACATGTCCTATAGGAGGGGCGGACTGCATTTCTATAGACAACCACGGACAGAAAACGGAGGGCAGTAAGCAAAATGCGGACAATGCCAATGAAGATGTTCACAGTCAGTTAAACCCCATGACCAATATAAAGGAGATGAGTGCTCCGGCACCTACTCATGAAGGAATAGAAGATTCTTCGCAATAACAAAGTTGATGGAATAGGTTATTATGGCAAAAGGAGTACAAAAAATACGCTGTGTCAAAGGGAAATACTATCCCAAGATGTCGGTACAAAATGAAAAAGTGGTCATAGTGCCCGACCAGTTCGTATATTTTATGGTCAGTGAATGGTATCCGGATACTACCGAGGAGGAAAAGAAAAGAGACCTCACCTGGATGCGACAGGATACCGGTAGAAAGACGATCATACGGCAAATGACACTTCCTATAAGTAAAATGTACGGAGTGAAACTGCCAAAAAAACTGTGCGGTCCGTATAGCTATTATGTCGAAGCGAGCCTTTTCGGAAAACGGGACCCGGCGAATACGGGGCTTTATGTAAACGGACATTGCCCCGCCCGGATAGTTAGCAGTAAATGGAGTACCCGGAATGGGGGAAGTGATGAACGAAAAAGCAAAAAATTCGCTTATGGCGAAACGGTTTACCTCAATTTAAGTACAGAAGGACTGAATGGTTGTACCGATCTGTCCATAGAGATATACAATATTCAGAACCTGAGAGGAGATAAACGTATCTTTACCTATAACCGCATACATGTTACCGACGGAGAGATCAACCTGGAAATACGCAATACTTCTTCATGGCAACCCCTTGTCAGCAATATACAGGAAGAAGAAAAGTTTTATATAAAAGTAAAAAATGGCATAGGACAATATATAATAGATGATAATAACGATGATATCCATGCCCGTTTTCTCCGTATTAAAAATGAACTCGTATCGAACGAACCCGAACGGCCAAAGAACCTTACGCCGGTAAGAATAGGAAAACCACAGCTGAACATGGAGCGTTATGAGCCATGTAAATTTGAGACCATATCTATTACAGAAGTAGAAGAGAAAAATGGCAAGGCACAGCAAAAGAAGATTGTGGTTTTTGACAACGGTAAGAATCTGTCTGAGATCAGGTCTGTTCCGGAACTGGTGAACCGCACCGTCTATTTCACTTTTGACTCGGCAGCGATAGAATCCCAAAGCAGATCGGTTCTGGATAATACCCTTCGGTTTTTACTGGAACACGAACACTCTACGATTACCCTTAACGGATATGCTTGTGTAATAGGAAAGGCAGATTACAATAAAGCATTATCACTTGAAAGAAGCCAGGGCATTAAACAATATCTGACGGAAGGAGGTTTGAATCCCAATCGTATTATAAGTAATGGTAAAGGAGAAATACTCTCGGATAATAATAGGGAGAACGATACTAAGGATGGAGCAGATAATTTAAGATATAAGGACGAAAAGGAATATATAGAAGCCCGAAGAGTGGATATTTCCTTTACGTTTTACGGGCACGATGCGCATACTGTAATCTATGAAACTATAGCGCCTAGCAGTGACCGGAATATAACCATCGATGTTACAGGATTTGAAACGAAATCTTGTTTTAGGAATGACAAAAATAAACATGAAAAGAAAATAACAGTTTCTTCTCCCGAATATAATTCAAAAATAGAAATATCGGGCGAATCGGTGCAAATTCCCATTCACTCTGCTCTTTCCGTATTGAACATAGCTCCATTACAGTATATCTGGCCAAAATGGAATCTTATAGACGGTATCGGAGGAAGAGGCCTGGATTCTGCGGTTTTGTATAATGCTTATATAAATTCATGTCGTTATTTTTCTAATGAGAAAAAGGTAACGGTATTGATTAAAGCATATCCCGATATAAAATGGACTCTGGAATTCAAATGGAATCATAAACAGGCATTTGCGTATAGTTACGGTAGAGCAATGCATCCTTATGATATTAAAACAGGGCAGAAAAAAGTGATTGGTTCTGTTCTTGATGGGGCGATGGCTGCAGAATATGGGGAAATGGACCAATCTTTTGAGCTTTCTTTGGAAGCAGAATGGAATAAAGGAACTCAAAAGATAGAAATAGCAAAGGAATTCGGAGAAAAAATAGCAAAGACGCTTAGATTATTTCTTAAAATTAAAAAGACTGCAGATGCTATAACAAAATCGCCTGTAAACGGAGGAAAAATCAGCTTTGAGATAAAAGCCCCGGTTATTGCTGTTTCCCTACAATGGTCTTTGGAAAGAGCATCCCAAACTTCCAAGGAAATTGGTGCTGCGATTGAACTAGGGGTGGAGTCTAAACCTTTATTAGAGGCCAACGGGAATATTAACCTGTGGAAAATATTTACGGAATATGGAGCTAATGCCCTTTGTCCAGGTGCGGGAACCATAATCAGGTTTGTTTTGGATCATTTGGAAGGAAATGTCGGAATGCATTTTCTGGTCATTTTCATAGGAGCTATTAACGTAAAGGGACGAATCAGAGGGAATACGTTACTGCCTGCAGAAGCTGATGGTAAAGTGGAAACAACAGGAAAAATTGGAGTTAGTGTAGAATTTAAAGCTTGGGCCAAAGCAGAAGTTGGATGGGCCGGTTTCGATGGGTATATAAAGGCAAATGTAGATACGTCTATTACAGCTGGCGTGGGGACTGAGTTTGATAAACATGGGGTGGCCGGCTACCCCTTATTTGAATTTGCAGGAATTGTAGCTAAATATGTTGCTGTAGGAACTGTAAAGTTTGGTATTTTTAAACGGACTTTTTCAATGAGTGGAGAATACGTGATTGTTGAAGAAAATAAAGCGTCATTTAATAAGTTTCATATAGTAGGCCCATACGAATAAATTAATAGTCATGAAAAGAATGTTGTTTTTAAGTAGTCTTTTATCAATATTTAGTTGTCAGACACAAACCCTCGATATAACAAAGATAGACTTGCATAAAAATGCAAAAGAAACACTTGAAGGATTAAAAATATCAAGAATAGATACTCAAAACGGAGCTTATAAAACAGGAGGAAATGCTGAACTTGAAGATAATGGAAAAATAAGCATGTATTATATCTTCAAAGGGCCCAGTGACGAAAGTAAAGTTGCCTATTCCGGTATAAGACCAGAACCAGGAACTGGGGGACGGATTGTAGAACATGACGATAAAATAGCTTTCATAAATTTTGCCTTTCAGCGAGATAAGACATTCGAACTTCTTGCCAAATTAAAAAAAGATTTGGGAACTCCGGACCAGATATTATATGACAGTATTCCTAATAATGAGTCTGATTCTGAAGTTAAAATGCTTTTGAAAGCCTTTTCATCTGAAGAATTAAAATATTCGGAAGATGAATTCGGGGATTCTTATATATCATTTCCATTGCATCATGTATGGGTTAAAGATGGGTATATTTATAAATATACATTATTAAGAGGTAGAAAGGAATACAGTAATGATCTGGTAATTATCTCAAAACAAGCATTATTGGATAGGATTGTTTTTGGATACCATAATCCGGATAAAGATCCTATTTTTATAAAATATGTGCAATGAAAAAGTATAAGGAACCTTATTATCTGGTAGAGTTTAATTCCTCCATTTGTAATTTTGAAATTTTCATAAATGATTTGCCCGCTTTTATTCATAATACGGGAGGAATTATATCTTCACATTACCCAATTAACCACCTGATATTAGAAAGTGGAAAGCAGATAATAAGTGTAAGAATTCTACCCTTAAAAGGAGAGACTTCTTTAAGGAAAGACAGTTTTTTGAAGATAAAAGTTTTCTTTTTTGATGCTTTTACTAATGATTATAGCAATTCAATTGAGGTTTTTCAATATAATAACACCGATTTGGATGGAGATATTCCTTTAATCGAAATATCCGAGTTCTTTTTTGCAGAAGTGCCTTATGCTTTATCGGGATGGGGTAATTCAGAGGAAATTAAAGATTGTGATATGGAATTAATTTCATTTTACAAGCATCTTTATAAGTCCTTTGAAGGGAGAGATGTAGAAAAAATATATCAAATATTTAGAACTAAATTTAACGAAATAAATACGGCAATGTATTTAGATGACTCGGATGATAAAAAAGATTTGACTAAGTTATTTAAACAAATTGATGAAGGAGAAATGAAATTACAGCCCTTCCCTCTCAATCCTTTAGTGATTTTATATAATAATAAAGTGGGTAATGTGATTCGTGAGAATAGGGAGCCTGTTATATATTATAAGAATAATAAAACCAATGAAGAATTTGCCTTTCCTGTTTTCGTAAATATGAATGATGGTGATATAAGTGTTATAAGATAATTTGAGGATAAACAATATAAATTAATCCAAATATAACGAGAATAGCTTCATACTGAAGGAATAAGTTTAATGTAGATATAAACTCATACAGGTATTTTATGGGCGAAAAAATCAACAGTTTTCATAAGAGTATGTCTTGTTGTAAAAGGATATTTAATTTTTTTCTTAATCATTTGAAATGAATTGAAAGTTAATGGGAAGAATATATTGGTTAATTAAAAATGATTAAGTATGAAGAGTTGTATGTTGAGTGCTAAAATTTTTGTGCTTACCATAATATTATATTCTTGTCAGTCCCGAATGGAAGTTTCCCAAGTAGTTCTCAATGAAGATGTAAGTAGGGTGATTAAAGATAAAAAGGAATTCTTTTCTGAGCAGATTCACCCTTCCGCCGGCTTGCCGTTGCTGTATACTTATGATGTTCAGCATTATACTTTCGGGGATGTTGACTTTAAAAACAATAGTCAACAAACTGCATTAGGAATTAATTCGGTTGGATTCTACCTGTATAAAGCTTATAATAAAGAAGAAAATAAAATAGCAGGTATTAGGATAGAAGTTCATGAACAGGGAGAAGAATTGTTTAGTTATTTAAAAGAAAAGTACGGAGAACCGGAAGAACTGGCTCCTGAACCGGAAACCCGCTATGAAGGTATCGTTCATGGCATATCAGCTTATATATGGAAAAGCGATGCCCCGTATACTGTGATATTGTCCAAATCTTATGCGACGAAAGATAAAGAACAACTCATTACAACCACTGTCTATATACTGAATAATGATGCTGTAGATAGTACTGCCGATGGAAGAACATCTGTGGAACGTCTTATACAATCACTTAAACAATAATGTTTTAGCATGAGTATATTGCCCTATTATATGATAGACTTTAGCGGGTCTGCCTGTATGTTTGAAATCCGTGTAAATGATTACCCTGTTATTACACAAGATCTTGACGGACAGGTGTCTTCGATGATTCCCATAAATTATGCCATATTGAAAGACGGTATACAGACAATTTCAGCAACCGTATTACCGTATTCGGGAACCGAAACTTTGCACCCCAAAGCCAGCCTGAGGTTTAAGGTAATGTTGTTTGATGTGACCAGTGATTTTATGTTTAAAGAACAATTTAGTGAATATCAAACGCAGGACGTAGGTGATAAGGTATTACCTGTCTTAAAAGAAGCAGGTACTTTTTCTGCACAAATTCCGTATACTCTGGATGCCTGGCAAAATGGATTGGACCTTAAAGATGAAAAGGACCTGGGACAGAAATTAATTTCGGCCTATCAGAAAATTGAGGAGCTGATAGCTACTAAAAAATACGATCTTTTTAGAGAAAAAATAAGTAAAAGGGAAGGGAATATGGCTCTTTCCATGTATCTCTCAGAAGAAGAAAGCCAATCGAGAATCTCCGGATTGGTTTCTGATTTTGAGTCAGGATTTGAGGTTGTACCCGTTACAACAGAAGGTGCAGTCTTGCAGATTTATGGAAATGGTAAAGTGGCAGCATTAAAAAAAGCAGACGGGCGTTCCGGGTTAATGCTTTATAATAAAGAAACAAAGGAAGAGTTGATGCTGGATTTAACATTCTATATTCCAAAAGGGAAAACGGAGTTCGAAATTATCTGATAGCCATATGTATGCATTAGATTTTAGCTTTTTCCGGCTTCTGTCACTTTTGTTCGTATAACCTCTCTTGAAAACAATGAAGTGTTTCATAAAATAGTCCGGATATTGAAAATAAAAAACGGGGAAAAATAACAGAACTGTTTCCGTTTTCCTCCCCGTAAATATAGGATATATGAGGTTTTTTCTTCTTACAGAGAAAAAGCCTCTTTTATTTTAGCTACATGATCCAGCTTTTCCCAGGTAAACAGTTCCACCTCTTTTTCTATTCTTCCGTTGTACGGAGATTCGAATACCTTGGTTACGGTCTGTGGAGTTTTTCCCATATGACCGTAGGCTGCAGTTTCCAGGTAAATCGGGTTTCGGAGTTTTAACCTTTCCTCGATAGCGGCAGGCCGCATGTCGAACAGTTTTTCGACGATCTTTGCGATCTCCCCGTCTTTGAGCTGTATGTGGGCTTTGCCGTAAGTATTAACACTGATAGAGGTAGGTTCAACCACCCCGATAGCATAACTCACCTGTATCAATACTTCGTCGGCTACGCCGGCAGCAACCAGGTTTTTGGCAATATGGCGGGCGGCATAAGCCGCACTTCGGTCTACTTTACTCGGATCTTTTCCGGAGAAAGCACCTCCGCCATGAGCTCCTTTTCCTCCGTAAGTGTCAATGATGATTTTCCGGCCGGTAAGACCGGTGTCTCCGTGAGGTCCTCCGATTACAAATTTTCCCGTAGGGTTGATATGATACTGGATGTTATCCGTAAATAGTTTTTGCAGGTTTTCGGGAAGCAGAGCCTTGACTTTCGGGATCAGGATTTCGATGATGTCTTTTTTGATCTTTTGAAGCATGGCTTCATCATCTTTATCAAAATCATCGTGTTGGGTGGAGACCACAATCGTAACGATACGTTGCGGAACATCTTCATCACTGTACTCAATAGTTACCTGAGCTTTGGCGTCAGGCCTCAAGTAAGCGATTTCTTTTCCTTCCCTGCGTAGTTCCGCAAGTGTTTGCAGTATCTTATGCGAAATATCGAGGGCAAGAGGCATGTAATTTTCCGTTTCCCGGGTGGCATAGCCAAACATCATTCCCTGGTCGCCTGCTCCCTGTTCTTCTTTGCTTGCACGATCCACACCCTGGTTGATATCCTGGGATTGTTCGTGAATAAGTGAAATAACACCGCACGAATCTCCGCTGAACTGGTATTCTCCCTTGGTGTATCCGATATTATTAATAACGTCCCTTGCAATATTCTGCAGGTCCAGGTAAGTTTTGGATTTTACTTCTCCGGCGAGTACGACCTGGCCGGTAGTCACTAAGGTTTCGCATGCCACTTTAGATTCGGAATCGAAAGCGAGGAAGTGATCCAGGAGGGCGTCGGATATCTGGTCTGCTACTTTGTCCGGATGTCCTTCACTGACAGACTCGGACGTAAATAAATATGCCATTGTATATTGTTCTGATTATTGTTATCCTTCGGAAGGAAGATTGTCCGGCGAGAAAGCTAAAGCGGTTTGTCCTGCGGCATTTTTCAGGTGCCGGGTCCGGGAGACGACAGGATAACTGTTTTAGCATTTTTTCACGAGGTTGCAATCAGTCAAATCCTTCCTCTTTTATTTTACCGGGACAAAGGTATGAAACGGATTTGAATTGCAAAATGAATTAACAAATTTAGTCATCTCATTCCCCGTCAGGTCTATCTGCTCCGGTGTGCCTCGATTTGACTTTTTTTAATTATCATTGGAGGATACGGTTATGGTGTTAATATATAACCTTCTTACCCGGTGAAATAATAACTAAATAACCGAAATACAATAAAACTCATAATTGTTGATTCACACTTTTATTTGGTATATTGCCATAATGATCAATCTCTTTTTACGATGAAAGTAAAATACCTTTTCTATAGTCTTATATCTGTTGTGCTCACTCCGGTGTATGCCCAGAAACTACAGGTTTCCGATCCTGCCCAGGCCGGATTTTCCAGGGAACGTCTCGACAAAATCGATGACATGCTGCAGGAATATGTGTCTGCAAAAAAAATTGCCGGTGCGGTTGCTTTGATAGCGCACGACGGCAAAATTGTCTATCATAAGGGAACGGGATATGCGGATATCCGGGAAAAGCGAAACATGGCTCCCAATACTATTTTTCGTATCGCTTCGCAGACCAAGGCGATAACCAGTACCGCTGTTATGATGTTATTTGAGGAAGGAAAGCTGCTGCTGGACGACCCTGTCTCTTTATATATACCGGAATTTAAAGATCAGGGTGTGCTGGATGAATTTAAACCGGCAGATTCTACGTACACTACCGTTCCTGCCCGGAGAGCTGTGACCATCCGCGATCTTTTGACACATACTTCCGGTATCGGGTATGCGGTGATAGGAAGTAAAGAGGCCAATGCCATATACGCCAGGGCCGGAATACCTGCCGGTTTTGTGGCGGAACCGCTGAAACTCGGGGATAAAATGAAAATACTTGCAAAACTCCCATTGACGCATCAGCCAGGTGAAAAATTTACATACGGATTAAATACGGATGTGCTTGGCTATGTTGTGGAAGTGGTTTCGGGTATTTCTCTCGATGACTTTTTTCGTCAACGTATTTTTCAACCTTTGCAGATGAACGATACGTATTTCTACCTGCCACGGGACAAGCAGGCTCGTCTGGCAGAAGTTTATGTGGAAAATCAGGCCGGCGAAACTGTGGAAGCCCCTCAGGTAAGCCACGGAGGGATAGATAAAGATTATCCGTTGAAAGGGAGTACCTACTTCTCCGGGGGAGCAGGACTTTCATCGACTGCGGCAGACTATGCCGCATTTCTGCAGATGTTACTGAATGGTGGTATATACAACGGGAAACGCCTGTTAAGCCCGGATACCATACGATTGATGACGGTGAACCAGATCGGGGAACTGGGCCTGGGATACGGCAATACATTCGGACTGGGATTTGAGATTGTCGGTAAAGGCGGCAGTGCCGCACTTCCGTGGCATGAAGGATCTTTTTCCTGGGGCGGATATTTCGGTTCGCATTACTGGGTAGACCCGGCATCGGGGATTGTAGCCGTTATTCTCACACAGGAAGTCCCTAACAGGGAATGGGGAGATATTTCGGCAAAGTTTAAGAATATGGTCTATGCAGCGCATACCGGAAAATAAAAAATCCTGCCGAAGCAGGATTTATAGGGGGAATTAACGTCCCTGACGGAAACCTTTTCTTTTATGATGAAAATGTTTCCCGGGCTTATCGTGACTTTTTTTCCATATGGCATACTGGTTGTCATCCAGGATGTTTTTCATTTTTTGCTGAACAGCCAGGCGTGCATCAAGTTTTTTGTTCATAAAATCGAAGCGCTCTTCTGCTGTCCATTCCTTCTTTCCGTCCTTGGCTTCTTTGAACTTCTGAAACTCGGCTTTTCTCTTTTCGGCAAGTTCTGTGTTGAGTTTCAGTATTTCCTTTTGCTGTGCCTGGCTCAGATCCAGCTTAATGGCCATACGCTTGGTCTGCAAAGTAGCCAGTTGTTCCGGCGTTAAATCTTTGAAACGTTCTATACGGTCTTTTTTATGGTCCGTACTTTTTCTGTCCCTCTTTTCCTGTGCCATAGCTCCGGTGATCAGGGTGAGTGCTATGACAAGACTAAATACTTTTTTCATACTCTTAATTTTTTGCGATTTTACTTCTTAGACTGTTGTAGAAGTGTAAAGTTTAAAGAGAATGCTTTAGTTTGTGATGTTTTTAACAAAAAAAAGCCCGGAAAGACTGATCTCCGGGCTTGTGAATGTATGTAGAAAAATCTTATTCCTGGTCCTGTAACACAACGGTTTTGGAATCCCCACTGACTTCTACTTTGATAAGGCCCAGTTTGGAAAGCCCTTTCATGCCTTTGTCCCAGGCCTTATTGCTCAGCTCTGTTTTGTTCTTGAGGGTATCGAGCGGCATGGATTTTTGTAATTTCAGGATGTCCAGAATGGCCTTTTCATTATCGCTTAACTGCAGGGGCTTTTTCTCGGGTCTCATTTGCGGGAAGAACAGTACTTCCTGTATAGAGGAGTTATTGGTCATAAGCATCACGAGACGATCAATTCCGATCCCGATCCCGGAAGTCGGAGGCATACCGTATTCGAGTGCACGGAGAAAGTCCTGGTCTATAAACATGGCTTCGTCGTCACCCTTTTCGGATAATTTCAACTGATCTTCAAAACGCTGCCGCTGATCGATAGGGTCGTTGAGTTCGGAATACGCATTGGCCAGCTCCTTACCGTTTACCATCAGTTCGAATCGCTCGGTAAGTTCCGGGTTATCCCGGTGTTCTTTTGTCAGCGGACTCATCTCTTTGGGATAATCCGTGATAAACGTGGGTTGTATGTAATGATGTTCGCATTTTTCACCGAAGATCTCATCGATAAGTTTTCCTTTACCCATCGTTTCGTCGGCAGGAATATCGAGCGCTTTACATACGTTGCGTAGTTCGTCTTCGGTCATACCTGCTACGTCATATCCCGTATGCTCTTTGATAGCCTGTAATATCGGTACGCGCGGATAGGGAGCCTTAAAATTGATTTCGTTTTTACCTACGTTCACTATAGAGGAGCCGTTAGAATCCAAAGCTACTTTTTCGAGTAGTTGCGCTGTCATATCCATCATCCAGTGGTAATCCTTGTAGGCTACATAAAGTTCCATGACCGTGAATTCCGGGTTGTGAGTACGGTCCATGCCTTCGTTGCGGAAGTCTTTGGCAAATTCGTATACCCCGTCAAAACCTCCTACAATAAGCCTCTTCAGGTACAGTTCGTTGGCAATACGCAGGTATAATGGAATATTGAGTGCGTTGTGATGCGTTATAAACGGGCGGGCGGCGGCGCCACCCGGTATAGGCTGAAGAATAGGGGTCTCGACCTCCAGATATCCTTTCCTATTGAAAAAATCCCGAATACTTGTGGTAATCCGGGTGCGTTTTATAAAAGTTTCCTTAACATGCGGATTCACCACCAGGTCTACATAACGCTGACGGTACCGGAGCTCAGGATCGTTGAATTCGTCAAATACGTTGCCTTCGTTATCCACTTTGGGCAACGGCAAGGGACGAAGTGATTTGTTCAGTACGGTAAAGTCGTTGACCATAACGGTTCTTTCACCGACCTGCGTTGTAAACAGCGTACCTTCGACTCCTATGATATCCCCGATATCGAGCAGCTTTTTATACACTTCGTTGTACTTGGTTTTGTCATCGTCGGGGCAAACTTCGTCACGGTTGAAATATACCTGTATCCGTCCCGCGCTATCCTGCAATTCGGCAAAGGAGGCCTTACCCTGTATTCTTCGGCTCATCAGTCGTCCGGCAATAACAACCTTCTTGCCTTCCTCGTATCCTTTTTTTATTTGTTCGGATGTGTGATCTACCGGATACAAAGCGGCAGGATATGGATCTATACCCAATTCCCTTAACTTTCCGAGTTTTTCCCTTCTGACGATTTCCTGTTCTGAAAGCTGCATAGTAAAGCTGTAATATTAATTTCGGTTCTTCTTTTAAAAGTGCAAAGATAATTACAATTTATATTATAAGCATGTAGTAAATAACATCATCCGAAAGTGATGAAAACCATAGGTGGTGAGTGACCGGTTGAAAAGGGAATTTCAGATGAGGGTAGTTTCGTGGTAGGCACTGACGGCTTTTGTAAACCCGTGGTTTTCGGAGCGCGTTTTTAACTTAAAAAACATTGTAACAAATCGGAGTCATAAACGTCTTATACTTACCATCAATCAGAAGCAGACAAGGCCCGACCAAATCGGAGAATGATCCCGGGGAGGTGCCGTGACCCAACGTCTGTAGTAAAAAAGTTATTATGAGTATCTGGAGAGTATTATTGTCTATTTTATTTCCGCCCCTTGCGGTGCTGGATAAAGGGTGTGGTTCTGTTGTTATCGTATTTCTTCTGACCCTTTGCGGTTGGATTCCCGGGGTTATTGCAGCCCTGGTTATCCTTAATAACCCCAATCGTTAGGGGGCTGTTTTTGGTCTGGTATCCCGTATCGTATTCAACCTTTAATGTTTATCTTTGTAAGATGAACAGGAAAGTAGAAATACAGGATCTGGGACTTCGGGATTATAAAGAAACCTGGGATTACCAGGAAGAACTATTCGGAAGTATATTGGATATTAAAATGAAGAACAGGAGGGAAGGAGCAGGTCTCGAAACCCCGAATTACCTGTTGTTTGTAGAGCATCCTCATGTGTATACTCTCGGCAAAAGCGGAGATGTACACAATATGCTACTGGACGAAAAGCAACTCGAAGCCAAGGGGGCTACCTTCTATAAGATCAACAGGGGAGGAGACATCACATATCACGGTCCGGGGCAGATTGTGGGCTATCCCATTCTGGACCTTGACAATTTTTTTACCGACATCCATAAATACCTGCGTTTTCTCGAAGAAGTAATCATCCGTACCCTGGCCGAATACGGGCTTAAAGCCACCAGGAGTGAGGGAGAAACCGGGGTGTGGCTGGACGTAGGGACCCCTTTTGCAAGAAAAATATGTGCCATGGGAGTGCGGGCATCACGTTGGGTGACCATGCATGGGTTTGCACTCAATGTCAATGCCGATCTGGGATATTTCGATCATATAATCCCGTGTGGAATCAGGGGCAAGGCGGTAACCTCACTTCATGTGGAGTTGGGAAAACAGGAGGTGTCAGAAACAGAGGTCCGGGAAAAAATACAAAAACATTTCTTCGACCTTTTCGAAGCGGAATCCGTTGCATCTGTAAAGACGGTAACAGAGAACTAATACCACGGCCTTTTCGGAAGCCTCCTGCTTTTTATCTTTAGTCCTTTAGCTTATGGAGGTACATGTTTACGACGTTCTCAATGCCGAGATATAACGATTCGGCGATGAGGGCGTGCCCTATGGAAACCTCAAGTAATCCGGGGATGTTATCCTTAAAAAAACGGATGTTTTCCAGATTCAGATCATGTCCGGCATTGATGCCCAGACCAAGCGAGTTGGCTGTTTCCGCTGCTTGTATATAGGGCTTTATCCCATCTTTGTTTCCTTTTTCGTAAGCCGCAGCAAAAGCTTCGGTGTAGAGTTCTATCCGGTCTGTTCCGGTGGCTACCGCCCCTTCGATCATCTTCGGATCCGGGTCTGTAAAGATGGAAGTCCGTATACCGTGGTTCCGGAACTCCGCGATGACTTCGCTGAGAAAGCCCCGGTTTTTTAAAGTGTCCCATCCGGCATTGGAGGTAATGGCATCTTCGGCATCGGGTACGAGTGTTACCTGTGTGGGTTTTACCTCGAGGACCAACTGCATAAAACTCTCTACAGGGTTCCCTTCGATATTGTATTCCGTGCGGACAATTTTTTTCAGATCCCGGGCATCCTGGTACCTGATGTGACGTTCGTCCGGTCTGGGATGTATGGTAATGCCTTGTGCACCAAAATCCTCGATGTCGCCGGCCATTTTTAACAGATCGGGCACATTGCCGCCTCTCGAATTTCTGAGGGTGGCTATTTTGTTGATGTTTACGCTTAACTTGGTCATACAAATGATAAATATCCGCAAAAATACAAAGTTCATCCTGCTTTTTTCTCACATAATTTAATTAATTTGCTGTCCTTAACAGATGGTCCGGAACTTGTGCCGAACAGTCTGTAACCGTAAAAACGGGTTGTGAAAAAACCGTTGTCCTTCCGGAAACGTAAATGTAAAGTATGGAGATCAATTCATTTATAAATTACGATGTGCCGCCGGTATCTCCGGAGGATCCCGTCAAGCACGTGCAGGAGCTCTTTTTTGAGCTCACCAATACGCATTTGCCTGTGGTGAAGGACGGATTTTTGCTGGGAAATATTTCCGAAGAAGATATCGCCGGATTTGAGTTGGAAAAAAAAGTCTCGGATTACGGATATGCATTGGATATCTTTTTCGTGAAGGAAAATACCAACTGGCTGGAAGTCCTCGAAGCATTTGCAAAAAACAATGCCAATATGATGCCCGTTCTGAATGCAGAAGGGAGATATCTCGGGTATTATGAGCTCACGGATCTTATGGGACTCTTCCGGGAAACCCCGTTTATCAACGAATCGGGAGGAGTGCTTATCGTAGAAAAGGGAAGTTCTGATTTTACCTTTAGCGAAATATCACAAATAGTGGAAAGTGACAATGGCAAATTACTCGGGGCATTTGTGTCGGGTTACGAAGGAGATATGGCACAGATCACTCTCAAAGTGGGTAATACGGGACTAAATTCCATTATGCAGTCTTTTCGCAGGTACGGATATACCATTATTATGGGGAATGAAGATGATATGTATATGGAGAACTTAAAAGAAAGGTCGAACTATTTAAGGAAGTTCCTTAATATTTAAAAAAACAGATCGCCTGGTATGAAGGTAGGGGTATTCGGACAGTTTTATCACGACGGAAGCGAAGAGTATGTACTTACGCTGCTTGAAGTGTTGCATGAAAAGCAAATCGAGGTTATTATCGAGGCGAAATACCTGGAGTTGATCCGGCATCTTCTCGATGGTACCAGAACATACGAAACATTCACTGCTTTTTCCGACCTCGATCCAGATTGTGATATGTTTTTCAGTATGGGAGGAGACGGTACGATATTGCGTACGGTATTGTACATAAGAAATCTCGGAATACCCGTGCTGGGGATCAATACGGGCAGGCTCGGATTTCTGGCAACCGTGCAAAAAGAAAATATACGGGAAGCTGTAGATTGTATTCTCCGCGGGGAATACGATGTGGTAGACCGGGCACTTCTGGAAATCAACACGAACCCGGCAAACGAAGACCTGGCAGAATTTAATTTTGCCCTCAATGAAATTGCCGTCAGCCGTAAAGACACGACCTCCATGATCACCGTAGCCACATACCTCAATGAAGAATATCTTACCTCTTATTGGGCAGACGGACTCATTATAGCAACGCCCACGGGGTCTACCGGGTATTCGCTGAGCTGCGGCGGACCTGTGCTCACCCCTGATACTACCGGTTTCGTCATTACTCCGATCGCTCCGCACAACCTCAATGCACGACCTCTGGTGATCCCTGACGATACCGAGATCAAGCTGAGAGTGTCCGGAAGAGAGCCGAATTACCTGGTCTCACTCGATTCCAGGCTGGCAACATTGTCCGAAGAAACAGAAATTATTATCCGTAAAGCACCCTTTGCCATGAAAATGGTAGAATTGCGGGCGGAGAGTTTTTTAAAGACACTGCGGAATAAACTGCTTTGGGGAGAAGACAGGCGTAACTGAATTTCTTTTTTCCATGTTGTATCGTGAAAAGTTGAAAGGATGTTGCAAACAAACAGATACGGAGCAAGGTGTCGGTAAAGCGGAAATATGCCCTTGTCGATACGGTTTTAGCGGTAAAAAACAATAAAAAACCTTTAAATCTGTTGTTTAAGCGTACTAATTTAAAGGAAATTACCCATGAGCAATCTTAATTATTATATTTGCGGACTTTTAGAGCGTATGAGAAAAAGAGCGGTCATTATCTTTTTGTTACTGTTGAGTGTACAGTCGGGTATAGCTCAGATCCATGAATTGGGGGTATTCCTCGGAGGAAGTAATTTTATAGGAGACGTTGGTAAAACGAATTATATAAATCCCAATAAGCTGGCTATAGGTGGATTGTATAAATGGAACAAGAGCTCCAGGTATGCATATCGTCTGGCATTGAATTATACCAAGCTACAGGCCGATGATACCGATTCCGGGAACTCGGCCAGAGCAGAAAGAGGCTATGCTTTTTCCAATCGTATTATGGAAGCGTCCGCAGGGATGGAGTTTCATTTCTGGGAATATGACCTGCATACCTTACGTAGGCCGTTTACTCCTTATATATATGGAGGGCTGGCTGCACTGAATTACAGGATGCTCTATTATAACGCTGCCGAGGGAGGTATGAGTGCTCAGGAAAGGAGATTTTCCGTAGCTTTCCCTTTTGGACTGGGGGTGAAAGGCGAAGTGTTGCCCAATCTGGTCCTCGGAGCGGAGATCATAGCACGATATACGCTGGTTAACGATATCGACGGGAGTAACCCGGAAAGAAATCCCGGGGTGGATTTTACCCGTTTCGGGAATTATAGTAGTAAAGACTGGTATGTCCTCAGCGGAATTACCATAACCTATACATTCGGTAAGAGGCCTTGTACCTCCTGCTTCGAATAGGGTCCCCGGTACTGTTCGTATACAATACGGGAGTGTCGTAAAAAAGAATAGAAGACAGGGTAACCTGTGTGAATATGTTTTAATGGATAATATAAAAGACGCCATAGATAAAGAAAGGTTGCCGGAGCACATTGCCATCATTATGGATGGTAACGGGCGATGGGCAAAGCAAAGGGGGAAGCTACGGGTCTTCGGCCACGAACAAGGGGCTTCGGCAGTACGTGAAGTTGTGGAAGGATGTGCCGAACTCGGTGTGAAAAACCTGACGCTCTATGCTTTTTCCACGGAAAACTGGAACCGGCCTAAACTCGAAGTAGAGATGCTGATGAAGCTTCTTATTGCCTCACTCAGAAAAGAACTCAAAACACTTAACAAGAATAACATCCGGCTTCAGGCTATTGGCAGGCTTGAATCAATGCCCGCTTCCGTGTCCAGGAAACTGCAGGAAGTCATAGAAAAAACCAAAGATAACGACCGGATGACACTTACCCTCGCACTGAGCTACGGATCCAGAGATGAGCTTAAAAATGCAGTTCAGGCCATCAGTTTTAAAGTTAAAAATAATATAATTTCTGCCGAAGATATTGACGAATCGGTTATAAATGAGCATCTTTACACGCATAATTTACCGGATGTAGACCTGCTCATACGCACCAGCGGAGAGGTTCGGATCAGTAATTTTTTGCTTTGGCAGATTGCTTATGCCGAGCTTTATTTTACGGAAACACTATGGCCGGATTTTAACAAGGAGCAACTGTATGAAGCAATTTTAAACTATCAAAACAGGGAACGGAGATTTGGAAAAACTAGCGAACAACTTAACTAAGATCAGCATGCACAAGAAATATTTTGGAGTCGTAATTACATGCTTTGTGCTTCTTTGTCATAATATCACATTAACTGCCCAGGAAATTAAGTTTGATAAAGGAAAGAAATATATTCTGGGAGGAATTGAAGTTACCGGGGTCAAAAGTTATAACACGCAGACAGTAATCACTTATAGTGGTCTTCGTGTCGGACAGGAAATAACTGTTCCGGGAGAGCAGATTACCAATGTCATCAAAAAACTTTGGAAACTGGAGTTGTTCAGCGATGTCACTTTCTACATCGACCGTGTGGAAGACGACAAGATCTTCCTCGAGTTACATATTCAGGAAGTGCCTACGCTTTCGTCTGTGAAGATAGAAGGCCTGAAAAAGAAAAAAGGAGAAGCCGTTTTAAAAGAAGCGGATATCAAAAAAGGGAAAAGGGTCACGGAAAGTTTTATTACCAATACCCGTAATTTCCTTGTGAATAAATATAAGAAACAAGGATTTTTACATGCACGTGCCAGTATCACTCCGATCCCGGATACTTCTGCGGTTAATGCTGTAAAAATGCTCGTGAGTATCAATAAAGGGGATAAAGTAAAAGTAAAAGATATCACTTTTGACGGTAATGAGGCTTTAAAAGACAAAACGCTTCGTAAAGCCATGAAAAATACCAAGCGAAAGGTCTTCGGACGTTTCTGGAAGAAATCCAAGTTTATACCCGAAGATTATAAAGAAGATCTTACCTCGCTTATCGATAAATACAAGGAAAAGGGATATCGGGATGCAAGGATTATCTCCGATACCGTTATCGATAATAAAACCAATAAGATCAGTATCAATATTGATCTCGAAGAAGGAGATAAATACTATTTCGGAAAGATCGATTTTGTCGGAAACACCGTGTATAGCGATCGCCAGTTGGCATCCGTGCTCGGGATTGAGCCGGGTGATACCTATAACGGAGTTCTGCTCAGGAAACGTATTCAGGACAATACCAAACCCGACGGAGAGGATATTACCAACCTCTATCAGAACAATGGGTATCTCTTCTCTTCTATCAACCCGGTAGAAATCTCGGCTAAAAACGATACGATAGATTTCGAAATACGTATTATCGAAGGAAAACTGGCGTACTTTAATGATGTCAGGGTTTCCGGAAACGATAAGACAAATGACCATGTGATCTATAGAGAGATGCGTACCAGGCCGGGACAGAAATACAGTAAAGAAAATGTGATCCGTACCATCCGGGAACTCGGGGGACTCGGTTATTTCGACCAGGAAGCCGTGGTGCCGGATATCAAAAATGCTAATCCGGATGCAGGAACTGTTGATATAGAATACGGACTTACCGAAAAAGGATCCAGTCAGATCGAACTCCAGGGTGGATACGGAGGAGGAGGTTTCATCGGAACCCTCGGGTTGTCGTTCAGTAACTTTGCGATCAAGGATCTGTTTAACAAAAAAGCATATAAGCCCGTACCTATGGGAGACGGACAGACACTGGCGTTACGTTTGCAGGCAAGTAGGTTCTATCAGACCTATAGCTTCTCGTTTTCCGAGCCGTGGCTGGGAGGGAAAAAACCCACACAGTTTTCCGCCTCATTATCCCATAGCCGACAGTTTTATTACGACTGGAGAACCGGAAGACCCGATAAGAGTCAGCGGTTTTATATTACCAGTTTAACATTTGGTCTGGCCAAGCGTCTCGAAGTACCGGATGATTACTTCACGCTGTCGCATGCCTTGAGTTTTCAGTACTATGATCTGGAAAATTACAATATCGGGCTGTTCGGATTCGGTAGCAGCGGGTACGCTAAGAATATCGCATATACCATAGCCCTGTCAAGAGACAACAGGTTTCCGAAACTGATCTACCCGAGGACAGGGTCCAGGTTTACCATATCCGCCAGGGTAACTCCGCCGTATTCACTTTTTGATGGTGTGGATTATGGTAATCTTGAAAATGAAGAGGAGTTTTGGGAAAAAGATGACGATGGTAATGTCGTATACGATGATGATAATCAGCCGGTAGCTGATGTACAAAAAATAGAGCAGGAGAAGATCAAATGGCTGGAATTTTATAAGATCAAGTTCGACGGAGAATGGTATAACAGGCTCGTCGGGGATCTCGTACTTAAAACTTCCGCAAACTTCGGTTACCTTGGCGCTTATAACCAGGATAGGGGCGTAGTGCCGTTCGAACGGTTCTTCCTCGGAGGAGATGGTATGGCCAACTATACGCTGGACAGTAGAGAGACCATACAGCTCAGGGGATATCCGAACCAGTCTTTGTCGCCCAATATAGGTTCTACCATTTACAATAAGTTTTCTATGGAGTTGCGTTATCCGCTTACCCTGAAACCATCGGCGTCTATTTATGGACTTGTTTTTGCCGAAGGCGGTGCTGCGTTTGACAGCTTTAAGAACTACAACCCATTCCAGTTAAAAAGATCTGCCGGATTCGGTCTGCGAATCTTTATGCCTGCATTCGGATTATTGGGGATCGATTTCGGACACGGATTCGATTCTATAGACGGTACGGGACAGAAGAATGGCTGGGAAACACACTTTATTATCGGACAGCAATTCTAACTTTGGCACGATATTTTCTGTATAGCACATAAGCAGGTGCCCGGAGCATCGAAGTTCTTACAGAGATGATATGGAGCGATGGGTTTTGAAGCAGATCGGAAAGTGTGGAAGTCGGTTAAAAAGGAAACAATGCGTTGAGGTTTTTACACATTTCACTAAGTGGTCAGGTGTAAAAACCTCAATCGTATAAACAGGCCGGGTCGGGAGGCTAAAGAAAATATATATTCGCATTATAGCCGTAATTTGCCAAAAAAATTGTTAATTTCAGGCGAAATTTCAAACAATAAGTAAATGAAGGCCAGAGTTCTTTTTGTAATGTTATTGGCATCCGTATGGGGATTACATGCACAGCGTGGGGTGCGAATCGCATATATAGACATGGAATATATCCTGAATAATGTACAGGAGTATAAAGACGCCAGTTCGCAGCTTAATGCCAGGGTAGACAAATGGAAAATGGAGGTGGAAGAGAAAAAAAATGCCATCGCCAAAATGAAGCAGGAACTGGAAGCGGAAAAGGTTTTACTGACCAAGGAGCTGATCGAAGAGCGTGAAGAAGAAATACAGCTGGCAGAAGAGGAGATGTTGCAATATCAGCAGGCGAGATTTGGCCCCGAGGGAGATATGATTAGACAAAAGCGTCTTCTGGTGAAACCCGTACAGGACAGAGTGTTTAATGCCGTGCAGGAGATCGCCACGCGGAGGGCTTATGATTTTGTTTTTGACAGGTCGGCCGATGTCGTTATGTTATATTCCAATAAAAAACACGATATTAGCGACCAGATTTTAAAGAGTATAGACCGGACCCGTAAGACCGAAGAACGAAATTCCGGGAATGCTAAAAACAGGTTTGAGGAAGCCGGCAGGGAAGTAGATCCGGAAAGACAGGCTCAGAAGGAGCGGATAGAAGAAGAGCGTGACGAAAGAGCTCAGGCCATAGAAGAAAAACGGCAGGAGAGAATACGCCAGCGGGAAGAACGCAAACGCGAATTCGAAGAACGCAGACAGCAGATATTAGAAGAACGGGAAGCCTACAGGAAGGCAAAAGAAGAAGAGCGGCAAAAGAAAAAAGAAGAAAGAGAGCAGCATAACGAAGAAGAAAACAACAATAACAATTAACACTTAAACATTTATTATTTTTGAAATTATGAAACAATTAAGAACGTTAGCCATTGCTTTTGTATTAGCTGTAGGAGCCGTAAGTTTTGCGGGTGCACAGAGCAAAGTTGCGCACATCAACGTGCAGCAATTAGTGGAAGACATGCCGGAGATGAAAGCGGCTAGGGCAGAATTGGAAAAACTGGAAAAACAATATTCTGCCGATTTGCAGAGCTCCGGTCAGGAATTGCAAAATAAAATAAAACTATACGAGAGCGAAGCAGCCGGTAAAAGTGAGGATGAGAACAGAAAGAGAGCTGAAGAAGTACAGGGAATGCAGAGTAACATTATGCAGGCCCGGCAGACTGCAGAGCAGGAACTTCAAAAGAAGCAGATGGAGCTGATCCAGCCTATCCTTGAAAAAGCGCAGAAAGCAATTCAGAAAGTAGGTAGGGCTCAGGGATTCCAGTATGTCCTTGATTCTTCTCCGAATTCGGGAATTTTGCTTGCGGACGGAAAAGATCTGCTTGCAGATGTTAAAAAAGAACTTGGATTTTAATCCCACATTAAAGTGTTGATAAAAACCCGGAGCGATCGCTCCGGGTTTTTTATTTGTTGATTTTAAAAGGATGTGCCGAAGTTTTGCCGCCTTAATGACCAAATATCCTTTTGTTGTTTTTTATGAGTTCCGACAGGCCCGCAGGGTCTTCAGTCTTTATTTTTTGCTGTAACCTGTCCAGGTGACGGGAGTGATGGGCATCGGTTCCTACGAGATCAAACATGCCGCTTTTGAGTAATTTTCCGGCGGTTTGATGAACTTCTTTTCCGTAATACGAGGTCAGGGAGAGTAAGTTGAGTTGCAATAAGCAGCCTGCTTTTTTCAGTTTGTGGTACATGTCGAAGTTCTCGTGATAAAACAAGTAGCGTTCCGGATGGGCCAGGACAGGGGTGTAGCCGGCTACCTGAAGGTCGAAAAGGATATCAAAAAGTGATATCGGGGGATTGATGTAAGACATTTCCACCAGTACATATTTGTCCCGAAGACAGAGGATGTCTTCTTGTTTTATCAGTTCACGAAAAGACTCATCCATGAGGTATTCTGCGGCAGCCCGGAAAGTCATGTCCCCGATCTTCTGTGAATTCAGGACTTCATCCTGCTTTTGTAATATACTTTCGGAAGTATTGGGCCAGACTCCCTGTATAATATGGGGTGTGGTGATGATATGGCGAATGCCGAGTTCTTTAAAAACAGCGAGCATCCTCCCGGTATCTTCCATAGTCCCGGCACCGTCATCGATACCCGGTAGCAGGTGCGAGTGTATATCTACATGATCTCCCTCAAACAGGTCCTTGAGGAAAACCGCTTTCTTCCTGTTAAAAATAAGCAAAATAAACAATATTTACATTTGACAATACGAAATAAAGTAAGCGGCGGTTACCCTGGTTCCGGTGTACCCGGGGATAACCTTGTTAGACTTTTTTCATGAATACTAACTTTGTGGGGTAGTCTTTATTGTTTTTGGTGTTTGCCGGCTCGTGTCTTCCGGCTTCCGGAACAGTAAGGGACCGGAGAGGTATAAGACATTGGGAGCCAAACGAGCTGGCGGGGGTATGGAAGGTTTGTTGTTGTGTACGTATTTTCATTGGGGACATCCGGTTATTACGCTGTAAATATACGAAAAAAACATCAGCAATAAGGCTTCCCGTAAGGGTCACCAGCTGCCGCTGGCACCACCGCCGCCGCCCATGCCGCCGCCGAATCCACCACCGAATCCGCCACCGCCACCACCGAATCCACCGCCGGAAGATCCGCCGCCAAATCCGCCTCGGCCAAGACTGCTCAGGATGATCATGTCCAGAAGATCCGGGCCCCGGAACCGCTTTCCTCCGCCTTTACCGCCTCCTCGGGAATTATTGGAAAGAATGATAATAATGATAAAAAATATAAGGATCAGAAAAAAAATGCCGTTTGCCGGAAAGCCGTTCTGTCCTTTTCGCTGTCGGGGATCGCCCTTGTATTCTCCCGACAGGATCTGGAAGATAGCGTCCGTTCCGCGATCCAGTCCGCCGTAATAATCCCCCTGTATAAAGCGGGGCTTCATGATGTTTTCTATAATCCTTTTCGACAAGGCATCGGTAAGGAGGTGTTCTATGCCGTATCCGGTCTGAATACTGATGGTACGGTCGTTCTCCGCCAGGAGGATGAGTATCCCGTTATCTTTACCCTGCTGTCCTATTCCCCATTTGGTGAGCCACTGGGCGCCGAGATAGTTGATGTTTTCGCCCTTCGTCGAAGGAATGGTAATTAGCACAATTTGTGTAGAGGTGCTGTCCGAATATCGGATAAGCTTTTGTTCCAGTGTTTTCTTTTGAGTTTCCGAAAAAAGCCCGGTATTGTCATAAACACTGGTTTGTACCGTCGGTTTTTCCGGAATTTTAAATTGGGCGTTTGCCCATTGGGAAAAACAGATAAAAAGAAAGGTCAGGTATACGGGGAATATGATTTTGATCTTTTGCATGGCACTCTCGGGGTTGCGACGTTAATGTTACGGGTTCAGGCTCCCTTTGGAAATTTCATCGGGAAGTTCGTTAATATCGTCTGTCTGCCATGGAAAGTGTTGTTTGAGTTGTTTTCCGGCCATTAAAATACCGTCTACCAGTCCCTGTTTAAAATTGCCGTTCCTGAAGTGTCCTGCAATGACTTCTTTGGTTGTGTCCCAGAAGTTCTCCGGGACCAGGGTGTTGATGCCTCTATCTCCGTATATGACAAATTTATGATCTTCCACGGCAACATAAATCAGTACGCCATTTCCCAGTTTGGTGTTGTCCATTTTGAGTTGGTGGAAAACTTCTATAGCTCTTTCATAAGGAGGAGTTCCGGATGTTTTTTCGATATGTACCCGAACCTCTCCCGATGTGTCCAGCTCCGCTTCGCGAATGGCATTGACGACTTCTTCCTCTTCTTTTGCTGACAAAAAATCTTCTACGTTGGGCATAGTGCTGTAGTTTTACAGATTTTTTCCGGCTATTGCAATAATAGCCGGAAAAACAAATAAACCTGTTTTAAAAATTAAATTCTACATCCGGAGCCTTTTCTGCTCCCGGATCAGCTTTGTATCTTGCCATCTCTTCAAAACCGAACCATCCTGCCAGGATCTTGTTCGGGAAGGTCTTGATGTGTTGATTGTATTTGTTAACGGCCGCATTGTAACGGTCGCGTGCAACGTTGATCCGGTTTTCTGTTCCCTCCAGTTGCGATTGCAGCTCGAGGAAATTCTGGTTGGCCTTAAGCTCGGGATACCGCTCTACGGAGACCAGTAATCTGGACAGGGCAGAGGATAATCCGGTTTGTGCCTGCTGGAATTCGGCCATCTTTTCCGGCGAGAGGTTATTTGCGTCGATGGTGGTCGAAGTAGCCTTGGCACGGGCCTCGATGACATCGGTGAGAGTGTTCCTTTCGAAATCTGCGGCTCCCTGTACGGTTTTCACCAGGTTCCCTATTAGATCGTTTCTGCGTTGATAGGCACTTTCGACATTGGACCATGTGGTCTTTGCATCTTCCTGGGCCCGTACGGCGTTATTGTTGAAACCTACCGCCCAGCGATACAGGCCAAAAGCGATAACTGCCAGTATAATTACCGGAATTAACCATTTTTTCATAATAAATGATATTTGAAATTGAAGATTATAATTGATCCTTGATTTTTAAAAGAACCGTTTTTATGTTTTCTAATTTACGAATAATCTCAAAATTAGAAAGCGTTTTTTGCTTTTCTTCTTTCAGATGGGTTTTGGCACCTTCCAGTGTAAAACCACGTTCTTTTACGAGGTAGTAAATGAGTTGCAGGTTTTTGATGTCTTCGGGGGTGAATTTGCGATTTCCCTTGGCATTCTTTTTGGGTTTCAGCACGTCAAACTCCTTCTCCCAAAAGCGTATCAATGAAGTGTTGACCTGGAAAGCCCGGGCTACCTCTCCTATACTGTAATAGCGTTTTTCAGGAAGTTGTATGTGCATGGTGCTAAAGCAAATTATATACTAAATATACGTTTGTTTTTTTAATAACCGTTAATCGAGCGACTGGTTTTCCTGTGAAGCCACATGCAGCAGCTCTTCGTATTCCGCAGGAGTTAAGCTTCCGTAATAGAAATTGAGCGGGTTGATCCGCTGTCCGTCTTTAAAAACCTCGTAGTGGAGGTGTGGAGCTTCCGACCGTCCCGTACTTCCCACATAGCCGATGAGATCTCCCCGTTTTACTTTTTGTCCTTTTCTTACATTGTACTTGCTGAGGTGGGCATAAAGACTTTCATAACCGAAACCGTGTTCTATACGAATGTGATTTCCGTATCCGGCAGCCCTGTTGTCCGACCTTTTAACCACTCCGTCCCCGGTAGCGTATACGGGCGTCCCCCTCGATGCAGAGAAATCCATGCCCCAGTGCATTTTTCTGGCTTTGGTAAAAGGGTCTGTCCGCCATCCGTAACCCGAAGCCATCCGTTTCAGGTCTTTGTTGTTTACCGGTTGTATGGCCGGGATCGTAGCCAACAGTTTTTCCTTGTTTTCGGCCAGTTTTGTAATTTCATCGAGAGATTTGGATTGTACCACAAGTTGCTTTTGTAGTATTTCAAGTCTTCTCGTTGTATTTTTTATAATTTTCGAATTGTCAAATCCTTCCAGTGTCTGGTATCGGTTTACTCCGCCGAACCCGGCCTTTCTTTGTTCTTCCGGGATAGGGCTGGCCTCGAAATACAGCCGATATATATTATTGTCCCGCTCTTCTATATTTCCGAGTACCTTCTCCATTTGCTCCATCTTTTTGTTCAGGATCTCAAACTGAAGTTCGTATTGTTTAAGTTCTCTCGTGGTGGACAATTCTTTTGGAGTGTTGACCAGTCCGGTATTGAGTAAGGTAAAAAGGCCTATCATGCCAAACAGGAACGCTGCCAGGAGGAAAACGAGGAAGTTTCGTATTTTCTTACCCTTTTTTACTTCTATTTTCCGGTACGAAAGTGTCTCCTGATCGTAATAATATTTTACCTTCGACATAAATTAAAATATTCTATTTTTGCCCCGTGTAAATAGGTTTATATGCCGGTAAAGCCCTTTTTGCTCAACGCGATATACCTACGTAACGAACAAAGATAAAAATTGTTTTCGAGTTACCGCAATTTTTAGAAAAGGTTAAGATTTCCGTAGAGGAAGAAACCGTTTCAGAACTGGTGAAGCGATATTTTCTTTTAACTTTACGGCCTGTTAACAAACCGGCAAACAGCATCTAAAAGAACATGATGACATCACAAGAAATAAGAAAGCGTTTTTTATCGTTTTTTGAAGAAAAGCAACATTCCATCGTACCTTCGGCTCCCATGGTTATCAAGGACGACCCGACCCTGATGTTTACCAATGCGGGGATGAATCAGTTCAAGGAGTATTTCCTCGGGAACAAAAAACCGGTGGCTGTCCGGGTAACTGATTCTCAAAAGTGCCTTCGGGTAAGCGGAAAGCACAATGACCTGGAGGAAGTAGGTAAAGACACCTATCACCATACCATGTTTGAAATGCTGGGTAACTGGAGTTTCGGGGATTATTTTAAAAAAGAAGCTATTGCCTGGGCGTGGGAACTCCTGACCGAAGAATTCGGGATAGACAAAGACCGGCTTTATGTTACCTTTTTCGAAGGAGCGTCCGATGACGGCCTTGCGGAAGACGGTGAAGCCCGTAAACTATGGAAGGAAATCGTGCCGGAAGACCGGATCATTCCGGGAAGCAAAAAAGATAACTTCTGGGAAATGGGAGACCAGGGGCCTTGCGGGCCATGCTCCGAAATCCATATCGACATACGCTCAGCGGAAGAACGCAGTAGAATTTCCGGAAGAGAACTGGTAAACAAAGACCACCCGCAGGTTGTGGAGATCTGGAATCTCGTCTTTATGGAATTTAACCGTAAAGCAGACGGTTCTCTTGAAAAGCTGCCGGCAAGGCATGTGGATACCGGGATGGGCTTTGAAAGACTATGTATGGTTTTGCAGGGCGTACAGAGTAATTACGATACCGATGTGTTCACTCCGTTGATCCGCGAGATCGAAGCCATTACCAATGTTCCTTATGGGAAAGAAGAGAAAACAGATATAGCGGTGAGGGTCATCGCCGATCATGTCAGGGCTGTGGCGTTTGCCATTGCAGACGGGCAGTTACCCAGCAACACAGGTGCAGGCTATGTGATCCGGAGGATACTGAGGCGGGCCATCCGGTATGGTTTTACCTTTCTGGGCACCAAAGAACCTTTTATATACAAACTCGTCGATACCCTGAGCAATCAGATGCATCAGGCATTCCCCGAAATACGATCCCAGAAAAACCTGGTGGTCAATGTCATCAGGGAAGAAGAACAATCCTTTCTGAAGACGCTCGATCAGGGGCTGGTATTGCTCGATACGATTATGGTTTCCGCCAGGGACAATCATATATCCGGGGCCAAAGCCTTCGAACTCTACGATACCTATGGCTTCCCTATAGATCTTACAGCACTTATCCTGGGAGAAAAAGGATACAGCCTGGATACGGAAGGTTTCGAAAAGGAACTTCAGAAACAGAAAGAACGGTCACGTGCCGCAACATCGGTTACTACCGGCGACTGGGTCGTGCTGGCCGAAGACGATGAAGAAGAATTCGTGGGGTATGATATACTCGATACCCAGGTGAAAATTACCCGTTACCGCGCCGTAAAAAGCAAAAAAGACGGTGAGATGTACCAGGTAGTCTTTAACCTGACCCCGTTCTATCCCGAAGGTGGCGGACAGGTAGGTGACAAAGGATATATAGAAGCATCCAACGGCGATGTTGTATATATCGTAGATACGAAAAAGGAAAATAACCTCATTATCCACCTTACCAGGAACCTGCCGCGAGACCCCGAAGCGACATTCCGGGCGGTGGTCGATAACAATCAGCGCAGAAGAACATCCGCAAACCATACCGCAACACACCTTTTGCACCAGGCACTCCGAAAAGTGCTGGGTGAGCATGTGGAGCAAAAAGGTTCCATGGTACATAACGATCACCTGCGGTTCGACTTTTCTCACTTCAGTAAAGTGAGCCCGGAAGAATTACAGGCCGTGGAAGATTTTGTAAATGCCAGGATCAGGGAGCAGCTTCCGCTCGAAGAAAAACGCAATGTACCTTTTCAACAGGCTATCGACGAAGGGGCGATGGCACTTTTCGGTGAAAAGTACGGAGATACCGTCCGGGCGATTCGCTTCGGTAAAAGTATGGAGTTATGCGGAGGAACACATGTAGGGAATACCGCTGATATATGGCATTTTATTATTACCGGCGAAAGTGCCGTGGCCTCCGGTATCCGCCGTATCGAAGCGATAACGCTTGATGCTGCCAAAGACTATTTTACCTCCCAGGCCGATACGTTCAGGACGGTAAAAAATATGCTTAAAAATGCAAGCGATCCCATAAAGGCTATCTCTACCTTACAGGAGGAGAACAGCACGCTCAGAAAACAGGTGGAAAGCCTGCTGAAGGACAAAGCCAAAAATCTCAAGGGGGAGCTCCGTAATCAACTGGAAGAAATGAACGGAGTACGTTTTCTGGCTACACGAATAGACCTCGATGCTGCCGCAGTTAAAGACCTGGCGTTTGATCTGGGACGGGAATACCAGGACCTGTTTATCGTGTTTGCAGCCGAACAGGAAGGTAAGGCATTGCTAACCTGTTATATTTCCAAAGAACTTGCCGAAGCAAGATCGCTCCATGCCGGACAGGTGGTCCGCGAACTCGGAAAACTCATTCAGGGTGGTGGCGGTGGCCAGGCCTTTTTTGCAACGGCCGGAGGAAAAAATCCGGGCGGTATCCCGCAGGCACTGGAAAAAGCCAGAGATTTTTTGAAATAACCTTTCGCAAAGTCACAGGATTTTGAAGTTTCAGACACAAATACCCATGAAGCCCGGCAACAATCTTCTGGATTACAATTCCGGAATCGTGTTGCTGGGTTCCTGTTTTGTAGAACACATGGGAGAGAAACTACGTTATTTCAAATTCCGGGAGTTACAGAATCCTTTCGGGATATTGTTTCATCCCGCCGCCATAGCCAATCTCACAGAAAGGATAAAAACCGGGCAGGGCTACACCGAAGGCGATATTTTTCAGCATAACGGACGCTGGCATTGCTTTGATACCCATTCCGACAGGAGCGGGAACACTCCCGGGGAAGTCGTAACGGGAATTAATAAAACCATAGCCAATACCTCAGACTATCTCCGCACCGCAACACATGTGATCATAACCTTAGGAACGGCATGGGGATACCGGCTTAATGAAACCGGAATCCTGGTAGCCAACTGTCATAAGGTGCCGCAAAGCCGGTTTTCTAAAGAACTGGCCTCCGTAACGGCTATAGAGGAAGATATCATCCGCATCCGGGAAAACCTCCGTGCTGTCAATCCCGGTATACATCTTATTTTTACCATTTCTCCCGTCAGGCACCTGAAAGACGGTTTTGTCGAAAATCAGCGTAGCAAAGCGCACCTCATTACGGCGCTGCATAGCGTTCTGGAAGAAGACACCTATTTTCCTTCGTACGAGATTGTGATGGATGAACTCCGGGATTACCGGTTTTATGCGGAAGATATGATACATCCCGGTAAGACCGCTATCGATTATATCTGGGAAAAATTCACTCAAAACCACATTTCCCCGGAAGCTGTTCCGGTAATGAAAGAAGTGGATGCCATCAGGAAAGGACGTTCTCACAGACCTTTTGCTCCCGACTCCGAACAACATCTCCGCTTTCTGGACCAACTGCAACGCCGCATCGAAGCCCTCAGGAAAAAAGTGCCGCATATCAGTTTCTGAGTGAAATAACCTCACCATCACCTGTGCCGGAATGAGCAACTTACTTTTTGCAGCCCACTATACCGCTGCAGAATGACCACGTTTCTTACAGTTTGTTCATTATAGTAAGCTTTTGCTTATGTTTATGTTTCATTTGGAATAAAATCGATGTTTATGATGTTTTTTGTGTAACTGTTTTGGTGTAATTGGTTTTTAAAATGAAAGTTAAAACTAATATTTGCATTGTAATTAGAAACTAAAAACAAAGTGTTATGTGTGGAATATTAGCGATAATCAACGGAACGTATACACAAGAAGGTACAAGTATTGAGAGAAAACCTGCATTGGATACCGTGTTGATCAAAGAGATGTCGAAAAGAATGGGGCACAGAGGTCCCGATGAAAGTGATCTGCACCTTACCGAGAACGGACATATATTGAGCCATGAAAGGCTTTCTATTATAGATCTTCATACCGGAAAACAGCCTATCCAGGGAACAGACAGTGCATGGATGGTACATAACGGTGAAATATACAACCACAAAGCGTTAAGAGAAAACGAACTGAAAGATCATACCTTCAGAACAACTTCCGATTCGGAAGTGATCGTTCACCTTTACGAAGAGTTTGGTTATGATTTTTGCAACAAACTGGATGGTGTTTTTGCCTTTGTAGTGATTGACGGGGACGATTTTATAGCAGGAAGAGACCCGATCGGGGTTAAACCTTTGTATTACGGAGCAGATGCCGAAGGAAGAATGTATTTTTCTTCCGAAATGAAAGTCATCGCCGACCAGTGTGTGGAATTCTCCACATTTCCTCCCGGACATTTTTACACGCCGAAAACCGGTTTTGTCCGCTATTTCACCCCGGAATGGTTCGATTATGAGACAGCAACCGAAGACCTGGATCTCGATAAACTGAGAGAAAGCCTGATCGCAGCGACCAAAAAACGTCTGATGAGTGATGTGCCGCTTGGGGTTTTGCTCTCCGGCGGGCTGGATTCTTCCCTGACTTCCTCCATAGCCTGCAGGTTGCTGGAAGGAACAGGACAAAAGCTACATTCCTTTTCCATAGGACTTGATGCCGATGCTCCCGATCTTATAGCTGCACGTAAGGTAGCGGAATATCTCGGTACGGAGCATCACGAAATATACTTTACCATAGAAGACGGAATAGAGATTCTGGAAAAACTGGTATGGCACCTGGAAACGTATGACGTTACTTCCATCAGAGCGTCCACTCCGATGTATTTTATGAGTAAGGCGATTACCGATATAGGCGTAAAAGTGGTCTTGAGCGGAGAAGGTGCCGATGAGATCTTTGGAGGATACCTTTATTTCAGAAACGCTCCGTCTGCCCAGGATTTTCAGAAAGAAACCATAGACAGGGTACAAAAACTCTCGACGGCAGATTGCCTGCGTGCGGACAAAAGTACCATGGCACACGGACTGGAGGCACGTGTTCCCTTCCTGGACAAATCGTTCCTGCAGACGGCTATGGAGATCATGCCCGAATTCAAGCAGCCCAAAACATACGATGGTGTAGAGAAATACATTCTAAGAAAAGCTTTTGACACTCCCGAACGTCCATTCCTTCCGGATGAAGTACTGTGGAGACAGAAGGAACAGTTTTCTGACGGCGTAGGATATAACTGGATCGATACCCTGATAGCGCATTGCGCCGCACAGGTAACCGACGAACAACTGGCTACGGCAGCAGAAAAGTATCCGGTAAATACCCCGGCCACCAAGGAAGCTTTCTTCTATCGTGAAATTTTCCACAAACATTTCCCTCAGGACAGTGCGGCCAGAACGGTAAAAAGATGGATACCGAAATGGCAGGAAAACACCGACCCCAGTGGTCGTGCGAACTCGGCACACGTAAAGGCAGATACGACTATTGCCGTAGAGAAAGCCAAAGCTGCCATCTGAAAGTAAAGAACCAGCCAGCTATATAGAGTTGCCCGGAACCTTTGTTGGACTTCCGGGCAATTTTTTATATGGTCAAATGATTACGAATCTTTGTAGAGCAGATATTTTTGACGTGTTTTGGCAAATCTCTCCAGGCCTTCCCGCCAGCTTTCCCTGATCTCGTCTTCTGTTACCCCTGCTTCGATCTGTTGCCGGAGTTGAGGTGTCCCTGCCAGTTTTACAAAGAAATCGGTGAAAAATGCCTCCTTTTTAGTCGTATTGCGGTAAGCACCGATAAGCCATCTGAGCTCAATCCGATGTAGCCTTTCCGTGCCCGAGAGATCTTCTCCGTGACAAACCTTTCCTTTGTTTTTTGGGTCTTTGGATCCTGCATTGGGTTGGGGTGTATATGTATAGGGATATTTTTCCGCCGGAAGATACGGAGAACCGTACACCTGAAACTGTTTGTCCGTGCCACGGCCTTCATTGACATTAGTGCCTTCGAAAAAGCAGGTGCTCGGATACAGGTTGATGGACTGGGCGTTCGGAAGGTTGGGAGAGGGCCTTACCGGCAAATCATAAGGCATGTCCTTGGTGTAACCGGTGCATGTAATTACCGCTACAGGACATTGTATTCCGTTGGCCAGCCATTTCTCCCCGTTGATCATCAATGCATACTCTCCTATGGTCATACCGTGAGCTACGGGTATGGGATGCATCCCGATAAAGCTTTTGTATTTCGGGTTGAGGACAGGCCCGTCCGTAAAGTGACCGTTCGGGTTAGGGCGGTCGAGAATCACAATAGATTTTCCCGCCTCGGCACAGGCTTCCATAACGTAATGCAGCGTGGAAATGTAAGTATAAAAACGTACACCTACGTCCTGCAGGTCAAAAAGAAGGATGTCAATATCTTTCAATTGTTCCGGTTTGGGCTTCTTGTTGTTGCCGTAAATGGACAGCACGGGGAGTCCCGTTTTCGGATCTTTCCCGTCTTTTACGGTGCCCCCGGCTTCTACATTGCCGCGGAATCCGTGCTCCGGGGCAAAAACTTTACGGATGTCGACCCCCCGGCTCAATAAACTGTCTACAAGATGAACATACGCTTTTTTATCTTCGTCTTTAAAGATAATACTCGAGGGGTTGGCAACGATTCCTACCCGTTTCCCCCGGAGCAGGGGAAGGTATTCGGCGGTCCGGTCGGCCCCTGTGTTTATCGTAGCTATGGCAGGGATAACAGGCTCTTTTGCAGTTTCCGGGGTTTCCGTGTTCCTGGAGGAAGCCTGCTGTCCGCAGCTGGTAAGAAAGAAAATGAAAAGCAACACCTTGAAGTTCATAAGTGCTGGCCTTACATGCCTTCCGACTCCATTTCCGGACAATATGGCAAAAACATGGCGCATACCCTTTTGCAGAATTTCGGAAAAGAACCGTAATAAAAATGTATTTTTGGGGTTTGTAAAACAAAAAGGCCCGTTGAATTTAGAGTTTTTCATAGCGAAACGCATCATTAAGTCCAAAGATTATAAAAGTAGTGTATCGGCACCAATAATAAAAATTGCAATTGCCGCCATTGCTATCGGACTTGTAATGATGTTGGTGGCCATTGCCACAGGAGTCGGGCTACAGCATAAGATCCGCGAGAAAATAGCAGCTTTCAACGGACATATCCGCATTTATAACTACGACAATAACGAGTCGGAAGTCTCAGTATATCCGGTGTCATTGGATCAGGATTTTTATCCCGAATTCCAAAACGTCGATGGTGTTACGCACATACAGGCCGTAGCCACAAAAGCCGGGATTATCAGGCTCGAAGATACTTTTGAAGGCATTATAGCCAAAGGCGTAGGGAAAGATTACGACTGGACATATTTCGGAGAATACCTGGTAAAAGGACGTCTGCCCGATTATACCGGTAAGCTGAATAATGAGGTACTGATATCCCGCTACCTGGCGGACAGGCTCCACCTCGATACGGACGATACCTTCTATACCTTTTTTCTTAAAGATGATGAAAGTACCGTGCCCAACCAGCGGATATTTAAAATCACCGGTATTTACGATAGCGGTTTCCAGGAGTTCGATGCAAAATTCGTTCTTACCGATATACGGCATATACAGCGCATGAATGGCTGGAGTGCGGATGAGGTCGGGAACTTTGAAGTATTCATTTCCGATTTTGACGCTATCGAAGAAAAGGGTAACGAGATCTACGGGAAGACCCTTTCTACACTCGACTCCGAGACGATACTCGAAGAATACCCTTCGATTTTTGACTGGCTCGGCCTTTTCGATTTTAACATTGCGATCATTATAGGCATTCTCATTATCGTGGGAGGGTTCAATATGATCACGGCTCTGCTCGTCCTGATCCTCGAAAGAACCCGGATGATCGGTATTCTTAAAGCCCTTGGAAGTAACGACTGGATGATCCGGAAAATATTTTTATACAATGCGGCCTACCTGATTGCCATCGGGTTATTCTGGGGGAATCTCCTGGGACTTGGGCTGTTGTTGCTGCAAAAGTACTCCGGGATTGTCGCTCTCGATCCGGAGACTTATTACGTTACCGAGGTCCCGGTGTATATAGCTCCGCTATATCTGATATTGCTCAACCTCGGGACGCTGCTGCTCTGTCTGGCAATGCTGCTTATTCCTTCGTATATCATTACCAGAATTGTTCCGGCTAAGGCCATGCGCTTTGATTGAGACCGGATGGTGAAATGGGTAAACAAAAAAACTTTTATTTTCGCGAAGTCTCCTTTCAGGCCAGGTTTTTTGCATGATGCCTGAAACCTGCTGTGCGAAAAGGATGTATGGAACGGTAGGTCGATTAAAATTGTTAAATTTACTGCATACGAACTCAAAACAAACCGAAATGTCCTTAAAAACCGTTTTTAAAAACGCGATGGCAGCTGCTGTAATTCTGAGTGCCGGGAGCCTCTCCGCACAACATCTGACCAGACAGGAAAAGAAGATCGTAAAAACAATTTCCGCGAATTTTAAAGACCAGGTCCGTTTTACGGAAGAGGTGGTTAATATAAACAGCGGGACCATGAATCACGAAGGTGTCCGTAAAGTAGGGCAGGTTTTTGATGATGCGTTTAAAAATATAGGTTTTGATACCCGGTGGGTGAATATGCCGCGGGAAATGGACCGCGCCGGTCATCTTTTTGCGGAAACCTCAGGTAAAAAAGGAAAAAAGGTATTGCTTATCGGGCATATCGATACGGTTTTTGAAGAAGATAGTCCTTTTCAGAAGATGGAGAAGGTCAATGACAGTATTTCCCACGGTCCCGGAGCCAACGATATGAAGGGAGGCGATGCCATTATATTATATGCCTTAAAAGCATTGCGCGAAAACGGATTTTTAAAAGACAGACAGGTCATCGTAGCGCTTATGGGAGACGAAGAATTTACGGGAAAACCGCTATCGGTAAGCCGGAAAGATTTGATAGAAGCGGCAAAACGTAGCGATGTGGCACTGGGTTTCGAACCCTCCGGAGGTTTCGGTGAAGCTACGATGGCCCGGAGAGGATCTTCCGGATGGAAGGTGGAAGTTACCGGAAAACAGGCGCACTCCGCAGATATCTTCAGTAAAGAAGTAGGAGCCGGAGCCATTTTCGAATTGTCGCGTATTATCAATGCTTTTTACAACGAGGTGCGAGGTGACCGTTACCTGACTTTTAATCCGGGAGCTATACTGGGAGGTACGGAGGTGAGCTATGATGAAGCCAGAAGTAAAGGGGAGGCCTTCGGAAAATCTAACGTGGTGGCCAGGAAAGCGGTTGTCGATGGAGGACTCCGGTTTATATCCGAAGAACAGAAGGAAAAAGCACGCGTCCGGATGCGTGAAATCGTGAGTCAGAACCTGCCGCAAACCAGTGCCGGGATTACATTTATCGACAGTTACCCTGCAATGGAACCTACAGAAGGGAACAAAGCGTTGCTGGAGAAACTCAGTAAAGTGAGCACGGACCTCGGACTTGGCCCGGTGGAAGCTGTGGACCCTCTCGAAAAAGGAGCGGCCGACGTTTCTTTTGTAGCTGCATATGTCGATTGCCTGGATAGCCTCGGTGCTATGGGAGAAGGAGCCCATTCCCCCCAGGAAACCATCAATTACAATACCCTTGAGGCATTGACACAGCGTGCGGCATTGCTGATATACCGTTTGCTGAATGAGTAAGGCATAACACGGGGGGATGTGTGTAATGTTTTTTCTACAAAAAAAGAAAGGTCAGGCTTGCGGCGTTATAGATTATATCTTAACTTTAAGGAGAAATCACCACGGGGTATCTGCTACAGGAATAGCAAATGAGAGGGTAACATTGTCTTTGTGCGGGAGAAAGTATGCGTTCTGGATTATTAGTCGTATGTCCCGACGAACAACAACTACCCATGCCCTTACAGTCTTATTTTCAGTGTTTTCTCAGCTCCGGAGCCTTACATTTATATTTTGCGTGTATCCTCATCCTCGGGGGCATATCTCTGACAAACGCTCAGGCAGACAATCCTATAGACGATTATTCCGAATATAAACGTGGATTTCAGTTCAAAGCCCTGGTGGTTGGGCGGTATGTGGTTTCTCTCGATGACGATATCAATACCGCGGGGATGCATTTTTCCGATCCGGAGGTCAATGTCGTGACCAATTCCTTTGAAATGCAGTATGTCAGGATGCAGACCAACTTTAATATCAACGATAAAATAAGTGCTTCTATCCTGGTCAACCTGGCCGAGTTTAAAAACGATCCGACATCCAAAGTCCTGGAAAATGCTTTTGTGAAATATGCACACAATCCCTATCTTAATATACAGTTAGGACAGTTCCGTCCTTATTTTGGTATAGAAGACCTGCATCCTTTTCAACTGAACAATTCTTATACCTGGTCCAATCAGTATACCCTGTTCGGGAGCAACGGGTGGCAGAGTTTCCAGATAGGAGCTGCTGTTTATGGTTCGCTGATGGAAAAGAATATCCCGTTTTATTATTACCTGACTATCTATAACGGGAACAACCGGAACCAGCCATGGGATAATGACAATTCTAAAAATTACACCCTGCGTTTGGAATACAATGTAATTCCCCAGCTTTCGCTGGGGATCAACGGGGGATTGGCCCGGTTAGACGGACAGCAGGGCAATGCATATGGAGCTGATGCCAGGTTGCGGTACGACCTTACAGATGCCTGGGACTTTGATATGAATGTGGAGTATAAAAACGGAACAAATTTCAACGATTACCGCAGTACGACATTGGAAAATCCCGCTCTGGGAGATTTCCGCATGCACGGCATATATGCCCTGTCCCGTTTACGTTACAAAATCAATAAACCGCGGATCAGGGCTCTTGAATTCAGTTTCAGACATGAATATCTCGATAGCAATACGCTGATTATGGACAACTCGAGATACGCCTACATTCCCATGGCAAGTGTTATCTTTTCGGGAGTGTATGCCGCTAAGTTTTCTCTGGTGGGCGTTATCAATCATTTCGACCGGAATATTCCCGATACCAGGACTTACGATAATAACCAGATCATTGCACAGTTCCAGGTCGCTTTTTAATTGTTATATTATGAAAACAGAATTGAATTACAAGATGCTGGCCCTTTCTTCGGCAGTGGGGATCATACTCTGGTTTATTCCCGTACCGGAAGGATTAAAAGAAAATGCGTGGCACCTCTTCGGTATTTTCGTCTTTGTCATTATGGGAATTATTACCAAGGCTGCTCCTATGGGGACCATGGCCATGCTGGGGATTGCACTGAGTGCGTTTTCCACCGTTCTGGCTCCGGAAGATTCGGTCAATCCGGCAAAAGACAGTATTGTCAATGCACTGAGCGGGTTCGGGAATTCCATTATATGGCTTATCGGAATGGCCTTTTTTATAGCCAGGGGATTCATAAAAACCGGTCTGGGGGCGAGGATAGCCTATTTCTTTGTACAGAAGTTCGGTCGCAGTACCCTCGGACTCGCTTACGGACTCAATCTGGCCGATCTTCTGCTCGCTCCGGCAGTGCCGAGCAATACCGCGAGATCAGGTGGTATTATCTATCCGATCATGAAATCCGTAGCCATGAGCCTGGGATCCGATGCTGCCAAACCTGAAACGAACAAAAAGGCCGGAACATTTCTGACACTGAGTACATATAATGCCAACCTTATTACCTCGACGATGTTTCTTACCGGGACGGCAAGTAATCCCATGGCACAGAAATTTGCTGCTGATCTGGGTATCAGTATCTCCTGGGGGAGCTGGGCTGTTGCTGCACTGGTTCCCGGTCTGCTTTGCCTTATGGTAATGCCCTATGTGTTGTATAAGGTGAGTCCTCCCGATCTCAAAAATACCGGCGATGCCCCGGAGCTGGCCAGGCAAAAACTCCGTGAAATGGGGAAGATGAAACCAGAGGAATGGATTATGATCGTTGCGTTTCTCATTTTACTTTTTTTATGGATTTTCGGTGAAACCGTACATATCGATGCTACAACTACCGCACTGTTAGGATTGTGCTTCCTGCTTCTGACCAGGGTACTGACCTGGGAAGATGTAAAAAGCGAAAAAGGAGCCTGGGATACCGTAGTATGGTTTTCTTCCCTGGTTATGATGGCGAGCTTTCTGGCAAAGCTGGGTTTTATTCCATGGCTTTCCGAAAATATTAAGGATTCGATTTCGGGAATGTCCTGGTACTATGCCTTTCCCATTATCATCCTCATTTATTATTACCTGCACTATATGTTTGCCAGTGCTACGGCACACGTTGCAGCATTGTACTACGCCATGCTTTCCGTTGGGGTAGCCGTTGGGGTTCCGCCCGATATGCTTGCTCTTTTTCTCGGATTCTGCGGCGGTATTTTCGGGACACTGACCCATTACGGACACGGGCCCGCTCCCATTCTTTACGGAAGCGGTTATGTAACCGTCAACCAATGGTGGAAAGACGGCTTTTTGTTAAGCATGGTTTACCTGTTCATATTTTTTATTATAGGTGGAGCCTGGTGGAAAGTGCTCGGACTGTGGTAGCATACGATTTTAACATTTTTTTTGTGCTTATGCTGTAACAAATCCGGCGTTATAGCGTCAAATGATTGTAAAGTACTATGAATTGCTGTATTTTTTACATACTAAAAGATATTTTATCAGTACATTACCAAAAAAATCAGCTTACCGGATATGATAGAGATCAAAGACTTGCATAAGTCCTACCGGATGGGGAGTAATTCCCTCCATGTTTTAAAAGGGCTTAATTTATCCATAAAAGAAGGAGAACTCGTAGCAATTATGGGGTCTTCGGGCTCCGGGAAATCGACTTTTCTCAACATTCTCGGAATGCTCGACGAGGCTGATACGGGCGAGTATCTGCTGGACGGGGTGCCTATTAAGAATCTCAACGAAACGAAAGCTGCCAAGTACCGTAACAAATTTCTCGGATTTATTTTTCAGTCTTTCAACCTCATCAATTATAAAACCGCTATCGAAAATGTAGCGCTTCCGTTGTATTACCAGAAAGTCAATCGTAAGGACCGGCAGGAGAAGGCCCTGAAGTATCTCGAAAAAGTTGGGCTGAAACAATGGGCAGACCACCTGCCGAGCGAGCTCTCCGGAGGACAAAAACAACGTGTGGCCATAGCGAGGGCACTTGCGGCAGAACCCAAGGTACTCCTGGCCGATGAGCTGACCGGTGCATTGGACAGCAAAACATCTTACGAGATAATGGAACTTGTTCAGGAAATTAACGATGAAGGTAAAACCATACTGGTAGTGACCCATGAACCTGATATCGCTCAAATGTGTAAACGGATCGTCCATCTCAAAGACGGCGTAATAGTGGAAGATACTTTTGTAGAACAGGTAAGAGCTTCACAATATGTTCAGTAGAGACCGCTGGCAGGAAATATTTCAGACTATACGAAAAAACAAACTGCGGACATTCCTTTCCGGGTTTACCGTAGCCCTCGGGATATTGATCTTTACCGTGCTTTTCGGAATGGGGAATGGGTTGAAAAACACATTCAACGAGTTTTTCATGGGAGACGCTACCAATACCTTTTTCATATATCCCGGAAGTACCAGTGTGCCTTATCAAGGCTTTAAGAAAGGAAGGCGGATAGAATTCCGCAATGACGACATGGAAGATATCAAAAAAGATTTTGCCATGTATCTCGATAAGATTACTCCGCGTTCTTCCAAAAGTTTGCTGGCCAGTTACAAAGGAGAATCCAATACATACAGCGTTCGTGCTATAGCACCCGCATATCATGAGGTGGAGAAAAATATCATCATGAAAGGACGCTATCTCAATGATAAAGATATAAAAGACAGGGCCAAGCATGTCGTTATAGGACGGCTGGTGGAGATAGACCTGTTCGGTAAATCGGAAAGTGCAGTCGGGAAGTATATGGATATAGGAGGAGTGATGTACCGGGTGGTCGGTGTTTTTCAGGACGATGGCGGGGACAATGACGAAAGGTTTATCTACATGCCCTACACCACCAGACAACTTCTGGATAAAGGAACAGACAAAATCGACGAGATCGTACTGACCTATAAAACTGAAATCGGATATGCCGGGGCCATGGCTTTCGATGCCAGTTTGTACAGGTACCTGAAGGATAAACATAAGGTAGCCCCGGAAGATCAGAACGGCATTTACCTCAGTAATACAGCAGATATTGTGCAAAGGAATATGATGTTTGCCAATGTATTGCAACTCGTGGTGTTGTTTGTAGGTATAGGTACATTGATCGCAGGGGTCATCGGGATCAGTAACATTATGGTTTTTGTAGTCAAGGAAAGGACTAAGGAACTCGGTATCCGTAAAGCCCTCGGGGCCACACCGGCTTCTGTGATCGGCCTGGTGTTACAGGAGTCTATTTTTATTACGACGATCGCCGGATACATCGGGTTGATTATGGGGATGGGATTACTGGAGCTCATCGGGAATAATTTCAAAGATGATTATTTTATAACCAATCCCGGCGTAGGATTGAATGTGGTGATATCGGCTACCCTCATCCTTATATTTTTCGGGGTGATTGCAGGATATATTCCTGCCCGGAGAGCAGCCAGTGTAAAACCTATAGTAGCGTTAAGAGATGAATAGCAGGTTTGCCGGTGTGGCCGGTAACCGGAACAATATAAAACCAATACCCTATGCGGTTTATTTTTGACAGGGATACGTGGCAGGAAATATTCGGTTCGATCCGTAAGAACAAGGTGCGTACGATCATTACGATTATCGGGGTACTCTGGGGAATATTTGTCTATATCGCCTTGTCGGGTGCAACAAAAGGACTGGACAACGGTTTTGAAAAGGAATTCCAGGGTGTCGCCAATAACAGTATGTTCGTATGGACACAACGAACCAGCATACCCTACGGAGGATTTAAGATAGGGCGGGCCGTTCAGTTAAAACTGGGGGATATCGAAGACCTTCAGAATAAGCTTCCCGGCATACAGTTTATCGCCCCGCGGAATGTTCAGGGTATTTTCGGAGGTGCACCACCCCAGGTGTCCCGAGGTATGAAGACAGGGAATTATTCCGTGTTCGGGGATTACCCTATCGTCGATGAGATCTCTAAAAAGAAGATCTATGAAGGCGGCCGTTTCCTGAACGAAATGGATATGGAAAAAGAACGGAGGGTATGTGTCATAGGAGAAAGAGTGCGCAATGACCTCTTCAGTAAAGATGAAGATCCCGTAGGAAGCTATGTCAAGCTCAATAACGTATATCTCCAGGTGATCGGGGTGTACAAAAAGTCGGAAAATATAGATTTTGAAGGAGACAATTCGCTGATGCTGCCTTTTACCACCTATCGGAAAATATTCAATACCGGCGAAAACGTAGGTTGGATGGCCATAGCGGCATATAACGACGTGGATGTAGTACGTCTGGAAAGCGATGTGAAAAAACTTTTGAAAAAACGGCATAAAGTACATCCGGACGATGAAAGGGCATTCGGGTCTTTTAACCTCGGAGAAGCTTTTGCCAAGCTTTTTGGCTTTGCAAAAGGACTCAACTTCTTATCCCTTTTCGTAGGATTGGCTACGATCATAGCCGGGGTAGTAGCCATCGGAAATATATTGCTGATATCGGTAAAAGAGCGTACCCGCGAGCTCGGTGTGCGAAGAGCATTGGGGGCTACTCCTGCAGAAGTAAGGGGGCAGATACTATTGGAATCGGTTTTCCTGACCATGGTCGCCGGAATCTTGGGGATTATCATGGGGGCGGTGGTGCTGGCCATTCTCAATGTGTTGACTCAGGGCGACGGAGGTTTTCCGTATACCAATCCCACCGTAGCCATATCTTATATTCTGGGAGCCCTTTTTATTATGATTGTGTTAGGAACTCTCATAGGGCTTATACCGGCACAAAGGGCAGTAAGTATTAAACCGATCGATGCCCTGAGAGAGGAATAAACCGAAAGACAGAAATTATAAACAGAAAATAAATAACCAATTTAGAGTGTCATAGATGAAAGTTTTAAAGTACATAGGAATAGGTGTTCTTATTATAGGAGCATTATTTGCAGCGGCATACTTTATAAAATCCAACAGTAAACCGCCTGTTACGTATGAAACCGAAACCGCCTTCCGGACCACTATAGAAGAAAAAACGGTGGCAACAGGAAAGGTCATTCCCGAAGATGAGGTGGCTATCAAACCGCAGATATCCGGTATCATCGGGGAGATCCTGGTAGAAGAAGGAGATCAGTTACAGGCCGGAGACCTGATCGCTAAGATCAAGGTGGTGCCCAACGAACAGACACTGAACACGGCCAGGGGAAGAGTAAGCAATGCCAAGATAGCGCTCGGCAATGCCAAAATAGAATACGACAGAAATAAAATACTGGTCGATAAAGGCGTAATATCCTCCCAGGAATTCAATACTATAGAACTTACCTATAACCAGGCCAAACAGGAGCTGTCCAATGCCGAAAGCGATCTTCAGATCATCAGACTCGGTTCTGCCGGAGGCTCTACAAGTGCCAATACCAATGTAAAGGCTACTATTGCCGGTACGGTACTGGAGATCCCCGTAAAAATCGGAGATCAGGTTATAGAAAGTAATAATTTTAACGATGGTACTACCATTGCGAGTATTGCCGACCTGTCGAAAATGATATTCGAAGGTATGGTCGATGAAGCCGAAGTGGGAAAACTGAAGGTAGGAGAACCGCTCACTATCAGTTTCGGAGCTATTCCGGATAAGGAGTTCCGGGGAGAACTGAAATTCGTTGCTCCCAAATGGAATGAAGAGGAAGAAACGACTTCGGGTGTTGTTCAGTTCAAGATCGAGGCCGATGTATTTATGGAGGACGGCTATTTTATCAGGGCCGGTTATAGTGCCAATGCTTCCCTGATACTCGATAAAAAGGAAGATGTACTTGCCATAAAGGAAGCGCTGTTGCAGTTTGACAGGGAAACGGAAAAGCCTTACGTGGAAGTAGAAACAGGCGATCAGAAGTTTGAGCGAAGAGATGTAGAGACCGGGATATCAGACGGATTGAATATAGAGATCGTTTCGGGAATATCCGAAAATGATAAAATCAAGATCTGGAACAAAACCGAAGCGGTGAAAAAAGATGCGTCAAACAGGTAAAAAATACTTACGATCGGGCGGAATGGTGCTAAAAAGCTTCGGATGAAGACTGACATTTATAAAAATAATGTAAATTCGTGCCGCTTGCCGTTCGGTACAAAAATACACCCCTCAAGTACATTCCGCAGTCAGAAGAGATGTAAAATCTGGCATTCCTGTGGAACACCGGGAGCGGATGAGGTAGGAATACCGGGCACCGAAGGCAGGAGCCCCGACAAAACCAAAAAACAATTTTAACCCTTATGAAAACAAGAATTGTACTGCTCACTTTTCTCTTAACCACATGTTTTGCACATGCCCAGGCCAAAAAATGGACCCTGGAATCGTGTATCGAATATGCCCTGAAGCACAACATAAGTGTCAGACAAACCGAGTTGGATACCGAAGATGCGCGTATTAACAAATCGGATGCAATAGGAAACTTTCTTCCGACATTAAACGTTGGGATGTCTCACTCCTGGAATATAGGATTAAACCAGAATATCACTACAGGTCTGCTGGAAAACCAGACCACACAGTTTACCTCGTTGCAGGGAGCCGTAAGGGTAGATATCTTTAAGGGATTACAGAATGTCAATACCCTCCGGCGGGCCAACCTCAGTATCCTGGCCAACAGGTACAAACTGGCCGACATGAAAGATGATATATCACTTTCCGTAGCCAACGGATATCTCCAGGTGCTTTTCAGTCGTGAAAACCTCGAAGTAGCAAGGTCGCAGTACGCCGTGACGGAACAGGACCTGAAAAAGACAGAAGAGCTGGTAGAGTCCGGGGTCGTACCCAAAGGGGACCTGCTTGAAATAGAAGCTACGGCGGCGACGCAGGAGCAACAGATCGTAAATGCCGAAAACGAATTACGGCTGTCCAGAATTGCACTTGCACAATTGCTCCTTATCGATGATTATGATAATTTCGATGTAGCAGATGAAGATTTTATGCTGCCCGAATCTGACATTCTGGAGAATTCACCCCGGACCATTTACAATAAGGCACTTACGTTCCGAAACGACATCAAGTTTTCCGAAGCAAACGTAGCCCTTGCGGAAAAGGATCTGGATATAGCAAAAGGGGCATTATTACCCACCCTGTCTGCGTTTTACGGTTACGATACCAGGATATCTTATCAGGACCGGATTGTGGGGACAGGCGATTTTGAACTTATTCCTATAGGCCTTGTACCGTCTACCGAAGAACAGGTGGTGACGTCCCGCGAAATCAGTGCCATACGAGGACCGCTGCCATTCTTCCGGCAATGGACACAAAATGATGGTCACTCTTACGGATTACAGCTCAATATTCCGGTGCTCAACGGCTTTTCTGCGAAGAACAGTGTAAAAAGAAACCAGGTCAATGTAGAACGTTCCAAAAACCAATTGGAGCAGGATAAACTCGATCTGGACAATGCTATTCACCAGGCCTGGAACGATACGCGTGCCGCATACAAAAGTTACGAAGCGGCGGGGAAAGCTCTCGAAGCAAGGCAGGGAGCGTATAATTATGCGCGGGAACGCTTTAATGTAGGATTGATGAACAGTTTCGATTTTGCACAGGCACAATCGAGAGTGGATAATGCCGAAGCAGAATTTGTACGGACAAAATACGACTATATCTTTAAACTGAAGGTTCTCGAATTCTATTTCGGAATTCCGCTGGATGAACTTTAGGATTTCCGTTTTTCGATCGCAGGCCTTAGCTTTGCATAAAAACCGAATCGTAGTTTTACGATTGTAAACTTTGTATTACTGTGGCCGTCATTTTAAATATCGAAACCTCCACGACCAACTGTTCCGTCTGCCTTGCAAAGGACGGGGAAGTCCTGGTCCTGAAAGAGCAGGATGATGTGAATTATTCACATTCCGAAAACCTTCATGTATTTATCCGTGATGTTATGGAAGAAGCGGCCATGGCGCTCCAGGATATAGATGCGGTAGCCGTAAGTATGGGCCCCGGATCGTATACGGGGCTGCGTATCGGGGTTTCTACAGCCAAGGGATTGTGCTATGCTCTCGATAAACCCCTGATAGCCATTCCTACCTTGCAGGTGCTTACTTCCCGTTACACGATAGACGAAGGTTTTATTCTTCCGCTGCTCGATGCAAGGCGAATGGAAGTATATGCTGCGGTGTATGACAAAGATCATCAACCCGTCGGGGAAACCAGGGCCGAGATCGTTGATGAACATTCCTTTATCGAATGGCTCGAAAAAGGGAAAGTTTACTTCACGGGTAACGGTACGGAGAAATGCAGGGAAGTGATCCGCCACGTTCACGCGGTCTTTCCCGAAGATACAGAAGTTCCTTCCGCTTCCGGAATGACAGGCTTTGCCGAACAAAGGTTCCGCAAAAATGAATTTGAGGATGTAGCCTATTTCGAACCGTATTACCTGAAAGATTTTGTCGTGACCCGAAAAAAAACGTGAGATCATGTTTGGGGTTGCTGAGGTGTTTCCTGCTAAGCGTAATGGGCGAATACAGTTTGTTGCGCAAATTTTCCTGACCGATGAACATGTCCGTTTTTACCAAATATTCCCATGGTTTATTTTTCGCTGAGCTCTGCAAGGACCTCTTCTGTCTGTGTGACGGGCAGATTACAGGCCATGTTTTTACAGATATAAAACAAGGTTTTGCCTGTTACATACCTGTTTTGAAGCAATGGTAACCCCGATGCTTTATCCGCGCCTGTGAGCAGTTTTCCCGGCAGGTAATACCGGTTGAGTTCCGTCGCTTTTTTTAAGGCGTCTTTTCCGGAAACGGCCACTTCATAGAAATTTACGGAGTGTAAAAGAAATACCCGTAGCCAGTTGGTGTGGAAAGAAGGGTATTCCTCTATGGCAGGCATCATGTTGCGGAGCATCTGCCGGGCGGTTTCGAGATAACGTTTGTCATTGAAGTGCCGGGACAACAGGAACAGGTTCTCTGCCATAACGGAGTTGGAGGAAGGAATAACATTATCCGACTTTTCAATACTCCGGGTGATCAGCGGTACATCTTTATCCGAAGTAAAGAAAAACATACTGCTGGACGGATCAAAAAAATGCCGGAATACATAATCGGTAAGTTTTTTGGCGGTCTGTAACCATTGTGCATCCAGGGTTGCTTCGTGCAGGCTGAGGAGCGCCCCGATAAGTGTGGCATAGTCCTCAAGATATGCAGGAATAGTACTTTTTCCGTTCATATAATTCCGGTAAAGCCTACCGCTGGCATCCATCTGTTTTGTGGTGAGAAAACGGGCGTTTTTCAGTGCAATTTCCAGAAATTCAGGTTCCCCGAAGACTTTGTAGGCGTCGGTATATCCTTTGAGCATGATGGCGTTCCACGAAGTTAGTACTTTATCATCCCGTTGCGGAAGGGCCCTTTGGTCACGCAGTTTTAACAGCATCGATTTCCATCGTAAAACCTTTTCTGCCAGTATGCTTTCGCTGAGATGATGTTTCTCGGCAATTTCTTTTTCCGGCAGCGTACGGATCAGCACGTATTTTCCATCTTCCCACAAGCCGTAACTGTTGATGTTAAAGTAATCGCAGAATACGGGAAAATCTTCTCTGATAGCCGCTTCCAGTTCTTTATACGTCCAGGTATAGAAAGCGCCTTCTTCGGAAATACCATTGGTATTGAGACTGTCGGCATCCAGGGAGGCATAAAAGGTTCCTTCGGGACCGGTAAGTGATCTCCGGACAAAATCGAGGGTTTCGTAGACTATGTTTTTGTAAGTCGTTATTCCGGCGACGGCATAGGCATTGGCGTATACACTGACCAGTTGTCCGTTGTCGTACAGCATTTTTTCGAAATGGGGGACATGCCATTTCGCATCGACAGCATAGCGGGAAAACCCGCCTCCGATGTGGTCATAAATACCGCCATACGCTATTTTAGTAAGTGTAAGGTTCAGGAAGTCTTTAAGTTCATTGTCGGGCTGTACATAAGTGTAATGCTGGAGAAATGCCAGGTTAGAGGGCATCATAAACTTCGGGGCGCTCCCGGTACCGCCATGAATGTGATCGAAACGTTGTTTCCACCGGTCCGTAATGGCTGCTGCCCGGCCTAAAGAGAAAGGTGTATCGTCTTCTCGCAATATCACCGTTTCCAGGTTGTGAAGACCTTTCTCCATATTGTCGGCATATTCACGAAGTTTTTCCGGTTGTTCCAGGAAGAGTTTCTGTATTTGGGACAGGGCCGATATCCACCGGTCTTTCGGGAAATACGTGCCACCCCAGACAGGCCTGCCGTCGGGAAGAGCTACGATATTCAGGGGCCAGCCACCCTGTCCGGTCATGAGTTGCAGGGCGTTCATATAAACCTGGTCCACGTCCGGACGTTCTTCCCGGTCCACTTTGATACTGACGTACTGCTTGTTCATTACAGCGGCGACTTCCGGGTCTTCGAAACATTCGTGCTCCATAACATGGCACCAGTGACAGGCCGCATATCCTATACTGATCAGCATCAGTTTGTTTTCCGCGATAGCTGTATCCAGTGTTTCCGGTTTCCAGGGGTGCCAGTCCACAGGGTTGTGCGCATGCTGTAACAGGTATGGACTGGTTTCACGGATAAGCCTGTTGGTATAATGATGTGACATGATGTAGTGTTTTAGCGGGTTTTCCGGTATTGCTATAAAGGAGGGTAGCCCCTTTCCGTATCAAAAATAAAATAAAAAAATGTCCTGCTGTGTTCCGGAGCCTTACAATACGACATAACCCGGTAGGTGCGGAAGCATTAATGTTTTCGTAGCAACACGGAAATGTGTGATCCCGGAACCGAAAAACCGGAAAACCGGTTTTTTCTTCGCTGAAAAGGCAGGATTTGGTAGCTTTGTTAATTGTTTGATTATGTTTGGATTGAGATATTTTGCGTGGATGTTAAAATAAATTTACTTAAATTGTAGATTAAGAAACCGTTATAAACATGTGCGTAATATTTTGGTAACATTAAATTAACGTTATTTTAATTAAGTTAACGGACTTTTGCGTCTGTAAAAAATACGTATGGAACAGGTGTATATGGTAATGCTGATAGCCCTGGCGCTGTTAGCCATAACAGATTTGGTTGTCGGGGTCAGTAATGATGCAGTTAACTTTTTAAATTCGGCTATAGGATCCAAGGCAGTTTCAATGAGGACCATCATGATTGTTGCCAGTGTCGGGATAGCCTGCGGAGCATTGTTTTCGAGTGGGATGATGGAGATTGCCCGTAGTGGTATTTTCGTGCCGGGGATGTTTACTTTCAACGATGTGATGATTATTTTTATGGCGGTCATGATATCGGATATTCTTTTGCTTGATGTCTTTAATTCTATAGGGCTTCCCACATCCACAACAGTATCTATTGTATTTGAACTTCTCGGGGCCGCTGTCTGTCTGGCCATATATAAGATTGTGGTCCAGGATGGAGATATGGCTACCCTTGGCGAATATATTAATACGGCCAAAGCCACACAGATTGTGGTGAGCATACTGCTTTCCGTAGCCTTGTCTTTTTCTGTAGGAGCGCTGGTGCAGTATGTGTCGAGACTTGTTTTTACGTTTCAGTTTGAGAAAAAGGTAAAATATATAGGAGCTATTTTTGGCGGACTGGCCATCACAGCGATCACTTTTTTCATGTTGGTAAAAGGATTGAAAGGAGTTTCCTTTGTGCCCGAAGAAGTGGCGGTCTGGATCAAGAACAATCAGTTGCTCATTATCGGGATAAGTTTTGTGTTCTGGACTGTTTTGTCACAGGTGCTGATGAGTGTTTTCAAGGTCAATATCCTTCGGATGATCATAATCATCGGTACATTTGCACTTGCTATGGCATTTGCGGGGAATGACCTGGTAAACTTTATCGGGGTGCCGATAGCCGCTTATCAATCCTATGGGTTCTTTATAAATTCCGGAATGCCTGCCGATAGCTATTTAATGGGTGAGTTGGCCAGCGGGGAGATCGTAGCGCCGTTTTATTTCCTGTTGTTTGCCGGTATTATCATGGTGATCACACTGTGGACTTCCAAAAAAGCCCGTGATGTTATTGCAACCGGTGTAGACCTGGCCCGTCAGGGAGACGGTGCGGAAAAATTCTCTCCCAATACCCTTTCCCGTTTTATCGTAAGAACATCCGTATATGCAGGGATGGGGATAAACTATTTTCTGCCCAAGTCCATTCAGCTGAAAATAGATAAGCAGTTCGAGCAGCCGGAAACCAAACGTAAGAAGAAGGATGCCCCAGCTTTCGATATGGTCAGGGCTTCCGTAAACCTCATGGTTGCCAGTATACTGATATCTATAGGGACATCCCTGAAACTCCCGCTTTCCACAACCTATGTAACCTTTATGGTGGCCATGGGTACTTCGTTTGCCGACCGGGCCTGGGATCGGGAGAGTGCTGTTTACCGTGTGGCCGGTGTGCTCAATGTAATCGGCGGATGGTTCTTAACGGCTATAGTAGCTTTCTTTTCGGCGGCTATTATCGCTTATCTCTTAACAATCGGAGGGATCGTGGCTTTTGTAGGATTACTGATCGTATCCGCTGTGTTGCTCTACAGGAGTTCCAGGATACATGCCAGAAAAGCCCGTGAAGAAGAAGAAAAGCGCAAGTTGCGCACGGAAGATATTATCACGATCCACGAAATCGTAAACGACAGCTCACACCATATTTCCAAAGTTATCGGTAAGACCAACAAGCTCTACAGTGAAGTGGTAGATAACCTGGGGTTACAGGAATTGAAAAAACTCAAAAAGAATAAAAAGACCCTGAGGAAGCTCGAAGATGAGGTCGATGAACTGAAAGGAGAACTGTTCTATTTTATAAAGTCTCTCGATGAATCTTCTATAGAAGCGAGTAAATTTTATATTCTCGTGCTGGATAACCTCCAGGATATGGTACAATCTATCGGTTATATTGTGAAAAACAGTTATTCACATGTCAATAATAACCACAAAAATCTCAAATTCAACCAGATCAGGGATCTCAAAGGAATAGATAATGATCTACAGATCTTGTTCGACAAGATTAAATATACCTTCGACAAAGAGTCTTTTAAAGATATCGATAAAATCCTGGAAGAAAAACAGGAATTGTTTGATCGTGTTTCCAATCTCATTCAGAAACAGATAGACAGGATACGAACTACGGAAACCAGCCCGAAGAATACAAAACTATATTTTGGACTGTTGCTGGAGACGAAGGACCTGATTACAGCCAGTATGAACCTGTTAGAGCTCTTCCGCGATTTCTATCAGGAGTACAAGGAGGTCAAAGAAAAATCGTTTCCGGTACTGTAGTGTTGGTTATACGGACAGGAACGACATTAAAAATCCCGGACTTCTTTAGTATTAAAGAGATCCGGGATTTTTATGTAAAAGTGCGTTGCGTGTTTAACCGTTGATGGCAACCACTTCGTTGACTTTGCCGTGCATCATCTCTTTCAGCATGGTTTCGATACCGTTTTTAAGCGTGAATGTCGAAGAAGGGCAACCGCTGCATGCACCTTGCAGCACCAGTTTAACGATTTTACTTTCTTCATCATACGATTCGAAGAGGATATTTCCCCCGTCACTCGCTACGGCAGGTTTGACATATTCTTCTATAATCTCGATAATCTGTTTTGAAGTGTCGTTGAGATTTTCAGCATACTGTGTATCAGTGACCGTATTTTTATTGGTTTTCTGCTCCCGGATATTTTCAGCTACTACCGTTTTTCCCTCTTCGAGGTAGACACGGATAAACTCCCTGATTTCCATAGTTACATCATTCCATTCGGCAATGTCGTATTTGGTGATGGAGATATAGTTCTCATCCATAAATACCTCTTTGACAAAAGGAAAGTGAAAAAGTTCCTGTGCCAGTGGGGCATCCTTGGCTTCATCTATATTTTTGAATTCGAAAGTAGAAATGACCAGTCGCTTGTTGGCGACGAATTTCATGACCGACGGGTTCGGCGTACTTTCCGCATAAACCGTATAAGGTAGCTTTTTACCGCCCTCGTCTGTTTTAATTACCGGGTGGCCGCTGTTGATGTAGCGCGTTATCTGCTCGGCGACTTCGTTTTGTACTTCTTCCCATTCCACGATGTTGTAACGCTCAACGGCTACGAAATTTCCGGAAATAAATACGGTTTTTACAAACGGCAGGTAAAACAACTGCTGGGCCAGCGGTGAGTTTTTCGCATCGTCTATGTTTCTGTATTCAAAACTTTTATGCTCCGTCAGGAAACGGTCTGCTTCGAATTTGATGATGGCCGGGTTGTTGGTGGCCTTTATCTGTATAGTGGTATTTTCCATGATTTTCAATTTTGGGGCAAAGTTACGTATAAGATATGACAAATGTATGTTAAAGTCAGAACCTCTACTGTTTTGGGGGTCAGTACTTCATCGGTAAGGGAGGTGGTTGTTCCGGTGCTTTTATATTTTCACCGCAAAAGCAGCCCAATGTCGGGCACAGCGATAAAGCACGCCGTGTTTTTTGTAATTTTGATTTTTAAATTCATCAAAAATGATCCTGAAAAAAATAAACGGAAAAGAGCCTCGTATGGGGGCGGATTGCTATATCGCCGAAAATGCGGTTATTGTGGGTGACGTCGAAATGGGCGACCAGTGCAGCGTATGGTTCAATGCGGTCATTCGTGGGGACGTACACTATATAAAAATGGGAAATAAGGTCAATGTACAGGATGGGGCAGTGATCCATGCGACATACCGGAAATCCCCGACCACTATCGGTAACAATGTCTCTATCGGGCACAACGCTATCGTACATGGCTGTACGGTGCAGGACAACGTGCTTATAGGTATGGGGAGTATTGTAATGGACGATTGTGTGATAGAGTCGAATAGTATTATAGCGGCAGGGGCCGTAGTTACACAGAATACCCATGTGGAAGCCGGAAGTATTTATGCCGGCGTTCCTGCACGAAAGGTAAAAGATATCAGTGCCGAACTTATTTCGGGAGAAATAAACCGCATTGCCGATAACTATGTGAAATATTCCGGTTGGTTTAAAGAAGAACGGGAAGAGGATCATGAAGGTTGATATGTTTTAGGGCAAGCCTTCCGTGTTGTGATCCGAATAAATCGTCGGGTTTCGGGCTGCCAATAAACATTTTACTATTTTTGTCCCCAATAAATACGAATTTTTATGAATGCATACATATTCCCCGGCCAGGGGGCACAATTTTCAGGAATGGGAGCCGACCTGTACGAACAGTCGGAAACAGCCCGGGAACTTTTTGAAGTAGCCAATGATATTCTCGGCTTTTCGATTACCGATATTATGTTCAAAGGTTCGGATGAAGATCTGAAACAGACCAGAGTTACCCAGCCCGCGGTTTTCCTGCACTCCGTTATTCTTAGTAAAACACTGGGAGCATCGTTTAAACCCGATATGGTAGCCGGGCACTCGCTCGGAGAGCTCTCTGCATTGGTAGCTAACGGTACCCTTGGTTTTGAAGACGGTCTGAAACTGGTGTCACAACGTGCTATGGCCATGCAGAAAGCCTGTGAATTACAGCCCAGTACCATGGCTGCCGTGCTTGGCCTGGAAGATGCTGTGGTTGAAAAGGTATGCGAAGAGACCGAAGGTACCGTCGTGGCCGCAAATTATAACTGTCCCGGCCAATTGGTGATTTCCGGAGATGTCGAAGCAGTGAACAAGGCTTGTGAAGCCCTGAAAGAAGCAGGGGCCAGAAGGGCATTGGTGTTGCCTGTGGGTGGAGCATTTCATTCCCCGCTGATGGAGCCTGCACGGGAAGAACTTGCTGCAGCCATTGAACGTACAACGTTCAGCACTCCTGCTTGCCCCATCTATCAGAACGTCACCACTACGGCGGTTACAAACGGTGATGAGATCAAAAAAAATCTTATAGCACAGCTTACTGCACCCGTAAAATGGACGCAGAGCATTCAGCACATGATAGCCGATGGGGCAACCCTGTTTACCGAAGTAGGTCCGGGGAAAGTACTCCAGGGACTGGTAAAAAAAATAGACAGAAATACCGAAGTGACCTCTGCATAAAAACAAGCGGTTACCTTATATAACAACAGTATTATTCCCGGAGAAAAAGCTGGCCAGGGTAGCTTCTCTCCGGGTTTTTTTATGTATAAACGGCATCGGAGACCAAAAATATGGTGTAGTCGAATGCAAATGATTCTTCCGGATGCAACTGTGCCGGAAGCAGGTAAATATATCGGAGCTATTGCATAATATAAAGGTCTTTAATATATTGCATCTTTATATTTATTCTTTGATTCGGTATTTTAGTTGTTAACCTTATCTCTAAAATTTTAGGTATTATGTCATTTAAGGCTATTTTAAACGTTGGCGGCAAGCAGGTGAATATTCTGAACGTCAATTACGACCTGGCTCAGGAAGTGGATGCTACAGGTCGCCCTTCATCGGTGACACGCGGAGGGAGGATCAATCTGACTGTAGAGTCTACGGGAGATTCTTTCTTTTTCGAGTGGATGACCAATAATTTCGAACGCAAAAACGGGACGATCACGTTTATCAAACGGGAAACGGATGCCAAACTGAAAGAAGTGAATTTCGTAGAAGGTTACCTGGTGAAATACAGGGAAAACTTCGATGCTTCCGGCTATAACCCTTTAACGGAGACGTTTACCATATCCTGTAGGGAACTTTCCTGCGGAGGTGGTGAGCATGTTAATCAATGGGTGTAAGAGGTCTTACCGTTGATATTAAAAAAAAAACGAGGCCGTCTAAAAAGTTTTAGGCGGTCTTTTTATATTTAGGCTATTTTCTTGCTTTCAACCTACAAGGTGCAAGAGTTGCGTGTTAAAAAGTTAATGAGTTAATAGAAGTTGTGGGATTACGCCCTTAACCCAACCTTTTTAAGATTGTGTGCCATAGCCACAAGCCCTATTTCGGTTTCCACTTTATCCAGTCCTCTGAGCATAAAGCGCTTGAAGCCCATATTCTGCTTTATATTCCCAAAGACAGCCTCCACCTCCCAGCACCTCCTTTTTCGGTGGGCAATGCCCTGTTCTGAGAGCAACAGTGCTTTGGCCTTGGCCTTTAACCGTATTAGCTCATGGTTTCTCTGGATGGTCCGGTTGCCTTTGGTTTTATGACATAA
>NZ_FPJE01000002.1:337354-337885 GCF_900119185.1 Sinomicrobium oceani | reverse complement strand
AAAAGTGCTTCAACTCGAAGCGTACCTGTTTTAGCTTTACGAACATACCCTTTAACGGTATTCTTACTGATGGACAAGGTTCTGGCAATAGTTTTTATGCCCTTGCCCTGCTGGTGCATACGGAGTATTTGTTTTACTTGACTCATTCGTTTTGGTTTTCCGGCCATTACTTATCTTTTGATGGTATCCATCAAATAAACCAAAAACCAATTCAAAAAATGGGGGGCAGTATGATCCGGAATAATTTTACCGGAAAACCATTTTTAAATTTACAAGGGGGTCAGCATCCGCCGGAATGACAGATACCTAAAAGGTAGGCTTTAGAGGGGTCAGCTTAGTCCGGAATATCCAAACCGCATAAGTAACCCGGTTAGCGGCGAACTTGATTAAGTTCGCCGCTTTTGTGTTTGGGTACACGGCTCCGGGGATTGGTTTGGCCGCTTAACCAACTTGTTATGCGGTCAACGTATTCGGTTAAGCGGTCCACCTAATCCGTTTAGCCGTCAAAGCAACTTGTTTAGCGGCTCAAGG
>NZ_FPJE01000002.1:139987-336804 GCF_900119185.1 Sinomicrobium oceani | reverse complement strand
GGGTAACCCATGAACTCAATGCTTTAGTTCGTAGTTAAAGCCTTATAAATGGATGTACAGCATTGAAAATCTGAATTTTAACAAGATATAGGCGGCTGGGTGTTCCGGCGTAGGTTGCTGAGCATTCTAAGGTAATTCCCCCATCCATTGGATAGAATTTTCTAAAAACGAATAAGATATATGATGTTGAAAGAGTGAGCAGGAGGAAGGCTGATAACTTCCCTTTCTTAGACACGTCTGCTTTCCGGCACATTTTTACAACAGTGGCGCTTTTGTCCGTTTCTGTCCGCTTTTGTCCGGGGCAAAACCTGTTTCCTTCGGGTCTTGTTCGGGTCTTCTTCGGGTCTCCTTCGGAAAAACATCCCTTTTTCCGAAGGAGACCCGAAGCGAAGTCGAAGGACACCGGGAGAAAATACAGGCCGGAATCCGTTTTTTTTCTCTAAAAATTGATATGCGTGTAGAAATAGGACAGATAACAATTTGTATAAAGTACTTTTTTGCCTTATCATTGTACGGTAAAAGGAGCCGGCCCCGGGGAGCATAAGATCGTTCGCTGAGGATACCGGTATCCGTTCTTCCCCACCCCCGGGATATAAGAGTACAAGCAGGATAAGACCGGATATTCCGGTTTGGAATAAGCAGGAACAGGAGCGTTACCGGTAATGGCGGTATTCCTTTTGTTTCCGGGCAATCAGATCCCCGGGAAATCATAAACTCGCTTTTGGTCGTTTCATGCCTGGCCGGCAGGCCGGAAATTATGGTCAGGTGCCCGGATGAAGTTTTTTTTAGAACCACATCACTCTTGATGAACTTAATAATACAAAAACAAGATATATAAGGACTATGAAGAAAACTTTACTTTTTCTTATGTTGTTTCCCCTGTACCTTTCCGGGCAGAGCAATACCTTTCCGGAATCCGGTAATGTCGGAATAGGAATACCATCTCCTGCTGTCAAACTTGAAGTGAAAGGAGACACAAAGTTTATACGAGGTGTCGGGGGCAGCAATTTTATACAGCTCCGTTCGGACGGATCCGGTAATTATATTTCCGGTGACGATCCGGGGACCAATCATAAAAACCTGTATATAGATGTTTACCCTACGGCAGCGGGAAGAACGGACAGGGATCTGTTTTTCCGTACCGGACAGAACGAAACCGGGAGCATCTTACGGAGAATGGTTGTCAAAGGAAACGGGAAGGTGGGTATCGGTACATCAGATCCGGTTTCTTCGCTGCAGGTCACGGGTTCGCAGACGATCGGTTCGCACTGGAGCCCGGAGAAGAGTACCGTAACTATCACCAATGGCAGCAGTTCACTTATCATGGATGCCAACGAGATATATAGCAACGGAACTTTACATATCGGAACAAGTAACGGCGATATCGTAAAATTCAGGAAAATAGGAGAAGATGGCGCTGATGACCTGATGGTGCTACGAAATAACGGTTATGTAGGGATAGGCACCCTGCAGCCGGATGCCAGACTCACCGTAAACGGAAATATTCATACGCGTGAGGTTAAGGTGGATCTGAATGGTGCCGTGGCCCCGGATTATGTGTTTGCAGAAGATTATTACCTGCTATCGCTGGAAGAGGTACAAGGACATATCAGGGAAAAAGGACATTTACCGGGAGTTCCTTCCGCAAAGCAAATGGAAAAAGAGGGTATAAAGCTCAAGGAAATGAACCTGAAACTACTTGAAAAAGTCGAAGAACTGACGCTTTATGTTCTGGAACTGAAAGAGGAAAACCGCAAACAGGACAACACTATGGCAGAACTCCTCGACGAGATCAGGCAACTAAGACAATAACCGCATGCCGTCCTCCGGTTTTACCTGCGATGACTTTTCGGGAGGAAAACCGTAACCTGGGAGAAAATGCTTATTTTTACCCGGAAGGTGTTCCGGAGCATTAAACATATTTTTATGACTAAAAAGATCTGCTTTTTTTTACTTATTGCGTTGCACATTGGGTGTAAAAGTGTCACGGTCAATAACCAGTTGCAACGTACGACAACCGCACCCGTTGAACTCGGCACCATAGGGCTGCACGAAGATTATTATCCGTACGATCGTTTTACGATCACCACTACGCCCAAGCTGGACAGGAAGGTCCGTGTAAAAGCGGTGAAACATACCTTTAATAAGCGGAAGTTCAATGCCTATGAGAACACCTCGCCATATAACCGCATGCAGTTGCAGTATATAGATTCCCTTCCGGACAAACCGGAATACATCGCGCTGGAACTCATAGACCATGTCAACCACACCGCGATGCTCAACGAGGACCCGGACCTTCTCGACTACCTGAAGACCCGTACCGGAGCCTTTATGGTGACGTCCGTAGCCGCAGCGTTGCATGGCGTACACGTACAGGCCATAAGCAATGCAGAGAGTGTTTTCCTGGTGTATGACCCCGATATCAGTAAATATTATCTCGAGATCAACAACAGGGACAAAACCATTCTTAAGGTACGTATGGAAGACATGGATATTTTTGCCTATGGGCTGTCCTTTTTCTGTTGGGGAGAGAACCCGAGACACCGCCTGGAGATCAAAGATATAGTCGAGGAAGATCAGCGTTGTCCCGCCGGAACCTATAAAAAGGCTTCTAAAGTGAAAAAGAAAGTAAATTATTTTAAATTATAGCTTATGCTTCGAGAATCAGTTTGGAGATCGGGATACCTGGCCATGTGTTGCGGTTTGTTTTTAACAGGGACAGGATGTGATGATATTATGGAGGTGCCCGATATTTCGGAGGAAGAAGTTGTACTTACGGCCCCGGCCGAAGGGGTTACCGTACGGGGCAATGCAGTTACATTTACCTGGGAGCCCGTAGAAGATGCGGAAGCCTATGTGTTACAGGTTGCCACTCCTGATTTTCCCAATGCGTCACAGGTTGTTATAGACCGGACCATACAAAAAGATACCCTGGGCAATCCTCTGCCCACAACATTTTCCAAAGAAATGCTGCCCAATAGCTATGCGTGGAGGGTAAAGGCCGTGAACAGCGGGTATGAGACTCCTTTTACGACCCATCATTTCGTACTTACGGAAAGTGATGATTTTTCGGGAAATACGGTAATACTCAATGCGCCCGATGACAATTTCGTCACCAACCAGGCGGAGGTAACCCTGTCCTGGGGAGCCATAGCGGAAGCTACGGGATACCGCCTGCAGGTCCTTACCGCAGAAGGGGGCACGATACAGGAAGAGGAAATTACCGAAACCGCGCTCGAAGTCACTTTCCCGGAGGGAAGTTTTACCTGGCAGGTACGTGCGGAAAAAGAAACGGAAAGCACGTTGTACAGTTCGAGGGAACTGCTGGTCGACCTTACGCCGCCCAATACCCCGGAACTCACGGCCCCGGCAGATGAGCGTACCACGACCGATACCGAAATTACCTTTACCTGGAGCCGGACGGCTGTTACGGGAAGCCCGGAATACGATACGATATATATATACAGTGACGATAGCCTGCAGAACCTTGTAGACGAAGAAGAAGTCACGGACAAAACGTTTACGAAGACCCTGGAGAAAGGGACGTATTACTGGAATGTAAAAGGTTTTGACAGGGCGGGGAACGAAGGCGAAATTTCGGAGACTTATAGTTTTACCATCAATTGATGACGTATGAGGTACGGCAAATGAATTCCGGATGATGACGGTCGGGTTTCAGATACTGCACATGAAGGTGTTCACTTTTACCACATGGTCTTAAGATCGGTTGAACAGGATCTTTTGCTTATGAAAAACAAACGAAATACTTATATATTACTCCTTGCCGTGCTCGCTATCTGGGGGCTCATAGGGTATAAAATACTCCAGACCATAAACCCGGCACAGGAAACCACGGAACAGGCTGCTGCAAAAGTATCTTTTCATCCCGAAAAGGTAAAAAAACAGTTGCGTTTTGACATCACTGTTCACGAGCGCGACCCTTTTCTGGGTACCCTGTATAAACCTGTGAAAAAGGCCGTAACCCAACCCGTTCCTCAGAAAAAGGCCGTTCCGGAGATTGAAATACCGGTGTCTTATTACGGAATGGTAAAAGATGACCGGTCGAGAGAAAAAATATATTTCGTACAGATCGATGGCGTACAACAGCTCATGCGTGTTGGCGATGAGATCAACCATATAAAACTGGTAAAGGGAGATCGGGGGACAATCACCATCGAACATAACAGGAAACGAAGAACAATTAGGGTAACGGGGCAAAACTGACCCGGGATATACGGTTATATGTAAGCGACATCAGATGCAAGGACTAAAAAAAATATGGCAAGAAAAAATGGTTTCCGGGGCCCTGCAGTTTGTTGTTTTTATCGGGGTGGTAGTCGCCGTTTTATTGGCTGCCTTTGTAATGCTTGTCGCGACAAGAACGTTTTTTAAGAAACAATCCGGTATGGTGACCGAAGCGGTGAGGACCGCCGGTTACGGAATAGCCTATGCGCTGTCCGAAACCCTGCCGTTACAGGATTCCGTAAATCTCGAATTTCCGGAAACCCCGTATAAAAATCTCAAGGTTGCTGTGAATTACTGGGGTGTACTGGAAAAAACAGCTGCCGTAGCACAGGTGAAAAATAAAAAATTTACCCGTCTTGCGCTGGTAGGTGGATATACCTATCCTTCGGAAAGACCGGCCCTGTACCTCAAAGATAATCATCGTCCCCTGGTTGTGGTGGGACATACCCGCATACAAGGAAAAACCTTCCTTCCCGAAGCCGGAATAAAAACCGGTAACATCTCGGGGCACTCGTATTACGGCGGAGCATTGACGGACGGGAAAACCGGACAAAGTACATCGGCCTTACCCGACCTTCCCGAAGCACTTTCGGAACACCTTGCAGCACTGAGCCGGGGACATTATACCTGGGATGAAAAATATATAGTTTCCCCAAAACCGGGACAGCTGTACGGAAATTCCTTTTCGGAAGAGACCAGGTATATCTATGCCCCCGGTGTTTTGCGGCTGCAGGGCCTGAAACTCCGCGGTAATATAGCGATATACAGCGGAGAAAGGATTGTTGTCGATAAAAGTACGGTACTGAAAGATGTGCTCCTTGTAGCTCCGGAAATAGAGATCAGCGACGGCACCAGGGGGACTTTCCAGGCTATAGCCACCAAAAGTATCCGTGCAGGGGAACAATGCGAGTTCGGATACCCTTCGGCCCTGGTGGTGTGGGAGAACGAAGAGCAGACGACAGGCAGTAATACCATAAATTATTCGGGGGAGGATACACAGCAAGTGACGAACGGTATAACAGTAGGTAAAGGCTCTGTCCTGAAAGGCGTAGTGCTGTTTAAGGGAGCGGAAAAAGAAAACAATTATACCCCTCAGGTAGTTATAGACGAAGGGGTACGGCTGTACGGAGAGCTTTACTGCAACCAGAATACCGAATTGAAAGGTAAGGTATCGGGAGGTGTCTATACCGGGAATTTTATAGCCATGCAGGCCGGTTCCATCTATCAGAACCACTTGTACGATGCGGTGATTACGGCAGACGAACTGGTCCCGGAATACGTGGGACTGCTTATGGAAAACAGGGAGAAAGGAGTTGCAAAATGGCTCTACTGAAAAAAAAATACCCCTCGGTCCGGGCTTCTACGCTGATGGAAACCCTGGTGGCTACGGTGCTTATTGTAGTGATCTTTATGGTGACGAGCCTCATCCTGAATAATCTCTTCTCCGGGAGTTTAAAAGAAAATACCCGTAACATCGATATGCGGCTGGAAGAATTGTCATATACTATCAGCCGTCACCGTATTAAGGTCCCGTATGATGAAGAAGCGGGAAACTGGATCATATCGGCTTCGCAGGACCGCCCCGGTAGTGTGGGGACATACCGTTCTTCCGGCGGATTGTATAAAGAGATCACCCTGCAGGCCCGTGAAACAGGTACAGACAGGATAATAACACGTAAGGTTGTCGTTAGGAATGAAGCACCATCGCACTAAAATACCGTCATTCACCCTGAGCGAAATGATCGTGGCCCTCGCCGTAACGACCATTGTGGTTGCTATGGCCTTTACGGTACTGGGACTCGTACAGAGGCAACTCCAGGGAATAGCGACTAATTTTTCCGGAGAAACCGAGCTGGAACTGCTGGAACAATCGTTATGGATAGACTTTAACCGGTACCAGGACATCCGGTATCTCCCTCAAACAGATGAAATAAAATGCAGGACCGAACTCGATTCTGTCAGCTATGTCCTGTATGCGGATAAGATAGTCAAACTAACGGACACCTTTGCTATCGCTTTCCGGGCAAAGACATTTTTTATGGATGGGAGGGAAGTATCCGGGGGGCGTATAGATGCCTTGTATTTCCAAACCGCCCCGGACAGTATGGCGAATAAGAAATTGTTTATCCGAAAAGAAAACGACGCCGCACAATATATGGAATAGTGTACGATAAAGAACTTATGATAATATAAATACCTATGGCATTCAAACTCGATCATACCCCGGCTGCACGTCGCACTCCGGGCAGTAAGCCGGGCGATAACAGCACAACGGCCCGCAGCGCGGAGGGTAAAGGCATGTCCGGGTTATTACAAAAAGAGATCACCATTTTCGGCAGTACGTTTTCCAATAAACGCAAAGAAGATTTTTATACCGAAGTGAGTGTATTGCTCAAAGCGGGAATTACCCTCAAGGAAGCCCTGACGCTCATTAAAGAGAACCAGAAAAAGAAAAATCTCGAAACATTTTACGAAACGCTGATCGGGCAACTGGTTTCCGGGAAGGACTTTTCGGAGAGTATCAGGGGCAGGAAGGAGTTTACCGAATACGAATACCATTCTCTGAAGATAGGAGAAGAAACCGGAACCCTGGATCGTGTTACCGAAGAGCTCGGCAGCTTTTTCTTCAGAAAGAACGAACAGCGCAGAAACCTGGTCAGTGCATTGATGTACCCGGTGATTATTCTGACCACGGCGGTGCTGGTTGTTGTTTTTATGCTTCGGTTTGTCGTTCCTATGTTCCAGGATATCTTTATCCAGAATCATGTGGAATTGCCCGGAATTACCCGGTTTATTATTCGGTTGTCCGATTTCAGCCAGGGAAAAGGCTGGATTTTCGCAGGACTTGTCCTGGTCTTTCTGGTGTTTCGTAAAACCCTGACCGGGAAAGTGTGGTACCAAAAGACCAAAGACCGCATAATACTGAAATTACCTTTTATAGGGCCCTTTGTGAAGAATGTGTACCTGGCCCAGTTCACACAGGCGGTATCGTTACTGACAGCCTCCAGGGTGCCTGTAGTAAACAGTATACGACTCGTAAAAAAGATGATAAGTTTCTATCCTTTGCAAGAGGCGCTGGAACAGGTAGAAGCATCTATCCTGCAAGGGAAAAGCCTGAGTGAAAGTATGGCTACAGCCCGTATTTTCGATCATAAAATGGTAGCGCTGGTAAAAGTGGCGGAAGAAACCAACCAGACCGAATTTATATTCGAACGCCTGAACCGGCAATATCATACCGAAGTACAGCAAAAATCGAAAATGCTATCGACGATGATGGAACCCTTTATTATCCTGTTCGTAGGCATAATCGTAGGGGTTATCCTGATAGCCATGTACCTGCCGATGTTCCGTCTGAGCAGTGTGTTGGGAGGGTAGCCCGGCAGCTTTAGAGGTGTTACAGAAATATAAAACTGATGGGCCCGTGAAATAAAAATTTACTTTGCCACAGAAAAAATCCGTATGCCCGGATCGTTATCGTACTTTCCCCGTACTCAGATCTGGTATATCCCATGCCATGGGCACAGGGCTATACGATTGTGTACTACAGGTGCAGCACAACCTATGGTTATGAAAAACACCCTGTTTTCTAAAAGATGCAGCGGGGTATGATGCATTTTTCGTGAACAGCACATAATTTTAAAAAGAATGTATACGAATGAAAATATTTGAAAATCATAGAATTAACCGGTTTTAAATACAAATAATATGAAAAAAACACTACTTATTTCCTTTACCGGTATCATTACCGCTATAGGATATGCCCAGGTGCCCAATGCCAATGAAAGTTCCTTCCCTTCCGAGGGGAGCATCCCCGAAGGTACATGGGGAACCTATTTTTTGCAGGGGCTTACCTCAGAAAGAACACTGCGTATGGGCGTAGTGAACGATGGTTTTACGCGGGCCGAGATAGAACTGGAAAACAATAATACCAAGTCCGGTAAGATTATTTTTAAAACTACCGCAAACAGTGCCGGAGCAGAAGAGCGTATGGTTATCCTCAATAATGGTAAGGTGGGGATCGGTACCACAGCTCCCGAGGAAATGCTGGATGTTGAGGGAAACTTACGGCTGGGAGGATCCGGCGGAACCCTGATCAGCCCCAGACTTTTCGTAACCGATCTCAACCCCGGAGCAACCGGTGAGGCTGCCGGGATCAGGGGCAGGAACATGGGACACTTTGTAGTGGATATTTACGGTAATGATGCCAAAGATGCTTTTGCGGTTAGGACCGATCGTAACTATGACGGGACCCTGGATCATATTCCTTTCGTAGTCAATAATGCAGGGAGGGTAGGGATAAACACGACGAATCCCGATGCGGAATTATCGGTCAACGGGCACATCCACACCAAAGAAGTTAAAGTAGACCTGGACGGCTGGAGCGACTTTGTTTTTGAAGAAGGGTACGACCTGCCTACCTTACAGGAGGTCGAAGCTCATATCCGCGAAAACGGGCACCTGCAGGACATTCCCGCAGCAAAAGAAGTCGCGGAAAACGGTATCCGCATCGGGGAAATGAATGCAAAACTTTTACAGAAAATAGAAGAACTCATGCTGTACACCATCGCCCAGGAAAAGCGAATACAGCGATTAGAGTCCGAAATAGTACAGTTAAAAAAACAGTGAGATGAGAAAAATTTTATGGATACTGTTCGTGGTTCCGTTTTTTATAGCGGCACAAACAATTACGGATATCGCACCTGCAAATTACAAGTCCGTTGTAATGCCAGGCAACCAGGATTACACAAGATGTGTAATTTTGCTTCATGCCATTTATGACGGAGAAATTATAGCTAAAAACTATGCTACCGGTACCTTACTTGCGACCAGGGTTTAGGGATACGATCGTAATAATACCGCGGAGATCAACACCAGTTCGGGGTATAATCATACCAACGGAAGTCTGACAGGAACAGTAAATACGGAAGGCGAGTACTGGAAACTCAAAAAAGTACGGTATAACGGGGTACTTTACATGGCCGTAGAACCTCCGTATCGCGCTTCCAGGTATAGTGGCGGTTTTCATTTTATAGGATGGACGAAATCTACCGGGGCAGACGCTATGAAGATGGTCCCCTTTTATAATATGCAACAGAATACGGTTTTGCATGAAGAAATTTATAGTACCATAGAAGATTACCAGCCCGATAATTCCAGTTATCACGATGATCAGAAGTCCGTTTTCTCCGGTAATGTAGGCATAGGGACCCATGCCCCGGATGCCGAGCTGACCGTAAACGGAAAAATACACACCAAAGAAGTAAAGGTAGACCTCGATGGTTTTGTGGCTCCCGATTATGTTTTCGAAGAAAATTACCAGCTTCCCGCACTGGACGAAGTAGCACGCTACATTCGGGAAAACCGCCATCTTCCGGGTATTCCTTCCGCAAAGCAGATGGAAACCGATGGCGTAAACCTGAAGGAAATGAACCTGAAGTTGCTGGAAAAGGTAGAGGAGTTGACGTTATACGTAATAGGATTAAAAGAAGAAAATGAGCGCCAACAAAAAGAAATCGAAAAGCTAAAGAAGAATAAATAATGAGAAAGTCAATTATTTTATTAATATAGAATATCTTGTGTAGTATTCTATATATCCAGGAAGAAGTCTCCTTTCCAAGGATTATTCCGCCCTCCCCGGAAACGGCTTCTTTAGGAAAGTATAGAGATATTCCGCGATGATAATCCGGAAGGATATATTAAAACTACTAATACAGTTACTTTAGTATAAGTCTGGGATATTCAAAAATGTTGTAAACATTTTTTTAGGAGATTTCGGAAAAAAATCCGGCGTATAAATTGAGCATAATTATCCAAATATCTTTTCAGAAAAGAATTATTTACTATATTTAGATGCGAAGGCATATTAGAACAATTGATTTGTTAAACGTATGCTTAAAATCTAATCGAACCAACTTTTAAAAACTTTCTTATGGATAGAAACTACTTTCTTCATCTATATTCCATCTGCATTTTATTATCATTTGAAAAATAATGTCATATCAAATTTGGTGATCTTTGCTTTATCCTCAATAAAAATGCTTGATATAAAGTATTTGGTATAGTGGGGTAAGTGGATGTTTATCCATTTTGGTAATTGCTTTTTGTTCAAATTTTACATGAAAAAATCATAAAGATGGAATAAATCTTTTTATAATCTATGCTTTGTTTGGCCCTTGAATAGTTAAAAGGATTCTTTGATGAATGCATTTATGATGGAACGAGGATAAGCAGAAAAAGTATAAGTGAATCGATATATACATACAGAATAAATTATAAATAGATTAAAATAGTTAAGGAATATCTTTAGGGCTCTAGAGCAAGATTAATGCTGTTTTTTTGACATCTGATAGAAGTGTAAGGATGTTTAATGTATTTGGCTCAACTATTAACTGTAAAAAAATCCTCTTATCAACTGTAACAATAATATGTTTTTATTTAAAAATCGCATAATTTGGTTTGTATATGGCATGAGTATTCTATATGCTAATGGTCAACAAAATGATGATATACTTCGAATAGACAATCCTTATAAGGTGCCACCTACACCTGAAGCTTCAGCTATATTAAAATATGGAGAATATCCTGTTTCATATAATACTGGAGTTCCGGATATATCGGTGCCTTTGTATATTATTAACTCTGGAGAACTTACTTTACCTATAAATCTTTCTTATTATGCCGGAGGTATAAAAGTTGATGAAGTTGCGAATTCAGTTGGATTGGGATGGACACTAAATGGCGGAGGGGTAATTAACCGAACAGTGATGGGAATTCCGGATAGAGGTAACTTTGAGTTCCCTCCTGCAGATTCAATTCGCAATCAGGGATATCAACATGCAGGAGGCGGATATGAACACAGTATGTGGACGTTATTAAACCAAAGTGTTTTTCCTAGAAATGGGAGTAACACTCTGGATGAGCCTGACAAAGAAAGAGATATTTACAATTACTACTTTGATAAAAACGGGGGGAGCTTCTTTTTGGCGGATTGGAAAGTCAGTCAATATCCATATACGGATAATAAGATAATAAACCTTTCGGATAATATTCATATACCGGATAGTTCTGGTTTTAAAATTATAACTCCTGACGGAACTTCTTATTCTTTTCAAGCTGTAGAACGCTCAACTATTCATTCTATAACCGCATCGCTTTATTCGGAACATACCGGGGCAGGGGGAGTTACGGATAGGTATTCTACCAGTAGTAGAGATCCTTATACAGTAATTACGGCATGGTATTTAACTCGAATAGAGTCTGCAGATGGTAATAGCTATATAGATTTTGAGTATATGGATGGAGAAATGGCTGTGGATTACACTGTGAGTGATATGTATTCTTATTCTAATGATATAATCCTAAGTAGTATTCCTGTACCTTACAATCATACAAGAGGGCTGACTACCTCGATCAGGGAATCCGAAACCCCGTTATTAAAGAGAATAAGTTTTTCTGAAGGAGAAGTTTTATTCGATTACGAAAATGACAGAACAGATAGAAGAACATATCGATTGGGGATGTTATCTATCCGTAACAATGCCGGGGAGGTAATAAAAAAAATGAAATTTAATAATGATCATTATTTTCATAGTAAAAGATTAAAATTGGAATCGGTACAATTCCTGGATGAAGCTGATCAGGTATATGATTCCTATTCGTTTGATTATTATGAGTCTATGGAAATGCCGGACTATGCCTCCTTGATCAATGGTATTCCTTCGGAAGGGTGGGGGTATTATCAGCAGGATTTATGTGGATATTATAATGGAGCATCGAACAATATGTCTTTATTACCTTATTTGCCGGAAAATACATTTACTACGATCAGCCTGGATCCTGCGAATAGGAACTTTTCCTTTCAACACGCAAGAACATATACATTAAAAAAGATTAAATATGTCACTGGAGGAGAAACCGAATTTATATATGATGCACATGAAGGAGAGGTACCAAGATCTCCGGCTTTGAGGATTAAAGAGATAAAATCTTCCGATGGAAATAACGAGGGAAGAACACTAAAAAAAACGAAATATACATACTCGGGTGTATACACTCCAATGGAAGAATATGGTGGCTACATAACATTCAAAAGTACATCTTATGAGAGAAGCCTCATTTTGGATGTATCTCAAACTCATCACCCTCCAATAACACTTGATCTAAAACCAAGAACATCTTATCATAAAAGATACAGCTCTTCTCCAAGTAATATTGGAGCTATGAATTTATATCAATACCGATATGGAAAGGTTGAAGAAAATATAGCTGATATTAATGATCAGGCTAAGCAGCTAAAAACTGTATATGAATTTGATAATACTCCGGTACTAAGCGAATATTCCGTTCAAAATAACGCTAGACTTATGGGGGGACTTTCTTTGTATGGAATTGATTTTTTATTTCCTAATACGGGTGAATTTCAACACGAGTGGATTGCTTCGAACGGGCACTTTGAATATATAGGATTTAATCAGTCTCAAATGTATGAAGATAACGGGCATCCCTATTTTATAAATCTTAATTGGACAAATCCTACCTTAAAGAGAAAAAGTATTTATTCGTTTGATGGTCAATACACCCTCTTGGAAGAAACTGAAAATCAATATGAGTATTTTAAGCGTAACGACAAGTTGCGAAGAGGTACTTTTGTAAAAGGCTTGTTGCCAAATTTTGTTAATGGATCCGCAAGTGACGGAACGACCAGTATTAATGATAATGTTTATTACAGAGCAAATTTCTTTATCGACGATTTTTACTTCTATGATATATATGTTTCCACCGGATGGAAAAAGCTGGTTTCGACAACGACCAGAAAATTTGAAGAAAATGCAGAAGCTTCATTGACGAAAACCACCTCTTATGAGTACGGAGCTATCTTAGATCTTGATGCCCCACATGCTTTTCTTACCCAAAAGACAGAAGACTACTATACTGCTGGGTCCACAACATATCATTATGAGTACCCCCGTGATTTCAAAGGACAGGCAATATATGATGAAATGCTCAACAGGCATCAGATATCTCCTGTAATAAAAAAAGTAAAAAGTGATTTTGATTACACGATTACTCAACGTGTGGAATATGGAGAAACAGAATCAGGAATAAAACCTGTTACTCAAATTCTTAGTGCTACCAAAGGCGTTGATACCCTAAATCGGGAGATCAGGATTTTATCTTATGACACGGCTGGTAACCCAATTCATCTATTATTAAACAATGGAATGTCAGTAGTGTGTATATGGGAAAATCATAGATTGATTGCTGAGATTAAAAATATCGAACTAAGTGAAGTGTCTTTAATGATTGGAGGTATTAGTATTACGGAAAGAAATCGGTATTTGTCGGGATCGGGAGTTTCAGAGTCAACTATGGCCTATCTCAGAACCAATTTAACCAAAGCTTACATGACCTCATTTGCCTATGAGCCTCTTATAGGCATTATAAAGATTACAGGACCTGATGGGATAACTACAAAGTATAATTATGACAAAGCAGGGAGATTAGAGACTGTTGCCGATTGGGAAAATAATCTATTGCAAAGATTTGAATATAAATATAGAACAGAATAAGATGGTAGAACTAAGTAGAATAAAAAAACAGGCCCTTATTTTGTTTATGCTCCTTTTGAATATGTGGAGTTTGAAGGCGCAAAATATTATGGATATAGGCGTATTCGATACTGACTTTGAATATAATGATGTGGTGAGTCAGGGAGACGAAATTCATTTTTCTATTACTACGCCACTTTTCTTTCAAATTGATTTTCCCGATACCTCCATGAATAATTACATTGATGGAACAATTTCACTCGTAAAGAACGAGGACGGTGTATATACTGTGTACGGTAATATTTTCGGAGGAGAGGAATACCCTATCACATTGCAAAATGAGTTGGATGCCGGTAATTATATTCTGTCTATCGGTCTCCTTGGTTTGCAGAATACTGATATTTTAATAAGAGGTTTTTCCTCTTCAGATTTGTTACAACCTGATATTCCTGGAAATCCTACCCAAGCACCTCTTACAGAAAACAGGATAATAACCTATAATTACACCCGGGAAAATGAACAGGATAGTCTGGTCAATATAGAATATTATGATGGATTGGGAACCCCTTATCAAATGACACAGATCGGGCTTACCCCAAAAAGAAAAAATATAATCACAATAACAGAATATGACGGGTTTTACAGAAAATCGAAAAAATGGCTTCCTTTTATTTCTTCAGGAGAAGGTGTAGTGGACCTGATGACACAATATGAAGATCAGTATCCTTATAGGCAGACAAAATATGAAATGTCATCATTAAGCCGTGCTGCTGTGGATTTTCCTACAGGAGAAGATTGGCAAGTGGAAGGCAAAGTAGTGCGATATGAATATTTCCTTAATAACGATGAACAGGAATTGCGTGCGATATTATTCGGAGTGTCCGGAAATTCGATTACAACTACCGAAATAATGCCTTATTATAATGAAGGGATGCTCACTGTTACTAAAATTACAGACGAGAATGGAAGTATAAGATATATATTTAAAGATGGGAAAGGGCAAGAAGTTTTATCGAGAAGTGTTGTTGCTGATGAGAATATCGATACTTATTATATTTATGATGCTTCGGGGAATTTGAGGTTCGTTTTACCGCCTAAATTATCAGCGTTATTTGAAAATGAAATATCACAAGGAAATCAAATCAATTATAATACACAATCTGAAGAGTTAAATGAAAGTGCTTATATCTATGAATATGATGCTTTGAAAAGATGTATATATAAAAAGTTACCAGGATGTGCCCCGGTTTATTTTGAATATGACAGGGCGGATCAATTGATCTTTTCTCAGGATGGTGGGCTACGAATAAATAACGGATGGTTGTTTTCTGTTCCGGATATTTTGGGACGGTCTGTATTGTCAGGAATATGTGAAGGAAAAACAAATATTCGAGACAGTATTGTTAAGGCTGAATATACTGGAAGCGGACCTTACAAAGGATACAATATTACTCTTAATGATTTCGATGAATATATACTACTTAAAGTTAGCTATTATGATGATTATAATTTTGATCTTGAAGGTTTAACTATTCCTTCCATAGTGTTAGGACAAATAGTGGCAACTCAAACCAAAACTTTGGCCACGGGAAGTAAGGTCCGTGTGTTGGGTACCGATCACTGGATCACTACCCTGAATGCCTATGACAGCAAGGGCCGATTGATCTATACGGCCAGCAAGAACCCTTACCTGAACACTACCGATGTGGTGGAAAGCCTGCTGGACTTTACCGGTAAGATACTAAAAACCCGGACCACCCATACCAGGGGCAGTAATGCCCCTATAGTGACTACCGATATTTTCGAATATGACCATGCAGGCCGGCTTTTGAAACAAGTACAATGCCTGGGAGGCGATTGCGGTACGGAAGAAGCCTCGGCCGCGAATATCGAATTGAACGAACAGCTTACAGGGCATCAGAGTAAAATAGCCAGCAGTTCTGTTATATTAAATCCCGGTTTCCATTTCAAGGCCACCAGTAGCGCCAGCTTTAGTGCTTCGATCAGCATTCCCGGCGAACTTATCGCCGAAAATGTGTATGATGAATTAGGGCAGTTAACGGAGAAGAAGGTGGGGAATACGCCCCAAAACCCTTTACAACACATAGCGTATACATACAATGTACGGGGATGGCTGACGGATATCAACGATGTAGATCATCCTTCAGGGAAGCTGTTTAACTTCCAGATCAACTACAACAAGAGCCGTAGCGGGGTGGTTGATCCTTTATACAATGGTAACATAGCGGAGACGTACTGGAAGACGGGCAATGACAATACCATGAGACGCTATGCCTACAGCTATGATGCATTGAACCGCATCACCGCCGGGAAGTTTAACGGCAGCGGGCAGACGGACCGTTATACGGTAGAAGGTATTACCTATGATAAGAACGGGAATATAGAACACTTAACCCGCAGGGGACACCTGAACAGCGGCGCCACTTCTTTCGGGGTGATGGACAACCTGGCTTATACCTATGATACGGGTAACAAGCTTTTAAAAGTAACGGACAGTGGTAACAAGACCTACGGATTTAAGGACGGGACCAATACGGGCAATGATTATACCTATGATGCCAATGGCAATTTACTGACGGACGCCAATAAGGGGATCACCGGGATTAGCTATAATCATTTAAATCTTCCTACCCAGGTCAGTTTCGGGAGTAATAAAATTGCGTATATTTACGATGCCTCGGGAGCCAAATTAAAGAAGGAGATTACCCAGGGAAGTTCTGTGACAGCAACGGAGTATGCTAATGGGTATATCTATGAGAATGGGCAACTACAGTTTTTCAGTCACCCGGAAGGGTATGTGACTAAGGAGAACAATGCGTATACGTATGTTTACCAGTATAAGGACCACCTGGGGAATGTACGATTGTCCTACACCAATACAGGAACAACAAGTGCTCCGCAACTGGAAATTGTTGAGGAGAATAATTATTACCCCTTTGGTTTAAAGCATAAAGGATATAACGGTCAAACCTCCTCTCTTGGAAATGATATAGCCCAGCGATGGAAATTTGGCGGTAAAGAACTGGATGAGAGCTTAGGTCTAGGAACGTATGATTTTGGGGCACGGAATTATAATCCTGAACTTGGTCGATGGATGAATATTGATCCATTAGCGGACGACCCTGAACAGGTCGACAAGTCACCATATGCCTTTAGTTGGAACAATCCTATCCGGTATGTCGACCCAACAGGATTGAAACCTTTGGATGATTTTATATTTGATCAAAATGGCGATTTTGTAAGGATTGATGAAAATGACCAACCAGATAGATTAGTAATTGAAAATTCTGAAACAGGAGCAAGGCAAAATTATTCTTTTGCAGATCCAGAAGAAGATACTCAGCAAATTAGAGATGGAATTATAAATAAAGTAATATCTGTTGGTGAATCGGATATAAAAGATATGCTCTCCCAACAAGGAGCGTTTGATCCTGATAATAAGGATAGTTGGTCTCATTTTTATAAAGAAAGTAAAGGAGGGCAGGACTTTGATTATTCATATTCAGTAATACCATCACGTTATGGAGATGAAGGTGCTAGCTCTAATCCTTTAAATAACCCATCTTCAGTATTATTTCTCCCAGAAGGGGATTATATGGCTCATAATCATATGAATTTTGGAAATTACTTATGGGCTGCTTCTGGATATACCTTAGGTTTTAACTATTCTACACTTCAAATGGCTGCTCACGGTAATAGTTTGATTAATTCGAAATCAAATGGTTATCCAGCGCAGTGGGATTCTAAAGATGATCAAAGATCTATTATTGGGAGCTTATTATTCAAGTAAAAATGGATTTAGGCAAATTTTGCAAGATGCAGTAGATACACAAAAACAACAAGACAAAAGGTAATTATTATGAAATCACTGTATTTACTAAGCCTGTTTTTTATTATGTCCTGTCAAAATGTCATAAAAAACGATGATATTGATACTGTAATAAATAAGTACGATAAAACTGATTTCTCTCTTTTTGAAAATACTTTTATTGGAATAAGAGAGAGAAATGGTAATGAAATTGTCTATATAATAGAAAAAGCAGAAGGTCATTTACCTGTTTATTTTGTCAAATATTCTGTAAGTAAAGGAAGTGTTATTGATATAAATAAAACGGCTTTAGAAGAAAAAAGCATGGAAGATTACTTTACCTCTAAAGAAATATATAGCATAATAGAAAACTTTAGGGAATTAGATCTATCATTGTTAAAGGTTGATAAAGAAGGAAATGTTTTTATGAATCCCTTTAAAATAAATGAACCCGCTATTTTATTACGGTTGGCAAGTCCATCTGCTAATAAAGAAGTTCGAAAGGGATATGTGTATAATCACTATAAAAATAACTGGTATATAAGAAGATAATAAGAAGAGGCCGTCCCCCCGCTACCGCCAGTTTGCAACTGGTGGCGGGCATGAGTAAGTCATGAGTCTTAGAACAAAAGCTATGCGTTAATAGTGTAGTTTTTGTCTTTTTAGGACAGGAGCAGAAACTACAAATTTTTTAACAAGGCCGGTGCCTATTTTGTTTCGTTTATTCACGTATTGCTTATTTTATAAATTGGAGTTCATGCATCCGCTTCGCTCAAGTGCGACGGTTTATTGGATAGCTCAAGATTCCAAATCTGAAGTTATTGACGTTACTAATATTTGTAAAAAAGACGATGAATGAAAAGAGGCAAGACTATTATATTCGTGCTGATAACATTATCAGTTATATATATAAATATCCAGGGCATTATTAATAATCTACTTAATAAAAAGTACATTGTCAATGAAATTACGGATAGCCATACCGAAAAAAGTTTAAATGGTATATATAAAGCGATAGATTTAGATTACAATTCTTTTAGGTGGATAATCCTAATTAATACGATATATATATTGATTTTAGCTATTTACATCTTATATGTAAACAATAAAAGGAAGATGTCCGTATAATAATAAAGGAAAATAGTACTGATGCGTAAATTTTAATCACCAAAGGCAATGTCCAAAAAACTGTGCAAATAAGGATTGATGGCGTCTAAAAAGTTTTTTCAACCCCTGAGATTTGCGTATTTGAGGTTTTTCTCGGATACCCCCACTCTACGAAGTGTTCCGTGCTCTGCGAATGTCTCCGACGTCGCAGCTCACTTGTAAGCTACCCTTAAAATGAGGCCTTCACGCTTTCAACCCGCAAAATAAGGTTTTATATGTCAATCCCCGGTATTTACGGTATTTCTATGTTTCCCCCCGGGATTCCCATCTCTTCAAAAAGCATAAACCCACCCGTTATCGCCAAAAAATAAAATATTTTTTAAGGGATTAACATCTTTTTTGAGTCACTATTAAAAATACCGGTGATTTTCGGAAAGGAAGCGATGGCGTGATACGCCTGGCAAAGCTTGTTTTCCGGGAATAAAACATCTATTCGGTGGCAAAAGGAGGAATTATGGAATGGTTTTTAAACTTAAAGTATGACAGTACCTTTTTCGATAAGGTCATCGCACAGTCCAGGGGATACGGACTGGACAAACACATTCATATAAAAGACAATTGCATGGCTGCACGATTTCCGCGGATGTATATGGAATGTGTACACGAACGGATAGAGGAGGGGCTTGTCCTCAATTTTGCCCGGTACAACAGCACCGGGAAATTCCCGGATAATGTCCTGGTCTGGTTGCCACAACCCGAAGAAGAATATTTCCTGCTGAAACTGGAATTGTCCGACCGCCCCACTACTTTACTGGCTTATGAAAAAATGTTATCGAAAACGGCATGCCGCATACCGCAGTCTTTTCTGGTTTCCTCAGTAGGGAAACCCCGTATAAGACTTTCCAGCGAAGCCCGACAGGATATCCTGTTGGTGGGAATTTCCATGAGCCGTGATTTTCTGCTGTATTATCTCGACCGTTTATTCCCTTCGGATCACCCTGTGTTACAAGAGGTTAAAACGGGAAAATTCCGCTATCACACCATGCAGGTCAACCAGGCGATCTTCGAAAAAATAAAGGAATTTCATAAGACTAAAACACTTTTTAGTATAGATAAGCTCGCCATGAAAGCTTTTGTATATGGTTTGTTGGATCAGTATTTCAGAAAACTCGGTGATCATCCCCGTGGGGAGATCATTCCTGCTGCACGATACTATATGGACGAAATGAACCATGCCCGGGAAACTTTGGTACAGGCATTGACTTCCGAAATACCGCCCCCTTCGGTCAGGGAAATTTCCAGGGAAGTGGGAATGAGCGAACGGAAATTCGAGTCGCTTTTCAAAGCTGCTTACGGCATGACCTACTACAATTTCTTCGTAGAACTGCGTATGAAGAGGGCAGGAGAGCTCCTGGCAGCGGGAAACTGTTCCGTATCTGAAGTAGCGCGTATGGTGGGCTATCAGCACCTGGGGCATTTCAGTAATATTTTCAAGAGATACTACGGTTGTCTGCCCAGAGATTTCAGGATATGATAACGGTCAAAAAACAGCCGGAGCATGATACGGACCTAAAAATCATACTTTGCGTTTTTGTGACAAAAGTTTGCGCATACCGGATAAAACGCAGGGGAGGTAATGGGTACTTTTGACAGGTATCAGAAAACACTTTCTGTAACACGGGGGGTTTTACCTGCTTTACACAGCTTCGGTTCCGGATAGGAGCTGTGGAGTGCAGATCCTATATCAGGCCCTTTTACACCATACTAAACACAAATTATATGACTACATCCTCATTTTCGTATCACAGTTATGCCGTCCGGGCCCCGTCCGGGAGTCCTGAATTATTCTGACGCTATTCATCATTTTTAAACTAAACACGAACGCAATTGAAACAGCATTAAAATGAAACGCAACATCACCCAAATCTTATTTACATATACAATCCCAATAGTCTGTACGGCACTACTGCTTACAGGCTGTGAGAAAGAAGACACTGCACTCCCGGATCAAGAGAGCCATGCGGAGATCAGTGACCGGGAAAAAGAAGACATATTCCTTGCCGGGTTCTCCCCGGAGGGCGTAGTGAAAACCGACGGAGGCTATCGTATAGAAGGCGATATTTTTATGACGGCCTCACAGATAGCATATCAAAAGGAACTGATGCACAAGACCATTACCGGCGGACCTGTTGCAGAGCAATACAGCAGTCCCTTTAAAGTAGATATGGGCAATACGGCAAGAACCTTGAAGATCAAAGTCGATGCCGGTTCGCAGCAGACCTATTTTTACGATTCCACTGCCGATGCCATAGCCCGGTTTAACGAGCTCGGTCTCGTGCTGGATTTCGTATTACTGGATGCCGGTTCTACCGAAACGCCCGATATCCTTATTAAAGGAAGACAGTTCGAGGATAGTCGTACGCTCGGGCAGTCGTACGGGTTTCCTGATGAGGACGGCAACCCTGCACCACAGATCGACCTGAGTATCGATCATTACACTGCGCAGGCCGACCGGGACGATTTCGTAACCACGATAGCCCATGAAATAGGTCATGCCATAGGTTTTCGGCACACCGACCTGCACGACAGGAGCCTGAGCTGCGGACAGTATATCAGTCCGTGGGATGCCCTGATACTTCGCCTTCGATACGGCATAGACAATCCCTATGACGAAAGCGAATTGTCGCCGGATGAAATACCTTACCATATCACCGGTACACCGACAGGGGCGGACCCGCAAACCGATCCGTCCTGGATGCTGGCCTGTTCCGATGGTACGAACCGGCCCTTTACACCGAATGATCTGATAGCGATAAAATACCTTTACCCGGAACAATAACCGGAGGTAGAGGCGGCAAATAACAGATGCCAATTTAGGGTAGTCATCTGAGAAACCCGGGCGATAGAGGTAGTAAGCCCGGGTTTCGTCTTTTTATAGCAAATGTTATCATAAACAAAGCATCCCCGGATGCTGGCCTGTTCCGATGGTACGAACCGGCCTTTTACACCGAATGATCTGATAGTGATAAATACCTTTACCCGGAACAGTAACCGGAGGTAGAGGCAGCAAATAACAGATGCCAATTTAGAGTAGTCATCTGAGGAACCCGGGCGATAGAGGTAGTAAGCCCGGGTTTCGTCTTTTCATAGCTAATGTAATCAAAATATAAGCATCATACTAAATACCTGCTTCAAAAGTCCGGCACCATAGGTGGTCCATACCTTATGTTTAGGGAGTATCTTTAAAAAAACAACAACCCATATAAAATCCGGCAACCCGGATTCGCCGTAATATCACCACTTCGATCTCTTTTTACAGGCGGCGTAGTTTATTTCCTTTTCTTTTTATACTGCAGACCATAGAAGCCATGGTCATGACAAGCCTCCCTGCTCTCTGTACGGGTGTTTCCACACCATTCGGGAGCATTTTTTACGGACCTGATAAATATCATGGTATCTGATTTCTTTTCACCCCACTTTTGCTCCATAGAATAACACGAGGGAAAGGCCTCATAAAATGTTTCAATGATGAAAAAAATAAAATTGTTCAGCGGAAAAATAGCAGGAGCTTTATTGGCAACCATTCTGTACTTTCCGGTAGCCATGGCACAGGAATCCCAGGTTGTGGCCTCGGAAAGTAAAATGGAAGTATTCGGGACGTCCAACATTCACGATTGGGAACTCAAAGCCGGATCTTTCCACGGGAAAGGTACGTTTACCATGGAAGAAAACCAATTGAAATCCGTAGAAAAACTATCCTTTACCCTTACCGTAGAAGAATTGAAAAGCGGTAAGAGCGGGATGGACAAAAATACGTATAAAGCCCTTAAGAGTAAAGAACATAAACAAATCACTTTCCGTTCCGGAACATCTACCGGGATCAAGGAGGCCGGAGCGGGGAAATACGAAGTGAATATCTCCGGAGATCTTACCATTGCAGGAGTAACGAAAAATGTGCCTTTGAAACTGACCGTAGTTTCCGGAGCTAAGGTTCATGTAAGCGGAAGTACTGATATTGTAATGACCGATTATGGTATAGAGCCGCCCACTGCACTTCTCGGAACCGTAAAGACCGGAGAAAAAGTGACCGTAAAATTTGAAATGACTTACAAATAAATCCAAAAATCCATATTCTTTTAAAAAAGACCATTATGAAAAGACTGACAACCATCGCAGTAGCTATATGTGGTATGTGTACCGTAACACTAAGTGCTCAGCAACGCAATCCGGACAACTACAGAAGTCCGGACAAAAACGGGATCAACGTTTTTGAGGCTCCTAAAGACACCGTATCCACTTTCAATGGGGTACACGTACGTATAGGAGGCGCTTCTACCCTGCAGTTCCAGGCTCTGAATCACAGTAACAGCGGTAGCGTTGCACTAAAGGAAATAGGAGATAACTTTAACCTGGCTACGGCTAACCTCGACCTGGATGTAGCGCTTTTTGACGGGGTAAGAATGCACCTGAGAACCTATCTTTCTTCCCGTCACCACCCGGAGCCTTATGTAAAAGGGGGGTATTTCCAGATCGATAAACTGGATTTTATCCAGCCCGGTTTCCTGGAAGATGTAATGAAGTATGTGACCATTAAAATAGGGCACATGGAAAACAACTACGGTGATGCACACTTCCGCAGATCAGACAACGCCCAGGCTATCTATAACCCCTTTGTAGGAAACTATATTATGGATGCCTTTACCACCGAAGTAGGTGCAGAAGTGTACTACCGAAGAAACGGATTTATTTCCATGCTGGGAATTTCCAACGGAAAACTGAACCAGTCTGTAGACAGTCCCGGAAGCACAAGTCCTTCTTTCCTGGCCAAAATAGGATACGACAAACAAGTGCAAAGTGATTTGAGATTGCGGTTGACAGGTTCCGTTTACCACACAGCACATTCTGCAAGAACATATCTGTATGCAGGTGACAGGGCAGGGTCAAGGTACTATTTTGTGATGGAGAACGAAGAAGCTACTTCCAAAGGAAACTTTACTTCAGGACGGTTTGACCCCGATTTCAGCAACGAGCTCACCGCAGTAATGATCAACCCTTTTGTGAAGTACAACGGACTCGAATTCTTCGGGATGTATGAGAGATCTTCAGGAAAAGCTGCCGGAGAAGCCGATACCAGGGTGTGGAACCAATACGGTGCAGAATTGTTATACCGCTTCGGGAATACAGAGAACTTCTACATAGGAGGGCGTTATAACCTGGCTTCCGGAGAAGAAGCACTGACCAACAATGATGTGGATATTACACGGTTCCAGCTCGGAGGTGGATGGTTTATGACCAAAAATATCCTTGCTAAACTGGAATATGTAAATCAGAAATACGACGGATTTGACTCCGGCAGTATTCTGAACGACGGAAAGTTTGACGGATTGATGGTCGAAGCCGTCATCAGCTTCTAAGAAAATTCCACGGGCTGATTACGGTACCTGCAAGGTGCCGGTACCGAATAAGAAGAGAGTTTGATTGAACCTGAGTTACCTCCGGATACCGCAATGTCACCGGTGTCCGACAGACCGGCACTCCGGGGGTAACTTTTAATCGCCGAAAATATGGAAATAATTTCACGTATAAGCCTGATCTTGGTATTCGTCCTGTTTTTTTCCGGCAGTCCTTTTTCCGAAAGAAAATGTGTGGTACGGATAGACCGCGGAAGCGAATTATACCTGAAAGGTTCTGCCAACGTCAAGGATTTTACCTGTAGGTACGACCAGCAACTCCTGGAAACATCCGTTCCGATCGTCTTTCGCAAAAAAGAAGGACGGATGATCTTTGATAAAGCCCTGATCCGCCTGGAAAACCGCGGGTTCGGATGCGGAGGGAGAGGGATCAATAAAGATTTTCACAGTCTGCTGCAAACCGAATCTCATCCGTATATCGATTTGAGGCTGCGGGAGGTTATACAGGAACCGGGCGAACTCAAAGCAAAAATTTCCATCACTATTGCCGGCGAACAGGGGGATTATGAGATCCCCGTGAAATTGCAGACCGAAGGGGTACTGAAATGCTCCGGTGTGCTGTCGCTGGACATCCGGGATTTCGGTTTAGAACCCCCGAAAAAAATGCTGGGACTTATTGTGGTCGATGAAAAGATAGCCATATACTTCGACCTGTCTCTCCGTATCGGATCTTAAGATGATATGCCATTGCTATCCGGATTTCAGGACATTTTAAAAAAAGAACAGACCGTTTTAAAACCTATATACACATGTTACATTACACTACAGCAGAAGAAGCCGTTGCACTGGTTACCTCCGGAAGCCGTATGTTTTTTCAGGGAGCCGCAATGACCCCCAACAAACTGATACGTGCTCTTTGCAACCGGTACAACGAACTGGAAAATATAGAGATCGTACAAATGCATACCGAGGGAGAGGCGCTTTATACCCAACCTCCGTATTGCGAAACTTTCCGGATCAACAGCTTTTTTGTAGGGGGTAATGTCCGTCCCGCAGTGAACTCCAGCTACGGCGATTACATTCCTGTGTTCCTGAGTGAAATACACCTTTTTTTCCGGCGGAATATTTTGCCGGTAGACGTAGCCTTTATCCAGGTTTCTCCACCGGACCAACACGGGTACTGCTCGCTGGGTACTTCCGTAGATGTCACACTACCAGCCCTGAGTGTCGCCAAAAAGGTTATAGCACAGGTCAACCCTAATGTACCTAAAACACATGGGGACGGCATTATCCATATCAATCAGATCGATGCCGCTATCTTTGCGGACGAACCCATACATTGTACGGAACTTACAGAGCCTTCTGCCATAGAAAAACGTATAGGGTATCACGTAGCTGGTCTCGTAGAAGACGGTGCTACATTGCAAATGGGAATAGGAGGAATCCCGAATGGGGTACTCAGCCAGTTGGGAAATCACAAAAGGCTGGGCGTACATACCGAGATGTTTTCGGATGGTATTCTTCCCCTGGTAGAATCGGGGGTGATTACCGGTGAAGAAAAAAACATAAAACGCGGAAAACTGGTAACCTGTTTTGCCGTAGGATCACCTGCACTGTACCGGTTTCTCGACGATAACCCGGTAGTGCATTTCAAAGAGGCCGCTTATACCAATGATACGGCCATCATCCGTAAAAACCCTAAGGTAACCGCTATTAACAGCGCTATCGAGATCGACCTTACCGGGCAGGTATGTGCCGATACTATCGGTGCCAGGCAGTATTCGGGGGTGGGAGGACAGATGGATTTTATCCGGGGAGCTTCCCTGTCCGAAGGCGGAAAAGCCATTATAGCATTACCTTCGATGACCGCAAAAAATATATCCAAGATCGTACCCTACTTAAAACAGGGTGCCGGAGTAACGACCACCAGGGCGCACGTACACTATGTCGCTACCGAATACGGGGTGGTAGACCTCTTCGGGAAAAACCTTAAGGAAAGAGCAAAAAGCCTCATATCCATAGCACATCCCGATCACAGGGAAGAACTGGAAAAAGCAGCTTTCGAAAGATTCGGCAGCAATGTGGTCGCATGTACCCGAAATACATAATGTGAATTTTTTAGATTAGTTTTATTACGTATTACCTGTAAACGGAGCGGGAGCAGACGCGTGTTTCTCCTGCTCCGTTTTTTTTGTGTAAAAAAGACATTCGGTTTTTGAATGTGCTTTAAATCCTTATCTTTGAAATCCCCCGAAAAGAATGGGACGGATAGTATATTTTATAAGTATCCGGTAAGCGTTTGTCTATTTTTAATACAGGTTAATTGTGATTAGATTTTTCCAGCAGGAAGAAGATATTTTCAGTATTCTTCTCGAAACCATTTCGGAAGGTATCCTGGTGGTCGATGGGGAGAAAAATATCGTAGCTGTCAACTCGACCCTCGAAAATATGTTTCATTATAAAAAGGATGAGTTGATCGGCCGGAAGCTGGATATCCTGATCCCGACAAATTACAGGCCGAATCACGATCAGCATTTTCACCATTATTACGACAAATCCAGTAAAAGAAAAATGGCTGCCGGGCGTAACCTCTGGGGAGTCCGTAAGGATCATACGCAGATACCGGTGGAAATAGGGCTCAACCCTTTTACTGTAAACGACAAGAAGTTTATAGTGGCTCTTGTGATGGACGTCACCGTAAGCCGGGAAGCCGAGAACAGGATCAGGCAACTCAATGAGGAGCTGGAAGAAAAGGTAGAAAACCGGACCAGCGAACTCCGGGACTCCATATTGCTGCTGGAAAAGGAAGTAAAACGCCGGACGGAAGCCGAAAACAAGATCAAAAATGCGCTGCAAAAAGAAAAGGAACTGAACGAACTGAAAACCAAGTTCCTTTCCCTGGTTTCTCATGAATTTAAAACCCCGCTGAGCAGTATACTGGTTTCGGCTACGCTTATCGGCAAATATACCGAGACGGGACAGCAGGAGAAAAGAGAAAAACACCTGGAAACCATAAAGAACAAGGTACGGTATCTCAACAATATACTCAACGATTTCCTTTCGGTAGAACGCATAGACTCCGGAAAGGAAAAATACAACTTTACATCGTTTCACATGACCAGGGTCTTTAACGAGGTGATCTATGATGCCAATATGCTGCTCAAAACGGGACAGCGGATTAATTTTCCGGATGATATCGATGATTATGTCATTTATCAGGACGAAAAGATACTCGAGCTCATACTGTCCAACCTGGTCCGCAATGCGGTTAAATATTCTCCCGAACATACCGAAATCGATATTTCCGTAGCACAACAGGGCGAATTTTTTATTTTCCGGATCAGGGATCACGGTATAGGGATTCCCCCGGAAGAACAGAAACATATCTTCAGCCGGTATTTCCGTGCCAGTAATGCGGTGATCGATCAGGGAACGGGAATAGGCCTTAATATTGTGAAAAGCCACCTGGAGAATCTCGGCGGAGAGATCAGCTTTGTCAGTGAAGAAGGAAAAGGAACAACATTTACGGTTAAACTACCAAATCATGAAGAAAATATTGCTCATTGAAGATGACCCGGTACTGCGGGAAAACACCGCAGAGCTGTTGGAATTATCCGGATATGAAATGATCACGGCCCCTAATGGAAAAAAAGGTGTGGTTCTTGCATCGGAAGCCCATCCGGATATTATTGTCTGTGACATTATGATGCCCGAACTGGATGGCTACGGCGTACTGGAGACGCTTTCGGCCAATCCCGAGACCCGTAAGATCCCCTTTATTTTCCTTTCCGCCAAGACAGAGCGTAAAGAAGTACGAAAAGGAATGGACCTCGGTGCTGATGATTATCTTACCAAACCTTTCGAGGAAGAAGAACTGTTGAGCGCCATAGAAAGCAGATTGGCCAAGGTATCACTCCTCAAAGAAAAAGATTTGTCCAGGTCTGCCGAAACCGGTGCCGACGATGATGAAGACGAGATCCGGGATATCCATGAACTCAAAAACTTTTTTACCGATGAAGGGGAATATTTTACCTTTGAAGAAGGCGAAACCATTTACACCGAAGGAAATCATGCCAACTATATTTACCTCATAGAAAAAGGGATGGTAAAAACCCATCGTATCGAAGAACTCGGTAAAGAACTGATTACCGATATCAGCAGGGACGATGACTTTTTCGGATATTATTCCTTTACGCAGAATATTCCCTACGAAGAGTCGGCTACCGCACTCCGGCAAACTTCGCTCTACGGTATCCGTAAAGATACCTTTGCCGAAATACTGAAAACCAATCATAAACTGGCAGTGGAGCTGATAGAATTTCTGGCAGGCGACCTTTCGGGTGTTAAGGAAAAGCTGTTGCAGATGGCCTACGGATCGGTTCGTAAAAAAACAGCCAATACCATTTTGCGTTTCGTAGAAAAACTACAGCATCAGTCCGATCGGGAGATCCGTATCTCGCGTAATGACCTGGCCAGTGTGGCCGGGATAGCTCCCGAGAGTTTTATCCGTACCCTGTCCGAACTCAAAAAAGAAGGCCTCATCGCTATAGAGGGCAGAAATATCAGGGTGCTGAATGTCGAAGGTCTTGAAAAAATGCGTTAAACCATACGGCAATTCCCGGGGATTGCTCCCCGGGAATCCCGAACTTCAAAATTACCGCAGTTGATATTTATCATATTTTATTCCTGTCTGTCCTGCTACTTTTGCTCGTGATAGATAAGAAATGCGATGAAAAATATCCTTATCCCTACGGATTTTTCCGATAATTCGTGGAATGCCGTAAAATATGCCATGCTTTTGTTCGGTACTTCCGAATGTCATTTTTACCTGTGTAATGTCGTAGAGCCCTACGTATATGCAGGTGGTGGTATGCCTTTGGTCGCTTTTCCGGAGGACTACGATACGGATGTCAGGGAGAGGTCGAGGATCAGCCTGGAAAAGATGGCAGCGTGGATGAAAGGGAAGTTTCCGGAGCATAATACAGACTTTACCGTGCTCTCCGAATACGAGTTTTTTATAGAATCGATACGGAAACAGGTTAAAGAAAAAAATATAGATCTTATTATCATGGGGACCAAAGGAGCTTCAGGTCTGAAAGAAATGACCGTAGGAAGCAATACCGGAGACGTGATTACCAAAGTAAAATGTCCCGTATTGGTGGTTCCCGAAGATGCGGATTTCCGTTTTCCCAAAGAAATCGTGTTCCCGACAGACTATAGCATTCCGTATTCTCCCCGGGTTCTTGATACCATGTTTTTCCTGGCCGACAAGTTTGCTGCCGGTATACGGGTATTGCACGTGGTGAAAAGCGAGCATGAAGTCCTTGGTGAAGAACAGAAGATCAATAAAAAATACCTCGAAGATTACCTCAGTGAACGCGAATACAGTTTTCATAAGCTGACACATAAAAACCTGGGAGAGGCCATAGAAGCATTTACCGATACGATGGATATCGACTGGATAGCCATGATGGCCAAAAAACTCAATTTCTTTCAGCAAGCGTTATTCCGGCCCACTGTGGCTAAAATCAGCTATCATACCCGTATGCCTTTTCTGGTACTGCACGAATAATAAGGTTGAATATTTTAATGCAACCATGTAGCATATTTTAGTGTAAAAGCATACATTTGCAATAAAGTTGCATTTGTATGAAAAATCAGATGACCGGAAAATTACCTGTTACCGTACTCAGCGGTTTTCTCGGCGCGGGAAAAACAACACTGCTCAATCACCTGCTTCATAACAAGGAGGGGCTTAGGGTTGCTGTTATTGTCAATGATATGAGCGAGGTAAATGTCGATGCCCGACTGGTTGAAAATGAGCATGTACTGTCGAGAACCGAAGAAAAGCTTGTAGAAATGAGCAATGGCTGTATCTGCTGCACACTCCGGGAAGACCTGATGGTGGAGGTGGAGCGCCTGGCCAGGGAGGGGAGATTTGATTACCTGCTTATAGAAAGCACCGGAATAAGCGAACCGGTTCCGGTAGCCCAGACGTTTTCGTATGCCGATCCGGAAAACGGAATTGACCTTTCGGCATTCAGCTACATAGATACTATGGTTACTGTGGTGGACAGCTATAATTTCCTGAGAGATTTCGGCACGGACGAGTTGCTTGCAGATCGCGAACTTACGGATATGGAGGGCGATTACCGCACGATTGTGAATCTGCTGACCGACCAGGTAGAGTTTGCCAATGTCATTATTCTCAATAAAAGCGATCTTGCCGGAGAAGAAACTGTGGGTCTGCTCCGGGCGGCTGTTGCCAGGCTCAACCCGGCAGCAAAAATTATCGAGACTTCTTTCGGACGTGTAAATCCGGCCGAGCTCCTGAATACCGGGCGGTTCGATTTCGAAGAAGCCCAGGTCTCGGCGGGCTGGCAAAAAGAACTGCAGCAGGACCATATTCCGGAAACGGAAGAATATGGGATCGGTTCTTTTGTATTCCGCGACCAGCGGCCGTTCCACCCACAACGTTTATGGCAATACCTTCAGGAAGAATATCCGGGAAACATCATCAGGGCCAAAGGACTGTTCTGGCTCGCATCCCGGCCCGATGAAGCCCTGACGTTCTCTCAGGCAGGCGGATCGTCGAGACTGGAACACGCCGGGGTATGGTGGTGTAGTATGCCCTTTTCCGATCGTATCGCTTACCCGGCTTACCTGGATAACAGGGACCGTATAGAAGAGCGATGGAGCAAACAATGGGGAGACCGTATCAATGAGCTCGTTTTTATCGGGCAGCATATAGACCATCACAAAATTACAGCCGATCTCCGGCAGTGCCTGCTTTCTGACGAAGAACAATGCCACCTTGAAAAAGGAGTTCCTTTCTCCGATCCTTTTACCGCATATCTTTAAAATCATAAATCCTGATATCATGATGAAAATCGTAAACACTTTTCTCGTTATTCTGCTCGCCCTTGTATATCATCAGGCCGAAGCCCAGTTTCAACAGGCCCCTTTACCGTATGCGTATGATGCCCTGGAACCTTATATAGATGCCCGTACCATGGAGATCCATTACAGCAAACATCACGCAGGTTATGTGGCCAAGCTCAACAAGGCCCTGGAAAAATCCGGAAAGTCACCCGCATCACTCGAGGCGATCTTTAAAGATATAACTGCTTATGATGCAGCTGTGCGTAATAATGCCGGGGGACATTACAACCATACGCTGTTCTGGTCTGTGCTTACCCCGTCCCGAACAAAACCTTCGAAAGCTTTACGGGCTGCCGTAGAACGCGATTTCGGGGGAATGGACAAACTCCGGGAAGCATTCCTCGGCGCAGCTTCGGGAAGATTCGGTTCCGGATGGGCATGGGTCATCGTCACCCCGGAGAAAACACTGGCTGTGACCTCCACACCCAACCAGGACAACCCGCTGATGCAGGATGTCCGCGAAAGAGGAACTCCTGTTCTCGGGGCAGATGTATGGGAGCATGCCTATTATCTGAACTATCAGAACAAGCGCGGAGATTATCTCGAAGCACTGTGGAATATCATCAATTGGGATGAAGTAAGCCGAAGGTATGAGGAATCCTTGTAAAAATCGCAGTTTGCTATAATCATTCACTGCTATGAATTTTAAGAAAAATCCCTGATTTCAGGGATTTTTTTTTGATGAGTAATTCGCTAAGTTTGAAAGCCTTCAAAAAATAAACACAGATTAATTAAAATAACCTGCTATGCAAATGGTCTCTTTCCGGATACGTAGATCTTTTGCCTTACGACAAAAAGGGGAAGCCGAAAACCTTTAACCGATCAGAGTAGGCATAACTTCAAAAATCACTTACCATGAAAAAATCGCTGAAAAACTTACAGCTGAAAAAAGAGATCGTGAGCAACCTGAACACCAAAGGTGTTAAAGGCGGCGCAGCTACGAACGGACCCCTTTGCGAAGACACCTATTTCTGTCCCACCAATGGTCCGCTGAATACTTGTCCTCCTCCGGGAATGCAATGTTATTAATAGATAATAGTAGACTGTAAATAGGGCTGTGTCCTTGTTTTTGCAAGGTACAGCCCTGTTTTTTTCAGGGGACCATGTGCTTGTTTTTACAAGCGATGTTGTTACCTGTACGGAAGGGAAAAGCCGGGCCCTTTCTCAAGTAAAAGACATAACTCCAAAAATTACCTACCATGAAAAAATCACTCCAAAATCTGAAATTGAAAAAAGAGATCGTAAGCAACCTGAACACCAAGGGTGTTAAAGGAGGCGCAGCTACGAACGGACCGCTTTGTGAAGACACCTATTACTGCCCCACCAACGGACCGTTAAATTCCTGTCCTCCTCCCGGAATAGATTGCTATTAACCGGTTGCAGGGCACTGTAACATGGCCTGTAACGGGTATAAAATGCGTTCAGGGCCCTGAACTAACAGTGGACGTTAAGGAGCAGAATATTTTGCTGCTGCCGGATCGCTGTAATCAAGGGGCCGCCGAAAACCTTTTGAAAAGAGTAGGCACCACTCCAAAAACAACGTACCATGAAAAAATCATTGCACAATCTGCGGCTTCGTAAGGAAGTAGTAAGTAATCTCAGTGGCAAACAGCTTAAAGGAGGAGCTCTTACGGATGGGCCTGCATGCGAGGATACTTATTTTTGTCCTACCAACGGTCCGATGAATACCTGTCCTCCTCCGGGGATGCATTGTTACGGATGATAACATGATGAGGCTGTCTCAAAAGTCAAGGCAGCCTCCTTTTTTTAGGGGAGATATCTGAGAAAAAATCAAATACGCAAATCTCCGAAGGTTACACATACTTTTCGGACCCTCTCTTCTTTTCATACCTAAAAGCTCAACCATGCCTTTACATCATAAATCCGGAGCCTCAGGTCCGGGATCAGAAAACTCAAAAGCAGCCGGTCCTCTGATAAATTCTGCGGAGTTTATCGATGAAAAACTTAAAGAAATAGCTGCCGTACTTGAAAAAGAATACACAACCGTAGCAGATATCGGAGTCCTTAACGGCCTCTCCGGGATAGCCCTTTTCCATTTCTACTACGCCCGGTACTCCGGGCAGGAATACCAGGCCGATCTCGGTACGGAGATTACAGGACGTATTTTTGACATCATCAACGAAGGTTATCTCATGCCTACCTATTGTTCCGGGATGGCGGGAGCCCTCTGGACCATAGAACATCTTCGCGAACAAAATTTTATCACCATACATTCGGACACCCTTTTACCTCCGCTGGAAGATTATCTCGGGTTGTGTATGGACGAGTACACCGATCCCAATTTTTACGACTTTTTACACGGTATGACAGGGATAGGATATTATTTCCTGATCCGTTACAGAATGACCGGTTCCGGCGTATTAAAAACCCGCTATGCCATAGTGCTCCGTAAAGTTATAGACCGCCTTAGAGACGAAGCTCATATATCCGGAGATCATGGCAAATGGGAATCCTGGTTGATCCGGGAAGAGAAACTGCTGGGATACAACCTCAGTCTGGCCCATGGGATGTCCGGTGTGATCAATTTTCTGTCCAGGCTGGTTGTTTTCCCGGAATTCGAATATGCCCGCCCGCTCCTGAAACAGGCCGTACATTATATCATGCAATGGGAGCACAGTATACCGGGAACTTCCGTATTCCCTGCCTGGATAACCAAAAACGGGGATAAAAGCCGGACGAACCGCCTGGGATGGTGTTACGGAGACCCTGGTATCGGGATTTCGCTCTGGCATGCAGGTAAAGTGCTGGGTGAAGCGGAGCTTTGCCGGAGAGCCGTCAGGACCCTCGAATATTCTGCCTTACGTAAAAATCCGGAAGAGGCGGAGATCCGCGATGCAGGATTGTGCCACGGAGCATTCGGGTTGATGCACATGTACCGGGTTATGGCCCGTGAAACCGGGAACAGGAAATTAGACCAGGCTGCCGCATTCTGGAGGGAAAAAGGAATGCAGATGGGCGTACATCCCAAAGGGTATGCCGGTTATATGCAGTGGCGTGGCGGAAATAAGCAGTCGTTCCAGGCAGAAGCCGGAGTACTGGAAGGTGTTGCAGGGATAGGGCTTGCCCTCATGGCCGAAACATCCCCTCGCTTTGCATGGTGGAACGAATGTATGCTTATCGGAGCCCCCGTTCAGTAAAGGGCTACACGATATACTGTGGCATGCGATGGCGTATGCCAGTTTCCTTCCAGGCGATACAGGCCGTTGTATTTTAACCGGAATATTCCCGTAACGGTTTTTTGGTCCGGACCTATTTCCCGGAACTCATAGGAGCCGTCCGGTTTTCTTTCGGTCTGCAGGTCTACCCGTCCCGTTCCCTCGTTGTAATAGCAAAAAGCCCGTACCGAATCGTCATTGTAGACTTTTTCTATAAAGATCCGCACAGGTTGTCCGTCCCGGATACCCTGGTATACACCGATGCGGATATGTTTTCCGGGCTCCGGGGCATATTGCGGTGTGGCTTCCGGTAAAAAAAGATACCTCCCATAAGCGCTCAACCAGGGTTTGAGGGTTTCAAAACCAAAGTCGTTTTCCAGATCGCCGAGTACATCCCCGGTGTTTTCGGTTCCGGAAGAACAGCTGTTCCGGATGAGCCGCAGTGAATTTCCCGTGAGCAGAATCCTATCCTGTAGCAGGTCGTCATTTTTAACGGAAGCCAGGCAGCCGGTATACCGGTGATATTGATCTGCATTGTCGTATGCTGTAGTATCGAGAGTTTTCAGAAAGCCCTCTAAAAGCGCCGTACGCTGCTGCACGGTCTGTTGCTGTAATTTTTTCAATCCCTGCACGGTAAAAAGGTCCTCCAGGGCAATCGGGCGTCCGCTGTGTGCGTCGAAGTTGTGGATTACCGAAAAAGGAGCACGGTATATCCCGGAATATTCCCCGCTTACGTCGAGAGAAAAATAACGATCGTTATTGGCATAGACCAGATATCCCAGTCTCACTACGCCCTGTCGTGATGTTCCCGCAGGCCAGATCCGCTCAAAAGGGGAGTATTCGAACTTTCCCGGAAGGGTTTCCAGCAGGGTGCCGTGAAGCCAGGTATTGATCCTGCCTGCGGCATCACTACTATCGGCAAGGTAAGGAAAACTGAAAAGCTCCCGGCTCCCGGGATGCACATCTTTCAGGGGGTTCAGCGTAAAATGCTGGGCGGGAAGCGATGTGAGGGTAAGACAGCAACCCAGCAAAAGGAGTAATCGTTTTTTCATGACCGGTGTATTTTGGTTAGTTGTCTATGAGCTGAAAACCATATATCAGTATATCCTGCGGTGACAGGGCACAGTATGGTCCCGTAGAAAACGAAGGCGGTGATAACGATATTACGGCTTCCGTTTTCAATCCATGTTCCGAAAAGAGATAAGGGGAATACGAATATACGAAATTCCGGCCGGATATCATTACGGTTTTTCGTAGTACGGATAGTGCACCGGAGAACTTTTTGACAAAAACGAAGAGCTCCGTAAGAAGGAAGCCGTATGGTGCCGTAGGCTGTGTCAGACCATCAGGGGGAGCAAAGTTTCGTCATGGGTCAGAAGCAGGTCGGTATAGAGATCTTCCGGTTTTTGTTCTGCCGGATCGTATAACCAGCCGAATATATTCACCAGGCTTTTGTCCTGGTATGCATTGTGGATCTCCTGTAGGGCACAGAGCTCCAGGACTTTTTGCATGACGCGAAGTTTCCCCCGGACTTTAGGGAGATACGATAGTGCTTCGGAATTGAAATACAGATCGGAATATGCCTGTTTAAGGCTTTCGCCCCATCCGGAAAATGTAAAATGAAGCGGGGAAATCAAAGGGGCATCCGAATGCGGAGACCAGGTATAGGTAACAATGATATAAGGTACCGGAAGAAATTCCCTTATCGTATCCGGACCGTTATAAGGAAAGAGCTGTCCGCGATGAAAGAGGGTATTGTTCCCGATATCGAGAAGAAGCACCTTATCCGGAATCATGGGGTACAGATCTTCGGGAAAAGACAATATGGCGCGACTGCAGTCGCGGACAATCCGGTCAAATAGATTTCGGTAGTATTCCATGGCAGAAATTGTGATGCGCAGATGGTAAAGTTGTTGTTTTACAAGGAGCAGGGGACCGGCAGGCGGAAAAGGCCGGTCCCCGTGAACAAGCAGCGCAGATCAGGAATGATTCCCGAATCGCTTCTCCACTTCGCTCCAATTGATAATGTGCCAGAAAGCCTCGATATATTCCGGCCTTTTGTTCTGGTATTTCAGATAATAGGCATGTTCCCATACATCCAGGCCGAGCAGTGGCAGTCCACGGACTTCGGCGACATCCATCAGGGGATTGTCCTGGTTGGGCGTAGAGGTTACCTTGAGTTTTTGATCCGATGTGAGAATAAGCCAGGCCCAGCCCGATCCGAAACGCGATGCGGCAGCCGTGCGGAAAGCTTCCTGAAATGCTCCGAACGATCCGAAATCGCGATCGATAGCTTCGGCAAGAGCCCCGGAAGGTTTTCCTCCGCCTTCGGGAGAAAGGACCGACCAGAATAAGCTGTGGTTGTAATGCCCCCCCGCATTGTTACGAATACCCGCCGAATATCCCGAAATACCGGTAAGCAGTTTTTCCAGACTTTGGGGCTGGATATTTTCTTCTTTGAGTGCGGCATTCAGTTTACTGACATAACCGGCGTGATGTTTGGTGTGATGGATTTGCATGGTCTCCGCATCGATATAGGGAAACAAGGCATCGTATCCGTACGGTAATTCTTTTAATTCGTATGACATGATTTTTCCGTATTTAAAATAAATAAACGTTCTTTACATGACAAATGTACTATATTTGTACAATAAACCAAATAAATACTTTGTTTATTATGATAAATGAAGCTGAAGTATATGACAAAGCCATTTGGATACTTAAAAATCAAGGACCTAAGAGTCTCAAAGAACTGGCGTCGGAGTTGGAAATCACCACTGAGGGCGCCCGTTTTCAACTGTTAAAGCTCTCCGGGGAAGGCCTGGTCACTTCCCGCAGCGTTTCCAGGGGGCGTGGCCGGCCGCAGCAGATATGGTCGCTTACCGGAAAGGGGCATGCCAAATTTCCGGATTCGCATCCCGGTCTGACGGTAAAACTTATTCAGCAGATCAGGGAAAGCCTGGGAGAAGAAGCCCTGGATAAGATCGTCGCGGCTACCGGTGAAGACAACCGGAAACGGTATGAGAAGCTTATGGATACACATACGACACTCGAAGACCGTATCCGTAAACTTGCTGCTATCCGTAGCGAAGAAGGCTATATGGCCCATTATGAAAAAACAGACAAGGGGTATCTTTTCCTGGAAAATCACTGCCCGATATGTGAAGCTGCCAAAGCGTGTCAGAAATTCTGCAGTACTGAATTAAAGACCTTTCAATCCGTGCTGGGCGACCAGGTCGTCGTACGGCGTATAGATCATATCCTGGCAGGTGCCCGGAGATGTGCATACCACATCGGTGCGGAGACTGTGGATTAACGCAGATCAGGAGGTGATGCCTTCCTGACCGTTAGATATCTTTTCGAGTCCCGGTACCGTAGCAGGTTTTATTTTCTTTCCTTCCGTTTGTATAAGGCCGTCCCGGGTGAAACCCGAAAGCATACGTATCAGCGATTCTGTAGCCGTGCCTACCAGTCCGGCAAGTTCCTCCCGGGTAAGCTGTGCCCGTAGAAAGCCATGTTCGTCGACACCAAAAGTACGATAGAGGTAGAGGAGGGTATCGGCAAGGCGCTGTTTTACCGTTTTCTGAGCCATATTTACCGTAGAATTGTTGGCATTTTTAAGATCGTGGCATACGTCCCGTATCATCTCGGAAGAAAACTCCCGATTGGTCTCCATAGATCTCAGGATCTCTTCCCTGGGCAACAGGCAGATCTCCATATCGGTAACGGCAATAGCACTGAGGTTAACTTTTTCGTTACTCATAATACTGCGCTGGCCGAGCAGGTCTCCCCGGGTGATCAGTTTTACGATCTGCTCCCTGCCGTTGGCACTCAGTTTGGTGAGCTTGCATATACCATTTTTAATGCAATATACGCCCTTGAGGAACTCGCCTTCGGTAAAAAGGACCTGTCCTTTTTTAACACTTTCCGATGTGCGACAGACGGTCATCTGCATCAGTTCATCTTTCGTGAGTGCATTCAGCGCACTAAACTGGCGTACTATACATTGCTCGCACCTATCCATAACCTTCACTTGAAATAGGGTGTAAAATTACAAAATATAAGCTGACAAATATCATGTTATTTCCGATAGCGGTTTTTCACTTTTGTGATCAAATCAGACGGATATGGAACATGACGAAAAAAACTGTTTTCACTGCGGTACACCCTGTGAAGGAGTAGAGATTACGCAGGACGACAAGAATTTCTGTTGTACGGGATGTAAAACCGTATATTCCATACTCGCGGGGAATGGTCTGGAAAGTTACTACGAACTGGAGAACACTCCCGGATCGCGTCCTAAAGAAATAAATTCCAGGTATGACTTTCTCGATACCCCGGAGATCGCCGGTAAATTCCTGGAGTTCGACGAGGGGACCATACATATTACGCAACTTTATATCCCCGGAATACACTGCAGTTCCTGTATATGGATCCTTGAAAACCTGAAAAAACTGCATGGAGGTATCCGGGAATCCCAGGTAGATTTCCCGAAGAAAAGCATCCGGATTACATTTGACAGTCAGGCTGTTTCGCTCAAGGAAATCGTGGTATTACTGGCTTCTATCGGATATGAACCGAATATCAATCTGCAGCATCTCGAATCGGGAAAATCGGGTAGCGATAAAACCCTGCTGTATAAATTGGGGATAGCCGGTTTTGCTTTCGGTAACGTCATGCTCCTGTCCTTTCCGGAATATTTCGAAATGGAAGAGTTCTGGCTGGAACAGTACAAGCCGTTTTTCCGGTGGCTGATGTTTGCGTTATCGCTTCCTGCCGTGTTTTACGCCGCCTGGGATTATTTTGTGTCTTCCTGTAAAAGCATACGATCGGGAATGCTGAATATCGATGTGCCTATAGCTTTGGGGATAGCAGTAATGTTCATCCGGAGTGTTGCAGATATAGCCTTCGGGTACGGTTCCGGTTTTTTTGACAGTCTCACCGGGCTGATCTTTTTTATGACCATAGGGAAATACCTGCAACAGAAAACGTACGATTTCCTTTCGTTCGAGCGCGATTACAAATCTTATTTTCCGGTTGCAGTAACCAGGATATCCGGCTCCAGGGAAGAAACCGTGCAGGTCAACGACCTTAAAAAAGGCGATCATTTCCTGGTTCGTAACGAAGAGCTCATCCCGGTGGATGGCCGATTGCTCAGAGGTCATGCCCTTATCGACTACAGTTTTGTAACCGGCGAGGCCGATCCGGTAGTAAAATCTGCCGGCGATAAACTGTTTGCCGGAGGAAGGCAGTTATCCGGTTTGCTCGAGATCGAAGCCACGAGCTCGGTATCCAAAAGCTACCTCACCCGGTTGTGGTCGGACCGCACTTTCGGAGAGAAAAAAGAAGATCGCTACAAGAGTCTGACCAACACCGTAAGCCATTATTTCACCCCGGTAATCCTCCTTATCGCCATACTGTCTTTTGCCTACTGGTTTTTTACCGGGTATACCGATGTGGCATTCAACGCTTTTACGGCCGTACTTATCATAGCATGTCCTTGTGCGCTGGCCCTGGCGGCTCCGTTTGCCCTGGGAAATCTCGTGCGGATATTCGGCAATACGAAATTTTACCTGAAGAATGCCTCTGTCCTGGAGAGACTGGCTCATATAGACACGGTCATATTCGATAAAACAGGAACAATTACCCGGGGCAATACATCGGCTATTGCCTACGAAGGCAACACGCTCGATGCGGATGAAGAGCGTATGCTGAAAAGTACGTTGCGAAACTCATCGCATCCGTTGAGCAGACAACTCTATGCCATACTGGACAGCCATGGTATCCTCACCCCCGACGCTTTCGAAGAGCACAAAGGAGAGGGCATAGAAGCTTCCTATACCGAGAAACACATCCGCATCGGTTCTGCGCGCTTTGCCGGAAAAGAAGAAGATCCCGATGCGGACCGGCATACCAGTGTACACATCACTACCGATCATGGGTACCGCGGAAAATTCACGTTCGGGAATATGTACAGAGAAGGCGTCTCACTGCTTTTCGACAGGCTTTCCCGTCAGTATCGCCTGGCCATACTGAGCGGTGATAACGACAGTGAAAAAGGAAAGCTGGAAAAACTGTTGCCTCCCGGGGTGCAGATGCTTTTTAACCGTAAGCCTCAGGACAAGCTCAACGATGTGAGGCGGTACAGGGACGCGGGCGCCCGGGTAATGATGATAGGAGACGGACTTAACGATGCCGGTGCCTTGCAGCAAAGCGATGTCGGCGTGGTCATTGCCGAAGATACCAATGCCTTTTCTCCGGCCTGTGACGCCATACTCGATGCGTCCCGCTTCCGGGATATCCCCGAGTTTATAACCGTGGCACGTAAAGGTATAAGAGTATTGAAAGTAAGTTTTGTGCTGTCCTTCCTGTACAATATCGCAGGGCTCTCTTTTGCGGTCACCGGAAGATTGTCGCCCGTAGTGGCCGCCATACTGATGCCGCTGAGTTCCGTGACTATTGTAGTCTTTGTTACACTGCTTACCAATTTTATAAGCAGGAAGCTAAAATAAGGCGAACATGACTTTTATCATGTTTTGAGCGGGGACAGGACAGTAATTTTGACGACATAAACAAACCCCCGATGAGTGTTATATATATCCTGATAACGGTGAGTATCATAGTGGCCATAGTATTCCTGGCGGCCTTTATCACTGCGGTAAAAAGCGGGCAGTACCAGGACAGTTACACACCTTCGGTACGGATGCTTTTTGAGGATGAGGTGGTCAGGGACGAGAAGAAACGGGAAAAAGAAAAAGAAGAGCTTACAACAGTTAATAAACAATCATAAATATGGAAATAGAGCAATTTTACTACGATAACAAAATTGTGCGCAGGTTCTTGCTGGCTACGATGTTCTGGGGCATCATCGGGATGGTCGTCGGACTGTTACTCGCATTTTTGTTTTTGTTCCCCAACCTCACCGAGGGCATTTCCTGGTTGAGTTTCGGGCGTTTAAGGCCATTGCACACCAATGCCGTTATCTTTGCATTTGTTGGGAATGCTATTTTTGCCGGGGTATATTATTCCCTGCAACGCTTGCTCAAGGCGCGTATGTACAGCGATTTTCTGAGCAATTTCAATTTTTGGGGATGGCAGCTGATCATAGTTGCCGCGGCGATAACACTTCCGCTCGGATACACAACTTCCAAGGAATACGCCGAGCTCGAATGGCCTATTGATATTGCCATAGCACTGGTATGGGTCGCTTTCGGGGCCAATATGATCGGAACTATTCTCAAACGTCGTCAGCGCCACCTTTATGTGGCCGTGTGGTTTTACCTGGCTACCTTTGTCACCGTAGCGGTGCTCCATATTTTTAACAGCCTCGAAATCCCGGTAAGCGCCCTGAAGAGTTATTCGGTCTACGCCGGCGTGCAGGATGCCCTCGTACAGTGGTGGTACGGACACAATGCCGTAGCCTTCTTTCTCACTACGCCGTTCCTGGGCTTAATGTACTACTTTGTGCCCAAAGCAGCCAACAGACCCGTATATTCCTATAAATTATCTATAGTGCATTTCTGGTCCCTGATCTTTATTTATATCTGGGCCGGTCCGCACCACTTGTTGTATTCTTCCCTGCCCGACTGGGCACAGAACCTGGGGGTTGTGTTTTCCGTGATGCTCATCGCACCTTCATGGGGTGGTATGATCAACGGTTTGCTCACCCTGCGCGGTGCATGGGATAAAGTCCGTACCGATCCTGTGCTGAAATTTATGGTGGTAGCCATTACCGGATACGGTATGGCGACCTTCGAAGGCCCCATGCTGTCCCTGAAAAATGTCAATGCCATAGCACACTTTACCGACTGGGTTATCGCGCACGTCCACGTAGGGGCACTGGCATGGAACGGGTTCCTGACCTTTGGTATGATCTATTGGCTGGTACCGCGAATGTTCAAGACCAAACTGTATTCCAATACCCTGGCGAATTTCCACTTCTGGATAGGAACACTCGGGATCGTTCTTTATACCCTTCCGATGTATGTAGCCGGATTTGCACAGGCTTCGATGTGGAAACAGTTCAATCCGGACGGAACGCTCCTTTACGGGAACTTCCTGGAAACCGTTACACAGATCATCCCGATGTACTGGATGCGTGCCATCGGTGGGTCCCTGTATATTCTCGGAGCCCTGGTCGGGGTGTATAATGTACTGGTAACGATGCGCAAGGGAAGCCAGGTTACCGACGAACTGGCCGAAGCCCCGGCCCTGCAAAGGGTGTCCAAAGGAAAAGTCGCCGGAGAAGGTTTTCATACCTGGCTGGAGCGTCGCCCCGTGCAGCTCACCATACTCGCTACCATAGCCGTGCTTATCGGTGGTATCGTAGAGATTGTTCCGACACTGATGGTAAAATCGAACATTCCCACGATAAGCAGTGTAAAACCGTACACCCCGCTCGAACTGGAGGGAAGGGATATCTATATCAGGGAAGGCTGCGTAAGCTGTCATTCACAAATGATCCGTCCTTTCCGAAGCGAAGTAGAACGCTATGGCGAATATTCCAGATCGGGAGAATACGTCTATGATCACCCGTTCCTTTGGGGAAGTAAACGTACCGGCCCGGATTTGTTTCGGGTAGGAGGAAAATATTCGGACAACTGGCACTTCAATCACATGTGGGACCCGCAAAGTACTTCATCCGGTTCTATAATGCCGAGTTATAAATGGCTTATCCTGAGTAAACACGATCGCAGTGCTACCGAAAGTAAGATGGAAGCCATGGTATCGCTCGGAGTTCCTTATACCGAAGAGGATATTGCAGGAGCACAGCAGAGCATGAAAGCACAGGCCCGGGCGATAGAACAGAACCTGTACAACGATCCGGACTTCGTAAAGTCTTATGAAGAAGACAAAAAGTTTGCCGAAGAACGCGGCGAAACGTTCGTAGAAATGCAGGATCGCGAGATCGTAGCCCTGATCGCTTACTTACAGCGACTGGGAACCGATATCAAGATCAAAGACCCGGGTATCACCGCTAAAAACGAATAGACATGTTAAAATTCATCAAAGATCACCTGGCCACTATAGATGGTGTTCAGATATATCCCATCATATCGCTGTCCATTTTCTTTCTGTTCTTCCTCGGTTTGTTCTGGTGGGTGTTCACAGCAAAGAAAGCGTATATAGAATCCGTAAAACAGATTCCTTTCGAATCTAAAGAAAACGAAGCATTATGAGGTCATTTTCATCCTATCTCCGAATTATTGTCATTGTCGCCCTTGTTTTCGGCGCTGCGGAATATTTTATCGATTCCGGCGACAAGCCTGCCTTTATCGAATATCCGGCAGTACTGTTATTCCTGCTGACCTTTACCATAATTCTGGTTGCGGTAGAAGCTGTTCTTTCCGCTTTGCGAAGATTGACAGAGGTTATGATGACCGAGGAACAACGACAAGCCGAGGAAGCCAAAGTACCCTGGCATAAGGTATGGCTCAAAAAACTCACGAAAACCAAACCGCTGGAACAGGAAGGGGAGATCTTACTGGATCACAATTATGACGGTATTCGCGAGCTCGACAATTCCTTACCGCCATGGTGGCTTTACGGTTTTTACCTCACCATAATCTTTGCTGCGCTTTATCTGGTTCGTTTTGAAATTATGGACGGTCCGGACCAGGAAGAGGAATATCGTACCGAGGTGGCACAGGCCGAAGAAGCTATAGCCAGATACAGGGAGACAGCCAAAGACCTGGTCGATGCCAATACGGTAACGCTGCTCACCGAAGCAGATGACCTGGAAGCCGGAAAAGCGATTTTTCAGACCAACTGTGTGGCTTGTCACATGGCCGATGGCGGGGGTGGTATAGGACCTAACCTTACCGATCCGTACTGGATACTCGGGGGCGGTATTAAAAACGTCTTTCACACCATCTCCGAAGGTGGACGGTCCGGAAAAGGGATGATCGCGTGGAAACAATCGCTGCGTCCCCTGGAAATACAGCAGGTGGCGAGTTATGTGCTTTCGATGGAAGGAACTACGCCTGCCAACCCCAAGGAACCTCAGGGCGATCTCTGGGAAGCTAAAGAAGAATAAAGAAATGGGCTGCCCGGGGGTTTTGTTAGTTATGGCGCCTACAGGTTGCGCCGTATATTCCTGAATTGCTATTTATAATCAGGGCAGCCCATTATCATATCACCTTATAGGAGGTAAAAACAGAAACAGATGACACCGCAAAACGAAAATTTCAGGGATTCTATCGGGACGATCAATGAAGAGGGAAAGAGGGCCTGGGTTTTTCCGAAAAAGCCTTCGGGGCGATATTATAAGCAGAGAACCGTAGTCAGTTATATCCTCCTGATATTTCTGTTCCTGGCCCCCTTTATAAAAATAAACGGTAACCAGCTCCTGTTGTTTAATATCCTGGAGCGGCGGTTTCATATTTTCGGGCTCCCTTTCTGGCCTCAGGATTTCTATCTCTTCGTACTTTCTATGATTATAGGAGTGGTTTTCCTGGCCCTGTTTACCGTGGCTTTCGGAAGGATATTCTGCGGATGGATCTGCCCGCAGACCATTTTCATGGAAATGGTATTCCGGAAGATAGAATACTGGATAGAAGGAGACCGCGGTGCGCAGATGCGGTTAGACAGGCAGGAATGGAACGGGGAGAAAATACGTAAAAGAATACTGAAATGGAGTGTGTTTCTGGTGGTGTCCTTTCTCATAGCCAATGTATTCCTGGCCTATCTTACAGGAAGTGATGTATTGATCAGTGATATCAAGGATGGTCCTTTATCACATCTGGGAACTTTTATTCCGTTACTTATTTTTACGGCGGTATTCTATTTTATATTCGCCTGGTTCCGCGAACAGGTTTGTATCATAGCCTGTCCTTACGGAAGATTGCAGGGGGTACTGCTCGATGAAAAATCGATTGTGGTGGCCTATGATTATAAAAGAGGAGAAGGGGAGCAGGGAAGGAAGAAAGTCCGTAAGAACGAAGACCGGAAAGCCCTGGGATACGGGGATTGTATTGACTGCCTGCAATGTGTACAGGTTTGTCCTACGGGAATAGATATTCGTAACGGTACCCAGCTGGAATGTGTAAACTGTACGGCCTGCATCGATGCCTGTGACCACATGATGGAGAAAGTGAACTTCCCGAAAGGGCTTATCCGCTATACCAATGAGGAAAATATCAGGACGAAGGCCCCGTTCCGGATGACCCTGCGAATGAAAGGTTATGCTGCGGTGTTGGTCATCCTTACCGGGATCCTTACCGGCTTACTGCTGATGCGAAGCGAAGTGGAAGCCACCTTGTTGCGCGTACCCGGGCAACTGTACCACAGGGAAGAAGGAAATATCATAAGTAACGTATATACTTTTAAAGCCGTAAACAAGACCAGCAGTACCCTGGATAGTGTCAGTTTCAGGCTGCTTTCGCACGACGGAAGTATAGAACAGGTGTCCGGGCCCTTGTTTACGATACCCGGACAGGGATTTGCGGAAGGTACGCTGTTTATCCGGTTGCCGTTGTCCCGGCTGGAAGGAGAAAAAACGATACTCCGGGTCGGGTTGTTCCGGAAGGATAAACAGATAGAGACCGAAAAGGTCAGTTTCCAGGGACCCGCACATTATCGTTAACATACTCGTAGTATAAAGATTGCAGTTGGTTTGTTTTTTTGGTCATCTCATTCGAAGTTAACCTTATGGACTTCGAATACATACGGAGTGATTTAGTAGTTACGCCGCTGTTCCGGATACCCGGATAGGTTTATGGTCTGAAAATTTGATCTGTTTGAGGGGAACAGCGGTTTTTTTAATGAAGGTGCAGTCTGGTAAGTAAACTACCCCGGTGCAAGCACACGAGGCATTCATACCAAACAAAATTTTAATTTCGAGGCAAGCCTCGGGGTATAAAACCTTTTGGCGGCGCCAATAAAAGGTAAAAAACAAGTAAAAAAGAACAGATGAAACCCTCATAGAGGGATTTAATATGGCCAAGGTAAATACCTCCACATAAGGAGATGAATAAAGTAAACGTTTTTTAAGGAATGGTGATTCCTTTTGTGGTTGTGTAATTACTTAAAAAACAAATGTTTAATTTGATTTTATTCGCATGAAACGTATAAAAATACATTGGGGTACGGCTATAGTTTTAGCCTTTATGGGGTTTATAGCCTTTATTCTCTCTTTTGTCATCCGGATGAATACCCAGAAAAAATATGACCATGAACTGGTCACGGAAGCCTATTATGCCAAAGAGCTGTCTTTCCAGCGGGATATGGACAGAGAGAAGTTTACTGTCGATACCGGGATGGAGCCTCGTATAGAAGCTACAAGGGGCGGGATATTCATTTATTTTCCGGAAGGCATCGACCCGGCAAAAGTATCCGGAAAAATAGGGTTGTACCGCCCTTCGGACCGAACTATGGACTTCGAAGTACCGGTACAAATGACCACATCGCCCGTAGTCCTGATCCCTTCGGAAGCCCTGCTTCCCGGACGCTGGAATGTAGAGGTCGACTGGCAATACGGGGACGATACATACCTGTCGCATCGTAAACTCGTTTACTGATCGTTTTCACCCCGTCATCACGAAGATAATGATCGTTAAAAAACAACAGAAACCATGTGGATAGCTGCCGTTATATTGGGAATAGCCGGAGGATTTCACTGTGTGGGCATGTGCGGACCTATAGCGTTGATGCTACCCGTAGACCGCGACAATGAAATAAAGAAGGCCTTGCAACTGGGAAGTTATCACCTGGGACGTATCCTGACCTATACCCTGATCGGGTTGCTTTTCGGGGTGCTCGGACTGGGATTTCGACTGTTCGGCATCCAGCAGCAGTTATCGATAGCTATCGGGGCGGTGATGATCCTTCTGGTCCTGCTGCCCGGTATAAAACTTCCTTCGGGCGTGCTGACACGTTGGTACATGAAGGGCATTACCCGGGCAAAGAACCGGCTGGGGCGTGCCATGCGAAAAAAATCGCCGGGAACGTTCCTGGCAGCCGGACTGCTCAACGGGATGCTTCCCTGCGGGATGGTCTATATGGCCGTATTGGCTGCTATGACCGCCGATGAGGTCTGGCAAAGCGGTTTGTATATGGCTTTTTTCGGACTGGGAACCATGCCTTTGATGACGGCTTTTATCTACCTCGGAACGATCATGAAGCAAAAAGCCCGTACCCGGTTGCAAAAGCTCATTCCCCTTTTTGTAGTGCTGATGGGCTGTCTTTTTATACTGCGCGGACTCGGGTTGCATATTCCTTATCTTTCCCCGGGGCCCGTACTGCATGAAGCCTCGTACCAGGTGCAATGTCATTAACAGGGTTTTGTGGGATATGCATGATGACCATCTCGCTAATGATCTTAATTTTGCAGATAAGAACTAACTATGGAAGATATAAAAAACCGTGAAGATATAGCCAGGCTCGTTGTTGCGTTTTATGAAGAAGTCCGTAACAACACGGAAATAGGTCCGTTTTTTAACCGGGTTATCACCGACTGGGAGGAGCATTACAAGCAACTGACCGATTTCTGGGAGTCCAACCTCTTTCATCGCGGGACGTACAAGGGGAATCCTGCCATGGCCCACAGTGGTATGGATAAAGCATCCGGACACACGGTAGAAATGAAACATTTCGGAACGTGGATGCGGTTGTGGATAACCACTATAGACGAAAAGTTTAGCGGGGAACTTGCGGAACGGGCCAAAAATAATGCACGCAAAATGTCTACCTACCTGTTCCTGGCTATTTACAGGGGCCGCTCCTGAAAAAAATGGCCGGGAGTACTCAGAACAGTGAGAAGTACTCCCGGCCAGGAAACAGAAAACTGCAAAAATACTCAGACGGTAGAACTGAACAACCGGGTTCCCGGTTTATTTCGCTGCAATCTCAGGTCGAACGCCATACAGATATTCCGTATAAACGGACGTCCTTCAGGGGTGACTGTGATGGCTTGGTCCGTACGATGTATAAGACCATCCTGCAAGGGTTCTTCAAGCTTTTTCAGGACTTCGCTGATACCGTCAAACTGCATATCCGGGTTTTTCCATGAGGTATGGAACCCGCACATCAGGTTGAGGATATGCCGGCGGATAACAAGGTCCTCGGTGTCGAGGATGTGACCCCGGTGTATGGGGAGTATGTCGTTTTGAAGAAGACCGGTATATTCTTCCACGCTTTTTACGTTCTGTGCAAAACCGTACCAGCTATCGCTGATCGCAGATACGCCCAGACCGATCATCAGGCTGGTCGCTGTAGTCGTGTACCCCATAAAATTGCGGTGCAGCCTTCCGTTGTCCATAGCTTCGGAAAGCGGATCGGAAGGCCATGCGAAATGGTCCATACCGATTTCGGTATACCCGGCTTCTTCCAGGCGCTTGCGTGCGGTCTCGTAGAGCTTTCGCTTCGCTTTACCCGTAGGCAGATCTTCTTCCCGGAACCCCCGCTGTCCGTTACCGCCCATCCATGGTACGTGGGCATAACTGTAGAGCGCGATACGATCGGGTTTCAGGAAAATAGTCTTTGCTATAGTGTCCGAAACGTCATCCTGCGTCTGGAAAGGAAGCCCGAAAACCAGGTCGTGCGAAACGGAGGTGTACCCGGTACCCCGTGCCGCTTCGGTGACATCCCTGACGTTTTCGAAAGGTTGTACCCGGTGTATGGCCCGCTGCACGTGGGGTGCATAGTCCTGTATACCAAAACTTACCCTGCGGAACCCGAGGCCGTACAGGGTTTCGAGGTGCCTGGTCGTTGTATTGTTCGGATGTCCCTCAAAGCTGAATTCGAAAGTTTCCGTACGTTCGGCGTACTTAAAAATACCATCGATGAGCATTTTCAGGTGCTCCGGAGTAAAGAATGTCGGCGTTCCCCCGCCGAGATGGATCTCCCGGATACGGGGCACATGCGAAAGGGTACGGGCATACAGTTTCCACTCCTGCAGTACCGATCGTATATAAGGTTCCTCTACTTCATGTCTTTTCGTAATGCGTTTATGACAGGCGCAGAAGGTGCAAAGACTTTCGCAGAAGGGAAGGTGGATGTAGAGACTTATTTCCTTGGGCGAATCTCCATGCGAAAAAGCACGCTTAACGGTACGTATCCAGCCTTCCGAAGAAAAGCTCCCGAGGTCCCAGTAGGGCACCGTAGGATAGCTGGTGTACCGCGGTCCGGCCACGTCGTATTTTCCGATCAGGGAATCATTCATGTTCACTTGTTTTGTCGCAAAGCTACGGCAGCCTTACATGTTGAGGGATGATATTTGTCATGAACCTGTTATTTCTCCCGGAAATAGGCGTAACGAAGAGGTACAGGCCGGTCGGCGTACAGCATATAAAGCAACAGGTGCCGGATCACCGTAAGCATACCCTCCCGCACAAAGCATATGTAGCGTTAAAATATGTAACATTTAACTTTTTCGGACGTCTTTTATGTGAGGAGCTTTTCCAGGCATATAGGATCTTTTTCCTATATTAGTGAGTGTGAAATGATTGGGTGCCGTATGGCATTGAAAAATGAAGGTTGCAGCGATACCGGTGTCATTTCTCGTAGCGCGCTTACCGGTAGCGGGAGATGGGACGGACTCCAACGGAGCAGGAGGTTATACGATGATTATTCGGATACAGCATACACCAAGTTGAACTTTAATATTATTCTTTATGAAGCTAAGCCTTACGTTTTTATTGATGTGCTTATTTTTTATTTCCTGTAAAAAGAGCACGGAAACCCCGGAAGAAAAAGCCCCTGAGGCTTTTAAGGTCCCGGTAGAATACTACAAACTGGATAACGGACTCAAGGTTATTCTCTCCCCGGACAACACGTCGCCCACTGCTATTATTGCGGTGTACTACAACATCGGTTTTCGTATCGAGCCGAAAGACCGTACGGGGTTTGCCCACCTGTTCGAACACATGATGTTCCAGGGGTCTGAGAACCTGGGGAAAATGGAATTTATCAATCTCGTACAGAAAAACGGTGGCGTGCTCAACGGTTCCACCCGTTTCGATTTTACCAATTATTTCGAGATCGTTCCGTCCAACAAACTCGAAACCATGCTCTGGGCCGAAGCCGACCGGATGAAAGGACTGGACATCACCCAGGATAACCTGACCAACCAGCAGGGGGTGGTCAAGAACGAGGTCAAAGTCAATGTGCTCAACCAGCCTTACGGAGGCTTCCCGTGGCTCGATATGCCACAGTATGCTAATGAAAACTGGTATAATGCCCATAATTTTTACGGGGACCTGGAAGACCTGGATGCAGCCAACCTCCGGGATGTGGAAGACTTCTTTAAAACCTATTACGCTCCTAATAACGCAGCACTTGCGGTGGTGGGCGATTTCGATAAGGCAGAGACCAAAGCCTGGATCGAGAAGTATTTCGGCGGAATCCCGGCAGTAGAGCTCCCGGCACAACCCGATATTACGGAACCCGTGCAGCAAAAGGAGAAACGGTTTGTAAAAGATGATCCGCTGGCCAATAAATCCGCTATAGCCATAGCCTATAAAATGCCCGAAAGAAATACTCCCGAATACTATGCGATGGGATTGCTCGACCAGATCCTGGCACAAGGCGATAACGCGTTGCTCAAACAGAAACTGGTAAACGAAAAGGGATATACTTCCGGTATCAGCGGGGGCATCAATTACCTGGGTAATATGTTCAATTATAAAGGCCCTATGATCTGGATGTTCAACTTTACCTACGACAACGAAACGACCGAAGACGAGGTGGTAGGTGCCGTAGACCAGGTGATGGATAGTGTCCGGGCAGGGATAACCCAAAAAATGCTCGACGGGGCTATCGTAAAAATGCGCTCCGGGCTGTATGACGAACTCGGGGGAACTTTCGGACTGGGAAGGGCCGACCTGTTATGTAGCTTTGCCTTGTTTGACGATAACCCCGCACGGATCAATACGCTGGAAGACGAGTTTAAAAAAGTGACGCCGGAACTGATGAACAAGACTATAGCAAATTACCTGAAACCTGCCAACAGGACGATACTCCGTGTGAACCCGCTATTGGCCGGCGACAAAGAATCCGGAAAGTAAAACGGGCATGACCATAGAACAATACTAAAAAATAATACAGATGAAAAAATATATTCTCCATATCATAGCAGCAGTCTTTGTACTTACGGCCTATGCCCAGGAAAAAGAGCAGCCCCCGAAAGGAGGAGCACCCAAAGATTTTACGTTGCCCGAAAAACAGGAAGTAACACTGGATAACGGGCTGAAGCTCGTTATGATCCCTTACGGAGCTATTCCCAAAGCCACGATTAATATCATGGTAAAGACCGGAAATATCCACGAAAAGGAAAATGAAATATGGCTCAGTGATCTTTTGGGCAATCTTATGCAGGAGGGAAGCACGTCCAGAAATGCCCTTGCCGTGTCCGAAGCCATGGCTTCTATGGGTGGCGACCTGGGAATTTCGGTATCCAGCCATGCCACGACATTGCGTACGGCGGTCTTGTCTGAATTTGCTCCCGAAGCCATCGCTACTATGGCCGATGTATTGCTACACCCCGCCTGGCCGGAAGCGGAACTTCCCCGACTGAAAAACGATATGAAGCGCAACCTCAGTGTGCGTATGTCCAGGCCCCAGGCCCAGGTGACCAAAGCATTTTACGGCGCCCTCTATCCCGATCATCCTTACGGCAGGGTATATCCCACGGATGATATGATCGATAGCTATACCATAGACGGAATTAAGAAGTTTTACAGTGAAAACTTCGGAGCCGGACGTACGGTGATCTACGTTGTCGGAAAGTTTGATACCGGGGCGGTGGAAAAAGCGGTAAAAGATGCTTTCAGCTCCTGGACAGCCGGGCCGGAAGTCTCCTATCCCGAAGCACAGGCCGTTACCGGGCATTCCGTAAAGATTATCGATCGTCCCGGCGCCCCGCAGTCTACGATAATGTATGGCTTGCCTTCGGTAGATCCCTCCAATCCGGATTACCTCGCTATGGATATTACCAACTCGCTCCTGGGCGGTTCTTTCGGATCGCGGATTACGAGCAATATCCGGGAAGATAAAGGGTATACCTATTCGCCATACAGCAACCTGGACAGCCGTTATAAAACAGGAGTGTGGTACGAATCTGCCGATGTTACCTCCGAATTTACGGGGCCTTCCATTGGCGAGATCAGGAAAGAGATCGAAAAGCTGCAGAACGAAGCGCCGACCGAAGAAGAACTGGAGGGAATCAAAAACTACGAATCCGGGCTCTTTGTATTACAAAACTCCACTCCCGGGGGAATGATCAGCCAACTCAGTTTCCTCGACCTGCACGAACTTCCCGAGTCCTGGCTCCAAGAGAAGGTAAAGAACATCTATGCCATTACCCCGGAAAAGGTACGGGAAATGACCAAAAAATATATCAGACCGGAGGATATGACCCTGATTGTAGTGGGCGATAAGGAAAAGATCAAAGACCAGGTGGAAGAGACCATAGCCCCGGAGAAACTCAAAAAATAAGAACAGGACCCGTTGTGCATGATAGTTCGAAAGGCGTCATCCTGAGCCCGGTCGAAGAATCTTAACTGACAGAAAAAGATGTTTCGACTGCAACATGACGTAAACAATGACTTTTATTCATAAGGCACAACAGCTTAGTAGAATATTCCGGTATTTGACGGAAAACCATAAAGCAGGGAGGACATCCCTGCTTTTTTTATGGGGTAGTGCAGTGCCGGTCTCCGGTACATTCTGTATGCCCGGCCCTGAGGTATGTATCTGATCTCCGCTCCGGGTATGACAATCCGGTAAATTTTATGTTAAGAATTAAAAGGTTTTACGTATCCCGAAAGAAAAGCTTAAAAAAAAGCCAAAAAAACTGTCTTTTTCAAACGGATAATTATTGTGTAGATAAATGGCTGTAAAAAAAAGAGATAAGTGTCTTTTGATTTTGTCATTAAACGCGGAAACAGTCTGTTTTTCGGTGTCTCGCCCGGGTTATCCTGTCAACAATTCAACCCCGGTGTTATCTTAGGGTTAAATGATCGTTGTCATAATTGTGAAGCTTTTTTCAAAGATATAACAAGCGTATATGATCATTTTTTTACTCCTCATGGTAGTAAAGGTTATTTGAGTTAGAATTGTGTTAAGGCGTAAGTGAGGTCATGTCCTTACGCCTTTTAACTCACCGTTATTACTGCAGGGAGACAAAGTCGGGCAGGCTTATAATCTAATTTTATCAATTACATAAAAACAAACCGATGAGAAAGTATATCTGTCTTTGGTGTATGATGTGCTGCTGTGCCATAATGGTTTCGGCCCAGGGGAACGATCCGGTAGCATGGGAATTCTCTTCCAGGAAGATTGCGGATCAGAGGTATGAAGTGCATATTTCCGCCCTGGTCGAATATCCGTGGCGTATTTATTCACAACATACCGATGAAGGCGGACCGCTGCCTACCGTGATCGCTTTCGAGGACAATAAGGCGGTAGAACTGCAGGGCGTGGTCGAGGAAGAAGGAAGTCTTATCGAAAAATACGAGGAGATATTTATGGTCGATGCCCGCTATTACCAGGGAAAAGTGGATTTTGTGCAGCAGGTAAAAGTCGATAAAGAAATCCCACAGGACCTGGCAGGGAGTGTGACGTTTATGGCGTGTTCCGATGCGCAGTGCCTGACACCGCAGGAGATCAGGTTTAAGGTGAGATTACATTAGGCTTCGGTACGATTTTCTTCGAAAATCACTCGGCCTGCATAAAAATGATATAAACGAAACCGATAATTCATAAAATCCTGAAACCAAAAAGAACACACCAACACCAATACTATAGTTGCCGGAAGACCTTGACATCATGCCGGAAGTTGTTGAGGTCTTTCTTCTGAATGACACCCACCGATTGCTCCTTTTCACTTGACATTCCTACACGTTATGGTATGGGCTGAGAAAGCTTTGATGAAAAGTCATGCTCAGTGCGGATCATAATCACCCCGCTATAATAGACTTCAGGCAACCCACCCCTTGAGAAGTAAACTACCTCTGTGCAAGCACACGAGGTATTCATACGAAACTGAATTTAAATTTCGAGGCAAGCCTCGGGGTATTAAACCCTTTGGCGGGCCAATAAAAATTAAAAACGACGAACTAAAAGCCAACAAACCAAACAAGGACTAAAGTAAAGCCCCCGAAGGCATTACCATACCCTGCAATTGCTGTGCAAAACGGTTTTGAAGAGGAGGTCATAACCACAATGATCTCAAGCGACCAGCCTCCTAAGAACCACAAACTAAAAAACTAAAAACTAACAAACTAAGAACTAACAAACTAAAATGCGAAACACTACAGTGACTTAAACAAAAAGCCCCGGCGGTATCGCTACCATATCCAACTGTGCTACGGTTTTGAAGAGGAGGTCATAACCACAATGATCTCAAGTGACAAGCCTCCTAAGAACCACAAACTAAAAACTAACAAACTAAGAACTAACAACTAACAAACCAAAATGCGAAACACTACAGCGACTTAAACGAAAGCCCCAAAAATCATGATCATCTGCTATGGTGCATAAGAAAAGGGAAAGTACGGCCTTCCACAACGCATAACTTCCCCTTCTTAGGATTCATTAGTTAATTACGAACCAACGAATACACAAATATATGAAAATTAAGCAAATAAACTTAAAGTTTTCCTGGTATGGAAAAACAATACTTTTTGTGATGAGGGCTTTTATAGGTTTGTTCTGTATGGTTGCATTCGGATTTTCGTCAAAACATGGTCTTTCCCAAACCACCGTAGTTATTGATGTCGATACCACGATGACCGTATACCAGGTATTCAGCCTGATCAAGAAGCAGACGGGGAGCACCTTTCTCTACGATTACGAAATGTTTAAGGGCGCTCCGGCGATCCGCCTGCAAAAGGGCAGGATCAGGACCGGGGACCTATTGGATAAGATCAAAGGAACCGGAGATTTCCGGTATGCCTATACCGAAGACAAGACAGTGATCTTTTCCAGAGCCAAAAAGAAGATGCCCACAGCAGTTACAGAGACTACCCCTGATGCCCAGCAACTCCGGGTAAGCGGAACAATTACCGATCCCAATGGTATGCCCTTGCCCGGAGTTAATATTATCGTCAAAGACGCCAAAAGAGGAACCATGTCGGACCCCGACGGAAAATACGACATCCGGGTAAACCCTTCGGATGTGCTGGTGTTTTCGTATGTCGGGTTTAAGAAGCAGGAACAGGCGGTAAACGGACAGGAAGTCCTCGATGTGGTGATGGAGGAAGATGTGAGTGCCCTGGATGAGGTGGTGGTGAATGCGGGGTATTATACGGTGAAGGAAAAGGAAAAAACGGGTAGTATAAGTAAAATAACATCTCAAGATATAGAGACTCAGCCAGTAACTAATGTTTTGGAGGCAGCAATAGGTCGTATGCCCGGAGTGCAAATTACACAAAATACCGGAGTACCTGGTGGAGGATTTACCGTACAAATTAGAGGCCAAAACAGTTTAAGGACGGACGATGGAGCTAACCAACCCTTATATATTGTGGATGGGGTTCCTTTTTCGGCCACTTTTGTAGGAGGAGCTTTAAGTAATATGATAGGTGGGTCCAACCCTTTAAACAGTATCAACCCGTCAGATATAGAAAGTATCGAGGTATTAAAAGATGCTGATGCTACAGCTATCTATGGTTCGCGGGGTGCTAACGGAGTAGTGCTCATTACTACTAAACAGGGATATGGAAAGGAAGGCAAAACGAGGATAGATATCGATATACAATCCGGGATAGGAAAAGTGGCCGATTTTTTGGATATGTTGAATACAGAACAATACCTGGAAATGCGTAGGGAAGCTTTTGCCAATGACAAGATGGAGCCGACAGAATCCAATGCCCCGGAACTCCTGGTTTGGGATCAAAATCGTGATAACGACTGGCAAAAAGAATTAATAGGAGGAACAGCATATATTACCAACCTACAAACGTCAGTTTCGGGAGGTAATGATCAAACCTCTTTTCGCCTTGGGGGTGGGCTTTATAAGGAAACTACCGTGTATCCGGGAGATTTTGGTTATAAAAGAATATCTGGATCGCTTAACCTGAATCATTGGTCTAAAGACCGTAAGTTTCAGATGATGTTTTCTATAAATTATGTTTCGGGTAATAACGAGCTGTCTTATAATGATGTGACTCGCTATGCTATACTACTTCCCCCAAATACCCCTGAGTTTTTAGATGATAACAACGAATTGGTTTGGCCGGAGGCGATGACATATAATCCGTATGCGTTTTTAAGGCAGAAATATAATGCAAACACGAATAATTTAGTTAGTAATCTTCAGCTTAACTACCAGCTTATTCCGGACCTATATCTGAAGACACGATTGGGCTATACGAAGCTTGACCAAGATGAAATTTATATTAATCCTAAAAGTACATTTTACCCAGCCTCTACTGCTCAATCAAGTTCGCAATTTAACGATACCAAGATCAAGACCTGGATCATAGAGCCCCAAATAGAATACATTAAAGATTTTGGCAACAGCAAGCTAAGTATTTTAGGTGGGGCGACTTTTCAGGAAGATTTAAGAAAAAACTCCCGGTTCAATGCTACAGGTTTTTCCAACGAAGCCTTGTTGGAAAGCATAGAAGCGGCATCATCTATTACATCCCCACCAAATCTTTCCAATGACATACAATACCGGTATAGTGCTGTTTTTGGAAGAGTCAATTATACGCTAAAAGACCGGTATATCCTAAACTTGACCGGTAGGCGGGACGGAAGCAGCCGTTTTGGCCCAGGCAAACGCTTTGCAAATTTTGGGGCAGTCGGAGCTGCCTGGATTTTTTCCAATGAGAACTTCTTACAAAACTTCTCATTTCTCAGCTACGGGAAACTCCGGGGGAGTTATGGCACTACCGGGAACGACCGTATTGATGATTATGGATACTTAGACAGTTGGGGGCCATCGCAATACCCGTATAAAGGAGAGAACGGGTTAGAACCCACTGGGCTTTTTAACCCTGATTATGTCTGGGAACGGAACGTAAAATTAGAAGGTGCACTGGAATTAGGCTTTCTAAACGACCGTATTTTTATCCAGGCAAGCTATTACCACAACCGATCCGATAATCAATTGTTAAGAATGCCTTTACCGTCAAGTGTGGGGTTTTCGAGTGTTCAGGGCAATTTGCCGGCCACGGTACAAAATACGGGATGGGAAGTGGAATTTAACAGCACCAATATCAAGGACCAAGATTTTACATGGGCCAGTGCATTTAACCTAACGGTCCCACGAAATAAACTTATTGATTTTCCCGGTATAGAAAATACCTCTTACGCCAATCAATATGAAGTGGGCAAATCGCTGTATGTACAAAAATTGTATCATTTTCTTGGTGTTGACCCTGAAACCGGGACCTATCAGGTTGAAGATCTAAATGAAGACGGGGTCTTATCTCCTACATTTGACTATCAGGGTCTTAAAGAAATTGCACAGGATTTTTATGGTGGTTTTCAGAACAATTTTACTTATAAAAACTGGCAGCTGAACATTTTTTTTCAGTTTGTCCGCCAAACCGGCAGAAATTATCTTTTTGGTGGTTTCTCCCCCCCTGGATACAGGTTAAACAACCAACCAGATATAGTGATGGACCGATGGCAAAACCAAGGTGATGTTTTGGATATTCAAAAGTTTACCCAATCAACTGCTTCCGAGGCGGGCCAATCCTATTATCTTAATTTAAGAAGGAGTGATGCCATGATTAGTGATGCCTCCTTTATCCGTTTAAAGAATGTATCTATTCATTATATGTTGCCGAAAACAACTGCTCAAAAAATTGGGATTAGAAATTGCCGCTTTTATATACAAGGTCAAAACCTATTAACTTTTACAAATTTTCTTGGCATGAACCCTGAAAATCAAAATCTTGCTTCTCTTCCTCCCTTGCGAAAAATCCTTGGTGGAGTACAATTGAGTTTTTAATTCTAAAAATTTTGTGATGAAAAATATGCTAACATATTCATATATAAAAGAAAATGATTCAGTGAAATATCTTTTATCACTGGTAGTTCTTTTTATGAGCTGTGAGGATTTCGTTGAAATTGACCCTCCCAAAGAGCGTTTGGTAAGATCCGAGGTTTTTGCCGATGATGCTACAGCCCAGTCAGCCATGACAGGGGTTTATAGTTATATGATGAACAGAACGTTTTCAAGCGGGCACTATTCAAGAAGTGTTAGTTTCTTAAGTGGATTGTCTGCGGATGAGTATGACAATTATAATACCGCCCTCGATCCATTTTCAGAAAATTCGCTTTCTCCTTCTGGTTTTGCAGCTAACCTATGGTCTGATCCGTATGCGGTTATTTATAGGACCAATAGTATTTTAGAAGGAATTATAAACGAAGAAGCCAGAGTTAGCGAAGACGTTAAACAACAACTGGAAGGAGAGGCAAAATTTGTTAGAGCCTTTAGTTATTTCTATCTGGTTAATCTCTTCGGGGATGTACCCTTATATACTTCAACTGATTTTTGGACCAACGCCCAAGCCGAACGTAGTCCGGCAGGACAGGTTTACCAACAGATTATAACAGACCTTGAAGATGCAAAAAGCCTCCTCTTGGAGGATTATACCATATCCGGAGGGGAACGAAGCCGCCCCAATAAATATGCAGCCATAGCCTTATTGTCCAGGGTGTACTTATACTTAGGCAATTGGAATCTGGCCGAAACTCTGGCTTCTGAAGTGATTCAATCTGAAGCTTTATATAGGTTGGAGGCGGATTTGAACCAGGTGTTTTTGGCTAATTCGTCGGAAGCCATTTGGCAGTTGGTTCCTGTCGAACCCGGGTACAATACGAATGAAGGACGGTACTTCATCTTGAATTCTTCACCCATTAATAGTACCAGCAAACTGGAATTAAATGACGCTTTATTAGCCTCTTTTGAGGAAGAAGATCAAAGACGGAAACACTGGGTAGGAAGTTTTTCTGAAGGAACTAATACATGGTTTTTCCCTTATAAGTACAAGATAGCTATCGGGGGAACTCTAACAGAGTATTCCATGGTATTGCGGTTGGCAGAACAATATTTAATTCGAGCAGAAGCAAGGGCAATGTTAAACATTCTTACTGGTGTTAATAGTGCGGTCTCTGACATCAATACCATACGCCATCGGGCGGGGCTCGGCGATACTCCTGCAGAGAGTCAGGCAGAATTGCTGAATGCTATTTTGCAGGAACGTCGTATCGAGTTCTTTGCCGAATGGGGCCACCGTTGGCTGGATTTAAAACGTACAGGAACGATTGATGAAGTTCTCGGAATAGTTAAAACTAATTGGGAGCCTACGGATGCACTCTACCCCATTCCGGAGCAGGAAGTACTTAATAATCCCAATATTGTTCCCAATCCATAATAAGATATTGGCAAGATGAAAAGCTTTTTCATCAGTAATGTACTCTAAAAAAATAAAAATATATGACGAATAGAATATTAAAAAAAAACATCAGCCTATTCTTATTTTGTGGGTTGGGCAGTTGTTATGTACAAGCACAGGAGTTCTCTTCTGATAAGGTCTATATCTCGGGTCATGTGGTCAACGAAAAGGAGACTATAGGAAAAAGTATAGTGAAAGTTTATGGCTCCAGATTAACAATAACCCCACTTAGGGAAGAAAGAACAGAGGGTTATGATGACAGCCTGAATACCAAAAACCATTTCTCTTTTGAGTTAGACCATGAAGACTTGTTTCACCCCAATGCCAGCAAGTTGAGCAAGGTCAATATTGCACTTATACCAGAGAATAGGGAGTATCAAAGGGTGTTAGAAGAATATCCTGTGGAACCGGGCGACAGCATCTATATCACCTTAGAAACAGGTAAAAAAAAGGAAAATGGAAAAGTAATTTTTACTGGCAGGGGGGCAGCAAAATACCAATGCCGGAGGGAAATAGAAGAAGAGTTGTTAAGAGAAAAAACTCTGAGGATGAGTAACCATAATAGTAAAAGGACTATCGAAGATTTCAAAAAGGTGTATCAATTTCAAAAAGAAAGGGAAAAAAAAGCCTTGAATATATTGCGAAAATATAAAAATTCAATAAGTGAAAGGGCTTATGCACTACTGAAAGCCGATATTATGTCCAGAATATTACAACGTAAGTTGGCTGTTTTTTTTAGTCATTATAAAACAGGCAATATTCCAAAGGAAGAGTTACTGGAATTCGTGGGTTATACAGATACAGATGATTTTGAGGTTAAGATATTTTACGATAAAGAAGACCCTTATATGGCTGTTTTGTGTCCTAACTACCCCAGTTATTTACTGACCCGAACAGCCTTGGAGCTGTATATAAAAAAAGAAGGGAGGACTCCTTTATTCCAGGAGGTGGTAGAAGCTGTGATTGATAACTATTTCGGGATTACTCGGGAATGTATGTTGAGGATATTGGTGAGTTCTCATTTTGATCCTTATCCTTTTTTTACTTCTAACTTTGAAAGAGTTACAAGTAATATATATGATAGTGTAATTGATACTGTAATGGCGGTGGTAAAAACTCCTTTTATACGGGAAAAAATTGAAAGCAGATACCGTATCAAAAAAGGGATGTCGGCCTATAATTTTGCCTTTACCGATTCTTCGGGCAAACTTGTGAAGTTGGAAGATTTTCAGGGAAAAACGGTTTTGCTGGATGTTTGGGGGACGGGTTGTGGTGGTTGTGCCGTTTTGGCAAAATATATAAAAGACCATATAAAACCTGAATTTGGGGATAATGACGACTTTGTCGTGGTTAGTATCAATACCGACAAAAAGAAGGAACGATGGCTTAAGAGTCTGGAATCTGAGTTGTATTCGGAAAAGGAAGATGTTAATCTATATACCAATGGGGAAGGAATTGACCATGAAATTGCCAAATATTACGGAATAAGTGCCCTGCCCTTTTCCCTGCTTATAGATAAAGACGGTAAAGTAGTATCGTTTTTTTCTAAGGATAAAGACCCGGAAGAAAACATTGAGTTAATACGTAATACAATTGGAGAATATTGAAAATAGTATGAATATGTAAGGGACTATTTCCAATGCTATTGTATCTTTGTCAAGTACAGAGTATATAAAGGGTTGGTTTTGATAATTGTATGTTTCGCAACACAAATATCTTCAACCCTTTTTAATTTTTTAAAAAAGTTTAAATCACTTCATGATTAATATTTTCATATCCTACTAAGATTTAAGCTTAAACTGGTCTATAACCAGGTATTCGCCTTGTAAACTAATAATATGATTGTTAAACACTTTGAACTCTCGGAGCTTTTTGTTTTCGTATGCAGGGAGATAAAAGCTATAGAGGTATTTACTGTTGGTATTCGCCAGTTCATAAACATCAATAACGGCATGACGTTTAAAGGCTCTTTTATCTTCGTTTTTTGCCATGATGACAGACCGTATATATAGCCTGCCGTTATAAACACTGTTTTGTTTGTTGACAAACAATGCCGGGGCTGACAGTACCATTTTGTTTTCGGAATGGATAGTGTCCATTTTTAGTTGGGCATGGCCTATGGGGGCGATGGTATTTCCTTGGTATATAAGATTGAGGCTCGTGTCAAGGCAGGTAAACCGGTTATTATAAAAGTTGACATAAAGGGTTTTTTCAGTAACGGGATCGTATGAGAGCATCCCGTCTGAAGAAAAAATAATCCCATTTTGTTGTTCCAAAATATATTTTGTTTCCAATATAGGGAGAGAATCCAATATAATTTTGGCCAACATGTAGGATTTTTTTTCTATATCATGAGTTCTTGCGATGATAATATTTTTGGGAATGGGAATGGGGTGGTGAAAGGGTTTTTCCGGGTGGTAGATATTATATGGGCCAGGGCCGGGAAAAGTGCCTTGCAATATAGTAGGGCTTATGCCTTCTATAAGGAATACGTCCGGGTAATTCACAAAAATTTTAACGGCTTTCCAGGCTATACGGATACTATCGGGTACGTTTAGATCCTTATACAGTCCATCATTTAAGTTATAACCTGTCGTAAAGAGTTTTCCTGAATAACCCTGATCTCCTAAAAAAATGTTTTTTTCAGTCAATCCCGCAATATAATGGAACTCGTTCCTTAATTTTAGTATTTTTCTATTTTTAACAACCAATGGGCTATCGGTAAAGGTTCTGGAAAAATCATAGTTTTCTGGCGTATCTCTTTTGGAAATCACAAACAATCCGCCAATAACAGCAACGACGGTAAGCAGACAGTATATAATATAGCGCATTTTTGGGTATATTTAACTGATTAAACAATGTCATTGTTCTATAGACAAACCTTAGATGGTCTTTTTAATAAAAACAGGGTTGGCAGTTTTTTTGCCAACCCGTCTTATTAGACTTACCTACTAAAAAGGTTCATAAGCAGGAAGGATGGGAGTTGCATTAGGATCTTGACATTCCTCTAGTGTCTCATATGCAGGCACCACACAATCAGTAATTCCGGTAGTGGCACATCTTAATATACATTCTCCTTGATCGTTTTTGGCATAAAGATTAGCCGGATCAACAGAAGTATTATTTATACTTGCAAATGCACCTACAATAGCAAAGGCGAATGCAGACAATACCATTAAAAATTTAGACTTCTTCATAATTGAAAAATTTAAGAAGGTTGATGTTAGACGACCTACTTTGGTTTATACAGGTGTTCGGTTCTTTATCTTCCTGTATTGTTGCAACATGAGGGGGTAGCTATTTCCCTCATCATTTACCGGGCCCGGTAAATATCGTTACCCTGTTTATGACATAGGGCTTATTTATTTGAACTGATATTCGGAGGTTGAAAGGGTTGTAGTATCTTTTTTTGTTTGTTTAAGAGAGAGTACAATGCCTAATAATGCCAATAAGATAAAAGCAATATTAAAAATAAGATGCTCGGTCCATCCCAACTTTTCCAGTACACCCCCGCAGGAGCAGGGAATCTTTTCACTAAAACTAAGAATAGCGATAATATAGGCAGTAAACATAACCATCAACGTGAAGGCGCCGTACAGGCCAGCAAGTCGGGTTCTCGTCCAAGCCAACATCAAGGCTACAATAACCTCGATGATGGGGATAAACCAAGCGGTAAAACCTGCAATATTGGTAAGCAAAGGTGATTGGCCTATCTGTACGGTAAACTTCTGTACATCCATGAGCTTATTTACGGCCGCATAAACAAACAGCAGGATAAACAAATAACAAATAATCTCCACAATCACATTTCTATGCTTTACAAAAAACCGAGGGATCATTAAAACAGCATTTTTCATCTTTTGGGGCGAATTAAAAGGTTGTTTTTATCGTTTCGGGGTCAGGAGTCATGGTTGCCGGCAAAACGCTAAACCTGTCCGGGCTTTCGCACAACTCCTAACGCCAAAACTGCTATAGTAAATGGTTGGTTAGTTTTTTTTCTTACGAAGCATACGGGGTAAAATGGTGTACGGGATTTTACCCCTATGCTTCGGCGGGGAATTCCCCGGATGTCAAAATTCTTTTCATTTTCATCATTTCTTTTCTCCTTTTTGACTATGGTAAAGTTCTGCATATTAGGAGGTTTCCAAGGTGGCCTAAACGAAATATTTAGGTCGCTGATCGGAAAAAACTATCGCTTAAACAGTAGCTAATCGGAAATTTCTCACAGAATATATCTGGTGTTTTCCGGCACCAGTCCGCATAACTACTGCTGTTCGCGATATTCCTTGGGAGTACAGCCAAAATGTTTACGAAAAGCCCGGTAAAAACCCGATTTCGATTCAAATCCGAGCTGCTCGGCGATAGCTATATTGGTGAGATCGGTATTTTGGAGGAGCTCTCGCGCTTTTTCCATCCGGAGTTCGTTGACGTATTCGTTGATAGTTTTGTCGAAGTACGCTTTGAAATCGGTTTTTAGGCGTTGCTGATTTACGCCCAGCAAACGGGCCATTTGCTGTATGGTGGGCAGGTTATCGCCGATGTGTTGTATAATATAATCGGCGAGGGAGCGGACATGCCCGGCCTGGGGCGGGGCAGCGGCCGGGGTGGAGACTGCGGGGGGATTTCCGGCAGCAGGGGGTTTTGGCGGTTGGGATGTACTTGTTACGGTATGATCTGCTATCGTTTTCCCGGATTTGTAAATTTTGAGAGCAGATACGGAAGTATAGCCGGAACCATCTGCGGTAAAACGACAAAAGGCCGGACAGTATAGCTGCGGATCGACGGCAAACAAAAGTTTAAAAGCAAAGTCCACATCTGGGTATCGGTTCATGCCGGGCCGGAGGTTCTGCCATTGCTCCCGGGAACTATCGGTAAGGAGCTCTTCGAGGGAAAGCCCCAGGATCTCGTCGGATTGGCGTTGCAGGATACACAGGGTATCTTCGTTGACATGCGCGATACGGATTTTGGGATCGAGTATAAATTCCATCCGGGAATACGGAGCGTGCAGGAGCGAAAGCGGGTGTCGTGCAAGCGGATTCTCGGCGGTATCCGATAGGGTATTGATATACATAGCCATCGTGTTAAAGCCGTCCGGTTGTTCACCGTTGGGTTGCCGGGCGGCATAATGCAGACGGTACGACATATTGCCGAGGGTCATCTCATTCAGTACGTGGCCAAGCCATTGCAGGTGTTCCGCTTTCATAATTTTCGGGGTTTGGTCGGTTGTTGTTGTTCATGAATATTGGTTTAGGTGTATGGTAAGCGTTAAAATTATAAAAGTCCGTTCGTTTAGACTTATCTATAAGGGATTTCTTCTTATCTGTGAGGGATTTTTTGTGTAAATATTGAAAAATGTCGTATTTACGGCGCTGTAGTGATCTGTTTAACACTATTTAACCGAAAAAGCAATAGCGCGATCATACTATGGCACAAATTATGTTACATAATATACGATAACAAGGATCTAAAAAACAACATGATGAAACGTAAATATCATAGCAAGGCCCTGATGCTGTTACCTTTGCTGTCTTTGGCATGGGTAGGTATGGCTTATACGGCCGGGGCAACAGAGCGGAAGCACCGTACGGAGCATACGGAAGACCAGGTTAAAGTACAGAAAGATACGGCCACCTTTGCAGCCGGATGTTTCTGGTGTGTGGAGAGTCAGTTTCAGCAACTGGAAGGGGTAAAAAAGGTCGTATCCGGATTTACCGGGGGTACGGTGAAGAACCCGGGCTATAAACAGGTAACCACGGGAAAGACCGGACATGCCGAGGCGTGTAATATTGTGTATGACCCGTCCGTGATAACGTATGACGAATTGCTCGAAGCCTTTTTTGTAGCACACGATCCCACCCAACGGAACCGGCAGGGGAACGATGTGGGTACACAATACCGTTCCGCTATTTTCTATCACGATAAGTCCCAGAAGGAAAAAGCGGAGTATTACATCCGTAAACTCAATGAAGCCAAGGCCTATGACAAACCTATAGTTACCGAAGTCTCGCCGTTTACAAAATTTTATAAGGCAGAAGATTATCACCAGGATTATTATAACCAGAACAAATCGGAACCTTATTGCCAGTATGTCATACAACCCAAACTGGAAAAGTTTCGTAAGGTTTTTAAGGAGAAGTTAAAACACTAAATCTCAGGTCTCCGGATAGGCCGGGAGGCGGGATATATGCCTTGGCCCGGTTCTGAGACCTTATAAAATGTATCTGACGTGAAAACAATAAAAAAACTCTGGTTAGCCCCCGTTTTAATATGCGCTGCGCTCACCATAACCCATGCACAGGACACTATGGACACCAAACACAAAAACAATCCGTACTATTCCCGTACGGACACCACACCTCTGAATGTAAGTGATGCGGAATGGAAAAAGATCCTGTCTCCGGAACTGTATGATGTAGCCAGGAAACAGGGGACAGAACGGGCTTTTACCGGGAAATACTGGGACAGCGATACCAGGGGAACCTACTATTGCGCGGTATGCGGTAACCTGTTGTTCCGTTCCGATGCCAAATTTGCCAGTAGTTGCGGCTGGCCGAGCTTTTTTGAGACCGAACGGGAGAACAGTGTAATTTATAAAGAAGATAACTCCCACGGGATGCAGCGTATAGAAGTAGAATGTGCCCGGTGCAATTCGCATCTCGGTCATATCTTCGACGATGGCCCGCCACCTACCTACAAAAGGTTTTGTATGAATTCTGTTTCCCTCGACTTCGAGCCGGATCCTAAGGCCCGGAAGTAGCCGTAAAAGTATAGACCGTTATTTTGGTCGGGGATGTGGCAGTCGCGCTGCGGATAGGCTATACCTGTAGTTAAGGCTATAGCCGACGCGGAAGCGATTGCCCCTGCCTTTGTTTTCTTCCTGATGGCACGAGGATGTATATCGGAAATGAAAGGTAGTGCAATGCCCTGAAAGCACAAACCGCCGTCATCTGCATGGCGGATCATCTTCGCAATTCAACTGCTGCATGTTTATAAATTCCCGGGAAAATCCGCTTTCAAATATTGCAGGGCATACCTGAAATATGGGGCGTAAGCAATATCTTTGTACAGGAACTTTCCTAAACGATATAGCAATGCAACAAGATCTGAGTAACTACAGAAAATCCTACGAGAAAAAAGAATTACTGGAAACCGAAGTTCCCGAAAATCCGATGGAGCTTTTCCAGACCTGGTTTTATGAAGTGGAAAAACACGGCGGCGTAGACGAAGCCAATGCGATGACGGTTTCCACTATCGGGCTGGATGGTTTTCCGAAGAGCCGGGTGGTATTGCTGAAAAAATACACTCACGAAGGTTTTATCTTTTACACCAATTACCATAGCGAGAAAGGGCGGGCCATAGCGGCGTACCCCAATCTATGCCTGTCTTTCTTCTGGCCCGATATGGAGCGGCAGATTATCATCAAGGGAGTGGCCGGGAAAATTGCAGAGAACCTGTCAGACGGGTATTTCGAATCGCGTCCGGACGGAAGTAAACTCGGGGCCCTGGCTTCGCCGCAAAGCGAGGTGGTTTCCGGAAGAGAAGAACTCGAGGACAACCTGAAAGCACTGGAGGAAAAATTCAGGGGAAAAGAAATTCCACGACCGGAACATTGGGGAGGGTATATCGTAAAACCTGTATCGGTCGAATTCTGGCAGGGGCGTCCCAACAGACTCCACGATCGTATACGGTATACGCTGCAAAACGGGCTGGATTGGAAAAAGGAACGGCTTGCGCCTTGATAAATTGCAAATAAAAGCTTATCATTATATCCCGAACGCCGGTGGCCATACCGCAGTGATGTTCAAAAAAAGTTTTTATGAAGCAGTTAACAATAGTCAGGCATGCCAAGTCCTCCTGGGATTATAACGTAGGAGACCGGGACAGGCCTTTAAAAGAACGTGGAATTAACGATGCCATCCTGATGGCTTCCCATATAAAAAATAAAATATCCCTCCCGGACGCCGTGTTTTCGAGTCCGGCAAGCAGGGCGTTACAAACCTGTACCATTTTCCTGAGGATGATGGATATCCCCGAAGAACGCTTGCAGCTAACCAACGAATTGTACGATTTTTCCGGAGCTTCCATGCGTCGTTTTATCAAGACGTTAAGCGACGATTACGAAAAGGTTATGATCTTTGGTCACAATCATGCATGTACGGATGTTTCCAATAATTTTGGTGATAGCGAAATAGAAAATCTGCCCACGGCGGGGATGGTACATCTTACTTTTGAGGCAGATAGCTGGAAAAGTATACAAAACGGGAAAACGGCCCTGACGGTTTTTCCGAAGGATTTGCGATAACAACATTTATGGAAGAAATACAAAATCAATATATAAACAGGGAACTGAGCTGGTTACAGTTTAATGCCAGGGTATTGCAGGAAGCCGCAGACGAAACCGTACCGCTTATCGAGAGGTTGCGGTTTTTGGGAATATTCTCCAATAACCTGGACGAATTCTTTAAGGTCCGGTACGCTACGGTAAAGCGGATTGCACTGGCCGGAAGAAAAGGGAAAAGTGCCCTGGGCGGGGAAGTGGCTAAGGACCTGCTCGAAGATATTACCCGTATCGTTATAAAACAGCAGGCCGAAAGCCAGAATATCCTGAGGTATATTGAAAAGCAGCTGGAGAAAAAGAATATTTTTATTATCGATGAGACCGAGGTTTCGGAATCCCAGAAACAGTTTATCGTAAATTACTTCGTGCAGAAAGTCAGTCCCGCACTGGTGACTATCATTCTCAACGACCTGGCGGAGTTTCCATTGTTGAAGGACAGTGGGGCCTACCTGGCGGTGAAGATGGTGATGAAAAAGGAAAAAGCACCCGGAAGGCTCAAGAAGATGTTTTCGACAGCACCCAACGAAATCCGATATGCACTGATCGAGATCCCGAAGGATATCGATCGTTTTGTCGTATTGCCCAAAGAAGGCGATAAGGATTATATCATAATCCTGGATGATCTCGTGCGGTATTGTATGCATACCATTTTTAATATTTTCAACTACGAGTCGCTTTCGGCACACATGATCAAGATTACCAGAGATGCCGAACTGGATATCGATAACGACCTGAGCAAGAGTTTTATAGAGAAGATCTCCAGCAGTGTTAAAGGCCGTGAGATCAGTGAGCCGGTGCGTTTTGTTTACGACGATAAGATCGATAAAGACACATTGCGCTTCCTGAAGCATAAGATGGGCATAAAGAATACGGATAGTGTGATCCCCGGCGGACGTTATCACAACAGGAGAGACTATATGAGTTTCCCCAGTCTCGGGCGTGAGGATTTGTTATACGATAAGGTGCCGCCGCTTCCCGTCGAAGGGTTAAGCCTGCAGGGAAGTGTGCTGGAGAGGATCGCCAAAAAGGATTACCTTCTTTTTGCACCTTACCATACGTTCTCTTATGTGATACGTTTTCTGCGGGAAGCAGCACTGGACCCCAAGGTAAAAACTATAAAAATCACCGTTTATCGCCTCGCCAGGGCTTCACAGGTGGCCAGCAGCCTGATCAATGCCGTAAAGAACGGAAAACAGGTTACGGTGCAAATCGAATTGCAGGCCCGTTTTGATGAAGAAGCCAATATCGAATATGCAGAGCAGCTGCAAAGCGAAGGCGTAAAACTGATTTTTGGTGTAGCCGGACTCAAAGTGCACAGCAAGATATGTATGATAGAGCGGGAGGAGCACGATAAAATAAGACGCTACGGTTTTATCAGTACGGGGAATTTTAACGAATCTACGGCCAAGATCTATACCGATTACACGCTTTTTACCGCCAATCAGGCTATACTGAAGGAAATGAACCTTGTATTCGATTTTTTCGAAACCAATTATAAAATCAATAAATATAAGCACCTGATCGTCTCTCCCCATTATACCGGTAAGGTATTTTCCAAGCTTATCGATAAAGAGATCGCCAGTGTAAGATCCGGAAAACCCGGATATCTGAAGGTAAAGATGAATAGTCTTACCAATTACAAGATGATCGACAAGTTGTACGAAGCGAGCAGGGCAGGGGTGAAAATACAGATGATCGTCAGGGGAGCATGCTGTCTGGTGCCCGGTGTGGAAGGGATGAGCGAGAACATCGAAGTGATAAGTATTGTCGATAAGTTTCTGGAACATCCCAGATTGTTTATCTTTGGAAACGGAGGAAATCCGAAAGTGTATATTTCTTCAGCAGACTGGATGACCCGGAATATCGACAACCGGGTAGAAGTGAGTTGCCCTGTATATGATGAAGAGATCAAAAAAGAACTGATAGATACCTTCGAGATCGGGTGGAGTGACAATGTGAAAGCCAGGGTGATATCCGGGAAACAGGATAATGCCTACAGGGAGAACAACCTTCCCAAAGTGCGTTCCCAGTTTGCTACATACGATTATTATGTACAGAAATTGAAATAGAAGTTTAAGCGTATATGGGTATGATAAGCAACGGTTTATGCCTCCGGAGTGAAGATTGCTGAAGGAGTTTGGTACCGTTGATACGAAAATATAACTGCGCGAACAGGTACTATATGATTAAGATACGAAAATTTGCTGCGATAGATATCGGCTCCAATGCCATCAGGTTATTGATAAACAACGTCATCGAAGAAACGGGAAAAGAACCTCAGTTCAAAAAAAGTTCCCTGGTACGGGTGCCTGTCCGGTTGGGACAGGATTCGTTTACGGTAGGTGAGATATCAAGGAGTAATGCGGTTCGTATGATCGATGCCATGAAGGCTTTTAAGCTGCTGATGAAGGTGCATAATGTGGAGAACTACATGGCCTGTGCCACATCGGCCATGCGCGAAGCTAATAACGGAAATGAACTTGCCGAGGAGATCGAGAAAAAATCCGGGGTACATATCGAGATCATAGACGGGAAAAAAGAAGCGGCTATTATTGCCTCTACCGATCTCCATGAATTTATCGATTCGGAAAAGTCTTACCTCTATGTCGATGTGGGTGGGGGAAGTACCGAATTTACCATATTTACCAAAGGAAAAATAGCCACGTCCAAATCGTTTAAGATCGGAACAGTACGTCTGCTGAATGATATGGTCGAAGAAGGCGTCTGGAAGGAGATCGAGAAATGGATTAAAAAGAGCACCAGAAACCTGAAGAGTCTTTCGTTAATAGGCTCGGGGGGTAACATTAATAAGTTGTATAAAATGTCCGGAAGAAAAGCCGGAGAGCCTTTATCCTATATCTGGCTGAATGCCCAGTACCAGTTTTTACAGAGTATCAGCTATGAAGACCGTATATCCGAACTGGGGTTGAATCCGGACCGGGCGGATGTCATTATCCCGGCGACACGGATCTTTTTATCCGCGACCAAATGGAGCGGGGCAAAGAAAATCCATGTTCCCAAGATCGGGTTGTCCGACGGTATCGTCAAATTGCTTTACTATACCGATAAGGATAACATAAAAATTTGAATGTAGAAAGACCACCAACCACACCATTGTACGATGTATATTCCTAAGAAATATGTTTGGCTTTTAGGGCTGTTTGTTCTTCTTTCCGGGCCTGCGGGAGGACAGTCCAATGCCATGAGGCCTCCGGACGATTTTGATGTGGTCCGGGAGAAGGTCCCGAAAGGGAAGGTAGAAACGGTCGAATATATGTCCGGAACCGTCGGAGGAAAAAGGAGAGCAACCGTTTATACCCCGCCGGGCTTTTCGGAAGACAGGAAATACGGGGTGCTATATCTGCTTCACGGTATTGGCGGAGATGAGAAAGAATGGTATTATCACGGGAATACCGACGTTATTTTCGATAATCTTTATGCCGAAGAAAAATTGAAACCGATGATCGTAGTGATGCCCAACGGACGTGCGATGAAAGACGACCGTCCGGGAGATCATATCTTTGATGAAGAAAAGATCAAAGCCTTTTCCGATTTCGAAAATGACCTGCTTACCGATCTCATTCCTTTTATTGAAGCGAATTATCCGGTGTATACCGACCGGGATAACCGTGCCCTGGCCGGATTATCGATGGGAGGCGGGCAGGCGTTGAACTTCGGATTGGCACACCTGGACACTTTTGCCTGGATCGGGGCATTTTCGCCGGCGCCAAATACGAAAACCCCGGAAAAACTGGTACCGCGACCCGGTAAGGTCATCCGGAAATTACGACTGCTCTGGATTTCCTGTGGGCATGAGGACGATCTTATGCCTGTCAGCGAACGTACCCATCATTACCTCGAGGAAAAGGGAGTTCCGCATACCTATTACGTAGAGCCCGGAAAACATGATTTTGTAGTGTGGAAAAATGACCTCTATCAGTTCTCACAATTGCTTTTTATGTAAAACGAATATTCCCCGGAGAGCCTTTTAGGGGATATACGGACTATCGCAAGGGGTGTCTCCGCATACTAATGTACGCAAAGCTCCGTAGGTGTATTTAACGGACACTTCTATAATAACCGTGTCGAAAATGTCCGGGGAGATATCTTTGCTTCTTTCACGAATCTCCAGGTAGATCTCACTCACGACGTTTTTACTGAGCTCTTCCGATTTCAGAAAAGAAAGCACAAACCGGTAAACTTTCGGATAATACATCGTACACATCTCTTCGAATGTGTCATCGTCTTCAGGGAGGTATAATTCCAGGACGTCATGAGCATAAGTATTTTCCTGCTGGTTTTTCATCGTTTATAATTTTAGTGGTTGTACGCGTTACACCACCTGTAATTTTTACACGTATTACGATCCGAAATGTTATACGCCCGTAGGGTTGATCTTCTACAGGGACCAGGTTCGGGTAAAAATTACAATGATGTGCTGTATTTAGGAGAGATTTTTAGTGAAAATGTTCCGGATCAGACAGAAGAAGTTATTAAAAACAGCTCCGGAAGCACAAGTTTATTGGTGTCTATGTGTTTGAATATCAGCTTATTTTTATGAATTCGGATTTCAGGACCGGTTGTTGATAACTTCGCGAAGAAATAATCCTGAAAATGAGGGTATAGGGAAGTGGTTTGAGGTTGAAGGCGGTAAAATTTTATTTCTTGCCGGTAATGGTTATGGCGGCCAGCAGATCTTTATAGCTCATGGATTTAAGATCTTCATCGGTATAGAACGGGCTTAGTTTGTCTTCGTTAAAACTATAGAGTTCCCAATGTTTTTTATGGTATTCCAGGGCAGTCAGGTTTTCTACCCAATCCCCGGAATTCAGATAAAGACAGGTTCCGTGTTTATTGACCTTACGGATCATTTTCGGTTGGTGAATATGTCCGCATATCACATATTTATACCCGTTTTGTATGGCGAGATCGGCAGCTACTTTTTCGAAATCGTTAATGTATTTAACCGCTTTCTTTACACTGTTCTTTATTTTTTTGGACAGCGAGTATTTTTCCTTTCCCATTTTTACCAGCCCCCAGTTGATAAGCCCGTTGAGCAGTATGAGAAAATCGTATCCCCATCCGCCGAGTTTTGCGATCCACTTGGTATGCTGTATGGAAGCGTCGAATACATCGCCGTGAAAGATCCATGCTTTTTTTCCGTCGAGTTTCAGCGAAAGCTTATCCACAATAGCGATATTGCCCATGGTGACATCACTGAATTTCCGTAGCATTTCATCGTGGTTTCCCGTGATATAATATACCTGGGTGCCTTTGGTAGAAAGGTCAATGATCTTTTTAATAACCTGGAGGTGTTTTTTAGGAAAGTAACGTTTGCGGAACTGCCAGATATCTATAATATCACCATTTAAAATAAGTTTTTCGGGGTTTATACTGTTCAGGTATGAAAGCAATTCCCCTGCATGGCATCCGTAAGTGCCAAGATGAACATCCGATATGACAACAATTTCTACTTTACGCTTTTTCAAGTCGGAAAATTTTTGGTAAAGAAAAAAAATCCTTGTTAGTAAAAGATTACCTGGTAATTAATTATTTATGAGGATATTGTTAAGGGAATGTAACCGGGGCTTCGATACATTCCGGCCGGTGGCCGGAACACTCAGCCACCTTTGCTTTTTCAGATGGATATTATATGGTTACCACCCCCCAGGCTCTCACCAGGCGGCTGAGTGCCAGCCCCCCCCCCGGGAGCTGGTGTACCGAAGCCCCGATCCCGCCAAATTCCATTTTAATCTTGAATAATTAATTATTAACATTTACATTTGTTCAAAATCAATATAAATGGCAGGAAATTCCTTTGGAACGATATTCAAACTTACCACATTCGGAGAATCACACGGAGAAGCTTTAGGAGGAGTTATAGACGGATGTCCGGCCGGACTGGAGCTCCGGTTAGACGAAATACAACACGAACTCAACCGGAGAAAACCGGGGCAGTCCGCTATCGTAACTCAACGAAAAGAACCGGATGAATTTCGCATACTTTCCGGAGTTTTCGAAGGAAAGACGACAGGTGTTCCCATAGGTTTTGTCATAGAAAATACCAATCAGAAATCGCACGATTACTCACATATCAAGGATAGTTACCGGCCGAGTCATGCCGATTACGTTTACGATCAGAAATACGGATTGCGGGACTATCGCGGAGGCGGGAGAAGTTCGGCCCGTGAAACGGCATCACGCGTGGTGGCCGGGGCAGTAGCCAAACAACTGCTTAAAGATATCCGTATAGATGCTTATGTGTCTTCGGTAGGCGATATATTTCTCGAAAAACCCTACCAGGAGCTGGATTTTTTGGAGACGGAAAACAACCCTGTACGTTGTCCCGATCCCGAGGTCGCAGCCAGGATGGAGGACTATATCAAGGAGATCCGCAAGGAGGGGGACACGGTCGGAGGCACCGTAACCTGTGTCATCCGGAATGTGCCTGTAGGATGGGGAGAACCTGTTTTTGACAAACTTCATGCCGATCTGGGAAAAGCCATGTTATCGATCAATGCCGTGAAAGGATTTGAATACGGAAGCGGTTTTTGCGGAGCTAAAATGAAGGGAAGCGAACACAACGATCTGTACAATCCGGATGGTACGACCAAAACAAACCTTTCCGGCGGGATACAGGGAGGTATCAGTAACGGAATGGATATCTATTTCCGTGTGGCCTTTAAGCCGGTGGCTACGATCATGCAACGGCAGGATACTATAGACAGGGACGGAAATATCGTAGAAATGCAGGGAAAAGGAAGACATGACCCCTGTGTTGTACCCCGCGCAGTCCCCATCGTGGAGGCTATGGCCGCACTGGTGCTCGCAGATCATTATCTGTTGAGTAAAAATTCGAAAATTTAACTGAAGACCAAACGGACGGTTCCCCCTTCTCCGGAAACCAAAAAGGGGGCTTACACACTATTGCACTAACTGAAAATAACTTATGAAGAAAAAAATAGCGTTACACTGGCAGATCGTCATAGGGATGGTTCTCGGAGTCGTGTTTGGCCTTGTGATGGCCAACATCGGGAAACCGGACCAGGAGGTATTGGACAAGGCAGCCGGTTATAACACAGCATTGACATCATCGCTTTCCAGGCAAGCCGACTTAGAGGAAGACCTGGAAGCATTACGCATACGTTTTAAAGAGGGGCAGACCGGGGGTATGGCCTACCTCGTACAAAAAGAAAATATAGCGCAGGAACTCCGGGAGCTGGATAAAAAAATAGCATCCGATCATGAGGCACTGCGGGAATTGCCGACAGAGCCCACGGGAAAGACGTTTATAGAGAACTGGATATATCCTTTCGGGGAACTTTTTATCAACTTGTTGAAGCTCATTGCTATTCCGCTTATCATCGCATCGCTTATCAAAGGAGTGGCCGATTTGCAGGATATTTCAAAACTGTCGAGTATCGGTATACGTACCATGGTGTTGTATATTATAACCACCATTTTTGCGATAACCATTGGCCTGGGGGTTGCAAATATCGTAAAACCCGGCTCGGGCATATCACAGGAAACCATCGAGAGACTTACCAGTAATTCCGGGAATGCGGATATGGTCAACCAGCGGATCAGTGATAGTCAGAGCAAAACCAAAAATTTTGTAGAGTTTATCGTAGATGTCGTTCCCGATAATATTTTCGGAGCCATGGCCGATAATAATCAGATGCTCCAGGTGATTTTCTTTACCATCATGCTCGGCGTCTGCATGTTACTCATAGGCGAAGAAAGAGCCAAACCGCTTAAGGATTTCTTCGACAGTCTGAACGATGCCATCCTGAAAATGGTTGATCTCATTATTAAAATAGCACCCATTGCCGTATTTGCATTACTTGCCAATGTAGTCGCCGGGACCAATGATGTCGAAGTCCTCCTGGCCTTACTGAAGTATTCGCTGACGGTCATAGGGGCGCTGGTATTGATGGTTGTTGTGTATATGACCATTGTAGGGTTGTATGTAAAGAAGAATCCGTTGTGGTTTTTACGCCAGATAAGCCCTGTGCAATTACTGGCCTTTTCTACCAGTTCCAGCGCGGCAACGCTTCCGGTAAACATGGAAAGGGTTCGCGACTATGTCGGGGTCGATGAAGAAGTAAGTAGTTTTGTGCTTCCTATAGGAGCAACGATCAATATGGATGGTACCAGCCTGTACCAGGCAGTCGCTACGATCTTTATTTGCGAAGCCCTGCATTTTGATATTACATTTGCCGACCAGCTGACCATTATTTTCACGGCCTTACTGGCTTCTATAGGAACGGCAGGAGTTCCGGGGGTTGGGGTGGTCATGCTGATCATCGTACTGCAGTCCATTAATTTTCCCGCAGATAAATTACCGCTCGGTATAGCGCTTATTCTTTCCGTAGACCGGATACTGGATATGTGCCGTACGGTAATCAATGTTACCGGCGATGCTACCGTAGCTACCGTGGTGGCGAAATCGGTAGGTAAACTCGGGGAACCGGAATATGAGGATTAGTAGGAGTAAACACCCTTCGGTATGGTAAGGGTTGTGAATACCAACATCAAAACATGCTATGAAAGAATATGATGTTCTCATTATCGGGGGCGGTCCTATAGGGATTGCCTGTGCTTTGGAAGCCAAAAAGAACGGGCTGCGTTACGTCGTACTGGAAAAAGGCTGTATAGCCAATTCCCTGTATAACTACCCGTTGAACATGACTTTCTTCTCTACGTCCGATAAGCTCGAAATAGACGGTATTCCTTTTATCAGTATAAAGAGTAAACCCCAGAGGGCAGAAGCCCTGGAGTATTACAGGCGTATCGTGACTTCGAACGACCTGGATCTGCGTTTGTTTGAAAAGGTGATCGATGTCTGCAAAGCGGAAGGGGTATTTACGGTGACATCTTCCAAAGCCGTGTATAAAGCTGCACAGGTTATTGTAGCTACGGGTTTTTATGATATTCCCAATCGTATCGGGGTGCCGGGTGAAGACCTTCCCAAGGTCTCACATTATTACAAGGATCCGCATTATTATGCCGGACAGAAGGTTGTCGTGGTAGGAGCCAGTAATTCTTCCGTAGATGCAGCTTTGGAAATATATCGTAAAGGAGGTGACGTAACCATGGTTGTACGCGGAGGGGAAATAGGAAGACGCGTAAAATACTGGGTGAAGCCGGATATTGAAAACCGTATTGCCGAAGGTTCTGTACAGGCATATTTTCTCAGTGCGATCAAAAAGATCACCCCCGGGGAGGTTATCATCGATACCCCGGAAGGTGAAGTGGTACTGGAGAACGATTTTGTGCTTGCCCTTACGGGCTATATGCCCGATTTTGCTTTCCTTCGGAAAATAGGTGTCGATTTGTCCGTCGACGGAAAATATTATCCTTCCTATGACCCCGAAACCATGGAAACCAATATTTCCGGTTTATACCTGGCCGGTGTGATTTGCGGAGGAATGGATACCCACCTGTGGTTTATAGAAAATTCACGGATACACGCCAAACTGATTATCAGGAGTATACTGGGGGATTCTTAAACCGGTTTTTCGGGCCTATGGTATCGGGGTGATGGTGCTGATCCTGGCGATACTATCGCAATTCCGGACGAAAAGCTCTACTTTTCCTGTTTTCAGGGTCCCTGCTATGGTGTACGTCTTGCAGGAGTCGAGGTGCGTATCGCTTTCGGAAAAAATCACATCACCTTCGGTGAATACCGAAACCGAAATACCTGTAGTATCTATACGGTTTGTTTTGAGGCTCTGTAACGCTTCGTTTTCATAGATCAGGGTTTTGTTCCTGATATCCTTCAGGACCCGGCAGTTGGGAGCATAGCAAAACTCCGTTCCTTTTTCCCTGAAAATATAAGCTACGATTACAGCTCCTATGGCCAGTCCTATGAGGTAATAGCCAAACCTTCTCAATATATCCATAACGGATGATTAGTTATACGAAAGCAAAATGATCTTCTGTACTCAGAAGATCAGAAGGTTGATGTCGCTATGCGACAGGTTGAACCATTCTGCTACCGTTTTGTTCGTTAAAATTCCGTGGTAAAAATACAATCCGTTTCGTAAACCGCGGTCAAATCGAAGGGAATTTTCAAGTCCGCCTTCATCCCCGATTTTCAGAAGATATGGAGTGAAGATGTTACTGATAGAAACCGAAGCGGTACGGGAGTATCTCGCCGGGATATTGGGTACGCAGTAGTGGACAACACCGTGTTTTTCGAAGGTGGGTTTGTCGTGTGTGGTAACTTCACTGGTTTCGAAGCACCCTCCCATATCGATGCTTACATCAATGATCACGGCCCCGTTTTTCATGTTTTCAACCATGGTTTCGGTTACGATAACAGGTGCGCGGTTGGTTCCCCGGACTGCTCCTATTACTACATCACAACGCCGCAGGGCTTTGAAAAGGTTTTTAGGCTGTAGGGTAGACGTGTGCATGGGGCGTCCGAGATGGGTTTGTATACGGCGCAGGCGGGTAATGGAGTTATCGAATATTTTTACATTAGCTCCCAGTCCGAGTGCCGACCGGGCTGCAAACTCGCCTACGGTACCCGCACCGAGAATAACCACATCAACCGGTGGTACACCGCTGATATTTCCAAACATCAGTCCGTTACCGTTATTGGCATTGGTCATCAGTTCGGCTGCGATAAGCACGGAAGCTGTCCCTGCGATTTCACTCAGGGAGCGAACGGCAGGATAATTACCGTCTTCATCGCGGATATATTCGAAAGCAATGGCCGTGATCCGCTTTTTGGCCAGTTCTTCGAAATACTTCTTGTTTTGTGTTTTGATTTGCAGTGCGGAGATCAGTATGGTCTGCGGATTGATCAGTTTAAGTTCGTCCCGGGAAGGCGGTTCTACCTTGAGGATGATGGGGCAGGAATAGATCTTTTTAACATCGTTGGTAACCTCGGCCCCGGCCTCACTGTATTCGCGATCCGTAAAATTGGCGCCCTCTCCTGCATTCGATTCGATAATGACCCTGTGCCCATGGGCCGTAAGCGCATTAACCGCATCAGGAGTAAGACATACCCGCTTTTCCTGGTATGCAATTTCTTTGGGGATACCGATAAACAATTCTCCCTTTTGTTTCAGGACTTCCAGCATTTCCTCCTGGGGTAAGAGCTGTTGCCTGGTAAATGGCGATGACGCTACAATCATAATCTTAACACTACAAATACTTGTAAAGTTAAAAATTATTCGGAGAAATCATCTTCTTCCACCTCATACTTTTTCAATTCTTCATCGAGTTTCTTCATGTCGATGCCGTGTACAATCTTATCAAAAAGTTTAAGACGGATAAGATAGACAATCGGGATGATGATGAGCATTATGGGGATGATATAGTAAATTTCGACTTCATCTACATACTGTACATCGACATTTATAGTTCCAAATAATTGAAAAGCATACATGGCAATGGGGATAAGTATGATGTGATACCACCAGTGCCTACAGGTCAAGAACCATAAAAGGAGTAAATATAAAGGGACAAATTTCCCAATAAATAGCCACGCAGCAGTATATACGCTTCCATAATTAGGGCTGTTAAATTTATACAACCATGTGTCCCATGTTTCTTGTTGAGGGAAGTTTTCGTAAAAATAAAAAATATAAGGAGATATTGCTATTAAGAAGGCAACTACAGTACCCAAGAACAAAGATCTCCTTATATTTCTTTTTCCTATCCTTTTGTCTTTTCTCATTTTAGTAAATCGCAGAGCAGATAATATACGAAGAAAGGAAAAAGGAATTATATAATCAAATTATTTATCTGAATTTGATAGTAAGATTATAATTTATTAATTATTGAGGTTTATAAAAAAGTGACCTCGGCTATGCCTTAAGGATCTAATTTATCTACCCAATAATTCCGTTTGGCGGAACAATAACATCTTTTTTGTCGATGAGTACATAAATTTCATCTGTATAGCTGATAATTCCATTCGGAGGAACTACTACATCCTTCTTGTCAATAAATACGTATGTATTATTGCTGGAATCGATAATACCATTTGTAGGAGGTCTGAGATTTTTATTGTATTTGTCCATAAATGTAATGCTGTCGGTATTATTGATTTTATTAACAAATAATAAACCGCATACAAAAGCTAAAGTTGCTAAAGAAAAAAATGTTGATTTCATGATATTTTGCTTTTTGGTTATTTAGTTGTAGCAAACGTACCAAAAAATAAAATGTTGTCAATTAATACTTTCACCGTAACTTTATTACTTTTTGTCGATAAAAAAATGTTGATTAGCCTTTTTTTTGTATGAAGTATGGGATGTACAATATTACATAAATATCTTTAATAAGATATACTGTTTTTAGTTAATGTTATTTCTTACATATCGGGATTATTGTTTCGGGTACGGCTGCTTATATGCCTGGGCTGTAATTGTATTAATTAAAGGTATTCTTCTTACTCTATTTAATATGTTTATTCTCTCAAATCGGATAAAGTGTTTTGTTTTACCGATAAAAGGTATATTTTTGATGGATAAAATTGAATGCATGGACAAGTTGCGTGACATAAGCTCTGTACGACTGCTACTTTATATTTTTGTTTTTCCTCTTGGTATTTCCGCACAGCAGCATGCTGTAAAAGGAATGGTTAAAGATGAAGAGGGGAAAGTCCTTTCTTACGTTAATATGGTCTTACTCCAAAAATCCGATTCCTCTGTTGTATCCGGGACATCGACCGATGATACAGGAAGATTTTTTATAAAGGGACTAAAGGAAAATAGTTATATATTAAAAGCAAGTTTTATTGGCTTTCAAAGTCTCGAAGTATTTTTTCAGGTTAACGGAGATAAGGATTTGGGGACGCTTATTATGCAGCCTGCCACAGAAGAGCTGCGTGGAGTTACTCTTACATCGGACAGGCCCCTGATAGAGCGGAAGAGCGACCGGTTGGTGTTTAATGTGGAAAATACATCTTTTTCTGCACAGTCTTCTTTTGATATCCTCAGGAATACACCAGGTATATTGCTGCTTAATGATCAGGTATTGGTACGTAATTCGCCAGCGGTGGTGTATATTAATGATAAAAGGGTGTATTTATCAGGAGAAGAGTTAAAGAGTTTGCTGGAGAATTATTCGGGGAGTAATGTACGTAGTGTAGAGGTGATAACAACACCTCCTGCCCGTTATGATGCGGAAAGCGGAGCCATAGTAAATATAGTAACTTCCAAGAGTATTTCCATAGGATATAAAGGAAATGTAAATACACGGTGGACAGAAGCCATTTTTCCCAAATATAATATAGGAACGGATCATTATTTCAAGAATGATTTTCTGGATCTGTTTATAGGATATAGTTACAACCCGAGAAAGGAATACAAGCACGACAATAGTTATTTTAATTTTTTTGATTCTGCAGAGAACCCTGATCAGCGATGGGAAACAGATTTTGAAAGAATTACAAGGTCATATGCACATAATGTACATGCCATAACAGATTTGACGCTTAATGATAAGAGTTCACTGAGTTTAAGTGCTAATATTATGTATTCACCGGATAAGACCTACGATAATTCGTCGGTTACTAATATTTTTAATGTGGGGGGAGATCTGGAATCTTATTTTCTGACCGATGGTGATCTCGAAAATGATCGTTCCAATCTGGATTTCTCTCTGGATTATAGTTATAAAATGAATGAGAAAGGAGCAAGGATGAATGTAGCAAGTAGTTATATCTACTATGATGACCGGCAGCAACAATTGTTATATACCGATTATTTTGGTGCAGATGGGGATATAACCAGCGATAATTATTTTGATTTTCTGGCCAAACAGCGGAATAATATATTTACGCAACAACTGGATCTTTATTTACCTTCGGACTGGGGGACGTTAGAAACAGGACTTAAATATTCTTCGATCAACAGTAATAGTAGTGCAGTTTTTGGAGGAGATACACCTCCAGAAGATGCGGAGAGTGACCGTTTTAAGTATGGCGAAAATATTTTTGCAGCTTATGTGGGGCTTGACAAAGAATGGGGAAAGTGGTCGGCAAGTATAGGTCTTCGGGGGGAATACACCGATGTTGAAGCTAATTCTATAGTTCTTGGCGAGGTGAATACGCAGGCTTATACCGAATTGTTTCCAACGGTGAGTATCAAGAGAAATTTTAATGAAAATCATCAGTTAGGGGTAAGTTATAAGCGAAGTATAGATCGTCCCCGTTACGGAAGTCTGAATCCTTACCGGTATTATTTGAATGAGCGGCAGTATGAGGAGGGAAATCCCGGGTTGACACGAGCTATTGATAATAAAATAGCTATTGACTATACGTACAAAAAGAAGTATATATTCTCTTTGTACTACCAACATACCAATAACGAGATCAATCTATTGACTTTTCAGGACAATGAGAACAGGGTGATCAGGGCAGGGCAGTACAATATTGATGAGGGGTTGCAGTATAGCCTTGACTTTACCTATTATGCCTATGTAAAGAAATGGTGGTATATATACACTTATATGTCTGCCTTTTATTTGGAAAGAACTTTCCCGGCTCTCCAAAGTGATATTCCTGTTCAGAAACTAAATACAATGGGATATTACGGAAGGGTATACAATCAGTTTACATTGTCAAAAGATCGAACTTTTATGGCAGATCTTTCTCTTTTTTATATCTCAGATTACATGCAGGGGTCATTTATTTTCCAAAACCGGTTTTCTACAGAGGTAGGACTGACTAAAAAACTTTGGAATAACAGGGTTCTCGCTTCGCTGAACGTAGCCGATATTTTTAACACCCAAAACATCTGGTTGAGATCCAGGTATCAGAACCAGGATAACGGATATATAGCAAGGCCGGAGACCAGGACGGTCTCGTTAAGTCTGAAATACAATTTCGGGAATTATCGCCTGAAAGACAACGAAAGAGACACTACTCCGGATGAACAGGGCAGACTGGAGTAGTGTCCGGTATATTTAAAGCTTTAACGACTTGCGTGTGGCTTTCGACAAACCGTCTTTGTGCAGCATCACCGATATGGCTTTTAAGCGGATGTAGGGTACGCTCATATTGATGTAGCCTTCGGAATCACCTACCCGGTTTTTATCTGTTCCCCAGGAATTCTTTACTTTATAGTACACGTGTCCTTCCTGGTCCTTAACCTTTCCTACGATATGCATCAGGTGATCGTCTGTTGTATGGTAATTCTCAAATTCCTGCTGGCGGTATTCCTGGGAAATACGCTTTTCCTCTTTTATAGTACTCAGCATGGTTTTGACGTCATTTTCGTCCGCCGGGATCACCGCAACACCATTTTTCTGGGAGAACGTAGGTTCGCTGACATCACAATCGAGTGCAAGGGTATAGCCGTTTTCGAGCGCGTGATCTATGACGGCTACAAATTCGTCCAGGGGAAGATTGTAATAGCTGCCATTCGAAAAATTGTCCGGAATGTCCAGAACAAAGTCCGAATAAAAAGGACGATGAGTGAACGATGTGACGGAGACATAATCTTCCGGCCGGATACCGGTCATTTTCAGGAATGATTCCGGGGTGTATTGTTTACCCTCATAGGTGAATTCCGAAACGTTTTTTCCCAGATAGACATCCAGGACACTTTCTATGGCCTGTTTCCATTTCGGGGACAGCGTTTTGGCCGGATTTTCCACATAGACTTTCAACATGCCTTCCAGTACGGAGACCATCTCGATATGGTTGTGCTTTTCCTGCCCGTTTTCCAGTCCGGTGTACACACGTTGCGGAACCATACCGTAACGGGCTATACTGTTGATCACATCGTGGGAAAGTCCTCCCTGGCTGAACTGGGCTTTTCCCTGGCGCATGATATAATTTCGTGCTTTCTCCGGGTAGGTATTCCGTACATTGTACATTTCGGAAATATCGATCTGTTTTCCCGTGGTCCGTATAATTTCCGATTCGAGGAAAGACGATGTGGAAAAGCTCCAGCATGTTCCCGTAATGCCCTGACTTATTACCGGGGTGGCTTCGAGGTCTGTAACCGTTTCAAAAGTATAGTGTTGACCAAAAGATAATGCGGAGAAACAGAGTGCTGCCGCAGAAATAAGAATCTTTTTCATTAGAGGGTTATGGGTTAAAAAGAGTAAAAAGAATTATTTTTACGCAAAATAATAAAATTATGAGTAAAGCAGATTGGAAAGTTGTTAAAGAATACGAAGATATCACTTATAAGAAGTGCGGGGGGGTAGCGAGGATCGCTTTTAACCGTCCTGATGTACGTAATGCTTTTCGCCCGAAAACGGTAGGGGAACTTTTTGAAGCGTTTCTCGATGCCCGGGAGGATACTTCTATCGGGGTAGTCTTATTGTCTGCCGAGGGGCCGTCCACCAAAGACGGGGTGTATTCCTTTTGCAGCGGGGGCGATCAGAATGCCAGGGGGCACCAGGGCTATGTAGACGATTCCGGGATGCCGAGACTGAATATACTCGAAGTACAACGACTGATCCGGTTTATGCCCAAGGTGGTTATCGCCGTGGTTCCGGGATGGGCCGTAGGCGGCGGGCACAGCCTGCATGTGGTCTGCGACCTTACCCTGGCCAGTAAAGAACACGCGATCTTTAAGCAAACCGATGCGGATGTCACGAGTTTTGACGGGGGATACGGATCGGCCTATCTCGCTAAAATGGTAGGGCAGAAGCGTGCCCGGGAGATTTTCTTCCTCGGCCGTAATTATTCCGCACAGGAAGCATTTGAGATGGGGATGGTCAATGCCGTAATTACTCATGAGGAGCTGGAAGATACGGCCTTCGGCTGGGCTCAGGAGATCCTGGAAAAATCACCGACGTCTATCAAAATGCTGAAATTTGCTTTTAATGCTACCGACGACGGTATGGTGGGACAACAGGTATTTGCGGGGGAAGCCACCCGCCTGGCTTATATGACCGAAGAAGCCAAAGAAGGACGTAATGCCTTCCTGGAAAAACGAAAGCCCGATTTCAGTAACATCAAATGGATCCCGTAATCCATAAGACCGAAACCGGATATTCGGAGAAACAATGACCGGTAATACATAGAAAAACACCGGTGCTTGCCTGCGGAAAACTCAGGCTTGAAGCCGAAGTCTTATCGAACTGTATTCCACCCGGGGCAATGTCCGGGGACTATTAGAATATATTGTACATGACAAAAACAAAGGCATTTATATCAGCGGCACGGCTCAGAACGTTGCCGCTTTCCCTATCCGGGATTATCACGGGTACCGGGATCGCCGCTTCAGCAGGATTTTTTAACTGGCAGATATGCATTCTTGCATTGCTTACTACAGTAGGATTCCAGGTATTGTCCAATTTTGCAAATGATTACGGGGATGGCGTAAAGGGGACGGACAATGAAACCCGTATCGGTCCGCAGAGAGCCTTGCAAAGTGGCGCGATTACCCCGTCCGAAATGAAAAAGGCGATGTTGGTGACGATAATGGTTACCATGCTTGTTGCCGTACTACTGATCTACGTATCCTTCGGAAGGGATAATTTTCTGTACTCGATGTTGTTTTTTATTCTCGGGATTGCTTCGATCGTAGCAGCCATTAAATACACGGTAGGTAAATCGGCCTACGGCTATAACGGGCTCGGCGATGTCTTTGTATTCCTGTTTTTCGGACTGCTCAGTGTGGCGGGAAGTTATTTTCTGTATGCCAGGACGCTCGACTGGATGGTCTTTCTGCCTGCAGCTGCCATCGGTTTTCTGAGTACGGGAGTGCTTAATCTCAATAATATGAGGGACGAGAGCAGTGATGCGGCATCCGGGAAAAATACACTCGTAGTAAAAATAGGAGGAAAACGGGCCAAAAAATATCATTATACCATCCTCATTGCCGGATTACTGCTATTTTTACTTTTTGCTGTCCTCCAAAGTTTCTATATTTATCAGTACATATTTCTTTTGGCTTATATACCGGTATTGAAGCACCTGAATAAGGTGAGGCACAACACCGAGCCGAGAGCGCTGGACCCGGAACTGAAGAAGCTGGCTTTAAGTACGTTCTTATTGTCCGTTCTTTTTACCATCGGTCTTTTGATATGATTACGAACCCAAATAAAACAGACAAGACATGAAGATCACATTTTACGGCCATGCCTGCCTCGGGATAGAGGTTAATGATATTCACATCCTGGTAGACCCCTTTATTACCCCGAATAAAAAGGCTTCCCATATTGATATTAACCAGATCAAAGCCGATTATATACTGGTAACTCACGCTCATGAAGATCACGTCCATGACGTGGATACGATTGCGAAGAAAACAGGGGCTATGGTGATCTCAAATTTTGAAATAGCCAATCACTACGGGGATAAGGGGATCGATGTACATCCGATGAACCACGGCGGTAGCTGGGATTTCGAATTCGGAAAAGTAAAATACGTGAATGCCATACACACCTCGTCGTTTCCGGACGGAAGTTATGGCGGAGAGCCCGGCGGATTTGTCATAGAAGGAGAGCATAAAAACATATACATTGCCGGAGATACGGCATTGACGATGGATATGAAGCTCATCCCGATGTATATAAAACTGGACCTTGCGATCCTGCCTATAGGAGATAATTTTACGATGGGTGTGGATGATGCCATAATAGCGTCGGATTTTGTAGCGTGCGATAAGGTTTTGGGCTGTCATTACGATACTTTCGGGTATATCGAAATCGACCATGAGGAAGCCAAGCGTAAATTCTTTGATCAAGGCAAAGATCTGATGCTGCTTTCCATAGGAGAGAGTATAGAGCTGTAATATGAAAGCATCTTACCGGAAGCATATACTTCGTTTTAAAAGAGCAAGTGGTACCTCCAGGGGAGTGCTGCACGAAAAGGAAACCTGGTTTATCCTGCTCAACGATGATAACACCGGCAAAACCGGTATCGGAGAATGTGGTATATTACGCAGTCTCAGTGTGGATGACCGTGAGGATTACGAAGATCAGTTGCGTTGGGCCTGCGAAAACATTCATCTGGGAACAGACGGTTTATGTGCTGCGCTCAAAGAATTTCCCTCCATACAGTTTGGTATAGAACAGGCTTTCCTGTCCCTGAGGTCATCCTCCCCGTTTTTGTTATACCCGTCTGCATTCACCGGGAAGAAGGCGCCTATTGCCATTAACGGTCTGGTGTGGATGGGAGACCGGGAATTTATGGCACAGCAGATCCGGGAAAAACTGGTGCAGGGCTTCGATTGTATAAAAATGAAGATCGGGGCCATAGATTTTGAAACCGAACTCGGATTATTAGGGGCGATCCGAAAAGAATTTTCGGCTTCCGATATCGAGATCAGGGTAGATGCCAACGGTGCGTTTACCGCTGGGAATGCCCTCGAAAAACTTCAGCGCTTATCCGAACTCCGTTTACATTCTATCGAACAACCCGTTAAACAGGGACAATGGGAACTCATGGCCGGATTATGTGAAAAAAGCCCGCTCCCCATTGCGTTAGACGAAGAATTGATCGGGATCTTCGGAATTCCCGAAAAGCAGCAACTTCTACAAGCGATAAATCCGCAATACATTATCCTTAAACCGAGCCTTGTAGGCGGGTATCGCGGGAGTGAAGAATGGATACGGCTCGCCGATAAGCAGAAGACGGGATGGTGGATTACCAGTGCCCTGGAAAGTAATGTCGGGCTGAATGCCATTGCACAATGGACGTACAAGCTAAACAACCCCATGCCGCAGGGATTAGGAACAGGGAGTCTCTACACCAACAATATCATAAGCCCGCTGGAAGTTTCGGGAGGGACATTGCGCTATAATAATGAAAATCAATGGGATTTAACGGTTTTGAAAAATTAAATATATGTATATAGAACAGGCGTTTAAAGGCAGACACGAACTATGGAGGTATATTCTCGGTGTCTTTGTTACTTTCGGCGGAAGCCAGATCATAGGTAGTTTTATTCTCGGCGGAGCCCTGGTATTAAAGACCATGAGCGGGGAGTCCGTAGATTTATCCAACCCTATGGATATTCTGCGTATTTATGATCCGAATATCATGCTTGTCCTTATGCTCGTTCCCTTCGCATTGGGGTTATTAGGTTTGTACCTGTGGATGAAACCCGTACATGGCGTACCTTTTAAAGTGTTGCATTCCGCAAGGGAGAAGCTCGACTGGAAAAAAGTGTTTTTCTCATTTGCGATCTGGGGACTCATCAGTATACTGTTCATCTGGATAGGCTATGTTATGGCACCGGAAGACTATCAATGGAATTTCAAGCCTGTTCCGTTTGCCATTATGTGTGTGCTTTCTGTAGTGCTTATTCCGCTGCAAACCAGTTTCGAAGAATATATTTTCCGGGGATACCTCATGCAGGGTATCGGTGCTTTTGCCCGGAACCGCTGGGTACCTCTCGTGATTACTTCGTTGATATTCGGGCTGATGCATATAACAAATCCCGAGATCGGAAAGATAGGGTATATTGCACTGGTAGCTTATATAGGTATCGGTTTTTTCCTCGGAATTATTACCCTGATGGATGAAGGGCTGGAACTGGCGCTCGGATTTCACGCCGCCAATAATCTTTTTATCGCACTCTTTGTCACGGCCGACTGGACTGCTTTCCAGACCCATTCTATGCTGAAGGACATATCTGAGCCCTCCGTAGGAGTTGAGATTTTCTTTCCGCTCCTTGTGGTATATCCGATATTAACACTGATATTCGCCAGGAAATACGGCTGGACGGGATGGAAGGAAAAACTGTTCGGAAAAGTTGTTCCGCATGTTCAGGAAGACTATGTACAATCGGAAATATAAATACAACGCAAACCCCCGGAAGATGACAAATACCGCAGGATTATCCATCACATACAAAAATATCCATAACCGGTTTAAGCTGGATGGAAATTATTTTAGCAGGGAAGATCTGAGCCTGGTTGCCTATAACTTTATAAAGGAAGGCGAACCTTACCAGAAAGCCATAGGGGACTTTCTCCTGGACTGGATAGACGACAAGGATACCATCACAGCCTTTACTTCCGGATCTACCGGAAATCCGAAGAAAATACAATTGGAGAAGCAGTCTATGGTCAATTCCGCACTGGCCACCGGCGATTTTTTCGGAATATCTGTAGGGGACAGGGCGCTGTTGTGTTTGCCGGTAGCTTATATTGCCGGAAAAATGATGCTCGTCCGCGCCATGATCCTGGGGCTGGAAATCGACCTGATCAGGCCGGTATCCGCACCCCTGGAGGAAACGTGCAACGGTTATGATTTTGTCGCGATGACTCCCATGCAGGTTGAACATTCGGTAGCAGCCCTCGATCGTATAAAAACACTGATCGTAGGCGGTGCCCCCATGTCCGGAGCGCTGAAAGCAAAACTGACGGAGACGTCCTGTTCTGTCTACGAAACCTATGGTATGACAGAGACAGTGTCTCATATAGCCGCCAAAAAGATTACAGGTAATGACGGAGAAGCAGCTTCCTGTTTCCATGCATTACCGGGAGTCGGAATCAGTACGGATGAGCGGGGATGTCTGGTAATCGATGCTCCCGAAATTTCCGGAAAACAGGTAGTGACCAACGATCTTGTAGAGCTCGTCGCGGAAAACACATTCCGCTGGCTCGGACGTTATGATCATGTGATCAATTCCGGAGGTATTAAGCTTATTCCCGAACAAATAGAGGAAAAGCTGCGAAGCATTATACCGGGCAGGTTTTACGTGTCCGGAGTGAAAGATGCCCGACTCGGGGAGAAACTGGTGCTGTTTGTCGAAGAAAGCTCCAATCCGGGATGGACTGCTGAAGCGGTAGAGAAAGCGATCCGGACGTTGCATTCGCTTGGAAAATATGAGGTACCGAAGGAAATACGGTTGGAGAAAAACTTTAGGGAAACCCAAAACGGGAAGTTACTAAGGCATAGAGATTTGTAGCAAATGCTCGATTTTTCCGGACATTTTCTGTAGCATACTGTTGTTTTATATCGTAATCGGTTATATATTTGCACCGCTTTTAAGGAAAAGCAAACAGTATTGGAATTATGATTGATAAAACCGGTACTGTAGCATAATGGTCGCGTAGCTCAGCTGGATAGAGCATCTGCCTTCTAAGCAGACGGTCACAGGTTCGAATCCTGTCGCGATCACATCAAGCAGGATACCCCGCTCGCAAGAGCGGGGTATTTTGTTTCACGTCGAAAGCCAAGCTTGCTTGAGATTTCGGAGTGAAACAAAATACACGCAGCCCGAAAGGGCTGAGGGGTATCCTACTTGCAGTAGCGAGTGCCCTCAGGATGTGCGATAGCAAATCCTGTCGCGATCACAAACTGAAAATTAATACCTCACAAATTACGATGAGCGATATTTCAATAGATTTACCGCCTTTTTTATGTATTTTACTCCCTTCTTTTGTTACGTTTGATTGCAAAAATTATAAATGCAGAGATTATACTGCATACACGCAGCCCGAAAGGGGATCATTCCCATTTGTTGTGGACTACGCAAAAAGATCATTTGAGTTTCTTTGGGAGACTTATTCCCTGCAGGCTTTCCTTCATAGATAAGCAGTTCTGTATCTAATAAAGAATAGGTATTCCCCTCCAAATGGCTGGAGTTCCATGACAAGTCAATCAATAATCGGTTTAAGATCTGCTGTGCATACGTTCCTGCTGGTTGATTGTCTCCTTGTGTTTTGCCTATTTTTACTAATCTGTCTTTATCTTCAGATGTCAGATAGTTATCTACATTAGGTCGGTAATTTTCCAAAAAATCCCTGTGATAACCAACAGGTATTCTTTTGAGCTTCGGATTGGGAAACAAAGGCAAGTATTTTTTTACTTTCGGGAGATAATGGAATTAAATCTTTTAATTGATTTTAAGGCTATGTCTGCTGCTCTTTCGGAGAGTACCGTCTTGCCCGTGCTTCTCCAGATACAAGGATCTGATTACTATCTTTAAGATCTTTAAGTCCCCGTTGTAAAGTTCGTTTTTCAATTGGAAAATCCAATCTGGTTAAAATTTCATCAATGGATAAGCCGTCCTTGGTTAATAAAGCTAAGATAGCATTTGTTTGCCGTTCTTTTTTCATAGCTTATATGATTTAAAACTTGTGACAACAGTACTTTTTTTGTCGCAAAAGCAAGTATCACGACATTTTTTGTCACAATTCCTGTATTGTGACAAAAAATGTCGTAAAATAGAACCAAACCAATTCTGACTTGTTGAGACAATTTTCATAGATAAAGTACTATAAAAAGTCTGATATAAGGATGTGACTGGGCCTATATGATTTAACGTAAATGATACTCCTGTAAGAATAGATCGCACGACTTTAGTGCTGCAAATAAATTCAGGCTGTTACAATTGAAGTAACTATATTCTTCCATTTTCAACTTTTAAATACATAAAAGACTATACTAATATATAGTTTTAAAATCATTTTTTTCAAGGCTGTAACCTCTTCAAATCTTCTCCAAAATATCCGGAAATGAGTCCTTTTCTCTTCACCAAGAAGCAATTCAAATGAAACTAAAACCTTGTTAATTTATTGATTTATAATATTTTGTGTTTTTCGAAGCTCTTTTTAATTTGAATTGAAATGATATCAAATGACCATTTGCTCAGAGAGGATACAGGCCTGTTTGGCACTGGTCTCCAAAGAAAATCTGCTTAATACCGTATCTACCCGTTTGGTTCGTATAGAATAACGTTCAATACCGGGAGTTTGTTCAGAGAATACCTTTTGAGGGCATTTCGGGTTCGTACAGATAAATTTCCGAGTTTTCTGCAGTAAACAAGTCTTGTATTCCAAGATGGGCAGATCGGTTGCTTGTCTGATATAATGACTATGCACACGCTTACTATACGCTGTACATTGAGGACAAGATGATCCTTTGGTTTTAACATGAGCATATAAAACAACTTTAGAGGGCGTATACCCTATTTTGGCAAGATGAATCTTAGGAAGTTTGAAAAGCTTTTTTAAGGGTATATATTCATGATTATTAGCTACTTAGATATGGTGAATAATGATCAAAAACGAAACAATAGACTCCTATAATTTACAGTTTTTTCTGTGAAATTTACTTTCAAAAACTATTCGATATTCCCCCAAATTTGATGAAGAACCAAAACGAACCGAAGTATCCAGCCCAGGCTTTGGTGCTTTCTTTGCGTATTGTAATACTCAAAATAATCTCGTAATGCTCTATAACACTCTAGTCCATCGCTGGCCGGAAACAGGTAAACGTGTTCGTACTTGACACTACGCCACAAGCGTTCAATAAAAATAGTGTCGATCGCCCGCCCTTTACCATCCATACTAAGCTTAATACCCTGGTCAGGGTATGGCTACACCAGGAATTACCGATTGAATACACTGCTATCTCTGCTAGAAATCTTTTCGAATGCTATTTAATCGCGGCTTATATTATTAGTGATCCTTCTGACATGAAAAAAAATAAATTTGGCTTAGTAATATTAAGGTCCGCTGGGAAAATTGGTTACCCGACGGACTTATTACATAACTTGCTCCGTACAAGATTAAGCCATGTAGAAAGAAACAATGCGATGCGTCCTGTTTGCTTCTTAAAGAATTTTCTTTTACAATAATTTAATTTCTCCCTAACGATCCTGTTGGCCAAAACATATAGTTTTAAGATTCCAAAGAAAAACCCATGCAGGATGAAATCCTTTACAAACAAATCCAGGCAGGCAGGGAAGAAGCACTGGGTATTCTTTTTGATAAATACTTTTCCAGGCTGTGTTTCTATGCCCGGCATTTTACCAGATCAAAAGAATTGGCGGAGGAAATAGTAGCTGATGTCTTTATTAAGATCTGGGAAAACCGGAAAAAGACAGACATTCTTAATGTCAGAAGTTACCTCCATACCAGTGTAAAGAACAGGTCGCTTCAAATTGTCGAAAAAGAAAAAATACATGGTTCGACAAACGGGGGACACAGCTATCCGGACTTAAAAACGACTGATCACGAGTCCCATACCATTTCACGGGAATCTTTGGAACAGGTAATGGCTGTCATTCAGAAAATGCCCGAACAACGCCGGACTGTTTTTCTTTTGAATCGGGTTAATGGTTTGAAATATAGTGAGATATCAGCTGCGCTGGATATATCTATACATACGGTGCAGAATCACATGGTGAGTGCGATCCGTTTTCTCTATGAAAACCTGTCTAAAGATTATTCTTCCAGATAAACTTTATTTAACCTTTTGTTAAAGAACTTCGGTAGTAGGTTCTTGCCCGGAAACCGGTCTTTATAAATGAGAGACCTAAATTGCCATAGGACATGCAAGACAAATTCTGGGAACTGACCACCAAATATTTTTCCAATGAAGCGGACGAAGCGGAAATTCATATGCTTTCCGAATTGCTCGAAAAAAATGAGGATTATCAAAAGACTTTTGATGAACTGGCATTGCAGTGGAACATGGCCGGAAATATATCGTATGCCGCTTTTGATAGAGAAAGTGCCGGGTTGAAGGTTAATACTGCGATTGCCCAGAAGGAAAATCAGGACAAAGGACGGAAAAAGCTGTGGTGGAGTGCGGCAGCCGTTTTTTTATGTTTATTGGGGCTTGTCCCGGCAATTCTGTTCAGGTCTGACCGGTGGACTACATTTACAACTACCGAGAATCAACATCTTAAGGTTTTGCTCCCCGATAGTTCTTCTGTATGGCTTAACCGGAATGCTTTGCTCGCCTATAATTTTGATGAAGAGGGTGTGCGCAAGGTGCGGCTGAAAGGAGAAGCCTATTTTGAAGTGGCCAGGGACTCTCTGCGGCCGTTTGTTATAGAAAGTCCGCACCTGATAACAAGAGTGCTGGGCACTTCTTTTAATATAAATACCGGAGGGACAGGTGAGCAGGTGAGCGTTATTGAAGGGAAAGTTGCTGTAAAGAACCACAAAGGAGACCAAGTATTACTTCGACAAGGTGACCGGGCAGAATACCTGCAAACTTCTGGCAGGTTGCAAAAAGTAAAAGTGCATAATATCCACAATACGATTGCGTGGAAGGATGAAATATTTGACTTTGACAATATTCCCATGGGTGATGCCATGGATTACCTGAGCGAAGCTTATGACGTTTCTTTTGAGTATGCGAATGAAAGCATAAAAAAATGTATGATCACCGCTTCCTTTGAAAAACAATCCTTAAAAACCATCCTTAATATCATTTGCCTTTCTGTACACTGCGAATACCGGGTGGTCCCAGGGGAAAAGAAGATTGTAATATCAGGGGAAGGATGTTAAAAAAAACCGGAAAATATTGGAACTATTTTCCGGCTAAAACCAATAATTGATTTTTTAAACTAAATGCAATTTCAAAAATGAGAAAATTAATTTTTAGAAAAAAGAAAATTCCTGTCATTTTTTTATGGTTGGCGGGGTGTAGTACGTTTTTTTACAGCGGCCCCTTATACGCTTTTAACACCGATCCGGACATTCTCCAGGAACGGGTTTCGCTGACTGTGGACAACCAAAGTCTCAAATATTTTTTAAATATCATAGAACAACAGCTGGAAATTAAGTTTGTATACAGCGAAAGCAGGATAGACCTGAATAAAAAGATTTCCCGGAAATTTAATCGGGAACCTCTCGAAAATGTCCTCCATAGCAGTTTACCTGGATCTGTCGGGTATGCGGTAAGCGGGAGAAATATTATATTGAAACCCAGGATGGCCGGGAGAGAAGATCCGATAGGCAAAGGAGTCATCATAGGAAATATAAAAGGAAAGGACAATGACGAAGTGCTTCCTTATGCCACTGTTGTCATCCGTGGGACTTCGAAGGGAGCTGTGGCAGACGAAAGCGGTAATTTCAGGTTTAGTGGCCTCGACGAAGGTGTTGCCATTCTGGAAGTTACTTATGTGGGCTATGAGAAGCAGGAAAAAGAAATCATTATAAGAAACGGGGAAACCGGCCGGGCAGATTTTATACTTACCCCGTTATTTGACAAGTTGGAAGGCGTAACCGTAACCGGTATCCGCCGTGGGGAAGTAAAAGCCCTTTCGCAAATGAAGGCTGCCGAAAATATAAAATATGTGATGTCCCGGGAACAAATGGAACGCTTCCCGGATATAACCCTGAGCGAATCCCTGCAAAGGGTCCCCGGAGTAGCTGTGGGGTATAGTTATGGACTTGCCAGAGACATCATTATAAGAGGGCTTGGCCAGGGGTTGAGTTCCATTACCATTAACGGAACCCGGTTACCTTCCACCAGTGCCGGGTCTCGTACTACCGATCTTAACGGGGTACTATCGGATGTAGTTGAAGCCGTGGAAGTGGTAAAGACATTAACCCCGGATATGGATGCCGACGGAACCGGGGGGACGGTGAATATCATCACCAAAAGCCCGCCTCTGAACTCCAGGACACTCGATGCAAAAGCCTCTGTAGGATACAATAACCTGGTGGATAAGGCCAATTATGAAATCGGGGCCACTTACGGACAGCGGTTAAAAAAAACCGGATTTGTTGTGGGTGCGAATTACCTGAGAACCTGGCGGGGTGAAGACCGGGTAGAAAAAGGATATGATACGTATGAATTTGACGGAAGGGAACAGTTAATGCTTGGAGAGTATGACCTCACGGGGTATATGATCAAAAGAGATAATGCAGGGATAAATGCAGAGTTCGACTACTACCCCGATGACAATTCCAGATACTATATAAGGGGATCATATAATAAATACTATGAAATTCAGAACAGGTTGCGTAGGATCACCGGCATAGGGGAATATGCTTCAGTAAACCAAATCAGCGGTATTCGGGTTTCCCAGTTCGGGAACTGGCGGGATTATCACCGCGACCTTACAGTCATTTCCCTTGGAGGGAAGACCTCCTTTTCTTCATGGAATGTAGATTTCGACCTGACCTATAGTGGTGGAAATTACGATCAGCCTATTTATTACAATGCTACTTTCGAGAGAAACGGCATGTCGGGAGTGCTGGATGTCTCTAACCCCAGGGCTCCCCAGATCGACTATACGGAAGCTGATCCTTACGATCCTTCCCAATACACGACCAGCCGGTATATTAACCGTCATGATTCTTCGAGGGATCATGACGCTCAGCTTACTTTTAATATTTCTAAATCGTATACTATAGGTGATATTTCCGGTGAGTTGAAATTCGGCGGACGGTTCCGGTATAAATACAATGACCGCTCCAGGAACTATTTTCTCCACGACCTCAAGGAAGGGGAATTTGTTCTGGCTGACTATCTTTCCGGTTACCGCAAAGATGATCATTTCGATAATAATTATGTGCTCGACAATTTTCCGGATGCCGAAACCCTGGATAATTTTTACCAAAACAACAAAAACCTGTTTGCAGACAATGAGACCTATACCCGTCAGAACACGGATCCTGACTCCTTTTTCGGGAATGAATACCTCGGTGCCGGGTATGTTATGACCAAACTGAATTTTAATAATTTTGAAGTGGTAGGGGGAGTGCGCTACGAACAAACGGGATTTCATTATAAGGGAAACCAGGTGAATTTTGATGAAGATGGTAATTATTTGAGCACCAGGAAAGTTGATTCGGATAAAACATTTGACGGTTTTTTTCCTTCATTGAATATAAAGTACACGTTCAAGGAGAATACCAATTTCCGGTTTGCAGTAACAAGGTCGCTTTCCAGGCCTGGTTATTACGACCTGGTACCTTGGGAAGAGGTTTTGAACAGCCGGGAAGAGATAAATATGGGTAATCCCGGACTTACGCAGGCTACCTCGGTAAACTGCGATCTGCTTTTTGAACACTATTTTCAATCCGTAGGGCTGATATCCGGTGGTGTTTTCTATAAAAAGATCAAAAATTACCTTTATGAATCCAATTACATTCAGGAAGGCGGCACATATGATGGCTGGGAGGTGGAACAGGTGGTAAACGGTGCCAGTGCTACTGTAAAAGGGTTGGAACTGTCATGGCAGCAGCAGCTTACTTTCCTCCCCGGATTCCTCAATGGCCTTGGGATCTATGCAAATTACACTTATGTGGATTCGAAAATGGAGGTCCCCGGTATTGAGCAGCTAAGGACCGTAAAACTCCCCGAAATGAGGCCTCATGTGGGCAATATCTCCCTTTCCTACGAAAAATACGGTTTTTCCGGGCGGGTATCCATGTATTTTTATGACACTTATATCACCGAATTAGGAAGCAATGCCGACCAAGATGAACTGGAACGAGGCAGGAAGCAGATAGATATTTCAGCATCCCAACAATTAAACAAGAAGTGGAGTGTTTTTGTAAGTCTCAGCAATATTACCAATGCCCCGATCTCCTTTAAATTCGGAAATGGACGTCCTTTTGACGATATGTATTATTCTTCCTGGGGGAATCTCGGAATACGGTTTAATCTCAATTAAAAACTATAAATCATGTATAAAATTCAACTATTATTCGTTTTTCTGGTCAATATTTTTTGTGTCGCTGTAAATGGACAGGAATTTCTGCCCGGTCCTTTTCCCGACCGTATCGTATTGACGTGGAGTGATGATCCGCGAACTTCACAGACCGTAAATTGGAGGACCGACGGACAGACCCGCATCTCCTACCTGGAAGTAGCCGAGGCCGATGCTTCCCCGGATTTTCCCTCAGGAGCGAAACGTATACAAGCGGAGACATCATTTCTTGAAGTGGATGGTGTCAGTGCCAATTACCACACAGTGAAGATTAATTCTGTGTTACCGGGAACTTTATATGCTTACCGTGTAGGTCAGGAGGAGTCATGGAGTGAATGGTATCATTTCAGTACGGCCCCCGAAAAAGACCAACCGTTTTCATTTATCTATTTCGGGGATGCACAGAACGACTTAAAACCTATGTGGTCCAGAGTCATCCGACAGGCCTACAGTGCGATGCCTGAAGCCCGTTTTATGCTGCATGCCGGAGACCTGATCAACAGGACGCATAATGACAGGGAATGGGGAGAGTGGCATTACGCCGGGAGTTTTATTCACGCTATGATACCAAGTGTTCCTACTCCGGGAAACCATGAATACAATCGTGATGATAACGGGAATTTACAACTGGATGTCCACTGGCAGAAAACATTTCACATGCCGTCCAATGGCCCCGAAGGCCTGGAAAGTTCTGTTTATTACCTGGATTACGGCAATTGCCGGATTATCTCTTTGAATTCCCAGGAAATTATCCTGGATGAGACTTCCAGGGAAAAACAGGCAAAATGGCTGGACAAAGTACTGTCTGAGAATAAGAAAACATGGACGGTCATCACCTTTCACCACCCCATTTTCTCTTCTAAGGAAGGGAGGGACAATCCTGAATTCAGAGAGACATTCAAACCTCTTTTTGACAAATATAAAGTGGACCTTGTTTTACAGGGACATGATCATACGTACGGAAGAGGACGAAACCTTCCAGTGGGTGTAACTAATACGGATGCCGAATCAGGGACCATGTATGTAGTATCCGTAAGCGGACCTAAAATGTACAATCTAACCACAGAACGCTGGATGGACAGGGCCGCAAGTAATACACAACTCTATCAGATTATATCTATTGACGGGAGCACACTTTCTTTTGAAGCTTATACCGCAACGGGACAGCTATATGATGCTTTTGATATTGTTAAGGGCAATGGTAAAAAGCAATGGAAGGAGCGAGTACCACAGAATACCCCGGAAAGCACAGCTTTACCGAAACACTATCTGGAAAGACTTTCTAAAAAGGAGATAGAGGAATATCACAAGGTATACTCCGAACAGGATTAATGAGATTATACGATTATAGAAAAATACAAGAGGTTGCCTATTGAGATAAAGGTAACCTCTTTTAAAAGTTAACTGATTAAAACAGATATATCTGTTCCAGTTTTTTAGGGATAAAAAATCTAAACCGATTTCAGTTCCCAGATAATTTTGGATGGATCCTAAAATTTGCATAAAAGATAAGAAAGGTTTTCTTCATTTCGTCCCGTTCTATGCTGTTTTTTATTTATAATGTCCTTTAGTCGGATGTATTTACCAAAGTAAAATGAACGTTCCGAAAAGCTCCGTAATTTTCTTAGTTATGTTTAGTGCATATCTTAATTCTAGCTTAACCTTTTTGTAATACGGTATTTTTATACATTCACTAAACTTGTTGTTCAATTTTTTCATACCTCAATGAAAAGAAACTACAAGGAAACGGATGATGCTTCATTATTACTCCTGATTAAACAGAATGAGGGAGAGCATGCCTTTCGGGAACTTTTTTATCGATATCAGGACAGATTATATCGCTACAATCAGAAGATACTCCGTAACCATGAAGCCAGCGAGGAAATTTTGCAGGATGTTTTCGTTAAAGTATGGAATTACCGTCATCAGATCGATGAATCCAGGGATTTTTCTTTCCTCCTTTTTAAGATCGCAAAAAATACCATTATCAATTATTTAAAATCCCAAAAGGCAAAACAACAACTTTCTACGGAAACTATAAGTACGCTGGCAACTCATATATGTCCTGAAGAGACCATGATCTGGGAACAATATGTCATGATGCTGGATCAGGCCATAGCAGAACTTCCCGAACGTTGCCGAATTGTTTTTAAAAAGAGCAGGCTTGAAGGCAAATCCTATGAAGAGATCGCAGACGATCTCGGTATCTCAAGGAATACTGTCCGCCTACAGATCATTAAGTCATTAAAGCTTATCAAAAGTTATTTTAACCATCATCCGGAAATGGATGTTGTATTTACTCTCCTGATCGCCTTTAGCATTGTTATTTACAGTTTTTAGGGAATTATAGACCGGTGGGTAATCGGATAAATATCCCGAACTGAAGCTTTTCCCGGAAAAAAATAAAAAAATCTGAAAATGGAATAGACCTGTTCTGTTGTTTTACTGTACTTATAATAAAACACCCAGAGTTGGAATCAGATAGAAACGGGATATTGCAAAAATACTTTTCAGGACGATGTACTTCGGAAGAGAAACAGTTTGTCGAAGAGTTTATACTAAATAAAGATAATGTTCTGTTGGAAGGTTACCTCAGTTCCGAATGGGTGGCGTGTGCGGAAAAAAGAGGGAATCCGGTATCAGGAGCTGACGATCGCTATAAGCGTATCAGTAAGAGGATACATAAAAATCGAGGTACGGACAGAAGGAGAGTATGGAGTGTGGCTGCTTCCATAATCGCATTGCTTGGGATTACGACCTATTTTTTAATGCACTTGTTTTACCCGGTATCCGGGAAACAGATTATTGTTAGCACAGGGGCCGGGCAGCAGAGAGAAGTGATCTTACCAGACAGTACCGTAGTGTGGCTTAATTGTGTGTCGTCAATTACCTATCCGGAGTATTTTAGTGGAGACTACAGAGAAGTAAAAGTTAAGGGAGAAGCTCTTTTTGAAGTTACCAAAAACCCGCATAGACCTTTTGTCGTAAATTTTAATGAGCATTATACTAAAGTTTTGGGAACCGTGTTTACGGTAAGATCTTATCCCGGAGAATACGCAGATATGGTAACCCTTGTCGAAGGTAGTGTAGCAGTGGGGGAAAAACAACCTGATGATCTGAAAGAATATACGGTATTGATTCCCGGGGAACGTATCACCATTTCCGATAGTATTGAAAACAACTTCTCCAAGAGTAGAATACAAGAGGTAGCGTCAGTCGCTTCCTGGAAGAGCGGGGAACTTCGCTTTTATAAAACACCTTTGGATATGGTAGCCAAAGACCTTGAACGATGGTATGGCAAGGATATCGTACTGGAAAGGCAAGGACAGCATGCCGTAGATGACAATATGACCCTAACCTCGATTATTAAGCCCGGCACAAGGCTGGAAGAAGTCCTGGAAATATTAAGTCTTACTCACAGGATATCGTATACCAGAACAGAAAACAAAATAGTAATAACTTCTAAATAAAGTATATGGGATAAACTTACCTGGGTAACACACGGATAGTCCTGTAGAAAAACAGCGAAAGTGGTACCAGCACTTTCGCTGAGAAGTTTTCTACAAAGGATTACTTATTTCTAAATGAAACAAATAATACAGAAAATTTCATCAAAATTATGAAAAAAATAATAATGCGCTTTCGCGCCGGAATACTTTTTATAAGTATATTCTGGCTGAGCGCTGGTTTTCCCGTGAAGGCGGAAAACAGGCAGTCTGACCTCGATAAAATCAGAATCTCGGTCTCCTTCCTGGAAATTCGCCTTGCAGAAGCTCTCGAGACCATAGGAGAGAAGAGCAACCTGGGAATCACCTTTAACGATGCCGATATTCGTTCGGACAAAAAAGTATCATACAAAGCCGTAAATACATCGACACAGAAAGTACTTAAAGATGTATTGCATGGAACAGGACTCCATTTCAGGCTGCATGGAGAAAATATCATCATTTATAAAGACCAGGGACAAGCCATAAAAGGGACGGTATATGACAGCGGGAGTGGTGAACCGTTGATGGGGGCCACCATTAGTATTCCCGGGACAGGTTCGGGAACGACTTCCGGTTTTAACGGGGAATTTTCTTTGGTAACAGAAGAATTTCCGTTGAAAATCCGTATTTCCTACCTCGGATATGAAACCCGGGAGGTTGTAATCTCTTCACCTAATGATAATCTTGAAATCACGCTTGTCGCCGTTAACGAGGAACTCAAAGAAGTGGTAGTTACCGCATTGGGAATTTCCCGTGAAGAGAAAAGCCTGGGATATGCGGTTGGTGAAGTAAGCGGAACCTCTATGAACGAGAGCAAAAGGATGAATATCACCAACGCACTCGCAGGTAAAGTTGCCGGAGTACAGATTCGAAATGTGAGCTCCGATCCGGGTTCGTCCTCACTGATAACCATTAGGGGTGCCTCTTCCATAAACGGGGATAATCAGCCCTTATTTGTAATAGACGGAATTCCGGTAAACTCCAATAACCAGAATGCAGAGTCGTCGGGAGAAGGATATGTGGATTACGGAAACACTTCCATGGATATCAGTCCCGATGATATTGCCGAGATCACGGTGCTGAAAGGAGCGGCAGCCGCGCTTTACGGTTCGCGTGCGGCCAACGGGGTAATCCTGATCACCACCAAAAAGGGCAGGAGCGGAAAAAAAGGGCTGGGAATAAGTTATAATTCTGCCGTAAAAATCGACAAAGCCTGGCTGTATCCCGACTTTCAAAATGAATTTGCAGCGGGATCGGACATTCTTGCCGTAGACGAGAATGGTATTCCCGTAGCTACGGGAACGGCTACCTGGGGGCCGCGTATCGAACCGGGAGTACAGGCAGTACAAACCCTTCCGGGAGGTAAAACTACTGTAGCGGAACTCAAGGCATATCCCGACAGGTACAAAGATTTTTTCGAGGTAGGATATACCCTTACCAATAATATATCGGTAACCGGGAATTATGATAAAGGAAGTTTTAGACTTTCTTACACCAATCTGCAGAATGAGGGAATTGTTCCGGGAACCAACTACAAGAAAAATGGTTTTAACCTGAATTCCACCTATAAAATAGCTGATGACCTCACTGTTTCTGCAATGGCCAATTTTAGTATTGCCGACAGTGATAACAGACCTACACAGGGTAAATCCGGAGAGAGTGACAACGCTACCGAAGTAGTTTATCGTTTGACTCCAAATACCAATATCAAAGACTATAAATCGTATTGGGAAAAAGGACTGGAAGGGTTGCAGCAAAAAACACTGGACGGTGGTGACAACCCGTATTTTACTGCTTTTGAACAACGAAATCAATTCCGGAGAAACAGGTTATTCGGGAAATTACAGCTGAATTATAAAATTAATGAAACCATGAACCTGCAATTCCGCTCGGGGATAGATACCTACCAGGAACAGCGGGTTACCAAAAGAGCTTTCAGCAGCCTGGAATTCCCCAACGGAGCTTACGGCAATAAGATTATGGGGTTCACCGAGACCAACCTCGATGCGCTGTTTACCTATACTCCGAAAATAGAGGGCGATTTTGATGCCAGCATATCGTTAGGAGCGAACCGGATGGACCAGAAGCAGTATTATACCCGGGCATTCTCCGGTCAGTTGGAGATTCCGCAGTTTTATAATATTTCCAACGCTGCTGCCGGATCTGTAGAGAATAGTGACGGGCATAGCCGCAAACGTATTAATAGTGTGTACGGACTTATGCAACTGGCTTATGGGGACTTCCTGTTTCTCGACCTATCGGCCCGGAATGACTGGTCCAGTACCTTACCCCCGCAGAACAATTCTTATTTTTATCCTTCTGCTTCTCTGAGTTTTATTTTTTCGGAGGCTTTTCATTTGAATTCCCGCGTGTTTTCCTTCGGAAGATTCCGGATGAGCTGGTCCGAGGTAGGAAACGACACCTCTCCTTACCAGTTGACCAATACGTATGGATTTGACGACTGGGGAGACCTGAAGCTTGCTCAGAACAATCAGACACTGAAGAATAACCATTTAAAACCGGAAAAAACAAGGGTGATAGAACTCGGTTTCGACCTGCGGTGGTTGCAAAACCGCTTAGGACTGGACGTGGCTTTGTATCGCAACAAGACGTTCAACCAGATCATAAGTCTTCCGATTGCCCAGAGTTCCGGGGGGACCTCCAAGGTAATTAATGCCGGCGAAATACAGAACCAGGGTATAGAAATCACACTGAATGCCACACCTGTAAAAAGTACTGATTTCTCCTGGGACCTTTCTGCCAATTTCAGTAAAAATGAAAACAAGGTCAATGCTCTGTATGGCGATATGGAAAGCATACAGCTGGGATCTGCGACCGGTATTTACCAGCGTTTGTATGTGGACGGGGCCATAGGTGATTTTTACGACCAGCGCACTCCGTTAAGGGTAGCATCGGGCCCGGATAAAGGACGATATATACTGGAAGACGGTATGTTTGTAAGGGATAACAGTTGGGTGAAAACCGGGAACAGTACGCCTGATTTTACGATGGGGATGACCAGCATCTTTAACTACAAAAACTTCAGGCTTGCCTTTACTGTTGATTGGAGCCAGGGAGGAGAATTTTATAACTACACGGCCAAAAACCTGATGTCCGACGGACGTATAGGGTTTACTACTGCTTACCGCGATCCGCAGAGCGGAGGGCTTAGCTTCGAATACGCCGGGATGCCACGTACCGACGGTGCCGTAATTCCGGGTGTTATCCTGAACGAAGACGGCACGTACCGGGAAAATGATGTGGTACTTCCGGCTCCGTATTATTACGGGGAATACTGGGATTACGAGGAATTACATATGTCAACCGCCACTTATATAAAACTTCGGGAACTCAGTTTCGGATATACGTTCAGGAATATCCGGTGGGCCGATAATCTTTCTGTCGATCTTATAGGCAATGATCTTATCAGCTGGTTTGCCTACAAGACCAAACATAACCGCGATGGTTTTGTGACCGGAGATTACGATAAAGGTTACGATCCCGAAACCCAGAATTACCTTTCTTCTGCCGGCCCTCTGGGTATTACCCAGGGAGTGTCTGCCTGGCAATTACCGGCTACCCGAAGTATAGGAATCAAATTAAGTGCTAATTTCTAAATTGTCTAACCATGCTGAAAAAAAGTTTATTTCTGGTCATAGCCCTGCTGGGCCTGGTCAGATGTACCGATAATTTCGAAGAGATCAATACCAATCCGAATGATCCGGTAAATGTGGATGCTGCCTACCTGATGAGTTCGGTTATCGTAAATACGGCTTATAACCTTACCGATGAGAATGTAAGTGGAGTCATGGGAATTCCTTCGAGATATATTACCCGGGTTATCCATAACGGGGATGACACCTACAGGTGGGATGCCGAAAGCTGGGGGTTTGCTTTTAATAACCTGATCAACAACGAAGACCTTTTACGACAGGCAAGAGCAGAAGGGGATATACATCTCGAAGCTATCGGGCTTATCATGAAAGGATATTTGTTCGGTATACTTACCGACACTTTTGGCGATGTTCCTTTTGAAAATGCTTTCGGGGCTCCCGAAGAAAATTATACTTCCGCCTATAGCAGGCAGGAAGATATATACAATACCATACTCGAATATTTCGACAGGGCCAATACCCTCTTACAGGAAGATGGGCGTTTATCGCTTTACGCCGCTTTTGACCCGATGTTTGAAGGAAATGTGCTCAAATGGAGAAAGCTGGCCAATTCACTGCATCTTCGTTACCTGTTACGGATTTCTCAAAAGAATGAAGAAGCCTTTGACACTATACAGATGATACTTAATAATAATGACAGGTATCCGCTTATTTTATCTAATGACGATAATGCTTTTCTGCCGTATCTCGGTGTGAGGAATACAGATTCTTCTCCACTGGGCTCCTATGACGGAGATTTTTATGACAGGAGACCCAGTAAGGTATTTGTGGATTTCCTGCTCGAAAGAAACGACCCCAGGTTGCCGGTCTGGGTGCGCCCGGTGGCCAATCCGGATGCCGGGACCGTGGATAATAATGAATATGTGGGATTACCCCTGGCAGTTTTTGGCGCTACAAATTACAACGGAACCACTAACCATCTCAATTATGAATCCAGTAATTATTCTGAGTTCAGCAGTGTATTTCACGATGACAGCAATTCCTTGTTTAATGCCGTGATCTTTCCGGCCTGCGAAACCTATTTTATCCTTGCCGAATTGGTGGAGGTACACAAGCTAAACTATGGTGGGACCTCAGCCGGGGAACTCTACCTCGAAGGAATCCATACCTCCATGTCGCAATACCGGGTGGAGGCAGAAGCTGAAGCAACCGATTATTATACTCAGCCTCTGGTGGCTTACGACGGAACCCTGGAGCAAATCCTTGCTCAAAAATGGGTGAGTATGCTGTTTGTGGGCGGGTCGGAGACCTGGTTTGATCACAGGCGGACCGGGTATCCCGTTTTTCCTTTCGGGGATCTTTCCATCCGTGACGAAATACCATTCCGGATGCCTTATCCTGCTGATGAAGCCAGCTATAATGCAGAAAATTATGAGCAGGCTATTGAGAACCAAGGCTGGTCCGATGATAGTAATTATGAAAAAATGTGGTTATTGAAATAAAATAAATACACTTCAAAATGAAAATATCCTATATCTTTTTCGGAATGCTTATTGTTTTTTTGACAGGTTGTTCCGACAGTAAAACAAAAAATCCACATGACCATGTCCATTCCGGGCATGACCATTCCCCGTACAGTGCCCAGGATACCATATGGAGCCATAAACTTATCTTTCCCAGCAAGGTGCCCGACAGGATTATTCTTAACCTTACGGAACACCCGGAATCGTCCATAGCGGTGAACTGGCGTACCGATCAGCAGACAGACAGTGGTTTTGTACAGATAGCTGTGGCTACCGACGGGCCTGAATTTTTGCTCGACGGGGTGAGAACCGTAAGAGCAGAAACCGAGGTTTTCGAAAACAAAAATGAAAAACATAACGAACCTTTGGTTAAAGCCAATTATCACAGTGCGGTAATCGATGACCTGAATCCGGCTACCACATATGTCTACCGTGTAGGTTACGGAGGAGACGATGACAGGCTGTGGAGTGAATGGTTTCAGACTACCACAGCCTCAAACCGGGATAACGATGCCTTTGGTTTTATCTATTTTGGCGATGCCCAGAACGAATTGAAATCCATGTGGAGCAGGGTTATCCGGAGTTCTTACGCCAAATTTCCGAAAGTGAATTTTATGTTGCATGCCGGTGACCTGGTCAATGATAGAGACAGTAACCTGGAGTGGGGCGAATGGTTTTACGCGGGCAGTTTTATTCACGCTACCATACCGGGGATCATGACCCCCGGCAACCACGAATACCGGAAAGAAGTCCTCAGTTCACTGTGGCGCCCCCAGTTCAACCTGCCGCAGAATGGCCCGCTCGATGAAATAAGGGAAACCTGTTATTATGTCGACTACCAGAATACCCGGATCATCTCCATAGATGCCGTGTCTTTTGACGATAAGGAACATTCCAGGAAGGCACAGGGGCAATGGCTGGATTCCATTCTGACCAACAACCCGAAAAAATGGTCGGTCATATTCTTGCACTATCCCGTCTTGTCAGTAGCCAAAAAACGGGGAGAAGACAATTTAAACCTGAAAACAGTATTAAAGCCCATTATAGACAAGTACAAAGTAGATTTGGTGCTTACGGGGCATGACCATACCTATGCCCGTGGAGAGGTTAAGAACCTGGGGACCGGAATCACCGCAACGGACGATACAGGAACGATCTATGCCGTATCTGTGAGCGGCCCCAAAATGTACGATTCGGAGAAAGCCGACTGGATGCAGAGAAGGGGAGAATATACCCAGCTATTCCAGATTATTACGATAGAAGGAGATCAACTTTCATATACTTCCTATACGCCTTTAGGGAAGGTATACGATGCTTTTGAACTGGTTAAACACAACGGTAAAAAAGAACTGATTAACAAAATACCTAATACTCGGGAGCGGATGAAGAAAGATTTTATCCGGGAATGAGGAAATTGTTAAAATACCTGGTAGTGCTGCTTCTTTTGTCTCTTTTTATTATCGGGCTTACGGCCTGGTATCATATGAGAGACCGGAACCCCGGTTACGCCTATGACAAGATATGGGAAACTCAAGTTTCACTTATTCGTGCCGGATTTGCCAAAAGGGAAATAAATCCGGAAGTGCCCGATACTTGGGAAGATCTCAACGGGAATGGAATTTACGAACCCGGACAGGGTGAGGAATTCCGGGATGGCAATAATAATGGAAAGTTTGATGCCGTGTACATGGCCGGTTTTCATCAGAACCGGCCTGCTATGGCCATTCACGATACCTTATGGGCAAGAGCTATGGTATTAAACTCGGGGGGTAAGAAAATCGGCCTGGTCGTACTCGATGCCATCGGGGTTTTTAATGACCAGGTTATTGCCGTAAGGAAGAAAGTAGCAGAAGAAATTCATCTGGATTATGTGGGCGTCATAAGTACTCATACCCATGAAGCTCCCGACCTTATCGGGTTATGGGGAAAATCCGCCTATCTCTCCGGGGTAGACAAGGATTATGAGCAAAAGGTGATATCCGGTGCTGCAGCAGCGCTTGTAGAAGCTGCCAATAAGCAGGAAGAGGCCTGGGTAACTTTTGCACAGGATACTACAGATACTCTCGGATATCTCGTTGACGATTCCCGTAAGCCTCGGGTGTTTGACAACGGGTTGCGTTTAATGCATTGGAAGCGGCAAAAGGATAGTACTACACTGGGGACTGTTGTTGCCTGGGCTAATCATCCGGAAACCCTCTGGAGCCGTAATACCCGGATCACCTCGGATTTTCCTTATTATATCCGTCGCGGTATAGAAACCGGCATATATATTAAAGACAGTCTTATCGAAGCCGGAACAGGAGGTGTGGCCTTGTATATTAACGGCGCCATAGGCGGTTTGATGCATACTTCACCACGATTCGGAATTCCGGGGATTGCCGGAGATACAATTTACAAAAAGGCCTCGTTCGATAAGGCAAAGGCACAGGGGGAAAAGATAGCCCTGCATGCTTTGAGATTGTTACGGGATACGGGACGGACAAAACATCTGGAAGAAGCCTCACAACGCCTGATTTCGAGGTCTGTCACCCTTCCGGTAGCCAATCGGAATTTTCAACTGGCAGGAGCAACGGGCTTGATTAACCGGGGATTTTCCGGACTTTTTAAAATGCGTTCAGAAATAGCATACTGGCAATTCGGACCGGCCGGTTTTCTCTTCGTGCCCGGGGAGATCTATCCGGAGATCGCTAACGGGGGTGTGGAAGCCCCGGAGGGTAATGATTTCGGTATTTCCCGGCCGTTGCAAACGCACCCTTTAAGAAATCTGATGGATGATGAATACAAATTTGTAGTGGGGCTGTCCAATGATTTTATAGGATACATCATACCCAAAAGCGAATGGGATGAATACCCCCCTTATCTGTATAACGATCATAAATCTCCTTACGGGGAAGAAAACGCACTCGGGTCTGAAACGGCGCCGTTATTATATAAACATTTTTCAGAGATCATAAAAGGAGCACGGAAATGAAAAAAAGCATATTGATTATCCTGTGGATGCTTCCGTTGTTTGTAATAGCACAGCAGACCCTGACAGATTTTACCTATGTAAAGAAACACCTGGCCGATCCGGGAGATGAGGTAATCCTGGTCGCGGCACATCGTGCCATGCATACCCGGTATCCGGAAAATTCCCTTGCCGCGATTACCGATGCCATAGCGCACGGAGTGGATATTGTGGAGATCGATGTGAGGGTAAGCAAAGACGGTATCCCGGTATTGATGCACAATGAAACGGTCGATCATATTTCTACCGGTTCCGGGAAGGTCAAAAAGATCCGTCTTTCCGAACTCAGAAAACTTCAGCTCAGGGATGATCGAGGAAAAGTAACCCGGCACCGCATTCCCACTCTGGAAGAAGCGCTTAATCTCGGAAAGGATAAAATAGTTTTTGACATCGACCTGAAAGTGAATACCCGCGATCTGAAAAAGGTGGCGGCAGTCGTGAAAAAGTGTGATGCCGTAAACTCCGTGTTCTTCTACGACAGTGAGTATAACAAAATTCGGCGGGTAGATCGATTATTGCCCGGTGTATTGAGAATGACCAAAGTGCATAATGATAACAAGGCAAAAAAATACCTGGGAGCTTTGCTTCCGGATATTGTTCACCTCGGAAATTCTGCCGTAGACAGGGAAGTCAGTTTTATAGAAACCGTGAAGCGGGATTACGGGCTTCCCGTTTTTGCCAATGCCCTGGGTGATATCGATGAGGCAGCCCTGGAGGATGTTCATGCATATGATTCCCTGGTCGAAAAGAAAGTAAATATAATACAGACGGATGCCCCGGTATTGTTATTACAGTACTTGCGTCAAAAGAATAAACACCGATGAAAAATTATATAAGTATATTTTTTTTTCTGGTCTTTGGTATATTGTGGAGCCAGGAAGAGCATTTTCAGGTATTTCCTTACATACAGCAGGGAGCAACAGACCGTATGCATGTGCTGTGGGAGACCAGGATACCGGCAACTTCAGAAGTATGGTATGGTGAAGCACTTCCCGATTCGGAGGTGGCTAATACCTCACTTTCAGTAATTTCGGATAGTTTGGGTACGATGCACGAGGTCGTTCTGAAAGACCTGAAACCCGAAACCAATTATTTCTGGAGAGTAGTCAGTATGGCCGGGAAAGATACCCTTGTTAACAGTAAGGTCTCTTCCTTTAAAACCGGGATTCCGGAAAGCTCGGATTCAGCTTTTATGTTTGCCCTGGTGGGTGATACTCAAAAGGGAAAAGATGAAGAAGCCTGGGAGCGTATGGCAGGCCTGATCTGGGAAGACCGTCCCAATTTTGTACTTCACGTAGGTGATCTGGTGAGTGACGGCGACAGCAAGGAAGACTGGACCGGGGAATTCTTTCTTCCTGCCAGGCAATTGCTCTCCAGGATACCTATGTTCACGGCCTTGGGCAATCATGAGCATGACGCGCCGGATTACTATCGCTATTTCGTACATCCCGCCCCCGAATATTATTATACTTTTACATACGGTAACATACAATTCTTCGTACTGGATACCAACCGGGATGTCTCCGAGGGCAGCATACAATACAACTGGCTGGAAAAAGAACTATACAACTCCCGGGCATTGTGGAAGGTTGTCGTACATCATCATCCGCCGTATACTTCCGAAGAAAATGACAACGGGGATACCTATAAAGAATTGTCTGCTAACGGTTCCGAAGAGGTCCGTGATCTTGTACCGCTTTATGAACGCAGCGGAGTAGATTTTTGTGTTTTTGGTCATGTACATATGTATGAGAGAACCTGGCCCATAACCGGAGAGAGGGTGAACGAAAAAAACGGTGTGGTGTATATCAATTCCGGGGGCGGAGGGGGAAACCTGGAACACTTTGCCCCCACCCGTACCTGGTTCAGTCTCGAACAACAATCCGTCCATCACTATTGCACATTTGCCGTACATGACAGTACCATCGTTTTTAAGGCCATAGACGAAAACCGCAATGTGTTTGACAGTAACGTATACACCAAACAAGAAAAAAACAGGATAATCGCGCCACCGGCACCGGAAATCATATCCGGCTTTTTTGTGTTTGAAGATACTGTTTCGGTAAGCTTTCAACCTGTGGATAATCGTTTTCCGGTGTATTATACCCTGGATGGTACTATACCGGATAACTTAGATGGTATAGAATACAAAAAGCCCATACGGTTGGATAAGGATACGGAACTTCGGGCTGTTGTGTATTCACCGGAAGGAATTTCCGGACGGGTAGCAGAAAAGAAATTTCTCAAAGCCAGGCGAAAACAGCCTGTGGAGTCATTATCTGAAAAGTTAAACCCTGGGATACGATGCTCGTATTACGAGGGCAACTGGAAACAAATACCCGATTTTTCCAGGATTTCTGCTTTAAAAACAGGAATAGTCCCGGGTATCGACTTGCAGGAACTATATCCACGTAGAGATTACTGGGCGGTTAAATATGAGGGTTATATAAAAGCAGAGGAATCCCGGCTGTATAAATTTTATACCGGGTCGGATGATGGCTCACAATTGTATATAGATGATGTACTTGTAGTGGATAATGATGGAGATCATTCTTACCTGGAAGCATCGGGAGGTATCTTTTTGGAAAAAGGATATCACAGAATAATTATTCAGTATTTCGAAAGCTATTCCAAAGAAATTCTGACCGCAGGCTATCTGGATAATGATGGAAATAAAATTCCATTTCGTTCTTCTGATTTTTTTACAAAAGAAAGGCAAAAGTAGATTTTTAAAAAGCGGTAACAAGTATGGTAGATACTAAACTTTAAGATTATTTAATATCACATCACGGAGAAAGAAGAGTGCTTCTTATATATTTGGAAGCATTTATTCTCCGTGATGTGAACGTAATAGAGCGAATAATAAAAGGTGATCAAAAGGCTTTTCGGAGTTTTTATGAAAAAACATTTCCTAAATTATTTTCTTTTACACTGAAGCACACTTCAGATCAAGAGTTGGCCCGGGAGATTGTACAAGATGCTTATGTTGTCATATGGGAAAAAAAGAATGCGATCAAAGCTCTTCAGGAAGTATTCGAAGCTTATCTTTTTACATATGTGCGACACCGGTGTATCCGTGAATATAAAAGGAAAATCACAGAAGCCGAAGCATTGTTGAGTTATCGGGAAGAAATTTCACGGATGGTCTTCGAAGAATCTGTTATCAACCTCCCTGACATTAACAAAATTCTTAATGTGCTTCCCAAACGTCAGCGTATTGTACTTGAGTTGGTGAAATTACAGGGATTGTCTTACAAGGAAACAGCTGCAAAACTCAATATTTCAGAAAGAACGGTAGAAACACATCTCAGAAAAGCCTTTACCACACTTCGTCTTGAGGTGGAAACCATGCATCTTAGCTTACTTTTTTTGTTAATATTTTCTTAACATTCGAAAGTACGGGAAATGTGTGTGTGTTGGCTCTTTATGCAAAAGGGTTCAACCATGCAACACACGGAACGTATAGATTATTTGTTACGTCGTCTTAAAAATGAAAAAATAACCCAGGAAGAACTGGGAGAATTAAAACATTTTTTCAAGGATGAATCGTTGACAGACCACTACTTCAAGGATTCTTATGATAATTTTTCAGGCGAATATCGGATAGGTAGTGACTATTCCCGGGAAATGGTATGGGAAGATATCGCATCGAAAATCGACAAACGAGAGGGGGGCTGGGGTAAGGCCCTGAATGCATGGAAGTGGCTGGCAGCCGTTTTAGTTGCTTTTATCGGGTCTGCTGTTTTTTTCAATTCATACCATACACCGCATTATATTACGGTAGAGAACAGTTCAGGAAAACTTCGTGAAATACGCTTGCCGGACAGTTCCCTGGTATTTCTGAATTCCGGGTCTGCTTTACGCTATTATACAGATTTTAAAAGTAACAGAGAATTATTTCTCGAAGGAGAGGGTTTTTTTAATGTTACCAGGGATACCATGCATCCCTTTTCGGTAAGGACCGGTGAAATTGTAACCAGGGTACTGGGAACATCCTTTAATATAGATACCAAAGATTCCGTAATCAAAGTGGTTGTCAATACCGGTCTGGTCCGGGTCTTTAATTCAGAGCAATCCTATAAGCTCAACCCCGACGAAATGATCGAGTACGATCCATATTCCAGGGTGTTCCGGGAAAACAGGACCAGGGCCCCCTTTCACAATTTATGGACCGTAGAGAAAGCGTCTTTTGCAAGTGTTTCGCTTGGTGAACTTTCTGAAGCATTCGAACTTTTATATGACACCAGACTGGTTTTTGAGGAAGAATCCCTCAAAGACAAGCAACTGTATTCCTTTTTTATTCTGAGGAATGAATCCGTCCATGACCTTGTAGACCGGATTAATTATATAAACGAAGTCCAACTTAAAATCAGAGCCAATGATATTATAGTACAACCAAAACAATAAAAAAGGACCTGCTGCTACAGGTCCCCGAATAAAGCATTGAATTCCATATAAATCAACACTTAAAAAATTTATGAAACAATTAAAAAAACTGCGTTTCCGTTTTTCGGTTTCGCTGATCATGATTTTGCATTGGGGATATTCCTTTTCCGGTACTCCTGATGCTCCTTTTCTTCAAATAACTTTTGAAATGAAACAGGTCCCCCTGACTAAAATTTTTGATCAGTTGGCAAAGTTAACACAATTTGAATTTACCTACGGAGATTATATAGCGAATAATACCGCCCTGTATGATGTGAATTTTATAAATGAAAATATAGATGAGGTCCTTGAAGATTTATCTCTAAAGGGAAGCTTCCGGTACAGAATAGAAGGAAAACATATTATTATCGGAAAGATTGCCTACGAAAACAAACAAACGATACAGCAGCATATGATACGGGGAAAGGTTACTGATGCTTCCGGACAACCCCTTCCCGGAGCTACTGTAACCGTAAAAGGCACTTCTGACGGGGTTTCTACCGACTTTGACGGTAAATTTTCGATAGAAGTTTCTGCTTCCGTTGCCGTATTGGAGGTAAGTTATATTGGTTTTAAGACCAAAGAGGTACAGACAGGTAAAAAAGATTACCTGGAAGTAAGCCTTCAGGAAGATACCCAACTTCTCGATGAAGTGGTACTCATAGGTTACGGAGAACAGTCCAGGGCCAAGGTTGTCGGAGCTGTGGGAAAGATAAAGAGTGAAGAGCTGCAAAAAGTAGCTTCTGTATCGCTGGATCAGCAAATTGCGGGGAAAATGTCGGGAGTGGTCATTAATCAGTCCAATGGTCAGCCAGGTGCGGACTCGCAGATTATTATCCGGGGTATGGGAACTTTGACAGCAGGTTCCAATCCGCTTATAGTGGTAGACGGTTATCCCCTGACGGAGGGCAGTTCTCTTACGGCGATCAATCCCAACGACATTGAAGATATCAGTGTTTTAAAAGATGCGGCCTCGGCAGCAATATACGGCTCCAGGGCAGCCAATGGAGTTGTATTGGTGACCACCCGGAAAGGAAGTCTTAACCAGGAAAGGAAAATTACCCTGGATACTTATATCGGTTTCCAGGAACAAAGCTCGGGAGTGGACCTGGTAGACGGGTATCAGCTCGCACAGTTTCTCACAGAGGCCAGGAACTGGGGTTATGTGTCCAAAGATCCTGCCAACAGGAGTGAGACCGACCCTAACGCGGTTAGAGTAACCAAAAAAATCGATGGTAAGAACATTGACGGAAGGGAATTATACCTGGATTATTTGCAGCCTTATCTTGACGGAACATCCGGACTGATAAATACCGACTGGATGGATGAAGCTTTCAGGACAGCCCCTATGTATAATTACGATCTTTCTGTCTCGGGAGGAAACGGAAAGACACGCTACTACACCTCGCTCGGGTATCTGAGCCAGGAAGGCGTAGTGATCGGTACCGATATGAAACGTTATTCCGCATCGCTTAACCTGGAGACCAGGCTGTCCGATAAGGTTAAACTGGGAGTCAATATAAAACCTACGTTTACCCGTCAGAATGCTTTTGATCAAAGTAGCCGTAGTTCCGGGGCATTGGCATTGATTCCGCTGAATTTTCCATTTTATACTCCAAATAAGGAAGATGGAAGCCTGAATATCAGCGACCAGTTGATTAACGAACAACGCGAAATCGAAGGTGTTCGGATCAATGGTACCCCGGTTGAAAACCTTGTGGCTACCGCAACAAAAGTACGGGATGAAAAGGATCGCTTCAGAGCTTTCGGAAACCTTTTTCTGGATGCGGAGATCTTTCCGGGACTGAAATATACTTTTACTCTTGGAGGAGATTACGATAACTACACCCGTAATTACTACTATCCTTCGGATGTAGGTTCTTACCGGACTCCTGCTCCGCGTAGTGATGCCGATGCACAACAGCAGAAACAAAGCAGGTACAATTATCTAGTGGAGAACACGCTTAATTATAAATTACAGTTCGAAGACCATTTATTTAATGTACTTGCCGGTCATACATTTCAGAAAGAGCGTATAGACTATACTTCCATTACTGCTACCGGTTTTGCAGATAATAACATTAAGGGAATAGCGGGAGGCAGTTCGTTTACGGTGAACCATAATCTGGATATCTGGACACTAGAATCCTATTTTTCGCGTATTCAATACGAATATGCCAATCGTTACCTTTTTTCGGCAGCTATCCGGGCAGATGGTTCTTCCAGGTTCGGAAGTAATAACAGGTGGGGATATTTTCCTTCCGTTTCCGCCGGATGGGTATTTAGCGAAGAAGCATTCTTTCCGTCCAATGACGTGTTAACTTTCGGTAAGGTTTCCGGGAGCTGGGGACAGACCGGGAATAACCAGATCGGCAATTACAGCTCTCAGGCCCTGGTTACCGATTCCAATTATGTATTTGGGCAGGCTCTCGCCCCCGGATATATTACCACTTCGGCACCAAACCCTGATCTTGGATGGGAAGTGGCTTCGTCCATGAACATAGGTCTTGACCTGGAATTGTTCAGAAAATTGAGCTTAAGTGCAGCCTATTACAAGACCAATACCCGAGATCTCCTGCTCGATGTCCCCGTTCCGCAACAGACAGGTTATAATACGGTTCTCGCTAATATCGGGGAAATGGAAAACAAGGGATTTGAGTTCCAGGTATCTGGCAGCGGGTTTTCTCTGGGGGCACTGAATATAGGCTTCAATGCCAATCTTACTTCGTATGAGAATAAAGTCCTTGCCCTTGGGCCCGGTCAGGAAGAAATAGCAACAGGGACAGACCAGAATTTTGTAACCAAAGTAGGTCATCCCATAGCTGAGATCTATGGCTATGATGTGGTCGGAATATATAAAACACAGGAAGAAATCGATAATTTACCTCATTTACCGGGAACTTTAACCGGTGATTACGTAGTGAGGGATGTCAACGGAGACGGGGTTATTGATGTGGAAGACAAGGTTTCCAAGGGCTCGTATATGCCCGATTTGACCTATGGTTTTGGGGCCAGCCTGGAGTATAAGGGATTGTCTTTTAGTTTTGACTTTACAGGAGTGGCCGGAAGAACCCTGCTCGATGGCGATATGTCTTCGCTTACGGAAGCCGGGGAAGGTTTTGCGGTTCCCACACAATACTATTTTAATAACCGCTACCATCCCGTTAATAATCCGGATGGATTCCTGGGACAACCCAATTTCGGAAACTTCTCAAACTCCAGAAAACTGTTGAGAAGTTCTGTAGTTGCGGAAGAAAATAACGGGGATTATCTACGCCTGCGAAATGTACGGCTCGCTTACGATTTTTCAAAACCCGTTCTCGACAAGCTGCGGCTTTCCAATCTGCAGATATACATCTCGGGGAACAACCTCTTTACCTGGACAAAATACCGGGGATGGAACCCTGACGGGACTTCAGGTAATATCCTGACCTCCGGTTTTAATGACGGATCAAACTATCCGATCGCAAGAACCTATGTCGTAGGTTTAAGAATCTCATACTAACCCGAAGAAAATCAGAAAACAATGAAATACAACATATATTTATTGATGCTCATAACACTATGGATGACTTCCTGTAGTAATGAGCTCGAACAGTCACCAAATACTACTAAGGTAGCCGATCTTTTTTACGCTAATGAAACCGAACTGGAAGAAGCAGTACAGGCCGTATATGCCACTTTACAGTTCACGGGAAATTTTAATACCGCTATGCCGGCCATGGGAGAACTCCCGGGAGAAGATGCCTACGATGAAACGCCGGCTAATGATGGTGGGGTCTACGGTCAACTTGATGATTATAATGTTATAGCCCAGAACGGGCTGATTGCCGATATATGGGAGGATCATTACAAGGGGATTCAAAGAGCTAATATAGTTATAGATCGGATAGCGGATATACCTTATGAAGATGATGCCGTAAAGAATTCCAGGATCGGGGAAATGAAGTTTATCAGGGCATTATACTATTTTGATCTGGTCCGGATCTTCGGCGATGTTCCCCTGATCATTGAAGAAGTGACTGATCCGCAGCAGTATTTCGGCCAGGAAAGGACCGTAGTAAACGAGGTTTATACCCAAATTATTACGGACCTGGAAGAAGCGATAGAACTTTTACCGCGTCGTACGGAAGGTAATAAAATGAGAGTGGTAAAAACAGCTGCGGAGACCCTTCTGGCTAAAGTACACCTCACCCTGGAGAATTATACAGAAGCAAAAGCGCTTCTGATAGAGGTGATAAATTCAGGAGATCATGATTTACGTCCTGTATCTGAAGTTTTTTCCCCGGACAATGAATTGAACAAGGAAATCATATTTGCCGTACAGTTTGCCTCGGGGATCAATTCCAATAGTGAAGGTTCGGATGCCTATAGGATGTTCAATCCTACGGGAAGGGTAGTGGGCAATCTTACGGGGACCAAGGGGCATGGCGTACTCAAAGCAGATTTTTATACCCTTTACCAGGATAGTGATGCCCGTAAGGATGTGTATGTCGGTGTGCTGGAATCCGGGCTTGCCTATAGCAACAAGATTGCCGTGCCTTCTACAGTAGTAGATGATGCGGAGAGCGATTGGGTGGTTTTGCGCTATGCAGATGTACTGTTAATGCTTGCAGAAATAGAAAATATTACCGATAATCAGAATGAAGCTATATCCTATCTCAATCAGATAAGAAACAGGGCAGGTATCGGGGATTATAGCGGTTCCAGTAACAGAGCGTCAGTATTTGAGGAAATAGATTTACAGCGCAGACTTGAACTGGTTTGGGAAGGGCATCGCTGGTTCGACCTGCTAAGGCAGGGCAGGACTGGAGAAGTACTGGGAATTACCGATCAGAACAAGCTACTCATACCTTTACCGGCCAGCCAGATAGCTGCAGATCCGGCATTGAAACAAAATCCGGGATACTAAAGATTGAGTAAAAAAATATATAATGATGAAAAAAAGATTAGTCAGTGTTTTCGTTTTGATTTTCATTCTCGTAAACTGCAAGAACAATAAAGAGAATCATAATACAACACAGGAGAAAACAGTACCGGTAAACGAAGAGAGCCGTTCCTATACCCAGATACATGAGATCAGAGATAACCTGCTGCATCCGGATAACGGGCAGGTTATTGTAGTAGCTCATCGGGGGGACTGGAGAAATGCTCCCGAAAATTCCCTGCCTGCCATACAAAGCTGTATTGATATGGGGGTAGACATGGTTGAAATAGATGTCAGAGAAACCAGGGATGGCCATTTGGTGTTAATGCATGATGGTACCATAGACCGGACCACCACCGGAAAAGGAAAGGTAAGTGAATGGAGCTTAGATAGGCTTAAAACACTGCGTTTACGCGATGGCCTGGGAGTACCAACCCCCAATCGTATTCCAACGCTGGAGGAAGCGCTTAATCTATGTAAAGGAAAAATTATGGTTAACCTGGACAAGAGTTACGATATTTTCGACAAGTGCTTCGAAGTGGCTCAGCGCACAGGTACTCTGGATCAGGTCATCATTAAGGGAGCCAGGACTAATGAAGAGGTCCGTGAGCAGTTCGGGAAATACCTGGATAAGGTAATGTTTATGCCCATGGTCAGGCTTTCCGACCCGAAGGCCGAAGAGATCATAAACGGTTACATGAAAAATGACATACCCGTAGCCTTTGAATTTACAGTACCCAGTGATACGATAGCTCTGATCAAAAGATTCGGGGAAATACGATCACAAGGAGCCGGTATCTGGATCAATTCGCTCTGGCCGCAACATAACGGTGGTCACGATGATGAAAAGGCTTATGCCGATCCACATGTCTATGAGTGGTTTACCGATAACCATATTAATATCATTCAGACGGATAGACCCGCCATACTCCTGAAGTATTTACGGAGTCGGGGATACCATCATTAAAATTCTATCTGTGTTTTTTGAGGAATTCCGGGAATCCTCTCAGGGGGAACTTTCCGGAATTCTATCTAAATCATTAATTAAAACTCGAAAAATGAGCAAAAACCTATTTTTTATTGCATTCCTGCTGCTATTTTCCCGGTATGGTTTCGGGCAGGATACAGCGCAACTTACCACCAGGACCGACAGTATTCTTTACCGGTTGAAACATCCTGTAAAAAATGAAATCCTGGTGGTATCTCATCGCGGGGACTGGCGTTATGCTCCGGAAAACAGCCTGATGTCTATACAACGATGTATTGATCTGGGAGTGGATATCGTGGAAATTGATGTGCGTCTTACCAAGGATGGGCACCTCGTTGCTATGCACGATAAGACAGTAAATCGTACTACCGATGGAAAAGGAAAGGTGAGTGATATGACACTGGAAGAAATAAAAAAACTGAGACTTAAAAATGCCTGTGGTGTGAAGGGCTCCCGGCAACAGGTGCCCACACTTGAAGAGATAATGTTTCTCGCGAAAGACAAGATTATGGTAAACCTGGATAAGGTGGAAGGGGAAACTGTCAAGGAAGCGTATAAAGTCTTGAAAGAAACCGGTACGGTCGGTCAGGTTATCTTCAAAGGAAGAGAAACAGCGGATATGATGCTGGAGAAATTCGGGGATATCATGAAAGAAATTATCTATATGCCCATTCTTATAGATAATACCGAAAACGCTTCCGGATTTGTTGATCGTTATAATGAGCTATTGTCACCGATAGCTTACGAGGTTACTTTTTCAGGTACGGATACGGAGAACTTTAAGCAGATAGCACGTTTGAACCGTATGGGGATTACAGTACTGAATATTCCGTTATGGGATGCCTTAACTGCAGGACATACTGATGAAAAAGCATTGTTGGAAGGAGCGGACGAGGCCTGGGGATGGCTTATTAAAAATGGTGCGAATGCAATAATGACCGACAGACTTAACGAATTATTAAACTATTTGGAAGGTAAAGGACTCAGAAAGCATTAGGTATTATAAAACTGATAAGAACAGGTATTTCATAGGTTTTTTTTGTACTTCCGATAATTGTATCTTTTATAGTTTTGTTTTCCTGTGTAAATTTGAGGGGGTAAATTGAGTAATCACTATTTTTTGTTCGTTACAGTGTCCGTTGAAAAAACAAACCCCCATAAACACAGTGTTTATAGGGGTTAATTAGTGAAGTCCGAAAGAGATTGTTCTTCCTATCGGTAATCCGAGTACCTCACGTGGTCCGAAATGAGGAAGAGTCTTTACGTGACGCTCAAAAAGAAAAAAGGACTTGCTCCGGGACTATTAACGCGATAAAAAACAGAGCTTTCACCAAATTGCCCCATAAAAACCATAGTGAAGCGATACAGTGCTTTCCTAAAACCTGGGTGAGGCGGAAAAGAAAATTTTAGGTAGCACTTAAATAGTTGTGGAGAATACTACTATGAAATATGATTAAAATTGATTTGGAAATAAAGGAATTTTACAAAAAACAATTAACAAACGCTTAAAACATTATTAACCGTAGCATCATTCTGGCCTTTATAGAGCAGTATATTCCTGTTTCAGGAACTTCTACTTGTATGTACCAAAACTTTTAAGCAGTTGTACCCTGATTCCAAAATAGAAATTTCTTGAGCAACACCAAAGCAGATATCAATTCAGATTCATTTAAATAAGTTCTGGAAAACAATAGTTCCGGTGCATTTGAATTATTGTTCAAATTATACTATGACAAATTGTACTACATAGCCAAAAGCTATGTCAGAAATGAGCAGGATGCAGAGGAAATTGTGCAGGATGTTTTTATGAAATTATGGCATAGAAAAGATAACAAAGAAATATGGACCAATAATTATTTGTTTACCGCGACCAAGAACGCATGTTTAAATTACCTGAAACATCGAAAGGTGGTTGTAGATAAAGCACGTAACTATTACGACAAACAACTTTAAGAATTTGTTTTTTTGTCTTTCATGTTTTATCCATATTTCAGGATTCGATCATAAAGTAATTCAAGTAATTCTATATTATTAATAAGTTTAGTTTAGTTAAAATATGGAAGGTTTTGAACCATAATACATCCAAAATTGTAATAGCCACTATTTCATCTTCCTTTACAGTTGATATACATTACCGTCAACAATTCGGATAAAAGACTTTTTTGGATCAAGTAAATTTCTGATATACAGTATGATATAGTGATTAGGGATCATCCTCTCACGATTTATTTAATTGGAGAAGCCTTCTATTCCAGTTTTCCTTATGGAGCGGATTTTTGGATCGAAGTGCCTTATCCAATACATCGGGTAAGGCTACATAGCAAGGAGAATCATTATCCTGTGATTATTGCACAGTAGCTAATAAATCGTGAGGATAACCTAAGGATACATTGCTTAAATTATCTAAACTAATGATTTGTTCTTGTGTTAATGGAATGGTTGTTGCCTGTAAAGAATCTTCAAAATGAGAAAGTTTACGGGCTCCAATTAAAGGAAATACGTTTTTTGATAATACCCAGGCAAACGCAATTTGTCCAGCAGTGGCGTTTATTTCTTTGGCTATAACAACAAGTTCATCAATGATTTTTTTTGTTCTGTCGTCCTCTGTATATTCAGAATCACTTCCCAAATTTAAACGGCCGGATGCTCCATTTCTGTATTTTCCAGTTAATTGGCCACCCGCTAATGGTGAATAAATCATCGTCCCCAAACCAAATTCTTCTGCCATAGGATGAAACTCCCGGTCTGCCGTTCGCTGCAGTAAATTGTATTCTATTTGCAGGGCTGTTAAATTTGTCCGGCTTGCAATGGATGCAACCTTCCAGGCAGGAAAATTAGTTAAACCGGTATATAGAATTTTTCCTTCTTTTACTAAATCTTCTAAACCCCTTATAATTTCTTCCATAGGGGTCACACCATCATCGAAATGCGGCATATAAATATCAATATAATCGGTTTTTAGTCGCTTCAAACTTGCTTCTACGGCTTGTTTCATCGATTTGCGGTGATTTCCATAATTACTTTTGGCAGGATTGATTTCACTGCTTTTTGTATACTTTGTACAGATAATACAATTATTTCGTTGGTTTTTCAAAAAGTCTCCAACGATTTCTTCCGCTTCACCAAATTGATACAAATCAGATATATCAATAAAATTTCCTCCCGCATTTGCATAAGCAGAAAGTATTTTTTTAGATTCTTCTGGTGTAGCACCGTACCCCTTTCTGGTTCCAAAGTTCGCAGCCCCTAATATAACTTCGCTTGCATATAAGCCTGTATTAGAGCCAAATAATTTATACTTCATAGTGATTATTTTATGGTCACAAAATTACAACCCTTAAATACCAGGGTCAAGTACGGATAAATTTGTCCGTATTATAATTGTTATATTTGATTGTTAATTGATTTGATATGTACGAAAGAAAAACGCCTGTAACCGTAGATTGTGGCCTTCATTTATTTATGGAAGTAATGAATGGTAAATGGAAGATCAATTTAGTGTGGTGTGTGTATAATGGAATAAAAAGACCAGGTGAATTACAAAGAAAAATACCAAATGCTACCAGGCGGGTATTGGAGGGACAGTTAAAACAATTAGTTAATCACGGTATCCTTTCAAAAAAAAATTATGATGTAAAACCTCTAAAAGTTGAATATAATTTAACTGAATTGGGAGAATCATTAATTCCAATTATTAAGTCTACAGCAAAATGGGGAGAAGAAAATAGAGAAAAATTGGAAAAATTAATAGTGGAATAAAAAACGCCGATATCTGCTATAGGGGCAATTAAGATGCAATTACCTCACAGCAAGCTGTTTAATTATTGGTAAATAAGTGATTTGAATATTTTAAGCAGTCAGTATATCAGCCAAAAGCTTTAAATCCTTTATTAATTGGTTCGAGTTTTGTACCATAGCGTTCAGCAAGAAACAATTCAAACAAAACTAAAACCCTGTAAATTTGTTGGCCGAATTGTTAAGATTCACTAATTCATATTACCATTTAAAGTGGCACAGCGTAGTCGTGTTTTATAACTCCCATAACAAAAGTACTATGCGCACTTCCAATATTTCTAATTGAACCTAAATCATTGAGCACAAAATCTTGATAATGTTTCATATCCCTCACCATTACCTTTAATCTAAAATCATAATCCCCCGAAATATTATAACACTCACAGACATACTTGGAAGCCGTGATATCCTTAACAAATTGATGGCCTATTTCTTTGGTATGCTCTTTTAACGTAATATCACAGAAAACGATAAGTCCCTTTCCCACTTTTTCCGCTTCCACCAATGCCACATATTTCTTGATGATTCCTTCCCTTTCCAAACGTCTGATTCTTTCATAAACAGGAGTTGGAGATAGATTAACCTGTTTTGCAATTTCTTTTGTGGTTAATTTTCCGCTTTGTTGAAGCAATTCTAATAGCTTCAAATCAATCTGATCTAAATCTGACATAGATGAATTTTCTATTGAGCAATCAAATCCATACGGTTAAAAGATGATTTATCTTTTAATTCTGAATGAATAGATATTTACTCTGAATTTAAGTTCAAAGTTAATTAATTAATCCTTTATTTCGAGATTTGCAGGAAATTAAAATTGGATAATTAGGCAAGGGTAGTTTAATTATACCATTCGACAACAAACCAAATGGGAACCATGAAAGATACTCAGACTACAATCAAGGATGATTTTACGTTCACACTAAAGAGCACTTGTTTAAATGAAAACTATCACCCCGCAAGTCAAACCCGTCTAACAACCAATTTTGCAAATTTAGCCAGAGGAGCTAATCGCCAACAAAACTTACGCAATGCCTTAAATATGATTAACAATCGGTTCAATGCATTGGCTCATTTGGATAATCCAAAAGGCGATCGTTACCAGGTAGAACTTGAAATCATCACCGTAACGATGAGTATCGATGATAAGAATGGTGTTAACGATCTGCCAATGATTGAAGTTTTAAAAACGAATATTTTTGACCGTAAGACCGGCCGGCATATCGAAGGTATTGCCGGAAATAATTTTTCTTCTTATGTGCGTGATTACGATTTCAGTGTGTTATTGATCGAGTACAATAAAAACAAATCCAGTTTTTGTGTTCCGGAAAATTTTGGTGATTTGCATGGAAAACTTTATAAGTGCTTTGTAAGTTCAGACACTTATAAAGAGCACTTTAAGATGTCACCGATCATTTGTCTAAGTGTATCGAGCAACAAAACGTATACCCGAACGGCGTATCAGCATCCGGTTCTGGGGGTAGAGTATCTGCAGGATCAGTATTCTCTCACTGATGAATATTTCTCTAAAATGGGCTTAAAAGTTCGTTTCTTCATGCCCCCGAACAGTGTGGCACCAATGGCTTTTTATCATTCCGGAGATCTACTTGCTGATTATACCGATCTTGGACTCATCAGCTCAATAAGCACGATGGAGACTTTCCAGAAGATCTATCGCCCTGAGATTTACAATGCAAATTCGGTGGCCGGGAAAATCTATCAACCCAGTCTTAAACATGAAGATTACTCACTGACTCGCGTAGTGTATGACCGCGAAGAGCGCAGCCGGCTGGCTGTTGAACAGGGTAAATATGCTGAAGAACATTTTATTAAGCCTTACAAAAGTGTTTTAGAACAGTGGTCTTCTAATTTCTCTCATTAATCAGTACAACATTTTATAATTACCTTATTATGAAAAGATTATTACCAACCTCGACAGTTGGAAGTTTACCCAAACCTGCCTGGCTTGCACCGCCCGAAAAACTATGGTCGCCCTGGAAATTGGAAGGCGATCAGTTAACCGAAGGAAAACAGGATGCTTTACGCATTTCTCTGCAGGAACAACAATGGGCAGGCTTGGATATCGTATGTGATGGCGAGCAGACACGTCAGCATTTTGTAACCACATTCATCGAGCATTTAAGTGGTGTGGATTTTGAAAATCGTAAAATCGTAAAAATTCGTGACCGCTATGATGCGAGTGTCCCCGTGGTAGTAGATGAGGTAGCGCGTCAAAAGGCAGTTTTTGTTGAAGATGCCAAATTTTTGCGTAAGCAGACGAATAAGCCTATCAAATGGGCACTACCCGGACCGATGACTATGGTAGATACCTTGTACGATGACCATTATAAAAGCCGGGAAAAACTGGCTTGGGAATTTGCAAAAGTACTTAACGAAGAAGCAAGAGAACTGCAAGATGCAGGGGTAGATATTATCCAGTTTGATGAACCTGCATTTAATGTGTTCTTTGATGAAGTGAACGATTGGGGGATGGCCACACTGGAAAGGGCCATTGAAGGTCTAAACTGCGAAACTGCGGTACACATTTGCTATGGCTATGGAATAAAGGCTAATAATGATTGGAAAAAGACCTTGGGTTCGGAATGGCGTCAATACGAAGAAATTTTCCCTAAAATTCAAACGTCAAATATAGATATAGTTTCTTTAGAATGTCAAAACTCACGGGTACCTCTTAATTTAATGGAACTCATTCGTGGCAAAAAGGTGATGGTTGGTGCAATTGATGTGGCTACCAACGCTATCGAGACCCCCGAAGAAGTTGCCAATACACTTCGCAAAGCTCTTGAGTTTGTAGCTATCGAAAATCTTTACCCTTGTACAAACTGTGGTATGGCTCCTTTGTCCCGAAGCGTGGCAAGGGGAAAGTTAAGTGCTTTAAGTGCAGGAGCAGAAATTATACGCAAAGAATTTGCGGTTTAGTACTAATATATCAAGAGTGCATTGAAGAAATTATTAGTAGTATTGAGTAAAGCAGGTTTCGACGGTTTCCTGTTAATGATAGGCACCATGATTCTGCTGGCCTATTTTTTGCCGCAGCCCGGACTGGTCAAAGAACCTGTTTCGCTGGAGGAGATAGCCAATATAGGTGTGTCGTTTATTTTCTTGTTTTATGGTGTACGGCTGAGTGTGGAGAAACTAAAAACCGGGCTGGCCAACTGGAAAATGCATATAGTAGTGCAGTTGACAACCTTTTTGTTTTTTCCGCTTATCGTTTTGGCGTCCCGTCCCTTGTTCGCGGATACCGACTTCGAGCTACTTTGGTTAGGGGTCTTCTTTCTGGCGGCTTTGCCGTCCACAGTTTCCTCTTCCGTGGTGATGGTTTCCATCGCCAGGGGCAATATTCCTGCAGCCATTTTCAATGCGAGCATTTCCAGTTTGATCGGAGTAGTGGTTACTCCGTTATGGGTTGGACTGTTCATCGCTTCTGCTACAGGCGATTTCGATGTCACTGATATCGTCATAAAGTTGGCTCTTCAAGTCTTATTGCCTGTTATCATCGGTATCGGCCTTAATTCCCGTTTTGGCACCATTGCCGAAAAATATAAGAAACAGCTCAAATATTTTGACCAGGCAATCATCCTCACCATCATTTATACCTCGTTTTGCAAGTCATTCTCCGAACATCTCTTTGAAGGCTTCACCGCCCTTGAACTTGCCGGACTCGCTGCAGGGATGATAGCCTTGTTTTTTACCGTTTTCGTTTGCATCGGGCTACTCAGCCGCTTGTTTGGCTTTTCAAATGAAGATCGTATCACGGTTTTATTTTGTGGGTCTAAAAAATCATTGGTACACGGCACCGTCATGTCAAAAGTGCTCTTTCAGCACAGTACCATCACCGGTATCGTATTGTTGCCACTCATGCTTTACCATGCCTTGCAATTGATTGTAGCCAGCATCATCGCTCAGCGTATGGCCAGACGAAAAGAAGTATAATTTTTTAAAAATATCTCAACACATGGCGCTGATGGTATGCATCAACACCAAGTCCGGCCATCGCTCAAAAAAGTGAATTTGTAAATAAGGTTTAACTGCCGGAGTTTGGGCAACGATAACCATTTTAAAAAAATAACGGTATGAAACTTTTAGAAAAAACACAGTTAGGCGATGTTATCCTAAAAAATAGAATGGCCATGGCAGCGATGACCAGAGGCCGTACCGACATAAATGGCTTAGTGGGGGATATGACCATAGAATACTATACCCAAAGGGCAGGCGCAGGTTTGCTCTTTACCGAAGCCATCAGGATCAGTGAAGAGGCTACCGGCAGCCCGTTCACTCCGGGTATTTTCACAGGCCGGCAAATAGAAGCATGGAAGAAGGTTACCACTGCGGTACACGATAAAGGCGGTGTTATTATAGCACAGCTTTGGCACACCGGCCGCATGGGGCATTCTGTAGACAGGAAGGGCAAGCTCCCTTTTGCGCCATCGCCCTTGCCTATTCGGGGAATGCAGCATTTCACCTCCCGGGGCAGGAAGGATTACGAGGTGCCTCGGGAAATGACGATCCCGGAAATCGAACAGACTATAAAAGACTTTGGTCAGGCCGCAAAAAATGCTATGGCGGCAGGTTTTGACGGGGTTCAGCTTCATGCTGCCAATGGCTATCTTCCCAACCAGTTCTTAGCTGAAAGTGCCAACCAAAGAACGGATGATTACGGCGGCAGTATCCCTGACAATTGCCGATTTGTACTGGAGGTGATGAAAGAACTGATCGGTGCGGTGGGAAGTGAAAAGGTGGGGATTAAAATTTCTCCATTCAATCCCTATGGCGATATAGTGCTGGATAATCCTGCCGACACTTATATGTACTTAATTGAAGAACTGAACAAACTGGACTTCTCCTATGTGGAACTCATGAGGTACAGCCCACATTCCGCTTCGCCTGAAAATTATGGAGCTGATAATGAAATTGAATTATTTGGCAGGAAGATTCGACAGACCGTTATTGCTAATGCAGGATATGACAAGGTTTCTGCCGAAGCAGAACTTGAAAAAGGCATTGCCAAGCTAATTTCCTTCGGCAAATTATACATCGCAAACCCTGACCTGCCTGAACGATTTAAAAAAAATGCCTCGCTTAGTGAGCCGGACAGCGCAACAATTTATGGCGGCGGGAAACAGGGTTATATCGATTATCCACCATGGAAAGCATAAAACGCCACACCAATAAAAGCAAACCCGGTTGTAAAAGCTAATATTCCTGAACAAAATCAAAAAGGAGTTGCCCGGAATCAAGACCTCATTTTTTTTTCAATCGGTTTCTGGCTACTCTCAGGCTTTCTTTTTGACAAGCATTGCCTTGGCTATATCAGAAGAGGTCATACCCAGTTTTATAAAAGCAAGATGTTTGAGCTCATTTTTGGACAAGTCCGGGAATTTACCGGAGATATTCTTATAAAAATCGGGGTGGATCTTTTTAAAATGAACCATGAAATCTTCCCAATCTTCAAGACCGGGCATAAAAAAAGAGCATTTTTCTGAAAATGCCCTCTATTTATCTTTACAACCGCTCAACATCAATAATCACGTCCACCTACGAGACTTTGCCCCGTTAAGTGAGTCGTTCATATCTTGTTTCCAAAATATCTTTGTAAGCGACTTTCATATCATTTGATAAAAAAGAATTATCAACCCATTTTATGGCTTTAGACTTATTTTTGAACATACGATTAAAAACACCTTGTATTTGTCTGTCGGTTAATCCAAGCCCTTGACCTAAATGCTCAAAATGGGCTTTTTTTAGTTTTTGTTTCTTTCCCTCAAGAGTGAGCGCCAACTCTTCGGTATCTTCGGGAAGAACAATAGACACGTTTAACAAATCGTAAGCAGGAGCCAATATCCAACCTGAAGGGCTTTCTATCATAGAAAAGTTTTTCAAGTGCATATCATTGTTTCCTGTTAGAAAACTAAAGATGGCCAATTCGAAATAGAAGATTTTATCCAACAAAGTATTATTAGAATAGCTGTCCAGGGCTTTGCCAACTTTTTCCATAGAACTTTTGTACTTATCAAAAGCTTCTGTTATTTGAAACATATCCAACATATGGATTTTATCTCTCTTTTCAGTTCTATCCATACGTTTTGTAATATAAGACAGTTCGCCCGAAGACAATTTTATCAGACTTGAAGGCACAACCCGTATGCCAAAAGCTTCCGCAATCCGCATAGTCAAATGTTCGTTCTCAGGCATTTCCGGAAATTGATGGGATGGTGGTTTAAATATATACTGGCCGCCAAGCGCACCCACAACGATTAACCGTGTGTCGGTTTGTTCTTGCGTTTCTTTTATCAAAGACATTGATAATTTAGGTTGTACACCTGATACAGCAACACTGCGCTCAACAACACTCTTTGCCAATTCGGCCATTTGGTCTATCGTATAGGGTATTATTGGAGGAGGAGTTGTACCAAAGAATTCCATAGAACATTTTTTATGAAAATCAGTGTCGTTTTCAAGAGGCTCATAACAATATAGACATCTATTTTTCATCGTCATTAGTTTTAGGTACAACGCTTACTGCCCCGATACAATTCTGGCAACAGGCTAATAATAACCCCATACGATCATTACGGTTTATTTTCCAGTTTTTTGATGCGATATCCAATAACCAACCTTCTGGGATTAAACCTTCAAAAAAGGGAAATAATTTATTATCAGTATAAGCTTCTTTCTTAACAGGCATGGTAAAGGTTATAAATTCAGAAGGATGGGTTTCTATATAAGCGGCATCGTACTGAAAAATATAATCACCTTCGTCAGTTTCCGTGATAGTTCCTGCTAAATAACCTTTATAATATACGTTACCTTGTCTCATCGTTCAATACTTTACTGTTTACAGGGGCTAACTCATGCCCAAACATAGCCAGGACGAGATTAACCTTTTCCATATTAAGCTTGGTCTTACCTTGTTCTATTTTTCGTACCACAGTTAAAGCAACACCAGCTCTGTCGGCAAACTCTTCTTGTGTGAGCCCAACTTCTTTTCTTCGTTCTTTAACAAATTCTGCTAATGGTTTCATCTTATATTTATATTGTAGTTATATGCTTTTACATATAATTTAAATAAAAAAGATGTGATGATATGCTTTTGCATATAAAATCAGGGATAGGTTTTGAAATTAAATGAAGAGGTTAAGTATAAGAAAGAGATAATCTGTGGGGCAAAAAGGGCATTTTGCAGCCAATTAAGGAAAGTTTAAACGAGTTCACTATTTAAAAAGTCAAGGCAGCCTCTTTTTTATCCGGATAAGTATCGGGAACAAAACTCAAACACCTTAATGTCATAATGTTAAATGAATTTTTAAACATCCTCTTTTTGTTTAATTCCCTTTTTTTAGAAAAATTCTTATTTTTCTTTTAAAACTGTAAATACTAACAAATTTATAACCGGTTCGATTTTTTTTGGAGAGTTAACTTGATTGGATTCAAACCTTGAATGAATTAGATTCTCTAACATATCAATTCTCATATTTCGCTTACCTTCGTAAGTAGTAAAATATATGAATGTCTGTAATTTTTTTTTAAAGATACCGGTGTAGGACAGACTACCGAATTTGCTCTTGATCATTGGCGGGGATGACCGGTACTTTTGCCTTTGAACGCCAGGAGCAAACTAAGTTTTGTATCCAGGCTGTAGAACCATCGGTGGTCATTCGAAGAAGTCATGATCATAGAGACTTTATTAAATAAGTTTCCGTTTATGGAACGCTATTTAAGATTAGAATGGTGTATCAAAAAGCCTGTGTGGCGGCAGAACGAAGAATTCGCTTTTTATATGAGTTTTCGAGAGAAGAATTATACCTGCATTTTGCCAATAATTATCCGCAATTTATTCAGCGGATTCCGCAATATTTATTAGCTTCCTTTTTAGGATTTACTCCGGAATATTTAAGTGAAATCCGCAACAAGCTACGTTCTTAAACCAGTTTAAGTTTTTCCTCTTCATGGTTTACCAACTTTGTACCAACAAATTAAAACAATGAAATCATGGAAAAACGAATCAACATTCAGACCGCAGAACCACAAGCTTTCAAAGCGATGTTAGGATTGGAAGGTTACCTTTCAAAAGTATCCATTTCCAAGACCTTAAAAGAGCTTATCAAAATCAGAAGTTCTCAATTGAACAACTGTGCCTTTTGTATTAACATGCATGCCAAAGATGCCTTGGCCAACGGTGAAACCCAACAACGTATTTTTCTATTAAGTGCATGGAGAGAAGCCCCGGATCTTTACACAGCGCAGGAACAGGTTGCTTTAGAAATGACTGAGGAGATTACTTTAATTCATCAGCAAGGATTACGTACGGAAACTTATCAGAGAGCCTTAAAGCATTTCACAGAGAATGAAATTGCACAACTTATTATGGCTGTAGTTACGATCAATAGTTGGAACCGTATAGCCTTAAGTACACATTTACAGGTAGAGGATTAAACAGGTAGTGATGGCGGGGATTTTAATAACAGGAGGAACCGGTACGTTGGGGAAAAAGTTGTGCCAATTGTTGGATGCCCAAAAGACATCCTACATCATAGGGACCAGAAAAGAGTGTAACGACCCTGCTAAAGTAACTATGGATTTAATTCAAAATACCGGAGTGAGGGAAGCCGTGGCAGGGAAAGAACTCATTTTTCACCTGGCTACCGATATGAAAAAAGATACCGAGGCCACCCAAAACCTTTTAAAGGCTTTGGGTGGTCAATCGAAGGTACACTTGGTATATATTTCCATCGCAGGTATAGAAGATATTCCGTTTTCGTATTACCGCCAAAAGTTGGCCTCAGAAAATGCTATTAAGCAATCCGGTATACCCTATACCATTGTAAGAGCTACACAATTTCATGAGTTCGCCCATAGTATTATAACCAATCTCCTTAGATACCGTATTGGTATTCTGCCTAAAAAAATTGTGCTACAAACCATAGATGTTTCATTAGTGGCCAAAGAACTTGTAAATGTGTCTCAAAAAACACCTGAAAATAAAATCTATGAATTAGGGGGTGCCGAAATTTTAAAATTGGGGCAAATGGCAGCTATATGGTTAAAGGTAACCGGTAAACGCCGATGGATTTTAAATATACCGATTCCCGGTAAGCTGGGTAAAGCCTTGCGGAATGGTGCATTAACCACCAGATATAGAAAAAAGGAAAGTTCCGGATTTCAGCAATGGTTGGAAAATTATCTACAAATAGCAGAATAGCGATTTAAGCGTCCGTATTATTACTTACGTAAACTCACAATTTTATAAATCCGTATGTGTGTATTAGCTACTTCATGGTATCAATAAAAAAGTATAGTATATGAAACGTTCTCCATATAAAATTAAACTAATGGTAGTGGGTGGCGGTTTTGCCGGATTAACGTTGATAGAAAAACTAAAGGGAAATTCGCATTTTGAAATCACTTTAATAGATAGAAACAATTACAATTATTTTCCACCCTTATTATACCAGGTAGCTACAGGGTTTTTAGATCCGGCCAGTATCAGTTATCCGTTTCGCAAATTGTTCAGAAGTTCGGATATCCGATTCAGAATAGGTTCCGTAACTTCTATAGACCCGAACAGTCAAACGCTATGGTTAGATCAGGGAGATGAATTGGAGTATGACATACTTGTGTTAGCCGCCGGGGCCCATACGAATTTTTATGGAAATAAAAATATAGAGCACTACAGTACGCCAATGAAAACCATAGACGATGCCCTTAAAATGCGCAATAAACTATTGGGGTTATTTGAGAGAGCTGCGGTGGCCAAAACCGAAGAGGAGCGCAAACGCTTGCTCAACGTTGTAATTGCAGGGGGTGGCCCCACAGGAGTGGAGGTAGCCGGCATGTTGGCTGAAATGAAACAGAATGTATTGCGTAAAGATTATCCGGAACTCCGGAATGATTTGGGTACGGTGTATTTAGTCGAAGGAGCTCCGAATCTGTTACAACCCATGACGGATAGGACCCATAGTAAAGTACTTCAAATTATGAGAAAATTAAAAGTACATGTATATCTCAATACCCTGGTATCCGATTTTAACGGCAAGGAAATAATTTTAAATTCAGGGGAAAAAATTGCCGCGGAAACCCTTATCTGGGCGGCTGTGATTTCAGCTAATTTATTTCAAGGTATTCCCAATGAAGTACTCGGTAAAGGAAACAGAATTCAGGTAAACGGAATCAATCATGTACCGGGAATACCCAATGTATTTGCTTTGGGCGATATGAGTATACAAACCTCAGATGGTCATTATCCTTTCGGGCATCCTCAGGTGGCACAAGTAGCCATACAACAGGCAACACATTTGGGTAACAATTTAAAGCGATTGGCTAAAGGGGATGCTATGCGCGATTTTGTGTACCAACCCAAAGGGGATTTGGCCATTATAGGACGTAGCAATGCTGTTGCTGATTTAATTTCCGGTAAGCTTCATCTACATGGATTGGCCGCTTTGTTCATTTGGTTGTTTGTACACTTAAGAGGATTGGTACAATACCGGAATAAAGTAGTAACCCTGTACCATTGGGGGGTAGCCTACCTTACCAATGACATCTCATTACGCATGGTTTTTAATGATAACCAAGCGAAATCAAGTCCTGAAAAAGAAACTGTTGACACATTGTAAAATGGTTGTTCTTTGAACCTCACAACAAAAATAGATTGGACTTCACAACAAAAGAGCAAAGTCTGGTTATTCCGAAATTTGCCCTGTAAACAAATACTATTAAGATGTGGACGACAAAAGATATGCCTGACCTTACGGGTAAAATAGCGTTGGTAACCGGGGCCAATACAGGCATCGGTTTTGAAACCGCTAAAGCACTGTATAGTGCCGGAGCCTCAGTGACCCTGGCGGTTCGCAGTGAAGCAAAGGGAATTGTGGCAAAAGAGCAAATAGCAAAAGAAGACGGAAAAGGAATACTTGAAGTAGCGCTATTGGATTTGGCCGGTCTTGATCAGGTTGGGGAATTTGCAACACAATTTCAAAAGCGACATGCACAACTGGATATACTGGTCAACAATGCCGGAGTGATGATTCCGCCTCCCTCACTCACCGAAGAAGGATTTGAATTGCAGTTCGGGGTGAATTTCTTAGGGCATTTTGCACTCACGGGATACTTATTTCCTTTACTGAAACAAAGTGCGAATGCCCGGGTAGTAACCCTATCCAGTGGTGCAGCCATAAGAGCTACCGGAATTGACTTTGCTAATTTGCGATTGGAGCAACCCTACGATGCCTGGCGGGAATATGCAACCAGCAAATTGGCTGATTTGCTTTTTACCTATGAATTCAACCGAAAGTTAAAGGAAAATAGCAGCACGATCTTATCGGTAGCGGCACATCCCGGGGTTACCAAAACCGATTTGCAACGCAATATTTCAGAAGCCGAATTACAAACATTATTAGCGGAGTTTAAAGAAGTGATGGAGCCGTGGCAGGGGGCTTTGCCCACATTATTTGCAGCTACCGATGCTTCTGTAATTGGAGGAACGTTCTATGGTCCTGATGGGGAAAATGAATACATTGGCTATCCGGCACCGTCAAAACACCATACGGCTGCTATGGCAGATAGACAATTAGCTGCGGACTTATGGAGCTATGCAGAGAAGATGACAGGAATTCGATATACTTTTTAAAATAATCAGTCTATGAAAAAAGAAACCGTATTAGTTACCGGTGGCTCCGGATTTTTAGGAGTGCACACTGTGCTACAATTATTACAATGGGGATATACCGTACGTACTACTGTACGATCTTTAACTAAGAAAGATAGTGTGTTACATGCGTTAAATGAAGGGGGAATCACAAATGTATCGGCCTTATCATTTTACGAAGCCGATTTAACTTCCGATAAAGGATGGAAAGAGGCCATAAGTGGATGCGATTATGTATTGCATGTGGCTTCACCTTTCCCTGCTTCGGATCCTGAAGATGAAATGGAGTTGATTATACCCGCCAGGGATGGTGCTTTGCGCGTATTAAAAGCAGCACTGCAGGCCGGAGTAAAACGGGTGGTGCTTACTTCTTCTTTTGCAGCGGTAGGGTATAGTCCAAAACCGGATGGACATCTATTTACCGAAGAAGACTGGACCAGTCCTGGGGATGTGGAACAAGCTTATATCAAATCCAAGACCCTTGCTGAAAAGGCAGCTTGGGACTTTATAAATAATGCAGGCGTAGGTATGGAGTTAACGGTTATTAATCCGGTGGGGATTTTTGGCCCTATACTGGGAAATATTAGTTCTGCGTCTGTAGACGGAGTGATAAAAAAAATACTAAACGGGGATAGTAAAGAAAGTCCTGCTTTTACGATGGGTGTGGTTGATGTAAGGGATGTTGCCGATTTACATATTAAGGCGATGCTTGCACCTAAAGCGGCAGGAGAACGTTTTATAGCTACCGCTGATGAAATTGTAAGTTTTTATGATGTAGCACAACTTATAAAGCAAAACCGCCCGGGGCAGTCCGCCGCTGTTGCGGATATGGAGCCTATACCCAAGCAGTTTTATAATGGCATTTCTAATCAAAAAGCAGTTACTGCCTTGCAATGGCACCCGCGTAGTACTCAGGAAGCTCTGTTAGCCAGTGTAGACAGTTTGTAAGTTTTTTGTAAATTCACCTATCATTTAAATAGTTTGTGCGCGTACATAATATTCAATCATGTCATTTAGGACCGGAGATTTCCCCGGAGCAATTCATTTCAGAACATTTTTTCCTGTATCTGTTAAAAGGTTCTATGAAAGCCTATGACGGCAATAGAGAATACCAAATGGTACCGGGTGATTATTGTATGGCCCGGAAAAACCATTTGGTACGTTATACCAAATACAAGGACAATGGCGCATTTGAAAAGATTATTATAACTTTTGATGCTCCCTTTCTACAGCTCTTTTTAGAAAGACATCCTTTGAAGGAGTTACCTCCGGTTCCTGCAAGTACAGATTCTTTTGTATTGGTACCCAAACAGAAATTGGTCGATACCTATATACAGTCCTTAGCACCTTATTATAACGGACAGGAAACACTGAATACCACCTTTGCCGATATTAAACGGGAGGAATTGTTACTCATATTGTTACAAAATGCTCCTGAACTTAAAGCTATTTTATTCCATTTCGGAATTCCTGAGAAATTAGATTTGGAGTCCTTTATGTTAAAGAACTTTCGGTTTAATGTGCCATTGGAACGTTTTGCTTTTTTAACAGGGCGAAGTCTCTCCTCCTTTAAACGCGATTTTCAAAAAGTGTTTGGGAGGTCACCCGGTGCCTGGTTAAAGAAAAAAAGACTGGAAGAAGCTTATTTTTTACTGAGCAAACAAAAACGTAAGCCAAGCGAGGTGTATTTAGAGGTGGGTTTCGAAGATCTCTCCCACTTTTCTTTTGTATTTAAAAAGGAATTTGGGAAAACCCCGGGTGAGGTTTAGGTGTCATATACGATAGGAATCGTTGATAATTTTCTTATTCTCGGACCGAAATAATTGACACCTTTAAACGTGTTTATTTTTGGCTTTGAGAAATATTACGAGGATTTTCTTTTAGTATTCACCAGTATTAATGAATTAGCAAGGGGACAATAAAGATGCAGTTGCACACCAACTGCTTGTTTCACCATTTATCGAACGGTTACTGTGCTGAAGTCATACTGTAAATCCTTACTTAAAAAGAGAGGTTTTTAGACACTACCTTTTGCCCCGATCAGCATCACACCTAAAAGAAACGGCTTCGTATTTACTGTTTCGCAAACTCAATGGCCTGCTCCAGTATTTCATCTTCCCCATGAGCTACCCCCCGGAGTGTTGGCTCCACTTCAATATCTATTTTAACGCCATTTCTTTGTGCTTCGGTACCGTCCGCATAGCATATCCCTACACCTGTAATTTGCGTTTCCACACCGCTTACTATATTAAACCTACTGACATTTCCGTCTGCTCCGGAAGTCTGACTTCCAATAGTGGTGGTATTGTTTCCGGTTTGTAAACACATCACTCTGAATTCACATTGACTTTGGCAACGTTCATTAACCAATACGACGACCTTGCCCTGGTACCGTAATTTTTTATCACTACCGACTTTGTTCAACTCTTCTAACCAAAAAAATCGCCCGGGATAATCAAAATCAGGTAACAATACCTTATAATATTCTTTTTTAGGAGAGGTGATATAATTCACCAAATCATAGAGAGACGCTGAAGAAGACTTCCTCACATCGATAATAATGGCCTCGGTATCCTGGAGCACTCCCATCATTTCTTTAATGTCAATACCTTTTAATAACGACGCATCTACATAGGCTATATTTTCATCAAGGATATTGTACGCTTCTTTTTCAATTTCGTTTTTTACTTCTTCGTCCTGCTCTGCGCCCCATATATCCTTGGATAAGTATCTTTTTATAGTCTTCACATGCTTTTCATCGTTTCTTATATATTCTATTTTAATGGAATCATCAGGTCCGTTAAAAACATAATAATAAGCGTTGAACCTTTTTCTTGAATTATTAGACCCACTTATATATTTTTTCTTTTCCTCAAAGACATCCCCTATATTTCGATTGTTAACTTTCGTTATAATGTCACCGATTTTTATATCATCCGATTTCACCAGAGAATCGTTATAGGATTCCGTAACCACAGCACCGTTATCAAATAGCTTAATGTTAAACGGAACATAATACCTGCCAAAATACTTTAGTGTCCCTTTGGTAAATAAATTGGCATGACTGTCATCTATGCTGATAACCAGTTCTAACATGGCCAATGAAAAATCCTGTTCCGATTCCGGGTTTAAAAACCTGGGGATCATCTCTGATAAGGTATCATCCCAATCCGTATCCATCTGGTATTTATACGGGAAAAAATACTCTACGATATTCCAATAGCGAAACAGTGACAACAACCGCAGGTTCTCGTTATTCCAGTCGAAGTCTTCATAGTCTATTTCATTTTCAACAGCGAGGGCACCTTCTCCTGCACCCTCTCTTGGTTTTGCGTAATATTTTCCTCCCAGATGCCTGTTCTCTTCGATATACCGCAGTTTTTCGGAAAGTGCTGCGGTAAAGAGTTGCTTATCGTTCAGCCAGCTTAAATCGAAATTTTTATCAAAATACACGACATCGTCCTTATTGGTTTTGCATGACTTACAGGGATTTACCATGCCGAGATTTTCTATCCAATCCAGGTACACTCTGGATAGCGCTTCTTTGTCTGTCGCTTGTTTAACCTTGGGCAGGATGTCAAAGAGTTCCTCGTCCCAATGGTATGCTCCATCGGCCACATTAGGATGATAGTATTTCAAAAACCCCCATATCCGGGCGGTACTGGCCAGTTTTTCGGTTTCGTCCAGTAGTTCCTGTGCGATGACTCCCGAAGCACAAAAAAAAGCTGTTAAAAGAGAAAGGAATAGTTTATTCATAGCTTTTACCGTATTTTTTATATTTTTTTAATCAATTAGCAAAGATATCCGCTATTAGGTTTTTTCACGCCCCGTTGCGATATCATTATAAGATGACCTGTCTTTTAAGGTGCGATAGCTACCCCGATAGGTTCCTCCTCGTTATATGTGTGTATTCAAAGAGAGGGGTGTTCGATCTTCAGGGGATGATAGGTAGTTTTACCGAATCTCCAGAACCTCCAGGACCTGGATGAGATGAAATGGTTGCAGTAAGCTGCCCCGCTGTCCGAACGTATAAGAAAAGTAGGTGTGTTCATCTTGCCAAATTTGGTCATAAGATATGAAATTAGGAGTAATTATGGATGTTCAGGCAGGATAAATAACTCATGTAAAGGCCTGCCCGTTATGTACAAGAGATGGTGAAACCGGGAATAAACCGGGATCCTGCATGTGAATATCTTTGTCAGTCTTAGCTGAAATCATTACCGGTTTTACGGGATTACTGTTGTACGTGTTTTCGGCTTAAAAATGTGGTTTTTACGTTTAATATCAATGCGTTTTATCTTTGTTATTCGTCTTTCTTCCTTTGTTGTTTGTCTAAAATATTTTGTTTTTAATGATGTTATTGTAATTTTTACGGAAATATTTTTCGAATAAAGCAGATATATCTGTAATCTACCTCACTTATTGTAAATAATATGTTTCTCACGACCGGATCACTCCATTTCCGGGAATGCGAATAATCAGGATATCATTTATAATACCAGGCTTTTTCCCGGAAAAGATGACTACGCTACACCTTGGTGCCATGGGTTCTTGTTCATGAACCGTAGATATGGCTTATCATCATGTTTCTAATACCAATACGTTTCTACCTCAAGATCGAACCTAATAAATACTTAAACTATGAAAACAAAACAGTTTTTTGGATTAATCATGTTAACCGGGCTTTTCGTGAGCTGTGATTTTCCCACGGCAGGAGAAGAAGAGATCGTGGAAGAACAGCAGAATTTTTCCGCGCTAAAGGCCTATAAAAAGAGTGATCACCAGATGATGGCGGCCTACTTCAGAACCTGGAGAGACCGGGCTACCGAACCCGGCAACCGGACTTCGATGAAAGAATTGCCGGATAGCCTGGATATCGCTATTGTTTTCCCGGCTTATACCCCGCCCGAAAATGCATTCTGGGATTCGCTGACCTCCTCTTATATTCCGCATCTCAGGGAACGGGGAACAAAAGTGATAATGACTATAGGGCAGGGGATACTCGTAGACGACACGTATGAGAATACCGAAGAAGGATATGAGAAGAAGGCCGGGGAGATCTATGCCATGGTCATGAACTACGACCTCGACGGACTGGATGTCGATGTGGAAGGTGATCTCTCGGATACCGACCTTCAGAAAGCTATCGGGGTCTTCCGGGCGTTGTCCGCCCGGTTGGGCCCTGAATCGGGCACCGGAAAACTGCTGGTTCTCGACTCTAACAGTCCCGTGGCCTCGGGAGGAGAATACGGCAGGAGAAACATCGATCTGATCGTAGGGGTGTACGAGTACATCGATTATTTCTTTTTGCAGGCTTATGGAAGGTCGGTTTCGGGAATAGCTACGCCTTTACAGACTTTGCAAGCCCGTATCCCGGGATTTGATACCCGAAAATTCTTCGTCGGCTTCTCCTTCTATGAAGAGCGCGGGGCAAGATGGGGAGACGTCAGTACCCCCCTGGAGGGTAGCAGGGCTTATGACTATGCCACATGGCAACCCGAAACGGGAGAGAAAGGAGGGATATTCAGTTATGCGGTAGACCGAGATGGCGTACCGCAGGGAGAGGATGAGATCCTTCCTACCGATTATCCCGTGACCCGTGCTTTGATCTCCGCGATGAACCCGCCTTCGGCAGATACGATGCCATAAACGGATTTTTCGGATTACAGGGAACAGCGTCCGTATTAAAAAACAAAATATTAACCTGTGAAATGCCTGTAGATGATATGGGCATGCTCACTGAAATGATTCTGAGCAGGCATTTCTCTTTTAAAAACAAATCAAAACGATGAAAACAATCCGATTATGGTTATTAGGCCTTTCAGTCTTAATGTGCAGTGTCACCGGCTGTAGTGAATACGGATTCCCCGGGGGAGGAACCGATGCAGAAACAGAAGGGAACAGCGATACTTTAGTTATCGAAGGTGAACCGAGATCACCCCTTAGTGTAGTATACATAGAAACCAAAAACAGCCTGCTGACCAATGCCGATTGTATTCGGATGGAAGACGGGAAACCGGCTTTTGATATAGCCGTCATTTTTGCCGGGAATATTAATATGGATGCAAACGGTGAAGCAGAAGTAAGACTAAACCCCGGTGTAACCGAGCTTCTGGAAAACAATATTACGCATGTAAAACAGCTCCAGGAAGCCGGAACGAAAGTACTACTGAGTATCCTGGGGAACCATGACGAAGCGGGATGGTCCTGTTTTGAGAGTTATGCCGATGCCGAGGCCAATGCGGTAAGGGTCAGGGATGTCGTTGAAAAATACGGGCTCGACGGGATTGAGATTGACGATGAGTACTCCAAATGCCCTGCCCAAAGTAACAGCAGGTCATTGATATGGGCATGCCATGCCATCCGGCAGGCAATGCCGGGTAAGATTATTGCCAAGGCCCTGGGCGTTTACGGGGGTGGAGCCCATGAAGACCTCTCCTATACGTATGAGGGAGAAAAGCTCTCGGATTTGCTGGACTACGGATGGACCATGTCTTATTGGGGAGTTTCCGAAAGTGAGATCAACAGTTACCTAAATAACGGTTTCTCTACATCGCAATTGGGAGAAGGTATTGCCGTGAATTTAGATGCATCCTACAGTACCTCAAAAGAAAATGCGGTTGCTGCTGCAGAATATGTCAGAAGTAACGGTCTGGGGATTCTTATGTTCTTTGAGTTGAAATACAACTCCGATCGGGACAATTATCTCACTGATGTATTTGAAGCACTTTACGGTCAAAACATCGAAATCTCCCCGGATTGCCTTGAAAACAGTGGCTACGAAAACTAAACCGCTATGACATGGAAGTCCATAGGTTTTGACAAGCAAGGACATGACTGTTCTGGTTTCTCCTCATCAGGTTGTTCAGGTAACGATCTAATGCCCGATAACCTTTAAACCCATCCATTCGGACGATAATTTTTTTAGAAGCTAAAGCGATAGGTATCAAAGCACGCAGGGCTGACCCCGGATGAGACCACTACAGTCTATGTAGCCACATCGTTTTCATGAGGTGTGTAATGTAGCGGGCAGCGGTCATGATGTTGATGACTGACACCCTCGTTGCCTGCTACATTTTAAAGAAGCGGTGTATCTGGTCTTTCGCCTATTTCTGAAATAGCCTAACATCCCGCATCCCGAAAGCCCCTCGCCATTTTAAGAAACAAATACGATGAATAAATTATAAACCAAATTTTATATGTTATGAAAATACGTAAAACATTGTTCTTGAAAAGCTGTTTTAAAACAGTACCCGTTGCGATGATGTTCATGTTTGTGTCTTGTAATAAAGATACGAGTGAAACGGATTTAGGAGCGGAACAACAAAATACACCGGATATATTACAAACGCTGGCTCGAAATACCGCTGTTTTTAGCCTGGTGAATATCTCTCCCGTAGACATCGATAATACCTGTGATATTTCGGAAAGCCCGGTTCATAACGCCTCAACAGAAGCGTTGAGAAATTATGCGGGGGTACTGAATACTACGCTAACGTCTGCTGACCGTGAAACCCATCTGGAGCGAATATTTGACTTGGTTTCGGATTTCAATACGTTTAGTTTTCTGGGGTTACGGGACCCTGTCGGTGAGCCATACCGGGAGGTTGTCGAACATCACGAAAACAGGTTAAGAGCCCTGTGGGACATGAATGAGGATGAAATCATAATTTCCGGGATCAGGAGTGATTTCGGGACGCAGGAACGATTTGACCGGGCATTAGAACAAATTGTAGCGAATGACGTATATACCGGTAATCCCCAAAGGGCCTTTAATTATGTATATGAGAATTATCCGGGTATTTTTTCACATCCCTATTTTACCATAAATGCTAATGCCGTTACGCTTCAGGGAACACATTATATCAATTTGGGAGATGGCATGCTTGATATCCTCGATAATGAAGCAGGTGATAATGGCGTGCTGTTTGTTTTTGCCCATGAATGGGCGCATCTCGTACAAAACAACAATGAAAATTGGGAGCGTGATTACGAAGGAGAACCGACAACAGCAGAAATAACCAGGTTCAAAGAGATAGAAGCCGACTTCCTGTCGGCTTATTACCTCTGTCTCAACGATGATAAAGGAGGAGTTGGTCTGGACTGGGAAACGATGTCCCGGGTTTCGGAAATGGTCGCCGGAATAGGAGATTGTAATTTTGAATCGGATGGTCATCACGGAACTCCGAACCATAGGAGGGCAGCAGCATGGTTAGGCTACAGGATTGCTGCAGGACACGTAAACACCGGTTTGACCGGCGATATTAAATTTACCGCGCAACAATTGCACACCCTGCTCATGGCCGTCTTTGAAAATATACTGAGAAACGAATACGTAGAGCCGGAACAATTACAAAGACCTTTCTTTGAAGATCAGGAACTGAACGCTATATACAACGAATTGGTGCGGGATAAAGATGAATTATGGAAAATTTATCGGGGAAGCACCGGTAAAGAAGAATCTATAAGCAGCATAAAATAGCAGCTGTGGAGCAGTTTGTTTTAGCTGGCATTACTCCCCCCCGATAAGCTTATCGGGACCGGGAGTAATGTTTTTTTTGTGCGCTACACGGGTGTGGAGTTGATCAGAACACACGCCTTGTACCATGGCCTCTCCTTTCGGCTTTGCCCGGGCAGGGACCCGGATCCGAAAGATTTCGATGAGCGGCTGTTTTTATTCCGTTACGTTAACTTTACGCTTTTTATACCATGTTATCGCATGTAAGTAATCGATAGCGCCTTCCATACTCAGATCATTGATAAATCCGTCCAGTTCAGGATGGTTCAATTTCACCCAATTCACCAGGGCATCCCTTTCCTTTTGCCATAGCTCCCAGTTTACATCCTCGCAATCCAGAGTTTCGATTTTGCTTATTTTTCCGGACTCAAAATGAAATCGATGTCTGCAGGTCAACGGGTTATTTTTTAAAAATTCAAACCGTAAAGAATGTACAGTTACCGTGGCAACAACGTGCTCCTGCTCATTCTTCAGATCAATTAACGTATAAACCGGCTTAAAGACAGAATCCCATTTAAAATGGTCGTAATAACCCTCCGGTGTAAAGGCCATGATATAATCGCCCTCGATAATGGTAAGACTGTCGGATATGGTGCTCTTTATACGGTTATAATCAGAATTTTTAAAACCTTCGTAGTAAGCCGTTACGTGCCCGGATTTCGCGTTTCTTTTTTCGGTGCAGCCGGCAATGCATAGCAAAATACAAATAAAAAAAATTGTCCTCATCGGTTGGTCAGCTTTTGGTACCGGCTGTTCCCGAATAAATGTACAAAATTCTATCGTAGTGTAATGTTCGTAGTATGCCCCGTATTTTCTCCATCCGGAGCTATGGCACGGATGGGGAAAGTTTGGAGAGCACTATCGGAAATATCGGTGACGGGTGTTATTGCTAATGATGAGTATATGTAGAAACGCCGGTTCAACCCCTTGTTCTCTTTTCGCCCGCAGTTCCTTTATCAGACGTCCGGATCAGATTTTTGGACGTAAAATATGATATCACAATCAGAATTAAGGCGACAACTGCAAACCATTGCCCGTTATCACTAATCATAAGGTGCGCAAAAGCAGCTAAAATACAGTTATAAAAAAAGCCCGCGTAGGCCAGACCATAAAGCAGGTTGTGCTTTCTGCTCCAGATCACAACAAGCCCGAGAATTTTAACTGCTGCCAAAGGGTAAATTATATATGTAGGATACCCCATTTTAATAAAACCCTCCCGGATAAAATCGTGGTTAAACAAATAATTCCCTACAGAGAATACCATGATCAAAGTAAATAATAGGGTAGCCATATAATACGACCATTTCAAAAGGCGTGAACTGTTCTTTTTTTGCATTGTTCCTGTTTTTTTGGTTTTACTCACTAAGTGTCCCGATATTCTTATCGGGATTGTCCCGAGGTCGTTGACTGATCTGATTATTAAAATGCCATAAACATGTTTTCGGGTACATAAGTCACTTCTGCTGATGCAATATTACGTATATTTGATTACTAATAATTAGTACTATACGCTTAGTAAGTACTATACAAAAGGTAAGTAATGAGTGCTGGAGGAGATCATAACAAATGTGAGAACAAAGACCTGTTGGCTGTTCGGGATGCATTGGAGGTATTGCATGGAAAATGGAAATTACAGATTTTGATTGCCGTTTTAAACGGGACAAAAAGATTTAAGGAAATAGGCAAAGAGGTAGAGGGGATCAGTGACAGAATGTTGTCCAAAGAACTTAAAGAACTTGAAATGAACGAACTCGTAAGACGTAAAGTCATAGATGCATTTCCTCCCGTTGTCGAGTACAGCGCTACACCGCATACGAGATCTCTTCATCCGGTAGTCGAAGCACTCAAAGTATGGGGGTATCTTCACCGCAAAAAGATTATAGGAGGAGTAGAAGACCGAGGCTAAGAATACCGGGTAGCTATTATAAAAGCCTGTTATTACCGTAAGGCGGGTTTTAAAATTACTTTTTTACGCGTAACTGTCAGATTAAATGGTAGTTTGGGTTACTGAGTTATTGATTGCTGTCTGAATAACCCTCAACCTATTAACCCATTAAGGAACTCATGGTTATTGAGTTACTGAATTGGTACTTGGTGGTTAATTAGTGAGTAGGGAAAGGGTAAGCAAGTTATTTGGATGTTCAATGATTGGCTTACCATATCAAATCTCTGATTTCTGACAACATAAAGGCGGCTGGGTGTTCCGGCTTCGCCGGAATGTATCGAGCCACCGGGTTTAAAAGGAATGATTAATACGTTATCGAACGATGAGGTTGCATCCCAGATAATTAAGCAACCAGAACAGCAATTATATTGTTTACCGAAATCTACGGACTTCAAGTTCATGTCGGTTTATATATCTGTAGCTATTTGCGCAATGCTGTGTTAATCGCTTGTCTTATAAGGTTAAAAAACGATCCTCCGATACCTCATAAGAGAAGGGGCCGAATGCTATTTCCCGACAAAGTTCACAGCAGTTACCTGCGATCCTTTATTGGGTTCAGTTCTTCTTTAATCCTCTTGTTGATATCGACCTTAGATCCCTGAAAGATAAAAATGGTCGTACCGAATTCCCGGGCATATTTCGTGGTCACGGAATCCGAAATTACGGAATGCTCAAAATAGGGACTTGTTTCCATGAGTTCCTGCGCTCGTTCCCATGCGTTTTTTACCCGTATCAGGTGGGTATACTCTTTTTCCAAATCGAACCAATTGATATAATCGGCAGTAAACGAAACAGCTTTTATTCCATGTTCGGAATAAAAGTTAATAGCCCCGGCTTGCCCGTAATTATCACAAAGCACCAGAGTTCGTTCCGGATCATTTAAAAACAGATAGGCCTTATCCGTCTTAGCGGCTAATTCTTTCCACCCCAGCATATCTGCATAATCCTGGGGGATCTCATGGTCTTTCCCGTCTTCCCATCGAAGCAGTCCCAGTGCTTTATACGTATCCTGACGGCTGATTATATATGCCGGTGTTTTGTTTGGAAATGCTACGTTAAAACTCAAAATGAATAGCAATACCGGTACCATAACCAGTATAGGTTTTATAATTTTTCCGAATGTACAGTCCGTAATTGGACATAGATAAACGGAGCCTATGGCAATATAAACGGGGTATAGCCCGATAGCATAATAATCCTTTGCTTTCAGATAAGTAAATAGGGACAATATAAATAGGAACGCCCAGAATAAGAACCGGAACTTTTTAAAATACCCGGAAAAGAGGAGCCCGTAAAGCGCGCTGATCACGACGACGATCGAGCCGGTAAAAAACAAAAGCTGGTTTTTGAGAAATAAGGTTCTCGATACATGAACAAGCTGTGAATTGGCCAATTCATTGAGGTGATGAAATACAGGGAAGCCGTTTTGGTATTGCCATATCAGATTCGGACTTACGATCAGCAATGCCAGTGCGATGGCCAGGTAGATTTCCTTTCGGAGAAACAGCCCCCTACTTTTTGTAATCATCAGGGCAGGTGCTACCCCCAATGCTAAAAAGATGATATTGTATTTATTGAGAAAGCCTAAGGCAAAAACAATAGCCGTACCATAGATCCATTTGCTATGATCTGTGTTTATGTATTTGATTAAAAAGAAAAAAGTTGCAGTCCAGCATAATACATCAAAGGAATTAGGCTGATACAAGGTGTTTAACCGGAGTAATACCGAAAACAGTACACAGGTAGCTCCCAGTATTCGGGCATACAGATTGCCTTTGAGCTCCGATATGGTTGCCCATGTCACCACTATGGTTAATGCTCCGAATAGCACAGGAAAAAACTTAATCCAAAATATGCTGTTCCCGAGAAGTTTAATGATCCAGGAAATCCAGGATATAAGAGGAGGAACGGAAGCGAATCCGAAAGCCAAATGATTGGCCTGGTCCAAATGAAGAAATTCATCGCGTTGCAAATCGTATTCGGGAGCTATCAGGAAATAGTGCAGCAAAAATTTCAGCAGTACAAATCCCGATAAAATAATAATGTTCGTTTTCCCCATAGTAATGCTATTATATAGTACCCGTCTTGGGTTGTTTCCTTTAGGCGAACCTGCCCTTGCGCCAGCTGGCTCGTTCGCTAAAACAGCCCACCGGGCTGTTTCGTAACGCTCTGCCCTGTGCCCGGATGAAGGCTTTTTTGAGTCCCATAGCCATAGCTATGGGAAAGAAAAATACAAAATATGGGTGCAAAAAATGGTTTTGCAGCAAATTATAATAACCTAAGACAAGTTCATACAGAAGACGAGAATTGTCGGATTATGTTACGGATTTTTTTGTAATGTGGGGTTTTTGGTTGTTAAGTTGCTGGTTTACTGAGTTATTGGACTGTCTGAATAACGATCAATCCATGAACTTAATAACCAATGCTTCCATTAACACCCCCCGTACTTCCGGTTCGGAGTACTTTTGCCATTCTTCCGGTCCTTTGGTAAACGTTTCTTTTGCAGCTGCTTCGGAGAGTGACCGAATTTCTTTTTGAATGCCCTGGAAAAATTCGGGTAATCCCTGAAACCGCACTTTCGGGCTATGTCCGGTAGCTCCATGCCCGAATGTTCGACAAGCAACCGGGCTTTCCGGAGTCTTTCCTGGTGATAGCACTGGAATATGGTCTTTTGAAAAACCTGTTTGAATTCCTGTTTCAGCTTGTATTCGTTGGTCCCGAAATTATGGGCAAGTTGTCTCAGGGTCGGAAGGGGTTCCCCCAGGTTTCCAAGGATATAATCGTACACTTCCTGGAGCAGGTGTATATCAGGGGTGCCGTATGGGACAGCTGTTGTCCGGAATGGGGTTTGAGCATTTTTAATAGTATCACGATCATATATCCCCTCCTGCCGGTTAGGCAGATCTGTCTGTAAGACCGTCTCGGTAGAAGTCACCAGGATACCCGAAGGATGTCCGCGGGTATCACGAAGCTCCGAAAAGGTACAAAAGGCAGGGACGAGGAACTGCCTGCCGGCGGTAAATACCAGTGGTGTCGTATAGGGGTCGTCCTGTTTTATCCGCGCTTTGGCCGTTTTCCAGACCTGGAGGGACTCCGCAGCGAGCAATTCCTTAAAAAGCCTGCCGTGCAAAGCGTTTTCCTCATAGCCGAGGAGGTCGGTTACCGGGGTGTTATATGCCCGGATACGGTACCGGTGGTCCAGCACAAAACACAACTGTACCAGGTATCGGTAGGAGTCACGGGGGTGGATGTAGCTGTAGTGCCCCAGGGTTTCCCGGAGCTCTTCCGCAGCCATATTAAACCACATGATCAGGGTTTCCAGCTGGTCGTTACATCCCGTCCGCGCTATTTTGCAGGAAAAATTTCCCCGCGATATGGCAATCAGCATATGGTACAGGTCCTGCATCCTTTTTTCGTTAATATCTTCCGGTTTCATAATGTGAGTGGTGTGGGTTGGTTTTCAGGGTGTCTTTGCCGGCAGGGGTTATAAGGTGTAAGGTTCCAGGAACTCCATAGCAGCGCTTTCTTCCGTAAACAGGCGGATCGGAATGTCGGGCCGGGGCTTATGAATGTCTATGAAATACTGCATGAGCCCCATACTTACCGGAATATCGGCCAGGAAACTGACGGCTCGGGTCAGAACAAAGCCGTTCCGGGCAATATAATCCCGCCCGGGCTTGTCGGTGTCCGTAATCCCCCGGACATCGCAAAGCACGGGATAGGTATGATGATGCTGAAAAGCTATACGGTCTGCAGTAATGATCCGGGCGGCACGCAGATCTATGACCGTATCGGGTTTATAAATATGAAAAAGAATGCCCCCGGAGATCCGGTAGCATACATATTCATTTTCGATATGATTTTCGGATACATACATTTTGGTGTCAGTGTCATCGAATAAAAACTACAAAAAAATCCGGTTTTCCGGAATAAATTTAACATTTATAGGGAGTTAAAAGGTGAGATTTTAAGAAAACAAGCCCGTATTTGTCAATAGTGGAGGTGTTTTTGTGTAATGAGGATTTTAACATTTAAGGGAGGAAGGGACCCCGGCAATTTTTTTTAAATTCGGCAAACCCAACTTCCGCTCCGGACCGGTTTCAGGTCCGGTTACCCCATCGACACCAGGTGGAGTTCCCCGGGATCATCCACGAAATACAGGAGGAGCCCTTTGAGGTAACCTGTCTGGCACCCCTATGCCCCGAAAGTTTAACAGAGATACTCCACGTTATGGTATATGATGCGGTTATTGCCGGTTTTCACCGGGAACTACAAGATATAAAACAAGTCCACCAATCCCCTCCGGATAACCGTCGTGGTGTATTGTTGTGCCACCGGACCCTGTCGCAGTTACGGGAGCTCGTAAAACAGACGGGGCTGGATTCCGGGGAAGCCGAGATCCGCTTTTTTAAAGAGATCAAGGTGATCCCGCTGAGCTGGCTGATCTGTTTTACCGAAATGAGTTCGTATGAACTCCAAAAACCCAGGGCGGGGAAGGAGTTGCAAAAGAAGTTCTACAAAAAGCAACTCCGCAAAGCCGATAAGTTTTTCTGCAGGCACCGCGATTTTATCAGTTATATGGAGCAGGGACATACCTACCGGGATACGGAATATTTTACCCGGAAAAACCCGGATCACGTTTTGCCCTGGCCGGGAGAGGCCCATTACCGTGACCCCGACTTTTCCACCTCTCACGACCTCCTGTGGGGCAGGGTCCTCGGGATGCAGCGGGTGGTGGAATACCTCCGGACGACCGGGCATACTCCCGGAGGTGGTTCTCCGGGACAGCATCAGCTGGACTGGACCGCATCTAAAATCGCCCTTACCGAACTGGTCTATGCCCTGCACAACGGTAAAGTTTTTAACCATGGAGAGGCAGATATTGCCGATATTACCGCTGCATTCGAAACCTTTTTCAATGTCCGCCTGCCACAGGTGTACAAAACCTATACCGATATCCGGGCGCGCAAAGGGCAACGGGTACGCTTTTTAGAGGAACTGATCTTTCGCCTGTCCAGAAAAATGGATGAGGACGAGGCTTTATAGCTTCGGGGGCAACTATACCCGGTATTGCTTCCCAACGCTTACAACCATAACACCTGCACGTCTCCCGATACCGATACACATCGGGATTATCGGGAGCGATGCCGGGTATAGCAAGGGGACAATCTCCCGGAAGCAGACAGGTCGCCTCAGGAGGAGAAAACATAATATGCTGTACGCTAAATCTCACCAACCCAAGAAAGCCACCACCCGCACTGGCAGAAACCAAAGCTTTAATCTCTTTTAATAGCTCCTGAAGCTCCCCTCTTGAGAGGGGCCGGAGGTGTGGCCTTTATAGCACATCCCCCTTCAAACGAACAAATAAAAAGTAGGTTTTTTCTTCGGAATTACTAAAGAAATCCGTAAGAAGAAAATTGGAGGGTTTTCCGTGAAATTTAGTGCGGTTTGCCGGGTTATTTCAAGGAATTTCACTTCAAAACCTTATAAATACTCCCCAAACGTATTAATGTTAAAGTTTATCGTAATGGGGAAAAACCTTAACATTTCACCGGGAGCTTTGCATGGTGAAGTTGATGAGTTGGTGAGTTGGTGAGTTGATGAGTTGGTGAGTTGTGAGTAACATCCTCCAAAACTCCAGGACTCCCCAACTCCAAGACTCCAAGACTCCAAGACTCCAAAAATGAATATTAAAAAAACAAAAGATGATGAACACACCAAAAGAAAACCAAAGACCCCCGCGTCCGGAACGGTTCCGGCTGCGGAAAGTAACGTGGGAAGACGACTATGTCGATTTCCTGCACAACCGGGCCCAGGGCCCGCGACACCGGCACCTGCGAAGCTGGGGGAGCCAGTCCGCCCTGATCCTCATTCTCCTTTCGGCCTTCCTGTATGCCGGCCCGCTGCTGCGGCTGGCAGACCCCATGGCGGCCGTAGTAGACGCCGGCACGCTGAGCCTGCTGCTCCTGGTACTACTGGGCGCAGCCGCCTGCCACCTGCTGGCGGGCCTGTTGGCCGCACAATTGTACCGCAGCTTTATAAGGCTGCTGGATAGCTCCTTTATCACACATTCCATAACACTGACCCCATGGCAACACGTAGGTATGTACCTGGGTGGTTATATCTCCTTGTTCTGGGGTATGGCCACCTGGCTTTCGCGAATGATGTAAGCACCCTGCGCCGGGTCTACACGGCCGAAGTGGGTGTCAGGGAAGCCACCGGGCATAATGATGGCAAGCGAGTGGCGGAATACCTCCGCTATACAGGGCTGGATGAGGGGTACGACTGGTGCGCCGCATTCGTCAGTTTCTGCTTTGGCCAGGCAGGCTACACCGTACCCCGCACGCCCTGGAGCCCTTCACTGTTCCCGCAGCGCAAGGTGATATGGACGGTCAAAAAAGGAGGGAAGGCCCAAAAAACCCCCCGTGCCGGCGATGTCTTCGGCCTTTATAAGGCCAGGCTTGGGCGTATTGCCCACGCCGGTTTTATCGACCGGTGGTCGGGCAACTGGGCCTGTACCGTAGAAGGTAATGTCAACAATGCCGTAGTACGCAAACGCCGTCCCGTACGTACCCTTAGCGTTATTGCCCGGTGGACGGGGGATTAGCCCCGTCACTGCCAGCGAAGCGTCGGCAGTCTGGTAGCTGGTATGCGCCTGCCATTGGGAGTTGCTGCCAGCCTGAAGAGATTGCCACGGGCAAAGCCCTCGCAAAGACGCATACTTGTAAAGATTTCGGGAGTTAAGAAGGACCTCCTCCAAAACTCCCCAACTCATCAACTAAAAACCCAAATGTTTAACATTTAAAAATTTAAAAAAATGAGACGACCAAAATTAATCACGAACTATGCCCATCTCACGGATGGCGAACTGGCCGTACTGGCCACACGTACTTTGGATGCGTTGAGCACGAATACGAATTTTCCGGACCTGGACCCGCCGTTTGCGGAATACGAACCCGTAGCACGGGATTACCTGGAGAAGCAGGCTGTTACGGCCGCGGGGGGCAGCCTTCGGGAAACCAAAGAAAAAGATGAGGCCCGTGCAGCCCTGGTGACAATGATGCGCCGGGTGGCCACGTATATCAACAACAGTACCGATCTGGCTTCCGTACAGCTCAGTTCAGGCTTTTATCCCGTAGCCCGCCCCGGCAGGATTGATGTCCCCCGCGCTTGTGAATGGACCCGTATCCGCGCTTCGCGCAGGCCCGGTGAGATCTTGCTGGACTTCCCGGCCATTCGGGAAGCCTATGAGTACGAGAAACAGATCGCCGATACGGTGGACGAGAACGGGCAGCCCGTATGGCTGTCCGCCGGCAATAACTCCAGTTCCCGTGGTAATTTCTATGCACCGGTGCAGGATGGCGTGACGTATTATTTCCGGGTACGGGCACGTAACAAGAACGGCGTAAGTGCCTGGAGCCCTGTATCCTCCATGCGTGCCACAGTACAGGAATAATCATGGATACCCTGCCAAAGCTATGTATCCTGTGGGCCGGTTGCTGTGTGGTGGCCTGTAGCAGTACCTCCCGATATTTATCGGGACACCACCGGCAAAGCGAAATCCAACAGCATTCGGAAGCACGAATAACCGACTTCCGCGCCATGTCCGTAGAACAACTCGACAGCTTGTCTTTGGTACAGGTACACCAGGCCTGGCAGGAATTGGAAGCAGTGGCTATCCATCCTGTAGGACGGTTTAGCTATCACCGCGATTCGGGCTTTAGCGGGCAGGCCGAAAAGGTGGTGATCTACAACCGGCGTAAGGTAGCTTACGACGCGTTGCAAAATGAGCACCATAGCCATACCTTACAGGAAAGACACCAACAGCGCGACAGCACCCATACCCGGGAAACAGTGCAATACAGGACCAAAACCACAGCACGTACCGGTACTTCCGGCTCCGGCCGGTGGTTGATCTTTATAGCGGTTATCGTCCTTATCATCCTGGCCCGGGTACTTGGGAAGCGCTTCTCATTGGGGAAATTATTGAGGGTTTTATTCGGGAACAGGTCCGGGTAATACCATTTAAGGGATTGTGTTGACACCGAACAGGGATGGGTTAGCCGTTAAAGCAACCCGGTGAGCGGCGAACTGGTTTCAGTTCGCCGCTTTTGTTTTCCTGTTAACCGCTAACCCAATCGGTTAAGCCGTCCACACCACCCGGTCAGCGGTCCACATAGCCCTGTTTGCGGTTAACATAACCCCGTTAGCCGTCCATACAACCCTGTTTACGGTCAACAGAACCCAGTCAGCGGTCCACATAACCCTGTTTGCCGTCCATACAACCCTGTTTGCGGTTAACATAACCCCGTTTGCCGTCCATACAACCCTGTTTGCGGCTAACATAACCCTGTTCGCCGTCCATACAACCCTGTTTGCGGTTAACATAACCCCGTTCGCCGTCCACACAACCCTGTTCACCGTCAACACGACTCTGTTTGCGGTCAACATAGGCCTGTTTGCGGTTCACATAACCCTGTTCACCGTCAACACGACTCTGTTCGCGGTCAACATAGGCCTGTTTGCGGTTCACATAACCCGGTTCGGCGTAAACAGGGGTGTGTTTATGACGGTTTCCGGAATCTGTGGGGAAATATCGATAGCGGTGAATACCCGGGATTTTACCTTATAGCGATCATGATTTTGATGTTGTCACTGCTTTCCGCTTCAGCGGGAATACCGTTATTGTTCCTTATAACATGAACCCCCTGGGGCTGTATACTGCACTATCGGGATTATCGCAGAAACTTTGGTGTCTGTACGTTCCTTGCCGCGAATACATGAGCCTCTTCGCATCATTTTTGAGCCATGTAAAAAAAGGATTCCGGAATCTCCCGGTTTAAGATAGGAACACGCTTTGGCAAACAGTTTTTCAGTTTTTATCCAGTCTGTATATAAGCAGGAATAGCGTATAGAAACCTTTGGTAAGATTTTTTCGCAAGATCTTAAATGCCTTACCGATCTGGTTCTCTACAGTATTGACGGAAATACCCAGGTATTCCGAAATTTCAATGTGGGTAAGGCCGCTCTTTTTGCTCAACATAAATATTTCCCTGCACTTCGGGGGGAGCTGCTCGATAATATCGAAAACCTGTTTTAAAAGCTTCTCGTTTCGCTCCGTATTTTCAGATTCTACCAGGGTATTGAGATGTTCGATATACCGTTTTTCTACATTGAGCAAGGCCACATTTTTCCGGTATTGATCGATATACTCATTATAGACCGATTTGTATAAAAAACTTTTCAGGGAAATACGAACCGTCAGAAAGTCCCCTTTTTTCCACAACCGGATAAAAACGTTCTGAACGATATCTTCCGCAGCCAGGGGGTCGTTGACCAGGCTGTCGGCATAAATGCACAACCTGCGGTAATACCTGTTCATAAGGTATTCATAGGCTTTTTCGTCTCCCTGTTTTAATAAGGAGATCAGGGTATCATTATCATGCAGACCTGTGTTCAAATCCTCGGGTATTTAGTGAAGGGTTAAAAAAAATGAAATGGCGATCTGGAGTGATTTCAGGAATTTTTTGTCAATATTAAGAAAAATTTATTAAAACGTAGTGGTATTGTAAACCGGTTCCGTCATAGTAACAAAGAAAGTGAAATTGATGGCAGATTCCGGGTGGGAAGTAAAACGATTACTATAAACAAATGTAAAGGAAATAATGTGAAAAATACTAATTTTTTTCGAATGTATGGCTTTGGATATTTTGTAATTGTTAAAGAAAGACCGGGAACAAAGAGTAACTTTTTTTGCCAGGTTGTCTTATGAATATATGGCTAAAAATAATCCGGAAGCAGCCGTCTTTTGATATACCAATATAAAAGGAAATGAAGCAGGCATCTTTTTCCACGGGCGTCGCTTTGTTTTTCGAATTCGATCTTATTAACATAAAATTTAACTAACCAAACGAGAAATTTATGAGAAATAAATGGGTGAAGGAGGTGCTCCCTTATGGGAGACAATTCTTAACAGTTATCATGAAAGCATTTATATTCTGTTACTGTATAGTGGCATTTAGTTTCGGGTCCTATAAAGGGTTTTCGCAGGATGCCAGGATCAAAATTAACAAGGATCTGACCTTATCCGTAGAGCAGATTTTCCACCTGATCGAAAATCAGACCGAGTACAGGTTTATTTATCGGCATGATCTGGTGAGACAGGCGCCACCGGTAAATATCCGCAAAGGAGTGATCCGTGCAGGCGATCTGCTTCATATGGGGCTGACCCCCATAAATTATACCTACGATTTTTTCGATAATACCATCATCGTAAGGCGAAAAGAACCTATCTCCGAAACTCGTGTGGTCCCCCAAAGCATTCGGGTAGAGGGCGTGGTTACCGGTACGGACGGAGAGCCGATAGGAGGAGTAACGGTGTATGTCAGCAACGTCCAACCACGCGGACAACATCCTGCACCTTCCGATTTTATCGTAAGAGGGACGACAACCGACTTTGACGGCCGTTTCTCACTGGCTGCAGAACCCGGGTATTTCCTGGTTGTTACCAGCCTCGGGTATGAGATGACCTACCCCGGAAGGTATTTTTCACTATCCGTCGGGGAAGAATGTCCCGAAACAAATACCGATGTGGCGGGTTCAAAAAGAGGGGTACCTGGAGGCTAAGGGCTATAGAGTTGGCATGGTGTCCCGCGGCGATGGCTTTTTGGATTCGCCCGATGCCGAATATATCTCCAGCGGCGTAAATACTAAAGATGTAGGTGCCGTAGCCATTGGCCGTCACGGTAATTTCTTTTTATGGGGATTTTCGGGTTCGCCGGACTACATGACCGAGGAAGCCAAACAAGTGTTCGCCAATGCCGTGGTCTATATGAAACAGTTTAAAGGGCAAAAACCCATTGCCAGAAAGTACAACGACCGCATTGCCACTAAAGATTATATAGACAATGTCATTGGCATGCTTAACAAGGAATCTTTTGAACATACCGTACAATACTATAAAGACCTCAATGTCCAGTCGGCCAAAATGTTTAAGGAATTAAAGGAAAAGAAAGCAAAAGGGAAACAATTAACAGAAATGGAAGAGGCTATCATTAAAGCACAATCCAGACCCATGCCCATCCCTGATTGGGAGCAGTACGTTCAGTAAACGGCGAGGGAATTCTTTAAGCCTGAACATGTTGAAAACACAGAAGCCTTAAAAGTATGGTTAAAAGAGAACCGGCCATTTATGTATTCGGAGCCCGGCGCATCTTATTCTTTAAAGGTAGACGAGGACCTGAAGACATTGGGTATAGGCAATGATACACCGGCATTTTTTGAGACCAGTATCTCTTTACTTGGCGATCCGCAAAAATCCGAAATAGCCAATCGTGTACTCTTGCGATATACGGGGATGGAGAAATCCCAGGCCGAATGGGAGCGTTGGTACAGTACCCTCAAAGACAAACTGTTCTTTACCGAGGCGGCAGGTTACAATTGGATGGTAGATACCACTAAATAAACAACAGATGCGGACTATATTGATGTATGTAATGTTAATGTGCTGTAGTGCAACCATAGCCCAGACAGCGGTGGTGGCAGATCTGGCGGCGAAAGTGGAGGAAACCTCGCAGGAAATGTATGTAGAAGACCCCGTATTGCAGGACCCCGTGTCATTAAATGCAGCATTAGTGTGGAGCAATGACAAAAAACAACTGGCCGTTGTGATGAAGGTTCGGGTTTTGGAGGGCTGGCATATTTATGCCTATGTCCCCGATTCCCAACCTTACCTTACTGCCGAATTGAAACTGTCCGCTCCCGATGGGGTAACTCCCATAGGCGAATAGGAAAAGCCAGGTGCATATCCGTCTGCGGACGGGGTTTATGTCTACGAGGGAAACCTGGTTTTCGTACATTATTTTTCTGTGGACAAACCGGTAAAAGAAAAGCAAATAGAGACAGGACTTTATTACCAGACCTGTGATTTGAAACAATGTTTGCCACCTGTGACAAAGACCAGGAAACTGACGATATGAATTTGAAATTAAAAATAAATATACCTAAGCCATGAATTATATATGTATGTCAAGCATTGTTGTCTCAACATTCCTCATGGTATGTAATCCGGGCAAAAAACAACTTCCCGAAGATATCTTTCTTATAGAAAGAAGTATCAGGGGGATATAAAACGGGGAAGTTAAGATCGCCTGTACCGATATGGACAAAAGGAGCTCGGTAACCCTTGATTCCACACAAATTGAAAACGGAAAGTTCACCCTGGAGGGACCATTGGCTTCTCCGCGGGAATTGAATTTGATGATCCCGGTGGAAGGCATAACGTATTATGCCAGAGTCATGGCTGATAAAAGTGCCATGGAGGTGAAGCTGGATACCGCCGGTTACGAAAGAAAAATGAATAATTATGTAAGCCTGGTGCCCGAAGTTACGGGCTCGGCTTTCAATAAGGAATATGGCTCATATGAAGCCCTCATTAAACCTTTTGTGGATAAACTTTCCGCAATATCAGAATCGTATAATGAACTGAACGGCAAATATGCCACTGCTTTAAAAGAAAAAGATGAAGCAACGGCAGATAAATACAAAGTACGGTTGGAAAAGTTAAAGCAGGATATGGATCCTTTCCGGGAGCAAATAGACTCGGTTACCGATAGGTATATCAAAAAGAACCTGAATAATGTTTCTGCTTACCTGATGTCTATGAAAGTTGTGGGTTACGGGCTGGAAAAGACTATGGCCTGGTACGACCGGATGCCCCCCGAAATACAAAACGGATTTTATGGGACTTCCGTAAAAAACCAACTTGATAAATTAAAAAAAGCATCAACCGGGGCAAAAGCGGCGCTGTTTGCCGCTACCGATATTAACGGCGAGGAATTAAAACTGGCCGATTACAGGGGGCAATATGTCCTGCTCGATTTCTGGGCCAGCTGGTGTGTACCGTGCCGCAAAGGAAATCCCCATCTATTAAAGGTTTATGAAAAATATCATGATAAGGGATTCGATATTATCAGCGTCTCGGATGACGACATCGGTGTGTGGAAGCACGTCCTTAGGGGGATGAAAGTAGACAGAAGTGAAGGGTTTAAAATCCTGGGTGATGGAATAAGTAAAGGTTATGATATTCACTATTTGCCGACAAAAATCCTTATCGATCCCAACGGGATCATTATAGGAAGGTATGACAGCGAAGAAGAACCGCTGGATGCCAAGCTGAAAGAGGTATTCGGGGAATAATCCATAATACAAAATATGCAGGGATGAAATCCGGATGGGGTTACTCTGAAGTGGTAAAATGATATGGTGTTAGCATTTTTGTATTCGTAACTCCAACCTCTTTCTTATCCGATAGGTACTTGGGGTGGGAGCAATTAACGCATACCACCCACACCTTGTTTTGTTGTAATTTGAAATGGTTGTGGAAGGACTTTCCAATATCAAAATGTTAGAATGTGAATATCTCCATTATGGAGATAGAGATGCAATAACAAAAGTACCACATTAAGAAATTAAAAGACACTCACGACAGGGCAAACGCATTAAGTTTTCATCAAGTTGAGCACTTTAATCAGATAATGGTTATCCCACCCCGCCTTTTTCCTCTTGGATTTAATCCCTACTTTGGATGATTTTTCATTTTTAAGCAAGTTGAGGGCAATTTTATTTAAGATGGAAAAATTCTGTGCGGCATTATTGGCCCTCTTTCTGGATGCATCTTCGGAAAAGGCAACATCCAAGGTCCAATGCAGTTTGTTCTCAATACCCCAATGTGAACGGATCGCTTTTTGAAAATCCGCAGCATTGGCCTCCAGGCTGGTGATATAATATCGGATAGTAGTTTCTTTAGCCTTGTCACTGTTTTTGAATTCCCGGACACTTTCGATTTTAATGATTTGTTTTAAACCGCCCCATTTTTTAGTGATTTCCGGGGTTATAAATTGAAAATCCTTAATAACCTGGCATACCCTGGTTTCTATCCTGCCGTGCCCCAAATCTTCCCAGAGGTGTTTTTCTATCTGTTTACTAAAGCGAAATTCATCTTCTATATCTTCCTGAAGTTGGGGTTGGTTTTCTTTGACGGCTAAAATATAGTCTGCTTCTCTGCTGGTGATTTCTTTGGCAATCTCACTTTGACAGCCCATAGCATCAATGGTTACTACGGTATCTTCTAAAGAGAGCACCTCCAGCAGTTTGGGGATAGCGGTAATTTCATTGGACTTTTCATTGACTCTAACCTGTCCTAAAACAAGATTGTTTTCATTGGCCCAGGCACTGACCATATGAACAGGGGATTTTCCTCCACGGGCTTTGGCACCCTTGATCGTTTTCCCATCTATGGCAATGACTTCTCTGGGTTGTAGTGCTGCCAAGGTATGCACCCATTGGATAAAACACCGTTCAAATTGTTCACTGTCAATATTGGACAAGACCCGGTTAAAGGTATCATGGGACGGGATGCCGTTGGGTAAATCAAGGAAACTACGCAGGAAATCTTCTTTTGCGTAAGCATAGTCTTCCATATCATTCCAGGATTCTGCTCCACCAATCACTGAAATTATTCCGATAAGGAGGATGGTTTCTAAGTCGTAAAGTTGTCTGTGAGGGCGCCTAAAGTCGGTAATTTGACCGAATATGGTCTTTAGTTTGTTTGCGTTTTTCAAAGTATATAGTTTTCTGATAATCAGAATAATATACAAAAATTCACAATGAAAAGCAAGAAGAAAAGTAGTGTTTTTTTACGAATTTACATCCATTTTAAACCCATGTGGGGTTATATTTTTTTAATGCGTTTGCCCTGACACTCACGATTACGCCGCCACATTCAAACAAAAAATGTCCCGTTAAAATCGATAACACAGAAATAAGGTAAACAGGAGGAGGGGAACTTCCCCAGGTTGTCAGTCAGGCCTATAAAGTTTATATTGGGCTTGACATATCTTGAGAATATAATTTCTAAGAGATTTTAAAAAAAGTACTTACGTTCAATCAATCCCAATCCGGATTCAGACACCTATCTCCGTTCTCAGTGGGAATACATATTAAACCTTCACAACATGGAAGATACTCATGATGACATATGTGAGCTGCGGGAACGCACTCCATACTACCACTACTTCCATAAATAGATTTTTGTTCATCTTTACTTAAGACTGTAGAGCCTTTTAAACTTTGTAATTTTTTCATAACATTAGTATTTAAAATACATTAATTGACTATCTTAAAAACCTTAGGACTTATGTCTCAATTTTGTCAAATCTGTATGATGCTATAAGAATGATTATGACAAGTGGTTGATATTCAGATGAAATTTATTCATAGTTAAATATAATAATAAAATTTCACAAAAAAAAACTTTTTGATTTGCACACAATTTATTTTTATAAGTTGTTGATATGTTATGACGTATATCCCTTTGTGATCGTTGAAAAAATATGCTTTATAGGTGGAGCAAACTTAAAAATCAAACAAGTGACTTAGCTTATTTTTCCTGTTGTTCAAAAAACAGAAGCTTTTGCCTGAACAAGATTGAGTCTTATCGATCCGTGGGATATCATAATAGGCAGGTAGGTATGATAGCGAAGAAGAACCGCCAGATGCCAAACTGAAGGAAGTATTCGGCGAATAAACCATAATGTAAAATATATATCGTGAAATCTGGATGAATTACCGGCATTATTTGAAGCCTGGCACAGGAATAATTGTATAATCCCAGGTCTTTGAAAAACAAAATTGTGATTCAGGGAAAAAAGCAGTAAAAAAGTAGTGGTAATGTAAATCGGTTTCGTCACAGTAATAAAGAGCATAAAAATGGCCCCGGAAAAATTGGAGGAATTAATTGTAAAGTATATAACCCGTTCCATTACCGGCGAAGAACTGGAACTATTGGAAGAATATCTCGAAAATCCGGTTAACGACGGGATCTTCAGGACTTTTACAGAACTTAACTATGCTCTGGATGACCTCATGAGTGATTATAAACCGGAAGAAGCCAAGCAAAAGATACTTTCTGTGATCAGGAAAGAAAGAGATCGTACGAAGTATAAACAACGGCTTGTGTATCTCAGATATGCAGCCGCAGCCGTAATCCTGCTTTTAATTTCCCTGCCCTTTGTGTTTAATGACAGCTTTTCTGATAAGCCTGTGATAAATGCGATGGAGGGGATTACCGAAATTCCCCCTGGAGAAGATAGAGCCATATTGACCTTGGAAGACGGCAGCAATGTTGTTTTGGAAAATGGGGAGAAGTACACTACGGAAAAGCTAAAGAGCGATGGCAAAAGCCTGGTGTATGAGAAAGCTTCTCCGGGAGCGGAAGAGGAAGCAGCTTTTAACTACCTGACCGTGCCGAGAGGAGGACAGTTTTTTGTACGGCTTCCGGACAGTACGGGCGTATGGCTGAACTCGGAGTCCCGGCTGAAATATCCGGTACACTTTACAAAAAACCGGCCACGGGAAGTGGAACTGGTATACGGGGAAGCTTATTTGGATGTTTCGTCCGCTGCCAGACACGGTAATATGGCTTTCAAAGTAAAAACAGGAGCACAGACGGTCGAAGTACTGGGGACGGAATTTAATATAAAGGCATATCGCGACGAACACCGGGTAACTACTACACTGGTGGAAGGCCGGGTAGCCGTAGACAATGAGGAGATGAAAAAGATGCTGTCTCCGGGACAGCAGTCCGAAATCAGGGACGGAGACAAAGATATAGAAGTACATGAGGTGAATGTGGCCATGGAAATTGCCTGGAAGAACGGGTTGTTTATGTTTGACAAAATGCCATTGGAAGAAATGATGAGAATATTGTCGAGATGGTACGATCTTCAGGTGAAATTTGAGGATGAAAAGAAAAAGGAAATGGTCTTTTCCGGTTTTCTGAGTCGTTCGGAAAATGTAAACGAGCTTTTAAAGAATATAGAGCGAACCGGAGAAGTAAAATTTCTGGTAAAAGAAAAAACAGTTATTATACAATGAACTCAAAACTTTTTTAATAGAAGCGAAAAATAGCAATTTTTGTTCCACAGGCAGGCTTTTTTGAGTAACATAGCAGCGCTACGTTGCGAGAAAAAGACAATCTGTGGGGCAAAAAGGGCATTTTGCAGCCAATTAAGGAAAGTTTAAACGAATTCAATAAAAAAAGGAACAAAGCTGACATCTTTCCACGGGCGTAGCTTCATTCCTCTGAATCCGATCAATTAAAGCAAACTTTAACTAACCAAACTACAAAGGTATGAAAATAAATCAGTTTTTATAAATCGACTTCCCGGGCATGAAGAATAATAAGCATTCACCATCTTCGTGAACCTCTGTGTAAATCTTTGTGTATTTCTGTGTTATAACTACTATACAAACCTGCCTGTCGGCATTATCCGGAAAACCGGTAATAGGCGTATTGGATCAAGAGGGCAACTTCCTGAGGATATAGAAGATCAGAGGTGGAATTAAGCCTGCCTGTCAGCTACAGGCCGAATGATCTGTATGGATGAAACCGTAAAAATACGGGAGCTAAACCACATCGTATGGTAAAATCCGGAATGCAGGATTTTCAGAACAACTACAGGAAATTATTGAAAATTAAAAATAAACAGATGAAACACCCATGATAAAGTTTCCTTTAACACAAACAAGCATGAATATGGGTGTTCCATGTGACCGTTGAAAAACAAATAAAAAATATGAAACAGTTATTTATAATGGCAATATCCGCTGTATTATGCGTCGGATGTGCACAAAAGGCTTCGGAAAAAGACCATAAGGCCCGGGTATCGGCCCATATCGAAGGCCTGGAAGATACGCAGGTTTTGATCTACTACAGGGATAAGGACGACCGCAAAACCGATACCATCCGGGTCACGAACGGACAGTTTACCTGGGAAACCGATATGCCGGAGCCACAAAAGGTGACCATGATGTTTCCGAAACGGTATGTCGAAATTTTTATAGAAAGCGGGAACATTGAAATCACCGGAAATTCCGATGCCCTGCAGGAACTGGATGTAAAGGGATCCGAACTACAGGACGAAGCAAATAAATACTACCTGACATTAAAAGACCTGACCGACCGGGAATCGGTCATATTCGGGCAATACGGAGATGCCGGTGAAGAAGAAAGGCATGACCTGCAAAAAAAGCTCGGAGCTATTCGCAGTGAAAAAAGAAAAAGAGGTAAGGCCTATATTACACAGCATCCCGAAAGTATGTTTAGCCTTAGCCTGGTATCGGACAGGGCAATGACGGGAAGTTATGAAGACATAAAACCGCTTTATGGCCTTCTGGATGCATCGGTGCTTAAATCCGGTATGGGAAAATATCTTACCGAACGATTGGATGTATTGAAACGAAGTGCTATCGGTGAAACCATCCTCGATTTCACGCAAAACGATGTAGAAGGCCGTCCTGTAAGTGCTGCCGATTTCAGAGGTAAATATGTGTTTATCGATTTCTGGGCAAGCTGGTGCGGACCGTGCCGTGCTGAAAACCCTAATGTATTAAAGGCCTATAACACCTATAAGGACAAGAACTTTACCGTTCTCGGCGTGTCGCTGGACGACGACGGGGCAAGATGGAAAAAAGCTATAGAAGAAGACGGCCTTCCCTGGGTACAGGTGTCCGACCTGAAAGGCTTTGAGAACGAGATCTCCGGTTATTACGGCATTCGCGGAATTCCAAGTACGTTATTGGTGGACCCGGAAGGAAAGATCATCGCAAAAGACCTGCGGGGCGATGAACTTCATCAAAAACTCGAAGAGATACTTTAATAAGACGGACATATTTTTAATTATAAACGTGTAATGATGAAAACCAGGTGTAAAATAATATATAGCTTACTGTTATTCGGTATGCTGATGACGGGATGTACAGAAAAAGTAAAGGACGGGTATACGGTTAAGGGAACTGTTGCCGGAGGGGATAACAGTGTGGTGAAAATGACTAAATACGATTACATAACACGTACTTCCTCGGTCATTGACAGTACGCATATGGAGAATGGTAGCTTTGAGTTCAGCGGGAAGACGGATGCTCCGGATATGGTTGTGCTGAATTTTAACAACAGGTATTTTGCTAATCTTTTTCTCGAAAACAGTGCCATAGAAATGACGATAGACCCGGAGCAGAAAGAAGGTAATATGTCATCTTCCGTGAAGGCTGTGGTAAAAGGTTCTGTACTTCACGATACCTATACTGCCATTACCGATGAGGTAGCATCGATAAGAGATGAAAAGAAATATAAGGCACTGACAGAACTGGGAATAGCTTATAATAATGCAGCCCGGAACGGTGAAAAGGAAAAGGCCAAAAAGCTCTACGCAGAACTGGAATCTCTCCGGGATTTGAGTGATGAAATGCAAAGCAGGATTCTGGCAAAAAAGATCGGGTTTTTAAAACAAAACCATGCCTCGCCCGTGGCCCCCGTACTACTGGGGTTTGATTTTTCGGAAAGAAATCTCTCGTTTGAGGAAATGACCATGATCATGGACACCTTACAGGGAAAAGCCACCGGGACAAGAATGTACGAGTACTTTGCGGATGAATACGAGGCGATCAAAAGAACGCGCCCGGGGGTCAAAGCACCGGATTTTACCCTTAAAACCCCGGAAAATGAGGGGTTTTCTTTGTCAGACATCAAAGATAAATATGTATTGATCGATTTCTGGGCCAGCTGGTGTAAACCTTGCAGGGCATCGTATCCGCACTTAAAGGAATTATATGCAAAGTACAAAGACGACGGATTTGAAGTCCTGGCCGTATCCACAGACAGCGATCACGATGCCTGGAACAAAGCCATTGAAGAAGACCAGACCACCTGGGTCCATGTGGTGGACACGTTCTCCAGGGAAGGATTCCCTTCGGATGTTTCGACGCTGTATGCCGTTCCGTTTTTGCCTACGACTTACTTACTGGATAAGGAGGGCCGGATTATCGCTAAAAACCTTCACGAAGAAGAACTCGATAAAAAACTGGAAGAGCTGTTCGGGAAATAGCTGTGTATTAGTTTCGGTTTGTCGCTTAAAACCGTGTTCCCGGGCAATTGTAGTCCGTATACATTTTAATCACGAATACACGGGTATAAATCTTTAGTTAAGGAGTGAACAATATTGGGTTGTTACCCCAATAACGCAGTAACCAAACAATCAATTTCATCCCTTGTTAAAATAGAGACTTCAGACCCATAGCGGTTTGGTCCTGCCGGCAGGAAGTTTCCTGTCTCCCTATGATATATTAAAACGTAATTTACAATGAAGAATATAGCCCTGTATATTGTTTTTCTGCTTGGTTTTACCATAGGCCACGGACAGGTTGCAGAACCCGTAAGATGGCAGGTTCGTACAGAAAAACTTTCCGAAACGGAGTATCATTTAATTTTTAATGCCTCTATTGAACCTCATTGGCATTTGTATTCCCAGAACCTTCCCGAAGGCGGGGCCTTGCCCACGGTATTTACCTTTGAAGGTGCCGGAGAGGATTTTGAACTGGTGGGAGACACAAAAGAAAGTGACCCGGTAACCGAACACGACCCGGTTTTTGATATGGAACTCTCGTTTTTTGATATGAACGCCACCTTCACGCAAAAGATAAAACTCCTGCAACCCGGTAGAAAAACAATTAGGGCACATGTGGAGTTCCAGGCCTGTGACGACCAGCGTTGTATTTTTGACAATGCCGACCTGGCCTTTGCATTGGATGGGGGAAAGGCGGAAGTAAAACAGCTTGAAGTGGACGGGAGGAGCGCCTTACTGTCCCGCAAACTAAAACTGGACCTGAAGAACCCGGAACTTTTAAAAGGTGAAGACCGGGAACAGGCAGGAGGGAACAGCCTTGTGGCGATTTTTGTATTGGGCTTCCTCGGGGGGCTTCTGGCCCTGCTGACCCCCTGTGTTTTCCCCATGATCCCGCTAACCGTATCTTTTTTTACCAAACAGTCCGGAACACGTAAGAAAGGGATATCCAATGCCATACTTTACGGTACTTTTATAGTACTGATCTATGTATTGCTGAGCCTGCCCTTTCATTTTCTGGATAGCCTGGACCCGGAGATATTGAATACGATTTCCACGAACGTTTGGCTGAACATCGCCTTCTTTGTTATTTTCGTCTTTTTTGCCTTTTCCTTTTTCGGGTATTACGAACTCACCCTGCCGAGTTCCTGGGGCAATAAGATGGACTCGGCTTCGGGTACGGGAGGAGTGATCGGTATATTTTTTATGGCACTTACACTGGCTATCGTATCGTTTTCCTGTACAGGGCCGATTCTCGGGTCTTTACTGGTAGGGTCACTGACGGCCGAAGGCGGGGCTACCCAGCTTACCGCAGGGATTACAGGTTTTGGTTTTGCCCTGGCCCTGCCTTTTGGCCTCTTTGCGCTATTTCCCAACTGGCTGAATTCGTTACCGAGATCGGGAGGGTGGATGACCACGGTTAAAGTGATTCTGGGCTTTCTCGAACTTGCCCTGGCGTTTAAGTTCCTTTCCAATGCCGACCTGGTAGAACACTGGGGGCTGCTTAAACGAGAGGTCTTTATAGGGATCTGGATCGTGATCTTCGGATTGATGGCCCTTTACCTTTTCGGGAAGATAAGGTTTCCGCATGACGGCCCGCTAAAGAAGCTTGGGGTCTTAAGGGTAAGTACCGCTGTACTGGTCGCTGCTTTTGTGGTCTACCTGATCTCGGGAATTTTCGGGGGACATTTAAAGCTTCTAAGCGGCTTTCCCCCACCTGTGTTCTACAGTGTAGCAGCACAGGAGAACGACTGCCCGCTGGGACTGAACTGCTTTAAGGATTTTGAAGAAGGACTGGAATATGCCAAAGCACATAACAAGCCCATATTGCTGGATTTTACCGGGTGGGCCTGTGTGAACTGTCGTAAGATGGAAGAGAACGTATGGAGCGTACCCAAAGTGTACGAACAGCTCCGGGACAATTATGTACTGATCTCCCTTTATGTGGACGATCGCAAGGAGCTCCCGGAAGACAAGCAATTCAATTACCAACTGGAATCGGGCCGGGTAAAACAGATCCGGACCATAGGAGAGAAATGGGCCACCTTCCAGGCGATCAACTTCCATACGGCATCACAACCGTATTATATCATCATAACCCCGGATATGGAACTGCTGGGACCACCCCAGCAATATACGGATACGGAAACCTATTACAACTGGCTGAAAAAAGGAATTTCAGGAACAAAATAAATATTTTGAAGATTTCAACTTAAAATATCGGGACGTTTTAACCTGGCTGGTGTATTATAATAATAGGGGGAGTTGCAATTACCCGGTCTTTTTAAAAATAAATGATAAAACCTTTCCACCCATTTAGGGATTTTGGAGTCATATAAAAATTAAAAAGAACACATGAAGCCGGCATGATCAAAATAATTATTTTCCTATGTATATTAAGGATTATTTTGATCGTCAAAGGTTCCATTCCTGTGCTGAGTCTATCAAAGCATGACCATCGGAAAACAATAAAAATAAACGCATGAAAATATTAAAAACCCTAAGCTTGTTTTTGTTAGCGGGTATTTGCTTGAATACGAATGCCCAGACCAAGGAAGAAGTTCCATTTGATCCATCCATCCGTCATGGGGTTTTGACCAACGGGATGACCTATTATATCAAACACAATGAAGAACCCAAAGAAAGGGCTTCCTTCTACTTTGCCCAGAATGTGGGATCTGTCCTCGAAAAGGAATCCCAAAGAGGGCTGGCCCATTTTCTGGAACATATGGCCTTTAACGGCTTGGAGCATTTTCCTCAGAAGAAGATGCTGGAATACCTGGAAAAGAACGGCATAAAGTTCGGGAGTGAGATCAATGCCTTTACCTCTTTTGATGAAACCGTATACAACATCAGTAAGGTGCCGGTGACCAACGAAAAACTGCTGGATTCCACCCTGCTGGTGCTGCACGACTGGTCGGGTTCCCTTTCCCTGACGGAGCAGGAGATCGATGCCGAAAGGGGAGTGATCAACGAAGAATGGCGAACACGCAACACCCCCGGTTTCCGGGTCTCGGAAAAGGTATGGACCGAAGGGGTAATGCAGGGCTCGGTCTATGCCGAACGTATGCCCATCGGGCTTATGGATGTGGTCAACAATTTTAAATACGACGAACTTCGGGACTATTACAAACGCTGGTACCGTCCCGATCAGCAGGCGGTTATTGTAACGGGGGATATCGATGTGGATGCCATGGAATCGAAGATCAAAAAGGTCTTTTCGTCTATCCCCCTTAAAAAGGACCTGCCGGAGCGAAAGGACTTTGATGTTTCTTTAGATGGGGATATCAACTTTATAGCATCGCTGGATAAGGAGATCGGAAGTACAAGTATCGAATTTATCGTACGGAACAAGGCCAAAAAACGAAAGGGATATGATTACCTGGATCATGAGATACTGAAAAATGTGGTCTCGTATATCCTGAACAACAGGTACAAGGAACAGACCGTAAAGAAAGACTGCCCGGCATTATCGGTCCGTTATTCCTGTTCGAATTTTATCAGGCCGCTGGATATTCTGGGCCTGTATATTCAGCCCAAGACCGACAAGGAACCGGAGAGTTTCGAATTTGCCCTGACTGAACTCCTGCGGTTTGTAAGGCACGGGGCTACGGAGGGTGAATTGCAAAGGGCAAAACTGTCCATCAAAAACAGTAGCCTTTCCTATCTGAAGAATAAAGACAAGATCAGCAGTGACCGTTATGCACAGCAGATTTACGAGCATTTCTTTATCCGCAACCCTTTACCGGACGTCATGCGGGAGGTGAACTATACGGTAGATCACCTGGAAACGATTACCAATGCGGATATCCTGGCCTATATGCGTACAATATACAAGGAAGAGGATATCGTAATAGCCCTCAAAGGTTCCTCCGAACATACACACCCGGCCAAAGACGAATTCATAAAGCGTTTTGAGAAAGTCAATGCACAGGAGTTGAGTCCCTATACGGATACCACGGACGACCAGCCTTTGATCGCTGCCGATCTTAAGGAACAGCCGGTAGTAAAGACCACGGAGATCACCGGGCTGGATGCCCGCCGTTATACACTGGGCAACGGGGCTAAAATCATTGTTTACCCGACTCCGCATGATAAAGACAGGATCTATATGCAGGCCTATAGCCCGGGAGGAAGTTCCCTGCTGGACCGGGACCTCTTACCTTCTGCGGATGTAGCGACTTATATAGCCTCGCAGTCCGGGTTGGGAAGCTTCGATAAAATAGCACTGGAAAAAAAGCTGGCCGGTACGGACACCGCTTTGGAACTTTCCATAGACGAGTTGTCGGAATCCCTGTCCGGGAACAGCACCAAATCCGATATCGAAGTATTGTTCCAAAAGATATACCTCAGTTTCGAGGCCCCGCGGTTTGACCGGGAAGCTTACGACCTGGCGATGGAAAGTTTTACCAAAAACCTGGAGCAGAGACAAAAATATAAAAAGAGTATTTTACAGGATTCCATGTCCCTGGCCCTGACCGCACATCACGCAAGAACGCTGGTATTCAATCGCGGATTCCTGGACCGGATAGCTTTTGAAAAATTAGAGAATATCTATACCGACCGGTTTCGGGGGATTGATGATTTTACCTTTGTCTTTGTAGGTGATATCGATGAAGCGCAGTTGTTAAAACTGGCTCAGAAATATATCGGGAATATAAAACCGGACAAGCGCACGGAAAAATATGTAGATCACCATTACGGACCTGCTGAAGGTAAGACCGCGTTAAGGGTTGTGGAAGCTATGGAAACGCCACAGGCCACGGTCAATATGATTTTCAAAGGAAAAATGGCTTACAGTTTTGAGCATCGTTTAAAGGTAGGTATGGTCGGGCAATTGCTGCAAAAGGCTTGTCATGATGTGATCCGGGAAGAAGAAGGCGGAAGCTATGGTGTTGGTGCCCGGGCCCTGTTAAATGATATCCCCGAAGCACAATATACCATATCGGTAGGTTTTGATTGTAACCCGGATATGGTGGACCGGTTGGTGAAGGTGGTGTATGACCAGGTGGATAAACTTTCGGATACCATAGATACCGAGGATTTCAAAGAGGTTAAAGAATCGATGATCAAGGCGCGTAAAGAAGCTGTTAACACTAATAGTTACTGGATGAATGTACTGACGTCCCATGTTTTTTACGGCAGGGATATCCATACCCTGGACGATTATATCCATGCCGTTAATGCCATAACCCCGGCAGCTATAAAAAAAACAGCAGGTCTGATGCGTAAAAATGCTGATGTTGTTGAGGGCGTATTGGTCCCGCAGAATTAAAACTGCGGATTATTCGCTGTATTTCCGGGAATATAAACGACCGGGGCAGGAAGAAAGTACGACAGTAAATCAGCGTTGAATTTATAAAAACGGATGACCAGGACATGGAGACCGACTGTAATTTTAAAAGTTTTAAAACACATATTATCGGCGGGCATCAAACTTTTGACTCCCCCTACGGCCGTCAAAAGGTATTATATGCCGACTGGGTTGCCACCGGAAGGTTATACGGGCCGATAGAAAAGAAGATTGTAGAAGAAGTGGCGCCGTTCTTTGCCAACACCCATTCCTTTTCGAGTGAAACCGGGAAAATCACGACCCATATCTATAAAGAAGCGCGTAGAATAATTAAAGAGCATGTTCATGCTCATGAAGATGATATTTTAGTGACTACAGGTTCGGGAATGACCGGGGCGCTGGCCTGCCTGCAACGGATCATGGGACTCCGGAAATACCAGTACCGGGGTTCCGGAGAAAAGCCGGTAGTGTTTATAAGCCATATGGAACATCATTCCAACCAGGTATCGTGGCTGGAAACCCATGCCGATGTTGTTATTGTCCCGCCGGATAAAAACTTAAAGCCGGAGGCAGGACATTTGGAAAGCCTGCTGGAAAAATACAAAGACCGTAAACTGAAAATAGGCTCCTTTACCGCATGCTCCAATGTCACCGGGGAGATCGTGGATTACAAAACGCTGGCTAAAACCATGCATGCCCATGACGGACTGTGTTTTATCGATTTTGCCGCCTCGGCCCCTTATGTTCATATGGACATGCACCCGGAAAACAAAGACGAACAACTGGATGCCATCTTCTTTTCCCCGCATAAGTTCCTGGGCGGTCCCGGAGCCTGTGGTGTGCTTGTCTTCAATAAAAGACTGTACCGGAATGAGGTGCCTGACCACCCCGGGGGCGGTAACGTAAAGTGGACCGATCCCTGGGGCGGCTATGCGTATTTTGAGGATATAGAAGTAAAAGAGGACGGGGGAACTCCCGGGATTTTACAAACCATAAAAGCCGCACTGGCCATCAGGCTCAAGGAAAAGATGAACCCCGACCTGATGGCGGTAAAGGAAGAAGAACTGCTTCAATTGTTTTACAAGGCACTGGAGGACACACCAGGGATCAACTATCTTGGAGATTGCCAGGCTCAACGTATCGGGTGTATTGCCTTTAATATTGAGGGAATGCATTACAACCTGGTGGTCCGCCTGTTAAATGACCGTTTCGGTATCCAGGTCCGGGGAGGCTGGTCCTGTGCCAGTACCTATGCCCATTACCTGTTTGGCCTTGATAAACCTTCTTCGTCGGTTGTCATGAAAGCGATAGAGGAAAAGAACCTGGAACACAAACCGGGCTGGGTACGGGTTTCCCTGCATCCCACTATGGAAGCCGGAGAAGTAAAATATATCGCCGGGGCTGTTAGGGAGATCATCCGGAACAGGGAAGACTGGTCCAAAGATTACAGGTATAACCCGGCAACGAATGAGTTTGAACCTGTAAATGGTACCGCTTATCCCAATATACGTTTGGCAGGGATCTTTGATATTTCATAAAAAACGAATAGAAAAAATAACACAACCATAGCTCCCGGAAGGGAGGAATAATAATATTGAGCAATCAAAAAAATACGATGAACGAACGCATTACGTGCCTTGTCATAGGATCAGGGCCCGCAGGATATACGGCGGCCATCTATGCCGCCAGGGCGAATATGAACCCTGTTCTATACCAGGGGACCCAACCGGGAGGACAATTAACAACCACCAACGATGTGGAGAATTTTCCCGGGTTCCCGGCAGGCATCACCGGCCCGGAACTGATGGTTCAGTTACAACAGCAGGCCGAGCGTTTCGGAACGGATATCAGGAACGGGTGGGTGACACGGGTAGATTTTACCGGTCCGCTACACAAAGTGTGGATTGAAGAAGACACAGAGCTTCACTGCGATACGGTGATCATCGCTACCGGGGCCTTGGCAAAATACCTGGGCTTGCCTTCCGAGCAAAAATACCTTGAATCGGGAGGCGGTGTTTCGGCCTGTGCCGTATGCGACGGTTTTTTCTACAGGAACCAGGAAGTTGTTATTGTGGGAGCAGGCGACTCGGCCTGTGAAGAAGCCCATTACCTGTCAAAACTCTGTAAAAAAGTGACCATGCTGGTCAGGCGTGACGAGTTCCGGGCTTCCGACATTATGGAGGCCAGGGTCCGGAATACAAAGAACATTGAGATTTTATTCAATACGGAAACGGAAGAAATTCTGGGTGATGGCCAGTTGGTAACGGGAGTCCGTGTTAAAAACAATGACACAGGGGAGACCACGGAAATACCGGCAACCGGGTTTTTCGTGGCGATAGGGCATAAACCCAATACAGCTATTTTTAAAGGGCATATCCGCCTGAATGAAACAGGGTACATCATTAATACTCCGGGTACGGCACAGACCAGTGTGGAAGGTGTTTTTGTATGTGGGGATGCGGCAGATCATGTGTACCGGCAGGCTATTACGGCGGCCGGGACCGGGTGTATGGCTGCACTGGAAGCCGAACGGTATTTGTCTTCCGTGGAGGTTCATACCACGGGGTAAGGGGATAAAACCGGTTTTCTAAAATAATGTTCAGTTTTTGTTAGTATTAGGGTAAAACTGATGTTGTCAGAAGAAACTATATTCAACTTTTGTTCTCATGTCATTTTATCAAAGGTTGGTTATTTGAATTAGCTACGGTTTCTTTTGGAATCAACCCGGGGTGAAGTAATGTACTCCGGGTTTTGATTTTTATGTCAGTTTCCAGGGATCACGGGGAAACATCCGGTATGATGTAAGACAATTTCCTACTATTTATGGTAAAAATGAAAAGTAAAACAACGTCTCAAAAAGATATACTATATTTGATCGTGTATAGGTACTTTAGTCGTTTACTTCGCTGTAAACAGGAAACCCGTATTTATGGAACATACCGTATCGGATTATTTCGAAGCTCATAAGATACTTGCCAAAAGAATCAGCGAGGTAAAAGCCATGGAACAAGGTGTTAAATCCTGGCAGGACATCAGGAAAACAAACCCGGAGGTAGCTATGGCAGCCGGCAGGATAGAAGAACTGATCGAAATATTTACCTGGGAAACCAGGGAAACCGACCTGATCCGTCTTGCTTTTATCGATGTAGGCACCGCAATAGAAAAGCAACTGGAGGATATCTCAAAGGCCGGTTTGTGGCCGGATCCCTGTAATGGAGGGATATCCGATGATTTTCGGTTATGCCGGGATATTTCCGGAGCTTTCAGGGCAGCTCTTTACAGTCACGGGAGATATGCCCCGGAAATCGTAATTAAAACAACGGCTACGGCATGGGATGTGTATAAGATAACGACATATATAGAAAATATGCTTCGACAACTCGGGTGTGCTACATTTGACAACCTTCTGGAAGCGGTGACCTATTATGAAAAAAGTGAGACCCTATTACAACTGATCTTCCGGGACTCCGATAAATAGCTGTTTATTATTTAGAATCTTTTTAAATAAAGTGTTATATTTGCTTTAATTGTTTAGCCGAATGATCTGTTGTAAACTTACCCGACCATGTTAATCAGAGCAAGGATAGAAAATCATAACGAGTGGCTCTTTCTGGAAGATATTCCGGAAAAATATGTTTCGAACCATCGTTTGTCCGAACGGCAGGTAAGTATCAGGCACGCTCCTGTGCATATGAAAAACTACCAACTGTCTACCAACGGACTTTTTCTGCTGTACTCCGAAATGAATTTTAGTGAGACGGTACGTATAGAGACCGAAGTAAGCGGAGATGCTATAGCGAGCCAGTTTATTTTTTGCAAAGACAAAACAGGGGGGGCTTCGAGGGGGAGCAGATATCGTCAAAGCCGGCATAATATACGTTATATTCCGGCACAAAGGCAGTTTTATGAAGTAAGACCGGACCAGGAATACATTTATTTTCTCATTGTACTTTCGAGGGATTATTATTTTAATCTGGTGGATACGGGCACTCCCATACACGAGAATTTCATAGGAGAAATAGACAAGGGCACTCCGGCTTCGTTTATCGGGGAGGATCTTTATGTGACCCCGGAGATGCGGAAATCCATCGACGGTATACGGGAATGTAAACAGGATGGAGATCTGAAACGCATGTTTACCGATGCCCGGGTTATGGAACTGATCATGTATCAACTGGAGCAGTTCAGCCAGTTTCTGAAAGATGAGAAAAACCTTTTGCAGGATGAAGATGTTTCCAAGCTGGAGTATGTTCGCGAATTCCTGGAACAGCACTATATATCGCCACCGACCCAAAGGGAGTTATCGCGGATGGCCGCTATCAACGAATCCAAGTTAAGAACAGGCTTCAAACGTTATTTCGGAACAACGATTTACGATTTTATTACCCGGCTTCGTATGGTAGAGGCTAAAAGACTGATCGTCGAAGAGCGCAAAAACAATATGTATGAAGTAGCCACTTCGGTAGGGTTTAAGCACCAGGCCAGTTTTACGAACGCCTTTAAGCGCTATTATGGTTTTCCTCCAAGTGGGGTAAGGACCTGAAAATGGACAGGGGCAAGCTATTGTTGCAGGCGGGTTTGCTGCTTATATCGTCGTATTGCCGAGTATCTTTTTCCAGGTTTCGGGATTTTCCGAATGGTGTACTCCCGAGAACTGTACAATCATTTGTCCTGTGGTATCATAGAGTTCCAGCGTATCCGTGCAGGTATTATGTACGGGTCGTATAACATGCCATACACTGTGAACCGCATCTTGGTTGAGTACCGTATTGCTTCCGTTGGATTGTGTGATTTCCAGCCACTGGTCTTTTTGGTATATATCGTGTAATTGTCCTGTGCTTTCCTGTTGGCAATTTTCATTTCCTGTAGTGATAGCGACAGGGATTCGGTCCGACAGGCATTGTGTGATGGTACGACGGAAAACCTCCAGGCTCACCTGCATAGCCCTTCGGGGAGGGGCCAGCCGAAGTGCCTGCATGGGAGTCAGCCGGAAACGCGTTACCAATTGGGAAAATTCTTCTGCTCTTGTTAGGGTATTCCACGCTTCATGAAAGGCCATGATATTGATTTCGGCATCACGTCGCTCTTTTACGGGGGGATGTTTTTTCTTTTCGATTTCGGGCCGGTGAGGGAGATGTTGCTTATAGGTGTCGAGTAGCTCTAAAAAGGCGTTCCGGTTACCCGCATCGGTCAGGAAAATTTTATGGATAGCCTGCCCGCTTGCAGTGAAGAACTGCAGGCTTTCTTTTCCCTGGGCTTCCACGGCAAGGATTATTTTACATTGTTCCGTCGAGATTTTCAAACGGGTGTCTTCGCCCTGAAAACAGCTGGTGTTTTCCTCCTTAAAGAAATCGCGGTACACCCCGGTACAACAGATATGACAATGGACATTCCGGGTCATACCTTGTACCAGTCCCATTTCCCCGATAGCTTTGAGGATAGCATCTGGCCGGGCAGATAATATGGTAACGTTTTCTTCGAGCCCGAGCAAAACAAGATCAGCTTCGCTTACCCCCAGTGTATCGGCAATATGCCACAGGGGTCTGGCAGGATATTGGTCGCGGTAAGCAATAAAACGTTCTTTCAGTGATTGCCGGTTAAAAATTTCGGACAGGTTAGAATTGAATGCTGCGGCATCATATTTTATACTGCTCGGCGTTACCCGGGTGATCAGGGTAGCAGGATCGGTCTGCACGGAAGTGTGCAATCCGAAAGCCGTATAGATATTCCGTGTGGTCAGTACTTCCTCCGGAGCGCCGTCCCACCATTTCCGCCCTCCTTTGAGCATAATGATACGGTCGGCATACTGGGCAGCCAGGTTAATTTCGTGTAGCACACAGACAATCATATATCCTCTTTTGGCCAGGGCATTGGCAATGGCAAGCGTCTGGTGCTGGTAGCGCATATCCATGTTGGAAACGGGTTCGTCCAGTAGTAACAATGCGTTTTTATTATCCCATACCTGGGCCAGTACCCGCGCCAGGTGCACCCGTTGCTGTTCTCCTCCGGACAATGTGAGCATGGAGCGTTCGGCCAGGTGGCTGACACCGCATATTTCCATGGTTTCGGAGAGCGCCGTGCTGTCGGACCGGTGGTCTCCGTGCTTGCTGTTATACCTTCCCATCATAACGATCTCCGCCACGGTAAATGCCATGCTCACGGTATTCTGCTGGTACAGGGTAGCACGCTTTGCAGACAGTTCCCGTGCCGTATAGGTATTCAGGTCTTTCCCGTCGTACACCACGCGTCCTTCGGTAGGCTTTTTTTCCCGGCAAAGGATCTTCATCAGGGTTGATTTTCCGGCTCCGTTAGCACCGAGTATGGCTGCGATTTCACCCTTTCTGATACTAAAGGAAATATCCTTTAATAAATACCTGCCGTTTATTTGATAGCTGACGGACTCTACCCTTAACATGTCTTTTTGGTTTTGATGGTTTATGGTGTTATTTTCTTTTTGTCCCTGTAGAGTATGTACAGGAAGGCCGGAGTTCCTAATAGTGCCGTGATAACTCCTATAGGGAGTTCGAGAGGTGCGGCGATAATACGGGCCAGCATATCCGAAACCGTAAGCACAAGGGCGCCGAGCAGTGCTGAGGCGGGCAGGACAAACCTGTGATCCACTCCACCGAGTAGGCGTACGATATGTGGCACCAGCAATCCTACAAAGCCGATGATCCCGCTCACCGATACACAGGCACCCACTGCCAGGGTAGACAGGATGATTACGGTATTCTTGATCTTTCCCGGATCTGCCCCGGCCTGTTCGGCCTGGTGCTCTCCGATGGAGAACAGGTTAAGTCCCTTGCCAAAGAGCGGAAGAACCACTACCGGAATCAGGACAAAAGGGAGGATACCCAATACGATATTCCAATTGGCTCCGCCCAGACTGCCCAGCATCCAGAACGTAATGGTGCGGAGCTGCTGTTCGTCAGCGAGATAAGAGATCAGTCCGGTCAGGGCTCCTGCCAGGGCATTGATAGCAATACCGGCAAGTAACATGGTAGCTATATTGGGTTTGCCATCCGTCCTGGAGAATCGGTATACCAGTATAGCTGCAATTCCCGCCCCTGCAAATGCAGCGAAAGCCAGCAGGTAGAACCCCAGAAACTGCCCTAAGGAAACCAGCAAAACCGATTCCATACCAATAACAAGGGCGGCAAACAGGGAAGCGCCCGCCGAGATCCCTATAAGTCCCGGTTCGGCCAGGGGATTACGAAAAATCCCTTGTACCGCCGCACCGGATATTCCCAGGGCTGCCCCGACCAGTACACCAAGTAATACCCTTGGCATTCGCACATACAGCAGTACGTTTTCAGCCAGATCGTCCGTAGCTGTCCCGATAGAAAGTCCCAGTGATTTGGCAAGGATATGCAGCATATCCGTAATTGATATGGTCATGGCCCCCATACCCATAGACAGGAGGATCGCCAGAAAAAGGGCTGCAGTGAAAACTACGTAAATACCATTTTTTTTATCCATAATGTTATTCCCTCGTTTTTATGAACTCCTGATGTACCCGTAGTATGGCCTCGTCGAGCCGGGTGGAAAAACTGATCATAAGCGGCCCGTCGAGGGCCACGATCCGTTGATGCTTTCCGGCGTTGGTAAAAGCCACACCCGGCATACCGAGAACTCCTTTACGGCCTCCGAGACTTTCCATACCGAAATCGAACAGGAGAATTATATCGGGATTGGCATGCACCAGGGCTTCGGTAGTATAAGTCTTAAAGGCATTGAACTCCCGGATAGCGTTACGGCCTCCTGCCAGTCGGATCAGGGCATCCATATTACTGCCTTTGCCTGCTACCGTCATGGTGCCTGTACCCCGGGCGTAGATAAACAGTACCGTCGGCCTTTTATCAGACGCTTCCACGGTTTGTAAAACCTCTTCGATACGTCTTTCGGTTTCTGTAGCGAGTTGCGATGCCTGGTCTTTCATACCGAGCGCTTTTCCCACATCCCGTATAAATGCCAGGGCTCCTCTTGCCGAAAAATCCTGTTTTATGGCAACAAAAGGTATTCCCGCTCCTTTAAGCGCCTGAACCACACTATAGGGTACATCACCATAGGGAGCCAAAACGAGATCGGGGCGAAATGCCATCAGACCTTCCGCAGAGACCGAACGGTTCTTGCTTACTTTGGGAAGTTTTTTTATCGATTCCGGGTATTCGCTGGTGACATCAACAGCAACAATACGATCTTCCAGCCCCAGTGCAGCCACCGTTTCTGTAATAGCCCCTCCGAGGGTGATAATACGGTGTGGTTGAGCGTTGGCGGACATGATACATAAAAATATCGATATGGTGACAGTAATACTCGGAAAACGGATGAATAGCATAATGTTTTTTATTTGTGTTTTTGGCCGGGATCAAGGCTGTTTTCGAAGTACAAAAAAAGTACTTAATCAATCTAAATACAAATAGTAAACGGAGTGTATAAAACGGATTGCTTAAAAAACAGCGTTTGGGTTTTAATAGTTGTTCGGGTTTTAAAGTGTTTGTTATAAGAGTTTTACGTGATTTGTTTTTTCATATTTGGACCTGACTTGCCCGCTATCAAGAGGATTAAAAAAACGGATTGCACAAAAAATAAAACGGATCGCACAAAACAAAGAACGGATTGCACAAATCATCTGTAAAGGGATATGAGTAATATTGCAACATCATTTATTTAGATTAATTACAAATAAAAACCAAACCTTATAAGGTGCTAAATCCGGGTATTATGAAGCTGATAGCTGCAATACATAGAAGATCTGTTTTTTGGGGACTTATGGTCTGCATTTTAACTTCCTGTTCCGGCAATGACGATACGGTGGGGGAAACTACTATCGATGACGGGATCAGTACGGTGATCCGGGATCTTCCGGGCGACACCAATGGCGCTATGGGAGAAGAGGTGGATGGTAAGACCAGGCAGGGATTCCATACCTTTTTGTTCCGGCTGAGCGATCAGAAGCAGATCTGGTTGCGTAATGAAGCCGACTCCGCCCGCTGGATGAAGACCCTTGAATGGGACCTGGCCTTTACAGGGCCCTACAATAGTGAAGTTTTTGTCAATAAAGGAAGCTATGAGTTTAATCCTGGTTTTGGAGGCCCTGCAGACAGTGCGATCATATTGGTGGAAAAACCCTATGATGAAGTCGACGAGGCCCCGTCTGACGAAACGTTCGAAAGCAGTACCATCAACAAGATCGGATGGGCCTCTGACCAGTATGAGGTAGGTTGGTTCTTCTACAGTCTGGATACCCATATCATGATTCCCATAAAAAACCGCACTTACGTTATCCGGTTGCCGGACGGTCTGTATGCCAAACTGGAACTGATCAATGCTTACCAGGGTAATCCGCCCGAAGTGACCAATATGAACTGGCCTGCACCTTATTTTACCTTTCGCTACCATGTACAGGAAGATGGAACCAAGAACCTGAAAACAAGATAAGCACAATAATTATGAATGTAATGTACACCATTTCAACCTGGTTAAACAGATTTTCGTTGATACTGCTGGCCTGTAGTCTGCCCTTGTGGTTTATGGCGTGTGGCGGTAGCGATGACGGTCCGGGACCGGATCCTGACCCTGACCCGGTGGAGGATACCACTGCTGTGGATAACGGCATGTTCTATAAACTGCATCGGGTAGAAAACTTTGCAGGAGACACGGAATATGACGGTCCGGTAGACGGTAAAAGAGCTGCGATCTATTTCTCACTGGAAAATAAGGAAGGTGTCAAGGCATCGTACCAGAAGAGCAATCTGTGGGACCTTTCGTTTTCCGGTATAGCCAATTCCGATATCGATGTCAATAACGGTTCGGTACGTTCCAGCCTGGGTTACGGGGCCACGGGAGTAGGAGCCATCTACATTACCGACCGTTCTTTTGAAGAGGTCACGGATATCCCCGACGAGAGCCAGTTCCGGTACAGGGTTTCCCTCGATGAAAACGGCGCTTTCGGAAACGGACTGGGATGGGCCCTGTATGACTGGGGCGGAGAAATTGTTGCCGATGCAAGCTATGAAAAGCAACATGTGGCCTATGCGTTAGGGAACCCGCTGACCCTGAATAACGGGAAAAATCTTGTGAGAACCCTGGTGGTTAAAACAGCCAAAGGATATTATGCCAAGATAAAGATGATCAGTGTCTATAAAGATATCTCTGATCCGGAAAATATGATGCGCAACAGCACGTACCCGTATTTTACCTTCGAATATGTTCTTGTACCCGGGGACAGTGAAACATTTGAGATCAGATAAGCCGAAGACATGTCCAACAAAACAGATGATATGAAAAACGATTACTCGATAACACCATATACCGGGGTCCGGAAAGAACAGGGACACATAGGTATGACATTACTTTGTTCTATGTGTGCACTACTGCTTTTGTGCAGCGCTGGGTGTACCAGGGAAGAGGATAACCTGATCATTACGGAAGAAACATGGTACGATACCATAAGTTCCGTTCAGGACAATCGCATCCTGGAATACCGTATAGGTAATGTAAACGATGATTATACCATATACAGTGCCATAGACGACAGTACCGGTACTATTACCGTATACCTGCCGGCCTATTACGAACTGGGGGTGATACAGGCAGAAATAAAACTCCCCGAAGGTACTACAATCAGTCCCGATGCCGATGTACCTGTCCCGGTTTTTGAGGAAGAACCGTTTGTATATGAGGTGACTTCTGCGGAAGGCTTAAAAGCCACATATACCGTGGATATCGTAATACAACAGGAAGATTTTTCCCTGAACGAACTGAGCAGGAACCCGGACTCCCCGGTAAGTTTCAGTGCCAAAGAATCTTATATACGGGTTACCGGAACTAATATACTGGGCAACTACGCCATTACCAGGGGATACCTGACCAATGAAGCAGGAGAACGGGTCTATACCATGGGTGAGGCCCAGACACCTCCGACTTCCAGACAGATTTATCTTTCCTGTATCGATGTGGAACCGGGCTTATATTGGATTGAAATCACCAGCTACGCGCTGACAAGGCGTATGGAAAACCCGATTAATCTGCGATAGATAAAACAGCCCTCGAATCACGATCGTACAGGTCAGCCTTTTATTAATACTTAATCTATAACCGTATGGAGACAATCAGAGCATCACCTTAGTCGGTGACCTTGGTATGCCTCGTGGCAAGCCATCACCGGAAAAAAATCAAGTCTAACGCCGTTCCCTGCCAAAAAAATAAAGGGGAACACAATACTTATAAACCATGAAAACTTTAACTATTAAATCCTATATCAACAGAAAGCATACGGTACCGGGTACCAGGTCCGCAGGTATGCTGACTACAGCGTTTTTCGCTTTCCTCATATTGTCTATGACCGGTTGTGAGCAACAGGAAGCGGAGATCGACACCCCCGAATTATCAACTGCCAATGCGACTTTCCTGGTTGATACCGATTGCGATTGTTGCGGAAGCGGGACAGAGACCGTTTATTTTGACAAAGATCTGAGTGGCCGTGATATCGGCCAGTATGGTACCTGGGGAACGCTGCAGACCGTGTTGTGTGAGAATGGTCTTGTCTTGCAGAATGAAGGTCAGTTCGGTTCCTTTTTCCGTGTAAATGTCAACGGACAGAGTGGCTGGACCCTCGGTACGATAGACGCGGGAATTACCAGTACCGATTTCTGTACCTTAATTGCGGACGCCAGCTTCGAGCAGCGTTGTGATAACCCCGGAGCCCCGACTGTTCCGGCATATAGTCCTGCCACCCCTTATGAAGAAGTCATAGGAGCAGATGGTTTTGCATACGGAACAAGCCTGGGAGATTACGGGCTGGGATATTATTTGTATCCTTCTACGGCAAACGTACAGGTTATCCGCGATATTCTGATCTGGAAAGAATGCAGCACAACAGACTCCTGTACCCTGCCTGCCAATGCTACCATTGCCTATCGCATTAAAGATATAGATGTAACCCCTATCGAGGTTAGCCCGGGTGTATATGACAGCGAGATTACCTTTAGCTGGGAATGCCTGAGTATCTGTAGCGAATAATTTAAAATCTGGACGGGGAGAGACCGTAGCTGGTGCGGTCTCTCTCTGTTGTTTTATCATCTAACCGAAGAAACATGATCCCTTACCTGAAAGAAAGTAGCGTTGTGCTGAGCATAATATTGAGTATTGTTCTCACAAGTTCCTGCGACACGGAATACAATGATGTTTATGAAACCCGGTATACCGATACCATACAGGTCCGGACGGACAATTATCTCAAGGCATTTTCCGTGATCGACCAGATTAATAAGGATACTATAAAAGCTGCCCTGACTACGGACAGTATCATCGTGTACTGGCCGATATGGAAGGAAAAACCGGAAAAAACCGCACCCCTTCTTCGCATTCCGGAAAAGGCGACGGTGACTCCGCTTATAGGAGACAGTATTCCGTTTCTGGACGATACCGTCTATACCGTGACAGCAGAAAACGGTGACTCCAGGGTATATACTCTAAAAGTTATCGATTTGCAGCATCCGCCCGTATTCAGGCTCAACAGCTATTCCCTGATCCAGGGGAGCGGGCTGGCGCTTAACGGAGATTATTTTAATCCCGGGCTGAGCGTCAGCGTATTTCTGGAAGAAATCGGCGGAGAACGGGAATACGAACTCCCGGACCCCGTACTTCGTCCTAACGGACAGACTATTGCCACACGAATACCCGCTACCGTAGATACGGCCTTTTACCGCGTTCGTCTCGAACACGGTGCGAGACGGGTATATGTGGCCCAGGAATACGATACGCTGCAGGTAGGATACCGCAACCTATCCATATCGGGGATCGATCAGAATTTAAATCTGCAAAAAGGAGAAAGTTTTACGATTAACGGGGCTGATATAAGATTTTTAAAGGGGGTAAGTCTCTTTAATCTTTTTGATTCCTCCGTAGGTTATCAGCCACTGATTATCGAAGATTTTACCGAAACGAGCATTACAGTAAGACTACCTGAGGATGCCAAACCCGGAACTTATGATTTTGCAGAGTTCAGAAGTACGGTGATCAGTACCAGCGGAAAACAAAGTTATCCACTGAACGGTAACCTGGTTATTATGGAATAGTAGAAATATCTTTTTGCCCTAAATTTTACCATGATGCTATCCTGTAAAAAACCATATCAATTTTTGATTATTCATACTTATAATGATAAGAGCTGTTGACAGATGCTTATTTCTGATGTTCCTGATAACAGTTACGGTATTTTGTCATGCCCAAAAAGACATAAGGGGCTCGCTTACCGGGCGGGTACTGGACGACCGTGGTACTGCCGTAACAGGAGTAAGCGTATACCTGGAACCTGATATGCACATCACTCAAACCGATGATGACGGAAATTTTGGGTTTCACGATATTATCGCAGGTAATTATATCCTGCATATATCCGGATTGGGCTATGTAAAACGGGCACTGAAAATACATGTGGAGTCCGCCCGCACCAAAGACATCACCATTGCATTGACAATGGATAAAAATCAGGATCTCAACGAAGTGGTTGTAGAAGGACGGACAGAAACCCCGGATAACCTGCTCGATATCCGGGGTGGCAGTGCCATGCCCGTAACGGTTATCGGAAAAGAAGCTATTGCACAGATGGGCAGCCGAAGGCTGGACGAGGTTCTTAAGGAACAGACGGGTATTGCGATAGTCAATGATATAGGCGGAGGTGCCCGGGCCACCGGTGTACAGATGCAGGGGTTCAGCAGTGATTATGTAATGATACTTATAGACGGGCAACCCATGGTAGGGCGTAACCGGGGGAACTTTGACCTCTCGCGTATCAGTGTGAGTAATATAGAGCGCATTGAGATCATTAAGGGAGCTTCTTCATGTCTTTTCGGAAGTGAGGCTCTCGGAGGGGCCATCAATATCGTTACACGCCATGGTGCCGTTCAGCCACAGGGTATGGTTGCGGTACGCTATGGCTCATTGAACATTGCAGATATTACCCTGGAAGGAGAGACTCCGTTTGATCATCAGCGTGGTTCGGCCAATATTTCGGCCAATTATTACCGTACCGATGGTTTTAATACCGATCCTTATATGTCCGGGGGGACGACTGCTCCTCCTTATGACGATTATACGCTACAGGGAAGAATCAGGTATCGCCTTACGCCTACAGGAACCCTTGGCGGATCGTTCCGCTACGCGCTTCGAAGGTCGTTTATGGAACAGGTTTTCGGGACGGGCGCACAACAAAACACGGCAGGGGACAACCAGGATATTACCGATATCAATGCCTCCCTGACCTATGATAAGACGTTTAAGAACGGATTGCGCAGTATGAGCCGCTATTACCTTACCCGTTATGTGTCGGATATGAGTGTATTATGGCAGGAGACCAATGCTAAAGCCGGTGCCGAGAAATTTGCGCAGACCCTGCACCGTGCAGAACAGCAGTTTGCCTATACCCCGCATAATGAATTGAAATTTACGGCCGGGCTGGGAGGAAGCGTGGAACAGATGGATAACCGTGATTTTAATGTGCCCGGAGGACTGTGGAGTGGCTTTGCCTACCTTCAGGGTGACTGGCATATTAACGATCGTTTTGAGGTAGTAGGCGGACTACGTTACGATCATCACAACAGTTTCGGAGGGCGACTCAACCCCAGTTTCGGGCTGCACTACAGGTTGTTTCCGGAGCTGACTTTTAACCTTGCTATGGGGAGTGGTTTTAAAACACCGGATTACCGCCAGCGCTATCAGGTGTTTATGAACCCCGTAGCCAATTACCTGGTGATCGGTACCGAGCTGCTTCGGGAAACCCTCGAAGCGATGAAGGATGCCGGCCAGATCAGTGAAGTGAGGGAGTACCTGATCAACCAGCTCGATCAGAACCTCAAAGCAGAAAAGTCCCTGTCGCTCAACGGCGGGGTTACCTACACCCCTAAGAAAAATGTAAAAATAGATATAAACGCTTTTTACCATGATATCTCAAACCAGATCAACAGTATACGGGTAGCTTCCGGAACCAGTGTCCGGGATATATACACCTACCAAAACCTGCCCCGGTCCTTTAATACGGGACTGGAGGCATCTGCATCCGTGACATTGCCTTCCGGACTCGATATCAAAGCGGGATACCAGTACCTGGTGGCCAAAGACCGGGGAGTGATGGACAGTATACGCAATAGTACAGGGGCCTATGCTTACGTCAGGGATAATGCCTCGGGTCTGTTCCGCGAATCGAGACTGTCCGATTATTTCGGACTGGAAAACCGGTCCAGGCACATGGCCAATGCCAGGATAGCCTATCACTATTCACCGTGGAATATTTCAGCCAATATACGTGTGAATTACAGGGGAAGATATGCCTTTGGAGACAGGAATAACAACCGGTTTATAGACCCGTATGATACTTTTGTAAAAGGACATTTTCTGGTTAATGCCGGGATAGAGAAAAAGCTGTTGAAGGAGAAAGTGAGTATACAACTCACAGCCGATAATATACTGGATTATACCGACAGGCTTATGCCCGGACAACCGGGACTGGTCATACTTGCAGGAATTTCCTATAGGTTTTATAAGGAATGAAATTGTTGTACCGGTTATTCGTTATCCGGTTATTCAGGTAATAACCCATTAGCCCAATAACTTAGTAACCCGATAAAACCACTCCATTCGGATCATAACTTTTTTAAAAGCTAAAGTGGGATGCACTAAAATACATAGGCTTGACTTAGAATGAGACCATTAAAATGAATTACCTATTTTTAACCATATAAAGAAGACTAAAAATGGAAAAATTAAGCGCAATAATTAAAGAATCAACCAGGGCACATCATCAGGAAACAGAGAAAAAGGTTGTACTTCGTATTAAAAATATCAGGAATAACGAAGATTATGCCGCATTACTGAAATGTTTTTACGCTTATTTCGGTGCGGTTGAAAAAGCTATTGCACCCTATATCAATGATATTTTACCCGATTATGCAGAACGCCGGGATTCTTCTTTTATCAGGAAAGATATCGAGGCGTTGGGAGGGAGCACTGAAAATCTCCCCCGGGCCATAGCTCCTGCCATAGCGAATGGAGTACAGGCTATGGGGGCCCTGTATGTGCTGGAGGGCTCGATAATGGGAGGGCCTTATATTGTTCAGATGCTGCAAAAAAAGGGCATAGACAAGGGTTTTGATTTTTTTGGCGGATACGGAGAGGGGTCTGCCGGGAAGTGGGCAGCCTTTACCGAAGTGCTCGACAATTTGCCCGGTAGCAGTGAGGAACAGGATATGGCAGTACGGACCGCTTCGGAAACTTTCAAACGTTTCGGGGATGTTTTTGATGAAGTAGCGGTTACGGGCATCTGACAAGAAAAATCCGATATCGTACCCATCATGCCCCTTTACCGGTAACGAAAAGGGGTATTTGTTTTGTTTGAAGTAGCCTTACAGGTAAATTATGAGGCTAAACAAATAGACAATCACCGGAAAATATAGCAAAGAAAATGTAAAGGTCCGGTCTTTGTACGTGATCTTTATATGTTGTTTGTTCTGGTTGTTACCGTCTTGAACTCCCTACAAAAAATTTAGATAAGCGATACGAATATCATACCGATTTTGAAAAAATTACTTCATCCTTTCCTAAATGAAAGGTGTCTTGTTTTTGGGTGGAGAGGAGATAGGTGATGACATCCCTTTTTGAAAAGGTCGATCTATATTCGAAGCGGACAGTACTACTGTTGGCATAGCATAGGTTATGTTCGTCATTGCCATCCGGCAGATAAGGGATGTCATAATACCGGGCCAAACGTTTTACAAATTCCATTTTTACATCCAGGGACAGGAGTTCGTCTCTTGAGTACATAGATCGGTTGGTGGTGTTCCCGAAAATTTCTGAAAGTTTGACCTTCATAGTATCTTCCTTAGTTGTTGTTCTGATAATACTCAATTTTCAATTGGAACATCTCCGCCATCTTTTCCGCCCGACACTTGGCATCAACAGCTTTTTAACCTGTAAAGTTTGCATCTGCCGTTTCCATAAAGAGCTGCTTCCACCAGTCAGAATGTATTCCTTGGGCGATGGTTTTATATGGGGGCTCGGGGACTGCCCTAATAAGTGTATTCTCCCGGTAGCACTGTTTGTCAAAATCGGTATGTTTTTTCCAAATATGCTGGCTGATTATTCTGGATCACCCCATTGAAAATATCCACTAATTTATGAATTTTTTTGGCAGGATTGGATGACTGGAATGGTCGGGTAGGGGGTAATGACCAACCATCCTGTCAAACACTAATACCTTTAGGTTAAGGTACTATCATTAAAAACCTTCTACGGTCACCTCCATATAATGGTGCATACTGAGATGATGCGTGGAATTGGTGTACACCACCCCAAAATAGTATGTGCCGTTTTCCCAGGCCTTTTCTCCGCTGACCGGGTTGGCCTGCGGGGCATTATTGTCATTTTCGGCACCAATGGTCAATTCCGGCCAGCGCTCATAGTCCCCGATACTGCTGTTATAAGGGGTGTTCCAGAACGTAAATACTTCTTCCTCGTCGTTGTGCTCATAGACATCGAAAACAATGGCTTTGGAAAAGTCAATGTCATTAACGGTTTCCGGGAGATGATTCTGGTCTTTCCTGATGAGCAGGAGGTACATAATGCCGTCATCTTTTACATTGCTGATTTGGATATTGGAACTCAGGGTGTCATTTTTAGTGAATGTGACATTCTCCGGGTTTTCAAGTGTTTCATTCACAAAGTAGAAATCCCCGTTGCCGTTTTCTATGCTCCAAATGTATAATTCGGGGTCAACAGTGAGATTCGCCGGATCAATAAGCGATACTTCACCTTTATCTTCAGCGGTGGTACCATTTTCATCCGTCACGGTAATGGTGTATGCATAGGTGCCCTCCGGAGCTTCTTCGGGAATATCAAAATGTTTGTGCACTGTCGCATTTTTCATACCGCTAAACTCGTCCCACGAGATTTCAAAAGACCATTCCCGGGTGTAGTCCTCATCGGGGAGCTGATCTATATTGAGTCTTACCGTACCAATTTTATCGCCGGCCATGATTTCTACATTAAAATGGAAATCCCGTCCTATGATCCCCTGATTATCGGAACCTACTTCGATTTCGGTCATCGTGGGTATGGGGAGTTCCACGGTATCATCGTCATTGCTGCAGGAGGTGAACCATAGGGTTACACCCAGGGTGAAAACCAATAAGAGGATGGATTTGTGTGTTCTAAGTCTTTTCATTTGTTGTTTTACTCTTTTGTTTGTGATGTGAATTTTTAAGGTTTATCCTTATCTGCATGGCATCGTCAGTGCCAGTGAGATCCGCCGGTTCCCGATACTGGTATGGGCTACGGAGACCGGCAAATCATTTTTTAAAGGGTTAATCGAATCCTTCAATTTTAAATTCGATATAGTAGTGGAAATTGAGGTCATAGGTGGAGTTCCGATATACCACTCCAAAATAGTAGTCCCCGTTTTTCCAGACTTTTTCCCCGTCAATAGGGTTGGGCTGGGGTACGTTGGAATCGCTGTCGGCCCCGATAACAAATTCCGGCCCTTTTCGTTCGTAGCCTCCTAATTCGGTACTATATGGGAAATTGGTAAAAGTGAAACCTTCTTCGTGCCCTTGATGTTCGTAGACATCGTAAACTATGGCTTTGGAAAAATCGATATCATCGACGGTTTCCGGATAGTGTCCCGTGGCTTTATGGATCAGCAAGAGGTACATTTTTCCGTCCCCTTTGACATTCTTGATATTTACCTGCGATAGCAAGGTGTCGTTCTTTGAAAACGTTTCGTTTCCGAAATCATCATTGTCATAATAGTCATAAAAGGGGACATCCCCTTGTTTGCCATTTTTATAGACGTTGAAGATCCGTATCTGCGGATCTACGGGTAAATTTTCGGGAAGGATGAGCGTGATATGCCTTACTTCTTCCAGGGTTGTTCCGTTCTGGTCATTGACGATGATAACAAAATCATATTCTCCTTCGGCTGCATCTTCGGGAATGGTAAGGTGCTTGTGCACATTGGTATTTTTTACGCCCTGGTATTCATCCCATATCGTTTCATGCGACCACTCATGCGAATAGGTTTCACCACTTCGTTGTTCTATACTGATCCTGACATCGGCAATCCTTTCCCCGGCGACAACATCCATTTCAAAGTGAAAGTCCCTTCCGATAACGCCAATTTCATTGTTGCTTGTGCCAATTTCTACATTTTCAATGACGGGCTCTTCAAGAATGATCTCGTTGTCGTCATCGTTACTACACGCGGTAAATAGCGCACCTGTTACAAAGGCCAGCGCCATGAGGTAAATGTTTTTTTTCATGTTGATATATGTTAGTTATAGATTACTCGATAATTTTAATGTCGACCGATGTTCGGGATTGCCATCCGGTCTGGTCTGTCACAGAGAACATACAATGGTAATCGCCGGTATCCACATTTTCGGAAATGGTAATGGGAATGTCGATCTCGTAGGAGACAGGCCCATCCGCAAGGGAAAAATTTTCCATATAAAGCATCGGGTTGACCGCTTCTTTGACGGGCTCCAAATCACATTGTGCACCCTGGTCATCATGGGTATGATGATCGAAGTTGTGGTGGATATCCAGACTATAGGAAGCCAAGGCCATATTGTCGGTTATTCGGGCCCTGAAATTATAGGTCTCCCCTTTGACAAGTTCGGTACAGGCCTGTGGAAATCCTCCATCGTAGTTAATGGTTATTTCAGGTTTTTCTTCATCCTTGGCCATGCTGTCATCATCACTGCTGCACGAGGTAAAGAAAATTCCGGTGGTCAGAACAATAGTCCATAGTTTCAGATTTGATTTCATAGATTTTTAATTTTGAGTTATACTTCATTGAATACATACGGTTTAAAAAGGGATGGTCAGCGACAACGACACATTCCTGCCGGCTTCGGGAACATCGATCATCCGGTAAAAACTGGTATGGTTAAAATACCTGGTATTAAATACGTTGTTGAGCTTGAAACGCAGTTGCACCTGTTTGAGGGAGCTGAATAGATCGAGATCGCTCATTACGGAGAGGTTCAGCACCTGGTAGCCATCTGTTGTGTTTTCCGGGGGGACGATCTCATCTTGTTTGGCGGTGATGCGGTAATCTGCCGTTACCTGCAGATGCCTAAAACACAAAAGGTCTTTTCTGAATTGATAATTTCCGGAAATCAATCCTGAAAAGGGAGGAGAAAAAGGTAAGGTAAAGTTCTTTTTCGGCCCGTTGAGCTGTCTGGAATGCACATATTCCGCAGAGGCGTCCATTCTCAGGTTTTCGGTAAGGGCGTAGCCAAACCTCAGTTCACCTCCAATTCTAAAGACCTTGCTCTGGGTGTATTCGTAAATCTGTACGGTTTCGTAATAGTTTGGCGTAGGGTTGAGATAGATGAAATTTTCAAAGAAGTTCACAAACGGACTGATTCCGAGACTGAAGTTTTTAGTATTGTGGTCAACATCAATATCTAACTGGTAGGATGCTTCGGGATCCAGGTCAAGATTTCCCTTTTCATACCTGAACATATGGTAATTCACCCCATCGGAAGCCAGTTCGTTAGACAAGGGCATCCTGAAGCTTTTACCGATATGGAGTTTATAGGAGGTGTTCTTCGTCGTATAACTGATCCCTGCCGAACCGCTGATATTGCCGAAACGGAGGTTTTTGTGCTGCGCCCGCTGTACGTAAACGGAAGATGTGGAGCCGTCGCTTTGTTTTACGGTGGAAGGGAACCAATCCACGTAAGGCCTGGTGTCTACGAGGCCGAAATCGTACCGTAACCCTCCCTGAAAGCTTAATTTATCCGAAATCGCTATGTGGTCGTAGGCAAATATCCCCGCGGTAAAACGATTGTATTTGGGAATTAAAAATCCCCACCCGCTGATGTTGTTGTTTTGAAATTCGGTATTGATACCAAAGACAACCCGGTGTTTTTCATGGGGTGTAAACGTATTTCTTGCATTCAGAGAGAAGGTCGTTTTGTCAAAGACCCGCTCCTTACTGTGGTCGGGTTTGGGCATGTACCCATGAGGTACGGGTTCTGAATGCTCTTCCCTGTGATTGTTTTGAAAGCCTAATTCCAGATCTATGGTATGCTGCCCCTCATAAAATGTGGTATTATTGATTACCTTAAAATGGTTCACCAGGTGAAAAGGCAGATCGATATCCCTCTCGGACCTGTCATAATCTATAGAAGATGTACGCACTTCGAGTCCGTGGGCATTGGCAAAAAAGCCGTTTTTTGCGTACACATTGCTAAAAAAAGTTTCCGATTTAATGTTGCTACCGATATACCCGATACTGAAAGCACCATTGACTTCATTTCCGGCGGTGTTCCTTAAACGGTTTTTGTGCAGTTCAAAAATATAGCTCTCATAGTTTATCCTGTCCGCAGGCACTTTATAGTCGGCATAATCCCGATAGGTAAAACGTGCCCTGTAAAACCAACGGTCCTTCCTGCTTTGTACCCCGGCGGAAACACCGAATAGGTTGTTATTGCTTTCACCCAGGAGATTGACTTCACCGGTAAACGATCGGGCTTCCGGAATTTTCGGAGCTTGTAGGTCTACTACGCCGGCAATAGCATCGGAACCATACAACAGGGACGCGGGCCCTTTTATGATGCGGATATGCTCAATACCATACTGGTCTATTTCCAGCCCGTGGTCGTTGCCCCATTGCTGCGCTTCGTGCTTTACGCCGTTCTGCACCACACTGACCCTGTTGAACCCCAGCCCCCTGATGACCGGTTTGGATTGTCCGGAACCAATATTTATCGTACTTACCCCCGGGATTTTGCTCAAGGTCTGCATGAGACTGTTCTCCCGGTTGGCTTCTAAAAATGCCCCGGAGGCTTCTACTGTGGAAAGGGGAAATTTCCGGGTGGATCTTTCTTTCGCATTTCCGACCACCTGAACTTCCTCCAGTTTGGTGTTTGTTTCCGTTAATTGCACTACAATTCGTCTGTCCCTATGATCTGCTGGTATGGTGACAAATGCAGGGGAATATCCTAAATGAGTGACCTTGATCACAGTACCTGTGCCTACATTTTCCAGGGTAAATTCCCCGTTTTCCGAGGACACGGCGTATAGGCGGTCTCCGATAATATTTGCTCCTGAAACAGGAGTTTGCGTTTGAGCATCGACAACAACTCCTTTTACGGTAGAAGATGTCTGCGCAAATGACAGCAGGGATAGACCAATGCTAAACCATACCGCCAGTATTTTGTCGGTCATTAAAGAAAATATGATATTCATGAATAGGCCGGTAGATCAACAGACCTGGGTACGGATATATCGGTAGCGCACTATGAACGGTGATTAATAACATATAATGAAGTCTTCCCCGGCCGGTTGAAGACTTTGCACCGTTATACATAAAATATGGCCTCCCCTGTCTGGAAATTTAAGGATAAACCCGTATTAAAAAAATCAAATATAGCTCCCAGGAAATTACAGACGGGTAGGTGGTGGCCTGCAGAAAAGGTGATGAGGTACACCGGTATCGGAATATGCGAAATGAAATTCCCCGACAGCTTCCTTTTTTGTCGCGAAAACGACCTGCGCTGTATCGAATTGTACGATTTCCGGTGAAAGTATGGGAGTATGATTGCCGGCAATCGTGTAGTCACATACCACACAATGGGCGATACCATGATCATCATCGTTGTCGATATGAGCCAGCACATGCAGCCCGGCTATTTGCATAGAAACAAATAGAGCCAGGAACAGGTAAACAACTCGATTTTTAATGCGACTAATTCCCATTAGGGAGCAAAGCTATTGAAAATAAATTTTAAATCAAGATGATTAGTCTGTTAAAAAGTATATTTTTTCTTTATAGTATGATCATGGTATCATAACGAGGAGGTTTTTCTGTCATTTCCTATGGTGTTGTGGCTTACATTATGCGATCTAAGCGCCTACGGTTTAGGGTCACCTATGCATAGAGGCCCATGTGGCAGTTCCCGGGATGGATCATGGTGGGTTTGGCCGGATTGGTTTCCGGGGAAAACTGGTAGTTACCTATAGTTGGAAAGCTGTTATCCTGAGCCCTGTCCGAAAGGTTTTAAGATCAATTTTTACCGTGATCGGAAATTAGGTTACGGAGCTGTTGAGTTTATAGATTAATAACCCGCGACTTATTATCGATTTAAAGCCGGGGTTTCGATTCTCTACATTCCGGTGGAACCGAAGCGCTCAGCCGCCTCCGTTTTAAGAAAAATCATAGATGGTATACGGTGCCTTAATGACTTAAAATCCAAGAACCTAATAACTCAATAACCTATGAACCCAATCCATTCGGATCATGATTTTTTTTAGAAGCCAAAACAGGATGTACGAAAGCGCAGTGGTTTCACATCGGATGAGAACACCAAGACCATAATATAGGGTCTTGGGTGTGGGGCAGGATCACACTGTGGCGTTTTAGCTATTTTTAAAAAAAATGTATTTTTGTTTATGCTTCTTTTACGAAGCAGTACCCTGAAGCGCCGGCCCATGAAAAAAGTCTACCCTTGTATTTATTTCCTCCTGTATAGCTTTTTGTTACATGCCCAGCAATATTCCGACGAGACAGCCCGTTTGCTGGAAGGGCGGTCGTCTATAGAGAGGGTCCGGGTGCTAAACAGGTATATCACGGCAAATAACGACAGGGAAAAAATAAATACACTATTGCAAAATGCCACTTCTTTTGCCCGGAAGCACCATGATGAATACCTTCTAAAAGAACTCCGTTTTTTAAAGCAGAGGCGGGCGGCCCTGTTTGAGACTGACAGTCATAAACGGATTGATGTCTACCGGCACATACTGAGAGACCGTGAATTTAAGGATCATGCCTTGTACAAAGCAATCTGTCTCCACCAGATCGGACAAAACCAGTTTGTGCTGGAAAAATACGGACAGGCCCTTGAAAACTCTTTGAGTGCCCAAAAGATCTTCCGGAAGCTGGGGTATGAAAATGTACCCAATATCGGCAAATACCTGCACGACCTGGCTCTCGATTATTATTTTTTCCGGAACTACGAAGAGGTTATCAAGGTCATGAAGACTTCGGTTGAACTCCCGGCGTTTGACGATAATCTCGATATTCAGCGTTATAATACGCTGGGGATGGCCTATTTGAAATCGGGTGTAACAGACAGCGCTGTCACCTACCTGCGCATGGCTTATAAAAAAGCAGCACACTACCGCGATACGATCTGGATGGGCCTGGTATCGGGCAATATCGGTGAGGTGTATTATGCAAAGCAGGATTATCAAAAAGCGTTGCCTTACTTCCTTAAAAACTATGAATGGAACAAAAATACCTATCAGCATTTTGAAATTCCCCTGGAGGCTAACGCAGACCTGGCCAAGACGTACCTTAAAACCGACTCGTTACAAAGGGCCTATCAACTCATGGTGTTAACCGAAAGTTATTTCCCGGAAAACCAGGTATTTCAATTCGGGGAACAACAGGGTGTGGAGGTTGCCAAAAGGCAGCATTATGAAAATTTGTACCTGTACTATCTCAAAAGCTCCGATTATAAAAAGGCGATACTTTACCGGGATAGCCTGGCAGCAGTAGAAAAAGCCGTGAATGGCAAATACAATACCGCCCTGGCCAAAATGACACAAGACCAGCTACAGATACAGGAAAACCGTGACAGGATAGCCCGGCAGGAAAAAGAGAACATTGCCATACGCTTTCGTTACAGTGTCTTCATAGGAGTAGCTTCTTTGTTGGCGGTATTGGGGTTTACGCTGTATTATATAGTCCGGTTAAGAAAAAGGAAAGAAAAACAACTTTGGGCTCGCCAACAGCAAATCGAAGCACTGGAACATAGGAATACCCGGCAGGCCTTGAAACATGCCCGGTCGAAACTCGATAATCTTGCCCAAAAAATACGGGAGAACCGCCAGGTGATCGATCAGCTTCAGGAAACACAGAATACGACTAAAGACAGCCTGCTCGACGAACTGAAGAACAGAAGCATTCTCACCCCGAAAGACTGGAATACCTTTAAAAAATCGTTCAACGAGGTGTATCCGGACTTTATCACCCGGCTGACTACTTTATATCCTGATCTTACCCGCGCCGAACTGCGCTGTTTATGCCTGGGAAAACTGGAAATTACCAACAACGAAATGGCATTGATGTCGGGCGTATCGGCCAATACCATTTTGGTAACCCAGCATCGTATCCGAAAAAAACTGGACCTCAACGACCGGAAAGAACTTCACCGGTTTGTTCGAAGCCTGTAATAGCTACTACTATTTACATAGCATTTATTTCCCGATAACCATGCAGGGCATGGCTAATGCCGTTTTTTATTTTATTGAAAAATAGGGTATTGTGGTTTTAAATCGCGAATTGTAAGGTTTTTGTAATCTTGGTTTTTTGGTGTTTTTTCAGGTTATATCCAATTTTGGTATGTGAAAATGCTTAAAAATTTACCCCATGAAAACACCTAAATTACCCTTTCAGTGCCAGTCCCCCTTACTACTGTCTTTTTTCAAGACCAGTTATATACATGAATTAACCTATAAATACTAAAAACAATGGCTTCAATTCCTCAAAACGTAACGCTATGGCCCTATCGCAGGATACCATATACATTTGAACCAGGATTTCCTTTTAAGAAAGATGTTCGCAAAGCAATGGATAAATGGCAGAACGCTGCTGGTGTATCTTTTGTAGAACGGGTAAATGAACCAAACTATCTGATGATATCCAGACCACAAAAAGGTGGCAGCAGTAGCGCAGTCGGAATGAAGGGAGGTCGACAAGATGTTATCATTGGTAATGATTATATAGGGCTCCATGAACTGGGACATGCGCTGGGATTAATCCACGAACAATCTCGATGTGATAGAGATGATTATATCGAGGTACTATGGTACAATATTGAAAAAGGAGAAGAAAATGTAAACTTTAAGATTCATACTAAAAGTCATAATTTAACAGAGTATGACCGGAAATCTGTGATGCACTATCCGGCACCTGCAACAGGCTGGCAAGGGAGACCTTCGGGTAGTAACGTTTGGACCATGTTATGGAAAAAGAACAACAAAACTAAACTTGGCCCCGATAATTGGTCAGATCTTTCTCGTCTTGACAAAAATCCGAAAGGGCTTCGAGCAGCATACAATAAAATTCCTGTGCCTATGGGGCCCGAGACCGACCATGGATATTGGAAAAACCCGTATGCAACTCAGTTTCCTTTCACAGTTAACGGAAAACAGTTTTTTTATGGACAGAATCAGAATACTAACTACTGGTTTATTCAGGAATTACTATCCGATGGAAAGATGGGACCGGAGACAGACCACGGAAAATGGAGGTTCGCATATGGGACTCAATTTTCGTTTACAATAGGTAATAGAGTTTTCTTCTACGGCCAAAA
>NZ_FPJE01000002.1:0-139777 GCF_900119185.1 Sinomicrobium oceani | reverse complement strand
TTTGCATATAAAGTTCAATTTCCGTTTGTGATAGATGACAGCGTGTTTTTCTACGGCCAAAACATGAAGGAAAAGAACTGGTTTATTCAGGAATTGCTTCCCGGTGGAAAAATGGGTACAGAAACCGACCATGGAAAATGGGGTCATGCTTATGCAGTTCAATTCCATTACAAAATCAATCATAACCTGTATTTCTATGGTCAGAACATCGATACCAATTACTGGTTTATTCAACGACTCCATGACAATGGAACAATGGGTGATGAAATCCAGGGCGGATTCTGGAAATATCCATACGGGGTTCAGTTCCCATTCAAACTGGGGCAAAACCAATACTTCTATGGACAAAAAATATCTTCGGGATATAATTGGTTCATACAACAATTAATGGACGTTTAATAGTATAGTTATGGGACAAGGAAGCCACATTTTAATCCAGAACCGGACCGATCAGGATTGGATATGTTTTCACAATCATAAATACCAAATGGACGGTTGGAAATTCCCAAAAAAAATCGAAGCAGGGACTGAAGTCCGTGTATATGTTGAATTTTGTGAAGGTGTATTTAAAGATGAGCACGATGATGGTGGTGAAGTAAAGTATAGATTTGCTTCTGATACCGATGAAACCCCATCGAGATATATTGAGTTTGCTGCAACTTTTAAACATGACCGGGATGTTTATGTTAAATTAGTTGATGTACCGAGCAAACCAGAAGCCTTAAACAAGACCATAGATTTAGGTTGGCGGCATGATGGCTCAATGCCTTTTGCCTTATATGGTTCCAAAGGGAATTATTTTCCCATCGACCCGGGTAACTGGATGCAGGCCACCATGGATGCCATTGGGGAATACACCTTAAAGGAAATAGCGATTCCCGGGTCGCATGATGCAGGTATGTATAAACGTAACGGGCATACCCTCTTTGGAGAGGATTGCAATACCTTAACACAAACACTCTCCATCGGGGGGCAATTGGCCAACGGTTCGAGGTATTTTGATATACGCCCTGTTATCAGCGGCGACCAATATTACACCGGCCATTATACGAAAGCCATAAAAATGACCTGGCAAGGAGCCAATGGAGAATCTGTTTCCGACATAATAAAAGAAGTTAATGAATTCACTTCGAAGAGAAAAGAACTTATTATCCTTAATCTTTCCCACGACTATAATGCCGATGTTGGCAATGCCAGTTATCGGCATTTCAATGAGGAGGAATGGACCGGCCTGTTCGGGCAATTGTCCAAAATAAACGGATTGCTCCATTCGGAAGCAAATGACCTGACCCATGTAAAATTAAACGATTTGCTTGCAGATGGCAGTAAGGTTATTGTTGTCACGGAAAAGTTGGATAAAAGCCAGTTAGGGAAGTATTATCGAAAAGGATTCTTCACTTCCAGCGAATTCAACGTGTATAATAAATATGCTGATACAAATTCTGTTTCGCAGATGATGGCAGACCAGATAAAAAAAATGAAAGAACATCGTGCTGCCTATTTCCTGCTTTCATGGACCCTTACGCAATCACATAGAGAAGCTGCCACCTGTTTTCTATTCCCGAGCGATAGCATACTGGACCTTGCCAAAACTGCAAACGCCAACCTTTACAGGGCTTTCGATGAAATTTCCGGTTCACTATACCCGAATATAGTTTATATAGACAAGTTTGATAGTCCTTTGGCGCTTTCACTTGTTTTGTATATCAACGCTCTTGTATGTGACAATTGATAAAACCAGACCTATATGAAGATACCTTTACGCTTTTTAAAACAATCCTCTCCATTTGCTATAGCTCAAAACATCGTTGTACTGATGATACTGCTGTTTACGGGTTTACCGGGTTCGGGTGTTTTTGCACAATCGTGTGCAGGTTCACAGGTGCACTTTTATAATCCTGTTCTCGGGGTAGACCAGACCTATACGGTGCCTTACGACCCGGGAAGGGAAGTAGTATTGGAATCTTTTACGCCCGTTGGAGGTTCCCTGGGGGAAAGTCCCGGAATCCGTACAACCAATGTGAGCTATGAAAGCAGCGACCCTACCGTTGCTGTTATACGTGAAGAGAATAGTAGGTTCTATCTTGTAATTCAAGGGGCGGGGACAAGTACGATAGCAGTTCATTACGATGACGACCCGGCCGGCTGCAAAACGGTGTTTACCTTAGAAGTGCTTCCTCCGGTCATTCAACCGGGCGTTGGCAATATTCTCTACGTCAATCGGGGTGTTTCCGGGGGTAACGGAAGTGGCGATCGCTGGACCAATGCTATCCCCGAACTTCGCGATGCCCTGGCCTGGGCCGCCGATAATTGGGATGCGGATATCAACGGTACCTTACAGGTTTGGGTAGCCAAAGGCAAATACCTCCCCACCGACAATCCTGCCGATCGCGGGGCCTATTTCCCATTGTTGGGCAGTGTGGAAATTTACGGTGGTTTTAACGCTACGGAAACCGGTCTTGAAGACCGGGACCGGCAGCAAAATGTTACCATACTCAGCGGCGATATCGATGATAACGATACCGGGGTAGACGGGATTATTACCGACCCCGAGACACAGATTCATGGGAATAACAGCCACCATGTGGTCATCGCCCTGGACCGGGATACCGGTGCGGTGCTGGACGGGGTGACCATCACGGCCGGTATGGCTGATGGCACTCAATTTGCCACAGCCGGAAACGCCGGAGACAGTGAGGGCGGAGGGATGTTTATCATGGGATCATCGCTCACGCTTACCCATATAACCTTCCGTGGAAATTATGCGAGCCTTGGTGGAGGTGGTTTGGTTGTCTATAGTAGCGATATCGAGGTCGCCGGGTCTCAATTGATCAACAACCAGTCCGATAATGATGGTGGAGGAATAAACGCCGCTCACAGTACCCTGACCCTCATCAATAGTACCCTGACTAAAAATAAAGGGAAATCGGGTGGTGCAATTTCAAGTAGTGGCGGCATCCTCATGCTGATCAACAGTACCCTGAGCAGAAATAGGGCCGGCGCTGACGGCGGCGGGATTAATAATATGGAGAATACTGCCGTTACCCTGATCAACAGCATCCTGAGCGGAAACAGGGCGGAAGGTGAAGGTAATGAAATGTATAATTCATCGACGATTGACGGGGTCGTTAGCGTTTCCCACAGCCTGTACAACAACGGCACTAATGATATGGTGACTGCTGATTTCGGAAGTGGGGTTACTTTTGAGACTACGGCAGTGATCCATGCCGACCCGCAGTTTGCCGATCCCGATAACGACGACTACAGTCTTCTCGCTACCAGTCCTGCCATTAACACGGGCAGCAACACCCTCTGGGAAAACACAACGGGGTCACTGACCGGATCCGAAACCGACCTGGCCGGCAATGCCCGTGTTTATGCCTATGCCAACGGTGGAATGATCGACATTGGGGCCTATGAATTTCAGGGTAATCCTGAACCTCCTGTAGTAACGGATGTGGTAACCCCTGCTGACAGTACGTACAGTGCGGGGGAAAATCTGGATTTCACTGTTAATTTTGATAAAAATGTTGATGTAAATACATCCGGAGGGGCTCCAAGGCTTTCCATTACCATAGGAGCATCCACCCAATACGCAAACTATCTTTCAGGAAGTGGTACATCTTCTTTGGTATATCGCTATACGGTACAATCCGGGGATCAAGATAATGATGGGATAATTGTCGGCGCATTGGAGACAAATGGCGGAACCATTCAAAACGGGAATGTAGATGCAGATCTAACCCTTCAGAATGTTGGTAGTACTTCTGATATACGAATTGATGCAGTGGTACCTTCCGGATATTCGGTATCGATAGATCAGGCACAAATCAATATTTCCAATACCTCTGCAGTTAGTTTTACTTTTGCCGGAGCAGAAGCAGGAGCAACCTACAATTATGCTTTCACCAGTTCAGGTGGAGGCACACCTGTTACCGGTTCGGGAACTATAATTACTGCCACTGATCAGATATCGGATGTTGATTTAAGTAGTTTGAGTGATGGAATAATTATGTTAGATATGACTTTGACAGATCGTGTGGGGAATGCAGGATCAGCAACTAATGATACGGTAAATAAAGATACGGTGGCGCCGGCCGGTTATTCGGTGTCAATTGATCAATCGGAAATTAATGCCACCAATGAAGCTGCCGTTAGTTTAACCCTTATTGGAGCAGAAGTCGGGGCGAAGTATACTTATACTTTTTCCAGTTCAGGTGGTGGTACGGATGTTAGCGGATCAGGAACCTTAAGTGCAGCCACACGTCAAATAGGAGGAATAGATTTAAGCGGATTGGAAAACGGTACAATTACCCTTACAATATCGCTGGAAGATAGTTTTGGAAATGCAGGAGTGCCAGTGATAGCAACAAGTATTAAAAATATAAATGAAGCTCCAATAGCAACAGCAGATGAGTTCAGTACCGATGTCAATACCGTCCTGACGAATAATGTGCTGACCAACGACAGCGACCCTGATGGTGATGCGATGACTGCCTCATTAGTTACTGCACCGATAAATGGGACTGTAGTACTGAATGCCGATGGTAGTTTAGCATACACTCCGAACCATAATTATGTTGGTTTGGACAGTTTGAATTACCAGGTTTGTGATTATGGTACCCCATCCTTATGTGACACGACAAGTGTGCGTTTTGAGGTAATCGATATAGCGGTTCCGACCGGTTATTCTGTGAGCTGGGACGATGACCTTATTAATGCATCGGAGGCAGGTGCAACGACCTTCACAGTATCTGATGTAGAAATCGGAACCACGCTTCATTATACACTATCCAGTAACGGGGATGGAAATAATCAAACCATTTCAGGTACTGCTGTTATAACAAATACCACGGATTATTATACCGTAGATGTGAGCAATTTGCCGAACGGAACTTTAACAATCGAGATCTATTTAACTTCCATATACGGCACTCCCGGAATGGTATCCAGTGATAATAGTGCGGTACTGGATAAAACCGCACCAGGCGGTTATGTTGTTGGCCTGGATCAGGATATTATCAATGCGGCCAACCAATCCGCTGTAAGTTTTACCTTTGCCGGTGCCGAAACTGGAGCAACTTATGCGTATACCTTTTCAAGCTCCGGGGGCGGGACGGATGTAACCGGGAACGGAACCATAGTATCTGCCACGGATCGGGTTACCGGGATAAACCTGAGCGGCCTGGGTGACGGAACCGTTACCTTGTCTGCTGTCCTTACCGATGCCGCCGGAAATACCGGGGCCTCCGTTACCGATACCCGTATAAAAAAGGTCAATACTGCCCCGACAGTCACCGGAGTTTCCGTAGCCGGAATCCTGACTGTAGGCGAACAGCTTACCGGGCATTATACGTTCACGGACCCGGACGGAGATACCGAAGCCGGTTCAGCGTACAGATGGTATCGTTCCGACGATGATACCGGAACAGGAAAGACGGTGATTTCCGGAGCCCTTTCCAGCCTGTACACCCTGCAGGGGGGCGACAGGGGGAAATATATCAGCTTTGAGGTTACTCCTGGCGATGGCGATATGTCGGGGTCCGCAGTAGAAAGTAGTCCGGTCGGTCCGGTCAAAGCAGATCAGTCCGTTACTTTTCCGGCTATTTCAGCAAAAACCTACGGAGATGCCATATTTACCCTCGGAGATGCGTATACCGACGGGGGGCTGTTGGTGACATACACAGCAGCCGATCCGACGGTGGTGAACATTAATGGAAACCAGGCCACGATCCTGAGGGCCGGGAGCACTACCATCACGGCCGTGCAACCCGGAGACAGTCATACCAACCCTGCTGTAGCGGTAGAACAAACCCTGACGGTAAACAAAGCCCCATTGCGCATTACCGCTGACGATCAAAGCAAGGTCTATGGTGCGACCGACCCGGCGTTAACGGTAAGTTATAACGGTTTTGTACATAATGATGAAGAGACCTTACTGGAGGGCACACTATCCGTAAGCCGGGCTCCCGGAGAGGACGCAGGCACGTATGCCATTACAGCTACCGGATATACCTCAGATAATTATGCCATCAGCTATACCGGAGGCATTTTTGAGATTACCCGGGCTGCAATAACCGTAACAGCTGACGGGCAAACCAAAGTGTATGGCACCGCCGACCCGGAACTTACCTATACCGTAAGTCCGGCCCTCGCCGGAAACGATACGTTTACGGGCATGCCTGTGCGTGAAACAGGGGAAGCGGTAGGGGAATATACGATTGCACAGGGAGCATTGACGGCCGGAAGCAATTATAATATCACTTTTGAAGAAGCCATACTAACCATCACTCCTGCAAATCTTGAGCACATTACATTTGATGATGGCGGATTTACTTATGACGGTTCGGTACATAGGCTTTCCGTTACGGGCCGGTTGCCCGCAGACGTATCGGTGACCTATCTGAACAACGGCCGGACAGATGCCGGAACCCAGACGGTTACGGCACGGATCGACGGGGGGGAGAATTACCGGGATACCGAACTCACGGCGACACTCACGGTGTACCGGGCCACTCAGCACATCGTATTCCGGCCCATTCCTTCCCGGAACCTCGAAAGTACGTCCGGGTTTGTATTGGACGCCTATACAGCCTCCGGACTACCGGTAACTTATTCCTATACCTATGAAGGCTCCGGCCCGGCGGCCACGGTAAGCCCGGACGGAGCAGTGACCCTGCTTTCTTCGGGAGAAATAACGATCACCGCCAACCAGGAAGGTAACCCTAATTTTTTACCGGCGCCTCCCGTAAGCCGTACCTTGCGCATCAGCAGTAGTGATGCCGCTATCCGTACATTGCGCATCGCCGGAATGGTCTATGAAAATCCGGGACCGGAAACCCGTTACGTGGTAGATTGCGATCGTATGGCAGGTTCCGTGGAAGTAGCCATAGAAACCGAAGCCAATGCCATAGTTAACCCGGCGCATCAATTCACTGTAGATCTGCCCCGACCGGGCCTGTATACCGAGACAATAACGGTGATCTCTGAAGACGGAAATACGACCAGGACCTATAAGGTTGTCCTGGAAAAACGGTTTGCTTCTGACGATATTATTATTCAGAAATTCAACAACGTACTGCTGGTCAACAACAACCCGCAGACCAATGGCGGTTATGACTTCGTAACTTACGCCTGGTACAAAAACGGCAACTATACAGGTAGCGGACAATACTATTCGGCCGGAGATAACAGCACGGATCTCCTGGATCCTGATGCTACCTATCATGTGGAAATGACCACCACGGACGGACAGGTATTGCGATCCTGCCCCATGAAGCCGCAAATACAGCACAGCGGAAAGATCATTGTATATCCAAACCCTGTACTCACGGGAAATACCGTAAATATACAGGCTGATATTCCGGAAGCCAAACGGGAAAATATGAAGGTGCAGCTCTATAACCATACCGGTCGTGAAATCAAACACTTTGTTACGGACAGAAAAAATAATACGGTTCAGGTTTCGGGCATGCTTCCCGGGGTGTATATTATCCGGTGTACTACAGATGACCTGCAAAAGTCCTTTAAGATCATTGTGAAATAAAAAGTACTATATCTATGAAGATAGTTTCATCCTGCATAAAACATAACATTCCTGTTGTTTTGCTGTTTCTGCTCACCCTGCCCAGGGGCTACGGGCAGCAAAAGCACGAAGTATCGGTCTATGTCAACGGTGTATTTTCATCGCTTCGTTATGATATGAACAAAGGTCAGCGCTTCCGTTCGGACAATGCGGGTGGGGGCATTGGCTATGCCTATGCGTTGAACAGACACTGGAGCCTCGGATTGGGAGGGGAAATACAGTCCTATAACTCCCGGGCGGTTTTCAACGGATTGGAGGACCGTTATCCCGCGATTGATCCCGAGGGGGAGAAATTTGAATTTAATTACAAAGCCGATACCTATGAAGAACGACAATATGTGTACTACCTGAACCTCCCCCTTACGGTGACCTACCAGTCCGGAGGAGAGGCCACCCGGTTTTATGCTGCGGGAGGATTGTCACTCGGGCTGCCCCTGCATACGGAATACAGTGTAAGAACAAAGGGGCTTCACACCAGTGGCTATTACCCGCAATGGAATGCCCTTCTGGAAGCCCCTTTGTTTATGGGGTTGGGAGATTTTGGCAACCAAAGTATAAACGGACAGGAACTGGAGCTCAACAATTCGTATAACCTGCTTCTCGAAACCGGGATCAAGTCCATGATCAATAAGAAGAATGCGCTTTACCTCGGGATCTTTATGGAATACGGATTGAATACAGTTCATAAAACCGGAACGAATGACCTGGTGAGCTACAGTACCCAGAGCCCGGGGGAGTTTACCTATAACCCTGTGTTTACATCCTCAGGTAAAACAGGACGTTATTCCTATACCGGGGATGTCAGGACCATGGCAGCAGGGATAAAAATCAGGTATGCGTTTTTATGGTGATTGTTCCTGGATTTCAGGATGTCGGTTTCCTGTACATCCCATTCCACAAACTGTTTCCGAGGATAAATTTTTCCGTCAGGCCTTCAAAAGTATGTGGCCATTTCTGTGATATCGGTTGGAGCTTTAATTTTTTTCGTTGCTTTTAGCCCATTACTTTCCTGAATTCGATTTTTTGAGCCTGTCATTGAAAAAATGACAGACTATAATGGTTCAGGATCAGTCCACAGGGAGGGGGGCGGAGCCAGAATTTAGTACCGGTGGAAAAGCAGGGGGATCTGTAAAGAGTATGGTTTTTTATCCGAAACAGCGAATAAAATATCCATCCGGGAAAGAAGTCATTGGATTTATTACATTTGTGGTGTGATAGACATGATTAAAATTTCGGGAATCATTCTTCTTGCCGCCATCTGCAGTCTTGCATTGAGGGAAATGGACAATTCCGGGTGTGCGAAAAGCGTGCACCAGGATAAACAGGAACTGTATTCTGAAATTAATTCCGGAGCTATCCTAAATCATTTTATCCGTACTAAAAGTTCGGTTTCGGGAGGGTATCACACTTCTTTTTCTTTTTTGAAATTCAAGGCATTTGATGGACTTTCCACTTTATCGGCTATTGATGGACATACTGGTAGTGCTGTTTTTGGAAAAAACCCGAATGTGCCCGAATGTTTTGCTTTCCGCGACCGAAAATCCAAAATTATTTTTCCCTTCCACAATTTCTGGTGATCTTGAGTACTACCATACCTGATGTTTTAAGGTGTGTGGTAATACTATACGGAACACTTTTTTATTTAGGCAAAACTCTTTACTTAGATACGCTATATTATGGTTTTATCTCTTTTATTGGTTGCCGTGGGATTTGTGCTACTAATCTTTGGCGCAAACTGGCTGGTTGACGGAGGCTCCTTATTAGCAAAAAAATACAAGGTTTCCGACCTGGCCATTGGTTTGACCATTATAGCTTTCGGTACTTCCGCACCTGAACTGGTGGTTAACCTGATAGCCTCAACGAACGGGTATTCCGATATTATTTTAGGTAATATCATCGGGAGCAATAATTTTAACCTGTTTATTATTCTGGGAATTACCGGAATGATTATGCCTGTAACGGTTAAAACATCGACCTCATGGAGAGAGATCCCGGTTTCGCTCTTCGTCGCTGTGCTTCTTTTGTTATTGGCTCATAATTTCTATGTTCAAAATTCGGCACCCGAACTCAGCAGAATTGATGGGATTATTATGCTGGTGCTGTTTGTACTGTTCCTTTATTATGTATTTACACAGCTAAAGTCTGACCATACCTCGGAGCATATCACCTCTACACAGAAGCCCATGTGGCAGATCCTCGGATTGATTATTATCGGTTTAGCGGGATTGGTTTCAGGGGGAAAACTCGTAGTCACCCATAGTGTGGCCATAGCCACGGAACTCGGAGTCAGTGAAAAGATTATAGGGCTTACCATAGTTGCAGCCGGCACCTCACTACCGGAACTGGTAACTTCTGTTGTTGCCGCATGGAAAAAGAACAGCGATATAGCCATAGGCAATGTGATCGGTTCAAATATCTTTAACATACTCCTGATCTTATCCGTAAGTAGCCTGGTTACCCCTGTGGCCTATACATCCGGGTTTGATCAGGATATCTATATCTTAATCGGCGGAACGGTTTTGCTACTGTTGTTTATGCTTACCGGGAAGAAAAAGAGGATCGATCGTTGGGAAGCCGCTCTTTTGTTTCTGTTCTATACGTCCTACACTGTTTATTTGGTGATCAAGGAGTTTTAGGAGCGTACTCCGGAAAACTGGGTGAAATTTTATAAAAAACGAATAAAAGGAACGGGAAACATAGATGGAATAAAGATTTTTAGTGGTCTCCGTAGAAGTCAAACGCATGCACTTTAGTGCATCTCGCTTCAGCTTCTAAAAATCTTTGTCTTTGAGCATGGGAAATCAGGGAGTCAATGGGCATACGGATACAGTAAGATTTCGGTATGGCATGTTGATCATAAAAGGGTAAGATTTTATGGCAAAAAATGGTCTGAGGAAGTAATAATTAAAAAGAGGGTGTCCAAAAAGTATTTTTAACCTTCTGATATTTGCGTATTTGAATTTTGTCCCGGATACCTATCCGAATAAAAAAGAGGCTGCCTTGACTTGAGACAGCCTCCTTTTACCCGGTCATCGAAATTGAGCCTGAACTAAACGGACGGGCAAGCTTGATTGCCGTTCGGTTAGTCGCTATGAGGTTAACTCCGAATTCAAAGCTGGTTTGTTCTGAACTATTCCAAAGCCAGGGTAAGGGTCGTAGTGCGTTCGATTCCTGTAGATGAAATGGCTTTTATGGTAAGCAGATAGTCCCCCGGATCCAAGGTGTTGTTTTCTTGGGTGGTGACTTCACCGGTGTCTTCTACAATACCGAAAATCCGGTTTATATCTTCGAAGGGTAGTCCGTCTTTTTCGATACTTACGATTTCAAAGGTCCCTTTATATTCTGCAGGATATAGTACCGGAGCACTGGTTTTGGAGCCTCCCGCTACGGAAAGATGAAGTAGATTGAGTAAAATACTCATATCACCTTCTGGCAAATATATACCATAGAAAAACTTGAGTTCGGGGATAAAAATAACTTGGAAAGATGCGGAGGCTATGGGGAACCCGTTCTTTAATAATGAGGGCTTAAGGTCGTATTTGGTTTCTTCCTGCCGGGCAGGGTTACCTTCTATGCCGGAAAAGATAATTTTATTGTTGTCAAGACGGATTGATGCATCTTCAACCGGTTCAGGCAAGAACCATGAAGTATTGTCTCCTGAAATGAAAGGTGCTGTCAATTCAAAAGCGGTATCCTCATTGCTGTATAGTGCATAGGTAAACAAAATACCGCTACTGTTTTCTGTTCCCTTTATGTCTATCTTTTCCGGAAGTATCTTAAGGGAAACGATTTGTTCTCCCACGATCTTTTCATTGCGGTCCCTGGCAAGTACAAGGATCTTATAGGCATCGGGAATACGCTTGTTCTCTATCTCAGATGTAATGCCGTTCGGGTACAACATATTGCTGTTGCATCTGATATGTGCATGATCACCGTTATGGATGACAATTGCGCGGGCCAGTTGTTCGCGTAAGCTGATTGAGTTACCGACCTGTACCTCTGTAGTTTCATTAAAGTCAAGAGAAAATGTGATGTCCTTTTGTTCCGGAAGTACTCCGGACAAGTCGATATCGATTTCTTCTCCATAGGGTACCTCAAATGTTGTAGGGATGTCGATAGCGATGATATCAGGAGAAGAATCGTCATCTTTACTACAGGAGAATTGTAATAATGCCGTGTAGGCAATAGCCAGAAATTTAGTGTAATTTTTAAACATATAAAGCTTGTTTTTTTGGCGAAAGTAATAAAAAGATTTTAAATATTGCGACAATGTTGCATGTATGGGAATGTTTTCTATTTTTGCGCCACATCAATAGTTCTATCATGCAAGACCGGCTTTATATCATTTTTATTTTTTTTGCTGTTTTTTCTTTTGATCTTCACGATTTACGTGCCCAGGAAAGAGTAACCAAAGATAGTTTAGCGGTTATTGAACTCCTTGAGACGATTGTAGTCGGAGATGCTTCTCCCGGCGCTAAGCGTATTGTTGGGAAACGGGAGTATCTGGATGATGAAAAAATTAACATGGTCCGGTCACAAACTCTTGGGGCGGCCCTCAGCCATATCCCCGGAGTACAAAATTCATATTTCGGACCCAACTCCGGAACGCCGGTTATCCGGAGTATGAGTGGAAATCGTGTTAAGGTATTATCTAATGGGGCCGTACTGAATAATTTATCCGGCATAAGTCCCAATCTTGATGTTCAGATAGATACGGATAATCTGCTGGGGATAGAGGTGTATAAAGGGAATGCAGCGGTATTGTACGGAGGCAGAGCTATCGGTGGAGCCGTAAACATGCATGATAATACCATTCCTTCTGCCTTATTTCCGGAAGAGGTGCAGGGGCATGCCATTGTCGAGGCCGGTACCAATAGTGGTTACCGGCAGGCAGTTAATATTAACGGGAATCTCGGGAAATATTGGGCATGGCACATAGGGGGTATGAACCGGAGGAATGACGATCTGAAAATTCCGGGAAATACCAAAGCCCCTATAGCTTATGATCCAGATATTGACGATCTTACCCAGTCCCTCGCCCAGGTCTATGTAGACGCCGAAAATATCCGTAACCTTAGCCTTTATCCTTACCTGAGCCAGTATGTCATGGACCGGCTTGGCGATCCGAAATGGGGACTTACTCAGGATGATCTTTATACGTTTGACGAATATTCTTATGTTAACGGGGAGAATATCCGTAATCCGGATAACGAGTACTATGTGGCAGGGCAGGATCCGGATACGCCGCTATACAATAAGGTAGTTCACGGCATATATGATTATGCACCGGTGACCAAAGGGATCATGCCCAACAGTCATGCCAGAAGTAAAGCTGTAAACTTCGGGACGAGTTATATCCGGAATAATTTTAGAATGGGGATAGGTTATCGGTACGTGGAAAGATATTATGGTATACCGGGATTTGCATTGACGTCCAGGCCCTCACACAATCATGGTCATGACCACAGTCATGATCACAACCATCATACAGCGGAAAGAGCTCATGAATACGCCCCGATAAATACATCCGGAATTTCGCATAGTACACTTTTGGAATCTGAATATAAACCTGTAGAAACTATATTTTCTACAATACGGCTGAATTACGTAATGCAGGTTTCTGACGATCGCGAGCTGGTGGGAAGCGCTCCGGGAAATAAATTTGACAGTAACCGGCACACCGTACGTATTGAGGCAGAACAAAAGGCATGGAAATTCGGGAAAGGACTTAGCGGTATCGATTATGCTTATTTCAGGATGAAAGGGGAGGGAGAACAACGGTATCTGCCCAATAATCAGAGTCGTGAATTCGGAGTGTTCACCCTGCAGCAGCTGAATTACCATTCGTTGATGCTTAATCTGGGATATCGGTATGACCGGGTGAGCCGGCGTGTATTGTCTGATCCTGATTATAAGACAGGCCGCGGACTTGCGGGAGGCGAATTGTCGGACCGGAATTTTGGTTTGAATCAGTTTACGGGAGACTTGCGCTGGAATTTTTGGAAAGCGGGTTTTATGAACATATCGTTTAACCATGCCGAACGGGCCCCCGAAGTCAATGAGCTTTATGCAGGGAATGATCATTTTGCTATTATGATTGAAGAGAACGGTGACGACAGGCTGGACAAGGAAACAGCCAGGACTTACGAATTCGGAGGCGGGGTGGATTACGGGAGATGGCATGCCAGCTTGACGTATTACCATACCTTTTTTGACGACTACCTGTATCTCGCACATACCGGAATATCACGCTCCGGAGGGTTCCTGGTCAAAGAATGGAGAGGCTCGGATACGGAGATCAGCGGTTGGGAAGCGACATTGAATTACAGGTATACCTGGGGTAAGGAAAACAGTTGGGAGATATCATCTTTTTTTGACCTGGTAAAGAACAAAAATACCTCCGATGACCCTGTCAGAAAATGGGCAGAAGGAGATTATATGCCCAATTTGCCTACAAGCCGATATAATTTTTCTTCAACTATAGTTGTCGGAAAGTTTCTGTTGTATATGGCTTTTGAAAGGTATGGTAAGCAGCGATATTTAGGGAAGAACATTAATCCCGAACCCCCTATGCCGGCATATTCATTGCTTTCCGGACGATTCGCATACCGGTTTCAGATAAAACAGTATGCATTGGAAGTTTATGCTTTCGGAAGTAATCTTCTCAATGCAGAAGCCCGTCCACAAAATTCATACCTGAAATATCTGGCTCCGCTTCCTGGTCGCAATATAACCATAGGCCTTAAAGCCATACTCTGAGTATATATGAACATCGGAAATCCCGGACAGGAATTTTGAAATCTTTCGGGCGTACCTGTTGTACCGCATAAGCCGGCAATCTTCAGTGATCAGGGATGTATAACGGGAACGCTGTGGTACATGTCTGCCTTACAGGGAAGCCGGTCCGGGGGTTATCCCGGTCATCGGGTAAAACCAAATCTGCTCCGCGGTCAGGATAACGGGTGTCCATGTATCACAAGACCCTTTTCTGATTGGCGGTTATGGAATTCCTAAAGTAAATATTCAATTCTCGGACATTTCGGCGGTCAAAAACAGGGAATATTTATTTCGGCCACGCCCGGATTCCGCTTATCTGCTATTCCGGGATGTTATTTGAATGATACTATTTTTTAATATTTAAATGATACATTGTCGCATTTAATGCGTACTTTTGTATCCGTATTCCGATGGAAATAAGTGGCATGTAAGTTGGTCAAAGACAAAAATGGAAGTTGAATAGTACGGCTCTTACTGTTTCCTGTCTATGAGATACAAATATTATTAACTTACATTTTCGTTTATTGAAAATAAATAATTAGCTTTGACTAACTTTAATATTAACCTTATTTAATAAAATGAAATTTATTTACCTTGTCACCTTGCTTTTTCCTGTTTTACTGTTCTCACAGGAAAAGGATATTATCAAAGGAACAGTCGTGGAAGGCAAACATGGTGTTGCTTTTGCCAATATCAGTGTAGTAGGCAGTTCGGCCGGGGTTGCTGCGGATCATCGGGGGCAATATGTCCTCGAACTGCCTCCTGGAGTGTACACCCTTCATATACAGGCCATAGGCTTTAAATCTGTAGAAAAAACTATTGCTACCGGAGAATACCGGGAAAAGGCTCTCGATTTTGAACTGGAAGAAGATATGCTCGGGCTGGAAGAAGTAGTGATCAGCGGTACCCGGAATCGTGTCAATGTTAAAAAATCTCCCGTGGTAGTCAATGTACTGGATGCGAAGCTGTTTAATGCTACCCAATCTATTTCTGTTGCCGATGGGCTGAATTACCAGCCTGGGGTACGGGTGGAAACCAACTGCCAGAACTGTGGGTTTACCCAGGTACGGCTAAACGGGCTTGACGGGAGTTATACACAGGTATTGGTAAACAGTCGTGCGGTATTCAGTGCGCTGAACAGTGTATATGGCCTGGAACAGATCCCGGCTTCCATTCTCGATCGTATAGAGGTGGTACGTAGTGGCGGATCGGCTTTGTACGGGTCTAATGCTATTGCCGGAACAGTGAATATCATTACGAAAGAGCCGGTATTGAACTCCTGGCAGATAGAGGGAAGCCTAGGGCTTATAGACGGTAAGACGCCAGACCGTACCCTGAATGTCAATGCTACGGTAGTGAGCGAAGACCTGAACAGCGGAATTACCGTCTACGGTATGAAACGTGACCGGGACAGTTATGATGCCAATAATGACGGTTTTACGGAGATTACAGAATTAAAGAACAATACCCTGGGTACCAAGGCCTTTATCAGGCCCTCGCACCACAGTAAACTGACACTCGATTTTACGGCACTTGAAGAATACCGAAGAGGGGGAGATCACCTGGAACTGGCACCCCACCTGACAGATATTACGGAACAACTGGACCACAATACCGTAATGGGAGGCCTTACTTACGAGATTACCAATGATGATAAGAGCAATGCTTTTTCGGTGTACACCTCTGCACAATACACGGACAGGAAAAGTTTTTATGGCGGACTCGGAGGCGGACGTACGCGCCAGGATTCCATAAGCGCTGCCAATGCTTACGGAAATACGGATGATCTGGCCCTGCTTATGGGCGGTCAGTATACCCGCCATTTCAAAAACAGTCATGATATCCTGACTATAGGAAGCGAGTATAACCTGAGTAGTACCCAGGATAATATCCCCGGGTATAATCGTTTCATAGATCAGAAGGTCAACAGTATCGGTACCTTTGCCCAGTATGAATGGAAACCTACCGAAAAATTTACGATCCTGGCAGGAGGTCGGCTGGATTATGTGAATGTAGAGGGAGACTATTCTGTTCAGAATGTAAACCGTTCCTCCGAGATCGATCAGGTCGTGCTGAGTCCCAGGCTTACCCTCATGTACAATTTTGCCGAAGGCTGGCAGTTCCGGGGCGGGTATGCCCGCGGGTTCCGTGCCCCACAGGCCTTTAACGAAGACCTGCATGTGTCGTCCGTAGGTGGAGAACCGCAATTTGTCATTCTTTCTGAAGAGTTGGAAACGGAGTATTCCAATGCATTTACGGCCTCTTTCAACTACGCCAAAAATTTTAACAAGCTTCAAACCAATATTTTGGTAGAAGGGTTTTATACCGATCTCGAAAATCCGTTTACCACGGTAAGTACAGGGGCAAGTCTTCCTAACGGATCTATACTTGAAGAGGTCAGGAACGGGGAAGGGGCCTATGTTACCGGGGCGAATATAGAGATAGGGGTATCTCCCTCATCCAGGTATACTTTCCAGTTGGGAGGAACCGTACAACAATCGCGTTACCGGGAACAACAACTATTATTTGAAGCTGATGGTTCGGTACAGGGAGAGACGGATATTGCTATCCGGAAGTTTGTTCGCAACCCCAATGTATATGGATACCTGAATACCAATATGAGGCTATTCGAAGAAACTACCCTCGATATTACCGGAACATATACCGGTCCTATGACCGTACCACTGGTGATTAGTGATAGCGGTTTTATGCAACTGAACAAGAGCAATTCCTTTTACGATATGAATCTGAAACTAAGCCATCATATTGATGTCAGCGATAATTTCCAGATGAATGTCTATGCCGGGGTGCGCAATGTTTTTAATAGCTATCAGGACGATTTTGATACCGGTGCCACGCGGGATTCCGACTATATCTATGGTCCGGCTCAACCCAGGACTATATATTTTGGCATTAAACTCGGCAATTTGCATAACCTGTAGGGGAGAGATGTTAGTTTATTAATTGTTAAGAGTTTCCGTGATTTTAGAAGCCAAATCTATGTGTGTCAGTGCATCTGGTTTTGGCTTCTGGGTTATTAGATTATCAGGTGTTACTTGAATAACTTAGTAATCAAATAACCAAATACTCCATAATAAACTATTTTTGCGTAATGGTGATACGGTATCTTTTAATTTTCTTCTGTCTGTTTTCTGCACCGGGGTTTGCCCAGCCCGGTTCCGGGATCCCGTGGATATCGGTCCGGGAGCTGACAGATTCGCTGCAGACGCACCCGAAAGGAACCCTGCTTTATTTTTATGCAGACTGGTGTGCGTATTGTAAAAAGATGGAGCGCAACGCATTCCGGTCACCTGCCGTCCTGGCCAGGCTTCGGGAAAGCGGGATATACACTGCCGGGATGGATGTAGAGACTACCGATACACTGCATTTTGGTGAGCGGCAATTTTATAACCGTGAAGCAACTACCGGGCGGCGTCCTGTCCATGAATTTGCTTACCTGTTGGGAAGCAGGGATAACAAAGCTTTTTCACTACCGGTGCTGCTCCTGCTCGATGAGAATTTTGCGGTAATACGACGTAGCTTTTCCTATATGACCACCGAAGAACTCCTGGAATTCCTGAAATAAAGCCCGGTATTACTTCTCCTTGCGACCTACCAGGAGCTTGTCGCACACCACCTTGCTGAAAACCTGCCCGGATGTCCCGTCATAGGAAAGCATCATGCTACCGTCAAAAGGTTCTATCGAAAGTATGTTTATTTCAGTCCCCAGGGAAAGTCGCCTGGAATTGAGAAAGGTCAGGAACTCGCTGGAAGAATCTGATACGGCGGACAGGCTTACTTTTTCGCCCTCCCGGCATTCGCTCAGGGCGGGTAAGGGATCCCGGCGGATATTCCCCTCCGGATCGGGAATGGGAGAACCGTGAGGATCAAAAGACGGATGACCTAACAGTTCATCCATTTTCCGGAAGAATTCGGCAGACTTCACATGCTCTATCTGTTCGGCTATATCATGAACCTCTTCCCACCCGAAACCCATGATCTCTACCAAAAACATTTCGGTAAGACGGTGTTTCCTTACCACATACATGGCGGCTTTTTCCCCCTTTGGGGTAAGGCTTACAGGTTTGTACTTTTCATAACGCACCAGCTTGCGTTCGGCAAGCTTTTTCATCATGCTGGTTACCGTAGGCATCCTGATATCCAATCGTTTCGAAAGGTCGTTTACATTTACCGTACCCCGGTCGGCAGACAGGGAATAAATGGCCTTGAGATAATTTTCTTCGGTTAAAGAATTCATAAGGCAAATATAGGAATACAAATCAATCGTTTTAAAATAGCAACAAAAATATTTGTTAGATTAATCTAACTTTGTAATTTTGCATCAGAAAACAATTCTGAACATGTATAAAAGCCCTCCCTTATGGATTACGTTATTACACTGCCGGAACAGGAGAAAAGGAGAATAGAACGACAGGTGAGACATACAGACCTGATGCCACAGGATATGGGGGAGGCCGTTCGGGAATTGACGAAAGTCACAGCGATCAGGAAAGCGATTAAAATTATAAAACTTAAAAACCGAAAACGATGAAGACATCTCTTGCATTACCCGATTTGCCGTACGACAAAAACGCGCTGGCCCCATTGATCACCGGGGAAACCTTTGACTATCATTACGGGAAACACCATGCAGCTTATGTACATAATCTGGGAAACCTCGTCAAGGATACTCCCTATTGTGAAATGCCACTCGAAGCCATTATCCGGGCGGGTTACGACCGTGGAGACGCCGGCTTGTTCAACAATGCTGCCCAGCACTGGAACCACAGTTTTTTCTGGCATTGCCTCTCTCCGGATGGTGGAAAGGCCCCGACAGGAAAAATAGGAACGTATATAAAACGTGATTTTGGAAGTTTCGAGGCCTTTCGCGAAGCTTTTTCGACGGCTGCCGTCAAACTGTTCGGTTCGGGCTGGGCCTGGCTGGTAGAGAATGCGGCGGGAAGGCTGGAGATTCTCCCCATGAAAGATGCACATACACCGCTTACGGAAAACAAAAAACCGTTACTTACTCTCGACGTGTGGGAGCATGCCTATTATATCGATTACCGTAACGCCCGCCCGAAATTCGTGGAGAGTTTCTGGGAGATCGTCAACTGGGATTTTGCCAATGATAACCTGAAATGAAAATCTGAAATACTATGAGCGAAGTATGTCTGAATCATATTGAGGAATACTGGAAGTCCAGGACAGTGGCTTCTAATACCCTGTTTAATGAGGAAAAGTACACCGAAGCACTGGCCGGGTATAAAGAAGCCCTGTACCGGGCAGAAGTGTTAAATAATCATTTCGAGACCTGTAAGAGCAGTGAGATCCCCTTTATCCAGATCTATATGATCTCATGTAACAATATGGCTTTTACTTATTTGGAAATGAAACAGCAGAAAAAGGCGGAAGCCATATTGCGTCGGAGTATGTACTACCTGTTACACCAATTACGCAAAAAAGCAATGAAGGATTGTAAAATAATGCTTCAGAAGGAATTGCAAAGAGCCAGTGTATCTTACCTGCACCATATCGACAAGGCAAACCGGGACACGCAGCTTGTGACGTTGTTGGAAAGCATGCGTGCTACGGAAGGAAAAACTAACTAAAAAGGAAAATAGTATGTCTGCATTAATTCTGGTACGACACGGACAGTCACAATGGAACCTGGAGAACAGGTTTACCGGATGGAAGGATATAGACCTTACCGACAGGGGAAAGGAAGAGGCTTTCCAGGCGGGGTTGCAACTCAGGGAAGAAAAGATAGATGTGATGTTCACCTCTACCCTGAAACGGGCGCAGCACACCCTGCAGATCATTCGCAAAGTATGTGGTTTGGAGCAGGTGCCCGTATATAGTGATACCGCTCTTAACGAGCGTTCTTACGGCGACCTCGAAGGGCTTGACAAAGCAGAAACCGCAAAGAAGTTCGGGGAGAAACAGGTGTATATATGGCGACGTTCCTATGATGTAGCCCCTCCCGGGGGTGAGAGCCTGAAGGATACCTACGATCGCACCATACCCTATTTTGAATCGCATATCCTTCCGTTGCTTTCGGAAGGGAAGAATGTGCTGGTGGTAGCTCATGGCAACAGCCTGCGTTCCCTGATCATGTACCTGGAAAAGCTCGGCCCGGAAGAGATCGTCAAACGAGAAATAGCTACGGGGGTGCCCCTGAAGTATCTCTTTGATCACCATATGAATGTATTGAAGGCAGGGCATACGTTTAAAAGCTAAACCTGAACAAATTTTTCGCAAGAAACAGGAGGTAGAAATGAACCCGAATTTTATACGAAGTAACAGCAAAGTCATCGCTGTGGATTTTGACGGTACTATAGTGACACATCGATATCCCGAAATAGGAAAGCCGGTGCCCGGTGCATTGGCCATCATTATGGCACTGCAACGCAAAGGACACCGGCTAATCCTCTGGACCTACAGGGAAGGGCGGTACCTGGAAGAGGCTGTGGCCTACTGCAGGACACACGGGATTGAGTTTTATGCGGTAAATGAAAATTATCCCGGCGAGGCACAACAGGGGAACTACTCCCGGAAACTGAATGCCGATATCTTTATCGACGACCGGAATGCCGGGGGGCTTATGGGATGGAAAGAGATATGGCAGTGGCTGCATCCGGAGGAAGATCGCAGTTATGCCACACATCAAAAAGCCAGTGTTTTAAGTGTTTTAAAAAGGTTATTGTTTCCAACCCGGAAAAAGTGATAAAGGCGCTTGAGAAAAAGGGAGCCTTTGATCATTCTACTATAGGACCGATATACATCCTCCGTAGATAACACGAGTATCATCCGCAGCATAGATATCCCGAAACCGGGGATGCCGGGTATTGACTATATTGTCATGTTGAGAAATGCGGAAAAGTGTTTCCCTGGCTTCCTTTTCAGACATAACCCTGGGGATTGGGGACGATTTTCCGGGAGTTCCGTCATGTAGGCCCTCCTGCAGCGGTGTACCGTCTTTACGATAAAGCATGCCATATCAGTGTAACGGCCAGGCAAACCAGTACTCCGTATACAATGGGGAGCAGGGTGGCTACCACCGTCCATTTCCGGCTCCCGGTTTCTTTGTAAATGGTATATATCGTAGTGCTACAGGGATTGTGCAACAGGCTGAACAACATCAGGTTTACCGCAGTGAGTGTGGTCCATCCCCCGGCTTGCAGCAAGGCGGATATTTCGGTTTCCGAACCTTCGAACAGCACCCCCGCGCCGGCGCCGAGAGTGGTTGTTCCTATGACCATGGTGGTCAGCATCAATATGGTAGGGATCACGATTTCGTTGGCCGGAATGGCTACGATATACGCTAAGAGAATAACCCCGTTAAGGCCTATAAACAGTCCTGCAGGGTCGAGGCCGTGTATCAGCCAAAGGGCCAGGCTCTGATCGCCGATGATCATGTTGGAAATAAGCCATATTACGGCACCTGCAGGGGCGGCAAAGATCACGGCTCTCCAGAGCACAATAAGAGTACGGTCGATCAGGGAGGTGTACAAGGTCTGCCATACCTTCGGAGGCCTGTAAGGAGGGAGCTCCAGGGTAAAAAACGAGGACTTCCCCTTTAAGAGGGTCCTGGATAACAGCCAGGACGTGAAGAAAGTAAAAGCGATGCCAAGCACGACAATCCCTACTACAGCCAGTACGGATACCGTACCGCTCCACGGTTTCGGGACGAGGACTCCGATAAAGATGGTGGCAATAAGTATTTGTGTGGGCCATCGTCCATTACACAAAGAAAAGTTGTTGGTAATGATGGCAATAAGCTTTTCACGCGGACTGTTTATAATACGGGTAGCGACTACCCCTGCGGCATTACATCCGAATCCCATGCTCATGGTGAGAGCCTGCTTTCCGTGTGCTCCTGAGGTCTTAAATACCCGATCCAGGTTAAAAGCAACTCTCGGAAGATAACCAAAATCTTCCAGAAGGGTAAAGAGCGGAAAGAATATAGCCATCGGGGGTAGCATTACCGCGATAACCCAGGCGGTAGCGAGATACACCCCGTCAATAAGAAAACCACTTAGCCACCAGGGAAAATGAAGGGTTTCCGCACCGTTTTTCAACCAGGGATAGAGGGTGTCCAGTAATAAGGTAGATAACATTTGAGAAGGATAATTGGCCCCTATAATCGTAGTCCACAATACTGCGCCGAGTAACAGGAACATAATGGGAAAGCCCCAGATGCGGTGTGTGACGATATTATCTATGGCCCGGTCCATTCTGAACGCCCGTTGTGAGGCATTACCGGATACCGAGTCTTTTACAAGCCGGGCGGCCTTGCTGTACATAGCTTCTGCAATATCATCCTGATAGTGACCGTCCAGAGAGGATCTATAATTTTTTGCCTTGTTTAGGATGTCATCGAGTTCTGAATGTAAACCCGGCGCTGTATTTCCCTGTTGTAATGCCCTGATGATCCCCTGATCGTTTTCCAGTAGTCGCAAGGCTATCCACCTGGTGTTGGGGAGATCGGGGTCCAGTCGCTGCAAATTTGCAGTGAGTTCTTCTATAGCTTCTCCGGTATCATCCGGAATATCCGTAAGGAGATGTTTTTTAACCGTATTTCCGTGGGTAGCCATGGTATGTATGGCTGTAATAAGTTCGGAGATCCCTTCTTTTGACCGCGCACTGGTCGCTATTACCGGTATTTCCAGGTCTCTGGAAAGGGTACGCAGGTCGATAGCTATTCCGTGCCTTCGTGCCTCGTCCATCAGGTTGAGACAAAGTACGGTATTGGTAGTGATTTCCAGTATCTGCAGCACCAGGCTGAGATTGCGTTCGAGCCTGGCAGCATCTACGACCACGACAGTAACGTCAGGTTTTCCGAACAGTACAAAGTCCCTCGCCACTTCCTCATCCTCAGAATCGGACATCAGCGAATAGGTTCCCGGGAGGTCGACGAGTTTAAAAGTTTTATCTCTGTAGGAAAAACTCCCTTCGGCACGGGTAACGGTTTTTCCCGGCCAGTTTCCCGTATGTTGTCTCAATCCCGTAAGGGCATTGAAGACTGTGCTCTTGCCCGTATTCGGGTTTCCCGCAAGAGCGATGGTATAATCGTATTTTCCGGAAATTCCCCCGAGTTTTTTTAAGTCGGAGGCCGTGTTGAATTCACATACTTCACAGGCGGCATTCATCATTCTTCGTTTTCGTTAATTTCGATCTCTATATACGAAGCATCTTCCCTGCGAAGGGAGATTTGGGTATGGTGTATGCGATAGGCTACCGGATCTTTGAGCGGACTGATATTTTCGATGCGCACCCGTGTTCCTTTTACAAAACCCAGATCCAGTAAACGCTGCCGGATCTCTGCCGGGCAGTTGTGGAGAATTCCACTGATCACAGCAGTTTCCCCTTTTTGCAACAATCCCAAATGCTTCATGATATGTTTTTGGTCTTGAATTTATGAAAGGTCATAATTAGCTTAACAAAATTAAATAATTAGTCTTTACTAACAATGATGATATGGAACAAATTATTAGGAAAAAGAAGAAATAGATCTTTTCCGACAAAAAGAAATGAGGAACAGGAGTGTAACGGGCTTATCCTGAAACGAGAAAATAAAAAAAGGCCTTCAATTACTTGAAAGCCTTTTTTACTGTAGCGAAGACGGGATTTGAACCCGTGACCTCAGGGTTATGAATCCTGCGCTCTAACCACCTGAGCTACCTCGCCGTTTCATGATCGCTTTTGCTTTAACAGCGGTAAAACTGTTATTGCGGCTGCAAATATAGAAACAAAATTGAGTACGGCAAACACTTCGTGAAAAAAAATATTTTATGCTTTTATTTTAGGTTTTATATAAGAAATAATTATATTGTCGTTCTTAAAAAAACGGAACAGATATGCAGGATAAAATAAAATACGAACTCGAATTTCAAATACATTCTTCGCCCCAGCTTTTATATCAATATATCTCCACGCCATCCGGATTGTCCGAATGGTTTGCCGATAATGTAAATTCCAGGGGAGAGGTTTATACCTTTATTTGGGATGACAGCGAGGAAAAGGCGAAAATGGTGCGTAAAAAGAGCGGGGAGTCCGTGAAGTTCAAATGGCTCGCCACAGAAGACGATGCCTTTTTTGAATTCAGGATCGTAGTCGATGAAATCACCAAGGACGTATCGCTGCTGATCACCGATTTTACCGAGGAAGATGAGCTGGACGAAGCCAAGATGCTTTGGGAAAACCAGATCTCCGATCTGAAACATGTTCTCGGTTCTGCATAAGGTTATTTGTGTTTTTACCAGTATATTTGCCCTGAATAAATTTTCAGGGCTTTTTTTATGATCAATTTCAACGGCGAAGTACGGTCTTCATCAGAGAATTTCTTAAACCACACGAACAGGGGACTGCGTTACGGCGATGCGCTTTTTGAGACCATGAGGGTGGTCAATTCGAAAATATTCTTTTGGGAAGAACATTACCTCAGGCTTATGGCCTCGATGCGGATATTACGAATGGATATTCCCATGAATTTTACGATGGAATACCTCGAACAGGAAATCCTGAAAACGGTTGGTGCCAATGAGATGGATACACGTCCTGTCCGCGTGAGGATGGGGGTACACCGTAAGGATGGGGGGCTTTACCTGCCGGCCGACAGGGGCGTGGAGTACATCATAGAGGTACACGAACTGCAAAGCCCGTTCTATACGCTCAGCGAAGCTCCGTACACGGTAGAACTCTTCAAGGATCACTGGGTCAATGCCGGGTTGTTGTCTACGTTAAAGACCAATAACAGGCTTGTCAATGTACTGGCTGCTATCTATGCCGAAGAAAATGGCTACGAAAACGGCTTGTTGCTCAATGAAAAGAAAAATGTGGTAGAGGCGATCAACGGAAATATCTTTCTGGTTAAGGGGCAAACCATCAAAACCCCGCCATTGGAGGATGGCTGTATCAACGGGATCCTCCGTAAACAGCTTCTTAAAATCCTTTCCAAACTCGATAGCTATACGCTGGAAGAGCAGTCCGTATCTCCTTTCGAACTGCAAAAAGCAGACGAATTGTTTATCACCAATACGATTACCGGGATCCGGCCGGTGACCAACTACCGGAAAAAACAGTTTAAAGCGGATGTAAGCAGGGATTTGCTGGGCAAACTGAATCTCCACGTGAGACTGGGAGGTCCGTCATAATCCGATCCTTTCGGTCCCCGTACGGGATATTAATTGAGATTAGGGTTTTCCGGAGCATTGGACCACAAAAGGTAATCGCCCCCGAATTCTACCATTTTTTCTTTCCAGAACGAGGAAGCGGCCTTACGGATTACCTTGCTTTTATAGGTGTTCTCCGAGACTATCCATGAGTTGGATTGCAATTCCTTATCGAGCTGCAGCGTATCCCAGCCCGAATATCCGAGGAAGAATTTGATATCCGAATTCTTGATGGTACCGTCATTGAGCAGCACGGTGAGAACATCAAAGTCGCCCCCCCAGTAGATGCCATTGGAGATTTCGATACTGTTGGAAATCAGCTGTGGTACCCTGTGAATAAAATAAAGATTATCCTGTTCTACAGGTCCCCCGTTATATATTTTAAAAGACCTCGTAATCTCAGGTACGAGTTCATGTAACCGGAAGGATAGCGGTTTGTTGAGTATAAAACCTATAGATCCTTCGTCATTATGCGCTGCAAGAAGTACTACCGACCTGTTAAAAGAAACATCTCCTATAATGGACGGTTCTGCGATCAATAAATGTCCTTTTTGTGGTTTTAGAGCAATCATAGGCATTTTATTTCTTTAAATCTAAAGAAAAAAATCAAAAAATCAAACCTGTCGAATCGGAAATTAACGCTCTTAAACAAAAAAACACCTGTTTTTTGCAGGTGTTTAACATTTATCTTAAAAGAGGAACGTCTTAATTAACGGCTTTGCCTAATTCTGCTCCTGCTTTAAACTTTACCACTTTTTTGGCAGCGATCTTGATGGTTTTCCCGGTTTGCGGGTTTCTACCTTCCCGTGCAGCTCTTTTGGAAACTGACCATGATCCGAAGCCTACCAAAGACACTTTATCCCCTTTTTTCAGGGTTTTTTCAATACTTCCTAAAAAAGACTCCAGGGCTTTTTTAGCTGCGGCTTTGGTGATACCGGCATCAGCAGCCATGGCATCAATTAATTCTGTTTTGTTCATAATATAAGAATTTAAAAAATTAATTGTTGGTTAAACATCGTTTTTAAAATGGTTACACAAATTTATACGGATTTCGTTATAACGCAAGTAAAACGGGGGGAAATCCGATTTTTTGTTGATAACTTCAAAAAAATGTTGATAAAGTATCGTCTTTTTCCTTGTATTTACTGGTTTCAGTGACTATAACGCCCTATTCGACCCGGGCTTCGGGGCTGAAAGTGTAGCCGTTAAGTACATCGGAGATGGGCATTCTGCGCTTTCCGGGAAGCTGGATTTCCAGCAGTTTTATATAACCTTCTTTTACGGCGACTTTGACTTCGTTCTTTCCGGTTATCATTTGTCCTGTAGGTTTGTTATGGGAGGCCGGCTCTTTTTCGGAACGGAATATCTTGACCTGTACGGGGGCTTCCGGTGTTTCGTTGCGGAGTGTGGTCCAGGCTCCGGGATAGGGGCTCAATCCGCGGATATGGTTATGAACGGTATCAATACCCGAATTCCAGTCGATCCTGCAGGTTTCCTTATGGAGCTTATTGGCACTTTTCAGTACGGCCGGTTCCTGCTGTTTCTTCGGAGCTACCGTTCCGGCTTCGATATGCTGAACGGTGCGGAGTACGAGTCCGGCCCCGGCTTCCATAAGTTTGTCGTGGAGTTCCCCTGCGGTTTCTTCGGGGCCTATACCGGTTTTGGTCTGCATAATGATTTCGCCGGTATCTATTTTTTCGTCGATAAAGAAAGTGGTTACCCCGGTTTCCGTTTCTCCGTTCATGATAGCCCTGTTAATAGGGGCTGCCCCCCGGTAATCGGGCAGGAGGGAAGCATGGAGGTTAAAAGTGCCGTATTCGGGCATTTCCCACACGGCTTTCGGGAGCATGCGAAAAGCGACAACCACTTGCAGGTTGGCTTTAAGGGCCCGCAGTTCGGCCAGGAACTCTTCGTCTTTCAGGTTTTCGGGCTGAAAGACCTTCAGGTTTTTGGATATGGCGTATTTTTTCACGGCGGATTCGTGCAGTTTACGGCCGCGCCCTGCGGGTTTGTCGGGAGCTGTGATCACCCCGGCTATACGGTAGTTGTTTTCTACCAGTTTGTCCAGGATACCGACGGCGAAGTCGGGTGTTCCCATAAAGACAATATTCAGGTCTCTCATTCTATATCGGATTGGGTTCGAAGTCCGGCAGGCTTATCCTGTGACTTCATATTCGTTTTTGGTATTTACACGTATCTTTTCCTTTTCCAGTAATTGCCGGAGCACCTCGAGTACATAGGCTTCCCGGAACGTCAGGGTTTCGACAAGGGCTCTCGAGGTCAGGCTTTTTTGCCGCAACACCTTGATGATCTCTTCTTCGATAATTCCGGCAATCTCTCCCGGGATGCCCTTTTGTTTTTTGCGGATACAGACCGAGCAGATCCCGCATTCCGTCCCGTTGTTTTCTCCGAAGTAGGAGAGGATTTGCTGGCTTTTACAGGTGTTGTCGTTCTGTATATAAGCGATCACTGCGGCAACCTGTTCTTTTTTCTGTTTGTTCTGTTGTTTGATCTCCTTTGCGATCATGTGTATCGTGATATCGTCTTCACGCGGAACGAGAAAAGTAATACGGGCGTCCGTATGTTCGGCATGATATGCGATGATCTCATCTTTTTCAAGCTGCTGCAGTACGGCGATCACCCTTTGTTCGTCGGAAGCGGTCTTCTCGGCGATGAGCTGCGGATTGATCCTGGTCTCTATATCAAAAATACCCCCGTAAGTGCGTAGGATCGCCTGAATGATATGTTCCGGGCGCGGATTTTTGTCCATATACATAAACAGCTGGTGATTGGTGACGATAAATTGTACCGTGGTTTTCCGCCCGAATTGTTCCGAGAGGGAGATCACCGAATTGCGATCGAGCAATTTCAGTCCGTTGTAAGCCAGCAAGGGGTGGAGCCCGTAGGTTGCACAAAACTGGTTGAAGTGAAAGGCAAAAGCCTCGTTTTCCCCTTCCCCGTAAGATATCTGGAAATAATTGTTGAGCTTTTTGTACAGTAGTTTCAGAAAAGCGACATCAGGCAGGCTTTCGAGAAACTGTTTTCTGAGTGCCTGTTCGTCCGTATTGTTTTTGAGGACTACGGCAAAGGCTTTTTCACCGTCCCTTCCGGCACGTCCGGCTTCCTGGTAATAGCTTTCCATACTCTCCGGCAGGTGCATGTGAACGACCGTTTTTACATCCGGTTTGTCTATGCCCATGCCGAAGGCATTGGTGGCTACCATGACCTGGTTGGTGTTGTTGAGCCATTGGCGTAATCCGGATGCTTTTTCCTCCGGACTGAGTCCGCCGTGATAAAAACCGGCGGTAATATGATGGCTCCGGAGATGGGCGGCAATATCGGAGGCAGCCTTGCGGTTACGTACATACACAATGGAAGACTCCGGGTTTTTTTTCAGGATCTGCCGAAGGCGGTAGTGTTTGTCTTCTTCCCCGAACACCATATAGGCCAGGTTGGAGCGGGCAAAAGACTTGCGAAAGACCGTGGCTTCTTTCATGTGCAGGTTTTCCAGGATATCGTCGACCACCCTGGCAGTTGCCGAAGCCGTGAGCGCCACCACAGGTATAGCCGGAAACAGTTCGCGCAGAACGGTGCAGTTGCGGTATGCCGGGCGAAAGTCATTTCCCCATTGCGAGATACAATGGGCTTCGTCTATGGCAATCAGGTTTACGGGCATCTGCCGTATCCGCTCCAGTACGATATCCTGTTGCAGGCGCTCGGGAGACAGGTAGAGGAATTTATAGTTGCCGTAAATGCAATTGTCGAGCATGCTGTCTACTTCTTCGTACCTGAGCCCGCCCGAAAGGGCAGCGGCCTTGATTCCCTTCGACTTCAGGTGCTCTACCTGATCCTGCATCAGCGCCACCAGCGGCGACACTACAATACATATCCCGTCCCTGGTCAGGGCCGGTACCTGGAAACATATCGATTTTCCACCCCCCGTCGGGAGCAGGGCAAAAGCATCCCTGCCTTCCAGCAAAGCATCGATAACCTGCTTTTGCGGATGCCTGAAAGTGTCGAACCCCCAGTATTTCTGTAATATGTGAAGCGGTGTTGTAGCTATGGGTTATTAGGTTACTCGGTTATTAAGTTATTGGGGTATTGGTGGAGGTATGGGATACCGTGGTATGTGAGATATGGAGTTGCTCCAGGATAAAATCGGCCCGGCCGGAAACGGTTCCGGTCGGGACTTCGGTCAGGGTGTATCCGAAACGCTTATACGTTTCTTTTATAAACCGGTGTATGACCTGTGCCTGTTCAAAATTTTCGTAACGCTCGCTGTCGGAAACATAAATAGCTTCCCAGGGCGGGAGCAGAAATACCTGGTCGTACCTGCAATAATCGCATACATCCCTGAAAAAGCCGGGGTACTCCGAGCCGGCATAATCCATATAGGCCAGGACATCCGGTACGCCACGGTCTATAAAAACCCGTTCGTCCGGCAGTTCGCACGCATCGGTAAATTGCTTTTTCCGTCCTTCGAGCAGCCTGGTGCTGAACAATAAGGGCTCGGTAAGGAACAACTGGGCGATGCCCTGTTCCTGTGCTTCTGCGGTCACCTGGCGGGATATCTCCGGGAAACAGCGATGTCCCCGTCTTATAAACTCGTCCAGAACAGATGATTTACCTGTTCCGGGGCCTCCCGTAATAATAATTTTCTTCGTACTCACCGTCATGTGTTTCAAAAATGCAAAATAAGCAAAAGCGGGCGTAATTAAAAAATGAAAATGCCCCCGGAGCGGATATTATCACCACAGCATGTGTTTTATATGCTCCGGAAGCTGTATCTTTGTTCCGTACAATACGTAAAAATACAGGAAAATCTCAACTATGGATCCGGAAAAGGAAGCACAATTCTACAGCAGGTTAAAAGAAGAATTAAACAACACAAGCACCTGGCCGTCCAGTTATTTATACAAGTTTATCATACCTTCGGACAATGCCAAAATAGCACGTATCGAAGAGATCTTCGACAATAAAGGGGCTGTGATAACCACCAAGGAGTCTTCCAATGGGAAATACACGGCAGTTTCCATTCAGCTTATTATGGAAAGTGCGGATGCCGTTATCGGGAAATACAAGGAAGTCGGTGAGATCGAAGGAGTGATATCCCTTTAAGAATAAACGGCTTTGCTTTGGGTACGCCATTTTTTATCGAAAAAAAAGGATGTCGTATAATCCGGTTTCTTTGGTACGGTTTTAGAAAAAAATTAGTATTTTGCACTCCGTTATGGTACTTCACTATTCATGAGGTTTACTGCACTTCAATAACATAAATTTAATACCTTACATTATTTTGACCGACAATTTAGAGTATAACACAGAGCGCGAGAGACTTATAATTCCGGAGTACGGGCGCCATATACAGAAGATGATCGACTATGCGGTGTCTATAGAAGATAAGGAAGAGCGCAATAAGGTGGCCAGGGCCATCATCGGGGTCATGGGAAATCTGAATCCTCATTTGAGAGATGTTCCCGATTTTCAGCATAAACTCTGGGATCAGCTCTTTATCATTTCCGATTTTCGTCTCGACGTAGACTCTCCCTATCCCAAACCGGAAAAGGAGCTTCTGGAGCAAAAACCGGGGCCACTGGATTATCCGCAGAACTATCCCAAATACCGTTTTTACGGGAATAACATCAAAAGGATGATCGATGTGTGTAACAGCTGGGAGGACAGTGATCTTAAAGAAGGTCTTAAGTTCACTATCGCCAACCACATGAAAAAGAGCTTTCTGAACTGGAATAAAGACACCGTAGAAGATGATGTGATCTTCGAGCATTTATTTGAGCTCAGCGATGGGAAAATAAACCTTGCCAAGTGGGATGAAGATCTTTCCGACAGTGATGATCTGATGCGCGGTAAGTCGAAACACACAGGCAAAACCAACCAGAAAAACCGCAACAACAACGGTAAAAACAACCGCAACAAAAAACGTTATTAATAATCTTATCCGTCAAATCCTGATTTCAGTCCGTAACCGGATATTTATCCGTCTTGATACTGAAATTGATAAATATTGAGGTTTTTAAATGGGTACATTTAAAATAGAAGGAGGTCATGCCCTGAAGGGAGAAATTACTCCCCAGGGTGCAAAAAACGAAGCTTTACAGATTTTATGCGCAGTTTTACTTACCGAAGAAACTGTGACGATCCATAATATCCCCGACATTCTCGATGTCAATAAACTGATCGCTCTTCTGGGGAGCCTCGGGGTAGAAACCGAGAAACTCGGCAAAGGGGCATATCGTTTTAAGGCAGCCCGGGTAGACCTGGACTACCTGCAGTCCGCACAATTCAAAGAAGACGGGAGAGGACTGAGAGGTTCGATAATGATCGTGGGCCCGCTACTGGCGCGTTACGGTATGGGGTATATTCCCAAGCCGGGAGGCGACAAGATAGGACGCAGACGACTCGATACACATTTTGAAGGGCTCATAAAACTGGGTGCCCGTTTCCGGTATAACAAAGAGGAGTATTTCTATGGGGTAGAGGCCGAAAAGCTTCACGGTACCTACATGCTGCTCGATGAGGCTTCCGTAACCGGAACTGCCAATATTGTTATGGCAGCCGTACTGGCCGAAGGAACCACTACGATCTACAACGCGGCCTGCGAACCCTATTTGCAGCAGCTTTGCAACATGCTCAACCGCATGGGTGCAAAGATCAGCGGTGTGGGGTCTAACCTGCTCACCATAGAGGGGGTGGAGCGGCTGTCGGGAACCACACATACCATGCTTCCGGATATGATCGAAATAGGGAGCTGGATAGGACTTGCCGCGATGACACGCAGCGAACTCACCATTAAGAATGTGGGATGGGGCAGTCTGGGGCAGATCCCGAACGTATTCCGCAAGCTGGGGATCACCATCGAAAAAAGAGATGATGATATTTATATCCCGGCGCATACCGACGGATACGAAATACAAAGTTTTATAGACGGGTCTATTCTCACCATTGCCGATGCGCCCTGGCCGGGGTTTACTCCCGACCTGCTGAGTATCGTACTGGTCGTGGCTACACAGGCCCGGGGTAGTGTACTTATCCATCAGAAGATGTTCGAGAGCCGTTTGTTCTTTGTGGACAAGCTCATCGATATGGGGGCGAAGATCATCCTCTGCGATCCGCACAGGGCTACCGTAATAGGCCATGACTTTCATTCGCAACTCAAGGCAACGACGATGTCATCGCCGGATATCCGTGCCGGGGTATCGCTGCTCATTGCTGCGCTGTCGGCCAGGGGAACTTCTACCATACACAATATCGAACAGATAGACCGCGGATATGAAAATATAGACGAGCGCCTGCGGGCCATAGGGGCCAGGATAGAGCGTATCGCCTAAGCTGCGGTAATATCTTATAAACCAAAACAAAAAAGCCGGAATGTTTTTATAACGTTCCGGCTTTTTCGATGGGTCAGGCGGTGTCCTCCCTTATTTTTTCATGGCCTGTACCAGTTCGAGCTGATCCAGGCTTACACTGGTCGTAAACAGACCGTAGTTGACCAGGGCCTTGTTTTTCTCTATAGTCTCGATACTGCCCACAGCCTTGCCATCCGGAAGACGTACCCTGTCGCCGACCTTGAGGACCGGTTTGGGTTTGTTTTGCTCCTGGCGTACGGCTTGCTTTTTCTCTTCTTTTTTCTTTTCACGGATCACTTCCACCTTTTTCTCCATCTCCCGGGCTACCTGTTCTTTCTGTATTTTTTCTTTCTTCTTTTCCTTCGGTGCCTTGGGTTTGCGTTTGCTGTTTTCGGTTTCCACAATTTTGAGGAATTCGGAGATCAGCGGACGCTTTTTCTTGTCGGTAAAATACGTTTCTGCGATATCATTGACCTTGTTACCGAGGTAGATCATACGCTGGTTATGATCGAAAAGCTGCTGGTAACTTTCCAGTTTGGATTGTATTTTTTCGTTGAGCGATTCGAGCCGGGTCGCTTCGTCACGGGCTTTGACTTCCTCGTCTTTCAGTTGTTTCGAAGTCTTTTCCATGCGGTTGCGCTCTTTCTGTAACTTGGCTATAGTGGCATCGAAGCGCACTTTTCCGCGTTCTATCTTTTTCTTGGCCCGGTTGATCAGGCTGTACGGAATACCGTTTTTCTGGGCGACCTCGAAAGTAAACGAACTCCCGGCTTCGCCGACGATAAGCCGGAAAACGGGTTCCAGGCTCTTACTGTCAAAAAGCATATTCGCATTCGAGGCATAGGGCAGTTCGTTGGCCAGCATTTTCAGGTTGGCATAATGCGTCGTTATAATACCGAAAGCCTCGCGGTGATAGAACTCTTCGAGAAAGGTTTCGGCGAGGGCACCCCCGAGTTCGGGGTCGCTCCCTGTTCCGAATTCATCGATGAGAAACAGGGTCTGCGCATTGCACTTGCGCAGAAAAAAATTCATATTCTTCAACCGGTAACTGTAGGTGCTCAGATGGTTTTCGATAGACTGGTTGTCACCGATATCCGTCAGTATCCTGTCGAACAGGCACATTTTGCTTCGCGGATGTATGGGGACGAGCATACCGCTTTGCAGCATCAGTTGTAAGAGTCCCACGGTTTTCAGGGTGATACTTTTTCCGCCGGCATTGGGCCCGGAAATAACGATGATCCGGTTGTCCTGTTGCAGGGAAATGGTCTGCGGATACGTTTTTGCTTTCTTCTTCGTATTGGTCAGGTAGAGCAGGGGGTGATAGGCATCAATCAGGTTCATTTCCCTGTCTTCCGTGATCTCGGGCAGTATCCCGTTCATCGACACGGCGTATTTTGCCTTGGCGGCAATAACATCCGTAGCAGCCAGGAATTCCTGGTAATCCTCCAGTAACAGCACATAGGGCCGGAGAAAATCGGTCAGCGCTTTCAGGATCCGTTTTACTTCTTCTTTTTCCTCGTATTCGAGATTGTTGAGTTCCCGGGAATAGCGCAGTGTGGCATCGGGCTCTATATAAACGATGCTCCCGGTCTTGGAACTGCCCATGATAGCCCCTTTTACCCGTTTGCGGTACATGGCCTTAACCGCGAGGACCCGGCGGTTCTCCACTACGGTCTCCCTGATGTCGTCCAGGTAGCCCGCACTGTTGCAGGACTGCAGGGCACTGAGAAAACTCTGGTTGATCTTGCCCCGTACTTCGTTGATCGCCCGGCGTACGGAAGCGAGAGTAGCCGAAGCATCGTCCTTGATCTCCCCGAAACGGTCGATAATACGGTTGATCTCTTCGGTGATAGCCGTAGTATAGGTAAGCTGCTCTGCCGTTTGGTGCAAGGTAGGATAATACTCCTTAAACTTCCGGAAAAAGAGAATATGTACATTGACCGCATTCGAGATCCCGGCAATTTTTTTGAACCCGCCGAGTTCGATCAGCGTATTTTCTATCCCGAGCAATTTGATCTCCTGTGAAATACTGTCGAAATAATGACCGGGGATCTTGTTGTTATTGTCAAAAGAAGCCACGTATTCCGAAGTGTGCTTTAATGCCGTAAACAGCATTTCCTTCCGGTTGTACGGCAGAACCCCGAGGGCTTTCTCCTTTCCGTGTTCCGTAGTGCATAGCTCTTGTATGTGCGATAATACGGTGGCGAACTCCAGGTCCTGTAACGTCTTCTGATGGATGTTGTGCATAGATGCCTTCTGCATTGAAATCGAAAAAATTAAACCACAAAGATAAGGAGTATATGGCAAGTATACACAAGGTCTGCCAGGTGTATTGTAATTGCACTTAAATTAAAAATTATTTTAATAAAATTAAACTATGATTAAATTTTATTTAAATTTGATGATGTAATATTTAATTTAAACTATTTTCTAATGCGCTATAAGCTTCCTGTTCATTGTCCGAGTTGTGAAACCGCACTGCAGGTTTCCGGGCTAACCTGCCCGCAGTGTCATACCGTTGTTTCGGGAAACTACGATATTCCGCTTTTTCTCCGGCTTACTCCGGAAGAGCAGGAATTTATCATGCAGTTTGTACAGAGTAGCGGCAGTCTTAAAGAAATGGCTGCACAGCTTGGTAACAGCTATCCGACCGTGCGGAACAGGCTCGACGATATCATCGACCATATACAACATCTTCAATCTGCAGGACATGACCATAGTTAATCCTTTTGCCAGGTATTCCGGAAACACATTATGGGCTGCCGGTATCTTCGTGACCATTGTGGGATCTGCCATTGCCTATGCAGGACAGGCGCGTTATGACGGGGTTCTGGATGTCCATTTTTCGGAGGTGACCGAATTTTACAGGCCTTTGCTTGACAATATGCTGAATACAGGCTGTCTGGCACTGTTCCTGTTTGCGACGGGGAGATATATCAACGGCAAGACGCGCCTGGCAGATATCGTTCCGGTGGTACTCCTGTCGCGCCTGCCGTTGTATATGCTGTCGTTATTCGGGATGAACGCTACTTTTAATGCAGCCATACAGGACATCCGATCGGGCGACGGCATTGCGTTTTCCCCGGAGCTCTCCGGTATCGGTTTGCTTTTGCTGATCGCTGTTTGCGGCATGGCCGCCCTGATTGCCGTCGTGGTGATCCTGCGTTACGGTTTTGCCGTCGCCTGCCGCGCCCGGACAGTAAAGCACTGGATGCTGTTTGCCGGGGCAGTGCTTTGCAGTGAACTGGTCAGTAAACTCCTTTTTTATGTTCTGTAACCTTTGATAGTAAAAAACTATGAAAACTATAGTGTGTAGTGTTGTATTATTGATATTTTCCGCCTCGTTTTCGCAGGTGGTCACCAGGGATATAGCAGTAAGTGATGTGCTCCCCGGCACGCTTTTCTCGCAGGGTGAAGCTCACCGTGCTGCTCACCTTATTATCCTTATCGCAGGCTCCGGACCAACGGATCGTTTCGGGAATGTACCGGGGGCAAAGAACAACAGCCTCAGATTCCTGGCCGAAGGCCTGGCCGGTGAACAGTATGACGTGTACAGTTATGACAAGCGGATACTCGCCCTGGCGGGAACAGGAAAACTCCGGGAAGAAGACCTGCGTTTTGACGACTTTATAGCCGATGCCCGGGAGGTGATACGGTTTTTCCGAAAGGATTATGAGCGTATCGCCGTACTGGGGCACAGTGAAGGCTCGCTTATCGGTATGGTTGCCGCACGGGGCATAGCTGATGCTTTTGTATCTGTGGCCGGTGCGGGGCGTCCCATAGACCGTATCCTCGAACGGCAGTTGCGGGAAAATGTACCGGGATCCGATAGTGTCCTTACACAGCACTATCTCTCCCGGCTTCGGCAAGGGGAGACTTTTATTCCGGAAGGTCCCGCGCTATACACCAAAATGTTCCGGGAAAGCGTGCAGCCCTACATGATTTCCTGGATGAACTACGATCCGGCAAAAGAGATCGGTAAACTCACCGTTCCCGTACTTATCGTAAACGGCACCGAAGACCTGCAGGTGAAAACAACGGAGGCCGGATTGCTGCATCGGGCCTGTCCGGCTTCGGAACTGGTTCTTGTGGAAAATATGAATCACGTGCTCAAGGAAACCGAACCCGGCAACCGGGCAGCCAACCTCATGACGTATTACAATCCCGAACTTCCGGTGATGGACAAACTGCTCGTGGAGATCCGCCGTTTTTTAAATACCTCATTACATTGAAATTCCGTTTTTGTTTGCTTAAAGGACGATAAATAAATACTCCGGCGGAAGATAGTTCGCCAGAAATACGTATTTTTACAGGCGAAATACGTTGGGAACATGAGTCAAAAAGTTCTGCTTTCTTCCAAAGAAATCCACATTATTCTGCATCGGTTGGCCTGTCAGCTTATTGAAAATCACCTCGACTTCAAGGATACGGTACTTATTGGTATTCAGCCCCGGGGAAAATTTCTCGCAGACCGGCTGATCCGCATTCTCCGTGACGATTACCAGGTCGGGGACATCCCCCTGGGATATCTCGATATTACCTTTTACAGGGATGATTTCCGCCGGGGAGAAAAACCTCTGGAAGCCAATAAGACCCAGATCGACTTTCTCGTAGAAGACAAAAAAGTGGTTTTTATAGACGATGTGCTGTACACCGGAAGGAGTATCAGGGCTGCCCTGACGGCCATTCAGTCGTTTGGCAGACCTGCCGAGATCGAACTGCTGACCCTGATAGACAGACGCTTCAGCAGGCACCTGCCCATACAGCCCGATTACAGGGGGCGACAGGTAGATGCCATCAATAAGGAAAAGGTCAGGGTGATGTGGAAGGAGAACGAAGGAGAAGACGTCATATACCTGGTGGGAAACTGAGCGAAGCACAGCGATCTGCTCTCTGACGTATGGTAACGAAGTACCCGGTTTTCTTCGTGAAAACCACAACAGGAAACGACAAATACAACTCTTGAATATGAGCCAGCTAAGTGTCAATCACTTATTAGGAATTAAGTACCTTAACGAAGCGGACATTCAACTTATTTTTGAGACAGCAGATCACTTTAAAGAGGTGATCAACAGGCCGATCAAAAAAGTACCGTCGCTAAGGGATATTACCATAGCCAATCTTTTTTTCGAGAACAGTACGCGAACAAAGCTGTCTTTCGAACTGGCCGAGAAAAGACTTTCGGCAGATGTGATCAATTTTTCTGCAGCACAGTCTTCGGTAAAAAAGGGAGAAACCCTTATCGATACGGTGAATAATATTCTCTCCATGAAAGTGGATATGGTCGTAATGCGGCATCCCAACCCGGGAGCAGGCGTTTTCCTGTCCAGGCATATCGGGGCGAGCATCGTCAATGCCGGCGACGGGGCCCATGAGCACCCGACACAGGCCTTACTCGATTCGTATTCTATCCGGGAAAGACTGGGCGATGTAGCCGGAAAAAATGTGGTTATTGTCGGGGATATCCTGCATTCGCGCGTGGCCTTGTCCAATATTTTTGCCCTGAAACTCCAGGGTGCAAATATCAAGGTATGCGGACCGAAAACCCTTATCCCGAAACATATAGAGTCGTTGGGGGTAACGGTAGAAACCGATCTTCGCAAAGCGCTCGAATGGTGTGATGTAGCCAATATGCTTCGGGTACAGAACGAAAGGATGGATATCAGTTATTTCCCTTCGACAAGAGAATACACCCAACAGTTCGGGGTGAATAAAAATATGCTCGATACACTGGACAAAGAAATCGTTATCATGCACCCCGGACCGATAAACAGGGGGGTGGAGATTACCAGTGATGTGGCCGATTCCAAACAGGCGATAATACTCAACCAGGTAGAAAACGGGGTGGCTGTGAGGATGGCTGTTATATATTTATTAGCATCAAAAATAAAAAGCTGAGCCTATGCTTATTGACAAACAGGATAACAATATTACCGTAGTGACCCACGAGAAGGGTACCGTAGGGGCTTTTTCCGCTAAGCTGGAAGAAACGTATGAGAAGATCAGGGCAGACCATATTATCGTAAGCCTGTTCTCTCTCGGTACGATTACGATCGAACAGCTCCTGGAACTCCTGCAATTATCCAATACGCATCGCGGTGCGAAAAAATCCTTTGTGCTGGTCACGGACAAGGTGAATTTCAATGAAGTCCCCGAAGAACTCGTCGTGGTACCGACGCTGAAAGAGGCGTACGACATTATAGAAATGGAAGAAATAGAACGCGATCTGGATTTTTAGGGCTTTCATGCCGAGAGGTCGTAACCTCCGGTTTTGCTCTTTTGTGATCCGGCAGATTAATATACAATAACCGTTTTATGAAGCTTATCATCCTGGGATGTTATTCCGCCACACCGAGAGCCTTTACCAATCCGACTTCCCAGGTACTGGATATTCAGAATCATCTTTTTCTTATTGACTGTGGGGAGGGTACCCAGGTACAGCTCCGTAAACACAGGATCAAATTTGCCCGGATCAGGCATATTTTTATATCCCACCTACACGGCGATCATTTTTTCGGCCTCCCGGGACTCATTTCCACATTGGTCTTACTGGGCCGGGAAGCTCCGCTGCATGTTTACGGACCCAAAGGCATTAAAGAAGCCATTACCTTACTCCTGAAACTGGGCAATTCCTGGACCAATTTCCCGCTTGTATTTCACGAGCTCAGTTCCAGAGAGCCCCAACTGGTCTTTGAAGACGAGAAGGTAGAAGTCCATACGATCCCTCTCGATCACCGGGTATATACCAACGGGTACCTGTTCCGCGAAAAACCGGGCCCGCGAAAACTGGATATCGACGCCGTCTTGCGTTATAATATCGACAGGTGCTATTACCGGAATATCAAAAACGGCAGGGATGTGCTTCTCGACACGGGGGAATGGATATCCAATGAAAAACTTACCTCAGATCCGCCCGTGCCCGGAAGTTATGCATTTTGCAGTGATACGGTGTACAAACCGGGTATCATCGGTCAACTCAAGGGAGTCGGAGTATTGTATCACGAATCTACGTTCCTGGAAGAGCACAAGGACCTCGCCGTAAAAACCAAGCATTCCACGGCAAAACAGGCTGCGGAGATTGCCGCAGGGGCCGGGGCCGGGAAACTCATTCTCGGACATTACTCCGTCCGCTATGGCAATCTGGAAGTTTTCCGGGAAGAGGCCCGTACCGTTTTTCCGGATACGGAACTTGCCGAGGACGGTAAGGTTTTTGACTTCTGACCACTCTTATTGTTTTCCGGAACTTTTCTTTACACGTTAACCCCAAAGAGGTAACCCGCCAGGGCGGTGAGCCCCATGGCTATAGTCCCCCAGAATGTAATCCGCACTATAGCTTTGACCATATCCGATCCCCCGGTTTTAGCAGCCAGTGCTCCGAGAAGCATGAGAAAGAAAATGGCAAAGCCGTACAGCATATATTCCATATAGGACATAGGGGCAAAAATCGTAACCAGTAAGGGGAGGATTCCCCCGGTGGTAAAAGCGGCACCCGATGCCAGTGCTGCCTGTATAGGGCGGGCCCTGTTCATGGGATTGATCCCCAACTCGTCCCGGACATGGGCTTCGAGGGCATTTTTTTCTGTGAGCTCCCTGGCGACGGTCATGGCGGTTTCTTTTTTCAGGCCACGTTTTTCGTAGATGGTAGCAAGCATTTGCAGTTCTGCTTCGGGCATGTCCCGGAGTTCTTGTTTTTCCCTTAGGATATCCGCTTTTTCCACATCGGTCTGTGAACTTACCGAAACGTATTCTCCTGCAGCCATAGACAAGGCTCCGGCCACGAGCCCGGCCAGCGTGGCCAGTACGACGGGAGATCTCAGGTCGCTCGCTGTCGCTACCCCGATAGCAAGACTGGAGGTAGAAAGAATACCGTCGTTGGCACCCAGTACAGCAGCTCTCAGCCAGTTGCTGCGATGTATGTAATGATTGTCCAGGTAAGCATCGATATCTTGTGCGGGTTCGGCCATGGCGTATCGGGTTTTGATGATTAAATACGATTAGGGTTTATGAATGTACTAAAAAAACGACTAAAAAAGGAATGATAATTTATATGGGATAGGAGAAACTGACGCTTTTTTGCCTGGATTTTTATGCGTCAAAAAAAAATGACTTTCTGATGTAACATTTCGGGCTTCCTGTATCTAAAGGGAAAATTCAAAACAAGATGACAAGACTATTCATTAATGTATCCGTATTTTTCTTTACCTGTATCTCAACGGTTATCCATGCCCAGAAATATGAAACCTTCCGGGTCACCGTGACGGGACAGGGGCAGCCGGTATTTTTATTTCCCGGTTTTGCATGTACGGACGAGGTTTATGAAGGCCTGCTTCCGTCCTTGTCCGGAGCTTTTGAGGTTCATCGTTTCACCTTTGCCGGTTTCGGTGACGTGCCCCCGGTAGGCCGGCCATGGCTGTCGCGTATCAGGGAGGACGTGGCCGACTATGCCCGGAACCACGTCTCCGGAAAGCCTGTGGTTATAGGGCACAGCATGGGCGGAACACTCGGGTTGTGGCTGGCCTGCGGGTTTCCCGCTACATTTTCCCGGTTGATCCTTATCGATGCGCTTCCGGCTATGGGAGCGGTAATGATGCCGGGGTATGACAGCAGTACGATCACTTATGACAGCCCGTATAACCGTAAATTGCTCGACATGAACGAAAAAGATTTTGCTGCGATGGCATCGGGACTGGCCTCCGGGATGACTTCAGACGAGGCGCGGGCCGGACAGATCGCAGACCGGATGATAGCCGCAGACCGTGAAACCTATGTGTATGGCTATACGGACCTGCTGAAGCTCGATCTGCGGCAGGACCTGTCCGAAATCGATATTCCCGTTACCATACTTGCCGCTACGGTACCGTACGGAAAAGAAATGGCGGCACGCAATTATAAGGCACAATACCGGCACCTGCGGGATTATAAAATTATCTTTGCCGAAGGCTCGGCACATTTTATCATGTACGACCGGCCGGACTGGTTTCTCCACACCATACAAAAGGAACTGAACATCGATGATGAATAAAGACGACTTCGAGGCACTCTACGCATCCCATTATCACAAAGTATTCCGTTTGTGCCTGGGGTATACGGGCGGACATGAAGCGCTGGCCCAGGATCTTACGCAGGAAGTGTTCCTGAAGGTATGGACACACCGGAACACCCTGAGAGACGTGTCCGTGCTCCCGACCTGGCTGTACCGTATTACTGTGAATACCTGCCTGCAAGAGCTACGGAAAAAGAAATTTCTTTCGCTTCGTACCGATGTCGTTGAAGAAGAAGGGAGTAAGCCCGATGAACGGGAGCGGCGGCTACAGGCTATGTACAGGTGCATCGACCGGCTCCCGGTACCGCATAAAAGTATTATTCTCCTGGACCTCGAAGGCGTATCACAGGCCGAAATAGCGGAGATCACGGGGATTTCACATGGTGCGCTGCGAACGAGACTGCACCGGATCAAAGATCAACTTTCTAAATGTGTAAAAAATGACTGATTTCGAAAATATTAAACTACAGTGGCTACAAAGGGACATCCCGGAAATTCCGTCCGACGGTGCTGCAAAAGTCATGGACCGTGCCCGGCGTATCATGCGCAAACAGTTGGCTACCAGGACTATATTGTCTTCGCTACTCCTTGTCCTCGTCTTTTTCTTTGTCTATGTATCGGCATATAACCATACCCGGGCCTCCCTGGGACTGGCACTGATGATAGGTTGCCTGCTGGTCAGGGTAGTGTTGGAGTTCCTGTTTGCCTTCCGTAAAAAATATGTCTTGTTTTCATTGGATGCATCGGGATTCGCACGGAAACTGAAAAGGTATTACCGGTCCAAACTATACATCAATTACGTCCTCACCCCGGTATTGTTTGCCGGGTATATGGTAGGTTTTACGCTGTTGCTCCCGGTTTTCAAAAACACCCTGTCGCCGGGGTTCTATACGTATATCCTGTATTCGTCCTGGATGATCTTCGGAATACTTGCCGTATTTATCGGGTTTCAGGTGCGCAGGGAACTTCGCAATATTCGTGAGATGGGGTGGTGAGTTGTTGGGGAATAGGGGGTGTTGATTAGTTCGTAGGTGGATAGTAATTTGGTTAAGGAGTGATGTACAGCTTTACCCCCGGGTTTCAGACAAAACAGGGGCGGCTGAGTGCTCCGGCTCTGCCCGGAGTGTACCGAAGGTTGTTTAGTTGGGTAGTTCGTAGTTGGATAGTAATTTGGTTAAGGAGTGATGTACGGCTTTACCCCCGGGTTTTAGACAAAACAGAGGCGGCTGAGTGCTCCGGCTCTGCCCGGAGTGTACTGAAGCCCCGGGGTTGAGGGACTTCAGTATCCTTTTTATGCCTGTTACCCAATAGGTTGTTTGCTTTCAACAGCTATTAGCCTTCCACAGGTAAATGTGTGCTTACGGCGATACGATTCCAGCTATTAATGGTAACTACGGCCATAAGGAGTTGCGCTATTTCATTTTCGGAAAAATACTTTAAGGCCTTTTGATAGGTTTCGGTACGTAACCCTTGCCGATGTATGAGGGTGACTTCCTCGGTAAGTTCCAAAGTTACCTGTTCTTGTGGCGTATACAGATCCGGTGCCTCCCTCCAGGCGCTTAACAGAAAAATGCGCTGTTGGGTTTCACCGTGAGTCAAAGCATCTTTGGTATGCATGTTAATACAGTACGCACAATTGTTTAACTGTGAACTTCTGATCTTAATCAGTTCTTTCAGGGTTTTGGAAATAGCTACTTTTGAAAGATATCCCTCCAATCCCAGCATGGCTTTATAAGCTTGAGGTTCTAATGTCTGAATGTTGATACGTTTTTCCATGATTTCATTGTCTAAATTTGTAGGTACAAAGTTGGTAAACCAAGAAGAGGAAAAACTTAAACTGGTTTAAGAACGAAGCTTATTTCGAATTTCACTGAGGTATTCCGGAGTAAATCCCAAAAAGGAAGCTAATAAATACTGTGGGATACGTTGTACGAATTGCGGATAACTATCGGCAAAATGCAGGTACAGGTCTTCTCTTGAGAATTCGTATAAAAAACGGATTCTTCTTTCTGCAGCAGCGTATGCCCGCTGGTAAACCATTCTGAAATAGTGCTCCATAAACGGAAACTCCTTTAACAGGGCTGCTCTGTTATCATGACTGATTCTAAGCACGACAGAAGGTTCGATGGCCTGAATATAAAAACCGGATTGCTCCCGGCGTTCGAAAGCAAAATTATCGGTCATCCACCAATGTTCCAGGGCAAATTCGGTGGTTTGCTCCATACCGTTTTCCTTTAAAAAAAACTTACGGATACAACCTTGCTCTACAAAAAAATGATAATTGCAGAATTCGCCTTCCTCCATCAGGTTTTCTTTCTTTTTAACCGGGATCATGTCAAAAAAAGCGAGCACTTCCTGAAAAGCGACCTCATCTATATTGACAAATTTCTCTACGTGTTTCTTTAAAATTACAGACATCCTTCTTACGTATACCTGCGAAGGTACACGAAATGCGGGAATATTAAAAACAAGAGGGATAATCCGAACATTCTGAGTACTCCGGTCTTTACGACTTAAGTCCTTTTCACGGCTTTCCCCGGTACAGATATCCGTTCGGGGGGATGGGAGGTACAGAAGTAAAAAATAAAATGATTTTCTACGGGGTGCCTATACAATACAGGGTTTCCCCGGTATTTACGGGGGGTGTTCCGGTTTTGTACAGTATAATCCCGTCGGCCGGAGAGCGGATTTCTTTCCGGTCTTTACCGAACACATCGGTAATGTATCCGAGAGGTTGTCCTTTGGCGACGTGGTCCCCGCTTTTGAGATCGCTGTAAAAAATGCCCTGTTCAGGACTTTTTACATAGTGTTGTCCCGTAATCCATAGCTGTTCTCCCGGATCGGTTGCCGAGGGAGCAGCATACATATCCATTTCGTCGAGCATATTGTAAATACTTTCGCGTATAAGCATTACGGCATCTTTTTGAACGTTGCCGAGTTTTCCCGCTTCGATACTCAGGGCAGTCACTCCCTGTTGCGTAGCATGCTTAAAGGCGTATTGGGCGGGTTCCGTGGCAGTGATCGTATACGGATAGACCACGTTGTACCGGAAGCCCGCGGCGGTAGTCAGCTTTTCGGCAAGCGCAAGCTGTTCCGGGCTGTCTTTTTTGTCGTAGTAACATACGAAAGGCAACAGGTCCTCACCGGCATCTCCGGCATGAATGTCCAGAAAAACATCAGATCCCGGGATAATGTGCCTGGCGATATAGTCAGCTATTCTTTCGGTAACCGAACCTTGGGGATCCCCGGGAAAAACACGATTGAGATTCTTCTTGTCCTGGGGGTTCAGGAATACTGCCCTGCCGAAAAAGGCAGGCGTATTGGCTATGGGGATAATAACAAGCGTTCCGTTCAACGCTTCCGGCCGGAGTTCCGCAAGGATGCGCTGCACGGCAATAATGGGCGGATATTCGTACCCATGTATCCCGGCGACGATCGTAAATACCGGGCCTTGCTGCTTCCCGCGAATAATACTTACGGGCAACAGGGCCTCGTGCTGCGCATCTGCGATTTTTATTAGGGTGTCCGTACGGCCGGTGTCCGCAGGATAGGTGGCCTGCAAAGGCGTGTCCTGTGCGATCAGGAATGTCGGCAGGATGCCATAAAGGAAAAGAAATACGGTACGCAATAATGTTATGGTCATATCAGTGAGGGTTTAATGCAGTCATCCGGATGTAGATGATGCAACATTATTGCAAAAATAAGGAATAAATCTGGGATGGGAGAGAGTTGGGTAGTTGGGTAGTGGGGAAGTTAATAAGTTATTGAGAGATATACAGCTTTACCTCCCGGTTTTAGACAAAACAGAGGCGGCTGAGTGTTCCGGCTAAAGCCCGAATGTATCGAAGCCCCGGGGTTTTAGGTAGGTTGTTTAGCTGATTCGTTCGTAGTTGTCAGGGGGAAGATGGTCTGTTTTTTGTATGTTACCGGGTCTGAGAATATCGGGAAATCCGGGAATAGTATGAAGATAATCAGGCGGATACCAGGGAGAGGGATTGACAATGTAGTAAAAATAAACACTTTTTTATTTGCAACTATGTTGCAAATGTTATATTTTAGTTCTGTTGCAACCGGGGATAAGCCGAAAACCCGTAAAACAGTAGGCATAACCTCTTAAAAATTGAGCCATGAAAAATCATGCTGAGCACATTAAATTGAACCTCGAAGACCTACAACTGGAAAGTTTTGTAACCAGTATCGACAGTGAAGTTGCTTCCCGTTTGGCGGGGGGATTGGGAAACCTTTCACACCCTACACACACCGAGCCTACTGATGATCATCACAATCCACCGGTACAGTGTACTACGGTGATCTGTTAATTTATTTTTAAACAGGAAGGGGTTTTATTTTAAAACCTCTTCTTTTGTTATTATTACTTCTTCGGCCATTCCGGCCTTTACAAATTCCATAAACTGTTTTACTACGGTCCCCTTAAAGCTCAGCAGTTGTTCAGGTGTCTTCACCTGATCCGAAAAATATTCGCGAAGCATCTGGTCTGCAATATCGCCGGGTGTATTTTCTGTTTCCAGTTCGGAAAGCAATAAGGCCTGAAATTTTCCGAGGGGAATATCCCGCACCCCGTCTTCATCACACAGGAGCAGCAGGGCAAAATATCTTAGTCCCGTTTCCGTATTCTTATCAGTGTCCGGAACCCCGTAAAATAACCGTACATGATCTGGAAGGCAGAATGGGGTATTCAGCAGTTGTATCGCGCTCCGTTTGTCGTATATTTCCGTGTGTACCCGGAGGTACTTTCGTTTGACGTTATAACAAAGAAAACCTTTGTGTGTTTTCCAGAGTGCGGTACGTGCATATTCCAGGTCATAAGTTTTCCGCGTCCTGTACACAGTCTCCGGCAGATCCTTCAGCTGTTGTTTTATGAAGTCTTCCAGTGCGGAAATATCCTGCGGCCCATCGGGTCCGGTAAAACCGGTGGCCTTAAGTTGCAGGGCTTTCAGGGTTTTTGGGTAATAGCTCCGAAAGATACGGGTTCTGATTGCTTCCCGGGTAAGGGATAGTGGAGGGACGGGACCCCTGCGACGGGGCAGGGAAGGCATACATATACTGTTCAGGGAAGGGTTCAGCAGATGGAGTAAACCATAGCCAACCCCGGCTTTACCGGACAGCAGCCCGCAGTCGTTTCTGTTGGCTTCCGTGTAGGTATTGTACACATACGTTTCCGAATGCAGTTTGGAAGCCCTGTCTATGATATCCGTCAGCAACTCCGGGCCGTATTGGTCCGAATAAGGCATAAACTGCCTGAGAAAGGGGATATGCCCAGTGTAACCGCTGCAAAGCGTATAATCGGTTCTTTCGTTTTTGTCCAGGTACCGCAGGCTTGTTGTCAGGACAGTACGGCACTGGTCGAGGTAGGCGGTATTTCCTGTAATCTCATAAGCGTACAAACGCGCTATTCCTATACCTGAGGCTCCGTGTGCCCATGAATTGACATTTCGCATGGTAGGGATAAACAGGTCCAGGTCCCACCGGTGCGCTTCTTTTAGGCCAAGACGGTACGGGCCCATCCGGAGGTCGAGCCAGTTTCCCGATTCGGGATAGAAATACTGCATTTCGTAGGCCAGGGCCTGCTCGGCAAGGTACAGGAGCCCGTCGTTATGAAAATAGTTTCCCGTTTGTAACAATACATAAGCGATGCCCGAAGCTCCGTGGGAGAAGCCTGTCATACTGTCGTAAGCGGATTTGGCAGCAGAATAATCCCATTTCAGCCCGGTTTCGGAAATTCGGGCTTCTTCCGTAAACCTGTGCAGTAACTGTTGTATGCTATGAAGAACTTTCTCGTCCCTGCTGTAATGGTACAGGTGGACCAGAACGAGGAGGTTCCCTGCATAACCGCTCAGCAGGTCTGCTTTTACCGGTTGTGAGACCAGGTCTTCCCGGTTTGCTGAGGCGAGGGATAATGCCTGCCTGAGGACCTCTTTTTCCCCGGTAGTCTCATATACTCTGATTAACAGGTATATGATCCCGGTAAAACCCGTATAAAAACTACAGTACTTCCGGGCTCTGCCGTGATTCCGAAGTATAAAACGGATAATTTTACGGACAGTTTCCAGGTCGCGGTTGCGGCCGGTATACCGGTAGAGTTCCAGGAAAAAAAGGGCAATACCACTGTTGCCGTTAAAGATATCTGCAGACCAATGATCCGTATCACCGGGGGAAGAACCGGTATATCCCGGGAGTGTCCACCATAGCATATCTTCCCCGGTATGGGCGAGGGACAGTATATCGGTACGGATCTCCTGGAGTGTGGTTAAAAGTTGTGTTTTTTGTGTTTCGTTCAGTATCATCATTCCGGGTTTTGGTCATGGTTTATATGCTGTATACATTTACAGGTGCAATACATTCCGTATGCTTCTTCATGATTGGAAATTCCAAGTCGATTATTGTTCATGTGCAAAAAACTACCGACGATGGCGTTCATTTTTTCAGGGGTAAACCGATAGTTTTCATAGGTTTCGAACATCCGGGTATGGTTGGTATAAAACTGTTGCGATCGGTGGTCTGTATGTCCCTTAAGCAATGCCTTCCGGAATGCTCCGAAGGCGGGAATGATCTGGTCGGCATGGCGGTTAAAAGACTGCTTGAATACGGCCATCCAGTGTGCTTTTTGTGCTGTTTGCTCCAGTGCCGGATCATATAGCCTGGGGAGCCATCCTTCGATAAAAAGGGTACAGATATGTACCAGCCTGCGTTCGTCCCATCCTGTAGCCCATAATGTGATCAGTTGCATGCGCAGCGATTCGATGAGCAGGGAAGCCTTGTGTATTTCCGCAAACCTTTCGAGGACAAAGGCAGAAGATGTATAGAACAGGTGTTCCGCAGCGGGGAGACTTTTCGCGTTGCCATAACGTTCGGTTTCCGGAATGTAGGGTTCGAAGCGCAGTGCTACAGGAGCGGAATAGTGCCTGTCATGCTGCTCCGGGACTGCCGGATATTGCCTGAAAAAAGCATTCGCCTGTTTTTGCAGTTCCTGTCGTATGTGATCTTCCTGGCCGGGCAGGGGATTGAGCCGGAAACGAATGTGGCTTCCCTGTTTCCAGTAGCGGATAAAGAACCAGGGCGTAAACGGATGTAAGATCGTCTGCACCTCGTCCAGAAATGGTCGGAGGAGATGCTGCAGTACCTTATCGGTATTTCCCGGGTAGTAGATATGGGCGGCGATCCAGGGGTGTTGTTCCATAACTTAATAATTATACCATTGTATAAGATATTCTTTTACGGCTGTTTCGGGATGCTTTTGTTCGCGAGGAATGGCCGGGAGGACTTCTTCCATGCTGATATATGCTCCCGCCCTCGACAGCAGTTTCTTTAACATTTCAACAAGTAACGGGCTGGTAAACGAGATATATTGCGGTTTATAATCGTCTGGCGAATGCTTTACCGTTTCCTGATGAGGAGCAGGAGAGACAACTATACTCCTTTTGCGCAGGAACAGGAAAACCGTTTCGGGGATGCCGCATTGCTGCCTCCAGGCATTCAGCCGGAGGTAATAGTCAAAATCCGTTTCGTCATGTTGTTGCGGAACGGCGGCCGTTTGTACCTGCCATGTCTTTCGCCGGACAATGACGTTCCCGGCATATGTGATCCGCGGAAGGACCAGGCATTCCGGCATTTTTCCCGGCCGGTCGTATTGCAGGTCTACAAGCCGTATCAACGATTTGAGAGAAAGTCTGGCTTCCGGGTTGAAGTGGGCCAGCATTTGGTACAGGTTAGACCGGTTGTAAAAAGATTCCAGGCAAAGATCGTAGGTGTACAGGGGCTTACTATTCCGGAGCAATTCCAGTTTTCCCGTATCGGGGTTGTACCCCACATAAAGCTCGGTAAGCGGTATCCGGCTGTCTTCGGGATAACTGCTGTTTCCACCGGGAAGCGAAACTTCGTAATGCAGGAGCCGGGGATGTATATTGGCATTAAAGCCCGAAGCATCGTTGAGTTCGGCCTGCTGGACAACAGGTGAAAGTCTGGTATTGTATGCGACAAAACGATCGGTGATTTCCCGGTTGAAGAGCCCTAAAAACCTTCCGCTGACTTTGCCCATTCCGGGAAGTATGGTATTGACAACGCCATGCAACGCACCCGTCTTTGCAGTGTAGAACTGTACAAACATGCCCCGGGAGTATCTTTTCCCCGGAACAAGATCTCCTGAGATGGGCAATCCGGCAAAAAAATCCCGGTTGAGCTCCAGTTCTTCCGGCCTGTTTCGGGTGTGTTTCACCATTCTTCGAAGCAGTTCTTTGTCCCACGGTGTTTCTTCATCCGCAGGCTTTATACCGCGGGCAGCCTGTTCTTTTTCGGGTTTACGTACCTCAAGGTAATAAGCTTCGTAAAAATCCATGATATTAACCTGTTGTCCGAGGGGATAACGTGTCCGGAAAAAATCGAGCATTTTAGTCCGTTCTTTCTGCATGAGATCCATGGGAAGCAGGAAATTGAGAAGTTCATCGGTTTTTTCGATAACAGGTGCTGTCACTTTTTCCGGGAGCACCTCTTTCCCGGTGGTATAACAATCTTCATAGAAAAGTTGTTTCTGGGAAAACCGGAAGGTGCTGAAGTCGCTTTTCTCAAACCGGTGTGTATCTTCCGTGTCTCGGCGATCTTCGGAAGATGTGAGTCCCCCGGATGTTTCGAGTTCGCCCAATGTGGTGTTGATCTGTTCTTCGGCAGTTTTAAGAAGGTCCTGCCGCTGGTCCGAATCCGCATCGGGATACATTGTACAGCACTGTTCGAGGTTTGTAAAAAGTTGTCTCAATGCCATCACCGATGCCGACCGGTTTCCGGTATCTTTCAGAAAGCGGATGATCCTTGTATGCCAGTCCGGATCGATCCCCGAGATCGATGTTCCGGCCTGTAAGAGCCCGGCTTTGATAAGCCGGAATAGATATGTTTTGACTGCTGCCCGGGTGGTATCTCCCAGTGTATTCCCGATATGATCTGTTAAGGCTCCCAAGGTCAGTGTATTTCCGGTTTGCTGCAGGTACCGAATGATATACAGGGGCAGGCCCGAAGCGGGGATCTGCTGGAAAGCTTCGATGTTGTTGAAATTAACCAGGAACCGGATCTTGTCGTCCCGGATTCGTACGGTCTGGTTAAGTTTTATATGCAACAGTTCGTTGAGTTCCGCATGGTGCAGCCACAAAGTATTGAGATAGACAAAGAGATAATTGTTCAGGCGAAGCCGGCTGCCCGTGTTCCGGATATCCCTTTCCTGCGGGCTTGCCCCGGGGTTCCCGATCTCCACGGTATCCGATAATTCTGCAACTCCGGTATAGGTAAACGTACTGAAAGGGGAGGTTTTAAAGGCACTACGGGTAAGATATCGCAGTACGCTGAACTCTATGCGAAGGTCTTTCTGGCGGAAGGCGGAAGGAGATCTTCTGGTATAGCCCGCTAACTGTTGCCGAAGTATGGGGCTGGATAATAACAGTCCGTGCTGTAATACGGTACCCCGGGAAAGGTGCTGAAGATCTCTCCGGTCGTTTTCCAGTTTCCTGCCGAAGGCGTGTATACCTTCTGTACGGAAAAGGGAGAAGGCTTCCTGCTCCCGGAAATATGTCCGGAGTACGGATTGCAGCGGGGTGGGGATCACCCCATATATATATGATAGCTTTTCTTCCGGAACAGGGCGGTTGTTAAATAACTGTCGTTTCAGGTCGATCAGGTGTTGGCGATGGGCTTCCTCAGCTTGCGGAATATACCGGTACAGGGATTCACATACCGAGTTTTTCTGTTGTTCCAGCACAGTGTGCCATTGCAGGTATTCTTTCAGCAGGTCGGGGGTTTCGGAGAGTTTGAAACTGTCAAAGTCACGGAAATCCGCGCCGGCATAACGGACAAGAGCATATGGGAATATATGTATGGGCATAAGTAGGTAGTTATAGGTTATACTTGATTTATCTTTTCCAGTTCCAGTTGATTTTTAACCAGGTTGTAATAGCTCCCCCTGGCAGCCAGCAATTGCGTATGTGTTCCTTTTTCGACCAGCTGTCCCTGGTGAAGTACCACGATCTGGTCGGCATTTTTTACCGTACTCAACCTGTGAGCGACGATAACAACCGTTTTTCCCCTGAAGAAACGGTTCAGGTTATTTACTATAGATAGCTCATTATGAGCATCAAGGGAGTTGGTAGCTTCATCCATGAAAATGTAGGAAGGATCCCGGTATATCATCCTGGCAATAAGGAGCCGTTGTTTCTGCCCCTGGCTCAGCCCGTAGCCTTCTTTTCCTACGATGGTCTCATATCCGAAGGGCATAAACCGGAAAAAGTCGTGCATATTTACCAGCCGGGCGGCCTCCTGCATCCGTTCCGGGTCTTTGCATTCTGCCCCGGCATATATGTTGTTGGCTATAGTATCTGTAAAGACATAGCCATCCTGCATCACTACCCCGCAGAGGGCCCGCCACGAACGGGCGTGAATAGTTGTCATTTCCTTTCCGCCTACGGTGACCGAACCTTGCTGTGCCTGGTAAAATTTAAGCAGGAGTTTAACCAGGGTTGTTTTACCGCTTCCGCTCATTCCTACTATGGCCGTAACTTTTCCTGCCGGAATGTGGAGGTCGAGGTCACGCAACACCAGTGGGGCTGCCTCCTGCCCGTAACGGAAGCAGAGTTTACGCACATCGATATCCTGCGGGACAACAGGAAGCGGAGCTTCGGATATGTCGGCATCTTCTCCCGTTTCGTTGTGGACTTCTTCCATACGCCGCAGACTGAACCTGGTGTTTTGGGAGACCCTGGCAAATTCTATAAGCTGGGTTACGGGGGTATTGAGCTGTCCGGAAATATAGGTAACGGACAACATGCCCCCCAGCGTAATCTGGTCTTGGATAACCAGCATAGCGGCTGCATAGGTGATAAAGACATTCTTGATCTCATTGATAAAAAGTCCGACACCCTGCATGAGCTGGTCGAGTTGCAGCGCTTCGAGTTTAAGCCCGTACGAACGGTCCTGTAGTTGTTCCCAGTGCTGTTGCTTTTCCGATTCGCTTCCCGTGAGTTTGATCTCCTGCATGGCATAGAAAATCTCCAGTAATAATTGCTGGTTTGCCGAGAGTACCTTAAATTTTTTCTGATCTATGATCTTTCTGCGGTGCCGGAAGGATTGCGACCAGGCCGTACTCAATACAGCCCCGGTAATAAAAATGAGGAATATCCGCCAGTCGTAATATAGCAGTACGCTCCCGAGAACCAGGAGGGTGAGCCCGGAGAGCATAAAGCCTATTAGCGAATTGGTGAGGAAATCCTCGATACGCTGATTATCATTGACACGCTGCATATTGTCGCTGGCCTGGCGATTGTCGAAAAAAGAGAAGGGCAGGGTCATCAGTTTGGCCAGGAAGGCCTTGAGCATGACAATACTCGTCCTGGCCCCGATACGGAACAAAAGCCTTGCCCGTATAAAATCCATAACCGTACGTCCGCTGAACAAGGCCAGTTGCCCGAGACAGATGAGCCATAGCAGGCCGGTGTTTTCGTTCTTGATACCCCGATCTACGATAAGCTGTGTAAGGAAGGGTATAACCAGGGAAAAGGCACTGGCAAAGAGCATACTGACCACAATGGGCAGAAAAATTTTCCGGTGTGCTTTGAGGTAGGGCCACAAGGACCATAGAGAAGCCTCTGTCTCGGGTTTGTCGTTCATGCCACCGAAAGCAGGAGCAGGTTGCAGGAGAAGAGCCCTGCCCGTACCGGTATGCTCATCGGTCTGCCATGATCGGATAAAGTCCGGTAGCGGAATTTTTACCCTTCCATTGGCCGGATCGGATATATAGGCATAACGTGTATTTATCCTGTACAGAACGACATAGTGCTCGCGTTCCCAATGCAATATGCAGGGCAGGGGAGCATGTGATATCAGTTTGTCATAGGGCATTTCTGCCGCAAGCGTACGGAAGCCGAGTTGTTTTGCCGCTTCGGTAAGGTCGGAGAGTGTGGTGCCCTGCCTGCCGATATTGCATAGGTTCCGGAAAAAAGAGAGTGGCCAGGACTTGCCGTAATAGGCCGCTATCATTTTCAGGCATACCGGGCCGCAGTCCATGGCATCGGGCTGGGCGTAAAAGGGAAATTTTTTGCGTAGTAAAAATTCAGGGCTCATGATTGGGTTTTATAATTACAACTATGTAGTAATTACAACAAAGTTGCAAATATTAAAAAAATAACGCAACTTTGTTGCATATATTTTTTCCCAATGATAAAAAACCGGACTTTACTTACACTGATACGTAAAGATTACGCATTGAGCCTCCGGGGCGGTACGTTGTTTTTGCTCTTCGGTATAACCTGGGGATTGTTTATCGTTTCCGGGGTGCTTACACTGATCGGTTACAGGGAAGCCCAGCAGGAGCGCGAACATGCTGCCCGTATGTTCCGCGATCAATGGGAGGGCCAGCATAAAGGAGCACACGATGCGGCTCATTACGGTACCTGGATATTCAAGCCCTTACATGTGCTTGGGGTTTTTCATCCGGGCCTTAACGATTATTCCGGAACAACGTACCGGATCGAGGCACATAAACAGACCGAAGTGGATCATAGCAGTGCCGGGACCAGGGGGACGGTATTGAGGCTCGGACAGTTTTCGTTTGCGCTTCTCTTACAACTTTTGGTACCCTTACTGATCCTTTTTCTGGCGTCTTTATCCGTCACCACCGAAAAGGCTTCCGGGACGCTCCGTATGCTTCTGGCACAAGGGGTGACTTTCCGGAAGCTGGTATGGAGTAAGACCGGGGTACATTATTTGTATGCATTTTTTCTTTCCTTACCCGTGTTTTCGGTGATGCTGGTGATAGTGTTGTATGCCCCGGAGGGGAAAGCGTATGTGTTTCACCTGCTTTTTATCTTTATCGGGTACCAGCTGTACTATTTTCTATGTGTATTGCTCGGGGTTATTATCTCGGTACGGAGTGCCGGTTCCGGAATATCTGCTTTCGCTGTCCTGGCTTTCTGGCTGTTGTCTTGCATATTGCTTCCCAGGGTTATGACCAATACGGCAACCCATAGACACCCCCCTATGTCCAGGGCTGCTTTTGATGACCATATAATACAGGGATACCGGGAGGGACTGGGAGACGACGGGCCTTATTACGAACGGGCAAAGCAGTATGAAAACGAATTGTTATCGCGCTATCATGCCACTCGATTATCGGAAATTCCGGTGGATACCGATGCCTTGGTGATGCAGTATCATGAAGATTATAAGAGCAGGGTATTTACCTATTATTACAAAGAGATCTCCGAAGCTTTTGCAGCGCAGCAGGATTTTATACGGAAGGCTTCCTGGGCTGATCCTTTTATAGGGCTGAAGCGGCTTACAGCCGCTTTGTCCGGTACGGATTTCTTTCATCACCAGGCTTTTTTTACCCAGGCCAGAGCTTATCGTAACTATTTCATCCGGACGCTCAATGAGGAGCAGGCGTTGCATCCCGGACAAACGGTTCCGAAAACAGGTTTTTATGCAGAGATCCGGGATTTCGAATATCGCGACCCGTCATTGGATGAGATATTAGGCCGCGAGATAACCGCCTTTGGCAGTATGCTGGTATGGATAGTTTGTGGTATAGCTTTTCTGTTTGTAGCGACCCGAAAATCACCTGTGTTATGAGACGACTCTCCCTTATTATTTTTCGTTTCGAATGGCAGCAGCTTACCCGAAGGCTGGTCCCCGTTATTGCCATGGTATGTTTTGTACTTATGGGCAGCTACAGTCTGTATAATGGCAGTGCATTTACCAAGAGACAGTTACAGGGTATAGACAGCATTGAACAGCATTTTCTGGAACACCGGTCGGCACTGTTGAATCGTTTTCAGGCCGATACCACAACAAAGGAAGGAAAGTTAATGGCTGTACAGGCCGGTATTCCTCAGGTTGTCGAGTACCGTAATCCGCCATATACCGTATTTCCGCCTTCGAGGCTATCGGCACTGGCCATAGGGCAAAGAGATCTCCTTCCTTATTTTGATATTATAACCAGTAAGCGGAACGATCTGACCTCGTCCCGTACAGAAATTATTAATCCGGAGCAGCTTGCCGCAGGGAACCTTGATTTCTCGTTTGTCTTCATCTACCTGTTCCCGCTACTGCTTGTTGTATGGGGGTACGATGTATATTCCGGTGAAGCGGAGCAGCAGACCGAAAAACTGCTTGCAGTACAGGGCGCTGCGCTGAAACCCGTTCTGGCTTTTAAACTCCTGTTCCGTGTTGGTTGTGTCTGTATAATAGCCTGGGCGTTGAGTATTGCAGGCTTCGGGATACACCGTATAGCCGGGATGTCCTTTGCCGACGGGTTGTACTGGCTGGGAGGGATTACACTCTACCTGGTGTTCTGGGGTATGCTGGTGTGGCTGGTAATCCTGGGTGGTAAGTCATCTCATGTTACTCTGATCCGTCTGGTGGGAATCTGGTTTTCCTTAACTTTTTTATTCCCTGCTATAGCCTATGAGACTGTTGAAGTGATATATCCGGTGCCGTCGCATACAGCGTTGATATCCGATCAAAGGGAAGAAGTAGAACAAACCTGGGAGATTCCTGTGGGAGAATTGCTGGATATCTATTACGAGAACAATCCGCAATATGTGTCATTACGGAGCCCTTCGGATACGGCACAGTACGGAAACAGGCGGTTTGTAGCGTACTACGACCTGTTGGATCGCAGGATCCGAAAGCATGCGGAGGATTACAACCACCGAGCTGATAGGCATTATGATATGCTTGACAGACTGGGTTGGGTTAGTCCTGTACTACAGATGCAAACCTCGCTGAATACGGTAGCCAGGACCGGTCCGGATGATTTTGCTGCGTATCGGGAGCAGGTTTCGGATTACCGGGACGAATGGGTTTCGCACATGAACCGTTTTATGCTTCACAACCGGAAGTTGAAACCGGCGGATATTGCAGAGTTGCCCCTGTTTACATTCCATGAGATACCCGGCAGGGCAAACAGGGTATTCCGGTCGGTATGGCCTGTGTTCCTTTGGACCCTGATACTTTTCTTTCTGTCAAAACGTAAAACTTTATAAAGCCAGATTGTGCATTAATACCTTAAAACATGAAAAAGATATACTGTAGCTTAGTGTTGTTCCTGTTCCTCCTTCCGCGTATGGCTGTCGCGCAGGAGGAAACCGGCCGGCGGGTAACGGATACTACGCAAACCGAAATAAACTATCTCGACGAGGTTGATGTGGTGGGGACGAAAATCCTGCGTACAAAACGGGATTCGGTTTCGCCCGGGCTTAAGCTCCGGCAGCCCCTTATCCTGATCCCTCAGAATATAGTCCGTATTTCGTCGGAACTCCTGCAACAACAGGGGGCATTGGAACTGAAAGACGCAGCGCGAAATAGCAGCGGGGTGTATTTCAGCTATAACAGTACGCCTTTTGACCAGTCTTCGGCACTGCAGATCAGGGGATTTACCGGTTATACAACACTAAACGGAATGTCCAGGCGTTTCAGTTACGGGGCCTCTATAGACGATGAAGCTGTCATGGAAAGCGTGGAAATCGTTAAGGGGCCTGCCGGTTTCCTGAACGCGACCGGGGAGCCGGGGGGATCGGTGAATATCGTAACCAAAACCCCGGATAAAAAGATCCGTAGTGCTACTGTCATGGGTGGAAGCTTTAACTTTTACCGGGCTGCCATCGATATCGGTAGCGCCGTAAAGGATACGGGATTTTCCTATCGTTTTAATGCAGCCTACCAGCACAAGGATTCTTACCTGGATTTTATGCGTACCGATAAAGTGATCATAGCCCCTGTGCTGCAGTACAATTTTAGTCCTCGTACCTTTGTTCTTGCCGAATACAACTTTATCAGGGGAAATATAAAGAACGGAGCATACCTGGCTAAAGTCCGGAGCGAATCCGAAAAACTCAAAGGCCCCGTATCCAGGAATTACAGCGCTGCCCCCGGCTTGCCGGACAGTTATGCAAAGAATGAAACGGTGCGTCTTGTCTTTCATCACAAATTTGACGACCACTGGGATATCACTTCACAGAGTTCGTACCTGGCCGCACCTTACGAAACCTGGTACATGACAACAAACGGGAGTATTGTGAGCTTTGACGAAGCCGGTAATACGGAGAGAAAGTCGAGCCTTACCATGGGAAGCGGAACCACCTGGAACAGCCAGTTGTTTGCAAACGGAAGCTTCCGTACGGGACATGTAGCCCATGAGATCGTGCTGGGTACGGATTTTACAAATAGTAAAGATTCCCTTGCCCTGCACCGGGGAGTTTACGATTTTCCATACAGTAAATATACCTATCGGAACCGTGTGAATAAAGACTCGGTGCGGGAAACGTCACGGCTTATACGAATAGAGAACAATACCTATCTGCGATCGGTTTATGCGTATGATAATATCCGCCTGCATAAACGTTGGTTGTTGTCGCTGGGCGCCAGGTATACCTGGTATACCAATAAAAGGAGAAATGTTACGGCAGCGGGCCCCGGGGAGTGGACCGAGTTCGACCAGAAAGCATTGACCCCAAGAGCCGGACTCACCTTTAGTGCGGACCCTTCGACATCCGTATTTTTCCTGTACGACCAGTCTTTTGTTCCGCAAAGTGGCATGGTAGCCATACAGACGAACCCGGAGACCAACGAAGTAACGGCATCCAGGGCGGTAGATCCTCAAAAAGGGAACGACCTGGAACTGGGGATAAAGAAAAACTGGTTTGGTTCGAGATTGAGTACTTCTCTGAATGGATTTTATACGGTAAAAACCAATGTTCTGGTTTCTAATCTCGAATTGCCGGGATTTGTAAAGGAGATCGGAGAGGTAACCAGCAGCGGTGTCGAGGTAGATGTGCTTGGGAGTATCACCGACAGGCTCTCGGTGTCTGCCAATTATACCTATGTACATGCACGGATTACCGAAGATCAGGACCCGGAGCAGATCGGGAAAGAATTACCTCAGGCACCACAACAGATTTTCAATACCTGGCTGCAATATACCATACCATTGAAACACAAGGCAAGAATAGGCTTCAGTCTGGGACAGGTGACACAGGTAAAGCGAAGCACGTCTACCACGCACCGGTATATTCCGGATTTCACGAAAGTCGATGCGGGCATCAATTATGCCACAGGCAGGTATTTTGTTCGCCTGTTGGCAGATAATATTACCGGGAAACGCTATATGGCTTCGGGAGATATCTTTAATAACTATATGACAGGGAACCCCGAATATTTTTATATAGACGGCGAACCTTTTAATCTGCAACTGGCTGCGGGAATCCGATTTTAAAAAAGCGCTCCTGCTGCCCTTAAAACCCATGGAAACGATGTTACAGGCCATAGATCTTACCAAAAAATACGGAAACCAGGTAGCACTGAACAGTCTGAATCTTACTGTAAAACCGGGAGAGGTCTTTTGCCTCCTCGGGCAAAATGGCGCCGGGAAAACCACGACCATAAACCTTTTTCTCGGTTTTTTACAGGCCACTTCCGGTGAAGCGAGGGTCAATGGCATTCCGGTAGTTCCCGGGCAGCCGGAGACCGTAAAGCACCTGGCCTATATCCCTGAGGTCGTAATGCTGTATCCCAATCTGACCAGCCTGGAGAACCTGGATTTTTTCAGCCGTATAGCAGGATTCGATTATGACAGGGAAGCTCTCGAAGCCTACCTGTTACGGGCGGGGTTGCGGGAGGATGCTTTCGATAAAAGGGTAGGCAATCACAGTAAAGGAATGCGCCAGAAAGTAGGTATAGCCATAGCTATTGCGAAAAATGCTTCGGCCGTATTGATGGATGAACCCACCAGCGGACTGGACCCGGGAGCGACTCACGATTTTACCGAAACCGTAAAGACACTGGCAGGGAACAATACTTCGGTCTTCATGGCGACCCATGATATTTTTAATGCCGTTAACATGGCGTCCCATATCGGTATCATGCGTAAAGGAAATCTCGTTCATGTACTCCGGGCAGACGATATCTCTTCCGATGATGTCCGGCAATTATACCTGGAAACCATTCGTTGACCGGAGGAGGGCACGGGAAGGTCGTTGAGTTATCCGGGGAGTAGTTGATGAGTTCGTAGGTGGATAGTTATTTGGTTAATGGGGTATTAGGTTAAGGAGTGATGTACAGCTTTACCTCCCGTTTTTTAGACAAACGGAGGCGGCTGAGTGCTCCGGCTCCGCGCGGAGCGTACCAAAGCCGGCTCGGCCCACCGTGCCGTTATAACCCAGCAGAACGAGCAGAACAGCCGTTTCGTCGGCAATTTTTTTTCGTAATAGCGACATGGCTTTTGCCACCTGGTTTTCTACGGTTTTTACCGAAATATCGAGTTGTGCGGCGATTTCCTTGTGGCGAAGTCCCTGTTGTTTGTTCAGAATGAATATTTCCCTGCAACGCGGGGGAAGCCCTTCTATGATCTTCGTGACCTGTTTTACTTTTTCCTGAAATGCTTCGTCTTCTTCATGCAGTAGTTCGTAAAGGCTTTTGAGCCGCAGGAGCTCGAGTTCCCTGTGCTGTTTGAGGTTCTGACGGTATATATTGACATATTCGTTATACGTAAGCCGGTACAGGTATCCGCCCAACGATCCGTCCGGACGGAGTTTTTTACGGTTGTTCCACAATTTCAGGAAAACCTCCTGCACGATATCTTCCGCAATTTCCCGGTCGCCCGTAAAATTGAGGACATAAACACACAATCGTTCATAAAAATAGAGGTACACGGAGCGGTAGGCCGTTTCGTTCCCCGACCGTATTTCTGAAATGCAAGCGGTTTCATTCCCGGAAAAATACTCCATGATTATTTAGTGTTTTTTTATTTTTAAAGGCAGTAAATTAGGAATAGAACAAAACTTTTCCAAAAAAAAGTAAAAATAGCGTGGGGGATTTTGATCAAATTCCCGTAATACGATAAAAGGACAGGTAAAAAACGGATTCCCCTGCGAAGATAAAGCGTTTATACCTCCGAATAAAGCCTCGTAATGAAAGAACGCCCTGACCATCTGGTTACAAAATTTCTGAATAACGAACTTACACCTTCAGAAGAAGCACAGCTCCTGGAATGGATGGAAAGTCCGGGTGGGAGAGTATTTCTGAAAAAGGAGGTCCAATTGAAACACCTTATTCTCGAATCGCTGCACCGGTTCGATGCGGCGGGAGCTTATGGCCTGCTGCAAAACCGTATACATCACCGGGAGCACCATGGGATACATCGGTTACGCCCTTTACTGAAATATGCTGCTGTGCTGTTGATACTTCTTAGCTGCGGATATCTTTGGTACACCGCCGGAAGGGAAGAGAACCAGCTGCTGATTACCGGTGACAGGGAGATCGTCCTCGAACTGGATAACGGGAACAGCACCACCATAGTCCCCGGGCAAAACCAGCAGATACGTACCGGGGAAAAACTTACCGGTATTGTACAGGCCGGAGATACCCTGGTTTACGAAGCGGGTACCGATGCGGCAGATACCGGTTTTAATACGCTGCATGTGCCTTACGGAAAAACTTTTGTCCTGAAACTTACAGATGGAACAACCGTAAACCTGAATGCAGGGTCCTCTCTGCGTTTCCCGCTGCGTTTCAGCGCCGCTTCAAGGGATGTTTTTCTTGAGGGTGAAGCTTTTTTCGGTGTTTCGGAGAACTCCGATGTCCCGTTCCGTGTACATACCGGGAATATTACGGTGAAAGTAACGGGAACGGAATTTAACGTAACGGCCTATAAAGATGAGGAGCGTACCGCAGTAGTCCTTTGTCGCGGGGGCGTCACTCTTTATACGGGTGAAACCGTAACCGGGTATGTATCTCCGGTGCATCTGTCACCCGGAGAACTGGGGGCTTTCGGCAAGCATGACGGAGAATTTGCCGTCCGTAAGGTTGATGTCACTGCTTATACCGCCTGGACGCAGGGAAAGATGGTCTTTGAAGGCCAAACCTTTGCCGGTGTATTGAAATTACTGGAACGACGGTACGATGTGAAGATAGAGAATCATTACCCGGCATTGAACGGGGAACGGTTTAAGGGCACTTTCGGCAGCGAGACCGTGGAGGAGATTTTACAGACCTTTACCGAAAGCAGGTTGTTCAGCTATGAGATCCGTAATAATACCATAATCATTGAAAAACCGGAAATGACGCCATAGCGCATCGCGGAAGTAGCGCTGCGCCAATTATAAAACCATATATTAACAAACCAAATCTTTATGAAAACATATCTTCCCAAACCTCCGATCTGATATAGGGTACGACCACACCTTCTGTTTTTACCGGATTATTTATTCATATCGCTACAGCCTTCAAAAAGAACGGGAAATGCCGCCACATTTCCCGATCCGGACTTTTAGTGATAGTAAGTTATGTACCACACCAAAATATAAAAATATGAAAAATCTTTTAGGGATACGCCGTATCTTTTATTACCCTCTAAAATTTGACCTGAAAATGAAAATTGCCACCCTGTTTGTTATTTTTTCCTTTTTTCAGCTCCAGGCATTTACTTCTTACGGGCAAAGGACCAAAGTGAAGCTTCACCTGGAAAACGAACCGCTGGAAAGCGTTTTTGAAGCCATAGAAGCCCAGACTGCGTATAAATTTTTCTACAACCTCGAAGATATCGATACCGGACGGCGTGTAACGGTCCGGTCGGACGGAAAACAGCTCGGGACAGTATTGAAGGAAATTTTTGACCATAGCGGAACAGACTATAAAGTGGTGAACGAACAGATCGTACTGACTGTGAGGAGAAAGAGAAAAACTCGTCTGAGCATAAGGTATCTCCAGGATATGGTTCGCGGTACAGTGAGCGATGAAAAAGGAATGCCGTTATTCGGGGTCACCGTATTGGTCAAAGGGGCCAATATCGGTACCAATACCGATGAAAACGGGTATTACCAGCTTTCCGTGCGGGAAGCATCGACCCTTATTTTCAGTATGGTGGGATTTGAGAGCAAAGAAGTCGCGATGAATGGGAGGGATGAGATCGACGTGGTCCTGACCGAAGAGAATACCAGGCTCGATGAGGTGGTGGTTACCGGTTATAACACCATCAAGAAGGAGCACGTGGCCTCGTCGGTATCGGAGATGAATATGGACCGGGCGGTTTACCGGCCTATTTTTAAACTGGAAGAGGCATTCAGCGGAACGCTTCCGGGGGTTACCATGCAGCAATCCAGTAATTTACCGGGTTCCGTACCGGGGAATATTGCTATCCGCGGGATCAGTACCCTGCAAAACGGAAGTCCCCTGGTGATCGTGGACGGTATGGAGCAGTCCCTTACGGACATAGACCCGAACCAGGTGAAGAGCATCAGTGTACTCAAGGATGCTGCTTCGGCTTCGCTCTACGGTTCGCGCGGAGCCAACGGGGTTATTATCATAGAGACGAAACGCGGCGTGACCGACCAGTTTAAAGTAGATATCCATTCCTGGACGGCCATAAGCGACCCCATAGACCTTCCGGAGTTTGTGGGTTCGGCAGATTATATGCGGCTGAATAACGAAGCCAGGACCATGCAGGGACAGTCCCCGCTTTTTACCGAAGAACAGATCGGGCTTGCCGACCGGGGTGAATACACCGATAGGGACTGGCTCGATGAGGTCATGGAACGCCGTCCGTTGTCGCACAACACCTCTGCAAGTATATCCGGTGGTGGCGGGGTGGGAACCTTCAACCTGATGCTGGGATATATTACCGATAAGGGACTGAACAACAGTGAGGGCAGCGAAAAATTCAGTGCCCGTTTCAATACCAATATCAATATAGCTGACAAGTTTGTATTGATGGCCGATTTTTATGCCCACCGTCTGCAGGTAGACCGTTTGATGGTTAATAACGACGGACACGGGTTGTACCGGGATGCCTGGAAAATGAACCCGACCCAGGATATCTTTTACGATTCGGACCTGCCCGAACATTATGTCCTGTACAATAACCTCAACCCCGTGGCAGCTATCAATCACGGTGGAATGCGAAACAATATGTACGACAGAAGTACGATCAATCTCCGACCTACTTACTATATCAATGAGAGTCTTTCGCTCAACGGAAATGTATCGTATATGATCAATAAATCGGCCTGGAAGGAAAAGCGTTCCACCTTTAAGTTTTTTGACGGGGACGGAAAACCGGCGGCGACCTGGGCCAACAGCGTCAATGCGGAGCAGGGCGTAAGTGTCAGCCAGATCACAGCTCGTGCAAACCTCAACTACGAAAAGAAGTTCCGGCAGCAGAGAGACAAGATGTATTTTATAGCCGGTTCGGAGATCATGACCTACAACTATACCGACTACCGGGAAGTGAGTAAAGCGTCTTTTTTCGGAAAACTGAATTATTCTTTTGACAATCGGTATATCCTCGAAATGACCGGACGAACCGATGGAAGCAGCAAATTCGCCCCCGGGCACCGATGGGGCTTTTTCCCGTCGGCTGCACTGGCCTGGAATGTGCATCACGAAAAATTCCTGTCGGGTTTAAAGGACAAAGGAGTGATCAACAACCTGAAATTCCGGTTGTCCTATGGCCTTATAGGAAATGAAAATGTAGATCCTTACCTGTGGCAGGAAGTGGTCAACGAATGGGGATGGACCCTGAGGGTGCCGAATCCGAATTTTACCTGGGAGAAGCAAAAGCAGGGAAATATCGGGCTCGATCTTACCGTACTCAACAACAGGTTGAACCTTACGGCAGAACTGTACAGCAAACATTCCTATGACCTGATCTATTCCAGGGTCACCGTACCACCCCTGACCGGCTCCGATCGCCTCGAAGCCGCAGTAAACATAGGAGAAGTGGAAAATAAGGGCTGGGAAGTCTCCGCACGATGGAGCGACCGGTCCGGAGATTTTTCCTATAGTATAGGCGGAATGCTTTTTGACAATAAAAACAAGGTACTGAAGGCGGGGTATTCCAAATCGGATAGCCTGATCTTTAAAGACGATCCCGATAAAATATGGTATCGCGGAATTGCTATTGACAATTATTACGGTTATGAAAGCAATGGCTATTTCCAGACCCGCGAAGACGTCGATGCCACCGAAGCCAAACTGCCCAATACCATACCCGGGGATATCCGGTATATCGACCAGAACGGGGATGGGATCATCAACGATCTGGACAAGGTGGACCTGGGCGATCCGTTTCCGCATCTGAACTATTCCGTAACCTTAGACCTGCGGTACCGCAGGTGGGATCTGAGCATGCTCGGGCAGGGGGTAGGCCGGCGGCTGGGCAGGCTGAACGGACTGGAGGGCTACCCGGTGCTGATGGATAACCGGGACAATAACCTGGGAACGCCCAGAACGTATTATATGAACAACCGGTGGACACCTGATCATCCGGACAGCAGGTTTCCCCGCGTCTGGACCGGATCGAGCCCCAATGCCGTGCTCAGTGACGTATGGCTCAGCAATGCAGCTTATTTTCGGATAAAGACCCTGCAGGTGGGGTATACCATCCCTAAAATCGGAAAAAATATCAATAATTTCCGATTGTATCTCAATGCGCAGGACGCCTTTACCTTTACCCGCTGGGAAGGGCTGGACCCGGAAAGGGACGGTGGCAACGGCGGATATCCCAGGATGGCCACTTACAGTATAGGACTCCGATTTACCATATTATAACCACTTTAGTTTAGCACAATGAAAAAAATAGCCATAATCAGCATTTTTATAACCGTCCTGCTGTCGGGATGTGAGTCATTCCTCGACAAGACCGATCCTACGGCAACGACTTTCCAGGAGTTTTTTATCGACGAAGACGACCTGAGAAGGGTGGCTTACAGTAGTTTTTATGATGTCTTTACCAATCACGGGGATCGCAAACTTCTGTTTTATATGATGGACGGCCGCTCAGACAATGCGTATGCCCGTAGTGAGGATGATCATCACCTCCGTATCGGCAACGGAAATATCAACAGTAATACCAGGGCATTCGAATATTACTACACCATATATATGAAACATATCGGCCGGTTGAATACCTATATCGCCAATATTGATGTGCCCTATGTAGAAGACGAATCGATCCGTACGCGCTATGAAAATATCCTGAAAGGATTACGGATCTGGCATTATTTCCGGCTTACCTTTCACTGGGGTGACGTTCCTTTTTTGCTGGAACCCGCGGAGCTCGAAGATGCTACCTTACCTGCAACACCCAAAAAGGAGATCCTGGATACGTTGTTTCCGATGGCCCTGGATATAGCAGAGCAACTTCCGGAAGAGGAATATACGACGAACAAATACATGTTCAACCAGTATTCGTTCAAGGCACTGATCATGCGTTATGCCTTGTATGACGAACGTTACGAACTTGCGGCAACCCTGGCCAGGGATATCATGGACAATACGGGGTATACCCTGCACCCGGTATACGGAGATCTTTTTCAGTACGAGGCGGATTCGGATAATAACGAGTTTATCCTGCACCTGGACGAAGAGAGCCACAGCGGAAGTACCACCTATTCTTTCCGCGACCTCGGCCCGCATTTCCGCACAGGTAACGGGCAGTCGTATTGTGTCCCCCTGAAATCGCTCGTAGATTCGTACTGGACCCTGCAGGGACGTCCCATCGAAGACTGCCCGATACATACCAAAGAAGAATACGAACTGAACCCCGGGCTTAACCGCGACCCGCGGTATAAAGCCAGTATCATGGGGCCGGGCGATGAGTTTTACGGCGAAGCCATTGATATTTACAATCCCAACAACCCCATGTTTTACGAAAACCAGCGGGCCAGTAAATCGGGCTACTGGTTCCGGAAGTTCGTGTCGGAAGCCGATGCGTTCCGGGATGGGAATATGGAATACGGACTTTTGCGCTATGCAGAGGTGCTGCTGACCTATGCGGAAGCCCGGATCATGACCAACACTATCGATGATCTGGCCAGGGAGTGTATCAACAAGGTCCGGGAAAGGGCAGGACTGGATATGGAGGTAGCCGATGTGACCCTGCCGTCCTATGCCTCGTACAGTCAGCAGCAGTGGATTGACCTGATACGCAACGAAAGGCGGATTGAATTTGCCGGGGAAGGACAGCGCTACAATGATATCATCCGGTGGCGGATGGCCGAAGATGTACTCAACGGTCCTGCCCTGGGGCACACCCGGATTGTCAATGGCAAGAAAACATCAATTAAAATAGAGGACCGGTCGTTCAAACCTTTTAATTACCTCTGGCCTTTCCACGAAACCAGTCTCAGGGTCAACAAAAACTTAAAACAAAAACCGGGGTATTAGAGCGTCATAAAATAGTACCGGAAGTTAGTTAGGAGAAAACCGCCGTGTTTCCGAAAAGGGACAGGCGGTTTTTGTTTTATAGTAGAGGTCGGTAAAAGTTATCGGGGTAACCGGATGAGAACGTATTTTTGCAAATATCAAGGTTATTCCTGTTTTTGGTCATCGCCAGGGTAAAGAATATCCCTGAGTTTCCGGTAGGCCTTGGTCATCTGGTTTTCTACGGTTTTTACGGAAATATTCAGGTCGTCCGCTATGGCTTTGTATTTTTGTCCGTCCAGTTTATGACGGACGAAGATTTCCCTGCATTTGGGCGGGAGCGTTTCTATGGCCTTAAAGAATAATTCCGGATCTTTCGAACTGTCGTTGACGGTATTGTCTTCTTCGAGAAAATCTTCCAGGTAAAGCATATCGGAAAGTGAGATCGTCTTTTTGTTTCCCCTGAGACTGTTGATCAACCTGTTATGACAGGTCCGGAGAAGATAATTTTTTACGGAAGTGTTTATGGTCAGGGACCGGTGTTGCTCCCATAATTTTACGAAGGTTTCCTGTACGATATCTTCGGCCTTATCTCTGTCGTTGCATAAACTTAAAATATAGCATACCATATCGTCATAAAGCGCTTCGAAGATAAATTTAAAGGCCTCCTTATTTCCCTTCTCCAGGGCATTTGCCAATTCACTATTGTTTTTCAGAGAAAAATTCATTAATCGTCGCGCAAATCATTATTTCGGGAAAAAATATTTTTGTTTTAACAAAAATGAAAAAAAAATGTGAATTGGGCATAGGGGTTTTTCAAAACCTTGGTGTCTTGTAGTTATAAAGCCCCTATTTCAATGATGAAAAAAGACAGGTTTCAATATTTGCTGCAAAGGTATTTTTCCGGAGAAATAACGGAAACGGAACACTCTGAACTGGATGAACTGTTGAAAGAATCTTCGAATGTCCGGATATTCCGCTCGTATTCACGTCTAAACCGGCGTATTGCAAAATGGGGCTATGAGGGTTCTACAGCGGAAAAAAAGGATAAACTGGTACATGACATCCTGAAAGAGCGAAAACATCAGCCGAAAGTCTTTACCATCCCTGCATTTATCAAATACGCGGCAATACTCATTGTACTGCTTGGAATCGGTGTTGTTATGTTTAACAGATCTTCGCAGGCGGACATACAAAAAACGGGAAAAACCACAGGGATTACCCTACATGTGTCCGATACCCTGGTCAAATCACTCGGAAGAGACACACACGGTACGATCGGTACTCTTGAAGGGCTGCAGATAGACCAGGCAGGAGATACGATACGGTATATCACCACGGGAGAAGTCCGGGGGGCTGGGCACAGCGAAATAGAAGTACCTAATGGTAAAACGGCGGTGCTGGTATTGAGTGACGATACCCGTATTACCCTGAATTCGGGAACATGGCTCAGGTTCCCCCGTCATATAGCAGCCACCTCGACCCGCGATGTCTATTTGCGTGGGGAGGCTTTCTTTGAAGTGTCCAGGGATACTTCCCGCCCGTTTATAGTGCATGCGGACGATGTGGGGGTACGGGTACTCGGAACCCGTTTTAATGTGAATAATTACGAATCCGGAACGGTAGTTCATACGGTTCTGGTTGAAGGAAAAGTTGCATTGTACAATACTTCGGAAACCTATGATGAAAAGCATGCGGAGCTGATGCATCCGGGAACCCTTACCGAGTTTCACAAGTCCGGAAAGCACATAGGGACCAGAACTGTCGATACCGATCTTTTTACGGCATGGACAGGCGGCGCGTTGATTTTCGAAAAGACAGATTTTTCTACTATCGTGCATAGCCTGGAACGGAAGTTTGATATGCACATAGAAAACCATAATGACAGACTGGGAAAAGAAGTGTTTACAGCTAAATTCCACGAAGAACCTATACGGAAGATCCTGGAATCGTTCCGGCAGAGTTATCCTTTCGAATATACCGTAGATGGAAATACGATAATCATTAAATAATCCTGTATATGAAAACCTGAACGAACCTGTTATTTTACGAACAAAAAAATCGGAAAATGTAGCCGCATTTCCCGATTTATGTTCACCGATTTATTTACATAAACCAGCTAATTCAAAACAAAAGTATGAAAAAACTCATTAATCGCGTGGGGCTGAATGGTCATGCCCTGAAATTTGATCTGAAAATGAGACTGACACTACTCCTTCTTTTCATTTCCCTGTTCCGTATCGAAGCAAGTTCTTATTCGCAGAATATCAGGGTTTCGGTTGACCTTGAGCACGTGACCGTGGAAGAATTTTTCCGGACTGTAGAATCCATGACTTCCTATCGTTTTCTTTACAATCACAGGGATGTCAACGTATCGAGGATTATCAATGTTTACGCTTCGAAAGAACCGTTGTCGGGAGTGTTGAAAAAAGTATTCGGAGATACCGATATTTCGTATAAAGTGGTCGATCACCAGATCGTTTTGAATACGCTGTCTCCCGTGGAAAAGACTGATGATAACGGGAAGTTGCAAAAAAAGCTGATTACCGGAACGGTCCGGGATAAAAACGGGATGCCTTTGCTCGGTGTAACGGTACTGATCAAAGGTACACAACAGGGGACGACCACCGATGAAGATGGAAAATTCAGCATTGCGGCAGAGGAAGACGATGTGCTGGTCTTTAGCTATATCGGGTTTCTGAGCAGGGAAATCCAGGTAGAAGCAGAACAGGAAATCAATATAAGACTGATCGAGCAGACTAACGAACTGGGCGAAGTAACCGTTACGGGGTACCAGACCATATCGAGCGAACGCACCACGGGAGCTTTTACCAAGCTCAAGAGCGAGGATTTTAAATCGCAGCGGCTGAACAGTCTGGATGCCGTACTGGCGGGACGTATTGTCGGTTACCAGGATGGTGTGATCCGGGGAGTTACCTCTATGAACGGATTGACCACCCCGTTGTATGTTATAGACGGATTTCCGGTAGAGAAGACCAGGTATAACGAAAATTACGGACTGGAAGAAAACCTTCCGGATCTGAATATAGAAGATATAGAAAGCATTACGGTCCTTAAAGACGCAGCTGCTGCCTCGATATACGGTGCCCGTGCGGCCAATGGTGTGGTTGTGATCACCACTAAAAAAGCTAAGGCAGGAGAGACGAATATTTCATTTTCGAGTAATCTTACGGTTTCCCCATACCGATTCTATACCGGAAACCTGACCAATTCGGCCGATATTATAGCACTTGAGCGGGAATGGGCTCTTGGTAACCCCAACCTCGGTGGTACGGACGGCACTTCGGCTTCATACGCTTCTTCTTTGCTGGAAAATGCCGTATATGGCAGTCAGGGAATGCAGGCCCTGTTGCACTATTACGCCGGTAATATCACGGAAAGTGAGCTCAACGGTACACTGGATCAACTCGGTACGGCAGGATATCGCTATTACGATGATATAGCCCGCCACGCCAAGAGAGATCAGTATTATCAACAATACAATGTAAGCTTTGGCAAGGCCAGTCAGAAAAACAGTTTTAATGCTTCCGTGACTTATAAGAACAATACTTTTGAAGATCGTTACTCCGAAGAGAATTCCCTCGGAATTAACCTGAAGAACTCCACAAAGATCACGGACTGGCTCGATATGGACCTCGGGGCTTATATTCATTTTAATAATGAAGACCTGCAAACTTTCGATCCGTTGAACCCGGGGTTCGTCTATCAGCCTTACAACAGGCTCGTCAATGCAGACGATTCTCCCTTTGTGTCTACAGCAGCTTCGAGGTATAATAGATCCACTCTCCAGTCTATAGACACTTATAACCTGTACAGTATGGATATTGTACCCATGGACGAACTGGGCAGAAACCTTAAAAAGCACAAAAACTTTTTGAGCAGGACGTATGCGAAATTCAACGTAAAACTGAGTGATGCTTTTTCGTATAATGCGATGTTCCAGTACGAATACGGGGTGGAGCGCATCAGTCAGCTAAAGGACAAGAACTCGTATGCCGTACGACAACGGGTAAATGGCCTGGTTACACTTTCTTCTGCAAACAATGCGGTCTTTAACCTGCCATACGGGGATATTTCTTTCCGGGGCGATCAGTACACAAATGCCTATAACTTTCGCCAGCAAATCAATTTCGACAAATTTTTTGAAGACATTCATCAGGTCAGTGTGATCGCCGGAACAGAATTGCGGCACTCCAAACTGGAATACAGTGATTACACCCGTTATGGTTACGATTCGCAAACGCTGACATACACCCCGGTTAACCAGGCAGATCTGTTACAGGCTTATGGCTCCGTATTCGGGGGCTATATGAGCCAGAACGACTTTTCGGTAGAACGGGAACTGCTCAACCGCTATTTTTCGGTATATGGCAATGCGGGATATACGTATGACGGAAAGTACAATATAACCGGGAGCCTGCGCTGGGACCGGTCTAACCTTTGGGGAACGGATAACAAGTACCAGAACAGGCCTACATGGTCTGCCGGTGCGGGCTGGAATATTCATAACGAATCTTTTTTCAGCTATTCCCGGGTGGATATGCTCAAACTCCGTTTCTCTTACGGTATAGGTGGAAATGTAGCCAAGAATTCGGCGCCTTACCTTACGGCATATTACAACTCCAACAACAACGTCGGTGGAGTGCAGGGAAGTATAAATTCCAGACCAAACCCACAATTGTCCTGGGAAAAGACCACAACGGCTAACCTGGGTATCGATTTTGCTCTTTTTAACAACCGGTTGAATGGTACTATCGATGTGTACAATAAAAAAGGGGAAGACCTGCTTGCCAACAGTATGGGGGTTCCCACCGAAGGATGGGGATATTCTACCTACACGCTAAACAATGGTGAAATGACCAACAAGGGGATAGAGATCAGTCTGAGCGGAAGCATTCTGAGTACAGAGGACTTTTCATGGAATGCCGGGATTTTGTATGCCTACAATAAAAACAAGGTCAACTACGTCAATGTGGAGGCGCCGGTTTATTACCTCCAGCTCGATTATCCTTCAGCCTATCCGAGGGTAGGGAAGAATTTCAATTCCATATACGGATATAGTTGGGCCGGACTGAGCAGTACGGGCTTACCACAGGTTTATGATGCGGATGGCCAGGCAGTTTCCAGCAACCCGGCCGACCTGGAGGCTATCGAAGATTTCGGAACTACCGTACCCGTTCAGAGCGGATCGTTTAACACTTCGGTATCGTATAAGAACTTTTCACTGTCCGCGCTTTTTATCTATGAATTGGGACACAAGATCAGGAATACGTTTCTTCCGATGTTTGGCAACAGCTACTCCGGAGCTTCGGGAGGATATATTGCCAATATAAGACCCGGAAACAAACGTATCCGCGATCGCTGGATAAACCCCGGAGATGAAGCCCACACCGACGTACCCCGTGTGGTTTACGAATATGATACGGAATACAGTTATGACCTGCAATCGATCTATTCTTATGCGGACGTGAATATACTGAATGCCTCTAACCTGAGACTCAGTAACGTATCGCTCGCCTACCAGACATCGGCATTGGCCCCGCGGTTGGGCATTGAGAACGTCCGTATCAATTTTAACGTTGAGAATGTATTCACTGTTGCAGCAAACAGGGATGTAAAATATCTCCTCGGCGGATACCGGACCCCGAATTTTGTACTGGGACTGCATGTAAACCTTTAAATATAACCGATGTGTGAAAGGTCCGGTTACAACAGTAACGGAATAATGTATGGCATATATTGTACGGATTGTCGAACACCGATAAAAATAAAGAGATGAAAAAACTATATACCACCATTTTGTACCTGTCGTTAGTAGTTCTCGGGTTTTCTTCCTGTAATGATTACCTCGACGATATCCCGAAGGGATCCAGAATACCGCAGACCCTGGCCGATTTCGAGGCTTTGATCCGGGATGAATATACCAATCACAGGGTAGATATACGGCAGGCCGAGATCCTGTTGAACGACAGGTTTATTACAGAAGCGACGCTGTCTTTTTATCCGCTGGATAAGGCAAATTACCTGTGGGATGAATCTGCAGACCGTATAGCGCTGAACCGTTCGGACGAAGCAACCTACTATACGGGCTATGCCGGAATCTCCACCTTTAACCTGATTGTCGAAAATGCGTTGAGCAGTACGGAGGCCAGCGAGGCTGAGCAACGGGAGTTATGGGCACAGGCAAAAGTCCTAAGGGCCATGAGCTATTTTAACCTTGTCAACTATTATGCAGACACGTATGAGGCCGGAAACGCAGCCGACAAGCGCTCAGTCCCGCTGATTACCAGTGCCGATATCAATGCACCGAGCAGCCAGGTAAGTATCCTGGAACTGTACGATTTTATTGTTGGAGATATAGAAGAAGCCATACCATACCTTCCCCGGGTTTCCCAGACCGTACTGCATCCGGACCTGGGTACGGGATATGCTTTGCTCTCACGGGTCTACCTGCAAATGGCAAACTACGGTGAAGCGCTGAATTATGCCGATATGGCACTGGATGAACATGATGACCTGTACGACTGGACTGCGTATTACAACGATAACAAAGCAGTAATAGAAGATCCGGATGCTTATGTAACCACACCATCGCCTATGGGATTTGACTATGTCGAAAATTACAATTTCCGGCATGGTTCCCTGAGCAGGATCGCTACGGAGAACAATATACTTACCGATCGTGCGGATAGATTTGAGCCCGGCGATGCCCGTTTCCTGTCCCGGTGGAAAGTCAGGACCGTAGGGGCCGAAACTTTTTACAATTCCACCTTGTCCGGATATTTTAATTACGGAGGGATAACCACCGTAGAAGTTTATCTTATAAAAGCCGAATGTCTGGCCAGAACAGGACAGACCGGGAACGCTATGGATATGTTGAACCGGGTTCGTAAAACAAGGATTTTGCCCGATGTATATCAGGATTTGGAAGCAACCGGTGAAGCCGGGGCAATCGAAGCGATCATGAATACAAAGCGCAACGAACTTATTCTGACCATAATTCCTTTTTGTGATGCCCGTCGTTTAAATGCCGAAGGTATTTATACCGTAGGTTTTACGAAAACCTATAACGGGGAATCTTATGCCCTGACCCCGGATTCTCATCTGTGGACCATGCCTTTTCCGCAGGGAGCCACGGATAATCCCGGTAACGGTACGATCGTACAAAATGTGAATAAGTAAAAAGTAGATAAACCCGTTGTGCATTATAGTTTGAAAGACGTCATCCTGAGCCCTGTCGAAGGATTTTTACGGACAGCAGGAGATGTTTCGACTACGCGCAACACGACGTAAACAACGATTTTAATTCATAATGTACAACGGGTTAGATAAAAATTTTGATATGTATAATATAATGAACACTATATACGGGGTATGTCTTCTTCTGCTTGTCGTATCCTGTACCAGCAAAACTCCCGGATCGAAAGAAAATTTTGAACTGAAGGGTAAAATTTCGGGGGTAGACCATGGCATGACCGTAAAACTGGTTCCCGGTGCAACCCACTCCGATGAAAAACCCGTGGCTGTGACGACTCTGGAAAACGGGAGTTTTACATTTACCGGAAAGCTCGAAGAACCCCGGATGTTTTATGTGGTTTTCGGGGAATATCGCGGAATGATCCCTGTAATGCTCGAAAATTCGGAGGTAAACCTGTCTGCAACCGCAGAAACGATAAACACGGAAACCGGGAGAATTTCCTTTTCCGGACAGAAGATCACAGGTTCGGAAACTCATGAGTATTACCAGGAACAGACGGCGTTCCGGAAAGAACTGGACCGTGATTATGCAGCGTATCACGAAGGGACGGAGCAACTTGCCAAATTGTACGGAAAAGCCAGAAATGAAGGAAACCGAGCACAGATGGACTCTATAGAAGCCACTGCGGAATGGAAGGAATTCGAAAGCAGGGAGAATGCTTTTTTTGATAAGGTAAAAGCTAAGAACAGCCAGCTTATCTCTGCTCATAAGGATAGCTGGTGGGGGCCTTTTTTTATGATGACACAATATTCTTACCTGACCCCGGACCAAAGGCCGGTTTTCGAACAGTTTTCGGATGAGGCCAGAAACAGTTATTACGGACAACTTGTACATGAAGAGTTGTTTCCGAAAGCGGTGATAGGGAAACAGGTGGCGGGTTTCCGGTTACAGGACCGGGAAGGACAACCGGTAGAGACCAAAAGCGTGTTTTCGGGTAAAAAATACATTCTCATAGACTTCTGGGCATCCTGGTGTGCCCCGTGCCGTAAGGAGATCCCGAACCTCAAAAAAGCGTATGAAGATTTTGCACCTGAGGGGTTTGAAATACTGAGTGTCTCCATAGATAAAAAACAGGAGGCCTGGCTCAAAGCACTGCAGGAGGAAGATATGCAATGGCCGAACCTTATTGACGACGGGACAATGAGTGGTGAATTTAAGGTAAGGGCCATTCCTGCAACATTCCTCGTTGATGAGAAAGGAACAATAATTGCCGAAAACCTGAGGGGGGAGGCCCTCGATGAAAAGTTAAAGGAATTACTGCACTGACCCGCAGCATCTAACCTGTTTATACCCGAATTTTATTTGAAGGGCTTCAGGCCAGGTTTTATCCGAAGCATATATGTTCCGGAGGTATCAGGTATACATACTCCTGAAAAGTATAGAAAAGAAAGTGAAAAATTACGTTTTCCGCGGGCTACTACCACCGGAACAGGAAACATCATGACTAAAAACAACAAAAATGAGAAGAGTTTACAGTAAAATGGCCGCCATTGCGGTATGCGGTACCATGTTTTGCAGTTCCTGTAAAACAGAAGTTAAAGATATGGGCTATGAGATCAGTGGAAATATAGAAGGCATGGACAGTGGCTATATTTATCTTCAGGCCATGGAGGCCGGGGGAAAAACAGATTCGTCAGAGGTCAAAAAAGGGGGTTTTGTTTTCCGCGGATCGGTGGAAGAACCCTTGCTGTATCTGTTGAAGTTTAAAGAAGAGGATAACGGGCTACGCTTTGTGCTGAGCAATGAGCATATAGAGATCGGTGCCCATAAGGATTCTCTGTATAAAGCCCGGATCAGCGGGGCGTCGGAGAACCAGGTATACCAGGATTTTTATGAGAACGTATTTTCTCTAATCAGGAAAAAAGCCGGCCCGGTGTACAGGTTTTCCGACTCGCTTTCCCAGGGGGGGAAAGTGAAACTGACCCCTGAACAACAAAATCTCATGGATTCGAAATGGGAGGCATTATCATCGTATGCAGACTCCGTGCAATCCCTTTATATTACGAAATACAGGGACAGGGTCGCGGCCGCCATGATTATTCAGGACCGCTATATTACTTATCCGGATTTTGACCGGGCGGATATATTGTTCGATACCTTAACCCGCGATGTCAGAACATCCTTCTTCGGAAAAAAGATAAAGGAAGCTATAGAAAAATTTAAACGGACTGGGATCGGACAACCTGCACCCGATTTTTCGCAACCCGACCGGGACGGGGAGATGATCAGTCTGTCAGATTTCAGAGGCGGTTATGTTTTTCTTGATTTCTGGGCGAGCTGGTGTGGTCCCTGTCGCAAAGAGAACCCTAATGTATTACAGGCATACGCGAAGTATAAGGACAGCGGGCTTACCGTAGTCGGGGTCTCGCTGGACAGTAAAAAGGCATTGTGGGAAAAAGCCATAGCGGAAGATAAACTACCGTGGTTGCACCTTTCCGATCTCAAAGGGTTTGATAACGAAGCTGCTGTGAAATACGGGATAAATTCTATTCCACAGAATTTTCTCATCGACCCGGAAGGTGTCATTATCGCTAAAAACCTGAGAGAGGAAGCCCTGCAGGAAACATTGGCGAAGGTTTTTAATAAGGAGACAGATGAATAAAAGCCAAACAAATATACGGGGTTTCCGCAGGTATGCCATACTGTTTTCGGTACTGCTCTTTACCGGTATCCGGAGTGTCTGCGGACAGATTATGGAACCTGTGAAGTGGGATACGGATATCGAAAAGTTATCGGATACGGAATACAACCTGGTGTTTACGGCAAAGATAGATGACCATTGGCATCTGTACTCCCAGCATTTACCGGAAAGCGGGGCGCTGCCTACGGTGTTTACCTTTGAGAATGCGGGGACCGGGTATGCAGTATCGGGAGCAACTGTCGAGAGCAAACCGATCACGGAATATGACCGGGTTTTTGAGACGGATCTGTCGTACTTTGAAAACAATGCACGTTTCAGCCAGAAAATCGAGGTGCTGGAAGACGATCTTTCTTCGATACATGCCACTGTTGAATTTCAGGCCTGTAATGACGAGAGCTGTATTTTTGACAGTAAGGAATTCCGTTTTGTTATCGATAAGAATACGGCTTTGCCGGAGAAGGACGGTGATGTAGCAGCTACAGAAAAGACCCCGTCCGCAGGTGATGACAAAAATTTTGTGGATACGGGAAGCGCAAATAAAGGGATGCTGACGATTTTCTTTATCGCTTTTCTCTCGGGTTTCGCAGCCCTGCTGACCCCTTGTGTATTTCCGATGATCCCTATGACGGTAAGTTTCTTTACCAAACAAAGTAAAAACAGGGCTTCGGGGATCAGAAATGCTGTTTTTTACGGTATTTCCATTATAGTGATTTATGTTATACTGGGGTCACTGGTTACCGGTATTTTCGGGGCTGACTCCCTGAATGCCCTATCGACGAATGCATGGTTTAACCTGGTCTTTTTTTTATTACTCATCATATTTGCCGCTTCTTTCCTGGGAGCATTTGAGATCGTATTGCCGTACTCCTGGGCAAATAAGGTAGACAGGCAGTCCGACCGCGGCGGTATGATAGGGATACTCTTTATGGCCCTTGCACTGGCTATCGTCTCTTTTTCCTGTACCGGTCCTATTGTAGGGACCCTGTTGGTGGAAGCGGCAGGCAGGGGAGGGGTGGCACCGGTAATAGGGATGCTGGGTTTTTCTTCGGCTCTCGCTTTACCTTTTATGCTGTTTGCCATGTTCCCGGGATGGATGAATTCATTGCCCCGGTCGGGCGGATGGCTGAATACGGTAAAAGTTTTCCTTGGGTTTCTGGAACTGGCGCTGGCCTTTAAATTCCTCTCTAATGCCGATCTGGTATTGCAGTTACACGTGCTGGAAAGAGAGCTTTTTATCGCGATATGGATTGCCGTGTTTACGGGGTTGACCCTGTATCTTTTCGGGTGGATCAAACTGCCTCACGATTCGCCTGGGACTCATATTTCGGTTCCTCGTCTGGGGCTTGCCCTGACGGTACTGATGTTTACCATATATCTGGTTCCCGGACTCTGGGGTGCTCCCTTAAAGCTGATCAGCGGTTTTCCTCCTCCCATGCAATACAGCGAATCTCCCCACGGTGTAGGTTATGCCAGAGGAGGGGTGGCTGGCGGAACACCGGCCGTATTTCCGGAAGGGGCACATGCCGGACCTCACGATATCGCCTTGTTTACCGATTACGATAAAGGCGTGGCTTATGCACGAAAGGTGAACAAACCGGTCCTGCTCGATTTCACAGGACACGCCTGTGTAAACTGCAGGAAAATGGAAGAGCGGGTATGGTCCGATCCGGCTGTACTGCAACGTCTGAAAAACAACTTTGTCCTGATCTCGCTGTATGTAGATGACAAGCGGAAGCTCCCGGAAAACGAACGGTATGTTTCCCCGGATACCGGAAAGAAAATTATTACGATAGGGCAAAAGTGGAGCGATTTCCAGATTTCGAGGTACCGGGCCAATGCCCAGCCTTTTTATGCCATTACCAGTCCGGAAGCGAACGACCTGGTTTCTCCGGTGGGTTATGAGCCGGATGCCGCACGTTACCTGCAATGGCTGAACAAAGGGATAAAACAATTCGGATTACAAGAAAACGACCTTTAACATACCGGATGGTATACCAAAAGACATTCGGAGAATGACCATATCAAAGGAGGTCCTTTCCATCTTACACACACGCTCATGTTGAATTAGCTTTTTTTTTGGATTTCCTTTGAGCAAAGAGGTTGTTCCCCGCGGACAACCTCTTTTGTTTGTAATCTTTCGGACCATCCGAAAACTACAGGGCATTACAGCTACATAACACGGTCTGGCCACACGACAGGTAAAAAGTTCGTTTTTCGGATCGTATATTATGTTTCCGGAGGTTTTATGCTACTTTTGCCGGAGGAAACTATGTTTAGAGCGAAAAACCGATGAAAAAAAATGTTATAAGAAAAAGTTATTACGGTTTGGTATCTGCAGCGGCGATTGTCGGTTTTTTATCGGCCCTGCTGGGCTTTACTTTAAAAAGAGTTACCGAGTATTTTGAAACTGCACTTTTTGCCCATATTAAGGAATGGCCCTGGCTTTTTTTGGTAGTCCTTTCTGTCGGGATTACCCTGATTTATTTTATAAGGACGTATTTGTTCAGAGGAAAAAGGAATAAGGGAATCGTTGAAATTTTTCATACGCTGGACCACCGAAAGGATGAACTCCCCTGGTATAAAATCCCTTCTCATTATGTCAACGGATTTTTGACTGTCGTATTTGGGGGATCCACCGGAATAGAGGTATCTACTGTAGTGGCCACGGCTGCGATAGGTGCTTCTGCACACCGGAGGAAAGGTATTGCCAACCGCTATAAAACAGAACTGATAGGTGCCGGTGTGGCTGCCGGAATTACTGCTTTATTCGGTAGTCCGGTTGCGGGGTTCCTGTTTGCCGTAGAGGTTATTTCAAGAAAGATCAATAAGACCATTGGTCTGAGTTATGGGGTAGCCGTACTGATAGCCTGGGGATTCGTACATCTCGTGGACGGTGAAAGGCTGTTCGATTTCCGGGTTGCCCAATGGAAGATGACTGCCGTACCCTTTATGATAGTACTGAGTGGGCTGGCAGGTCTGTTGGCAGTTTACTTTACGAAGAGTGTCATATATATCAAAAAACGGTTTGCATCCATCAGAAATAACGTCATTCGGGTTAATGTCGGGGCTGTACTGGTAGGGATTGCCGTTTTCTTTCTTCCTGGTATTTACGGAGACAGCTATCATGCGATTTACGAATTTATGGTTCCCGGATTGATAACCCATCATCCCTGGGGTTTTGTAATTACCTTATGGTGTTTTATAATGATAAAGCCTATAGCAGCATCATTGACACTCGGAGCCGGTGGCGACGGAGGTGTATTTGCGCCGAGCCTTGTAACAGGCGCTGTTCTTGGTATTCTGGTAGCCGTTCTTTCCAATTATTTTTTCCGTACCGATCTTATTGTATTGAATTTTGCGCTGATAGGAGCAGGGGCCATGCTAAGTGCTGCTATACATGCGCCGTTAACGGCGCTTTTTCTGACCTGTGCCATGGCGGAAGGTGGTTACCAGCTCTTTATCCCCGTGTGTATTGGAGTGTTTGTCTCCAAGGCGATAGCAAAGTACCTCTGTAATTACACAGTGTATACGTATCAAAGGGAACAGAAGAGGTTGCTGATCGATGTGAATGGTTGAATAGCTATATCATATCCTGCCGGGATATGGCCATCGTTCCGGGAATTTATACCGTAAAACAGTATGGTGTATGGCCGTAACCGATGGAGAGCAACCGATTTTTGGTGTAGTTCCCGAGACATTAAAGCAAAATATCGGATTCTGAAAAACGGATAACAGTTACCTTATCGAATTTTTATATGCTGACAGGCTGACCCCCGAGTGCTTTTTAAAGAACTTATTTAAATGACTGCTGTCGATAAAATTGAATTCCTGTGCAATTTCATTCATACGTAAATCACTGAACTGTAACTTGTTTTTGATCAGCCTGATCTTGTATTTTGAAATATACTCCTGCATGGTTTCTCCGCATTGCGATTTGAAAAAACGGCCCAGATAGTTTTCGGAAATATTGAATTTCTTACTGATGATGCCGGTTCTTAATCTGTCGGGGTAATAAATATGTTCCTGGATATAATTGATCATATTGACAAACCGCTTGTCGGGATTCTGTTCCAGTCTCTCGGCCTGATAACAGGAAATACTCCGTGCCACAACTACCAGGAGGGCATTGATGAGATGATTTTTCAGTTCCGCATTGAACAGATCGTTCTTTTCCGAAGATTGCAGTATGGCGTCCATTATAGATTTTACAATGCGTTGATCAGCATCGGCCATCAGTATGTTTCCGGTAATATGCGTAGCATTGTGAAGCAAGCATTCGAGGTGGTTCAGGTTGTTCCAACGGTAATTTTTCAGGTAAGAAGTGTTAAAACGGATCAACAGAAATTCGGTTGTGTGCGTTACGTCGAAGGTATGGATATCCTCCGGGGTCAGAAGAAACATATTGTTCTTCCGATAAGAGGTTCGGTTACCATTGAAGGTTTGAAATCCGTTTCCCGATAGGACAAATACCAGTTGAAAAAAACTGAAAACCCTGTCTCTCACCGGGCATTCATCTGTTTTTTCGTAAATGATCTCTATGGGGGTTTCGATATTTTCTTTTTTCATAAGTACAAAAATACGGTATAATGGAAAAAATATACCGTATAAAACGCGGGTTACCGGTTTAAATTTGTCAGAAAAAATAAGCTGATGAAAGCAATCTTATTAAAGCAGTTTGGCGGAACGGAAAACCTGGTGGAAGAGGAGATCGCAGTTCCGGCCATTTTGGAAAATGAAGTTCTCGTTAAGGTCAGGGCATTTAGTATTAATCCTGTAGATGTAAAGACGCGGAACGGGGAAGCACTGGCTGAATTACTGAAGCATGAAGATCCTGTGATACTGGGGTGGGATATTTCGGGGGTTATTGTCGACACCGGAAAAAATGTAACATTATTCAAACTTCATGATGAAGTATTCGGGATGGTAAATTTTACCGGGCACGGAAAAGCCTATGCGGAGTATGTAGCCGTTCCTGCCGCCCATGTAGCGCTAAAACCCGAAAATATATCGCATGTAGCGGCTGCGGCAACTACACTGGCAGCACTTACGGCATGGCAGGCCTTTACATATTTCGGGAAACTGAATAGCGGGGATAAGGTGCTGATCCATGCAGCGGCAGGTGGTGTGGGACATTTTGCCGTACAGATTGCCAGGCATCTGGGAGCCTTTGTGGTGGGAACGTCGTCCGGAAAACACAGGGAATTCGTGTTGGGATTAGGCGCCGACAGGCATATCGATTACAGGACGGAAGATTTTGAAGATGAACTGCGTAATATCGATTTTGTGCTGGAAACTATAGGGCATGATACTTTCCGGAGATCAGTCCGGGTACTCCGGGAAGGGGGAACTGTCGTAAATCTGCCTTCGGGATTAAAAGCGGAGGATGAAAACGCAGCTTTACGGAAAAAACTGAATGCCTGTTTCTTTATGTCGGTCTTTTCGAGCGGAAATGATATGAAAATCATAGCAGCGTTATTGGAAAGAAAAATTATTCGCCCCTATATTTACAAAGTCTATAGTTTTACCGAGGTACGGGAGGCGCATCTGCAAATAGAAACGGGAAGGACCAAAGGCAAGGTAGTCGTGGAAGTGTAGTAGCGAACGGTACACATACTCACGGTCCGGGAAGATATCCGGACCGTTTTTTATAAAATTAAAGTATATTGTATTCAGAAAAAAGGAAGACGGTCTTTTTGTGGTGCGTTACGAAGACGTAATATATTTGCTGAAAACAGGAGAAATCCGGGATTTTAAAAAGAAAAACGTACGTTACCTGATCGTAACCGGAATAAACATATTATAAGGTAGTCTAATGAAAATCAATGAAATAATTCACCTTGTACTTTTATTCCCTCTTTTATGGCTTTTTGTATTTGATGTGCAAAGGCTTAATAGAAGAAAGCTTTTCCTTAAGTATTTGTCGATTTCAATTGCAATTCTATTTTTCGGAATAACATATGATTATTACTTTACTAAAGGAGGGAAATCTTTAGTCTATTTCAGTTCTCAGATGAACATTATGTTTTTGATCCTGTATAAATTAATTCGGATCCCATATTTCAAAATTTATAAAAGAGAACCTGAGATATCGAGATCTCCTGAAAAAAAGATTGATATTATTCCGACCTTGATCATAATTTCAGGAATGTTAATTTTACCATTCTTAATTGATAGTCTGATTATTCAGAAATTAATAAAATGAAAAAAATATATGGAGAAAATCGTTAAATACTTTTAATAATCCTGAAAACAATGGTGTAGCCACCAAACCGCCCGGACCTTTATCGCCGGATCAAAACCAACCGGAAGTATGGGCTGCAAAGCAAAGCGCCGAATGGAAACGGAGAGCCATACAGGATCTGGAAAATGAGATCGTGTATCTGAGGAAACGAACGAAACAAAATTACCCTGAACCAAAACAACTATGAATCGCATATTAACACTCTTTTTAACCCTGATGGTATTGTTGTCTTTCGGACAAGATAAAAATGCATATTTGCAAAGTCATCGTTTTGACCTGAATGCAAAAGAGTTCGATTTTCCTCAGCGGGATTTTAAAATACTGGGATTCGGTGCATATCACGGGAGTGCAAAAACGGAGAAGGCCGAGTATATGCTGCTCAGATCGCTAACGGGCCAGGGAGTGATTAGCTATTACCTGCCCGAAACAGATTTTAGTATAGGGCATTACTTTAACACGTATTTGAAAACGGGGGATACCTTACTTTTAAAGGACCTGGTTACACATTACGGGATACGGGTACCGCAGGAAAAAAGTATAGAAACCTACAGGAAATGGAAAAACATAAAAAGACTCAATGACGGCCTGCCGGAAGCCCGAAAGCTGACTGTTATCGGGATCGACGAGATCGTGAGTTACAAGTATACTGCAAAACATCTTTCGGAGATCGTCGATTATCATGCCTTGCGGGAGTCGTCGTTAATGGCCGTAGTAGCTATGGTGAAAACGGACACTACGGACTTTTCACCGTATTATGACAGCTATTCTAAAAAAGTCCTTAAAAATCTTGTTTCCCGATACGAAAACAACCCTTCTGCATTTGATCCTCACCTTCTCGATAAATCTGCTTTCGACCATATCATACGTAACCTGAAGTCTTCATTTGATCCGTCTTCTCATCGGGAGGGGATTATTTTTGACAATTACAGGCAACTGGCTCCTGTATATGATTTCGGTACAAAACCTCAGTTTGTAAGATTCGGGTTCGGTCATCTTGAAAAAGCTCCGGAAGGAAATAGCATATCGTTTTTTACCATGTTACTCCAACATAGTGTTTACGACAAAAACGAGGTGCTTTCGGTTATAGGATATCTGACGGAAAGTCGTGTACTTTGGGATTTTGTATATGATGATCAAGGAAATTACAGTTCCTATACTACCGAAGGTGGATATGGGATCGGGGATTATGAAAAGGAATATTTCCGTGGTATTGAAAACATAAAGAAAAACAAGCTGTCGGACATGACCCTGTTCAGGCTCAATGCAAGCGATACGCCGTATAGCGACGGAACGCCGGATTTGATTGAGGTGATCATGGCAGATGAAAAATCCAACGGGGATCTGGTACGGGGAAAATCTACGACTGATTTCCTGGACTATGCCATCCTGATTTCAGGTTCGGAAGCCAATACCCCCATTCAGGAGATGAAATAAAAGTGTCGTTCACGGCCGCGAGGAGACTGATGATGCATGGAAATCTGAGTTGTCGCTTATTCAGGCCTGGAAACCTTTTGTGTTCTCGCAGCCTGCGGAGTGATTCATCCGATTTAAAAAATAACCTTATGAATATTTACCACGAACATGTAAAGAAGTACGATCTTGAAATTATCCGTTTGAAAAAACGGTTAAGCAGCATATCACTGTTCAGGGTTCTTGTTTTTATCACCGCGATAGCTATGGTGATCACCTTGTTCAGCCTGGAGCTGATCATTCCCTTATGGCTGGCATTACCGGTCTTGATCTTGTGCTTTAACAGGGTTTTAAAACTTCATGATCATATCGCCTACCGTATACGGCACGCCGCATTTCTGAAAGATATCAATGCCTCCGAAATTCGCAGGGGAAAGTGTGAACTGGAAAAATTTGACTCCGGGGAACGATTTATCGATCCCGATCACCCGTACACCTCCGACCTGGATATTTTCGGGCCGCATTCTGTTTTTCAGCTGATAAACAGGACTACTACGGAATCGGGGATGATACGCTTAGCGGAATGGTTGTCCGAATCTGCATCTGACACCGAAATTGTTGAAAGACAAAGGGCAATAAAGGAATTATCCGGGAAACTGGCATGGAGGCAGGATTTCCAGGCCGCAGGGATGCACTTCCGGAATAAGAAAAGCGATTATTTTGAATTGATGAATTGGGTGGGAAAACCAACGGTATTACTGAAACGTCGCCATATTTACAGCACCGTTGCAATTATTCTTCCCGTACTTTTTATTTTTTCGGCATATTGCTTTTACACCGGGCTTGGCACAACAACCGGTGTAGTATATTTCGGGTTTATGATACTGTTGTTGTCTGTTAATGGAATGTTTTTGAAAAAAATAAGGCCCCAAGCCGAAGATATCGTAGAAACTTCTACAAAAAATATGGACACCCTCAGAGGGTACCGGGCCCTTATCCGGAACATGGAAAGTGAGAACTTCAGCTCCGGGAAACTGCAAGCCTTAAGGGCGGTATTTGTCGGTAATGGCTATTCGGCATCTGCCGAAATAGGCCGGATATGCAGTATATTGGAGTTTTCGTATCAAAGACCTGTGAAAAGGATGCCGTTGGGAGGCAATTATATGTACACGATAGTGAACATTTTCCTGTTGCTGGATATACACCTGATTCTTGCTACCGAAAAGTGGAAAACAAAACATGTAACCTATTTAAAATCGTGGGCAGAAGCGGTGAGTGAATTTGAAGTACTCAACAGTTTTGCAGGTTTTTGGTATTCGAATCCCTCCTATACATTTCCGGAACTTTCATCCAAAGACAACGAAGTCTATTTTGAGTCTCTGGGCCATCCGCTGATAGCTCCGGACGACCGGGTATGCAATGATTTTGTGTCGGAAGGGCCCGGGAATGTGGTTATGATCACAGGCTCAAATATGGGCGGGAAAAGTACTTTTTTAAGAACGGTCGGAGTAAACCTCGTACTGGCCCTGGCAGGAGCACCTTGTTGCGCCACATACGCACGGGTTTCTAACCTGGGCGTATTTACCAGTATGCGTACCCACGATAATTTGCGGAGTGGGATATCTTCTTTTTATGCGGAACTACACAGGATAGAAAAACTGCTGAAACTGATAGCCGATAACCGGAACATTTTTTTTCTGCTGGACGAAATGTTCAAAGGAACCAACTCGGAGGACAGGCACAAGGGAGGTTTTTCGCTGATACATCAGTTAAGCGGGCTCAGGACATCCGGAATTATCGCAACTCATGATATAAAGCTGGCCCAACTGGCAGGAGATCAGAAGCTGGTGACCAATTACAGTTTTAACAGCGAGATCAGGAACAAGACCATGGTTTTCAGCTATCAGCTTTACCCGGATATCTGTTATGATTTTAATGCCAGTGCGCTTATGAAAAACAGCGGTATTCATATCCTTTCTGAAATTCCGGACGCGAATAATACCTCACATGATCATAGAACAAAACATCCATGAAAACACTATTTTTAACAGGAATTTTCATGTTTTCCTTTTTGGCTTTCACCCAGGAAGAACCCGATCCTGATGCGTACTATGCAGTATCCGAAACCATATTTATCGAATCGGAAGTTTACAAGAAACAAAGGGAATTACAGATATTCATCCCGGACGAATACTTTTGGGAAAAAAACCGGCATTTTAAAGTCCTCTATCTTTTTGATGCCCAAAACACCCGGATTTTCAATTATATAAGCGGAAATATTCAATTACTGTCTATGAACACCATCGAACCTGTTATTATTGTAGGCATAGTAACCGAAGACCGGTGGGATGAATTTCTACCTCCGAACAACCACGTGGAGACTTTAAAAAGGTATGAACCTCCTATGGGGCATGCAGACCTTCTGATACAACATATACAGGAAGAAGTAGAACCATTTCTCAAAAAAAATTACAGAGTTCAGGATTACAGGTTGGGCATCGGTCACTCGCTCGGAGCAACTTTTGTAACCTATGCTTCGATGAAAACAGACAACTTGTTCGATTACAATATTTTGCTGAGTCCCAATTATAATTATGACCAAAAGCAGTTTGTAGATAGATATAAAGAATTTGTCGGTAATGACCTGGAAAAAAATAAGACGTTTTATTTTACAAATGGATGCGGTGATCGTTACGAAAATGAATTTGACGGTCCGTTACAGGAAGTCATCGCCATATTGGAAGATTCCGGAAATGAAAAAATAAAATGGGAATATAAAAAGACGGATATTGATAATCACGGACTGATCTGGCTTGCAGTCTGCAACGGACTACTGCATTGGAATGCGTATATGACAAAAGAAGACAAATAGAAAAGATCGGGTAATGCACGCTAACTCATTACTGGATATTTCAATGGAGCAGACACGAAATCTTTACCAGGCATAGAATGTGTTTAGGACGATAATTCTGTTTATCTTTAAGGTATGGTATCATCCGGAAATAGGAAATGATATCATCGATCTAAATTTAATCTGTATAAAAAATTGACGGGCCACTTTGAACTTATTGCGGTGTTGGAGAATCCGAATTACATGATCAATATCGGAAATGTTATCCGTAACATCAACGGACTTGGGGTTGACAAGTTATTTATAATCGACGGACAGCACAGGCTTGCGGATAACCCGGAAGAGATCAGACAGCGAAAATCACTTTTAAAACACTCCAACGGAGCTGTCAAATGGACGTTCGTCAAAGTATTTGATACCACCGAATCTTGTATCGGTTTTCTTTCCGATAGTCAGTTTATCTCCGTAGGAACATCCCCGCATCCCGTGTGCAGGAAACAGGTAGGGCTACCCGAATCGGATCTGACATATCCTAAACTTGCCATTTGGTTCGGGGACGAATCCCGCGGATTGAGCGAAAAGGCCATTCAAGCATGCGAATATTGCCTGACCATAGCGATGAAGGGTAGGGTGGAGAGTCTGAATTTGTCCACGACAACCGGCATCGTGATGTATGAAGCTGTAAATCAACGGGAAAAGGGTGTTGTACTGAGATTTGATCTATGAGAGAAACAGTAGGTTTGTCGGTGACAGGGGAGTAACTCCATGACTTTAGCGATGAAAAAACTCCTTGACGACATAAAGAAAATTGAACACGGGTTCAGGCATATTATTGAGGCAGGTGATATTATTTTGGCAGATAAAACACAAAAGCATTTTGATCTTGCGACAAAATTTTTGACGGACCCCAGTTATCAGGTCAGAATGCTGGCCACTTATCTTTTGGGACAACTTTCGGTTAACAATGCCGAAGCCCTCCGGCTTCTCGAAACGAAAGTTGCAGACGACAACGATTGGCGTGTGCAGGAAATGCTGGCAAAGGCATTGGATTACTATTGCCAGGCTATAGGCTATGAAAAGAGTTTACCGACCGTTAAAAAATGGCTGACAGCCACAAACCCGAATGTAAAAAGAGCGGTTATCGAAGGATTGCGTATCTGGACAAGCCGCCCTTATTTTAAAGAAAACCCTGAAACAGCCATTCGGTTTATTGCAAGTGCAAAATCTGACGACAGCGAATATTTGAGGAAATCCATAGGGAATTCCCTGAGAGATATTCGCAAAAAACACAAAGACCTTGTGGATGCCGAAATATTGAATTGGGATCAGGCAGACAAAAAATTAGTATTCATTCAAAAGTTGATTTACAGATGAAAATAGAAGATTACGACAATTTTTTCCTCGGAGCAACAGACCTGGAAAAATCAAAGTTCTTTTATCGCGATACATTGGGGCTCGACCTCAAATTTGATTTTAGCAATATGGGGATGACGGCGTTTAAGGTAGGAGAAAACGAACCCGCGATAATATTGAAAGACCTTACAAAATTTCCGACAGCCAAACCTGCGATCTGGTTTAAGGTAGCGTCTGTTCAGGCGACCTATGAGGAACTAAACAATAAAGGAGTGGAATTTTTGACTGCACCATACAAAATTAGCACAGGCTGGGCTGTAGAATTTAAAGATCCTGCGGGAAATGTTTTGGGATTTACGGATTACGATATGTGAGAATGGTACTGTTTTGCTGATCTTAAATGATTGAATTACAGTCTTCATAATCCGAACCATGCTGTTGCGGTATAAAAGGTTTGTGGTGTTGCTCTTCGGAGAGCATGTGTCATACACAATGCCGTTGACTATAATGTGAAACCATATTTTTGAAACAAAGAGAATGACTCCATCGGAACTTATAATTTTAAACTTTACGGAAATCAGGAGAAAAAGCGTAAAACTCTGGAAAGAACTTCCTGAAAACTATTACCATTGGAAACCTGACGAAAAAGCAATGACTGCAATAGAAATGATCAGGCACGTTTTAGAAGCCGACTATGGATGGAATATCATAATAAATAAAGGGGATATGACAGCTTATAAAACGCCTTGGAAAAATCGGCCATTCCGTAGTGTTACTGACGAACTTGAATTTGCCGAACCCTACCGGAATACATTTTTGGAAAGTGTCCGGCAATTTTCGGATACGGAATTAAACGAAACTGAAATCATTCATCCCGGTAATGGGGAGAAGAAAATCCTCGGAAAATATTTATTGCGTATTGGATATCACGAAGCTGTTCACGCAGGACAGTTTCTTTCCTATTTAAGAGCCATGAATATTAATCGACCAGAGATATGGGATTAAAATAAAAAGACTACAGCCAATACGGGTAAGCGTTACACATCTTAAGGCTCTTAAAATGATTTAGGGATTCGTACTATAAAAACATGTCTGATCCACTTTTATGGGAAAAAAGGAAGCACCTTAATCACATCATCCAAAAAAAGTGTGTAAAGTGCTTCCTTTAAAACTAAACTGAACTTGAATCCTTTTTCTCATTTCAAGTTCTCTTCAAAGAAAGATTCCAATTTGTCAAAGGGAATGACATCGGTTTTGTCATACAAGTCGGTATGTACTTTATTGGGGATAATCAATAACTCTTTGGGTTCGGAAGCAACTTTGTAAGCATCTTCACTGAAATATTTAGAATGTGCATTTTCTCCTGCAATCAGTAACATTGGTCTTGGCGAAATTTCCTTGATGTAAGTCAAAAGCGGCATATTCATAAAGGACAAGCTATTGGTTGCTGTCCATGAGCCATTGGAGTTTAAAGAACGTTCGTGAAAACCTCTTTCAGTTTTGTAATAATCATAATATTCCTTCACGAATTGCGGTGATTTCTCATTGGTTTGTGCCAATCCGTTTTCGGGATATTTTGGTATGCCGTTTTTGGCATCTTCCCAACGTTGCAGGCTCATTTGTTTAAGTATTTCACGACGTTGTTCAGGTGTGGTAGAGCCAAAGTATCCCTCTGCATTTACTCTCGACATATCGTACATACTGGTCGTGGCAACAGCTTTTATCCGTTTATCCACCGCTGTGGCGTTGAGTGCAAAACCGCCAAATCCGCAAATGCCGATGATGCCCAATTTGTTTCTGTCAATATTATCCTGTAAACCAAGAAAATCGATTGCAGCACTGAAATCTTCAGTATTGATGTCGGGTGATGCCACGTTGCGTGGTTCGCCACCGCTTTCTCCTGTGTAGGATGGATCAAATGCCAAAGCTACAAATCCACGTGCTGCCATTTGGTTGGCATACAAGCCTGAAGACTGTTCTTTTACCGCTCCGAATGGCCCGCTTATTGCCAATGCCGGTAAATTGTTTCCACCATTTTTGGGAAGGTACAAGTCACCTGTCAATTCAATGCCGTAACGGTTTTTGAAGGCTACTTTCTGACGTATCACCTTATCGCTCAACTCAAAAGTATAATGTTCTGCTGTCTTGCTCATAATTTCTGATTTTTGTGTTTGTGCTTCTTGTTTAACTTCTCTTTTTTGCTGACAAGCTCCCAATAGCAACAGCGAAAATGTCATTGCTACCAATTGTATCTTCATTTTCCTTATTTTAATTTTGTTGCTTTTTATACTCCTCGTCGGTTACGGCTTCCTGCCAATCGACAATGCCATTTTCAGTGTTGGGCACGATGTACAATTGCTGTAATCCGACATCTGGACTTGCTCCGTGCCAATGCCTTACATTTGGCGGACACTTTACCACATCTCCTTTTTTGATGATTTCAATGGGCTGTCCTTCAATTTGGTGGTAGCCAACTCCATCTGTGATAATCAATATTTGTCCTGATGGATGCGTATGCCAATTGCTTCTTGCTCCGGGTTCAAAAAACACGTTGCCAACGGCTGTGGTGAAAACGGAGTCCACATCTACCAATCCAATATTATATGCATTTCCTGTAAAAAAATCTGAAGGGCCTTTTTCGCCTTTTGGAAAAATAGCGTCCAATTCGTTTTTGTCTGCGTTCATATTTTCTTGCTTTTTTTCATCGTTTGAATTGCAAGCAGTTATCAGGAATAAACTTCCTGTAAGGATTGCAATGGTTTTGATATACTTGTTCATAGCTTTTAATTTTGAGTTATTGTTCCAATTCGAAGGTTACGGCAATTTTTCCTTTTACTTTGAAATACTCTATTCCACTCGTAATTTTTCCCAAGGAAATCAATCCGTTGGAATAGCCGAAATCCTTATAAAACAGAGCAATATTTCCCCAAGGGGCATACAGCGTAATATCGCCAACGGACGGGTTGAAACCTTTTGGGGCATCCTGAACTGAAAGTTTTCGCGACGGATAGAATATCTTTTCCGTATTGGCATAATCGTCCATTTCTACGGTAAGCGGAAGCATGGTCACAAAATCCCTGCTTGTCGGGGTGTTGTATAAAATTGCTGTTGCCGTATTTCCCTCTATTGTTATTTTTAGTTTCATTGTATCTTGTATTGATGTGCTCCACTTTTTGTCCTTACCCCAGGCACACAATTGAATACAGCCAAGAATAAGGATGATGGCACATCGAGTTTTTTCAGTATTATTCAATAGTTTTAATGATTTTTGCCGGAATACCACCTACAATCATATTGTCAGGAACATCTTTTGAAACCACTGAACCTGCGGCAACTACCGAATTTTCGCCGATGGTAACACCTTGTAGAATCGTAGCGTTTGCTCCGATCCAGGCATTCCTTTTGATACGGATAGGTTTTGGAACAAGTGAATGGCGTTCATCTGGCGAAATAGGATGTCCTTCGGAAAGCAAACTGACTTTTGGTGCTATAAGTACATTATCTTCAATGGTAATACCGCCTAAATCCAAAAACACACAATCAAAATTGATAAATACATTTTTACCGATTTTGGTATGCTTGCCATAATTGATATATAAAGGGGTGAACACGGCCACACTTTCGTCAATTTCCGTGTTTGTGATTTGACTCAACAAATTTCTGATTTCAGTTGGGTCTGTTACATTGTTCATTTGCACGAGTAGTTTTTTCGTGTCGTATGAAGCATTTCTTAATTCTTTTCTTTGGCTGTCACTGGATGAAATAATTTCTCCGTTTCCCAATCGCTTAAAAATATCCGATTTATCCATCTTTGTATTCTTTGATACAAAGGTCGGGTGATTTTAATAGGTGCCGTTAAAGATTTTCAAACCAATGATTATGAAAATCAAACTTTTTCTAACCGAATGGAAGATGGACTAACTCCTGTTTGCCTTTTGAAGAAATTATTAAAGTAAGTTGGGTACTCAAATCCCAAAGCGTATGCGATTTCCGAAACATTCCAATCGGTGTTTTGTAAAATGGCTTTGGCTTCACTGATAATGCGCTCTGAAATGTGGGTTGTGGTAGTTTTTCCCGTAACTTCCTTTACGGCACGATTCAGGTAATTGACGTGTACCGAAAGGTCCTTTGCATAATCTTTGGCAGTTCTCAATTGAAGAGGCCTATCGGAACTTTCTACTGGAAATTGCCGTTCCAAGAGCTCCATAAAAACGTTAGTCAATCGTTCCGCTCCGTTTTTGTCCTGGTTGTAATTTTCAGACGGTTTTAATTTTAAGGATTCGTGCAAAATCAAGTCGATATAATTACGAATCAGGTCGTCTTTATGTTCATAGTCAGATTGTTGTTCTTCAATCATCTTTTGAAAAATGCTATTCAAAAACAGTCGTTGGTCTTCTGAAATTTCTAAAATCGGAGTGCCACCCATTTTGAACAAAGGTGATTTTTGCAACGTTTCCGAATGCTTCCCCGAAGTGTAAAAATCTTCTGAAAAAAGAATAGTATAGCCCACATATCTGGTAGAGAGCGTTTCCCAGGAATAGGGAATATTCGGGTTTCCGAAAAATAGAATGGTAGCTTCGGCATCAAAGCTTCTGTCAGCATAGTGAATACGGCTTTTACCCGTGGTCAAACAGATTTTATAAAAATCCTTTCGGCTATACACCTTGGTCGCATTGCCGTCTTTCTCAATTTGAAAGACATTGAAGCCTTTTAGTTTTAACTCGTTGTTGTATGTAGACAAATTTCTTGACATCATGCAAAGTTAATAAATTCAAATAGATCATACGGTACATTGAATAGTGGCAGTTTCCTTTGATTTGTTAAATATTACTTTTTTAAAAACCAATTTGCTTTCTGTTCTTTTGGTCAATCTGTACCTTATCTTTTTGCAACAGGTAGTTCAACGCTTGGTAGATGTCCTTGGATTTAATGTTTATTTCTATTTGAAATTCGGCCATTTGCTCCTTTAAATTCCCATAGTCCGCAAGATGCTTGCTATCCCCTGACGATGGAAATGTTTACCTGTTCAATATACTGAAGGGCATGGTGAACCCTTGTTCGGAAAATGCAAAGGGAGCACATATCGTAATCCTATTTTATTAGATGTGATTGGACATCACAAATGGTGATCTCCAATACTCCAACTTTTCTGTGGTCAGTTTAAACATGAAATCATAGGGAAACGTTGAATGTTCCGTCTCACGACCTGTTCCGGTATCCTTAGTTTCAACTGACGTTCTATCCATTTCAGTTTTTGCGACAGATATAGCAGCTTTCGGAACCGTTCGATAGGCTTCATTATGGTATTGCTACCTATCGGTTTTTGATGGTTCCCCGGAACGTAGCCCCCGTAAATATTTTTCGAACTTTATAATGAAATCATAATCCAGTTCCTGTAAATATTTATCGGCAGTTCTATATGCTTTTAAGGAACTTGAAGATATAGCGCTGGATAGTGAAATAGTTTTTTTGTGTGCCCATGACATTGAACATTCCATAATAGGGGATAGCGTATGTAAACTTTATCAAAATGTGAAACATGGAGTTGGGAAGACAAGGTTCTGATGAGCAATTTTATCCTATAGATTACGGTAATGACGGAACATTTGTTCTATTGACAGCCAAACAATTTGACTTTGTATTACGGAATTATCCAATGGATAATAAACATCCGACAACATTAAGCGCTTGGAAAAGCAGAAACGGAATATAAAACTGCTCCCGATATTAGCTTATAAGCTATTGTAGACTACAACTAATGAACGACTCTGTTAAATTGTTTTTTTTATAATAAGGGAATTCCGGCTAACTCAGCCATAATTAGTTTCGTGTAGGTTTCCAATACTTCTCTATTTGCCAAAAATATTCAAAATTCAAAGTCCTTAATTTTTCAATCAAAAGAAAATATTGTTTTTCACCTAACTGTGTCCATTTTGTATTTCCTACTTTCAATAGCTTATTCTCTTTATGCAGATTTGTTAGCAAAATATTATCTATGGGAGGATGTGCTACCCTGGAAATCTCACCCTTTCCCGAATCCCTGATGATTATGGCCGTTTTAATGTAAATAGAAATAATCTTTGCTACTCTACCATAAGTTGGGTCTTTTATATTAATCCCTTTAAAATAATCCATTAAATCATTTGAGGTCTTACGGTGAAATTCATCAAATTCAGATTCTTGAAAGAAGTTCAGGGGAGTATCTATAAGGTTTTCTTTTAGCCGGGCATGGTCAATAGCAGCTTTAATATTTTGAGTATTGGTAAAATTTCTTTGTACTGCCCTGGCCGCTGTCCAAACAGCAAAATTATGGAGATATTCATTAAAATTGTTCATAAAATATTCGATTAAGGTTAATCTCTGTAATTCTTTATAACCTCCTGTATATCTTCTTTTATAAATTCCCAGTATTTCCCCAATAAACATGAGGGATCGAAATCTTCATCCGCCCTGGAAAAGTCCGTGAATTTTTTTAGTATGAGTTCTTTGTCGTGGTTGTAAGGATAACGCTGTTCGTGTAGCCGTAGCATTTGGTCGATACTGTATGAATCGAAAAGTGCGTGCAAATCCCAAAAATCCTTTTTACGTCCTTCGCGTTGTACTACATCGAGTTTCATAGCAATAATTTCTTCAACAGTAGCCATACGAATGCTATCTTCTACCAGAGGAGGCTGAATAAAAGGGTCTGTATAAAAAACATCAAGTTTTAAGGCATTTTCTGCACGCTCCCCGATAAAGTAGGATTTGCCCAATGCCGGGACTACATCAGACAGGTGATTTATATACGGGAAGTTCGTTTCCAAATATTTGGTTATTCTGTTAAAATCAATATCGCCATAGGCAAGATCGCTAAAGAGATCAATATCGATAGATTCCCGATGCCCGATTTGCAAACTCAATGCAGTGCCGCCTACTAATCTGAAATCGCTGAATTCCCCGGCCGTCATAAGCTGAACCAAGCTGTTGCGGAGCCAATGGTTTACTGTATTGTAATATAGCATTCTTTATGATTCTCTACCTGAAACGGTATAGGGTTTTCTGGTTATTGATTTCAGTACAGCATTTACTTTTTTTGCTCCGTAAAAACGACGGATTTCGTTTTTTTCGGTCTCATTGCCCCGTTCAAAAACTCTTCTGATAACTGCTTTATATTGCTTTTGCCAGTCTATACGGTTTATATCGGTATCCCAAAACAGGGGTTTTCTCAGTAAGGAAAGATCGGGTGTTATTGAAGGCCGTTTTTCTTTTTCCTTACGGATGTCATAATAGGTCTGCAAAATGGCTAATGTACCTTCTTCCAGTCCCAGTTTTTCTTCGATCTTAAGGGCTAAAGCCGTATTTAGCTTTCTTTCGCCCCGGATAATGGCATTCAAAGTTTGCGGATGTTCCTGTATGGCCATAGCAAAAGGACGTTGTTTTAATGAACGCTTTTTTAATTCACGCTTTAAAACAATCCCCGGATGAATTCCCTTGTATTTTAAGAAGTTGGCCATAGTACAAATATAAACAATTTTGTTTACATTTTTAATGCAAGATCCTTGCCAACTTTAATGAAGTTCCTTTTCTCCCGGAGAGACTTCCCATATATTGGGTAAAATAAAATGATTTTATCCTGAATTCTTATCAGATTTATCCGTCTCCTTTGACATTAACCTGCTCTCCGAAATCTGCATATCTTCATGTATTTTTCCTTCCAATACCCATGCATAAATCTGCTTAGTAGAAAGTTTGGTATGCCCCAACACAGGTACGTAGATAGTATTCAAAGTCCGTAATAAAGCGATAATTCAGTTGTTTGAGGTAGATGTCACTTACCTTTAGTTTCTCCCTTAAAAGGGCTTTCAGATACTTCTCCGTAGTGTAGTAGTTCTTCATGGTGCCCGGCTTTAAAGTATGCACCATACTTTCATTGTGATAGGTGACAAGTTGCATCAGGGTTTTGTGCTGCTCGTCCTCACCGAGAAACCGTTTTTTAATGGCATCGGGAGTAATGACTTTAAGTTCGCTCAACAATTGCTTGTGGCAGTCGAGTAGCTGGCTGTACACTTCATCCAGATAAGCGTTGAGCCGACGACTGTTAGGAGTATAAAAATACTCACCAATTTGCACACCGAATTGCACACTTTTTAGATGATTTCAGTTGATATCATAAAAATAAAAAGCACTGAAAATCATACGATTAACAGTGCTTTATAAACTATTGGTTTAACCTCTGTCGGGGTGACTGGACTCGAACCAGCGACCACACGCACCCCATGCGTGTACGCTACCAACTGCGCCACACCCCGATGGTCTGCTAAGACTGCATATAGTAAAGAACGTTTTCTCTAATGCTGCGCGAATATACAGAAAAAATATAAGCTGCAAAACATAAAATACAAACAAAAATCAAAGAGGGCTTTTACCGTATTGATTACCTGTCTGTTTGGCTAAAACCAGCTGAAAACGGGCGTTCCCGAAAGAGACGCCCGTAGTGTATTTAGGGTTTGTTTACCTTTTCTTTAAAGGTCTCGAAGGCCGATTTCTGGGCTTCCTGCGGCCAGAAATTGTTTGTGATATTTACATCGGCTGTTTCCTCCCTGGGGTCTATCGCTATTTTTACGATTTCTTTATCAGTCGCGATAACCTTGGATATTTCCGCATCGTTCTTTCGCCAGATCTCCACCGGATAAGTAACCGTATCGGTAGTGCCGTCTGCATAGGTATATTCTACAATGAGCGGCATAGGCATGCCACCCGGTTTTTCGAAAGTTATTTCGGTAAAGAATGCGGGTTGCCTGAGCTGCGCGCGTTCTTCCGGAGAAAAGTTGTCCAGAAGATATTCCCGTAGCGGTGTGGAGTGGTCCTGCGGTGTGCCGGTTTTAAGGTTGTCGTTGTAATTTTCCTTACCTTCTTCGGCCATAAAAACGATAGGGGCGTTCTCGGGGATGTTCCTTTCGTTCAGTACGGCTTTTACCTCGTCATTGGGTTTGGAGGCTACAAAGAACTTCCGGACGTTTTTAATACCTATATCCACATAATCGGTAGTGTAGAACCATCCTCTCCAGAACCAGTCGAGTTCCACACCGGAAGCGTCTTCCATGGTGCGGAAAAAGTCCTCTGGATTGGGGTGTTTGAACATCCAGCGTCTGGCATAGGTACGAAATGCATAGTCGAAGAGTTCGGGCCCCATAACCGTTTGGCGGAGGATGGTGAGTCCGGCGGCGGGTTTTCCGTAGGCATTATTACCGAGTTGATAGACATTTTCCGGGTTACTCATGATAGGGGTTATAAAATCTTGGTTACCACGCATGTATGTAACCATAGTGGAGGGTTTTCCACGGCGGGAAGGATAATTTTCCATATAATCCTGCTCGGTAAGGTACTGTAGGAAACTGTTGAGTCCTTCGTCCATCCATCCCCATTGTCTTTCGTCGGAATTCACGATCATCGGGAAGAAGTTATGACCGACCTCGTGGATGATTACACTGATCATTCCGTATTTGACCCGGTCGGAATAGCTGCCGTCTTCATCGGGTCTTCCATGGTTCCAGCAGATCATCGGATATTCCATTCCCTGGTTTTTGGCGTGTACGGAAATAGCCTTCGGATACGGGTAATCGAAGGTATGAGCGGAGTATGATTGGAGTGTATGGGCTACAACCCTGGTGGAATACTCTTCCCAAAGCGGATTCCCTTCCTTGGGATAAAGAGATTCGGCCATCACGGTTTTGTCGCCGATTTTCACAGCCACGGCATCGAGTATGTATTTTCTGGAAGTAGAAAAAGCAAAGTCACGGACGTTCTGTGCCTTGAATTTCCAGGTTTTTTTCTGGTCTGAGAATGATTTTTCTTTGGCTTCGGCCTCTTCTTGTGTTACGATGATTACCGGTTCGTCAAATGATCTGGTGGCCTTCTCATAGCGTTCCATCATAGTTTTGGTAAAGACATCCTTACGGTTTTGCAGTTCGCCGGTGGCTTCCAGTACGTGATCAGCTGGTACGGTGATATTTACTTCGTAGTTGCCGAAAGGGAGGGCAAACTCCCCGTTGCCCCAGAACTGGTAGTTCTGCCAGCCCTCGGTATCGTTGTACACTGCCATCCTGGGAAAGAACTGGGCAATGATATAAGCGTTATTACCGTCTTTCGGGAAATGCTCGAAACCGCTGCGGGCACGATTGGTAATATGGTTGTTGATATTGTACCACCACTTTACGGAGAAAGCGATCTTTTCGCCGGGTTTCAAAGCTTCCGGCAGATCTATACGCATCATTGTAAAATTGATGGTGTAGGGTAGGGCCCTTCCTTTGGAATCTTTTACATATTCGATATTAAATCCGCCGTCGAAAGCGGGTGTCAGGTACTTTTCTGTAAAGCCTTGTGGGGTATCGGCAGGAGCCATAGTCTCCTCGTTTTTCTGTAGGGCCGGGGAATTTTTGGAACGGATATTCTGATCGAGCTGTACCCAGAGATATTCCAGCTTGTCGGGAGAATTATTGATGTAGGTAATGGTTTCCGATCCGTATAATTTCTGGTTTTTATCGTCCAGTTCCACATCGATTTTATAGTCGGCCTGTTGCTGATAATACGCAGGCCCCGGAGCGCCCGAAGCCGTACGGAACATATTGGGCGTACTGAATTCCTGGTACATCTGCCGGAACTTATTGGTATTGGTATGTCCCTGTTGTGGCTCTTCCTGGGCTCGTACACCACTGCACAGCGACAGGGTCAGGGCACAGGATACTGCTAATCTCGATACATTCATATTTTAGGGTGGTGTTAGTTCGGTGAAACAAAGTCGCAAATTATTCATTTTTTATACGGCAGGCCATTACTTGTCAAACTTTAACACGCACTGATCCTCATCTTTCTGCAGTAAAAAGCTTTTTCGGGTATCTCCCGACCGTATATGTACGATATTCTGCTGTTCGGGGTATGTTTCGTACAGTAGTTTGTTTTCGGTTTTCAGGGAGGTGGGAAGCGGGACATCTACGGCTTCGAGGTAGGAGACCACCATATCGTCTTTGTATTCTTTGCCCAGGTAACGCAGAGTTACTTTGCGGCCGTTAACGGTGATCAGGAGTTTGGAAGCGTAATAGTTTTCGAGGTACGTATCGGCGTCAGGAAGTTCGTGCTCGGAGATAAGCCCGGATTTGATCTCATACCTGTTATCTATGGTTTTTTCCAGATCATCGGCAAAGACACGCGATACGATCTGTATGGCTCTTGATTCCCTGTCGTAATTGATGTCGGTCGTACTGACATAAAATTTGTGTATAGCCGTAAAGCCCGTCAGGGGAAGAAGGAGGAGCAGTATACTTATTTTTAAAAACTTATGCATATCAGGATAACGGTTTAACCATGGTATAAGATCAGTGGGTTGAAGGCGGGGAAGGGGCGTAGGTACCTGCACATTTTTCGAGGAATTCCTGCAGGGACATCATGTTGTCTGCTGCCAGAATAGCGTCATATCCCGGTTGAACGGAACAAAAGTATAAAAAATTGTAGATGTTTTCTGTTGAAATTCCGATGGAATTAAAGAAATCATCGTCAAAAGCGTTCCGTATTTTTTCCAGTCGGGCAGTAGCTTTTTCTTTGCGCAACCGGTCCTTAAGCATTTTGGTCCTTCCGCTAATGGCATTGATAATAGGGTTTAACGGAATGAACCCTCCGCCTGTAGTAGCTTCGTTTAGCCGGCGTTCGGTCTGTGTGGGAAGACGCCGGGTAGCATTGGGCAGCCCCATGTGGATAGCGGTGACGCTATCGGTTTTTATCCGTCGAAGATCCGTTGTCAGGTTTCCCGTCAGGTTTTTCAGTACGACCTCGTCCAGTTCCGTGACCTTTTCGGTCAGGTGTATCAGCAGTTCCGGGCTATCGAGCATGGCTGCACCGATCACCATCTCTTCTTTTTTAAACTGTACGGCCGAGAAAACTACGGTATCCCCTTGCTGTGCAGGAAGTTCAAAATAGCCTCTGGCATCGGTAATGGTGGCCCTGCCTTGCGAGCGGTTGATGACATGTACGCCGGTGACATCGGAAAAAGCATTTTCTACCTGCCCCTTAAACGTACTTTGAGCCTGAACTCCATATATGGAAAACAGCATGATAAAGAGTGAGAGCCTGTTTTTAGGAAGTGCAGACAAAACGGTGTTTTAAAGATGGTGCCGGTGCTCCGGAAATACTGAAAAAGGATCTATTTTTCCTCCTGGAGTGATTTCCTGTAATTCTCGCTTTGTTTTACGAGAAATTCGATAAGTTCGAATTCGTTGTCTTTTCGGAGAAGTGACTGTCTCGGTATCCTGTCGTCGCAATAATAGAGGAAGTCATCGATCTTATCCTGCGGGATCTTAAGGTCGGCTACGAAAAACTCATCATTATACACCTGGCGTAGAACTTCGCTTACTTTAAGCTGTCTTTTGGTGCCCTCCGCACCTTCATCGGCCTTGAACAATGCTTTGAAGATATTTACAAAGTTTATTCCGTTTTGCAGACTGTGTTCCGGAGTGGCCATGTTCTGCGCAGTCGAAGAATAATCCTGTTCATAATCGAACTTCTTGAATTCTTCTCCCTTGAGCTCCAGGAATTTTTCTTCGTTGTCGGGAGTCACCACAACCTCGTCCAGTTCGTTTACCTTTTCGTTGACTTCGATAACCAGTCTGTTGTTTTTCAGGATACTGTCGTTGATCTCTACGGTTTTCAGTTTATAGTTTACCGCAGTAAAAGCGAGGTGGTCGCCATTTTTGACATAAATTTCAAATTCGCCATCATCGTTGGTGATCGTCGCATTTTCGGTATCTATATTGATGACGTTCTGGTTGGGAACATTGGTGTTTTTATATAATACTTTTCCCCGGAGAATGACCCTGTCGTCGTCTTGAGCCTGAAGTTGTAATGTGAAAATAAGTGAAAGTGTGAGAATAAAAAGTACTTTTCGCATAGGGTCTGTTTAGTTTATCACTCTAATATATACACCGTTACTTCCGGATCCCGGGAGATCACACGGACAAACAGCGTTCCGTTGAGATTTTAAAGATAAAGAAAATACAAGATTACCGGAAAAAAAACAGGATCACAATTAAAGTTTTGTTAAATACAATTATTTAAATTTACAAAAAATCCACTTAAGCATCACATAAAAAACAGGCTGATGAAAAAACTTATCATTGCCAGTACTTCTACGGTTCATGGCAGTTCTTATTTAGCTTATATCTTACCGCAACTCGAAGAATTTTTTAAAGATACCAAAGAGGTCCTTTTTATACCGTATGCCCGTCCGGGAGGGATATCGCATGATGCCTATACCGAAATTGCCCGTAAAGGATTTACCGCTATAGGGAAGTCTGTTTCCGGTATCCATACCTTTGACGATCCGGCAGAAGCACTTCGCAATGCCAAAGCCGTCTTTACCGGTGGAGGAAACACTTTTTTACTGGTGACCCAGTTGTATAAAAACGGGATCATGGAAGTGCTTCGCGACGCAGTACTCGGCGGTGTCCTCTATTTCGGTACCAGTGCAGGGGCTAACATTACGGGACTGACCATGCAGACCACCAATGATATGCCTATTATTTACCCACCGAGCTTTAAAACACTGGGGCTTGTACCCTTTAATATTAATCCGCATTACCTCGACCCGTCCGAAGGCAGTAAACACATGGGGGAGACCCGCGAAACACGCATCAGGGAGTTTCATCGTATCAATACGCAACCTGTTGTGGGATTGCGGGAGGGGAGCTGGCTCGAGGTAACGGGGGATACCATTACACTTCGCGGCGATCTTACCGCAAGGATCTTCGAACAGGATAAAGATCCGTACGAGATCGGGACAAACAGCAACCTCCGGATATCTTAATGCGAAAACACTTTGAGGCCCACGATAGAAAGGATGAGCGTGCTGATAAAGAACAATCTCCAGAAGTCTGCCGGCTCCTTAAAAAACAGTATCCCCATGAGTACGGTACCCACGGCACCTATTCCGGTCCATACGGCATAGGCCGTACCCATGGGTAAGACCTGCGTTGCGCGGTAGAGGAGATACATACTCACCGAAAGGGAGATGAAAAAACCGGTGACCCACCAGTAGGAAGCCGGAGCAGGTACTTCTTTGGCCTTACCGAGGCAGAATGTAAAACCTACCTCGAACAGGCCGGCGATAATAAGGGTTATCCAGGGCATGTTTATAGTATTGATATGGTAATTATTCCTGTTTGGCGACGATCCTGACCTCGAAGATTTTGTCCCAGTTTTTCCCGGTGACAAAAAATGTGTCGTTTTCCTTGTGGTAGGCAATTCCGTTGAGCACATCGAGATTGTTGTTTTGGCTAACTCTGTCCTTAAGTCCCCGGAAATCTATGACACCTTCGATAGCACCGCTTTGGGGGTTGATGATCATAACTCCGTCTTTTTGCCAGGTATTGGCATATATTTTTCCATGTGCAAATTCCAGTTCGTTGGCCATGGAGAATACCGAGGTATTGGTCACCGTTTCGATATGGTCTTTCTCTTCCAGGGTTTCGGGGTCGAGAATCCATATTTTTTCGGTACCGTCACTTTTATATATATGTGTGCCGTCATTGCAAAGCCCCCAGCCCTCGGTACTTTGATCGTAGCGGAATTCTTTGATTTTGTTGAACTTCATATCGTAGACAAAGCCGATGTTGGCTTTCCAGGTCAACTGGTATATTTTTCTGTTGAGAATGGTGAGGCCTTCTCCGAAATACATGGAATCCAGTCCGGTTTTCCGAAGGATGGTACCGGTGCGGTAATCGATCTGCCGTAAAGAAGACTGCCCGCGTCTTCCCGTGCTTTCGTAAAGCGTATCGTTGAGAAACTCCAGTCCCTGGGTAAAGGCATTGCTGTCATGGGGATATTCGTGGAGTATGGTGTAGGAGTAGAGCTGCGGGGCTTTTTCTGCCAGTACGGCAACTTTGGTCGATATCCGGTCCGATTTACCGTCGTAGTACACCTGGGCTTCGAGATTGCGGTGACCGAGACGGATACCTGTAAAAACCATGTTCCCGTCCCTATTGTCCATCCGCTTTCCGTCGATACTGTAAACGACAGAATCGATAGTTTTGTTCTTTCTGTTTTTGAGCTTAACCTGTACGTTCTGGTTGTATTGTACCTTATCGGATCCGTCCCCGATAGTGATGGAAAAATTTTTGGTCGAAGCTTTTTCCCCGTTGCAGGCCATGAACAGGCAGAGTAGTAAATTGACTGTTAACCATTTGAGCATTTTCATTGCGGTTTGTTTAAGATATGGCAATGTATTCAATAAAATTAAGATGGTAAAACCTTTGGCAAAATATAAAAAAGAAGTACATTTGCACCCGGCAAGTCCTACACGACCAGCTCCTGTAGAATCCCCCAGGGTGGGAACGCAGCAAGGGTATACGGTCGTAGCGGTGCGATGTAGGTAGCTTGCCTTTTTTTGTACCCTGAAGTCACGAAAACCACCGGGGTGCAAGTCTTCACAAAGATCCTGAAAACGGGAAAAATGTTCGGCCTTTTTTCTTTATAATTCCTGCGCTCCTTATTATTTTTGCGGCATGAACAGAACGAAAAAAGGCAACCTGGCCAGAAACGGATTGATAGGGGCATTGTTTTTAATTCACTTCATATTTCTGCTGATTATCCTCATAGAGTTTAAAGCGCCATTTTATATCCTCATCTTTATAGCGGCTTTGCTGTTTATTGTGCTTTTTTCCTATCTGAAATCGCCGTTACATATCGAGGGCTTCGATTATGACTCCTGGAAACTGGTGATGTGGGTACCTGCAGGTGCTTTGATCGCATTTGCGCTGAACACGGAAATGGGACTGGGGCCCGTGCTCGGCGGTTCCGTAACGGGGTTTGCCGCTTCTTTTATACCGGCGATAAACAAGAGATCCGCATACCTGTCGCGTTTGCCGGAGGTGCTCTATTGTGGTGCTTTCGTAGGGATGTCCAGTCCGGATGTGGCCAACGGGTTTACCTTTGTAACCATAGCCTCGCTGATCACAGCTTTTTTTCTTATGTTTTCCCGGAATATTCTCCATGGTGTGGGCGGTAAACTGGGAACACTTGCATTTACAGGGGTCGTGATCGCATCGGTTATTTATCAATTATGGAATATATGGAGCTTTTGGTATTGATTATAACAGCTTTGACAGGGACATGGATAACGTACTACAGTTGTACCCGGTGGTCGTGGTCGGCAGTACGTTCTTCTGCAACCTGGAGTATGATCGTAGCGCTGTTTTTCCGGTTTTTTCCCGACCTTTTCCCGGCGGAGCTGACACGGCTTATTCCCGTAGCCTTTATCGGGGCTACCTTTGTCGGGATGGTTTCGGCACGACAGACGACAAGTTATTTGGGTATCGGTCTGGCAGCGCTTATTTATAGTGTAATACTATTGCATACCAGCGCGTATTTTCAGGGATATGGTGGTGCACTTGGTACCACGGCCTGTGTGGCCCTACTGGTGGTTTTGAGCTCGCGCTACCTCAGATCCGATAAAAAAGCATACGTCGGAACCCGGAAAATATGGAAACATCTGAAAAAACCGGTACGCAGATCATAAGCTTGTACTTCGGCCATACAGATGTTTTTTTGAGAAGCTTATTTTTGTTTTTTCCGGGAGTTTTTCACCGAAATAAAGTATCTTCGTTTGCGGAGTCCGTGAGGGATAAAAAAGTATTTTATGTCACAGGTAGTTTTGATTACGGGAGGTTCGTCGGGTATAGGAAAATGTATCGGGGAGTTTCTGGTATCCAAAGGGTATAAGGTCTATGGTACCAGCCGTAATCCGGAACGTGTAAAAGGTTCGCAGTTTCCTTTGCTTCGTATGGATGTGCGGGAAAGGGAGAGTATCTCCGGAGCGGTTGATGAGCTGTTGCGCACAGAAGCCCGTATCGATGTGCTGATCAATAATGCAGGAGTCGGAATCACCGGTCCGCTTGAAGAAATTCCGGATACCGAAATACTCAATAATTTCGAAACCAATGTTTTTGGTCCTATGCGTGTGATTCAGGCCGTGTTGCCTATGATGCGGCAGCAACAAAAAGGACTTATCATTAATGTGACCTCCATCGCCGGCTATATGGGATTGCCGTATCGCGGTATTTATTCAGCTTCCAAAGGTGCACTGGAGTTGCTGACAGAGGCGCTGCGTATGGAGATCAAGGCCTTCGGGGTGGAAGCGGTAAATATAGCGCCAGGGGATTTTGCGACCAATATTGCAGCAGGAAGATATCACGCTCCCGTAAAAGAAGGGTCGCCCTACGAAAAGGTATATGGCGATGTCCTTAGGACAATGAACGATCATGTGAACAGCGGGGGAGATCCTCAGGATATGGCCAGGGCCGTGTATAGTGTTATGCAGAAGAAATCACCTGCCGTGCATTATAAGGTAGGTGCCTTTATGCAGAAGTTCTCTATTGTGCTGAAACGGATTTTACCCGATAAAACTTACGAAAGATTGCTGATGAATCATTATAAATTGTAGTTTTGTAGTCTAAAGTACTATAAGCCCTTTTAGCTATCGGAATACACGTAAGGAACCAAAATAAATGAAAAACCAATATATTAAAAGTTAAAAAAATGAAGTTTTTTATAGACACTGCCAATTTACAGCAGATCGAAGAAGCCCAGGCTCTCGGAGTGCTGGATGGCGTTACCACTAATCCTTCGCTTATGGCTAAAGAGGGAATTACCGGCCGGGATAATATCCTGAAGCATTATGTAGATATCTGTAACATCGTGGAAGGAGATGTTTCTGCCGAGGTTATCGCTACCGATTTTGAGGGAATGATCAGGGAAGGAGAGGAATTGGCTGAACTTCACGAGCAGATCGTGGTTAAGGTGCCGATGATAAAAGACGGAGTGAAGGCTATAAAGTACTTCACCGACAAAGGCATCCGAACCAACTGTACACTGGTATTTTCTGTAGGGCAGGCCTTGCTCGCCGCAAAGGCGGGAGCAACATACGTATCGCCGTTTATCGGGAGACTGGATGATATTTCTACGGATGGGCTTAACCTTATCGCGGAGATCCGTCAGGTCTATGATAACTACAATTTCGCTACGGAGATCCTGGCGGCTTCTGTTCGTCATACGATGCACGTTATCGACTGTGCCAAAATAGGAGCGGACGTAATGACAGGACCGTTATCATCCATCACCGGACTTCTGAAGCACCCGCTGACTGATATCGGCCTGGAGAAATTCCTTGAAGACTACAAAAAAGGAAATTCCTGATGCGGGATTTTATAGAATAAGTACCGGTTTTACCGGATAAAAACGGAGTTTGCAAGATGGTGAACTCCGTTTTTTTATTAATAAACGGAGAGAGGGGATTGGGTTATTTAGTTGATAGTTTGTAGTGGAGAACAGAGGCGGCTGGAATGTACCGAATCCCCTGGGTTAATTCATCGAACGGAGAATATCGTGAAACTCCGGGCTTTGGATATATGTAAAAGCGTTGATGATAGTACTCTTATTATCGACGAGAATAACCTTATTGAGGTTGTTTACAGTAAGTCCTTTGCTGATCTTATCGCGTTTCAGAGAAAGGTATTGTTGTTCTTTTCTCAGGTTGTTAATAGCGATGGTCTCGATCCAGTCTTCGTAGTTTTCATTCAGGCAGATCCCTACGAAATTCACGGCGGGGTATTCTTTCTGAAGGGCCATTATATATTTGTTGATGTATTTGGAGTGGCCTTTCTGGAAAAGAGTCCAGAAATAAACTACGGTATTTTTATTGTGACAGACATCGTCCAGGTTGGTATGATGCCCGCTGATATCTACAAGTTGCAACGACGGAACGTGAGCTCCTTTTTGTAAGTTCCTGATATTGGTGTATAAGGACTGCACTTCGTCGAGATACTTATTGTCCCCGTCCAGTTCCAGGAACTTGTCCATAAACAGTTTGTTGTTGGCTTCGTCCTGATCCTCGAGGTAATAGGTGTAGGCTGTATTGCGGAAGAGGTAATCTTTCAGACCCTTTTCATCGACCTTATTATCGATAAGTTTTAATTTGTGTATGTAATAGTGTACCGAGTTTTCATTGGAATCTTCCTTACGCGGACATTCATCCACGCATTTGCTATAGGCCAGTCCGTTGAAATGATAGACCATGAAATCAAAATAGGGTTTGTAAAACCGTAATTCCTTATCGTTGTAATTGACATTATCGCGGAAGGCATAAAAGCCTTCGGGCATATTTACGGGTTTCTTCCGATCGGTATTCTTTAATTTTTTGTACATATACGGGTAAAATTCCCGATAGCGGTAATTGGGATAGTCTATGGAGGCCCGGGCTACGTTCTTGGCGGGTCCGGAGAGGCGCTGGGTAACAATAAGGTGTTCGTACTGCTCCATTTTCATCTGGCGCAGCGAATCAATTTTACGACTGAAGTGTACAGGCTCCAGGTTGTAATAACTATAAATGAGTTTTTGCTCATCTTCATCGAGCAGGTACATTTCTATCAGGAAATTGTTTTTTTCGGCTCCTTTGCCGGAAAAGACGAGCGATTCGTCAAAATTGAGCGTATTTACCCTGGCCAATACACTATCGCCCCCCTGGATGAACACGTATTGATGCTCAGGGAAGTGCCTGAATTTAAAAAGGTCACCTTTCTTATCTCGCAGTTTTATCCGGAATAAAAATCGGTTTTCACTGTTTAATTGTGCGGTATCTATGGGCTCGTCATCGCGATATAAAATAACGACGCTATCCCTTGGATTTATGACTTCGCCTCCGAAATAGGCGATGGTATTTTTAGAATTATCACAACTAATAAAAGGTAATACCAAAAATGCTATCAGCAAGTTCCTCATACAATCCTTTTAAATGTACAGTGCTGAATACTATACTATTTTGTAATTAGCAAATCTAACAAACCTTGGAGTGATGGCGTGTTAATGCGGAGTTAAAAAATGTTCTTAAAAGGGAGGGGGAATACCCTTTGTAATAGTTTGTGTTTTGTTATTTTTGCATCGAGTTAAACAAACTTCAAAAATAAAATAAATGCTAACAGTATCAAATCTTTCTGTACAATTTGGTAAACGGGTTCTGTTTGACGATGTCAACGTTACCTTCACCCAGGGAAATTGTTACGGTATTATAGGGGCCAATGGTGCCGGAAAATCAACGTTTCTAAAAATTCTTTCCGGCAAGATGGATCCTACATCGGGACATATTCACTTGGAACCCGGTAAGCGGATGTCCGTGCTCGAACAGGATCACTATGCGTATGACGAGTACCCGGTACTGGAAACAGTAATACAAGGGAACAAACCGTTGTTTGCCATTAAAAAGGAGATGGATGATATCTATGCCAAGGAAGATTTCAGTGATGCCGATGGTGAACGGGTAGGGGAATTACAGGTACAGTTTGAGGAAATGAACGGATGGAGTGCAGACAGCGATGCTGCAGCACTGTTGTCCAACCTGGGGATATCCGAAGAGTTTCATTACACCCTCATGGGAGACCTGGACGGGAAACTCAAAGTACGGGTGTTACTGGCACAGGCATTGTTCGGCAACCCGGATGTACTTATCATGGATGAGCCGACCAACGACCTCGATTTCGAAACCATAGGATGGTTGGAGAATTTCCTTGCCGGTTATGACAATACTGTGATCGTCGTATCTCACGACCGTCACTTCCTCGATGCCGTTTGTACCCATATATCGGATATCGATTTCGGAAAAATCTCGCATTATTCCGGTAACTATACATTCTGGTACGAAAGCAGTCAGCTCGCTGCAAGACAGAGAGCCCAGCAGAATAAGAAGGCCGAGGATAAAGCCAAGGAACTTCAGGAGTTTATTCAGCGGTTCAGTGCCAACGTAGCCAAATCCAAACAGGCGACTTCCAGGAAGAAAATGCTGGAAAAGCTTAAAGTAGACGATATCAAACCGTCCAGCAGAAGGTATCCGGCCATTATATTCGAGCGGGAAAGAGAAGCCGGAGATCAGATCCTTCATGTCGAAGGGCTGTCTGCATCGCTGGAAGGAGATATCCTGTTCCGCAACGTAGATATTAACCTGGCCAAAGGTGATAAAGTCGCTGTTATTTCGCGCGATTCAAGGGCTACAACCGCTTTTTACGAAATTATCAATGACAAGGAAAAAGCAGATTCCGGGAAATATCAGTGGGGAGTAACGACATCACAATCCTACCTGCCCGTAGATAATGCGGAATATTTTGATAACGACCTGACCCTGGTAGACTGGTTGCGGCAATGGGCCAAAACCGAAGAGGAACGGGAAGAGGTATATGTACGCGGCTTCCTCGGAAAGATGCTGTTCAGCGGGGAAGAAGCCCTGAAGACCGGACGGGTACTTTCCGGAGGAGAAAAAGTACGTTGTATGTTGAGCCGGATGATGATGCTCAGAGCCAATGTGCTAATGCTCGACGAACCTACCAACCACCTCGACCTGGAAAGTATCACGGCTTTTAACAATTCGCTGAAAAACTTCAAGGGAACCGTTATGCTGACCACGCATGACCACGAATTTGCACAGACCGTAGCCAATCGTATCATAGAGCTTACGCCAAACGGGGCCATAGACCGATACCTGACATTCGACGATTATATGAGTGATCCGGTAGTTCGTGAACAACGCGACAAAATGTACAAAAAATAGGAAATCAGTCGTTGTACGACGGATATAAAAAAAGCCGGGAGATGTGACAAACATCTTTCGGCTTTTTTAATGGTATGATGGAATGGGAGTTATGAAGAGGGTGATCTTTTTTGGTCCGGAACTTTATAATTCGGTGGCCCGGATAGCCGTTTGTTCTGTAAATTTAATATTTCGAATAGTAGTTATTCCGGGCTGTTTTTTTTCTTTTTAAGTGCTGAGGCCTGGCCTTTCCAGTCGTCCCGTTTGATCCTTCCGGGGAAGAACTGGATGAGTTCCGTCACCTGGTTCATATCTTCTTCGCGGAACCTGCTGATCTGTTCGAAAGTATAGATACCGATACTGTTCAGTTTTTCTTCGATAAACGGGCCGACACCATTTATCATTTTAAGATCGTCTTTTTCGGATTCTTCTGCAATCCCGATCCGTTCGAAGTCGAGCAGACTGTCTTTCGGATGGTGAAGTTCTCCTTTACGGTTTCTTGTTTTTCGAGCTTTTATCGAAGGGTTCTGATGTCCGAAAGTACTTTGGGCATGTTTATTGAGACTCTCGCGGAGGGCCAGTTTTTCGGAAAGGCATTCGTCAAGTCTTTTGCCGTAAACTTTGGTGCTGTGATTCTTGGCAAAGAAATAGCCCACCAGAAAACACCCGAAGCACATAATAAACAGCCAGACATATTCTATAGCTGCAACAGGGGTGAGTTGATCCATGATATCCTTAGATTTACGGTTAATTTACTTTTATTTCTATACGCCGGTTTTTTCGCCGGCCTTCGATGGTGCTGTTGCTTTCCAGCGGCTGATGAGAACCTTCCGACAGTGCCTCGATCTGAGATTCGGGAATTCCGGCGCTGACCAGGTAATCCATAACGCTCCTGGCTCGCTGAAGCCCTACCCAGTTATTGGCCTCATCAGTCCCGACATTGTCGGTATGCCCTGTAACCAGTATGTTTTTATCGGGGTACTTATCCAGGTATCTCTTCAATTCCCTGGCATAGGCCTGTAGCGTATTATCCGGCTGAAATTTTTCGGAACCGAAGTTGGAATACAGTATTTTGTTAGAGATTCCTTCCTCGATACTCGCGTTGCGGTCTTCGGTAAGTTCGCGATATTCCATGCGGATTCCCCCGCGATAGCGATTGTTATTATCGAATTTAAAATCTTTACGTGCCGAAGTTACACTGATGCGATCAGGGTTTATTCCGTAGGTCGTAAATCGTACTTTTGCACGTTTGGCACGGGCTTCACCAAGCGAATTTTTCTCGCCGTGATTGTGTAGCCCTGTGATATAAAGCTCCTGATCCTGGTTGTCATTGAGAAAATCGAATACTCTTTTCTCCAGATTAAGCGCTTTCCCGAAAAAGAGTACGGAATCTGTGCCCGCGGTTATAGCGATGTCCTTGAGTAGTTGCGGAGAAAAAATAAGTTTTTTTTCCGCGTCAGACAAGGTGTCGGCAGTAACCGGGGAAGACGTTTTATCTGCTGCGGTATCCACACATAACCCCTTGATATGACAGGAGTATATCCAGGTTCCGAAAACAAACCATCCCAGGAAGAAAATAAAAGCAAGAATAAAATTTTTCATATTTTATCTGTATCGCTGTCTCGTGTTTGTATCCGTTTACAGAAGTGTGGGGTAGCCGCACTCCTTTTATGTTTCCAATTTTTGTTAAAAATATAAAATTCCTACATAAGGGGCAATAGTAAATGAAAGAAGATGTCTCGTATTGCGATTTTTTGTTTGTTACAATATCCGGGGAGAATGTTATAAAATTTTAGTATTATTCTTGTCGTATTAAATAATTTTTCATTTAAATTTGCAGCAGAACAAAAAAGAAATGAATACTATAGTTTTACATCATCATCATTTTTACACTTGCACTCAGGCGAGGTGATCATGGTATGCATGTAATTCTTATAAACCATATTAAGCCCGTTTGAGTGTATCAAACGGGCTTTTTTTATTCCGGTATTGCCGGGATAGGAGGAAAAAATATAAAAACATCCCCCGAAGCGGGGTAAACCAACAAAAAATGAGTAAACTAAAAATTGCTATTCAGAAAAGTGGCCGGCTTAACGAGGACTCCCTGAGGATTCTCAAAGATTGTGGCATTTCGGTAAACAACGGAAATGATCAACTCAAAGCCGAGGCTTTTGACTTTCCGATGGAAGTATTATTCCTTCGTAACTCGGATATTCCGCAATACCTCAAAGACGGTGTGGTGGATGTGGCTATCGTAGGCGATAACCTGCTGGTAGAAAAAGGAGAAGGTATCGAGGTGGTAGAAAAACTGGGTTTTTCCAAGTGCCGGGTTTCGCTGGCTGTACCCAAGACTTTCGATTACGCATCGATCAAAGATCTCGACGGAATGCAGATTGCAACGTCTTACCCCAATACAGTCAATAATTATCTCGTTTCCAAAGGGATAAGTGCCGATCTGCATCAGATATCGGGTTCTGTGGAGATCGCCCCCAATATCGGCCTGGCGGATGCCATTGTCGATATTGTATCCAGCGGAAGTACCCTCTTTAAAAATAACCTGAAAGAGGTCGAAGTAATTCTGAAAAGTGAAGCGGTACTCGCTGTTTCTCCGGCTATTTCCGAGGAGAGCAACGCTATTTTACAAAAATTGCGTTTCCGCATACAATCGGTATTGAAAGCGAGGAACTCCAGGTATATCCTGATGAATGTTCCCAACGACAAAATAGAAGCGGTAGGAAATATCCTCCCGGTACTAAAAAGTCCGACGGTCATGCCACTGGCAGAAGAAGGCTGGAGCAGCCTGCACTCCGTTATAGACAAAGATAAATTCTGGGATGTTATCGATGAACTGAAAGCCGTCGGGGCAGAGGGTATATTGGTATGTCCCATAGAGAAAATGGTACTTTAAGATGCTTTGTGGGTCCGGATGTCCGGCCCCATGCCTGTAACGCAGGTACAGCGAGATCCGGAGAGGCAGCTTATCGCAGGCCCGGCGTTAGATCGGGGACAGGTTCGGAGCAACCGGCCCGAAAGTCGTCGGGTTCAGAGCATGCAGAGTACATCGAAAAGAAAAGGCAGATAACCAGGTAATACAAAACTACAGGGATATGAATACGTTTTATGATCCGGCAAGGGAAGAATGGCCGGAGCTTTTAAAAAGACCCACACAGACTATTGGCGATATCGAAGCTATGGTCAAAGAAATTTTCAAGGAAGTACAAAGTAAAGGAGATCGCGCGATAGCCAAATATACCTCGCTGTTCGACGGGGTGGTACTGAAGAACTGCGTGGTGACCGAAGCAGAGATTGCGGCGGCGGAAGCCCTGGTCCCGGAAGAGCTCAAAGCAGCTATAGGCCTGGCTAAGGATAATATCGAAAAGTTTCATACCGCGCAGAAAACAGCCCGTGTTTCGGTAACCACTGCAGAGGGTATCGAATGCTGGCAGGAGAAAAGGGCGATACAGAAAATAGGGTTGTATATTCCCGGTGGAACAGCCCCGTTGTTTTCTACAGTGCTCATGCTTGCCGTTCCGGCCGGTATTGCAGGATCCAGTGAGGTGGTGCTTTGTTCTCCGCCGGATAAACAGGGAAATATAAACCCGGCCATACTGTATACGGCCAAACTCTGTGGTGTAACCCGTATTGTGAAGGTAGGAGGTATCCAGGCTATTGCCGGAATGACCTTCGGTACCGAACAGATCCCGCAGGTGTATAAAATATTCGGCCCGGGTAACCAATACGTGACCGTAGCCAAGCAGCTGGCCACGCAATTCGGTGTGGCTATAGATATGCCTGCAGGTCCTTCCGAACTTCTTGTTGTGGCCGATGACAGCGCCCGGGCAGATTTTGTCGCATCCGATCTTTTGTCGCAGGCCGAGCACGGTACGGACAGCCAGGTAATACTGGTGTCAACTTCGCGTGACCTTATCGAGGAAACAGCGAAGGAGATCGCTGCCCAGATCGGCGAACTCCCCCGGAAAAAAATCGCCGAAGCTGCGATAGCAAACTCCAGGCTGATCTATTTGTCAGATAAAGAAAAAGCACTGGACCTGATCAATTCCTACGGACCGGAGCACTTTATTATATGTACTTCGGATGAGCAGTTTTATGTAGAAGGAATTATCAATGCCGGTTCGGTTTTTATCGGGAATTATACTCCGGAAAGTGCCGGGGATTATGCTTCCGGAACTAACCATACGCTGCCGACCAACGGATATGCCAGAAACTATAGTGGTGTAAACCTGGATAGCTTTACGAAGTCGGTGACCTTCCAGAAAATAACTGCGGAAGGCATACGCCGGATCGGGAATGCAATCGAGATAATGGCCGAGGCAGAAGGTCTTCAGGCTCATAAAAATGCGGTAACCCTGCGTCTTAAAAGCTTGGATAACAATTGATATGAAGACTATGATTTTTCAGATAGACCAACTGGTGCGCCCCAATGTGGCCGCACTGAAGCCGTATTCTTCGGCAAGAGATGAATTTGAAGATTTTGATGCCGATATGGTATTTATCGATGCCAATGAAAACCCGAACGAAACCGATGTGAACCGTTATCCCGATCCGCAGCAACGTAAGGTTAAGGAAGTGCTTGCCAAACAGCAGGACACCGATGTGAAGAATATTTTGCTGGGGAATGGAAGCGATGAAGTTCTCGATCTGCTGTACAGGGCGTTTTGTGAGCCCGCGAGTGATAATGTGATCACCCTGCCGCCCACCTACGGTATGTATAAGGTGCTGGCAGCTATCAATAATGTGGAAAACCGGGAAGTACTCCTGTCCCCGGATTTTCAGCCCAGGGTAAAAGATATTCTCGGTGCTGCCGACGAAAGGACTAAACTGCTGTTTTTGTGCTCACCCAATAACCCTACAGGGAATTCCTTTTCCGAAGACCTGGTTGCCGAATTGTTGGAGCAATTTGCAGGACTGGTAGTGATCGATGAAGCGTATATCGATTTTTCGGGCCGGGAAAGCTGGCTGAAAAGATTATCGGATTATCCCAATCTCGTGATCACTCAGACCCTTTCCAAGGCCTATGGTATGGCAGGGATACGCCTGGGAATATGCTATGCTTCCGAAGAGATTATCGCCGTACTCAATAAAATCAAACCTCCGTATAACGTAAACGAACTAACCCAGCAACGGGCCTGGAAACGACTCCTGGAGTCGGGGAAGGTCGGTGTGGAGATCGGGGAGATCAAAGAACAGAAGACACGGCTTTACACCGAACTGCAACAAGTGGACTATGTCGCTGAAGTTTATCCTTCCGATGCCAATTTTATCCTGGCCCGGGTAGACGATGCAGGCAAACGCTATGACCAGTTGATTTCACAGGGAATCGTAGCCCGAAACCGGACTACCCAGCCGCTGTGCGAAAACTGCCTGCGTTTTACCGTTGGTACCGCCGAAGAAAATGAAAAACTTATCCGCGTGTTGCGGGAACTAAAATAAAAACCTAAAATACCTGATCTGAAATATAACCGTTAGGAAAACAAAAAAGTAACATGCAAAAAGTACTCTTTATAGACAGGGACGGAACCCTGATCAAAGAACCGGAAGACGAACAGATAGATGCCTTTGACAAACTGGAATTCTATCCGGGGATGTTTACCTGGCTGGCACGTATAGCCCGGGAGCTGGATTATGAGCTCGTTATGGTGACCAACCAGGATGGTCTGGGCACCGACGCCTTCCCGGAGGATACGTTCTGGCCCGTACAGAATTTTATGGTAAAAAGCCTGGAAAATGAGGGGATTCATTTCAATGCCGTACACATGGACCGTACTTTTCCTCATGAAAATTCACCCAACAGGAAACCGAATACCGGGTTGCTTACCGAATATTTTTCCGATCGCTACGACCTGGAAAATTCTTTTGTGATCGGTGACCGGCTTACGGATATAGAACTCGCAAAAAACCTGGGTAGCAAAGGGATCTTCATCAATAACGAGACCAACCTGGGAACGGTAGAGATCACGCTCGGACAAGAGGAGATCAGGAACTGTATCGCCCTGGAGACTTCCGACTGGAAAGCTATTTACGAATTCCTGAAACTGGAAAACCGCACCGCTACCATCATCCGTAAAACCAACGAAACGGATATCGCCATAACACTGAACCTGGATGGTACAGGGAAAAGTGATATTTATACGGGGATCGCCTTTTTTGACCATATGCTCGATCAGTTGGCACGCCACGGACAAATGGACCTGGAGATCAAGGTGAAGGGCGATCTCGATGTTGATGAACATCATACCATCGAGGATACGGCCATAGCATTGGGCGAAACCTTTCGTAAAGCACTGGGAAATAAACTGGGTATAGAACGTTATGGCTTTTGCCTCCCTATGGACGATTGTCTGGCACAGGTGGCTATAGATTTCGGCGGAAGAAACTGGCTGGTATGGGAGACGGAATTCAAGCGGGAGATGATCGGGAAGATGCCTACCGAAATGTTTTACCATTTTTTCAAGTCCTTTACGGACGGTGCTGGAGCCAATCTGAACGTAAAAGCAGAAGGCACTAATGAACATCACAAGATAGAAGCTATTTTTAAAGCCTTTGCAAAAGCCATTAAAATGGCTGTAAAACGCGATGTGGAAAAAATGGTCCTCCCAACGACCAAAGGAATGATTTGATATAATAAATCGATGATGGTAAGAGGTTTATTTTGTGGTGTTTAGTGTGTTTTAATAAATCTTTTACTTTAAAAAATACAAATGAAAATAGTTATTATAGACTACGGAGCGGGGAATATTCAGAGCATCCGGTTTGCCATTGCACGTCTGGGATATGAGGCTGTGCTGAGCCATGATCCCGAAACCATCCGCAGTGCAGATAAGGTCATATTTCCCGGGGTAGGTGAAGCTGCAAGTGCGATGGAAAAACTCCGGGCTACGGGGATCGATAAGCTCATTCCGGAACTCCGGCAGCCCGTGCTCGGTATATGCCTGGGCATGCAGTTGATGTGCGCTTCATCCGAAGAAGGCAATACCCGGGGTATGGGAATCTTCGATGTGGAGATCATCAAGTTTACGCCCGAAGTTAAAGTGCCCCAGATAGGATGGAACAGTATATACGGATTAAAGACCGCTTTGTTTAACGGGATCAGGGAGCAGGAATTCATGTATCTCGTGCACAGCTATTATGCACCGGTAAGTGAGGCGGCCATAGCCCTTACCGATTACGGGGTAAAGTATGCTTCGGCCTTGCATAGAGACAATTTCTACGGGGTACAGTTTCATCCCGAAAAGAGCAGTAGTGCAGGAGCTGTCATTCTCCGGAATTTTCTGGAGTTATAGTCATCATGCGATAACCATTAATTATTTAAAAAAACATGAGAATTATCCCGGCCATAGATATTATAGATGGTAAATGTGTTCGCCTGTCCAAAGGCGATTACAGTACACAGAAAGTATACAACGAAAATCCCGTAGAAGTAGCAAAAGCGTTTGAAGCCCACGGTATAGAATATCTTCACCTGGTAGATCTGGACGGCGCCAAAAGCAGTCATATTGTCAATTATAAAATACTGGAGCAGATTGCTTCCCAAACCGGTCTGAAGATCGATTTCGGAGGAGGGTTGAAATCGGATGAGGATCTTCGTATCGCTTTTGAGTGTGGTGCAGGCCAGATTACGGGAGGGAGTATTGCCGTTAAAGACCGGGAGATCTTCCTGGGATGGCTGAAGCAATACGGTCCGGAGAAAATTATTCTGGGCGCGGATGTTTTACCGGGAGAAAACGGAGAAAAAATAGCCATCAGCGGCTGGCTGGAAAATTCAAGTATAGATTTAACACCGTTCATTCAGAAATATCAGGAAGAAGGAGTTAATTATGTAATATGTACGGACATCAGTAAGGACGGTATGCTCAAAGGTCCTGCTTTTGATCTCTACGAACGCCTGCTCGGCGAATGCCCGGGGCTGAAGCTTATTGCTTCCGGGGGGATATCGGCTTTCGAAGAATTACCCCGCCTGGCTGGGCTCGGATGTGAAGGCACGATCATCGGGAAAGCGATCTATGAGGGTAATATCTCTTTAAAAACACTGGAGCAATTTATTATAGCGTCCTGAACGGGCGTATTGCCAAAAACCAAGAATATCAGATGATGTTGACCAAACGAATTATACCCTGTCTGGATATCAAGGACGGGAGGACGGTAAAAGGAGTGAATTTTCTCGATCTCCGGGATGCCGGTGATCCGGTGGAACTGGCTGCCATATATGCAAAAGAAGGCGCAGACGAACTCGTCTTTCTCGATATTTCCGCTACCGAAGAAAAGCGAAAAACCCTTGCCGAACTGGTGAGGCGTGTAGCGGAGAAAGTGGATATACCGTTTACCGTGGGCGGGGGAATCGCTTCGGTAGAAGATGTGGGGATATTGCTGCACAATGGCGCAGACAAGGTTTCTGTAAATTCTTCTGCGGTCAAGGATCCTGCACTTATCGACCGGCTTGCGGGACGTTTCGGTAGCCAGTGTGTCGTAGTAGCCGTGGATGCCAAAAACGTAAACGGAGAATGGCTGGTGCACCTGGTAGGAGGTAAAGTTCCTACGACAATCGGGTTGTATGACTGGGTAAAAGAAGCCGAGTCGCGCGGGGCCGGGGAGATCCTGTTTACCTCTATGGATCATGACGGTACTAAAAATGGCTTTGCAGATGAAACCCTGTCCGCATTGTCGGAGATGATTAACATCCCTGTTATTGCATCCGGAGGAGCGGGAAACATGCAGCATTTTGCCGATACCTTTAAGCATGGTAAAGCGGATGCGGCACTGGCAGCAAGCGTATTTCACTTTAAGGAAATCACCATAGCGGACCTGAAGCAATTTCTCAGGAAAGAGGGCGTAATGGTCCGGTTATAAGGAACATCGCATAAGAAACACTGAAAACAAACGATATGAATATAGATTTTGATAAAGATAACGGATTGGTGCCTGCCATTGTACAGGATGCAGATACCAGGACGGTTCTTATGCTGGGGTATATGAATGCCGCAGCTTATGAGAAGACCGTAGCGACAGGAAAAGTTACGTTTTACAGCAGGAGCAAAAAAAGGCTGTGGACCAAAGGGGAAGAAAGCGGAAATTTTCTGAACCTTGTGGATATTAAGGCAGACTGCGACCGGGACACCCTGCTGGTGAGGGCACAGCCCGACGGGCCTACATGCCATACCGGAACGGATACCTGCTGGAAAGAAGAGAATACTCCGCATTACGGCTTTTTCTCTACCTTGGAGAACGTTATTGCAGGCAGAAAAGCGCAACAGAATTCGGATAGCTACGTCGCCTCACTTTTTGCCAAAGGCATCAATAAAGTTGCGCAGAAAGTAGGAGAAGAGGCTGTGGAAGTGGTTATAGAAGCCAAAGACGACAATGATGATCTCTTTCTCAACGAAAGCGCCGACCTGCTTTTTCACTATCTCATTTTGCTACAGGCCAAAGGGTTTTCCCTTACCGATGTAGAGAAAATTCTCAGGGAGCGACACAAAAAGTAAGTGTTTTTTATTACCTTTAAAGGAAACATTAACACCTGAATCATGAAAAATATCTTTCGCATGTTTGTTTTGGTATACAGTATGGTTGCCATCCTCGTTTCGTGCAATTCCGAACAGAAAGACCCTTTGGAAACCTTGTCTTCCAAAGTTTGGAAACTGGATTCTTTTGCCGGGGAAAAAGCAGACTCTCTGAGTTTTGCTAACGGTATGCCTTATCTGGAGTTTGACAAGGAAAAGATGCATGTTTCCGGTTTTTCCGGCTGTAACCGCCTGATGGGCGGTTTTACGGTAGGTGAAGATCACCGGATAAATCTCGATAAACTCGCATCTACAAAGATGGCCTGTATGGGGGTAAATAAGGAAACGGACTTCCTGGCTGCCCTCGGCAAAGCAGATCATTACAAAGTTAAAGACCGGACATTGCAACTCCGTTCCGGTGACGAGGAACTGATGACTTTTGTGCCGAAGGAAGATCAATAATATACAAATCGTACCCTGCTTATAGCTTCACTGTTTTATGAAGAAAAAAACAAGGCCCAGAAAGAGACGCAGAAAGAATTTAGGTTCCGTTCCCGGTACCATGACATACACAGGGAGTAAAACCGAACAGGAGTTTTATATCGAAGTGATTGATTTTTCGAAAGAACAGTGTTCCCGGACGGTATATAACGATGTCAAAGATGTATTTCGCTATGCGGAAGAGGAAAATACCACCTGGATCAACGTCAATGGCCTTCATAATGTGGAAGCTATAGAGGCCCTGGGAAAATATTACAAATGGCATCCCCTGGTCATGGAAGATATCGTGGATACCTTTCAGCGCCCGAAGATCGATGAGTTCGAAGATTACCTCTTTGTCGTGTTTAAAATGATTTATTACGATGAAGAAAGACTGGTTACCGAGCATCTGAGTTTATTGATGGGACAGGGGTATGTGGTGACCTTCCAGGAGTCGAAGACCGATGTGTTTGACGATCTGCGTAAACGCATAGAGGAAAACCGGGGTCGCGTTCGTGGGGAAAAGTCTGATTATCTCCTTTTTGTCCTGCTCGATGCCGTTGTTGACCATTATTTCCTGGTCATAGAAAACCTCGGTGACAAGATCGAAGACCTGGAGGATATTTTATTTGAAGAGAACGACGTGGATATATCCAAGGATATTCTCAATCTCAAAAAGGAAATACTGCGCATCAAACGATCCGTGTTCCCTGCCAGAGAGATCATTAACCGGATAGAGAAAACCGATTTCAGCCTCATTGAGGAACATACGCGCAACTATTATCGGGATCTGTATGACCACACCATACAGGTAGTGGAATATGTCGAAGTGTACCGTGAAATGATCCTCAGTCTTATGGAAATGTACATGGGGACCATAAGCAACAAGATGAACAATGTGATGAAGGTGCTCACGGTCATCGCTACCACATTTATCCCCCTGACCTTTATAGCGGGAATTTACGGTATGAATTTCGACAATATGCCTGAACTCCACGGGAAGTACAATTATTTTGTACTCATGGGAATCATGTTGGTGATTTTTATTGCGATGCTTCTCTTTTTCAAGAAGAAGAAATGGTTGTAAAAATGACGTCAGACGGCTACGCTTATGTCCAGTAGCTGTACACAGTCTTTGATGGTTTCTATGACAATGTTCATCATACGTTTGTTCAGGGCCGAAGAGTTTTCTATATATTCCAGATATTCCCCTACGGTAAACTGGCCGATGATCATTCCTTTGAGAGAGTTCCGGAACTTAATGTCTTTATGGATGGCATTGTCGATATATACCAGCCGTTTCTCCAGGGTAAGGGTGTAGAAAACCCCTTTGTGCTTGTTTGCGTAATTCCGGAAGGCCTCTACGAGAAGCTCCCGTTGCAGTTTGATAACCGGACGGATCGTGACGTTCTGGAAACGCTCTTCCGAACTCATATTATCATAAACGATGGCGTTGGGAACTTCCGGACGGATACGAAGCAAATTCTTTGTTCTGGTGTCCATAATAGTAGTTTTCTTAAAAATAATTATATATAGCAGGATAAAGGGCAGAAGCCGCGCATAGTTGTTAACGATCTTATAAACAACAGGAGTGTCCGGGAAACAGTTGCTGCTAAAAGTTAAGTGCTATCCGCTTATTTTAACAGACAGGCCGTCCGTATATGAGATTGTTTGTTTATTTTTGAATCACGGTCGTCCGCAGATCGTAAAAAAGACCTTATTTTGTGTTTTTGAATGCAATAGGGCATGAAATTTGTTATAACCGGGATATGAGACTATTTATCGTACTACTTATTATAGTTACAGGTTTTTCTGCCGGGCTGTATGCCCAGGGAGAGCTTCCGACCAAATCGATCCCGATAAAGGCAGAGACGAAGACATTGCCTAAAACGAACACATCAGATAATAATACGTCCATACTCAATGTTCCTGATTTTACACCATCCCCGCTAAACAGCCGGTACACCGGCAACAAAACTTTTGATCTTTCGACCACGGAGAACGAGAACTTCATGCAGAAAGAGCAATTTATGAACAACGGCACGAAATACGAAAAGCAATTGAACAGGAAATCAGGCCAGGGAGAAGATTACGGTGGTAATTACAAGACTACGGGCTACCTCGGCGACTTCAAGACCAATTCCAAGTTCGTCAGGCTGGCATGTCGGGACCATCAGTATGTCGATGGCGATCGGGTACGTATTTATCTCAACGACAGTATTGTCGTTTACGACGTCGTTCTGGAAGCCGGTTTCAAAGGTTTCGATATTCCGCTGCAGAAAGGGTTCAACAAAATAGAGTTTCAGGCTCTCAACCAGGGGTCTTCCGGTCCCAATACGGCAGAACTCCGGGTGTACAACGACAGGGGAGAACTGGTCTCTGCCAACGAATGGCTCCTCAATACGGGAGGAAAGGCTACCATGATCGTTGTAAAGGACGATGAGGAGATGTAATCAGAGTTCTTTCTGGTAGGCTACCACATCGAGAATTTTCCCGAACTTTTCACCGACATTTTTAAAGCAGGCGCATCGGGTATAACCGCACTTTTCAAAAAGTGATATACTCGCTGTATTATCCCCGGTGATAATTCCTAAGAGATTTTTAAGGCCGTTGACCACGGCCCGTTCTTCGAGATAATTCATGGCTTTTCTGCCTATTCCTTTTCCCGACATTTCCGGTTTCAGATAGAGCGTGACTTCGGCTGTACGGTTATAGGCCTGTCTTTTCTTATAAGGGGTCATGTATAGATACCCTGCTATTTCATCGTCGGCATAAATAAGGGCTGCGATGTATAAGGGGTGACCTGTATATATAAATTCTTTCAGTTCGGTTATGGTAACGGGTTCCGTATGAAAAGTAGCCGTTGAGTGGGCGATATACCAGTCGTATATCTTTTTGATTTCAGGAAAATCTTCTTGCTGTAATTCCCGGAATGTAATTTTCATTGACGTATAGTGATAATAGCGGTATAACCAGAATATAAGCTAAAGACTCATCGTCTTGAAGTACTTTTCGATAATCATTAGTTGGTCACGATGAGATCAGTCGTTACGGTACAGATCCGGATGTACGGAGACTTCCTCGATAAATTCACCCTTCTTATCGTAATAGCGATAATCCATCGTCACTTTTTTCTTCCGGAGCGGTTCCAGCCCGGGATTGTTCTTTACATTCTCGAGGATGACAGGACGGACGTATTTGTTTATCGTATCCGCATTGATTTCAGAAATTTCGGTATCAGGCAGAGTGTAGTAATATACGATCCCCGAACTGCCCGAGGCAGCAACGCTGTCCAGGCGTGTCATTTCATCGACCCTCATCGGGGTCTGCTTGTTCATTTCCTTTACAATTTCTATCAGTTCGGCATCGGTATTGTGATCACCGAAATAATTCCGTGATACCAAGAAAGCAAGGACAAAGGCGATAACGAAGGCCATGACAAAAACGATAATGCCCTTGGTTTTTCCTGATTTGTTATTTTGTTCCATAAAGAGTATTCAACGATAAAAAACAGTTCCGGCGGTTTTCCGGTTGCCGGATGTCTCGCAAAATTATGGAATTTTTACACAGCAACATCCTTATTTCTTACCGGGATCCACAGTTCTTCTTCCGAATCGGGATGCTCGGTTCTGTATTTGGCTCCCATAAGTGCAAAATGCGGGCGGTTATCGAGTGTATATACGGAACCCGGTATCCATGTTCCGTATATAAATTTGTATGCTTCGGAAGCTCCGCTGCCTTTACCTCTATAAGGGAAAACTGCATACAAACCGCCTGGGATGATCAGTTTTTCCATTTCAAAAGGAATGGTAATATGATCACTGACTTCTACTGCAGCCCACTTTTCGAAAATCTTGTTGGGGTCAAATTTTTCAAAAAAACCGGCATCACTATACACTTCTACAGAATAGAGGCTGGTATTGATGTTGTTTTTTATCTCTCTTCGTTTAGGTATAAAATCACGCCATAATTCACCGGTCTTGTTTTCCGTGAAAGACATGCTTACCTTTTTGCCTATGAGTTTGGTTTCCTGTAATTCTTTGATCTTGGGCGTCATAAATGTTTTTTGGATTAGTAAGGCTTTCTATACCTTATCGTTTAAAATGTAAAGGAATCTGTTTGCGGACAAAACAGGGACAACCATCCGGCTTGCATCTTTTCCTCAACCCTTATTCCCTGTTTTGCCCGGTACTATACGATGAATTTTTCCATGGTGTCAGGAAAATATTTTTCCATTCACAGGCGGTCATATCTATCCTACTTCCTATAAAGATAATAAATACAAATTCTTCAGAAATCAAAATTTAAGAAGAATATTCTGTGAAATTTGTTATCTGGTGGTAATCACCAGATAAAAGGGATGAGTTTATAGGTTCTTTTACGGTAGTCGAGATAAGAATCGCCGAAAATATTACACAGAAGCTTTTCTTCCTTATCGATTTTCCCGAAGAGGCCCAGGGTATAGAGCACCGTCACAATTATTCCCGAAAGGCTCCCCATAACCAGGCATGTGCCGATAACACCCGTAATAAAACCGGTATATATAGGATGCCTGACCAAAGCATAAGGTCCGGAGTCTATGAGCTCATGTCCTTTTTTGGCAGAAACTCCGCCACTCCAGTTCCATCCGAGCAGTAATCTGGACCAGATGGCAATAAAGACCCCTGAAATACAGAGTATGAGGCCGATAATTTCCACGACGGCATTCCGGGATATGACGATACGCCCGATGCCTTTGGTTGTCCACAATGGAAGGTATAATGCGGCAAATACGATGACAAAGCCCATAAAGGCTGAAATTTTTTCCCTGAAGGTGAGAGGGCGGACATTTTCTTTGGTTTTATTGCCATACCATATCCAGGTGAGAGAAAACATGATCCAGCAGCTTATGGTAACGTAGGTAAAGGTATTCGGTTGGATATTCACGGTGTTTCAGATTTGATTAACAGCAACTAAAAATACAACTATTTTGACGGAGTACCCGGATTATTTTTTACGGATTTCCTTTCTTTTTGAAGTGGAACAAGAGCTGGTCCTGGAAATCGCTGATTTACAGCCCGAAATCGAACAGTTCCTTTTCCGGAATTTTAAGCGCCTTGGCAATAGCATGGATTGTGGAAATGGTAGCGTTGGTCTGTGCATGCTCTATCTTAAAGACCTGTGAATACTCCACACCTGCGTCATGGGCAAGCTTTTCCATAGACAGTCCTTTTTCCTTACGGATCCTTCTGAGGTTTCTGCCAAAGGCATCAAGGTATGTTTGGTTTCTGATCGTACTCACCTTTGCAATTTGCGCTATAAAATCAAGAATAGTTATAGCGTATAAGCTATATTTTATTATCTTAGCAGCATATTAAAACGAATTCCCCACGGCTTTTATGTACAACATCAGGATATTTTTGTCCTAAAAGAACAATGTATCGTTCCGCAGGACCTGTATGGGTCGTACGGATGTAAACTTCCTACCCCAGGGTTTACCAGAAAGTAATTATCGATGATGCGGAACGCAATAATTTCGGAGTTTTTACTGTTAACGGATTTAACCTTGTTGTTATGTTAAAGTATAATCAGAAGAATACCCAGAACGAGCCTTATTTGCAGACACAGAGCGAATGGAAAACCAGATGCTTTACCTGTTTTCTATTGGGCATCATCGCAGGATGTATCATTATAGCCATTGTATTTGTAATTTTCGCTCCGGAACTTTTCGGATTTTCCTTTTTTTCTGAGGAGGTATAGCGGTATTGCATTAGCTGCCAGGCCGCCTGGTTATTTCGGATCGTCCCAGGCAATGACCTGTACACCCGTACTGTAATGCATGAGATGAGGAGCTCCGGAGAGCAGGCCGGAAAACCGAGGATAATGTATTGTGGTCTCTTTGGTATGCAAGTGGTATAGAGGCCATGGAATATGATGGATTTCAAAAGCACTGATGCCCGAAGAAGTGTCCTGAAAGAGGGCGTATCGCTCGGTCAGCCAAAGGTCGAGTGCTGTTTTTTTGCTCACAGCAGTACCGGCATTGTAGTTCAGTGTCATGGTGTCGCCATATTTTTGGTTTACCGAGGTGTAGACTCCTTCAATTCTTGTCATACGGGAATACCGGTAGGGTAAGGAAGACAGGTTTCTCGCCAGAAAACAGGAGAGTTGTTTTCCACCTTCGATACTCAGAAAATACACCCCGCTTTTACCTTTATATTTTACATAGGTGCGGATATTGATCTCGTGAAAATCGGATACAGGCGGAAATGGTGGTAAACCGGAAGGCCTGATTTTTTCCATGGTAAACGCAACAACGGAAACCCAGGCTTTACCTTCGTAAAGATCTAATTCCAAAGAGGAAGGAAGCCATTTTCTCAGCACTTCCGGAGCCACACACCAGTGAAGGAATACAGCTTTATTCCATTCCTGATAGTATTTCCAGGATCTATCGGGAAGGTTCCAGGGGCGGTGGGTTGTATGTTGAAGTATTTCTTTAATAGTCATAGGCTAAAATATTCAGGATGCTATGAAGTAAACATGATGTTTCTGCCTTCTCCCCGTACTTTTTATAAATAATCTTATGCTTTAGTATTGTTTTTTTGATGGAGGCTGTTGTGCTGATTTCCCGGATATTTCACGAGACGGTATGCGATCAGTCCCGGGATCTCACTTTTTTCCTCCAGTGTTCCGGTACGTGCGAATTCAGTCCATATTTTCCTGATTTTTTTCCCGGCCTCTTTTATTGCCCCGGGTGTCTTTTCCTTTCCGAAGGCCGATCGCTCCCATGATGTTTCAGTGCTGAAGAGCAGGGCTATATCTGTAATATGTGCTGCTTTGACCATGTTGGAATCACTTCCCCAGCTTATGCGATAACTGTACACATTGCCGTTGTGAGCTGCAAGAAGCCTGCCCAGCGCCAATGCAGGTTTACGGTATATCCGGTCGGTCGTTTTTTTTATCAGCCATTCCAGTATGGCTTTTCCGGTCAGTGGTATTCCGGGTAACGACTGTAATACAGGGGAGAAGGGAACGAACAGTGAGGTTTCCCGATCGGTCCAGCCTATCATAACGTCCCATTTTCCGGCCCTTTCCTTCCATATAGTATCCGCGTCTTTTTCCAGGGGCAGCGGAGCCTGTCCGTATTGTATACCAAAGGGCATACCGCCCTTGAGTCCGAAGCGTTTCATAGACAGGATCAGTTGTGTCTGCATATCCAGTATGTTACGGATACCGGTAGTTTTGGGCAGTGTCATGGCTTTTCGGGTCATAGCGCGGATCATGGCTGTTTTACCTTTACGGATTCCCAGTGGAGCACTTTGGATAATAACCCGCCGAAAGAGATGGTCTACGCCCTCAGCCAGCATGAGATGCGCAATAGCATCGCCTCCGGCAGACTGCCCGAAAAGCGTAATGTTTTCCGGGTCTCCTCCGAAAGCTGTAATGTGTTTTTTTGTCCATTGCAGCGCAGCGATGATATCGAACAATCCCAGGTTGGCCGGGATATCCCGATATCCTCCCAGAAAGCCGAGTATACCCAGCCGATAATTGATATTGACGACAATAACCCGGTTTTCCCGGACCAGCAATGCCGGATCGTAAATGGGAGCGTCTCCGGCCCCTGAGGTGTATGAGCCGCCATATATCCATACCATAACAGGCCATCCCCCTTCGGGAGCAGGAGTATCGGGCATAGTGATGGAAAGGTGATGGCAGTTTTCATCTGTTTTCAGTCCTTCCATCATATCCTGTCCGAGCAGTGCACTCGATTTTCCGGATGGATTTTGCGGACACGCGGGCGACCATTGTGTTGCCGGGTAAGGAACTTCCGGCAATACGGTCTCCCGGGGTCTTTCGTACCGTTTTGCTATGGCATAAGGTATTCCGGTAGCCCTTATGACATGGTGGTCCTTCCACCCCTTAATACTCCCTATTTCCGTAAAAAAAAGAGGGGTATGATCCTGTTGTTGATCCGGATGCATAGGTGTCATAGCTGTTTTGGTTAATCGTGGAGTTGTTTCCCCCATTCGTTGAGCTCCCATAATATTTTTACCAGGTTTTCTCCCTTCGGGGTAAGAGTGTATTCCACACGGGGAGGAAGTTCGTTATAAGCTGTTTTTATCAGCAAACCGTCGGTCACCATTTCGGAGAGTTGCTGGCTGAGTACCCGGCGATCTGCTTTGCCTATACTGCGTAAAAACTCACTGGGCCGTTTTTCACCCTTTCCGATCTGCCAGATGATAGCAATTTTCCATTTTCCGCTAATGGCCCGGACCGCTTTTTCGAGGGGGCAATTTTTTTCTTCTGTCGTCAGCTCCTTGGTTTCCATAATATTGACTTTTTTACCCGGTAGGGATTTTTTTATGCGCTATTGCCCATGAGTGATGAGATGCATAAGTTTGTGCGAATCGAACCTTAAAAGTAGGTATATTTTGATAATTACTACAGTCTGTCGTGGTAAAACTATGATTAAATATGACAATGGAAGATATCCTGAACCGCAAGGGTGCCCGTAGGGCTGCAGACGTGCCGGAAGCCGTGTTGCAATTGCTTAACGAAGGAGCCATACCCTCTGTAAATCTTACCGAATGGTTGCTGATTGACCATGTAAAACTGCTTACCCGAAATTTTCGGGTACTCGGCCTGGAGGAAACCTGGCTGGAGACTGTCATTACAGCTATAAAAACGGCCGTGAAGCCTTCCGCGATGAGTACCATAAAACTCATCGGAACGTCCTTGCCCAGAGCTTGTACATATCCCGAAAAACATGTGGAGTTACTACAGGCCCTGATAAGTCATCCCTCCGATAGTATCCGCTGTTATGCCCCCTACCTTATTGCGGCCCATGAAAAATGGACGCTACGTGAAAAGCTGGAGCAGGCACTTCCCCTGGTAGCAGACCCGAATTTCGGGGTCCGGGAAGTGGTATGGATGGCTTTGCGCCCCGATGTTGCGGCCCAACTGGAAAACGGGATCGGGATACTGGAAAGCTGGACTTCACATACCGATGCCAATATCAGGAGATTTACCACGGAGATTATCAGACCAAGGGGTGTCTGGTGCAAACATATTAATGTGTTGAAGGAAAAACCGGAGATGGCCTTACCCATACTGGAAGCATTAAAATCCGATCCGTCGCGTTACGTACAGGATAGTGTAGCGAACTGGCTGAATGATGCCGCCAAATCGCAACCGGTTTTTGTAAAGCTTTTGGGCGATCGGTGGCTCAAAGAAAGCGGCGGTAAAGAAACCAGGTACATTGTAAAAAGAGCTTTGCGCAGTATAGCGTAACGTACAGGTATATCTATATTTTTTTAGGACACTCATGATGTTTTCCCTGTTTTTGTTGCTACAAAGACTTGTTTTTAAGATTTTTTTAGGTTTTTGTTAAGAAATATGTATATTTGTTAGGGTAAGGAAATTCGTATGTGAATCTCTAAATAAGCATAGGATGTCAGGACTTACCTTACAAGCCTCTACCTCACCATATTTTATTTTTTAACCTAAATCTAACGTGAGTTCGATTTAAGCCACTAATCTTTTATCGATAACTTCCAGGTTTAAAGCTGGTTTTTTATCAAAGAAAGAATAAGCTACCAATCCGGAAAGCAGGTTGGTTATAAAATTTTCAAAACTTCTGTGCCTAGTGTGTTCCACTTGACACTGGTTTTTGAGTTCATCATTTACCGTTTCAATTAACGCCCGTTTTCTAAGCATAATCCTGTCCTGTAAAAGCATCAGACAATTTTTCATATTCTTTCGGATTTTGGTCACTAAATGCACCCCATCGATAAAGAGTTGTTCAAACAAATCCTTGCCGATATAGCCCTTATCGCCATATATTTTACCAAAAATGCGTTTGTGAAAGTTATGATTTTTTAAGGGGTCGCGATCATCCACATTCCCTTGAGTAAGCATAAAATCAAGAATTTCTCCTTTGTCATTAATAATTAAATGCAGCTTAATCCCGAAAGCTTTCGGGACAAAGAACCATCCCAAAGAACATTGTCCCTTGGCGGCAGTACCCTTAAATACCTTATGTTGTTTTTCCCGTTTGTTGTGGCACACCCGTAAAGGTGTGGAATCTATAAATGAAATCCCTGTACAATCACCTAAACAACAGGTTTTTAAAAAGAGTGCTAAAGGAAGGACGGATTGTTGTTGTAATTCTATAAAACGGTTATAAGATACCGTTTGTGGAAAGTCCTTTTTCATATGGACTTGCACATAATAAAGATAAAAATGCTTCAGGTTGCGGAACTGCTTATAGTGGAATAATACCATAATAGTCATGACTTCGCTATCGGACAGCTTGCTAGTTCGTTTCCTGGTTTTTATACCTGTATCTTCCACAAGACGGTGTTTCTGGGTTACTTTTTCAAATTCTTTGCAAAATTCATCGATAACATAAAAAATTTCGGTAATTTTATCTGTAGAAATCATAAGCAGAAAGTTTAGTTATATAGTTAAAATTCAACACTTTAATTTACTCAATTTTCTGCTTTTTCTTTCTATAAAACTTACTTTTCTTATATCGAACTCACGTTAAATCTATATTATTATGAAAATGCAAAACCTATTTGTATGGATGCTTATGGTACCCCTTATTTTTGCCTCTTGCTCCAAAGAGGAGATAAACGAAGCCGAGGACCTGAACGGTCAGCAGGAGACCAGGGAATTTACGGCAGAAGAGCTTGCTTCCATGCGGGTATGTAAAGATGTGTACCCGGAAGGGGTAACACCACGTGCTGCCGCCGTAAGTTCCAAGGTATGGCAAAACGGACAGACCCTGAAGGTGAAATTTATAGGGGGGTCCCAGTATGTCAGAAACAAGGTCATGCAATATGCCAACGAATGGTCCGATTACGCCAATATTACTTTCCAGTTCGTAACCAGTGGTACGGCCGATATACGGGTGAGTTTTATGTCCGGTCAGGGATCTTATTCCTATATCGGTACCGATGCCAACCTGATTTCGCAGAACTCCGAGACTATGAATTTCGGTTGGTTCGACAGCAATACTTCCGATTCCGAATTCAGTCGGACTACCATTCACGAATTCGGTCATGCACTGGGGCTTATCCATGAGCACCAGCACCCTGAAGTTACTATTCCATGGGATAAACCGGCAGTATATGCATACTATGCCGGTCCGCCGAACTACTGGTCTCAGTCGCAGGTAGACAACAACCTGTTTGCTACCTATTCTACCTGGGAAACACAATTCAGCGATTACGATCCGCAGTCGATCATGCATTACGCAGTAGATAATTCCCTGACTATCGGTAATTTTTCGGTAGGCTGGAACACCATTTTATCCAATACCGACAAACAGTTTATCGGTGAACTGTATCCTTTTTAGGAAACAGTATTCCAAATAACTTTCACAAAGGAGAGCTATCATGTGTGCAGTTACCTGACGCTGTACACATGATATTTTTTATTCACAAGGCTGTTTTCCGCATGAAACACTATCTCAACTTTATTACATTTATGGTGATGATGTCCGGTACTTTTACCGGGTTGTCACAGCAATTTCCTGAGGAAGACCTAAGTATTTCTCCTTCTATACAATACGGGCAGGAATCGTTGCGCTGGTCTGTCGCAGGAGATACGGACGGACAAAACCCTAACATTCTCTCCGAACTGATCTGGAAAAAGTTACAGGGAGTACGGGCGGGGCTGACGATACGAAAAAGACTATCCGGAAGATTTTCGGTACAGGCCGATATGTCGTACATGGGCATCGCATCGGGCGGGGTAAGCGATACTGATTACAGGGCAGATAACAGGCAGGATATCTCCTATGAAGAGCGATTGCGATCGGACAAGGGGTATGTGCTTTCTTTCGATGCCGTGGTGCAATATGACGTGTATCGTGTATTTCCCATGGTTGTGACCACTTTTGTAGGGTTTACCAACAGCTACCAACACCTGTTTATGCTGGATAATGCTGAAGCCCTTGTAGAAGGTAAAACATTAAAAACCACATATACGCCGCATTGGTATGGCGCTACGGCAGGAGGACGTTTTACGTTTTATGTTGGAAAAACAGTTTTCTGTCTGGAATTCAGCGGTGATCTGATGCGTTATGCTGCCAGGGCCAACTGGAATCTACGTGAAGAATTCGCACATCCGGTAAGTTTTAAACACCGGGCTACGGGTTATGGTGTTAACGGTGCACTCCGTATAGCGTATCCGCTATGGACGAATGTGCATATTACCTTCAATGCGGGTATGGCTTATGCCGATACCGGGGACGGAGAGGACAAGACCTTCTACGCAAATGGTAAGCAGGTCTATACGATGCTCAATGGTGTAGTGCGACGTTCTTACCACGCCGGGATAGGACTGAAAATCGACTTGCCTTATTAGTTGTCTGAGCTATGGATAGTACCCGGTTAAATTTTTTGTTTATACTTTTGTAGTAAACATAAAAAGGAATTTCAATGTCTATTTCCAAAGAATCCGAATTGACCGGAATGCAGGAGGTCAGTAATGCTGTGGCTTATACCCTGAAAAAAATGACCGACTATGCCCGTCCGGGAATGACTACCCGGGAGCTCGATGAGTATGGTGCAGGGGTACTTTCCGGGTTCGGCGCAAAATCTGCTCCGTACCTAACTTACGGTTTTCCGGGACATACCTGTATTAGCGTGGGAGGAGAATTTTGTCACGGTATTCCTTCGGCAAAGCGTGTACTCCGGGAAGGAGACCTGGTCAATATAGACGTTTCCGCAGAGCTCAACGGATATTGGTCCGATAACGGCGGATCTTTTGTGCTTGGAAAAGACATCCATAAGCATCAGGACCTCGTAGATGCTTCCAAAGCCATCCTTAAAAAAGCCATCGATAATATCCGAGGGGGAGTCCGTATATCGGATATAGGCTATCTTATGGAATCCGAAGCAGGAAAGAGGGGATATAAGGTCGTAAAGAATCTCGGAGGGCATGGAGTAGGAAGAAGCCTGCATGAAGAACCGACAGACCTGCTGAACTACAAGAACAAATACGACCGGAGACGATTCCGTAAAAACTCGGTGATTGCTCTGGAAACTTTTATTACGACGACCTCTACCTATGCCGATACACTACAGGATGGTTGGACCATGGTGGGTAACAAAGGCGGTTTTATGGCCCAGCACGAACATACCATGGTCATTACCGGGGGCAAGCCTGTGATCCTTACGGAATGTAACGGGATATTCAATTAAAGATCCGGAATAATTATCGCTTAAAATGTATACTATGTTTATCGTAAACCTTACCTACAAAGCTTCTTTTGATATTGTAGAACCTCATCTGGAAGCGCATATGGCTTTTGTGAACAAACAGTACGAAAGCGGAATTTTCCTCGCGTCGGGTAAAAAGATACCACGTACGGGCGGGGTAATATTATCAGGTGTAGAAAACAGGGAGACGCTGAACAATATCATGATGCAGGACCCTTTTATACTGCACGGTGTAGCCGATTTTGAGATTACGGAGTTTGTAATCAGCAGGGTGAGTGAACACCTAAAAACCACCTTTTCATTGTAATATTTCCTTCAGAAAAAAACGGGGAAGAGGTTCGCATCAGGTGCTTATTTGCAATACGCCCCGTTAATTCCCCTCTAAGGGGTATTGCAAATGAGCACCGATTTATGTATTAGTTTTTCCAATGCTGCAGCCTGTCGAGATATAAATGGGCCTCTACAGATTTCCTGTGTTCCTTGTCCGTGAGTTTTTCCAGCAGTTCCAGGGAAGAGATATAGGAAGCCAGGTTGCCGTTGGAAGATAAAAACTTTCCGTCTTCTACGTAGCTCACTTCCGAATCATCCTGGACCAGCAGGTTGGGGTAATTCTTTTGCAGATCATTACCGCCCCCTATCCAGGTCACTATTTTTTTACCATCCGCAATACCCGTTGCCCCGAGAAGCGATGCACCGGCACAGTTGCTTACCGTATAATCCGTGTTCGTATTCTGCTTCGTAATAAATTCCAGTAATTTTGTGTCTTTGACTTTAGCAGTCATATCATAGGCACTGGGTACAATGACAACGTCCAGCATCGGCGCGTTGCTATAGATGTAGTCGGGAAACATTTTCAAACCTTCTTCGCAGGTTATCATATCATAGCTTTCTCCAATGGTAATCACATTAAATAATGGTTTACCTGTTTGCGAATTTTTAGAGAACACATCGAGCGGGGCGGTAACTTCGGTCATTAAAACATCGCTGTACATGAGTATCCCTATCGTCGGCAGGTACGGATTTAACGGTTTTAACTTTTGAGGTGCTTCCGTTACAGGATCATTTGTAGTCTTGTCGTCGGCACTGCTATTGGCCAGGTCACTTTGTCCGGATTGTTGCATAGCAGCATTTTCCGGCTTTTTTTCATTACAACTCCCTAAAAGGATGGTGCATAAAATAATGGCTACTGTTAAATTTTTATTCATAATGTTCAGTGTATAATGGGTTTATGGGTACTTATAGCTATCCTGTTCCAGACATTAATCATCGTTACGGCCATAATAATTTGTGCCAGGTAAGTTTCCGAAAAAAGATTAATAGCCCGGTTATAGGTGTTATCCGTAAGCCCGCTCTGATGAATAAAAGTAATTTCTTCCGTTATGGATAAAATAACATTTTCTTCTTCAGAGAACAGATCTGTCTCTCTCCAGGCGTTCAAAATAAATATCCGCTCCTGTGTTTCACCGTATTTCAAAGCATCTTTGGTATGCATGGCAATACAAAATGCACAACCGTTAATTTGCGAAGCCCTTATTTTTATAAGTTCCTTATGCGTGGTGGAAAGTTCGCTTATTTTAGACATATGTCCTTCAAGGGCTATTATGGCCTTATACGCTTCCGGTTGTAGTTTGTCTATCTGAATCCTTGGCTCCATAATGATTTGATTTTCAATTCATGGAACAAAGATATGTGTAATGTCTGTGAATAAAATTGAACTGGTTCAAGAAGTGCTTTTCCGCCTTAATTTGCTGACGTATTCCGGCGATAGTCCCAGGAAGGTGGCTACCAGGTATTGCGGAACACTCTGTACAAAATCGGGGAAAGCATCCCTGAACTTAAAGTAAATTTCCTCTTTGGAATAATCAAAAATATATTTCATCCGCATTAAAGCGGCACCATAGGCAATCTGGTAAATCGTTCTGAAATACGTCTCCATTTGGGGAAATCGTTTTAGCAATTCTTCCTGTTTTGGCCCGCTGATTCGGAGAACGTCCGAAGGTTCTACTGCCTGGATATAAAACTCCGAAACCGTTTTGTGCTGAAAGGCCAGATAATCTGTTATCCACCAATCCTTGATGGCAAACTGTATTGTTTGCTCCGCTCCTCTGTCATTGATAAAGTACATATGCATACAACCATTAATAACAAAGTAGTGGTCCAGAGTTTTATCTCCCGCCCGGTAAATGATATCCTTTTTTCGTAACGAAACCCGTTCAAAATAAGAAGCGACCGCTTCAAATTCGGCGTCATTCAGGTCAATGAATTTACAAATATGGTCATATAGTTCTTTCATCTTAAAAGGAAGATTTACAGGGTTGGTGGCAATTTAAAAGCAGTAAATTACCTGAAATACTCCATGTGTCGCCCGTTACACACGGGCATCCATTGTTTTTTATAGTTGTAATGTTTATGGTACCCGTCTGGTGCTTGTTTGCAACGAGTACCTGTTGTCTTCTGCATTTGCAATGCTTATAAACCGACTACCTACCCAAAACCTGTCTGATCTTGTGATAGATCTGGTGGTTGTCATAAATACCCCGAAAAACTTCAGATCCTGGTCCGTAAGCAAATACCGGTACCATTGCCCCGGTATGCCCGCCTGTGGTAAAGGCCCCGTCGAGTTCATTGTAGTTGCCATCTTTACTACGGAGCGAATAACCTCCAGTCTCGTGATCTGCCGTAATGACAATCAGCGTATTGCCGTCTTTTTCCGCAAAGTCCAGCGCTTTGCCGATAGCTTTGTCAAAATCAATCATTTCAGTAATAATGTATTCCGAATCGTTATTGTGTCCGCCCCAGTCGATCTGTGATCCTTCTACCACGAGGAAGAACCCTTTGTCCGATTCGTTTTGCAGGTAACGGATGGATGGCGCTATGGATCGTGGCAAAATATCATCACGGCCTTTAAGGATAGGTTCCGGCTGATTGTCTGCGATAAAATAGCCTACCTTACCGGAGGTTGTCCCTAATTCGTCAAGGGAACGGATAAAGGAAAACCCTTTACCTTCCAGTTCTTTGGTGATGTTCCGGTTATCAAAAGGTTTCCTTTTAGAGTCTACACGGTTTTCAAAATACTTTTTCCCGCCACCGATAAAGAGGTTCACCGGAGCATTGACCATATCCGCCGCGATTTCGTTTTCCATACTTCTTTTCAGCTGGTGGGCAAAAAAGCTGGCCGGGGTGGCGTGCGTAATAGCGCAGGTAGCAATAAGCCCGGTGGAATAACCGTCGTTGCCCAGAAGTTCCAGCAGTGTTTCTTTCGGTTTCCCGTCCTTGTCTACACCAATGGCGCCATTATATGTTTTTTCGCCTATGGAAAAAGCGGTGGCCCCCGCGGCGGAATCCGTAATCAGGTCCGAAGAAGAACTGGTTTTGCTGAAACCTATATTGGTAATCCGTTCAACGTGGAGTGATTTATTCCGGTATATCGCGCTGGAAACCTGGGTAACCCCCATGCCATCCCCGATCATCAGGATTACATTTTTGGGGCGTTTCCCGGTTTGGTTTATGCTGATTTCCGCATTTTCCAGGTCGGTCTTCACCGTCGGGCTTACATTAATGCTGCAAGCGGAAATGATAAAAAGCACGGTAAGTGCACTTAATCTGGTCAGTAATTTCATTGTTATCGTGTTAAATTAGGATTTTAGAATAATAGCTGTTTGCATATCAGTTCTCAAATTTAGCAATCATAAAGGATTATACCCGTTTCCGGGCTTTATATTTCTGGGGTATTTTGTGGAGGGGGTGTTACAAACCTTGCATACGGTAAAGAGGTATTGTTTGCAAATGAGCGCCAGTGGAAGGGGTATCGCAAATGCTGTTTACGGTAAGGAGACTCGTTGCAAATGGGTACTAAAGTGATAGGACTATAATTTCTTTTTGTAGAAGAACAGTATGTTTATTGTCCCCAATGCAGTTAACAAAACTATTGCTATATTGATCTTGATATTGTAGAAAAAAGAGAAGAAAGGTCTGACATAATTGGCATCTACCGACCAGAAAAGAAAGAAGCCTGCTAAGAAACCAATTACCTGCCAAAACCAACGGGTCTTATACCATTTCACAGTTAAAAAAGGCGCTGCTAAACCTATGATATATGGAATATAATAATAAGCTTTATTAAATAGGAATCTTCTGCTATGAAATATGTTAGGTTCTGCATTAAATTCGAAAAAATGCTCATCTTTAAATACCAAATAAAATAACCCCAATGATCTTATTACTGACAGTATGCAATATACCGTTAAAATAATGCAGATAACTTTTATTGCTACTTTTTGCAATGTAGACATAAGGTGTGGCAGCTAAATAGTGGTATATAAATTATTTATTGTTTTCCATAGGTAGCATCTCATAAACTGTGTAAATAAGAAATATCGAGGGTCATGACCCTCGATATTTTTTTATTAATCTTGCCTGTTGTGTTTTTTCACGTATATGAAGTTGGTTGGGGGTAGTTCATTGAATTGACTCTAAATATAAAGGTTTTTTCTTATTTGATAATTCAGGGAAGAAGTTGTATTTATTCTTTTAATTATCTTTATTCCCTTTTCCATGGAATACTAATGTAAAACCATCCTGTAAAATCTATTATTTATGAAAAAACCATTATTGCTCCTCACTTCATTTTGTTTTTTATTATCCTTTCAACTCAGCGCCCAGGAAGCAAAGCCCAGGGCCGTTATTAACCATATTGCCGTGTACGTCAAAGATCTGGGCAACAGCACACATTTTTACAGGGACATTATCGGGTTAGATACCATACCAGAACCTTTTCATGACGGTAAACACACCTGGTTTAGCATAGGTTCCAATGCGCATTTGCATTTAATACAAGGTGCGAAGGCCGTTACGGAGCATGAAAAAAACAGTCACCTTTGTTTTTCCGTCCCGTCTGTCCCCGATTTTATTGAAGTTCTGGATGAAAACAACATTGCCTACGAAAGCTGGACAGGCGAAAAACAAACGGTTACCGACCGGGTAGATGGCGTAAAACAGATTTACATCACCGACCCGGATGGATACTGGGTAGAAGTCAATGATGCCAAGGACTAAACTGTGGGGGTAAAGAGTTGATCGGGATATCAGGCTCAGGCAATACGGTAAACGCATTTGCAATGCTCCGCAAAAAACTCAAAAACGCCCAAAGCCCCATGCCAAGGGGCTTTGGGCTTATCATAATCTATGGCTCAAACCTCAAAACTTCAGCCATCCTGAGTTTTTATTTTTGTGTGCCTGGCACTCCTTTGCAATAAATATCTGCTGTTTATGGTGCTTTTTTCTTGTTAAATATATTAATTTCTTGTTTATACTTAATGTTTTAGAAAGATTATCCTTTCTTGTAAAAGATAATTAATGTTTTTTACGCTAAATTCATAATTCCTACTTAAGGACAGGTCAGCAAAAGAATAAAAGTGGGGGGGAGTTTTGTATACGAATATTCGTCCGGCACTACTTTCAGAAAAGAAGACAATACTTTTAAAGAAACAGGAGAGGTAAGTGCAAACAACTATACCATTGCCGCTGAAGGAAATTACCTTTATTTAAACCATACGAAATTTCAATTGTATTCCGGAATCGGTGCCGGGGTATCCTTTGCAAAGGAGAAATACAACCCCAATGAACCTTCATCCGGATCTGATGATGATTCGCTTTCCCATTTTAATTTTCACCTGAATGCCATAGGACTGAGGTATGGTAATAAACTCGGGGTTTTTGCCGAAGCAGGTTTTGGATATAAGGGTATAATAAGGGTCTGTAAATTAAACTCTGTCTGATTGTTCTCCCCTTCGGGGGGTACCCCCCGAAGGGGAGGCCGCTAAATCCAAGGGAATCCGGTTCCCAAATTTAATGTATAATTGCTGGATGGTCAAACTCCAATTTTGCAAGGGGCTGGTCCATTTCTTCTCGATATTTTTGGTGGCCAGGTACACCAGCTTTAGCAAGGCCATATCGTTGGTAAAGGCTCCTTTGGTCTTGGTCACCTTACGCACCTGGCGGTGGAAGCCCTCTACGGCATTGGTGGTGTAAATGATCTTGCGAATCGGTTCGGTGTACTCAAAATACTGTGAAAGTTCTTCCC
>NZ_FPJE01000038.1 GCF_900119185.1 Sinomicrobium oceani | reverse complement strand
AGGCAAACGTTGATGGAAATTATCGAAGACAGGCACGGAAAACGCTCCACCATTATGGCTTCCCAGCTTCCTATAGAGGCCTGGCATCAAACCATCGGGGAACAGACTATTGCGGACGCTATTTTAGATCGCCTGGTACATACCGCACACCGGATTAATATTAAGGGAGAATCTATGCGGAAAAAACTAAGAAATAAAAGCTAACTTTACACCAAGAATGAATCGATTTTAAACACTTCATTTACACTGCTCACTTTTATCCGTTTTAGGTGGCTCACTTTGTCCGTTCTTTCCACTTGGCGAAAAATAAAGTATATCATCAATTCTCATTAGTAGGTCTGTTTTGCATTACTGCCAACGGTTTTGTGTATGATTAGTGGCGTGTTTAAGCACCTAATTTAGCAAATAAAAACCGAATAGAAAATCCGCGAGGATTTTCAGAAGTAGGCGAGAACCAGCCATTAATTATACACGTTGTTGTAAGTAGTGCTTTTTTAGTTCACTTACTTAATTTCAAAATCCGAAATGCTCCTTGAATTACCAATGCAAAAACAATTGTTCCGATAATCAAATCAGGTTTATTAGAACTCAAATAATGCACTAAAATTCCTGCAATAATTACTCCCAAATTGATAATCACGTCATTCGAAGTGAAAATCATACTCGCTTTCATATGTGCTTCTTCTTTGCTCTTTGACTTTTGCAAAATATAAAGACAAATTCCGTTTGCAATAAGTGCAAAAATCGAAACGATAATCATTGTTGAAAAATCGGGAAGTTTCTCGTTTCCGAAAAATCTTCTCAAGACTTCTACAAATCCAATAATCGCAAGTATTATTTGAAAATATCCAGCAAGTTTGGCAATCCGTTTTTTCTTTATTACTGTTCCACCAACCGCAAACAAACTAATTCCGTACACAAAACTGTCCGCAAGCATATCTAAACTATCGGCAACAAGTCCTATAGATTTTGAGATAATTCCTGTTGTCATTTCAATAATGAAAAAAGCAAAATTTATGGCAAGTACAGACCAAAGTAGCTTTTTTTGGTTTGCGTTTTCTTTAAATTCCGTTTGGTCGGTTTGTTCCGTTGAGATTTTTTTTCCGCCTAAATTCAGTTCGATAACTGACTTTTCGATTTGGTCAATTTCTCCGCTGTGAAAAACAGTCAATTTTCGATTCGGAATATCAAAGTCCAGATTCGCAATACTTGAAATTCCGTCCAATTTCATTCGGATTAGATTTTCCTCTGAAGGACAGTCCATTTTGGTAATTTCAAATATCGTTTTATTCATTCGGTTTCTGGGTTTTTCGGCATTACTTACAACGGTTTCGTGTATGAGCAGTAGCGGATTTGAAAGTACAAACCTTTCAGTTTAGCACAAAGCTTATTAAAAGCACAGACCTTGATTTTACCACTTCACCCGCTATTGCTTATACACAATGTTGTGCGTTCGCCCTTTATTTTCAGTCGGTTTAGTCAATTTTCAAAGGTAGGATTTTTTGGGGTAGGGAAGGCACTCTCTCTTGCAAGTTTTGGTCAAGCGTTGGCTGGTGCGACTTGCAAGAGTGTGTGCCTTTGGGGCGGATTAACTGGCACAGCAACTTAATTTTGATACGTCTTTTCCGAAAGTTATTGCTGCTAATTTTATACCTTCTCCCAAAGTCAAATAAGGGTAGAAACTGTCTGCTAAGTCTTTCACCATTATTCCGTATTTGATTGCCATACTTAATTGTTGTATGAGTTCTCCACCTTCGGGTGCGACTACTCTTGCACCTATAAGTTTGTCAGTTTCCGAGTTACGAATGAGTTTGATGAAACCCCTTGTGTCGTTGGCTGCTATGGCTCTCGGTACGTCTTTCAATTCCAATTTTGACACTTCAAACGGAATGCCTTTTGATTCTGCCTGTGCTTCATCTAAACCTGCCCCTGCAATTTGTGGGTCAGTAAACACCACCCAAGGTAAAGAAGAATAATCGGCTTTATTATCTGTTCCTGAGAACGCATTTTCAACGGCAATTTTACCTTCAAAAGCGGCTGTATAAACAAATGCAGGGGTGTTGGTTACGTCACCTGCTGCGTAAATGTTAGGTAGATTGGTTTCCATTTTTTCATTCACAGCGATATGTCCGCTTTTGGTGAGTTCCAAACCAATGTTATCTAACCCTAATTGGCTTGTATTGGCTTTTGTGCCTGTGGCAATTACTACCTTACCTTTTTCTATAATTTGCGTAAATGAACCGTCAGGACATTTACAGTGAATGATGGTTTCATTCGCTTGTTTCTCGAATTTCACGGCTCTGAAATTAGGTAAGATTTCAATGCCTTCTTTTCGCATTTGGGTTTCCAATGCTTCACTGATGTCTGGGGTTTGTGTCCGTAGAACACGGTCGGTAAATTCAATGATTCGGACTTTAACGCCTAAACGATTGTACGCCATTGCAATTTCCAAACCTATGTAACCTGCTCCCATAATGGTCAAGCTTTCGGGTTTTTCTTCCAAGTCGAAAAGGGAAACGTTGGTCAAGTAGTCAATTTTGTCCAATCCTTCAATAGTCGGAATGTTGGTCGTAGCTCCCGCAGCAATTAAAAATTTGAAGGCTTTGTATTCCTTGCCATCAACCAAAATGGTTTTGTTGTCTTTGAATTTTGCCCAACCTTTTAGCATAGTCAGGTTTTCAAAATCGCTTACCACATCCATATATTTTTTCTCTTGAAGTGTGGCTACTAATTTTTTCTTGTCTTTGATGATTTGAGCGAAATCAATATCAACTCCTTTTGGCTTGATGCCTTCAAAGTTGGAATGTGTAGCGTGATAAGCCGACTCGCCTGCACGAATAAGATTTTTAGAAGGCACACAACCCACGTTGACACAAGTACCGCCAAAGTCCAAACCACCGTTTACCATTAAGGTCGATAATCCTAAACTTTCGGCTTTGATTGCTGCCGAAAATGCAGCCGAACCGCCACCGATAATGATTAAATCAAATTGATTAATTCCGCTGTTTCCATTATCAGGGATTTCACTTTTTACACGATAGTTTTTTGTGCCGTTGATGGTATTAATGATTTCTTCTTTGCTGGTTTTGGTAGGGTCAAAAGAACATTCGCAAGTAGCTTTTGGATAGCTCACATTAGCTTCTTTTACACCTTCATTTTTGGAAAGTAATTTTTCAATGCCTGTTGCACAATGGTCGCAGGTCATTCCTATGATGTCAAGTTTTATTATTTCTTTGTTCATAATGATTTCTCTTTTTGATTTTCCTTAATGATTTCGGCTTTATAGCCTGTCTGCTCAATAACCTTGATGATAGCGTCAGGATTTGTTTTCTTTGGGTCGTATTGGATGGTTGCCAAATCGCCCGGATATTCCACTTTGTGTTCAATAATGCCGTCCACTTCTTTGAGGGCATTTGAAATATGGTTGGAACAACCTGCACAAGTCATTCCCGTGATTTTCAGTTGCAGGGTCTTACCTTCTTGCTGTGTTGTATTTGCTGTTTGTGCTTTATTGTCAGTCGGTTTGCAACATTGTGCATTGAGCTGAGCAATTCCAATTAGGAACAAAGCACTCAATAGAATTAAATTCTTTTTCATTGTGTAATTATTTAATTAAGTTCTTAAATACAAAAGGCAAAAAAATACTATTTCTTGCCAACCACTTTGTAACCTGTACCGTTGATGGCTTCTTCAATTTGAGCGATACTCACTTTGGTTTGGTCAAATTCTACTTTGGCAATCGCTTCTTCATAAATCGCATCTACCTTAACAATGCCTGGCAATTTGTTCACATCATTTTCTACGTGTGAAGCACAACCATTGCAAGTCATTCCTTTTACATCAAAAGTTACCGTTTGGATGTCAGAAGCATTGACGATTACAACTTCCTTGTTGTCGTTTGAAGGATAGAAAATGTGTGCATAGTTTGGAAAAGCGAGCATCAAGGCTGCAAACACGGTTACAATTCCCAAGAATGTTTTGGTCTGCATAAAGGTTTTTTTTTCGTCTTCTTCGCAATCACATTGGATTTCTTCGGCTGTTCGTGGTTTGAGTTTCTGATACCAAGCAAAGCCCAATACCAAAACGGTGATACCGATTAGATAAGGTCTTGCTGGTTCCATCCATGAAAAGGTAGATGCCACTCCTGAAGCTCCTGAAATAAGAGCCAATACAGGTGTAATGCAGCAAAGTGATGCTGCTACTGCCGAAAGCACACCCGCTCCGACAAGTCTGTTGTTTTTCTTGTTCATACTGTTTCCTTTTTTGAATTGTTTATGATGTGTTTAAAAAATGGACGAAGTAAAGTAAGTTGCTCCTGTTTCAAAGAGTAGAAAATGGTTTGTCCTTCTCTTCTACCTTCAATGACGTTTCCGTCTTTTAGTTTTCTGAGGTGTTGCGAAACGGCAGGGATGCTCATTCCGAGAATGTCTGAAAGGTCGCAAGGACAAAGTTCGTTTTCTTCTTCTAAGAGAAATAAGATTTTTAACCTTACTTCGTTTCCTGCCAATGCTAAAAGTCCACTCAGTTGACTGAATGCCTTGTCGTTGGTTTGAAGTATTTCTCTACAATTGTCTATTTGAACCTTGTCGGCAAACACACGGATACACGATTGATTGTTTTCCATAATTTCCTTGTTTAGGATTTAATAACGCAGCAAAAATACAAATAGTTTTCTTATTTAAGCAAATACTTAATTATAGTTTTTAACAATTCTTCTTTGTCAGCGGTGGGTGATTTAGCTCTTTTGGTTTTTTAGCGTTGGCTTTGAGTGTCGGAAAAACCAAATGTGCTAAATGTGCGGTGGGTTTTTAGGGTGACGCACAACTTGTTTATATGCCGAACTTTTCTAAGCATATACTTCCAGTTTGGTTGGCTATGCCCAAGTTTTGTGATTATTTAAATTTATTATTTTTCATTGGATCCTAACGATGTCCAATCTATCTCTCAGTAATAGCAGGATTATTGGAGAACTACTATTCAAGTTTTCTAAATCAAAACTTTATTGTAAATCCAATTCCTTATCCAAACCGGGCGAAGAGGGGACTTTTGCTTTTACACCAAGCAGAGCCGGTTTTACATTTAATAAGAATATGGCTGTTAAAAAAACAGTTCCCAAGATAATAAAAAACTCTTAAAATAATATAAATAATTTTTCACGGCTACATTACCTATCGAAATATTTTAGAAGTAACCACTTCCTCAGCCCATTCCCCTGTTTTCCGTTTCTCTCTATTCCGGGAAATGCGCTTCGTCAAAATAGTCTTGGACACAACCCCTTCCTTTTTGCGGCCGTTGCGTTTCCCCATTCCGGATGTGCCTGGAATGGGACACTACACTACCCGATCCGAATCGGGCCACAAAAAGAAAGGGGTTAAGTCCGCTTTGCCCCTACTTTCAAGGGAACAATAGTAGTTAAGAAGTATCCAACCATTATTTCCACAAGATAAACCCGGAAAATGTTTCCCGGACAAGGGACGGCATAAAGCCACTCCCCTTCCACAACCTGCCTAGCGGCAGCCCAATTTATTCCGTTTCCTTGCCACGCCAAAATTTTCGCTTCCGTTTGCTTCAGCCTGAAAATAATGTTGAATCCTAAAAACAAGTATCATGGAACATCCGGAAATGCAACAACTCGATTTCGGCTTTGATTTAGAGCCATTGACACAACCCAGACCCAAACAAAGCCCCCCTAAACAGGCCCAGTCCGATTTTGTCTTTGATTTCATGGATTGCCTGACCAGTCCCATCATCGTCTATCCGAACTCCTGGCAGGATGCCTTGCCCAAACACCTGCTCAACGACATTACCCTGGCCCGCCTGTTGACCCAGATGCAGGGACAACCGATGGCCTCCCTGACCGAGGTAGTGGCCTATATGATGCCGCGTACCTTTGAGTCCCCCATGCCAACCGAATGGGTCAACATCTATACCTGGTGCGGACTGCAATACGCCAAGACCATTAAGCATGCAGGTCAATTGGAGGCCATGGTCGAAATAGCCCCCGAAAAGCTTTCTTCTTATGAGGAGACCTTATTGAAACGGCTCCGTATATGGATTTATGACAAACGGCGTCTGGCCCTGAAAGAGCGCATGAAAGCAGATACCATAAAATCCGGAAGGGAGACCCCGGCTCCACAGCAAAACCTTTTCGACCCTCCCTATGGGGAATGAAACCTTAACCAATACGTAGCAAAGGTAAACGTCGCAGCCCGTATCCGGACAAGGGACGGCATAAAGCCGTTCCTTCCTCTCTATTTATATCCGTTTCCTTGCCGCTCCACGGCCTGCCTTCCGTTTGGGGGCCCTGCAAATATTGTTTAACCTTAAATCCATGCGTTATGTATTTAGACAAATTGCAACAGGACGAGGTCTTTGTACCGTCCGAGGTAAAGCCCCTCAGGGAACTTACCGAAATGGAACCCCGTAAAGGGCTTGAAAATGTCATTGTATCCAATGGCAAGATTGTGAACATCGTGTCCAAAAGCTATGGGCACATCCCCAATGAGCTGTTCTTCGCCAAAGCGGAACAAATGCTCATCGATGCCAAACTGACCTATCACCGCCAGACCATCAACCGCTCGGACCGCAGCTTCAGTATGGACTTTATCCTATCAGACAGTACCCAGTTTTCCGTGGGCAACAAGGCGGACACCATCCTGCCATTGCTCCGGTTCACCAATTCCTATGATGGAAGTGAGCGTACCTCCGGCCACTTCGGCTTCTACCGTATGGTATGTTCCAACGGCCTGCATGTTGTACAATCGGAGATTGCCTTTTCTATCAAGCACAGTACCAATGGCGTGCACCTTATCATGCCGGAACTGGAAGGGCTCTTCCGCAGGTTCCTCGACAACGAGTTTTACACCATCTCCGGAAGCTTTGGCCGTATGATGGCCGTGGAACTCATGGACACCCATCAATTCGTCAGAGAAGTGCTGGAGCGTACCAAACTCTTCCGCTTTGAGTGCAGCGATAAAAACGATGCCCCGTCCAAAAAGGCCAGGGAGGTACTCGATATCCTGCACAACGAATCCATGGCCCTGGGGGTCACCCCGAACCTATGGCTGGGCTACAATGCCTTCAACGCCGTGCTGCACCGTACCCTGAAACGCAGCTTTTCACGACAGGAACGCCTGGACAGGCAACTCTTCCAGGAAATCCATGAGATGGCCTGATGGCCGAGGGCCGCTCCGGTTTCCTGTACTCTGGGGGGGCCATTTCCTTCTCCTTCCTGCTTGCATTTCCTGACCGTTGTACCATGAACGCATTTTAAAAGGCCACTTGTAGGTTTCATGGCAAACCTACGGCCCGCACCGATACACCATTTCGACAGGCTCATGGCTTTATCGGCCTTTGCGGCCCGTCTTCCCGGTTGCATGAAACCTCCAGGTTATGTAACCTTTTAAATCCTTTATATCATGGCAAATTCATGTTACAATTCCATCAGCATCACCGGAAATGAAACGGAGCTCGACACACTCCATCGGCTCCTGACCAAAGAGGACGGCTATATCGATTTTGAGCATGTACTCGGCAGGGAGATTCCCTTTGAAAACATCTATGAGGTCGTTGGCACCAAATGGTTCGTACCGGACATTACATTTCAGGACAAAGTGTTGAAACTTACCGGGGACAGTGCCTGGTCACCGCCCGTACCGCTATTCGAGAGTCTCGCCAAGACCTATCCCTCACTGCACATCACCATGGACTTTGAGGAACTCGGGATGTGCTTCGGCGGCAGGTTGGAAATAGACCATAAGGGGACCAATATCATTTTCCAGGGCAATTATTGGCAGTATATGGCCTTTCTCGATTACGAAAGCTTCCTTCACGAGGCTACCTTGGAACTGCAATGCCAAATCGAGACCAGCGAATTGACCACGGTATCCCAACTGGGGCAAATGCGCCTGTACCAATGTGTCGCAGAACCCGACCGTCCAAAATTGCTCAAACGACTGTTGGAACTCACGGGCATGGGACTGTACGCGGTCACCTTTGAAAAAAATCCGCATATCGAGGAACGCATTTTTGCTACATGCCCTGAAGACATCAAGGAACAGGCTCCCAATGCCCAGGTCAAACGGGTGGAACCCTAATTGAACGAAATACAAAAATGGCTCCCGGAACTTTGGTTTCGGGAGTTTTTTGTGGTATGGTGCAGCCGTCCCATAAAAAAGGGTATCAAAAATCCAATAAGGAAGTCCAAGGGCAGGGTTTCTTTACGCCATCCCTTCGGCAAGCCCTTCTTGGGGCCTTGCCGGGGCTGTCTGAAACCCGGCCCTTGGCCCGGCGATTTTAAGGGGTTCATAATAAAAGAAGCCCTGGTAGTTTTTCGGGGCCTCGAAAAACAGGGCAGTGCCCAAGGACTTCCAATCAGGACGCCATTTGCTTTCCTCGTTTAACTTCCCGTACACTCGGACACAAATGGGTCAGAAGGAATTCCTAAGGCCCTTATGGAACCCGTCAAGGCCAGGCCCTGTTTTGCTCACAAATAAGGGCTCTACTTCCTTGTTTTTGGCCCTTCGGCAAAAACTACGTCGCAGACACTCCTGATTTCCTCCCAAAAGCCTTGACCGAACCCACTTATTTTATTGTGCTGCGCACGGAAGAAGCAAACAAACACCCCCTTAAAATCTGGACACAATTGCACAGGGATACAGGGGCATTATTAACCCGTCTGCCATGAGTGCAGACCTTTAAATCCTTTTATTATGAGTACGTTGAGAAACAAAGTACAGCTGATTGGAAACGTGGGGCAGGAACCCACCATTACCAACCTTGAGAACGACAGGAAAGTGGCACGGCTTTCGTTGGCGACAAACGAGACCTACAAAAACGCCAAGGGCGAGAAAGTGACCAGTACCGAATGGCACACCATTGTGGCCTGGGGCAAGACCGCCGACATTATCGAAAAGTACGTGGACAAGGGCAAGGAGATTGCCATCGAGGGCAAACTCACTTCCCGTTCCTATGACGACAAGGAGGGCGTAAAACGTTACGTGACCGAAGTGGTGGCCAATGAAATCCTCCTTTTGGGTAGTAACGACTAGAAAGCAAAGAGGGCGCAACGGGGGAACGGGGCGCCCTCTCTTCATGTTTAACTTCTAAATACGAAATCAATATGAACACTAAAGGTAACCAAATCAAGGCAGGTTTGCAACAGTTTTGCGGTACACAGACCCTTTACAGTATCCCCTTACTTCAGACCCGTTTTACGGACGGGCTCAAATTCCTTGCGGACAAGGCGGAATGTTACTGGCTTATCACCGATGTATCGGTGATCGCCAAGAGCCTGATGGCCAAAAGCTATTTTGTCACCGTGGACTTCAAACGCCTCTCCCAAGAGGAACAACAAGCACAACAGTGCGAAGCCACCATTACCTACGGGGACGGGAACGGCAACGTACTGGAGACCCATCGTTACGGCGTGACCGATTTTCCACTGGATGAATTGCGCCTGTATTTCACGGACGATACGCTGATGCTGCCCACGGAATACTAAACCCGGAAAGGGGAGCTTCTCCCCTTTTCTTTTTTCAATGCAAAATGTTGACATCATGGATGACAATACCGAAATGACGGAATTTGAAATCTGGTTGGAAGAACAGCAAGCCCCCCGGGACTTCCCCGAGGGTTTTGACCCCGACCTATACGACCTGTAAAACATCTTAATCCTTAAAAAATGGTCTATCTCAATTTTAGTAATCTCGATGCCGAGACCCAAAACCATTTGCTTTCCATTTCCAGAGAGGAAGTGGAGAGCCGTTACGGGGAGCAATTGCGCACCTATGCCGAATGCCATTATCTCGATTATGACGAACTCGTGGAACAGGAAGCCATCCGCAACCTGTACACCTACGATTATGTGTTCAATATGTGAACACGACGGACACCACCCAAGACCCTTGCCATCCCAAGGGTCTTTTTTTGTGCCTATGTTGATTTTTGGGAGGATCGAACTCCAAAAAATCAAGCGGGGTCACGCCTGCCTGTCAAGGCCGTGGAAGTCCGCAGGAACCCCTATCCCTTATTTGACCGCAAAATAGCCCTTCAAAAATATTCCCATCAAAAGACTACGGCATAATGGCTTTGCTCGTTCCTCACAAACCCACCCTTCGGGACTTATTCCGTTTCCTTTTGAGATGAAATTTTTGGGAAGGACTGGCACACCGGCAAATAATTGATAATTTAAATTCATTTCCTATGAAAGCAACAGTCAGAAAGTCGCTGGAAATCCCGGCCAAGAAACACCCCAAGGAAAGTGTCATCAAGAAAGTCCCCGACACCACGGTGGACAAAACCTTCTCCCTGGTGGTCAACCTCTGGATATTCCGGTATGAGTATTACCGGGAGCAGACCAATGCCCCGACATCGGAACAATAGCCCGAAAAAGGCCCTTGAAAAAAGGGTCTTTTTTTGGTCGTTGCCCCGAACATCTGACGTTTTGGGAAGGCCAAAACGGAACTGCCATACCATTTCCCTGCAATTGCGCCCAATTGCATCGAATCCGTATTTTTTCCCCACGGCGATTGTGCCTATCTTTAGGAAAGGGCATCACAGCCCCAATGTACGGCAGCCCCTTTTGGTTTGACTTTCCTTTTTGCCGTACCATCCCAAGACAACCGGCCCGTAAAGACCGGGGCGATATGATTTTGTCCCTGCGGGCCAAAATCGGAAGAGCAAGAGGACAACACGCGTTGCGGTGTTGGGGCCATTTATTTGATTTTAAACAACTGATTATCAGTTTTTTAAAAGATAGCTCAAATACCAGGAATCCAGGGGTTTGCAGCAAATCGGCCCAGACCCCCCAAAAACAGGCAATTTTTTGCAGCAAAAATGAAGAAATATTCATCATACCATTTCTCGGCCATCAATGTCAAAAAGGAAGTGGCCATTCGCTTCCGGGCCTTTTCCCGCCTGGTGTCGGATTCCCATACCCGGACCCTGGAGGCCATCATGAACTTCTTTGAATGGAACGACCTCCATCCGCACGACGACCTGGGCCTGAAGAACAACCGCACCAACAAACGCATCAATGCCGTGATCGCCATCCTGAAGAATATCGAAAAATACCAGACCCTGCCCACCAAGGCCATGCTCGATACCCTCTTTCACGAAATGGCACAGGTAGAGGAAAAGGAGGCGGAAGAAGCCGTGGACTTCGGGCCGCCCGATACCTTTACCCGGGACCGGGAACTGGAACAGTACCGGGAACGCTACGAGGCAATGCAACAACAACTGGGCCATCAGAACAATCAGGTCCGGCAGCTCCTGGCCCAACTGACCTATGTAAAGGGCACATTCGGCAAGGGGCACTACAAACTGGACATGGACAAAAACGAACTGGAACAATTCAAAAAACAATTACACGATGTACATCACGATCACCGCCCAGAAGGTTGAGGGCAATTACGCCCAGAGCGCCGCCGATTTTGTGGATTACCTGGAAAAGGAGAACGAGGGTAAGCCCCTTCCGGAACTGGAACATTTCTTTGACCAGTACGGGGACGAGATCTCCGCCAAGGAAGTCATTACCCAAATCGACGGGAACACGGCCAAACTCAAAAAGAAGGAGCCCAAGTTCTACTCCATTACCCTGAACCCGAGCCAAAGGGAACTCAGGGCCATAGGGGATTCGCCGGAAGCCCTCAAACGCTACACCCGTGAGGCCATGAAGGAATATGCCAGGGCCTTCCACCGGGAGATCGACGGCCGCCCCGTGACCGTGGACGATATTAAATATTACGCCAAGGTGGAACGCCAGCGCACCTTTAAGGGCACCGACCGGCAGATCCGGGAGAACCAGCCCTATGCCACCGAGATCCTGGAACTCCGGCAGCAGGTCCGGAGCATTGAATCCGGGGAACGGTCCGGGGACCTCAAAAAACTGCAACAGGAGATCCGGCGCCTGGAACGGGAAGCCCCACACCAGCTGGACGGAAAACGCATCGTCCGGGGGATGGCCAAACCGGGACCACAGAGCCATATCCATATCATCGTCAGCCGCAAGGATGCCTCCAACCGCTACAGCCTGTCCCCGGGGAGCAAATACAAGGCCTCCACTGTGGAAATGCAGGGCAAGACCGTCAAGCGGGGCTTCGACCGGGATGCCTTTGTCAAAAACTCGGAAAAGACCTTCGATGCCCTGTTCCACTATAGGCGCAATTACGTGGAGACCTATGCCGCCAGGAAGACCTTTTTGAAGGACCCCAGACTGTACTTTGCCACCATTACCCAACTCCCGACCAATGAAAAGGCACTGGCCTTCAAATTACTGCAACAGTCCGGGGCGGACACCACCCTGCTCCGCATCCCGACCAACAAGGTCCAGCTCACCCTCAAGGCCATCAATGCCCTGAAAAGGGGCATCGGAAGGGCCATCGAATCCGGATCCATCGGCATATGAACTGGCCCGTCGAACATATCATCCTCTACGGGATATTGCCCCTGCTCCTTGTGGGCACCCTGCTCTATGGGTTGCTGGGCGGGGACAAAAAGGGGCGCATCGATAAAAAATACAAACTGCGCTTTTCCCTGGACAACGGCAGTTTCCGGGCGGAGAACATCCGCAGGGGAACCTCCGTGATCGGTTCGGCCGGCAGTGGAAAAACGGAGAGCGTCATCTACAACTATTTGCACCACTTTGGCCAATACGGGTTTTGTGGGGTCATCCACGACTACAAGGATTTTGAGCTCACCGAGATCGCCGCTCCCCTCTTCAGGGAACAGCATACCCAGTTCTACACCATTGCCTTTGATGAGATCCATTACCGGGTGAATCCCATCGCCCCAAAATACCTGCCCAACGAGGAAAGCGTCAACGCCCTTTCCCGGGTGCTCATGGAAAACCTGCTGGAACAGAACTTTTCCGAGCACAGTGGGAGCAACAGATTCTTTTCCGATGCCGTGGAAGGCCTACTGAGCGGGCTGATCTGGAAAATGAGGACCGCCCGGCCGGAGTGTTGTACCCTCCCCCATATCATGGCCCTGTTCCAGGCCATGAGCACCAAGAGACTGGTGGCCTTCCTCAAATCCGACCTGACCGCCCTGGGGCTGGCCAGCGCCTTTATCAACGGGATCGAATCGGAAAAGCAGACTGCGGGCATCAAGAGTACCCTGGCCAATGCCTTCAAGAAGATCGGGTCCCGCAAACTGTACTATGTCCTCTCCAAGGACGAAGTGCCCCTGGACATCAACCACCCGGAGCACCGGGCCGTGGTCTCCCTGGTCAACAACCCCAAATACGATACGTCCTACTCCCCTGTCATTGCCATGGTCATGCACACCCTGATCAAACAGATGAGCGTGCGGGGACGGGATTCCTCCTTTCTCCTCATGGAGGAGGCCCCCACCCTGAAACTGCCCAACATGCACCGGATCCCGGCCACCCTGAGAAGTTATGACATCAGTACGGTCTATGTGATGCAGGATAAGGTACAGAACGACCTGCTCTATGGCGACAGGGCGAGCAAGGCCATCCTCAGCAATCTCTCCTACCAGTTCTTCGGAAAGGCCAACGATCCGGACACGGCCAAGTACTACGAACGCTTTTTCGAGATCATCACCAAACCTACCCGGAGCATCAGCAAGAGCAGCGGGATGAGTTTTGAGAGCCGCGTCACCAAGGGGGAGAAAGAAGTGGCCAAACGAAGGGCGGACCAGTTCTTCCGGCTGAGGACCGGAGAATTCATCGCCTTTGCGGACGGCAGGGACAAAAAGGTCCGGTTCACCCTCCAGGACATGGAAAAGGAACGGCCACAACCCAAGGCTCCCGTAACGGCCGCCGACCTGCAAGTGAACTTTGAGCGCATCCACCGGGAAGCAAAAACGCTGCTCGGCTGAATGGTTCATGCCGTGTCGGGCCCGACCTCCCGCTTGACTTCCCCTGGGTTTAGGCCAAATTTGCGCTTAAAGGCCCTGTAAAACCCGGAGCGGCTATGATATCCGACGGATTCACAGACCCCATCAATATCCAGGGCGGTCGTGCGCAACAGGTTCATGGCCCGGTCCAGCTTGCAATCCATATAGTAGGCATACGGGGTCAGTCCCACGATGTCCTTGAACCTCTTGTTCAGCTTTTTTTCATTGATGTTGAACCGGTGCGCCAGCTCCTTGATCCCGGGCAAGGGTTGGGAGGCATGGTCCTCGATAAACCGGACGATCTTATCCATCCGTATCTTTTCCTGGTACTCCTTTTGTCCCAATTCCCCAGGGCCCGGGAACAGGGACCGGAGAACCTCAGGCTGCGGGGAAATCCCCATTTCCCGCATCAGCTCACGGGCCTCATGGGAACGGTCCTTTTCAAAGCTGGTGATCCGAATGGTCCCATCCGCCAACTGGGTCACGTAACAAAAACAGCTGTAATACAACCACCGGTTGACCTTGTACTCCAAGGCCGTGCCCAACTCGAACGGGGCACGCCGCAAAAAGTTCCTGCGCAGTTCCTCCCAGGTCTCCACGGACCTTTTGGTCAACAGCTCCCCCAGGGTTAGCCCTTTGAAATAGTCCGGGTCCTTGTGCAACAGTCCGGAGACCTTCGCCCCCACGGTTTTGATCAACAGGGACTTGGACAGGTGGATTTCCAAAAGGGGTGGTGAGGACGGATCGACAACCCTTGGCTTTCGCTTGATAAGTTTGGCCTGATGTACGTCCCCCACCAGGTTCATGTACCTGGCCACCAGATTGTAGTAATCATGCCGCTTGGAAAGCCGCAAGCGGTAGCCCATGGCGCCCTCGGCCCTCGCGTGGAGCACATGGCAAATGTTCTCTATATGTTCCTCTTTGAATATGAGCATTGGAAACAGCAAATAAATGAAGCCCCTGTCTAACCAAAACAATGGTCCTATCCGTTTTGCAACAGCTAAGGATGTACCAAACGAAAAACGGAATCCATTCCGGGAGGGTATCAGTCGGGTCGCTGATCCAATAGGTGTCGATCGGGGAACCGATATGGTATCCCCTATTGGTACATCAAACCTGCCATTACTTCGTAACCGTGGTTTTGATAGGGCTCGCTTCCCTGTCCAAGGACGGCGTCCCACGGCCATGTCCACAGGGCTATTCCAAGTGCTCGACCGTGCCCGGGGAATTGGGAGGCCACGGTCGGGGGGAGCCGCACGATGAATAACAATAGGCCCCTGCCCTGTTCCGGGCAGCTCCTACCCGCTAAAAATAGATCAAATAATCGAAAATCTGCACTTTTCCTCTTGACAATTAGTAGGTTTATTCTGTATTTTAACACTTATGAATAGTACGTATATAAAAGAATATTCTTTACTAGTAAAAGTCTGTATCCAATTTTTAGCAAACTGGGATGGCCAGGAACACCGCTCATATTGGTTATCATAAATGGCCTTTGAAACTCCTTTTACTGCCCTGGATTATCCAGTGTTGACGGCACTTTTCGCACTTCCGAAAGTATGCAGGACTTGGCTTTTAAAAATACATGAATTGTGTAATTAACGATCATTTTGTGTACAGGTTAAAATTTAATTTCTAATTTAACCCCCTGTTAACCGTTGATTAACAATCATTTATTAAACCTCGATTTTGGCACTTTCCTTTAATCGAAAACCATCCACACCAGATAGGGAGCCCCATGAAATTCCCGGGAACGGGGAATCCGTGGTCCAAAATCAAACCGACACCGAACTTTGGCGGGCGTTCCGGGAAGGCAGTGAATCCGCATTTGCCTCCATATACAATCGTAATTTCAATATCCTGTTCCGGTATGGCCTCAAACAGGTCAGGGACCGGGAGCTGGTGGGCGATGCCATCCAGGATCTCTTTGTGGAACTTTGGGAGACCAGGGAAAGGCTTGGGGATGTACGTATCATCACCCATTACCTGTTGACCTGTATCCGTAGAAAAGTGGTGGCCCGTGCCATAAAGGCCGGAAAAAGAAGCCTGGTCCCGGTGGATGAATTGCTGGAGGGAGAACCTGTTCCTTCCCTGGAGCACCTTTTGGTGGAGCGACAGGCCTTTGACCAGCGCCGCAAGGAAGTCAGGCATGCGGTATCCCAACTCAATACCAACCAGCAGGAAATCATCTTCCTGAAATTCCACTGCCGGATCGATTACCCTGAAATAGCCGAGATCATGGATACCGATACGAAATCCGTGTATAACCTCATGGCAAGGACCATGAAACGTCTACGGGACCATTTTGGGTTTTAGCCCCTCCCTCTTTTTCGCTTAGGCTGCTATCCTACACTAAAGTGCCTAAAAACCTTTACAGAAGCGGGTTCCCCCTGCCCTTTGACAGCCTTTGACATACGCTTGACATAATTTTTTTTCATTTTTTTCCATTTTTTTGAAGTGATCCGGAAAAAAATCCACTCCACTCTATAAAGGGGGTTGTTTCCTTCCCCTCAAAACAAACAACAGTGACCTACAAGGATTACAGTTCGGAAGATTTCGCAAAGGACCATTATTTCCAGAAATGGGTATTGGAAAAGGACACCATTACCGCTAATTTCTGGAATAATTGGCTCGCCCAACACCCGGAGAAAAAGGAGGTGGTGGAAACAGCCATGGATATGGTCCGCCTGCTTGCCCGTGATGAGGACGACCCGACTCCGCATGAAAAGGATCGGATATGGATGGAGATCATCGAAAAGCGCAACATCCGGGAAAAGGGCAGGATGAACAGGCCGAAATCCATCTTCGGTAAGACAGGAAAAAGATTTTTGAAAGTGGCCGCTGTAATTATTCCCCTGGTGGCATTGGCCTATGGCGCCTACCAATTGGACCTTTTGGGAAACAAAGGGTCAATGACCCTTGATCCGAACCGGATTACCCTGGAATTACAGGACGGTACTATCAAGGTGATGGACGAAGAGGCCTCCGGGTTGATCACTACCGGGGATGGAAAGGCATTGGGGAAACAGGACAAAAACATATTGACCTACCAAAGATCAAAGGACGACGTAACGGAGGAGTTGGTGTACAATGAGCTGACAGTACCCTATGGTAAAAATTTTGAATTAGTCTTATCCGATGGTTCTCATATTTATCTCAATGCCGGCTCCAAGTTGCGTTATCCCGTACAGTTCCCCCAAGGTAAACCCCGGAACGTTTTCCTGGATGGCGAAGCGTTCTTTGACGTGGCACGGGACTCCACACGCTCCCAATTTACTGTAGTGACTGACATGCTAAATACCCAGGTGTACGGTACCAGGTTCAATGTTTCGAGTTACAAGGACGAGAACAACACCTTTACCGTACTGGAAGAAGGGAGCGTGGGGGTTTACCAACCTAATAGTCCCAAAAAGGAAGACCCTGTAAAGATCGTACCCGGACAACGGGCGGTCTTTGAGGACGGCAATATCCATGTCGAGAACGTGGACATCCGTAAGTATACCGCATGGATTGACGGTGAACTCTACTTTCTGGACGATCGTTTTGAACTCATTCTGAAGGAACTGGAAAGGCGCTTCAATGTTAAGATTGAGAACCGTTACCCGGAAATCAGTGATTTTGAGTTTACAGGAACCTTTGTCGGAAAGTCTGCGGAGGAGATACTAAAGATGTTCCAGTACCACACCACATTCGATTATGAAAAAGAAGGAAATACCATAACCATCCAAAAACCGCAGCCTATGACGGAATAAATCTCAGATACGATCAAAAAATCGAAGGGTGCTCACAACACCCTCCGATACCATTGATTACAAGCCAAACAAAATAACTAATAATCAACTCAAAAGTATGAAAATTATCAGGAACGCCGTAAGGCACCGGGAAAGCTCCCGCCTTAAAATCACCCTACGGATGAAACTGCTGCTCTCACTCTTCTTTGCCACCTTGTTACAGATCAATGCTGGTCTGGAAGATACCCGTAGCCAAAAAATAACCCTTGACCTGAAATCAGCCACGGTTTTGGATGTCATCCGAGAAATCGAAACGACCACAGTGTATAGGTTCCTCTACCGCAGTGAGGAACTTGATACTTCTCGTAAAATGAACATCCGCGCCAAAAATGAAAAGCTGGAATCAGTATTGCACAAAGTATTTGCAAACAGTGGCATGGCCTATAAGATTGTGGAAGATCAGGTTGTGTTGACCCCGAAGAAGTTGCCGTCAGTAGATGAAGGGAATAATCCCCCAATGGTCCAACAACAAAACATATCCGGAACCGTAACCGATGCCATGGGGCCAATATTTGGAGTGACCATACGTATAAAATCAAGCAATCGTGGCACTTTGTCAAACCGAGACGGGTACTATAAAATCATGGCCACTTCTAATGATACCCTTGTCTTTAGCTTTGTAGGGCTTAAAACGGTCGAACGGGTTGTTGGAAAACAGACCATTATTAATGTGGAACTGACAGAGGATATCACTTCCTTGGAAGAAGTCGTGCTAAATGCGGGTTACTACAAAGTAACCGAGAAAGCACGTACAGGCAGTATCTCCCGGATTACTTCCGAGGACATCCAGGACCAACCATTGACAAACCCAATCCAGGCTCTTATAGGCCGTGTCCCCGGTGTGGAAATATCTCCAAGTACCACTCCGGGAGCCTATTTGAAAATCCGGGTCCGTGGGGAAAATTCCCTAACGGGCAAAAGCGGCGGGGGAGTAACTGGATTTAGAGGAGCTTTGAGTGGAGGGATTCCACTATATGTGGTTGATGGGATGCCTGTAGCATCTCAGGCCATAAGATCCGACAATTTCGGGGACCAGGACCCTCTTATTAATATTAACCCGGAGAACATTGAAAGCATCGAGGTGCTGAAAGATGCTGATGCTACGGCCATATACGGATCCAGGGGAGCAAACGGGGTCATTCTTATTACTACCAAGAAAGGAACTCCGGGACGAGACCAGTTTCGAATCAGTACCTATAGGGGAATAGGGCATGTCTCCAAACGTTTTCAATTGCTCAATACCGAGCAATATCTGGGATTGAGAAATGAAGCTATTCAAAATGACGGAATCAATTTGGAAATGCTACCTCCCATTTTAAAAGGACTCGTTTATCCCGATCTTACCGTTTGGGACCAAAACCGCTACACGGACTGGCAGGACGTGTTGCTTGGAGGCAACTCAGAGATTACGGACGTTCAGGGTAACTTCTCGGGGGGGAGCGAGAATATGTCATACCGCATGGGAGGTTCCTTCCATCGGGAAGACCTAATAAACTGGGGAGATTCCTATTTCGCCCGGGGAACGGCCAATCTCGGCCTCGATTACCGTTCTTCAAACCAGCGTTTTGGATTGAGTGTGGCACTAAACTACGGAGTAAACAAACAGGAACATCATGGCCAACAGTTCACCATCGGGACCGTACTTGGGCTAACACCTAACGCCCCGTCTCTTTATGATGAAAACGGGGAAATCAACTGGGGATTTGATGAGGCAAGTGGTCAATATACCTTTAGCAACAACCCCATGATTCAGCAACTCAGGATAAAAACTCTGGAAACCAAAACTTTGGTGTCCAATATGATGCTAAGTTATCAACTCTGGAAAGACTCTGACTTAAAACTAAACCTAGGTTATACGACCAGTGACACTCAGGATAACAGTCAAAATCCTATTACTTCAAAGACACCGGGTAATATTAATACTGTTGGTGATTCTGATTTTGGTTATAACCGTGGTCATGGAATTTGTATTGAGCCCCAATGGACTCTTAGTTTTACGAAAGGTCAGCACAAGGTTTCCACCTTATTGGGGGCACAATACCAACGCAACCAATCAGAGCGGATATTGATTTCAGCCACTGAATATCGGGACGATGCCTTTTTAGGTTCTTTGAACGGAGCAGGGAGCATCAATAATACCAGTGAATTTCAATCCGACTATAGGTACATGGCCTTTTTTGGACGTATAGGATACCAATATAAACAACGCTATATTTTAAACCTGACAGGACGCCGGGATGGTTCTTCCCGGTTCAGTCCGGGAAACAGGTTTGGGAATTTTGGTGCCGTTGGAGCAGCCTGGATTTTTTCGGACGAAAAATGGGTTCGTTCACATGTTCCCTTTTTAAGTTTCGGAAAACTAAGGGGAAGTTATGGCACGACAGGAAGTGATGCCGTAGGGGACTATATGTATTACCAGCTCTATTCACTGGAATCAAGTGGTTATGAAAATGATAAGACCCTAATTCCTTATAATTTACACAATCCAAACTTCCAATGGGAACGGACCCGTAAAATGGAGGCCGCTATCGAACTGGGGCTATTTGACAATAGAATGCAACTACAGGCAGCATGGTACCAAAACCGGGCTTCCAATCAATTGATCCAAAGACGTTTGCCGTACACTACAGGTTTTCCCGGTGTAGTGGATAATTTCTCCGAGGCGGTCGTTCAAAACTCAGGCTGGGAATTTGTATTGGGAGGAAATCCAGTAAGTTCACCGAATTTTGACTGGAATCTTTCCATAAACCTGAGCACAAACCGTAATATTCTGTTGTCTTTTCCCGAAATTGAAGATTCCTCCTATCGGTATGTCTACGAAGTGGGCTCTCCCTTGGCCATACAACGACTATATAACTGGACACAAGTTAATCCCGAAACCGGCTTGCACGAGTTTGACGATGTGGACGAAAACGGGGTGCTCAATGAGGAGGACAAAAATTTTTACAATGATCTACAGCCTGATTTCATTGGTGGTCTGACTCAGCAGTTTCGTTATAAAAATCTACAGTTGGACTTGTTGTTCCAGTTTGCGAAACAACAGGGAAGGTGGTTACCTCCTCAACCAGCAATGGGTGAACGTGTGAATACTTTCAGTAGTTATTATCAACAACGTTGGCTTCAACCAGGGGACATTACTGAAGTACAACGGGCTACAACCTCAACAAATCCTCCCAGAATTGCCTACGGTAATGCGATTAACAGTACTTTGAATATTGAAGATCAATCCTTTATTCGCCTACGTACCTTAGGGCTATCTTATGATATTCCTCATGAAGCCATAGATAAAATAGGCCTTCAAAGGTTCCGGCTTTTTGCACGTGGACAAAACCTGTTTGTATTGTCCAAGGCAACAACAGCTGACCCCGAAACAGGATATGGTATGCCATTACAGCGCACAATTTCTTTAGGAGTCGATTTAACCTTTTAAAAATAATGCTATGAGTATAGTAAAGAATATACAGAAATATCATTTTAAGTGGATAATCCTGATTGGGATTATCACAGGACAATTGAGTTGTGAAGATGCCCTTGAACCCGATTTTCCCAAGGAATTATATATCAATCAGTACGAAGTATTTGACACTGCCAACAATGCTGAAGCCGCAGCAAGGGGGATGTACCAGCAGATGCTTACTCCGGGACACCCATTTTATACAAGTCTTGATGGTGGAATCTCCACTCTTGCAGGAATGTCCGCGGATGAACTTCTGTATCTCCTTGATAATAATGCGGATCTTACACAATTTAACACCAATATGTTATTGGCCGAAAATGGTAAAGTAGAGGACATTTGGAAAGGCTTTTACCAGTCCATCTTTACAGCTAATGGACTTCTTGTGAATCTGTCAAATACAGATATCAACCCAGAATTGGTAACTAAATTACGTGGTGAGGCCCTTTTTGTTCGGGCTATTTCATATTTCCATCTTGTGAATTTCTTCGGAGATATACCATTGGTATTAAACAACAACTATCTGGAGAATGCGAATATTGCCCGTAGCCCTGCTTCAAAGGTGTACGCTCAGATTGAATCAGATTTATTGGAATCTATTGTTGCATTACCAGACACATATGAAGCAGAACGTACCCGTCCCATAAAGGCTACGGCAAAAGCATTTTTGGCCAGGGTTTACCTCTATCAGGAAAATTGGCAAGAAGCCATTGACCTAGCAACTGAAATTATTAATGATACCTCCACTTATGAATTGGTGGATTTGAACAATATTGTCCAAGTCGGAAACCGGGAAGCCCTGTGGCAACTGCATATATCAAAACCATTGGCTAATAATCCCGTGACCAATGAAGGGACTGCTTTTATAAGTAGCACGGCACTTTTCTTTCGGTATAGTCAATTACAGGAATCTTTGGTGACCATTTTTGAACCTGGAGATCTCCGTAAGGATCGGTGGGTGTATGAATACCTTCCTGATGTATATCTGCCTTATAAATATAAAAGGGGAAATGTAACAGACCCAGGACCTTTGGAATATACTACCGTGATGCGGTTGGCAGAAGTGTACCTGATTCGAGCAGAAGCTTATGCCAGAACCGAACAAAATATGGAGGCTTTGATGGATTTGGACGCTCTTCGTGGTAGGGCAGGACTTTCTTTACTTGCGGAAACCCAACCAGAACTTTCAGGGGAGGTATTATTACAACAGATCCTACAGGAAAGACAGGCAGAACTCTTTACGGAATGGGGACACCGCTGGTTGGACCTGAAGCGTACTGGTAAAGCCTTGGAAGTCCTGTCTCCCATTAAGCCGGGAATCGACGAAAATGATTTGCTATGGCCCATTCCACAGCTTGAAATCAATAACAATCCTGCCTTAAGAGGGCATCAAAACCCAGGGTATTAACAGTTGATTATTATTGAGTTAGTAGAGTCTTTTCTGGCCCAATCTGTGGGTCAGGGAAGACTTGTTGTACCCAAAGTCAAAAATCTATACATGGAAAATAATATAAACTATGGACGTTAAAGACTTACCTATAAATCCTGGAATTACGTTGTCAATGTCCCTTTTGTTTGGGCTGTATTTTCTGTTGTTTAATTGGGGATGTACCCCTAGGCAAGACAATACTTTGTATCAGGACCCCGATCTTATCAAAGGTCAATTGGACAATGGCTTTCAATACTATATCAAAAAAGTGGATGACGAATCCATGAAAGGAGAAGTTAGTATGGGGCTTTATGGTCGTATGGGGAACTGGTTGGAAAATGAAGGACAGCGGGGTTTGGCTCATCTTATTGAGCATATGATTGTAAAAACCGGGAATTCATGTGTTGATATGGATTGGGGTAAATCAAATCGAAACCATAAACGTAGTGCTGCACAGACAACCTTGTCCGGTATTGAATATAAATTTATTCTGAGGGAGCCTCAATATATCGATGAATACCTGGAGGTTCTAAGGTGTTATGCCTGGGATACGGTACTTCAACGTAACCTTGCCGATACAACCTTGGTCCGAGAATATGGACGGACTTCGGTTCTTGCCGAAGCGCAAAAGATCGGATGGAAGAAATCTATTTCTCGTGAGCACTTGTATCTAAAGATTTTTGGACAAGCCTATAAGCAAAATGTAGAATCGGAACTTAAAAATATCCAAGATTTTGGTTTAGAGGATTTACAAGATTATTATTCCAATTGGTACCGCCCTGACATGGAGGCTCTGTATGTCGTAGGAGATATCCCTGATGTGCGCTTGGTAGAAGCGAGTATTCGAAAATTATATTCTGACCTAAAAGCACCGGATGATGTAGTTACCCCTTCTTTTTCCCAATGGCTTGATCAAAGAAAGGTCACTCTACCCGGAACATTTCGAGTGGTGACCGTGGAGGATGAATACAACCCTGTTAGTCAATTTCATATTTACCTAATCCAGCCAAAATCCTTCCTAGAAGAAATTGTTAACACAAAAAAACAACTCAACAACCAGTGGGTACGGAATCTTTATAAAGAGCTTTTACAAAACAGATTTAGGAGACTTAAGGTTGATGCAGATTTTATTGGCATGCATTACCAAAGCCCCGAAATTACTGGAATAGAAGGAGCTCATTTTTTTGATATTGGGTTTTCATTAACGCAAAAAGATAACGGGAAAATACAATCGATTGTTAAATTGGTTTATACGGAACTGGAGAGAGTGGCCCGTTACGGAGTTTCTCCCTTGGTGCAAAAAACGGATATAGTATACCACTAAAAACGGGTGAAAGTGAGCATAGCACAGCGGGTGAAAGTGAACCACCTAAAACGGATGAAAGTGAACCACTAAAAATCGATTCTATTTGAAGTGTGCGCAATAGTCTTTTTTTGTTAAAAAGATTATGGCCAACAAACAAATAGAAATGCGAAAAGTAAAAAAGATATTCAAGTTATACAGTGCCGGGGTCAGTAAGCGCCGGATCAGTTCCCAGTTGGGGATCTCCCGTAATACCGTAAGCAAGTACATCGCTTTTTTTC
>NZ_FPJE01000057.1 GCF_900119185.1 Sinomicrobium oceani | reverse complement strand
GGGTCTGTAAATTAAACTCTGTCTGATTGTTCTCCCCTTCGGGGGGTACCCCCCGAAGGGGAGGCCGCTAAATCCAAGGGAATCCGGTTCCCAAATTTAATGTATAATTGCTGGATGGTCAAACTCCAATTTTGCAAGGGGCTGGTCCATTTCTTCTCGATATTTTTGGTGGCCAGGTACACCAGCTTTAGCAAGGCCATATCGTTGGTAAAGGCTCCTTTGGTCTTGGTCACCTTACGCACCTGGCGGTGGAAGCCCTCTACGGCATTGGTGGTGTAAATGATCTTGCGAATCGGTTCGGTGTACTCAAAATACTGTGAAAGTTCTTCCCAATTACGTTGCCAGCTCGCGATCACTACAGGATATTTTTGACCCCATTTTTCTTCCAGGTTCAACAGTTCGTCTTCGGCCACCTGTTTATTGGTGGCCCGGTAAACCCGCTTTAAGTCTTTTAAAAATTCCTTTTGATCTTTGGAAGCGATATACTTCAAGGAATTACGGATCTGGTGTACAATACATTTTTGCACCTGGGTCTTGGGGAAAACGCTCAAAATCGCTTCTGTAAAACCTTTAAGGTTATCCGTGCAGGCGATCAGGATATCTTCCAATCCACGCTGTTGTAAATCCGTGAGTACCTGAAGCCAGAAGTTGGCCCCTTCACTCTCAGAGATATACATCCCCAGCACTTCTTTATAACCTTCTTTGTTGACTCCAAGGATATTGTATAATGCCTTGTGCTCGATGCGTCCATCTACCTTAACCTTGTAGTGCATGGCATCTAACCATACGATGCAATACATGGGCTCTAAAGGGCGGTTTTGCCAGGCTTTAACCTCCGGTATGATCCTATCGGTAATTTGGCTTAATACCGTATGAGAGATATCGGTATCGTACATCTCTTTGATGTGGGCAGAGATGTCCCGGTAACTCATCCCAAGGCCGTAAAGCCCTATGATTTTATCGGAGAGTTGATCGGCAAGAATGGTCTGACGCTTCTTCACAAGGGCAGGCTCAAAGCTACTTTGTCGATCTTCGGGGGTATCGATATCAAAACTGCCAAAACGGCTTTTAAGCGTCTTTTTCCCCTTGCCATTGCGCTTATTGCCTTTGGTACGCTCCTGATCATCCAGATGGGCATCCATCTCTGCTTCCAGGGCCTTCTCGATCACGTTCTTTAACATCGGGGCTAAGGCGCCGCCTTCCCCGAAGAGGTTCTTCCCCGACATAAACTGTTCAAGGATCTTTTTCTCTAAATCTGATTGTGCTTCGTTGCTCATAATTACTATCTGAATAAAATTAATAATTTAAATCTATTCAGACAGAGTTCAGTTTA
>NZ_FPJE01000004.1 GCF_900119185.1 Sinomicrobium oceani | reverse complement strand
ACGTTGAAAAAAAGCGATGTACTTGCTTACGGTATTACGGGAGATCCCCAACTGGGAACTGATCCGGCGCTTACTGACCCCGGCACTGTATAACTTGAATATCTTTTTTACTTTTCGCATTTCTATTTGTTTGTTGGCCATAATCTTTTTAACAAAAAAAGACTATTGCGCACACTTCAAATAGAATCGATTTTTAGTGGTTCACTTTCATCCGTTTTAGGTGGTTCACTTTCACCCGCTGTGCTATGCTCACTTTCACCCGTTTTTAGTGGTATACTATATCCGTTTTTTGCATTCTGGTAGCGGCGGGGGAATATATTTACGAAAACCATTACAATTGGTTTGAAGATGCTGCCTTTAGGGCGCATTACAATGACGGGATGTTTAACGGGACGGAGTTCGACAGTACCATGTTGCGTATTGCAGCCATGAACCTGCAGTTACATGGTATAGAAACACCGAAATTGAGAGGGGTAGATGCTTTAAGCAAAAGTAATGGTGATGTGGACGAGGCCTATACCCTGGTTCTGGCCAATCCGCCGTTTAAGGGAAGCCTGGATTATGACGATGTAGAGAGCAGCCTGCTGAAAACCACCAAAACCAAAAAAACGGAGCTTCTCTTTCTAAGCCTGATCCTCCGTATCATGCGAACCGGCGGCCGTGCGGCGGTGATTGTGCCCGACGGGGTGCTGTTTGGCAGCAGTACCGCCCATAAGGCTATCCGGAAAGAACTGGTGCAAAACCAGCGGTTGCAGGCGGTAGTTAGTATGCCAAGCGGCGTGTTTAAGCCCTATGCCGGGGTGAGTACGGCAATACTCTTCTTTACCAAAACCAACTCCGGGGGGACGGACCACGTATGGTTCTACGATATGAAAGCCGACGGTTATAGCCTGGACGATAAACGAAGCCCTGTAACAGCAAACGATATTCCCGATATCTTAAAACGCTTTCATAACAGAAAAGGTGAAGCCGGAAGAAAAAGGACTGAGCAAAGTTTCCTGGTGCCTATGGATGAAATTAAGGCCAATGACTGGGACCTTTCTATTAACCGCTATAAGAAAATTGTTTATGAAGAAGTGGAATATGATGCACCGGAAGTGATTTTGGACAGAATTAAAATGTTAGATGAAGAAAGAAGAAAAATGTTTAGTGATTTAAATAGTACTCTACTATAATGATATCCTTAGATAAAGTAACTAAAGAACTTCAAACAGGTAAAAGACCTAAAGGAGGTGCTATAGACAGCGGAATCCCTTCTTTAGGGGCTGAGCATTTAGATAAAAATGGGGGGTTTAATTTCTCAAAGCTTAAGTATGTTGATGAAGGATTTTATAATAATATGAGGTCAGGTTTAATTCGTGAAGATGATATTATTATTGTAAAAGATGGGGCCACAACAGGTAAGGTAAGTTTTGTAGATGATAAATTTCCGCTACATAGAGCTTGTATAAATGAGCATGTTTTCATTCTTAGATTAAATGAATCTGTATATCCAAAATATATATTCTATCATCTTTTTAGCAAAATTGGGCAAAGACAGATTTTGGAAGATTATAGAGGATCAACTGTTGGAGGGATATCAAAAAAGTTTGTAAATTTTATCAAAATCCCCTTCCCTCCATTAGAAACCCAAAAACACATTGCCCAAATCCTGGACGATGCCGCCGCCCTTCGCGATAAAACCAAACAACTTATAATGGAATACGACCAATTGGCGCAAAGCATTTTTTTGGATATGTTTGGGGATCCGGTGGTTAATCCGAGGGGATGGCAGGTGAAAAAATTGAAAAGTATTACATCAAAAATATTAAGTGGTAATACTCCTAAAGGGGGGAGTAACGTATATGTTGAAAAAGGGATTACTTTTTTTAGAAGCCAAAATGTCTGGAGGAATAGATTAGAATTGGATAATGTTGCTTATATAGATGAGATTACTCATAAAAAGATGAATAAAAGTAGCCTTTGTAAGGGTGATATATTAATGACGAAAACAGGTAGGATCAATACGGAGAACAGTAGTTTAGGTAGAGCAGCTATGTTTAATGGTGAAAATGATAGTGCTAATATTAATGGTCACGTATATTTAATAAGACCTAAAGAGGATGTAATTAATGAATTTGTACTGTTTATTCTTACAACCAATGAATATAGAGGCTATATCAGAAGAGTGTGTGTTGGAGGAATTGATAAAAGGCAGATAAATAAAGAGCATTTGGAAGAGTTTCCTATTATTTACCCCCCAATCAAACTCCAAAACCAATTCGCAGAAAAAATAACTTTGATAGAGCAACAAAAAACCCTGGCACAACAAGAACTTAAAGAAGCCGAAGACCTGTTTAACTGCTTATTGCAAAAAGCGTTTAAGGGAGAGTTGGTTAAGGAACTTGTATAAAATTGTAAGTTATGAAGGAGAACAGTCTTTTAGATAAAAAATCTATCGCCATTATTAAGGGGAGTAAAGCTAATTGGAAAGAGCTGGCAAAAGACTGTGTTTGTTTTGCCAACGGTGCGGGAGGAAAAATTATTATCGGTATTGAGGATACGGAAAACGAACCGCCGGCAGGTCAAAAAATTCCGGATGATTTGATTGAAAAAATACAAAAGACAATTCCGGCATTGACCCACAATGTCGGGGTGGTTCCGGTTAAAAAAGAGGCGGATAATAAGGCAGAATATATAGAGCTTCAGGTATTCCGTAATTCCCAAAGCATAGCCAGTACTTCCGATGGTAAATATTATATGAGAGTATCGGACGAGTGCAAACCTGTATTGCCGGAAGATTTGAGCCGTTTACTGGCAGAGAAAAACGCGTTTGTCTGGGAGGAAAAGGTGGTGAGAAGCATTCCTGCTAGTGCCTGCGATATGGCTAAGTATGACCAGTTTCTAAAGGATGTCAGATCCTCCGAAAGGGTAAGTGAGTTTGTAAAGGAGATGACTCCGGAGGAAATCACCGATTATTATTTTCTTACGCAGAACGGGATTTTAACTAATCTGGGAGTTTTATGGCTGGGAACCAGAGCGCAAAGAGCGGTGCTTCATTATCCTCCTGCGGTTCAGTTTATCAGGTATGATGAAAATGAAAATAAAGTCTTTAAAAAGGTCTGGGACGATTACAGCAAAAATCCGAAAGAGCTTATTACAGCCATTTTAAAGGAAATACCGGACTGGAATGAGTTTGTGGAAGTGTCCGATGGTATTTTCAGGAAAAACATTTATAACTATCCGCCCGAAGCCATAAGAGAGATCGTGGCCAATGCGTTTGCGCATAGGAATTACACCATGCGGGGAGATATTTTTATTAACCTCTACCACGACCGGCTTGAAATACATAGCCCCGGATTATTACCCCTGGGAGTAACGCCTTCGAATATCCTTTCAAAATCCGTGCAGCGCAATGCTCTCTTGGCGAAATTGTTTTACGATTTAAAACTCATGGAAAAGGAAGGTAGTGGGTATGATAAGGTATACGAACTTTTGCTTGGAAGCGGAAAGCAGGTGCCAGAGGTGATTGAAGCAGATGATAGGGTCATCGTTATCATTAAAAAGCAAATTGTTAGCAGTGAAGTGCTGAAACTGATGGACAAAGCCTCCCGGGACCTGCAATTAAAACAGAAAGAAGTTATTGCGTTGGGAATGATAGCCCAGAAAGAAGGAATTTCGGCTATTGACTTGTCCAGATCGCTTAATATTTCCAAGCCTAACGGCTTACAGTATTGGATAGGGCGTTTATTGGATCTGAAAGTGGTGTTGTCCAAAGGAAAAACAAAAGGAACACTTTATTATGTAAATCCGGAGTTTATCAGGACTACAGATTTTATAGAGCGAACTAACCTGAAAAGAATAGAACCATACAGGTTACAGGAACTGATTTATGAGGATTTAAAAAATTACCCGGAAAGTGCCATTAGTGAGATCAATGAAAGAATAGGAGGAGAAATTAAGCAACGCACACTTAAAGCCAAATTGGATGAAATGCTGGATAGCGGGCTTATAAGGAAGGAAGGAGAGCGGAAAGGAACCCGGTATTTTATCAACAAAAAACTGTGAAATAAAGTAAAAAAAAGGTGATAAATGTTGATAAAATGTCGATAAATGGAAGAGGTGCAAAAGGAGGAACAGTTAAAGATTATCTGAATATAAGCAGGAATTGCTATTTTTGAGAGTAAAGCCAAGGTTTCCATGACGAACTTCAAGTTTTTAGAATCAGAATTCCCCGAATTGTACAGAGAAGCCTCCAATGCAGAAAAGTATACCTTTACCGAACCCAGATTTGCGGCATTACTTTGCAGGAGTGCCATGGAACTTGCCGTATTGTGGTTATACAGGAATGATGCAGACCTGGAGTTGCCTTATGATACCAAACTCGGAGCGCTTATACATCATGAAGATTTTAAAGCGATCTTAAAGCCATCCATGTTCCGCGAACTTGATGTTATCCGGCTATCCGGAAATAATGCGGCACATGGTAAAAGAGTAAATCAGTACGAAGCACTGCAATCATTAAAAAACCTGTTTCGCTTTCTTTCCTACCTCAGTGTTTATTACAGCGAACAAAACCCGGATATCCCACCATTTAACGAAACTCTTATTCCCGATGGTAAGCAAAGCGATAAAACCATCAGGGAGCTAAAACAAAAGGCCGAGAGCATGCAGGCTGAGCTGGATAAGGTTCGTGACGAGTTTAAAAAGCGTGAGCAACAATGGGAAGAAAACAAGCAGCTGAAGCAACAGGAAGATGAAAGACAGAAAGCAATTAAGCAACGTAAGCATCAAAGACATCAGGATGTAGTTGAAGAACAGGCGATCCCTGCTCTCACTTCAGAATCGGAAACCCGTAGATTGCTTATAGATTTATTACTAAAGGAAGCGGGATGGGATAACTTAAAAAAAGGGAAAGACATAGAATTTGAGGTCTATGGCATGCCGTTGTCTACAAACCCGACAGGAAAAGGATATGTTGATTATGTGCTGTGGGGCAAAAACGGTTTGCCCCTGGCGGTAGTCGAAGCAAAAAATACGTTGCACAGTGCCGATAAAGGAAAACACCAGGCTTCCTTATATGCAGACTGTCTCGAAAAAAAATACGGACAGCGACCGGTAATGTTTTATTCCAATGGTTTTGAAACCTATATATGGGAAGATCAGTTTTATCCCCCGCGGGAAGTAAGTGGTTTTTATACGCAGGAAGAGCTGCAGTTACTGATCGATCGCCGAAGTACACGTAAAGATATCCGGAATTTTGAGGTAGATAAAAATATAGCGGGGCGACCATATCAGCTGGAGGCAGTGCAACGTGTTGCAGAACATTTGGTAGCTGATCTGAACGGCAAGCTGAGAGGAAAGAACAGAAAAGCACTTTTGGTAATGGCGACCGGAAGTGGAAAAACAAGGACTTCCGCAGCAATAGTCGATATGTTTACCAAAAGCAACTGGGTAAAACGGGTTTTGTTTCTGGCCGATAGAAATGCCCTGGTAAAACAGGCGAAAAATGCATTTAAAATGCACTTACCTCACCTTTCCGCAATAGATCTTACGAAAGAGTCTGAAGATCATGGTACACGATTGGTGTTTTCTACGTATCCAACCATTATGAACCGTATAGATAGCCTGAAGAATGATCAGGGAAGGTTTTATGGAGTTGGACATTTTGACCTGATTATTATCGACGAAGCCCACCGGTCGGTGTATCAAAAATACCGTTCCATATTCGAATATTTTGACACCTTGCTTATCGGGCTTACGGCAACCCCTAAAAAAGATATTGATAGAAATACATATTCACTTTTTGAAATTGAAGACGACAATCCCACTTTTTCCTATGAACTGGACCAGGCGGTAAAGGATAATTTCCTGGTTCCCCCGAAAGCCATTAAAGTGCCTATTAAATTTCCTAGAAAGGGGATAAACTATGCCGAATTATCAGAAGAAGATAAGGCTAAGTATGAGGAGCTTTTCGGAGATCCCACCACGGGGGAAGTATTGATGGATAAAATAGAAAAAAGTAAAATAAACAAATGGTTATTTAATAAAGATACCGTTGATAAAGTGTTGGATTATTTAATGACCAATGGTATTAAGGTGTCTGGAGGGGACAAGCTGGGTAAAACCATCATTTTTGCGAAAAACCACCCACACGCAAAATTTATTGAAAAAAGATTTAATAAGAATTACCCGGAATACGGAGGGACATTCCTTGAGGTTATAGATAATTACGCAGATAAAGCGCAGAGCCTGCTGGAAAATTTTTGTGAAGACAAAAAAGAAATGGAACCTCAAATAGCAGTTTCTGTAGATATGATGGATACGGGAGTGGATGCGCCCAGGGTGGTAAATCTGGTATTTTTTAAAGAAGTAAAATCTTATGCCAAATATTGGCAAATGATAGGTAGGGGAACGCGTTTACGTCCCGATCTTTTCGGACCCGGGAAGGACAAAAAGTTTTTTTTGATCTTTGACTATTGTGGCAATTTTGAGTTTTTTGACGAATATCCCGAGGGAATAACCGGTAACCCTACCAAGTCCTTGTCAGCACAATTGTTTGAAACACGGTTAGAGTACATTATCAGTGTCAGAGAGAAACATCCAGCCTCTGAAGATGAAGAACAAATGATGATAAACTTCACCAATCTTTTGCATCATCAGGTAGAAGGATTGCAAGAAGACCGTTATCAGGTTCGTAAGGTTTGGAGAGCGGTAAAAGAATTTAAGAACAGAAATCGATGGAATGACCTGAACAAAGGGGATATTAATGAGCTGCTTAGTAAGGTGGCGCCGGTTATTTCTGTAAAGGATGATGAAGATGAAAAAGCTAAACGTTTTGATCTTTTGGTCTTAAATCTTCAATTATCCGTACTTCGGTGCAACCAAATGCAGGAAATCTATGTGGAGAAGATCCGTAGTATAGCTCAAAATCTGTATAAAAAGCGAAATATTCCCGAGATTGCAGCCAGGTTAGAACTACTTAATGGAATTATCGGAGGAGAGTATTGGCAGAACATAACGCATTTGGAACTGGAGAAACTTCGGGAATCCGTACGTCCTCTGGTAAAATATCTGGATAAGGAAGCCGAAGCACCGGTATACACTAATTTTGAAGATATCCTGGAGGTGGCCAATGCCCAGGAAGTAAATATCATGCCTTCCTATACCAATATGCAATCTTATAAGGACAGGGTAGAGGCCTTTATCCGGAAAAATAAAAATCACTTAGTGATTAATAAGCTCTATAAAAATATTCCGGTAACAGAAGCTGAAATTAAAAAACTGGAAGATTTTCTGTTTAATCAGGCAGCCGGGACAAAAGAGGAGTTTGAGAAAGAGTACGGACAAGAGCCTTTAGGGAAGTTTATCCGAAGAATAGTCGGCCTGGATATAGAAACGGTTAACGGGTTGTTTAGTGAGTTTATTCAGTCCGGTAATCTCAATGCCAATCAAATCACCTTCATTCAACGCATTATTAATTTTCTTAATACCAATGGAGTACTGGATAAGAGTCTACTCACCAAGCCTCCTTTCAATGAACATCACGAAAATGGAATTTTAGGACTTTTCCCTGATGAAGAAAAAGTTGTAAAAATTATATCCATCATTGACCAGGTAAACAACAACGTGGGCGTTTCTTAACATAGCATTAAGTTATATAATACCCAGTTCGGCCTTTCCCAACTTCGATATAAATAGCTAATCAGTTCGGTGTGCAAATACTTTGCACATACAGATGCCATATTTGCATTGTTAAAACTTAAAAGCAGGTAAATATGGAAGGGAATTACTTTAAATACTACAAACCAAGCCTCATAGTTCCGTTTATCCTTATAGTGGGAACGGCGATAAGCTATTTAGTAGCGTTATCTATACCAAAAATATTTCAGGTTACGGGTATTACTTATTATCAGTTTCCTTCTTCGTCGGTATTATTAATAGGGCTTCTTCATTGGATCGACAAATCATTGTGGAGGTACAAACCTTTCAAATGGCTTTTCCGGATAGATGATTTTTCCGGGAGGTATGAAGGCAAGCTGGTATATACCTATCGGGATGATACCGGTCAAATTCAAACTGGAGAGTTAGATCACATAAAAACGATATGCCAGACCGGTAGCAAAATAACAATGAACTCTTTTACTAAAGATGTGGATGGGAATAAATCCTCCGTTTCGGTTAATAAAATAATGTGTGTTGAAAAAACAAGAGATGATAAGCATTTTAGATTAATCTATAGCTATCGAAATAAAGGAAGTATTGAAAAGGGATTCCCGGCACATTATGGTACGGAGATGATTAAGTTCATAAAGAAAGGAAAGCATAAAATGTTGACCGGAGAGTATTTTACAAATAGGATTCCCTATCAGACCAAAGGGGAACTCAAAGAATTATATTGGAAAAGTAAGGATATATCACATGATTTTTAAATCGAAATATTATGGCAGTATTAAACAAAGAGTACATCAATTTTGATAAAGAGATCAAATTGAACAACAGTCGGAAAGAGTCCTTGGCGAGAAGTAGAAAGGACATTAAGAAAAAGATCAGGAAATGGTTTAAGGAGAACAAACCGGACGAAATTCAACCGAAGTTCCACGGTCAGGGTTCTTATGAAATGAACACAACAATCAACCCTATTGTTGTCTATGATGAAGATGGCAATCCCATAAGAAAATATGACCTGGACTATGGCGTGTATTTCATAGAAAAAGAGGGAGAGGATAATAAGCAATCTATTCAAAGATGGCATAATTGGGTGTATGCTTCCGTAGAAGATCATACCAGTAAAAAGCCGATACAAAAAACAACCTGTGTCCGCGTTGTTTTTAGCGATGGGAGGCATATCGACCTGCCTATTTATTACAAAAAAGAAGAGATTATAGAATTAGCCCATAAAGCTAAGGACTGGATAGAAAGTGATCCGAAAGAGTTCTATGAATGGTTCAATGATGAAAAAACACAGAAATACAGACTGGAAGCTATTGTTCGTTGTTTAAAGGCGTGGAAGAATTTCCGGGAATTGAACAACAGTAATTTAAAATTGCCGAGTGGCTTTGAATTAACAATCCTGGCAACGGAGAATTACTACGATGCAGACAATTTGGATGAGGCGTTTAGAGAAACTGTTAGGAAGATATACGATACGTTAAGTGAAGACTGGGGGTTCAAGTGTATTAGGCCTACTACTCCAAAAGGAGAAGATGTATTTGAAGGTTATAGTGAAACACGTAGAAATAATTTCCTGACTGTTCTAAAAAGTCTTTTAGATGATTGCGATAAAGCAAAGGAGGAATATAACTTTAAAACTGCCTCCGAGATTTTAAGGAAGAATCAATTCGGATCCCGGTTTCCCTTGGGAGAGGACAAAGAAGAAGAAAATAAAAGTAAATCTTTGACCAGGTCATTATCTACCGCATTTATAAAACCTAAACCCTATGGATATTGAAAAGGAGATAGAAGAAGTAATCACCTCTTATCCCCGATTGAATTATTTCCCGGACAAAAAAATGCTGATTGGTGAGATTGAAATTTCTGAGGGGGATGTCTACAACATTCGTGTGGACATTTCCCCTTACCCCGTTTATTTCCCCGTAGTTTATGAGATTGATGATAGAATCCCCAAGAAATTGGATCGTCATATTTATACAGGTTCGGGTGATTGTTGCTTAACTACGACTGCGAAAGCGCAGATTTTGTTAAAGACTAAAGTAAAGTCCCTGAAGATTTTTTTTGATGAGGTTTTGGTGAAATATCTGGAAAACAACTCCTACTATGAAATTCACAGTCGTTATTTTGACGAAGAATATCTTCATGGGCCACAAGGAATAGTCGATGCCTATAAAGATATTTTAGGAATACAGGATATGAGGCAAATTGTAATATTGATGATTAATAGGGTTGAAGGGAGGAAGCTAAGATTGAAGGATGCATGTTATTGCGGATCTGGTTTGACATTAAAAAAATGTAATAATGGTAAGCACTCCAGAATGTACAAAGATTTTAGGGCTATAGATAAAGGGGTTTTGATAAACGATTTAACACACTTTGAGAATCTGGTTACGAAAAATTAAATAACATATTTCAAGAGAGGAAGATTTTTATATATACATGGTCGCTTAGGTCTTAAGACTGTAATTGTTGCCCCATTTGTAGCCCTAAAAAAACAAAAACCCTGTGAAATCAATGCTTCACAGGGTTTTTCTGTACCTCGGGTGGGAATCGAACCCACACTCCCGAAAGAACCGGATTTTGAATCCGGCGCGTCTACCAATTCCGCCACCGAGGCCTGAAATCGGGATGCAAATCTAATAATTTTTTTATTTAGTTCAGGATAATTATTTACTTTTTTGTTTGGCGAGTTCATTGCGTTCTATGGTATGTCCCGGCCTTGTCCATCTGGGCTTCTCACCTCTATCCGCAAAGACCGACTCCGCTGCTTCTACGGTTTGTGGCTGCACCTTCTTGGTAAAAGCTTTCTGCGGATTAAGTCCCAGCATCTGAAACATCAGCATATCTTCATTCACATCCGGGTTTGGCGTGGTCAGAAGCTTATCTCCGGCAAAAATAGAGTTGGCCCCGGCAAAGAAACACATAGCCTGTCCTTCCCTGCTCATACTTGTTCTTCCGGCCGAGAGACGTACCTGGGTTTCCGGCATTACGATACGTGTCGTAGCCACCATACGTATCATTTCCCAGATTTCTACTGGCTTCTGGTCTTCCATTGGCGTACCATCTACAGCCACCAGTGCATTGATAGGCACAGACTCCGGCTGCGGGTTCAGAGTGGAAAGGGCTACGAGCATTCCTGCACGGTCCTCTACGCGCTCTCCCATACCTATTATACCTCCGCTGCATACGGTAACATTTGTTTTCCGTACGTTTTCTATAGTTTGTAAACGGTCCTCGTACCCGCGGGTAGAGATTACTTCTTTATAGTATTCTTCGGAAGTGTCGAGATTGTGGTTGTAAGCATACAATCCCGCTTCGGCCAGCCGCTGGGCCTGATTTTCGGTGAGCATCCCCAGGGTACAACACACTTCCATATCCAATTTATTGATCGTCCGTACCATTTCCAGGACGTTGTCAAATTCCGGCCCGTCTTTTACATTACGCCATGCCGCCCCCATGCATACCCTGGAGCTTCCGGAAGACTTGGCCCGTAAGGCCTGAGCCTTCACCTGCTGAACACTCATCAGATCATTCCCTTCTATATCCGTGTGGTAACGTGCGGCCTGCGGGCAATATCCGCAATCCTCAGGGCACCCCCCCGTTTTAATGGAGAGGAGTGTGGACACCTGTACGGTATTCGGATCGTGGTGCTTTCGGTGTACCGTAGCAGCTTCGTAAAGAAGCTCCATTAACGGCTTATTATATATGTCCAGTATTTCTTCTTTGGTCCAGTTGTGTCTTATTTCACTCATAGGTTCAAATTTGAAGTTGCGAATGCGCCATTAGCCGTATCCGGGTCCAAAAATACTAAAAAAGGATTTGTCCTCCGGAAAACGGCATGCGAAAATCCATATTCTCGCGCTTTTAGGGCGCCGGATTGGGGAACTGCTCATGAATGGCATTGATTTCTTTAACGAGCTCTTCATTAAGTTCCATATAGATACTATCTACATTCTCCTTGAGTTGTGGCATCGAAGTAGCCCCGATAATAGTGCTGGTCACAAAAGGCTGCCGGTTTATAAAAGCCAGGGCCATCTGTGCGGGCGACAACCCGTTCTTTTCGGCCAAGGCGACATAGCTACGGGTAGCTTCGGTAGCCCTGGCGTTGCTGTAGCGGTTAAAATTAGGAAAAAGGGTTACCCTCGCATTTTCGGGTCGGGCAGAAAGGTATTTTCCGCTGAGCACACCAAAAGCAAGGGGTGAATACGGGAGCAGTCCTATATGCTCGCGCATGGATATCTCCGCAAGTCCTGTTTCATATACCCGGTTAAGCAGCGAATACGGATTCTGAACCGTAATCATTTTGGGCAGGTCGTGTTTTCTGCTCTCTTCGAGAAACCGCATTACACCATAAGGCGTTTCATTGGAAACCCCGACATGACGGATCTTACCTTCCTTGATGAGTTCCCGTAAGGTCCCGAGAATTTCCCCGAAATTATCCTCCCATACTTCTTTTTTTTCATGAACATAGCTGCGCCGGCCAAAAAAGTTGGTATTTCGTTCCGGCCAGTGCAACTGATACAGGTCGATATAATCGGTTTGCAACCGTTGCAGGCTTGCATGCACGGCTTCGTATATAGCCTCTTTAGCAAACCCCGTTTGCCGGATATGCTTATTGGAATATCCCGGACCAGCAACTTTAGAAGCCAGAATAACCTTATCCCTGTTGCCGTTTTTTTTGAACCAGGAACCTATGATCTTTTCTGTAGCTCCCTGGGTTTCTTTTCGGGCAGGTACAGGGTAAAGTTCGGCGGTATCAAAGAAATTCACGCCTTGTGCAAGTGCATAATCCATTTGTTCATGACCTTCGGCTTCTGTATTTTGTTCTCCCCAGGTCATGGTACCCAGACATATTTTACTTACGGAAATGTCCGTACCGGGTAGTGTCGTATATTTCATAACAGTTTTTTTTAAAATATGGCACGCAGCATACGGAAGCTACAGAATAACATAACCGTAACGGCACAGCCTATATATCGTTGAGCAGCCTGGACACTTCATCCAGTTTCGGGGTGAGTATCACCTCTATCCTGCGGTTTTTTGCTTTGCCTTCGGAGGTAGTATTCGGCATCACCGGGGCATATTCGCTTCTTCCGGCAGCAGTGAGATTTTGCGGATTGATGTTTGCATTTTCACGCAGTATCTGCACTATGGCGGTAGCCCTCTTGGTGGAAAGGTCCCAATTGTCCGTGATCTGACCACTGCCCCGATAGGGAACGTCATCTGTATGCCCTTCGATAAGCACCGAAATATCAGGATTCTGCGCGAGTACTTTACCAAGCTCCACAACAGCACGTCTTCCTTCGGCACCGACGGCCCAGCTTCCGCTTCCGAACAGTAATTTGTTTTCCATAGAGACATACACTTTGCCATCGCGTTGTTCTACGGTAAGCCCGTTACCCTCGAAATCGAGTAATGCCCTGGATACCGCATCTTTGAGTTTTTGCATCGCCGCATCTTTTGAAGCGATCAGGCTTTCGAGTTCATCCACGCGTCTGGACCGGGTTTCGAGTTCTCTTTTCAGGTTTTCGAGTCTGGCACTTTCTGCGGCGAGGGCATTTTCCTTGGCTTCCAGTTCAGCCAGTAGCTCCCTGTTTTTTCTGGAATTGTCCGCAATAGCGGCACTACTGTTCTTCTCCAACGCGTCATATGACTGCTGAAGATTATCCAGGTTGTTCTTTGCAGCGGTATATTCACGTTGTAACTTTTCTTTTTCCGATAACACCCGGTCGTAAGCCTTTTGCAGTTCCGAAAGCTCGTTCTCCATACGTCTGTTGGCCGTTTCCAGCGCCTGGTTTTGCTCCACCAGGGTATCTCGTTCTTCTTCCACAGATCGATAACGGCTTTCCAGGTCTTTGTACACCTTCGCGGAAACACAGGAAGAGGTTATAAAAACAACAACAAGGCCAAGGACTACTTTTTGAAACATCATTTTATTTTTATACGTTTAAATCCACCAATATAGGGCAATGGTCGCTATGCCTGGCTTCGGGCAGGATCACAGCACGCTCCAGGTTATCCTTCAAAGGCTGGCTGACCATATTGTAATCGATACGCCACCCTTTGTTATTGGCACGGGCATTAGCGCGATAACTCCACCAGGAATACTGATGCGGTTTCTGGTTGAAATGACGGAAACTGTCTACAAAACCTGTGCTTATAAAATTGTCTATCCACGCTCTTTCTACTGGCAAAAACCCGGATACATTGGCATTGCGGACGGGATCGTGAATATCAATGGCCCGGTGACAGATATTGTAGTCGCCCGAAATCACCAGCCTGGGTCTGTCCTGCTTCAACCGATTGATATAGTCCTGGAAATCGGCCATGTATTGCAGCTTATGATCAAGTCTGTTGATGTTTGTCCCGGAGGGCAGATAGAGACTCATCACCGATACATCACCAAAATCGGCACGAATATTTCTTCCTTCCGCATCCATATAATCTATTCCGGTACCGAACACGACCTCATCGGGTTGTATCCTGGAGAGGATGGCCACCCCGCTGTATCCTTTTTTCTGCGCACTGAACCAATAGTGAAAAGGATACCCGGCTTTTTCGAAAAGCGACAGGTCTAACTGATCCGGATGGGCTTTGGTTTCCTGTAGACAGATAACATCAGGGGAGGCACTTTGCAGCCATTCGAGAAACCCTTTGTTTATTGCAGCCCTGATACCGTTGACGTTATAGGAGATAATCTTCATTTTTTGTGTTTTGTGCTAAATTAACGAATAGGTTTTTCCTGAGATTATAAAATATAGCTAAAATTTAAGGCCACCCCATAGATATGGAGCAGCCTTTTTATGTTTTAAACTTACAGGACAGCCTGGTTCTGTAAAAATGCGGATGCTTCACGCCATCCTGAATCTTCTCATCTTGCGTCCTGTATGCCCGGAGAAAAACAGTTCCCGGCGGGACTAATACCTGTAATATTCCGGTTTATAAGGCCCTTCTACGGTGACCCCGATATATTTTGCCTGTTCTTCGTTGAGGGTTTCCAGTTCCACACCTATTTTTTCGAGGTGCAGACGAGCCACTTTTTCATCGAGGTGTTTAGGCAGCATGTATACTTTATTCTCGTACTGGCCGCTATTTTTCCACAATTCTATCTGGGCAAGTGTCTGGTTTGTAAAGGAATTACTCATCACAAAACTGGGGTGACCGGTAGCACAACCGAGGTTTACCAACCGCCCTTCGGCCAGCAGGATGATTTCGTGACCACCTGCCTGTCCGTCAGGTCGGTTTATGGTATATTTATCTACCTGTGGCTTAATATTGATTTTGGAAGCCCCGTGATTTTTATTGAGCCAGGCCATGTCGATCTCATTGTCGAAATGTCCTATATTACACACGATGGTCTTGTCTTTCATTTGTTCGAAATGACGTCCCACTACGATATCTTTATTACCGGTTGTCGTGATCACAATATCTGCTTTACCGACTACGGTGTCAAGTTTCTTAACTTCATATCCGTCCATAGCTGCCTGAAGCGCACAGATCGGATCTATTTCGGTGACGGTAACAATAGCTCCGGCTCCCCGAAAGGAGGCGGCTGTGCCTTTACCTACGTCTCCGTAACCACAGACTACAACACGTTTTCCTGCAAGCATGACATCGGTAGCCCTGCGAATGGCATCAACAGCACTCTCCCGACATCCGTATTTGTTGTCGAATTTGGATTTGGTCACCGAATCGTTGATGTTAATAGCCGGGATCGGCAAAGTTCCGTTTTTCATACGTTCGTAAAGACGGTGTACTCCGGTAGTGGTTTCTTCAGACAATCCTCTGATTCCGGAAACCAGGTCCGGATAACGATCGAGAACCATATTAGTAAGGTCTCCCCCGTCATCGAGAATCATGTTGAGGGGTTTTCGGTCTTCTCCGAAAAACAGGGTTTGCTCTATACACCAGTCAAACTCTTCTTCATTCATACCTTTCCATGCATATACCGGAATTCCGGCTGCTGCAATAGCCGCTGCCGCATGGTCCTGTGTAGAAAAAATGTTACAGGAACTCCAGGTAACTTCCGCCCCGAGCGCAATAAGGGTTTCTATAAGTACGGCAGTTTGTACGGTCATGTGCAGACAACCTGCAATACGCGCCCCCTTGAGAGGCTGTTCCTGGCCATATTCTTCACGAAGCGACATCAGGCCGGGCATTTCGGCTTCTGCCAACTCTATTTCCTTTCTTCCCCAATCGGCCAGTGAAATATCTTTCACTTTATATGCTACGTAGGGAGCCGTTTTTGTATTCATAATCGTATATTTGTTTTTTGAGCGTTATCAACTCTTTCCTTAAAGGAAAAGAAGGGCACAAAGTTACGGAATAACTTTATCTAAGTAAAATATAGGAGCTATATAGTTCGTTTTTACGGACTTTTAGCCGTAATGCCGAATGCCCGAAAGGGCTTTCCGAACAGAAATTCTTTATATGCCTCTGTATAAAACCATCGCGGTAAACGAAAATACCACCATACGTATATGGAAAATCGAAGAAAGCTATGAGGAACTGCTACAGGACATCAACCCCACTGCCGCATGTTTGCAGCGGGTACACTCCATGAAATCGGATATTCACCGAAGGGGATTTCTAAGCGTACGTCAGTTACTGCGCGCATCCGGATATGAAGCGGAAGCACTCTATTACGATACGAACGGAAAACCTCATCTTAAAGACAACAACTATATTTCCATCACCCATTCGTTCGGTTTTTCTGCCGTTATTATCAGTAATGCTCCCGTGGGGATCGATATTGAGAAGCAGCGCGAAAAAATCACCGTCATTGCCGATAAGTTCGTAGACTATGAATTCGGTTACCTGACACAAGAGGATTTGGTTCGGAAACTTACGGTAATATGGTGTGCCAAAGAAAGCCTTTATAAAGTTTTTGCCGTAAAAGGAATGAGCTTTAAAGACCACACCAAGGTCATTCCTTTTCTGCTTGAAGATAGGCAGACGGCATCCTGGATTCATTACGGAAATCAGATACAAAAATACCAGGTTCCTTTTCTTGAATTCGAGGGCTTCACCTGTGCCTATGCTTTAAGAGCCCCTTTATCACCCGAAAAATAAGTATAACCCTTTTTCCGGTACACTAACCGGAAGAACAACGCTAATCAGTATAAATCAAAGCTATGAAAATCTCGGTAGAACTTACATTAACCCCGTTACAGGATCAGTACGAAGACGCTATTATCCACTTTATCAAAAAGCTCAGGGCTTCCGGACTGACCGTACTCGAAAATCCGCTGAGCACCCAGGTATACGGAGATTATGACAAGGTCATGGCACTATTAACCACGGAAATCAAAGAGGCTTTTGAACTCGTAGAGCGGGGCCTTTTATATATAAAGATCGTGAAATCGGACCGCAGCGACTATGAACCACATTTTTGATTGGGTCTTTGCCCAATACGATGATGTCCCGCTACATCTTACCGTATTGGAAATTATCGCCGTAGTATTCGGTTTTCTGAGCGTCCTGTATTCCAAGAGGGAGAACATCCTTGTATATCCTACCGGAATTATCAGTACGGCTATCTTTGTATATATACTCTGGGTTTATGGCCTGCTGGGTGATATGCTCATCAATGCCTATTATTTTTCAATGAGTATATACGGCTGGTATTTCTGGACCCGGAAAGTGGATGCCACACACTTTATTCCCGTAACCCGGACGACAACGGGAGAAAAAAAATGGTCTGTTATTTTGTTTATACTGACGGTAGGTTTTGTGTTCGGGATATATGGGTTGTTTAACCGTCTCGATAGCTGGACTTCCTATGCGGATACGGTAACCACGGCTATTTTTTTTGTCGGTATGTGGCTTATGGCCCGAAAAAAACTCGAAAACTGGACTTACTGGATTATCGGCGATCTCATTTCGGTTCCCCTCTATATGTATAAAGGATTGGTTTTCACCTCTCTTCAGTACGCCCTTTTTACCGTTATTGCCATATTCGGATATTTAGCATGGAAGAAAAACTTAAACAGAAGCCCGGAGACCTTATTAAGGTAGTGCTTTTTGGCCCGGAATCTACCGGAAAAACTACGCTGTCCCGACAACTTGCAGCGCATTACAAAACGCTATGGGTGCCCGAATACATGCGCGAGTACCTGCAGGACAAATGGGATCGTGGGCACAAAACCTGTGAACCCCAAGATATGCTTTCTATTGCCGAAGGGCAAATGCAATCGGAAAACCGAAAAAGCCGGGACGCTAAAAAAATATTGTTCTGTGACACAAACCTGCTCGAACTACAGGTGTATTCGGAAGTTTATTACGGCGAATGCCATCCGATGATCCGGGAATTTGCCTTACATAATACGTACGATCTATACTTTTTAACGTATATTGACGTTCCTTGGGAAGAGGACGATCTGAGAGACAAACCGGAAGAAAGAGAGCAGATGTTCCGGTATTTCGAAAAAACACTCAAAAAGCACCGCAGGCCGTATGTTGTTCTGAAGGGAGATAAAGAAAAACGGTTGCGATCTGCGATTGCCCATATCGAACATTTAATACGCAAAAAACAACTTAGCACTTAACAAAAAAATACCATGTTTACTGAAAAAGATCATCAATTACTACGGGAGAAAGGCATTACCGAAAAAGTGGTAATGCAGCAAATAGAAATCTTTAAAGAAGGTATTCCCTACGTAAACCTTCTGGAATCCGCCACAGTAAACAATGGCATAACATCAGTGTCGGAGGCAGAAAAACAACGGTTGATATCGGATTATGACACTAAAAAGGACAGTCTCGATGTTATGAAATTTGTTCCCGCATCGGGCGCAGCCACCCGCATGTTCCGGGCCCTGTTCCGGTTTGTGGAGAATTTCAACCCCGAACGGGATACTTTCAACACCTATATAAATCGGGAAAAGGCAGAAGCCATGCAAACGTTTTTTATCGGAGTGGAAAAACTTCCTTTTTACGATGAGGTGATGCAACGCTTAAGACAAAAAGATGAAGGTTTTGACCGTTTGTCCGATGACAGGCAAAAATACTTGTTTGTCAAAGAAATGCTTTCCGAAGACGGTTTTGATTATGGCTCCTTTCCTAAAGGACTTTTGCCTTTTCACAAATACAAGACACATAGCGCAACTGCTTTTGAGGAGCATTTATATGAAGCTGCGCTTTATAATGTCTCCAACGGTGTTGCAAAACTACATTTTACCATTTCGGACCAGCATGCCAGCAAATTCGATTCGGAATTCAACAGGATAGAAGATTATGTGGAGGAGAAAAGCGGGGCTGCATTCCATATTTCTTTTTCTTTCCAGAAAAAATCTACCGACACGATCGCTGTAACCCCGGATGACAAACCTTTCCGGAATGAAGACGGATCATTGTTGTTTCGTCCCGCAGGACACGGGGCATTGGTAGAGAACCTGAACGATCAGAATGCCGATATTATCTTTATCAAGAATATAGACAACGTTGTCGTATACCGGTACAAACACGAAATGGCAAACTATAAGAAAATGCTGGCCGGAATATTATTACAATGCCAGGAGAAAGTATTTGCCTATGCCCGGATGCTGAATGAGGAACAGGTAAGCGAAGAGCAGATTAACGAGATAAAAGATTTCCTGCACGAGAAGCTCAACACCCTCACGGCTCCCGACTTTTATAAGTACACCCGGGAATACCAGGTAGAACACCTGATGGAAAAACTCAACCGACCGATCCGCGTCTGCGGAATGGTAAGAAATGAAGGAGATCCCGGAGGTGGACCTTTTTGGATAAAAGATGAAGACGGAAAGGTCTCGTTACAGATTATCGAATCTGCACAAATAGATAAAAGTAGCAGACGACAAATGAAAATCCTCAACGGAGCAACTCATTTCAATCCGGTGGATATCGTATGTGGGGTGAAAAACTATAAAGGAGAAAAATACCATCTTCCCGACTTTGTGAATCCGAAACAGGCCTTTATCACCTCTAAAACCAAGGAGGGTAAAGAGTTAAAAGCCCTGGAACGTCCCGGATTGTGGAACGGAGGCATGGCCTTCTGGAACACCGTGTTCGTCGAAGTTCCTCTCATCACCTTCAATCCTGTAAAAACCGTAAACGATTTGCTGAAACCGGCACATCAGGTCAAAGGTGAAGCATAGCCTGTAAGATAACAGCACTCCAAATTAAAAAATCCCGCGCACCAACATCCCTGCTATCGCGGGATTTTTTAGCTCCGTACATGGTATATACAGGTTACTCTTTCAATACATAATAATCCCGGGGCACGCCAAAAGCATAAATCTGGTGTACACAGGCGCACTGACGAAGTTTTACCTCTTGATTTTCAGCCCGAAACTGTGTAATCATTACACAAGATTGTATAGCATTCCAAATAATTCCACATATACGCACCTTTTTTTGGTATATTCAAAATAATGTAAAACACTATAAAACAACCACTTAAAACATTAACGCAAATCCCATTCAAAAAAGGCATTATAATTTCATAATACAAAACATAAGAATTCAAAAAATATAATAAAAAGTATAATCTTAAAACTCAGTATTATGAAAAAGTTAGTTTTTGCTTCAGTATTAGCGTTAGGAAGTCTTACCACAATTACAGCAACCACTCCGGTGCTTCACGATGGTATCATGGATGTAGTTCTTCAAGAAGAATATACAGAAGTTTCTGCGGATGACGTACCCCAGGCCGTTAAAGATGCTTTGGCTGCTGATTTCCCGAATGCAACTTTAGATAAAGCTGCCGTAAACGAAAACAAAGAGTACAAACTCGATATTACTGTAGACGGTACTGCCGCTGTATTATATGCCAGCGAAGACGGAGAGTGGATCCAAAAGTAAGAAAACAAGTCCCCTCTATATATACACTTGATTTAGCTGAAAGAAAGGTCTCTTCTGCCTGTAGAGACCTTTCTTTTCTTTTTTGCAGCTATTACGTAAGGAGCGTATATAAAACCCAGGTATCGCACAATTTCATTTTCCCCATAACAGGCCATATACTATCGACCGCTCCCGTGTCTTATCAGCAAAAATACGGATGATAAAATTACCTATTATTATTTGGATCCACAGGTACATGTCATCACGAATTATGTATAAAAGTTACACATTGTCCCCTTCATTACACATCATTATATTACACACTGCCTGAATAACTATTTCCCCGACTGACAACAAGCGTTTATTTATCAGCGATTTACACATAAGCAAATGGTTTTAGCACAGATTGGCACTATAATTTCATATAGTATATCAGATTGCAATACAATACCTCACTATAAAAATGCAAAGAAAGTTTCAGATCGGAATGTGAGGTTGTGATCCACGAAAAAGATTGTTATGCATTAAAAAACGGCAGGTAATGCCAATAATAACGGTGAGTGGATACGAAAGGAATTTTGTATCCTAGATTAGGTTGGTTAGTAAAAGGGACCGCGGAGGCGGTCTCTTTTTTTTATTTTTTTAACAGACGAATCCTTTTAAGTGTTTACTTTTGTGGTTTAGCAGGTTAAGGTAAAAGCAAAAAGAACCGTGCACATTACCGATACATATATTAAAAATGTATCTTTAAGGCGGCGATACCCTGATGTTAGACTACTTAATATAATACTTGATGCCCAATATCCTTATTATAGAAGATGATGTGGCCTTTTGCAAGGTTCTCGAAAAATTTTTGACCAAAAACGGACATGATGTAGCCACCAGCTTTTCTGCTGCGGAAGCTAAAGGTAAAATAGCGGAAAAAACATTCGACCTTATCATCACGGATCTGCGTCTGCCCAATTATGACGGGCTCGACCTGCTTGGAGAAATAAAACAGGATTTTCCGGCTACCCCTGTCGTACTGATGACCGGATATGCAGATATTAATACGGCGGTAAAGGCCATGAAAAAAGGGGCCTCCGATTATATATCCAAACCCTTTAACCCGGACGAAGTTCTTATCATCATCAATAAAGCCTTAAAAGAATCACAGGAAATACCAGTAGCGAAAAAAGAAGTAGCAGCCGTTAAAGAAAAAGCAGCTGTACCCGATACGCAGGAAAAATTCGTACCCGGGATCAGTGCGGCATCCCGGAAACTCAACCAGTATATAGACCTGGTGGGCCCTACAGATATGTCGGTACTTATCATCGGAGAAAGTGGCACCGGAAAAGAGGTGGTAGCAAAAACCATTCACGATAAAAGCGCACGATCCGGAAAAAACTTTATCGCAGTCGACTGCGGTGCTATACCCAAAGAAATCGCTGCAAGTGAATTCTTCGGTCATGTCAAAGGATCGTTTACCGGGGCAGTTAATGATAAAATAGGGCATTTTGAAGCGGCTAACGGCGGAACGATATTCCTCGATGAAGTCGGGAACCTTTCTTATGAAAACCAGATACAACTGCTCCGTGCACTTCAGGAAAGAAAAATTAAACGTATAGGAAGCAGTAAAGAAATCAAGGTAGACATCAGGCTGATCGCTGCCACGAATGAAGACCTTCAGGCCGCAGTGCGTAAGGGGGATTTCCGGGAAGACCTTTATCACAGGCTGAACGAATTCTCGATTAATGTACCGAGTCTGTCCCAGCGAAAAGACGATCTCATTCTTTTTGCCGAGCATTTTCTTCAACTGGCCAATAAACAATTAGGCAAAAGTGTACTCGGGTTTTCCCCGGAAGTCACCGAAGCTTTTCAGCACTACAGCTGGCCGGGAAATATCAGGGAATTACAAAATGTGATTAAAAGAGCTACACTGCTCACACCATCCGACTACATCCAGAAAGATGCACTTCCGCAGGAGATTTTCAAACCGGAGAACCAGCGTATGGAGTACAACTTCTTTAAGACCGAAAGCGAAAAAGAAATGATTCTCAATGCACTGAGAGAAACTAACAATAATAAGAGTAAAGCGGCAGAATTACTGAAAATGAACAGAAAAACCCTGTACAACAAACTCAAGCTATACCATATCGAACTGTAATCAGGCATTGTTGATTTCTCTACGGAGCGCCTCCATCACGGCAGGGACTTTCTTTTTTAAGGCCTCTGCATATTCCTGTGGGTTTTTCGAAGAAGGTTCCTGATCGTATACCTCAAGATCTTCCAGAATTTCTGCGACTTCCCAGGCTTCTATCTGCTTGAACATAGACAGCATTTTGTGTGCGGTATGTTTGACACCTTCCATATCGCCGGCATCGAATTGCCCGATAATGTCCTCCATATTCTTTTCCGTAGCCTCCATAAAAGTCTGAAGGATTTCCTTAAGGGATTCCTCGTCGTTTTGCAAAAGCTTCCTCAGGGTTTCCAGGTTATACAGCGCCCCGTTATCCGGTGCCTGTGCTACCGGAAGCGTCGCTTGCAGATTTCCGGTATCCGGATCGTAATCTTCGAGCAGGTCGGAGATGAGCTTGATCAATGCCCCTGGTGCAAAGGGCTTTTGTATCACTGCCGAGAAGCCTGCTTTGGTGTATTCTTCGGCATTCAGATCTGCCCTTCCGGTTATGGCAACGACCGGTTTTTCACTTTTCTGGAAATTTTCTTCATTCCGCAGCGCTTCAAGAAAAGTAAACCCGTTCATTTCCGGCATCTGAATATCGGTAAGGATAATATCATATTCATTTGCCCGGATGTAAGGCAGGGCTTCCGATGCCTTGGAAAAGCCTTTTACTTTGCAAGATTGTTGCCTGAGCACCTCTGAAGTCAGACTCAACACCGATTCGTCGTCATCGATCAGAATAGCTTTTACTTTTTTTTGCAGGGAAGGAACGGTTACCTTTTCGGGAGCGACTTGCCGGGGATGCTCTTCGGGTATCTCCAAAGGTATTTTTAAAGTAAAAATACTCCCCTCTCCTTCCTGACTCCGCAATTCCAACGTACCGTGAAGCAGGGATGCCAGTTTTTTTGAGATCGTAAGCCCGAGCCCGGTACCCCCATACTTCTTTTCGATAGCACTTTCAGCCTGTGTAAATTCGTTAAAGATAATTTCCTGTTTATCCTTACGTATTCCTATACCCGTATCTTCCACTTCTATCCGCACCCTGTATGTCGCACCGTATTTTTCAAGAACATCTGCAGCTATACGAATGTGCCCTTTTTCCGTAAACTTATAAGCATTTCCGATAAGGTTGGTAAGGATCTGTTTAATACGGAAAGGATCGCCGATCAGATGGTGTTTCAACCGCTCATCGATCTCAATGATAAGATCTATAGTTTTGGCCACATACAAAGCACGGGTTCCTTCCGCCGTATCCGTGATAATATTTTCCAGCGAAAACAGCGTATTCTCTATTTTTATTTTTCCGGCTTCCAGCTTATTGTAATCCAGCAGGTCATCCACAAGGTTGCTCACATACTCCGACGCATTTTTAACACGCGATACGTATTGCCCTTGTTTTGTCGTGATCTCCGTATTATGAAGCAGATCCGTATATCCTATGATGGTACTCAACGGGGTCCGGAGATCGTGCCCCACCGTGTAAATAAGTTGCTCCCTGGTTCTTAAAAGCTGTTCGGTAGTACTTTTAGCACTTTCCAACTGCTTCCGGTACGATTGGCTTTTCCAGAAATCATTTAGTATCAGATAGGAAAAGAAAATGGTGAGTAGCAATCCCAAAACAGCAGCTATGGTAATCACCCTGATCGTATTCTTGAGGGCGAGGTCTCGCTGACGGTTTAATGCATTGGAGGTACTGATAATCTCTCCTTCGAAGGAAGATAATATTTCGCGTAGCTGTTGTGAAATCGTGATATCGTTACGCAGCAGTTCATTTTCTTTTACCGTAAGCGACTTTTTGATATTGGTCGTTTTCACCTTCAGATCTTTAAGTAATTCTTTGGATGCCGCGAGCACGGAATCAGCTATTTTCTGTCGTTTCTCTACATCCGAAGAATCTTCACGAATATTCTCGTTCAAAAGGTTGACTAGGTCCTGGATTACGTTTTTCTGGTAATCCTGTAAATGGTCCGGATCGGCAAAATCCTGTATCTCCAATTTATCCGAATCAGATTCTATTTTGGCAATCTGTGCAATAGCTTTTTCCAGCGAAACATCAGTTTCATCACTTCTTTTCAGCGCACGGAGTTCCCGTATGTTATCGACTTTCTTATCCAGGAGCTCTTTGACACGTTCCAACTGCCCTCTTTGGTTTTCGTCTTCTATCAGGGGTTTTAGCGAATCGATCTCCCGGAACAATGTAGCCGTTTCATCCATAAAAGCACTGAAATCTTCGGAAGACGAAGACTGTAGTGTCATCCGCGCAAGACTTTCCGTCTCATAAAGGTGAGCGATAAGCGAACTGGTAAACAGCAACTTTTTGCTCTCGAACGTATTGGCATTCTGGTTCCTGGTAAATATCTGAAACTCTGCATACACAAACCATCCCACGGCTACGATGAGAATGGCAAGTGCTATATAGCTGAGTAATACTTTAGAGGTGATAGAGCTTTTGCGCGTGTTCATAAAACAAAAATAAGGATTGTAAGAGAATCAAAAACAATGCAGGTATAAAACCCGGGAACAAAATTTATATTGTGCTTGAAAAGATCTTTATAACCTCTTGCTAACAATCGCTAAAAAAGCGGGAAAAATGAGGAAAATACAGTTTTACCTCGTAGCTTTGTACCCAGAAATATCTCAAAGGGGTGCTTAAACGCTGTCGGACCTTCTATCGGAAGAGAAAAGCAGAAGCAAGCTGAGATCATACCCATGGAACCTGGAACAGGTAATGCTGTTTAGGGAGGGCCGAACACCAAGCATATATCCGACGGATATATCAAGTTCGGGGACCAGCCGGTGCGGTGGAAAATATCTGATATTAACTAAAGTCCGTCCAAACGGAAAAGATAAACCGGTATTCTCTTCCGCATCAAAGCCACATGTCCCCAAAGCCCGAAAAAACCATTTTTAATTACGGAATAACAGCCCCTTTTATTCGTGCAAAACTGTTACGAATGAATATATTTTACGATTTTTCAAAACTTTACAGGTTTTACAGGGTCAGGAGTTTTACGGTCGCCATGCTCCTGATCTGCACTGTTTATGCCAGAGCTCAGGAAGAGCAGGAAAAAGATTCGACGGTATCCGAGCTTGTCTCTCTTGATGAAGTCCTTGTCTCTGCAGTACGCGTCACCTCACAAAACCCGGTGACCTTCAGCAATCTCAGCAAAACCGAAATTGCTCCGCGCAACCTCGGACAGGATATTCCGGTACTGATGAATTATCTGCCCTCGGTAGTCACTACTACCGATGCCGGTGCCGGAGTGGGGTATACCGGAATCCGGGTACGGGGTAGCGATGCAACCCGTGTGAATGTAACCATTAACGGTATCCCTTATAACGATTCGGAATCTCATGGAACGTTCTGGGTAAACATGCCCGACTTTGCTTCTTCCGTAGAGAACCTGCAGCTACAGCGTGGCGTAGGCACCTCGACCAACGGAGCAGGAGCTTTCGGCGCCAGTCTTAATATGCTCACCGATGCGGTATCGGAAAACTCCAGCGGAGAAATTTCCAGTTCGTACGGTAGTTTTAACACCCGCAAACATACCGTGAAATTCAGCACCGGAAAGCTGAATGACCATTTCGAAATGGCCGGAAGACTTTCCGTGATCCGTTCGGACGGGTATATCGACAGGGCCTCATCCGATCTCAAATCCTATTTCCTGCAAGGAGCTTATGTAAGTGACAATACATTGATCAAAGCACTCGTGTTCGGTGGCCACCAGACTACATACCAGGCCTGGAACGGGATTGATGCAGAAACCATGAAAACCAACAGAAGGTACAACTCGGCAGGAGCATATACCGACGACCAGGGCAATCCCCGTTTCTACGACAATGAAGTAGACGATTATGCACAGGACCACGCACAACTACACTGGAACCAGAAGCTTTCGGATAAGTGGAGTACAAACCTCGCATTCCATTACACCTATGGCCGCGGTTACTTTGAGCAATATCGCGAGGATAGCGCTTTCTCCGATTACGGCCTTACCCCGATCATTGCAGCCAACGACACCATAAACAGTACAGATCTCATCCGCAGAAAGTGGCTGGACAATGATTTTTACGGTACAACTTTCTCCGTACATTATGAAGAGAAAAATATGGACGTGATCGTCGGAGGTGCCTGGAATAAATATGAAGGAGATCATTTCGGAGAAATCATCTGGGCCCGTTACGCATCGCAAAGTGACATCCGTGACCGGTATTATGATGACACGTCTCTTAAAACAGATTTTAATGTCTACGCCAAGATCAACTATAAACTCGATGCGCACTGGAGCCTTTTCGGCGATCTTCAATACCGGACTATCCGTTACAAAGCCAATGGTGAAGAGACCGGATTGGTCAACGACAATTTCAATTTCTTCAATCCCAAGGCAGGAATCACCTATACACTCAACCCCAACCATAATTTTTACTTTTCATATGCAAGAGCCGGGCGGGAACCTAACAGGAACGACTACGAAGACGGTAATCCCCGACCGGAATACCTGAACGACTTCGAACTGGGTTGGCGTTACCTTTCGGACAAGCTGAAGCTCAACATAAACGGGTATTACATGCGCTACAAAGACCAGCTGGTACTTACCGGACAACTCAATGACGTAGGAGCACCCATTCGTGCTAACAGCGGAGACAGTTACCGCCTGGGACTGGAAGCAGATGCCACCATATACCTGTCCGATCAATGGGTAATACGCCCCAATGCGGCACTGAGCGATAACAGAAATATCGATTTTGTATTCCAGCGCGACGGAGTTTTAGAGGATCTCGGCAATACCAATATTGCCTTTTCTCCTAAAATAATTGCGGGAAATATCCTAACCTTTCTTCCGGCAGACGCGCTGCAGGTCTCTATTTTATCCAAGTATGTAGGAGAACAGTACATGGGAAATATCGATTCGAAAAACTCGAAACTCGACGATTATTTCATCAATGACTTCAATATCCAGTACGAAATAAAAATGAATACCATCTTTAAATCGATCGTCTTAAACGGGCTGGTCAATAATATCTTTGATGTCAAATACGTCTCTAACGGGTATTTTTACACCTCAGATAATGAGGTTTCACCCGGACAGTATGTTACAGAAGAAGGAGCCGGTTATTATCCACAGGCCGGGATCAACTTCCTTGTTGGTGCCACATTGAAGTTTTAACCACTTGTATTTGTATAAACGGATCGCCCGGAAAACCTTGTAGTTCCCGGGCGATCCGTTTTTCAGCATATTAATTATTGTAGACCCTTACGGTACTTCCGCTCACCTGGGTCTGATAAAACAGCAGATCGTACATTCTTTCTTCCGTATCCGGACGGTTGAGCATCTGCCCGTTAAAAAGATTATATTCATAATCCTCACAGGGACATATACAATTGGTACCACCTTTAATCTCCATCGTAGAGCAGTCATTCGGAGCGTGGTTGGGACAACTTGCTTCCCAGGCATAAAAACCACCCCCGGTATTAATGACTATAATACCACGAAGTCCTACGCTGGCGTTACCGATATATACAGCATTTCCCGGAGTGTTGAGACTGTTGTACAGCGGAAGGTTAAGGTTGATATCAAAACTGAACTCTGTTTCCAGCAGGTAAGGATTTCGTTCCCTCGATTTATCATCACATGCACTTAGAATAAAAATAATAAAGGCGGTAATCAGGTATATTTTTGTTTTCACAGGTATGTTTTTTCAAGTCCTTCGGAACTTATTATTATTTTGAAATACAATTGTTTAAGCATCTACAAAACGCTTTACCGGTGTAAAGGTAAATAGTTTATGCCAATAAAACGTTACAGCGCCCCTGCTATTGTTATAGAGGTGAATTTAAAGTTATCCAAAAATTTGTATATTTGCTTGAATCCTCTCTCTAAAAGGGGATTTTTTGTATTTAAATGATGAAGTTATGAGTAACGTATCTTATTACACGGCAGAAGGATTAAAGAAGTTAAGGGACGAGCTTGATCACCTTAAAAGTGTGGAAAGACCCAAAGCATCCCAAGCCATAGCGGATGCGAGAGATAAAGGGGATTTGTCCGAAAATGCAGAATATGATGCTGCAAAAGAGGCACAAGGCCTCCTTGAAATGAAGATCTCAAAGATGGAGGAAGTCGTGGCCAATGCCAGACTTATAGACGAATCGCAGTTGGATACTTCCAAAGTACTGGTATTGTCTACGGTAAAAATAAAAAACCAGACCAACGGTATGGAAATGAAATACACGCTGGTCGCAGAGAGTGAAGCAGACCTTAAAGCCGGTAAAATATCCGTAAGTTCTCCCATAGGAAAAGGTCTCCTTGGAAAAAAGGTAGGAGATACCGCCGAGATCCAGGTGCCTAACGGGGTACTAAAATTCAAAGTACTGGAGATTACCAGGTAGCAATTCCTTTACAGAAAAAACAAATCCTTTTTTGGCATGTTCAGGAAAGGATTTGTTATTTTTAGACCGCAGGAAGACTTCTCCTGCTATTAAAAACATAATATGGCAACAATTTTCACAAAGATCATTAACGGGGAAATTCCTTGTTATAAAGTAGCGGAAGACGATAACTATTTTGCTTTTCTCGATATCAATCCTAATGCCAAAGGGCATACACTCTGTATTCCGAAAAAAGAAACGGATAAGCTGTTCGACCTGGACGAAAAAGCCTATACCGGTCTTATGGCATTTTCGAGAACGGTAGCATTGGCCCTGGAAAAGGCCGTACCCTGTAAACGTGTAGGAGTCGCCGTAGTGGGCCTTGAAGTACCCCATGTACATGTACACCTGATTCCGCTCAACGAAATGAAAGAAATGACCTTTCAGCACAAAGTGTCTCTGGAGCAGGAAGAATTCGAAGCAATCGCTTCAAAAATAAGGGAACAATTATAACGATCTGTTGTCTAACGGACATAATGGATTACGGCAAAACCCCCTGCAACAGCCACTACTATAACAAAGAGTAATGCAAGGGATAGCCCTGATAACCTTAAAGAAGTAGGTGCCGGGCTTATGGTTTTGGAATAATATTCCAGAACACTCTCTATCTCATCTGTCCATTTTACCGGGTAAATCGTAGAATTACACTTACTGCAACGAAGCGTGTTGGATACTTCTGCGGTTACTTTTTTGAACCAGCGGTTTTCAATCTGTTTCTGGTAGAACGTCAGGGTAAGCCCCGTAGCGTTATAGCATTCCGGACAATTATTAGTCAGAGATGCTTCTTTGATTGTTATCTGTTTTTCCCCGGAGGACATCGTATCGGATATTTGTTATTTGATCTCTTTATTTAACGCTAAAAAGCTATTTTTAGCATAATCTGCATTGTTGTCCCCTTTCCCATATCGGAATGCAATACCCGTACCTTGCCTTCATGATAATCTTCGATAATACGCTGAACCAGTGACAATCCCAGTCCCCAGCCCCTTTTTTTGGTGGTAAAACCGGGTGAGAAAATAGTTTTGTACTGGCTTTTGGGAATTCCCTTTCCGGTATCCGTCACCCTGATCACAGCATTCTTTCCCGATCTTTTTATTTCGACACGTAAACTCCCTTTGCCCTTCATCGCATCTATAGCATTTTTAACAAGGTTTTCGATAGTCCAGCTAAACAATTGCCGGTTGATCTTTACCATAAGTGCTTCTTCCGGTGCAGAAAACTCGAAATTGACAAGCCTGGAACTCCTTTGCTTCAGGTAATCGAACGTCGTCCTGGTCTCTTCGATAACATCCAGTGGGGTAAGTACAGGAACTGACCCTATCTTGGAGAAACGATCTGTGATCGTTTGCAATCTTGTAATGTCTTTCTCTATTTCGGTTACAATCGTCGGATCCGTATCCTGTGTTTTCAGAATTTCTGCCCACCCTACGAGAGACGATAGCGGAGTTCCGATCTGGTGTGCGGTTTCTTTTGCCATTCCGGCCCATAACTTGTTCTGATCTGATATTTTCGAAGTCCGGTAGAACAGGATGATCACTGTAATAAATAGCAGAATTATGAGGATAAGGGCTATGGGATAATACTTGAGCTTGGTCAGTACTTCCGAGTTACCATAATACAGGGTGGCGAGCTTTTCGTTTTTATAACTGATCTCAAGCGGCTCATTTTCCCGCGAAAAATCCCGGATCTTCTTTTGTATCATATCCGGATCTTTAATCATCTTATCACTCATATTACCCGGAGTGATAATACCGTTTACATTGACAAGTATCATGGGGGTGCTCGTATTGTTGGTAAGCACTTTCAGAGGAAGTTCACCAAGATCTTTGTCGAGGTCCGAAGTCTGCAACAGCTCGGCCTGGGCAGAAGCCCATATCTGCATCTTTATACGCTCTTCTTCTTTGAAGCGTTGAAAAAAAGCATAAGTGTTCCATAAAATAAGCGAGACGACCAATACAGACATCCCTATAAGGATCCATTTGGCAATATTCGTATGTCTGGCTGCAGTTAAAGGCATTCGTCAAATATCGTTTAAGTTATAAAGCGAAAGCTACAAATTTATTGTTTATACGGCAGAAAGATTTCATATCTCTATAGGTTTAATTACTTTTGTTTCTATAAAACGCGGTATGTATTCTATAGAGCCTAAAGACATTTCCACGGCAAAATTTCACGGATTGTTACTGGGTGCGGTAGCTCCCAGGCCTATAGCATTTGCCAGTACCATGGATGCGGAGGGGAACCCCAATCTGTCTCCTTTCAGTTTTTTTAATGTGTTTGGCGCTAATCCCGCTACACTTATTTTTTCACCGAGCCTTCGGGTACGGGACGGCAGTAGCAAACATACGCTGCAAAATGTACAGGCCACCAAGGAAGTTGTGATCAATGTAGTGAATTACGATATCGTACAACAGGCATCGCTGTCCAGTACGGATTACCCTTCGAAGGTTAACGAATTTGTAAAATCCGGCCTCACTATGTTGCGTTCCGATCTCGTACAACCATACAGAGTTGCGGAGTCGCCTGTACAATTTGAGTGTAAAGTAAACCGGATTATAGCAACCGGAGCCGCAGGAGGCGCGGGAAACCTCGTTATTTGTGAGGTTATGAAAATGCATATCCGGGATGAGGTATTAAATGAGGAGGGACAGATCGACCAGTATAAAATAGATCTTGTGGCCCGTGCCGGTGGAAATTATTACTCCAGGGCCAGGGATGGTTTTTTTGAAATCCCGAAACCACTGGCTACACTGGGAATCGGAATAGACCAGATCCCGGAACATATCCGTAAGAGCAAGGTACTCACCGGAAATGATCTCGGTATGCTGGGCAATGTAGAGCGATTACCCTCCAGGGAAGAGACGGAAGAATTCGTCAGGAATTCTGTACGGATCAAAGGTGTACTCAGTTCGGATGATGAAATAAAAATACACAAACGGGCGCAAAAGTTCCTGAAAGATAATGATGTCATGTCGGCCTGGAAACTTTTGCTCGCCGAAAGATACGATCATACCGACAGTCATACACAGGAGGATTGAACGTGTATAAAGATTATGTAATACAGGTGAAATAACGATAAAAGAGAGTTTTAATTATGGAAGTTCAAGGAAGAATCAAACTTATCGACGAAACCAAAAGTTATGGTAGTAACGGATTCAGGAAGCGCGAAGTTGTTGTAACCACGGAAGAACAGTATCCGCAACACATACTTGTGGAATTCGTTCAGGACAAATGTGACCTGCTCAATAGCTTTCAGGTCGGACAACAGGTAAAAATAGGAATTAACCTCAGAGGCCGGGAATGGGTCAACCCACAGGGAGAGACCAAATATTTCAACTCTATCCAGGGATGGCGTATAGAGCCTGTACAGGCAGAACAATCAGCTCCGGGTATGCCCCCCGTACCTCCGGCAGATGCCTTTGAGCCGGCTAACGATTTTAACGAAGAAGAGCACGACGATCTGCCGTTCTAAGGCAATCCTTATGCAGCATAAAAAACCAATCCCGGGCCATGGCCCGGGATTGGTTTTTTATCATATTACAGTTATGAAAAATAATAGGAGTGAGGCCGAGGTCTCACTCCTGTTCCGGAACCCCTTAATTTGATCTGGGATATCCGGGGTTTTGGTCTAACCCGGGGTTATTGGCCAATTGTGTTGATGGTATAGGATATAGCTCCCTGTTCGGATCGTTGGTAGGATCATGGTCCCACCAGGAAGCCGTAACAAACTTATCAAAACGAATAAGGTCAGTGCGTCGCTTCCCTTCAAAGATAAATTCTCTACCCCGTTCGGCGAGAAACTCGTCCATAGTCAAAGAGGCTACAGTATACCTGGCAGCAGGCCAGTCTTCTTCAGAAAACGCCCGCTTTCTGCTTTCATTGACGAGATCCACGGCCTCCTGCGTAGCCATTCCACCGTTCTTACGCATCAGCGCTTCTGCCTTATTAAAGTAGATCTCGGTAAGGCGATACAGGATATAATGATTTTCCTGATAGTTCTCGTCATCTATAGTCCCGGACTTATACTTGTGAAAACGTGCTCCGCTATTTTCTTCTCCCTCTGCCATACTTCCTTCACTGGTAGTATCCCCTTCACTTTCTCTTCTGATACTGTTTACATACACAAAGGGCTGATCGTTCCACTCTTCTGTTCCCAGAATAGGTTCGGTAGTACCGTACTTGTATTGCGGACCAAATAAAAACCACTCCTCTTTTCTGAGATCATTTTCGGCATAGGCATCAAAAGCGGAAGGTATGACTACAAAGGCATTCCATCCTCCATATCCCACATTCAACACTTCCTTAATATTATCGTATCCCATAAAAAAACCACCCCAGCTAAAGGTATTCCCACCTTCACGACTGTAGGCTAACTGAAAAAGATTTTCGGATGCATTTTTATTGGTATTGGAAAAGGTTTCAAGCAGATCGTCAGCCAATTGAGGTGCTCCGTTTATACCACCCGCTTCTCCGCTTATAATTTTGTCACAGGCAGCGATACATTCGTCCCACATGGCAGTTCCTACCCATTTTTCCGCATTGAGATATAACTCAGCGAGCATGGCATAGCCCGCAGTGGCACTGACACGGCCTACCATGGCTTCCGAATACGTCTGTAGCTGAGGCACATAAGTTTCGAGTTCTTCCTTTATAAATTCAAAAACCTCTGCTCTGGGCTGTGTCTTAGGATTGAGTGGTTCTGCTACTTTGACCACAATAGGAACATTGCCCCACAACTCCATGATCTTCATGTAATGGAATGCGCGGAGCACATAAAGTTCGGCAAGATATGAATCCATTTCTGCCGGCGTTATATCGAGAACCGAAGGATCTTCTATCGCCGTCAGATCTTCCAGAGCAGCATTAATATACCCCACTCCTGTCCATAAAAGTGTCCAGGCAGACCGCATTCTTCCTTCATTGCTGGTCCAGGTATGATAGTGTTGCCTGAAATGGTCTCCTCCATCATATCCATGACGCCCTTTCTGAGGCCATGCCAGCTGATCTGACGATAATTCGGAATGATAATAGTAACCGTTTTGTCCGGTGGGCGCAATCCATGCTGCCATATGTGTCATAGGCCGAAGAACAGCCTGCTGAACCTCAAGTTTATTTTTGTAAAAATTGTTCGCATACAATTCACTATATGCCGTTTCATCAAGGTCCGTACAGCCATTTACTCCGTATAATAATAATCCGCTTGCGAACACTAATATTGCTTTTCTTATATATTTTTTCATCATCGTCTTTTTTAGAATCCTACATTTAAACCTATCGTCCAGGATTTGGTCCTGGGATAAAAACTCCTTCCGTCGATTCCAGTGTCAAATCCGGTATCCTGAAGTTCCGGATCTATACCACTGTATCCTGTAAATGTCGCTATGTTTCTTCCGGTTATATATACTTTCAGGTGGCGGATATAATCTGTTTTCAGACGAAAATTATATCCCAGGGTGATATTATCCAGTTTCACGAAATCTCCTTTTTCCAGGTAATAATCGGAATATTGCGGATCATCATCGAGCTGATTGTTTCTGGTAATAGCACTTTTCAACAGGTTGTTGGGCAGCCATTTCTTATTTCCGAAGTACATATCTTTGGTATTGAGGATATCATAATCGAACTTTCCACGGAAGAAGATAGTCAGATCGAAATTTTTGTATGAAAACGTATTATTCAAAGATGCCTGATATCTGGGTACCCCGTTACCTATTATGGTGAGGTCGTCGTCATTCATCTCGGAAGCCAGTCCTGTCGAGCCGTCTGCCTTATGGAATAACCATTTTCCGTCATCGGTGAATCCGGCGAAACGCTTTCCGTAAAAATTTCCCACAGCCCCACCTTCTTCGAGCCGGATAGCATTCCCGAGGTTCCCCGGAGAAGGGAGTCCCCCGTATTCGAGCCAGGAAGCTTTAAAAACATCATTGGAAAGGCGTTCGAGTTTATTGACCTGCGAATTGGCGGCCAGATCTACACTCCACCTGAAATCTTCTTTATAGATCGGCGTGGCCGAAATTACAAGTTCTACCCCGCTGTTCTTTACGGTTCCCACATTGGTATAGATTCTATCCCGGACAAACGCAGGCTGTTGTGCCAGATAATCATTCAGCAGATCTACGGTACGCCTGTTATAGACATCGACCGATCCGGAAATCCGGTTATCCAGCAAACCAAAGTCCACCCCGAAATTCCACTCTTTCTTTTCCTCCCATTTAAGATCCGGGTTGGGATTTCTGGCAGCACCATACGTCTGGTAGTACACACCTCCCTGCGGATAGACTCCGCCGGTACTCAACGTCACCAGAGATTGATAATTGGGTATCCCCTGATTTCCGGTAACTCCATATCCGACACGCAATTTCAGATTGCTGATCTCCGGAATACGCTGCATAAACTCTTCCTCTCCAATTGCCCATCCTACAGATGCCGCCGGGAAGTTTCCCCACTTATGGTTTTTACCGAAACGGGACGATCCTTCACGACGGAGGATAAACTGCGCAAAATACCGTTCTTTAAAAGAATAATTGATCCGGCCGAAAAAGGCGATGAGTGTATTATCTTCCTTGAAGCTTCCCATACCCGGACGTGGCAACTGGGTGTTGTTTATTGCCGATCCCGAACCCAGGTTCCAATCCAGAAAGCCATCAGTGGTAAACCCATTGTTATTTACATAGAAGTTTTCCGTGGTTTCGTACTGGTAGCTGTATCCGGCCAGGGCCCCGATACGGTGTCCTTCACCGAATTCCCTGTTGAAGTTAATCGTAGACTCGAATGTTTTAGCCCAATTCAGATAATTGAATTTAGAAGCGTAAGCCATTCCCTGGTACTCCGAATTCTCTCTTTGGTCCCAGTCTTCGGTCGAACGGTAATGACGTGTATTATACATATTCCTGACATACGAACCAAAAGCAGAAATATTAAGTCCGTCCGTAATATCAAATGTCAGACGGGCATCACCTGAAAAGGTCTGCTGATTCCGTTCCAGTACGCGATTAACCAGTCTGGACAGGGGATTATAATTATTATATCCCTGTGTTTCATAAAAGGTCCCATCCTCATTGTAAATGGGGGCTGTGGGATTTCGTTGAATAGCCTGCTCGAAATCACTTCCTGTAGTACGCACCCAATCTCCGCTGCCCGACAATTCATATCCGCCCCCCAGCAGATTTGCTTTATTAAAATTGGCTGCCATATTAACCTGAAGGCTCAGCCTGTCTTTTAATCCCTTCTGGTTAATATTTATACGTCCTCCGAATTGTTCTCTACCGTTTTCTTTAGCAATACCGTTGGCGTCATTATAGTACAGGGAAGCTCTGTAATTTGTTTTTGCACTCCCCCCGGAAGCCGAGAAATTATGGTATTGACTCAGGTTATTTTTGTCTATCAGTTCGTCATACAGATCTGTACTGTATCCGAAATCCTGATTCTCCGAGATAATTCCCTCTGATATGAGTTCCCGAAACTCGGAAGCACTGAGGTAATCCGGTTTCCGGTCTACGAACTCTCGCTGAAAGTAATTGTTATATTCATAAACCGGATCTCCACTACGGCCTTTTTTTGTGGTAATAAGTATAACCCCGGCATTCCCCCGTGTACCGTAAATAGCCGCAGCTGATCCGTCTTTTAAAACATCGATCGATTCGATATCATCCTGCTGCAGAAGATCCAGGTTTCCCCCCGGTATCCCGTCTATAACAATAAGAGGTGTACGGGTCCCGCGGAGTGAAGAAATACCCCTGAGCTGAATAGATGCCCCCGAATTGGGATTATTACCCTGAGTACGCGTAATATTAAGCCCCGCTACTTTTCCCTGTATGAGATCCATAGGCGAACGTACCCCTCCCTGATTAAAGTCTTTTGCTTTTACCGAAGCAACTGCTGAGGTCACTTCCTTTTTTTTCAAAGTACCATACCCCACTACAATAACTTCATCAAGAGACTGCGTGTCTTCTTCTAAAGTAACATTAATACTGGTCCTCCCGTCCAAACGCACATTCATATCCTTATACCCCACATAAGTGATAAGCAATGTTGCATCCTCCGGTACGTTAGTAAGGGTGTACTGTCCGTCAAAATCGGTTTGTGTCCCGTTGGTTGTACCTTTTACAAGGATATTCGCTCCGGGCAAAGGCCCGTCTGCATCCGATACGGTCCCAGAGACCGTAATCTGAGCCTGTACTGCTCCGATACCCCAAAAAAGGGTCAAAAAGAGCATAAACTCTCGCTTTAGAATTGTCTTCATAATACATTAGTTTTAGTTGAAAAATTGATAAATATCTAAGGAAAGAAATCGCTAAAACGTTTTAGCTGTAAAACATGACTCGAGGGGTCAGTCGGTTTTGTTCGGTAAAACATCAGAAATTAACATTTCCTTAAGGCTTAGCTATTTTACTAAAAAAATAACATATACCAAAAAATAAAGTATAATTAACAATTAAATACTAATAATTACACTATTTATTTACACATAACACACTTCGACTTGATGAATGTATTCCACTGTTCTTCCCGAAGATTCCTGCTCTATGTCACAAAGAAATAATGCCTAATATCATTAAAGAGCATGAAAAATTATAACGGGAATATATGATGTATCAACACAAAGAGTTCCTGTTACAAAAAAAAGCTGCCCTTTTCAGAACAGCTTTTACCAACCGCTTCGTAAAGGACACCCATCCTTACTTATGAAGCGGCCCGCAGATCTTGTAAAAAGAACCACCCCGATTGGATCAGGCGGGACATAAGAACGTGTCCTCTACAATGACCGGCGTATCCAAACAACCTGCTTTTATATTGTTTTCCGGAGCCGGTAGTACGTCCTTTTTTGTGATAACGAAAACAAATATAAAGAAAAACTAACCATATATCGTTACAACCAGGTGTGGAAAATTTAGGAATTTCCACCTGTACTATGGATAAACAATCTTTTAATAATCTTCTGGGTGGCTTTATCCGGCGTAAACGGGAGGAAAAGAAACTTACACAATCCCAGCTCGCCTCAAGGGTAGGGAATAACTCCCAGAATATCTCTGCTATAGAACGCGGAAAGGTAAGTCCTACGATGTTCTGGTGTAGTGAAATCCTTGCACCCGCACTTCACATGACCTCTGCAGAATTCTTTACGGAATTCGACAAGCACCGGCAGAACTATTGATTCTATGAAAATACGATAGCAAAAAGGCCGTTCCCAACAGAAACGACCTTCATACGAATACGTCTTATGGAGTTGTAATTGTGCTTAACTCACTATTTCCACACCGCTTTCTTTGATGGCTCCGAAACCACCCGAAACATCTGCAAAATTGTGAATACCCCTGCTCTTTAAAATCGAAGCCGCAATCATGGAACGGTATCCTCCTGCACAGTGAATATAGAATCGTTCTCCCTCCGGGAATTCGGACAAATAATCATTGATATAATCCAGGGGAGTAAGGTGTGCTTTGGCTATGTGGCCGGCTTCAAACTCTGTTTCTTTACGAACATCGAACACCTCCACGTTTTCCTTTTCCCGAATATCTTTAAACGTTTCCGGACTTACGGAAGTGACAGTATCATAAGGTCTTCCTTCATTTTTCCACGCTTCGAACCCACCTTCAAGAAAACCCAGCGTATGGTCAAAACCTACACGCGATAACCTGGTTACGGTTTCTTCTTCCCTTCCCCTCGGGGTCACCAACAGTATGGGTTGGCGGGTATCCATGATCAGGGCTCCCACCCATGGGGCAAAGCCGCCATCGATACCTATAAAAACCGATCTTGGAATATGTCCCTTTTCAAATTCGGACTGGTGTCTTACATCGAGTACCACCGCGCCGGTTTCATTGGCCATAGCTTCGAAATCGGCGGGATTCAAAGGGCTTGCTCCCCGTTTCAGCACCTCATCGATATGAGCATAACCTTCTTTGTTCATCCTTACATTATCCGGAAAGTACTGCGGTGGCGGTAATAATCCATCGGTCACCTCCCTGATAAATTCTTCGCGGGTCATGTCTTCCCGGAGCGCATAGTTTACTTTTCTCTGATGACCCAGTGTATCCACCGTTTCCTTCATCATATTTTTACCACAGGCCGACCCCGCTCCATGTCCGGGATACACGATTACCTCGTCGTGCAACGGCATTATTTTTTGACGAAGACTGTCATATAGCAATCCGGCCAGTTCCTCCTGAGTCATATGTGCCGCTTTTTGTGCCAGGTCCGGTCGGCCCACATCTCCCAGAAAAAGCGTATCACCGCTGAAAATAGCATAATCTTTCCCTTCTTTGTCCCGGAGAAGATAGGTTGTACTCTCCATGGTATGTCCCGGAGTGTGCAACACTACAATAGTAAGTTCGCCCAGCGAAAATTCCTGCTGATCACGGGCTACCACGGCGTCAAATTCAGGTTTTGCGGTAGGTCCGTACACAATAGGCGCCCCGGTTTCTCTGGAAAGCGTGAGGTGCCCGCTTACAAAATCTGCATGAAAATGGGTCTCGAAAATGTACTTGATCCTCGCACCGTTTTTTTCCGCCTTTTCTATGTACGGATGTACTTCGCGCAACGGATCTATAATAGCGACCTCACCTTTGCTTTCGATGTAATATGCGCCCTGGGCCAGGCAGCCTGTATATATTTGCTCTACTTTCATATGCACAAATTTAATAGGTTGTTTTTAGTTCTGTTTACAAATGTGTAAATTCTTCGATAAGGATATAAACCGCCATAACCAACACAAACCAGCCAAACCCTTTTTTGAGTTTTTTTCCGTCTGCCCTGCCCGAAAGATAGCTTCCTGCAAATATGCCCAATACAGAAATCCCCGTAAAGGTCAGAAGTAGTGTCCAGTCGATTTCCATAACGCCGACATCCCCGGCAAATCCTATGATGGAATTTATGGATATGATCAATAGCGAGGTCGCTACGGCCTTTTTCATAGGGAGCCTCGCGAACAAAACCAGCGCCGGAATAATAAGAAATCCCCCTCCGGCACCGACAAAACCGGCTACGACACCTACCAGAATGCCTTCGAGAAAAAGAATATGGTAATGGTAGTTGGAAACGTTGGTAATGATGTTCCGCTTCTTGTTGCGAAGCATAGACACGGAAGTAATCAGCATGATAACAGCAAAAAACACCATAATCAGGTGATCTTTGGTGATCGCTATACCGCTTATGGAAAACAGGTCGTGCGGAATAGAAGGCATTACAAACCTTCTCATAATATACACCACCACAAAGGCAGGAAAGGCAAAAACAAAAGCTGTCCGTACCTGTACCAGTTTTTTCTTCATATTAATGAAGGCCCCGATGAGCGAAGAAACCCCTACTACAAAAAGTGAATAACCGGTGGCTGTGGCAGGGTTAACCCCCATAAGATACACCAGGACAGGCACTGTGAGGATCGAACCTCCACCCCCGATAAGCCCGAGTACTACACCTATGACCAAAGCTCCTGCAAAACCCGATATTTGGATGATATCCATAACCTTTATACTTATCTTATGACGCAAAAGTAGGATATCCGGAAAAGGTAATCGGTAACAAAGGTTACACGACACTGATGCAAATGCACACGTTGCCGAATGATCACCACATAGAGAAGGCTGCGGTATTAGAGGTCTATCACCTTGATACTGTTCCGGAACAATTGTATTTTCCCCTGGTTTTCCAGTTTTTTAAGTAGCCTGGATATCACAACTCTGGATGTATTGAGGTCTTGTGCTATTTCCTGATGTGTAGTCTGTATCACATCGTCCCTGGTGATCATGGCCTTGTCCCGGAGATGACGAAGTAGACGCTCGTCCATTTTCAGGAAAGCGATAGAGTCTATAGTATCGAGCATTTCCATAAGCCTGTCATGATAACTTTGCAGGATAAACTGGCGCCAGCTCTTATACGTCGCCATCCAGTTTTCCATTTTTTCTACCGGGATCATGATCAATGTCGTATCGGTTTCCGCAACCGCCCTGATCTCACTTTTCGCCATTCCAACACAACACGAAAGGGTCATGGCACAGGTATCGCCACGTTCTATGAAATAAAGTACCAATTCATTGCCTTTTTCGTCTTCACGAAGAATCTTTATGGCGCCATCCAGAATCAGCGGCATTCCTTTTATAGGTTCGCCGATATCCATAAGCTGAAAGCCTTCGGGCACTTTTTTCAATTGCCCGACATTGCTTATTCCCTCTAAAAGAGCGGGTTCGAAGAGGTAACCGTAATTTTGCTTCAAGGCTTCTATCATTTCTCTAATATAGGCAATAATCGGGTTTTCCGGCCAATGATTTTTTATTTGAATGCACTGAAACCGGTGATGTCCGCCCCTGTAATCAACAGGTGTATGTCGTGAGTTCCTTCGTAGGTAATAACGCTTTCGAGGTTCATCATGTGCCGCATAATGCTGTACTCCCCCGTAATTCCCATACCTCCGAGTACCTGCCTTGCTTCCCGTGCTATTTTTATGGCAATATCCACATTGTTCCGTTTTGCCATAGAGATTTGCGCCGTGGTCGCTTTTCCTTCATTACGCAATACCCCCAACCTCCAGGCCAGGAGCTGAGCTTTGGTTATCTCCGTGATCATCTCGGCCAGTTTCTTTTGCTGTAACTGTGTGGCTCCAATAGGCTTCCCAAATTGTACACGTTCTTTTGCGTACCGCAACGCGGTGTCATAACAATCCATCGCCGCCCCTACAGCACCCCAGGCGATCCCGTAACGTGCGGAATCGAGACATCCCAAAGGTGCACCGAGACCACTTTTTCCGGGTAAGATATTCGCTTTGGGGACCTTTACATTATCGAAGATAAGCTCCCCGGTAGCCGATGCCCGCAAAGACCATTTGTGATGGGTTTCTGGTGTGGAAAATCCTTCCATACCCCGCTCTACGATAAGTCCGTGAATCCGCTCCTGCTCATCTTTGGCCCAGACAATGGCTATATCTGCAAAAGGTGCGTTGGATATCCATAATTTGGCCCCGTTGAGCAATACATGATCTCCTTTGTCCTTGAAGTTGGTTACCATACCGGCCGGATTGGAACCGAAATCGGGTTCGGTAAGGCCAAAGCACCCCATAAACTTACCCGAAGCCAGTTTGGGCAGGTACTTTTTGCGTTGTTCTTCTGTTCCGTATTTCCATATCGGGTACATCACCAGCGACGACTGGACCGAAGCTGTAGACCGTATCCCACTGTCCCCTCTTTCGATTTCCTGCATGATAAGCCCGTAACTGATCTGATCCAGTCCGGCACCACCGTACTTTTCAGGAATATAGGGACCAAAAGCACCTATCTCTGCCAAACCACCAAGGAGGTGCTTCGGAAACTCGGCACGTTGTGCATAGTCTTCTATGACGGGAGATACCTCACGTTTCACCCATTCCCGGGAGGCCGAACGTACCAGTTTGTGTTCTTCGGTCAACAGGTCATCGAGCTGATAATAATCCGGGGATTCAAAGCGGTCTGATCTCATGTTCTTCGTATTCAATTACCTTTTCAAATATATCTAATCAAATATAACATTACAAAGGTTTATTGTTATATTTTAAATATTCACTCCATGAACGTTTGAAAATCATCTTTAAACGATCCGTAAGATACAACAATAAAAAAGCACCTCCCGTATTCAACTTCGGGAAGTGCTTTCCGACTATTCAACTATTAAAATTTCTGTTATCTGTACAGGTCTTCGCTCGGGGTGTCAGACATATAAAAAGTGAGTTTTCCGCCACCAAGAAGGTCTTCGTGCCTGAGAAACGGTTTCTGAAGCTCCTCGCCGTTAAATTCAACCTTTTGTACAAATACATTTTCTTCGGACTGGTTTTCTGCGGTAATTTCGAGTATGTTACCATTTTCCAAATGAATATTGGCATGCTTGACTGCCGGGCTTCCGAGCGCATAATCCTGGGATCCCGGCGCTACCGGATAAAAGCCCAGCGCACTGAAAATATACCAGGCGCTCATTTGTCCGAAATCGTCATTTCCGCCGAGACCATCTTCCCCGGTCCGGTACATTTTTCTTAGGATCATACGGATCTTGTCCTGTGATTTCCAGGGTGCATCCGTCCAGTTATAGAGATACACGACATGGTGCGAAGGCTCGTTACCATGTACGTAATTACCGATAATCCCTTCCCGGGTAATATCTTCTGTTTTTTCGAAGTACTTATCAGGTAATTCCATAGTAAACAACGAATCGAGGCGTTCGGAAAAACGGGCTTTTCCTCCCATCATATCGATCATGGTTGTCGGATCGTGCGGTACATACAAACTGTAATTCCAGGAATTCCCTTCGATAAAACCCTGTCCGTGCGTATCGAGCGGATCGAATGCTTTCTTAAAGCTTCCATCGCTGAGCCGGGGACGCATAAAGCCTGAAGCTTTATCGAAAACATTTTTATAGTTTTCGGACCTTTTGATAAATTCACGATAAACATCTTCTTTTCCCAGCTTTTTTGCGGCCTGTGCTATTGCCCAGTCATCATAGGCATATTCCAGAGTCTTGGATACGGATGCCCCGTTTTTATCTTCGGGCACATATCCCATATCCATATAATACTGTAATCCGTCGTAATATCTTGTACGTGCGGTCTGCACACAAGCATCCAGGGCATGATCTGCATCAAACCCGGTAGTATTTCCCTTCACAATAGCATCGGCAATGACAGACACACTGTGATAACCTATCATACACCAATTCTCATTGGCATAATGAGACCATACGGGAAGCATAGGATGAACACTCTGATCGTAATGCGCAAGCATGGACTGTACCATATCGCTGTTTCTCCGGGATTGTACCAGGTTGAACAGAGGATGTAAGGCCCGATAGGTATCCCAAAGCGAAAAACTGGTGTAGTTAGTAAAATTATCGGCCTGATGAACATTCATGTCCAGACCACGATATTTACCATCGACATCCATATATTCGGTAGGTCCCAGGAAAGCGTGATACATGGCCGTGTAAAAATTGACCATGTCTTCTTCGGAAACTGTCTCTACTACCGCTTTGTTAAGCTCTGTATTCCACTTTTCTCGCCCCTCTTTCTTCACTTTTTCGAAATCCCAATGCGGGATTTCGGTTTGCATATTATTTAATGCCCCCTCCGTACTTACGGGAGAGATAGCAAACTTTATCTTCACTTTTTCGCCCTTACCGGTTTTGAAATCGAAGTAAGTACGGAGCTTTTCGCCTGCCATTTCGGGGAAATTCTCATCCTGATCAAACTTTCTCCAGAATCCCTTGTACACATTGTCATCATACTTTTCCTGTCCGTACTTTACGAAAGGTTTACTGAACGACATCGCAAAATACACTTTCCTCGTCCGTGCCCACCCGTTGGTTTGCCGGAAACCGGTAACGAGCGTATCATTTTCTACACGCACGAATGTCCAGACATTCTTCTCGTCATAATTATAGATTCCTGCCATAAGATCGAGCACGATATGGGCTTCGTCCGACTCCGGAAATGTGTACTGATGCATCCCTACCCGGCTACTGGCCGTAAGTTCGGCCCGGATATCGTAATCCTGAAGGAGTACACTGTAATACGCCGGTTCTGCTTTTTCCGTATCATGGGAAAATGAAGAGCGATAACCGCGCTCCGGTTTGTCGGCAGTTCCCGGGTTTAATTGCAGTTTTCCCACCGTAGGCATGATCAGGAAGTCTCCGAGGTCGGAATGCCCGGTGCCGCTGAAGTGGGTATGACTGAATCCTACAATTGTCTTATCATCGTACTGGTACCCGGCACAATATTTATATACATCCGGATTGTACTTCCCATCCACAGCATACGGAATGGTATCGGTGTCCGGACTGAGCTGCACGCTTCCGAAGGGTACGGTAGCACCCGGATAGGTATGGCCCATTTTGGCCGTACCGATCATAGGGTCGACATAGCGTGCGAGATCTGCCACAGGGAAATTTTTTTCTTTTTTTACCGTTCTTGTTTCCTGCTTTTCCGCACAGCCGGCGATAAGCAATGAAGCGACAGTAAAAAAACCTGCCCACCCCTTTACGGAAAAGGGAGCGGACAGGGATTCTTTTTTAATTCTCACGTTTCGCAACATAGGTTCGGTTTATTGATTGGAAAGAGAATACGGAACATCCGTCTTCTTCACCCCTCTCGATTTATTGGGAGTATCCGACATCTCCATATCGATGACAGCACCTTTCATAAGCGCTTTATGGCTCAGCCAGTTTTTGGTATATTCCTTACCGTCTATATGCACCGTGTTGATATAACGATTGGTATCGCTGTTGGACGGTGCACTAATAATGATCTCCTTACCATTTTCGAGGGTCATCGTTATTTTACGAAACAAAGGAGCTCCCATCACATACTCGTCCGTTGCAGGACAAACCGGATAGAATCCCATTGCGGAAAATACATACCATGCCGAGGTCTGACCGTTGTCCTCATCTCCGCAATATCCGTCGGGAGTAGGCCTGTACATCCTTTCCATCGTCTCCCGGACCCAGTACTGGGCTTTCCAGGGTTCTCCGGCATAATTGTAAAGATAGATCATGTGCTGTATAGGCTGGTTACCGTGTGCATACTGCCCCATATTAGCTACCTGCATTTCGCGGATTTCATGAATCACCCCACCGTAATAACTTTCGTCAAAAACAGGAGGGAGCGAAAATACCTTATCCAACTGTCCGGTGAACTCCTTATTGCCCCCCATAAGATCTATAAGCCCTTGCACATCGTGGAATACGGACCATGTATAATGCCAGCTGTTCCCTTCGGTGAAGGCGTCTCCCCATTTAAAAGGATTAAAAGGTGTCATAAATTTGCCATCCTTATTCTTACCGCGCATCAGCTTGGTTTCCGGATCGAACAGTTTTTTGTAATTAAGGCTTCTCTTTTTGTATAATTCTATTTCCTTTTTGGGTTTTCCAAGTGCCTTTCCCAACTGATATATCGTAAAATCATCGTAGGCATACTCCAGCGTTCTTGCCGCATTTTCATTGATTCCCACATCATAGGGCACATACCCGAGCTTGCTATAATAATCTACTCCGGCACGACCTACTGCCGTAAGCGGTCCCGCATTATTGGCACCGTGTATAAGTGCTTCGTAAAGGGTTTCTATATCATATTTGTGCTTACCGTCTATTTTCAGGTAAGCATCGGAGACTACGGATGCGGAATTGTTCCCGATCATCACATTACGGAGTCCGGGGCTGGCCCACTCCGGCAGCCATCCGCTCTCTTTGTAGGCATTGGCCAGACCTTCCTGCATCTGTGCATTGAGTTCGGGATACATCAGGTTGAGAAAGGGAAAAAGTGAACGGAACGTATCCCAGAATCCCGTATCGGTAAACATGTATCCGGGAAGCACTTCTCCGTTATAAGGGCTGTAGTGTACTACTTCTCCGTTTTCATCATATTCGAAAAACTTTCTCGGAAATAATAAAGAGCGGTATAGACAGGAATAGAATGTCCGCATTTGTTCTACGGTACCTCCTTCTGCCTTGATACGTCCGAGTGCTTTATTCCATACGGCCCTTCCTTTTTCTTTTACGGTATCGAAATCGTCATTACCTATTTCCTCCAGGTTGCGAACAGCCTGTTCAAAACTGATGAATGAAGAGGCCACGCGTGCATTGACTGTTTCGCCCTTTCGGGTTTTGAACCCGATGACAGCACCTGCATGATCCGCTTGCATCTCCAGCGCATCCCCCAATGTATCACCATCGAAAGTCGATGTGATCTCAAAAGCTTTGTCGAATTCTATGACGAAGTAATTCTTGAAATTCTCCGGCACTCCTCCGCTGTTTCGGGTGGTATAACCGATTATTTTATTTTCTTCGGGGATGATCTTCACATACGATCCTTTATCAAAAGCATCTATAACAACATAAGAACTGTCGGTTTCCGGAAATGTAAAACGGAAACGTGCAGCCCGCTCGGTAGGAGCCAGTTCGGTAGTTACATCATGGTCGGCAAGGTAAACGCTGTAGTAATAAGGGGTTACCGTCTCCGCTTTATGCGAATACCAGCTTGCGCGTTCGTCTTCGTTAAAGCGCAGTTTTCCGGTAACAGGCATAATAGAAAACTGCCCGTAATCGTTCATCCAAGGTGAAGGCTGATGTGTTTGCTTGAATCCTCTTATTTTATCAGCGGTGTACATATACGCCCACCCGTCACCCATTTTACCGGTCTGGGGCGTCCAGAAATTCATTCCCCAGGGAAGGGCGATAGCCGGATATACATTACCGTTGGAAAGGCTGTATTTGGAGTCTGTCCCCATCAGCGGACTTGCCCAGTCTACGGGATTGTTCACCTTATCCACCATCACGGTCTGTGCCCGTACGGTATGGAACACAGCAAACACGGTGAAAAGAACTGTTGTTAAAAATATCTTCTTCATAGGAGGTTAAAAAATTTATTAAAAATACGGGTTATCGTCGAATTTACACCAATGTATTTCCCGAACTAAAAAACAAAAAAAAGCTGCCTGGTTTCAGGCAGCTTTTACTATGTATCTACCACCCGGTGTTATTGGGTAACAGTTTGGTGTTATTACTGATCTCACGTTGTGGAACGGGAAACAGCAAATATTTTTCCGTGAGCTTGGGTCCATAGGAAAACTCATGTCCTATGAAATCTTCCCATTGTCCGGTTTCGAGGTCGAGAACCTTTCTTCTCCTCACCATATCGAACCAGGTTTTATTCTCAAAAGACAGTTCGTGAAAACGCTCTGTCCAGATATCCTCCCGGGTTACGGAAGCATCGAAGTAAGGCAGGTCCGCCCTGTCCCTGATCTGGTTTACAGCATCCAGTACTTTAGCCGTAGGCCCATAGGCTTCAAACCCGGCTTCGGCATAGGTAAGAAGTACTTCCGCATACCGGAAAAACGTCCAGTTAAGATCGTTCTGAGCCGTATTCAGCGCAGCTTCCTCGTTAAAATACTTAAAGATATAGGATCCTCCGAAGTCTACCATAACATCCGGATTTTCGATCGACGGATATTCCGTAAAATAAAACTGTTGTTCCTCAACTCTTTTGTCTCCGGTCTCATGTGAGTTTATAAAAGCCTGAGTGGGGTACATTACACCGTACTCGTCTGAAAAAACAGATATTTTTTTCGATCTCGGAAGTAACCATGCTGTAAGTCCGTTGGTTATATTCGCTCCGGCCAAATACTGGTTCTGAAAAATAAATTCACCCGTATTTTCGAGCTTTTTATCATGCAACTCGGCATACGTATCAAATAAACGATAATCGAAGTTATCGATCACTTCCTCTGCTTTATCCGCGGCGAGCTTGTAGTACTCATCGCCCGCCTGTAAAGGATATCCTGCCATAGTGAGATACACGCTGGAAAGCAGTGTTTTTACAGCACCGAGGCTTACTCTACCTGTATTATCCGTGTCGGGCAGCCCTGCTTCCTCCGCATCTTTGAGATCCTGAACAATAACCTCATAAACCTGGGCCTGTTCTGTTCTTTCGGGATATAACAACTCAGAGTTTGCATCTACGGGCTCCAGAATCAATGGCACTTTCCCGAAGATACGCACCAGGTTAAAATAGTTGAATGCCCGCATAAACTTGGCTTCCCCTATCAATCGTTGCTTGTCACCTTCGTTCATGTCGATATCCGGTATGCGCTCTATAGCCAGGTTGGCATTGGCAACTGATTTGAATGAACGCTGCCACCAATTAATCAGGTAGTTGTTTTCGGCATTAGTGGTCAGGTTACGCAGATCCCTGTTCGCCTGACTTTGCCCTACTTCGGTATTGAGAAGCCCCGTAGGAAATTCGAGCATCATAAAAGGACTCTCTCCATAAGTTCCGGACCCATCCGATACAAAGCGTAATTCATAATAGAGGGTATTAATCGCTGCTTCTGCGTGTTCTGCAGTCTGGAAATAATTTTCCTGTGTGTAATCGGACTTGTTTTCTTCATCGAGAAAATCCGAACATGAGCTTCCCAATAGTAAGGCTGCACTACCAAGAGCTGCTATATAGGTACGTTTGTTTATAAATTTCATCATCGCTTCTGTTTTTTTGATTAAAAACTAACATTTAATCCTACGGTATAGGTTCTTGGCTTCGGATAATCGAAGAAAGTAATACCCTGAGCAAAAGAATCTCCATAAGTGGTTACCTCCGGATCGTATCCGCTGTAATCTGTGATCAGGAAGAAATTTTGCAAAGAAGCATACACCCGAAGTCGTCCGAGTTTCAATTTGTCCAGTACATCGGAAGGAAAATTATAACCGAGGATCAGGTTTCTTCCACGAATAAAAGATCCGTCTTCAACCATACGGCTGTCTACCGTTGATGTATAATACGAATTGGCCGGTCTGTTCTGGGCAACCATCGTATTCTGGTTATCCGGTGTCCACCCGTTAAGTACAGTCGCGTAACTGTTGGCCTGCCCTGTTCTATCCTCTCCGGAATGCCTGGACAGGTTGAGAATATCATTTCCGTACATAAACTGAAGGTCTAAGGTAAGATCGAAGTTCTTGTAACGGAACGTGTTAAACAAGGCTCCGAAACCATCTGCATAACCGTTTCCGAGTATCACACGGTCGGCATCATTTATTTGCCCGTCACCGTTAACATCCCGGTGTTTTATATCTCCTGGAAGTGCATTGTAGGTAGCGGCCTGTGCAGCTTCATCTGCACCCCATGTTCCTTCACGTACAAGTCCGTAAAAAGACCCGACAGATTCGCCTACACGCAGTACGTTGGTATTGGACAGGAACCAAGGTCCGGGAAATATATCATCATCAGCTTCACCCAGGGCGAGTATTTTGTTCTTATTCACCGAGATATTGAATGTGGTGGTCCAATCGAAGTCTTCGGTCTGGATATTCACCGTGTTCAGTGAAATTTCGAAACCTTTGTTCTCCATACTACCGATGTTGGTGTAAATACTGGAATAACCACTTGATGTAGGTACCGGAGCATTCAGCAACATATCGGTAGTCTTTTTGTAATAGAAATCGGTTTCCAGCTTGATTCGGTTATCAAAGAATCCGAATTCCAGTCCCGCATCGAACTGGGCTGTCTTTTCCCATTTGAGATCCGGATTGGAAAGTGTTCCTATACCAACTCCCGACGCTCTGTCGCCTCCGAGAATCGCAGTATTGGAAGACATACTGGCCAGAGACTGGTACACTCCGATCTCTGAGTTTCCGGTTTCTCCGTAACTTGTACGGAACTTCAGGTTAGACAAGCCATGACTGTCTTTCAGGAAATCTTCTTCTGAAATCTTCCATGCAAATGCCGCCGAAGGGAAAAAAGCTCTTTTCTGGTCCTGCCCGAATTTAGACGAACCGTCGAGACGGCCCGTTACGGTAAACAGGTACTTATTCATTAGGCTGTAATTCACCCTGGCAAAATAAGAGTTCATCGCCCATTTATAGGTTTCGGAAAAAGGTGTAAGCGGATTCGCCCCTACCTCAAGGTTGTTCCACTGGTAAAAATCATCCGTAAAACCTCTTGATCCGCCACGACTTCTGAAGTAGTCGTATTGTTGCCATCCCAAACCGGCAAGAGCTGTCAGCCTGTGGTTTTCATTAAATTCTTTGGTATAAGTCAGGTAGTTTTCAAACTGCCAGTAATTGGTCCTGGTATTTTGCACCCAGGCCTCTCCGTTGTAATCCGCACTAAGCTGTCGGAGATCCTTTCCGGAATAGAAGCTTTCCTGTATATTCTGGATGTTCATCCCCAGGCTGGTTTTCAATTGTAAACCTTCCGCAAGGTCCATCGTAGCACTGATATCTCCGAGCACACTTTGTGTTTTGAATATATCTTTCCTGTTTTTCAAAAGGTTCACAGGGTTTTCTCCACCTTCCATATTCGGATAGTCTGCATTACTCCCCCAGGTACCATCTTCGTACTTAACGGGAACAATCGGTAACGTCTCTACGATCATCCTTAAAGGCGTAAGTCCGCCAACTGCACCGTCGACCCTGTTTTCTTCGATATGGTTAAAGGTAATACCTCCACTGAGTTTCAACCAGTCTTTTACCTGGCTGTCCAGTACAAATCTTCCGGAATAACGCTTGAGGTAAGATTCCTTAATAATCCCCTCCTGGTCTGCATAGTTCAGGAATGCCCCGTACGAAGTATCTTCGTTACCTCCGGTGAATGACAGGTTATGGTTCTGGGTTACTGCAGTACGCATAGCTTCTTTCTGCCAGTCGGTATCATACAACGGATTTCCGTCTGCATCAAAAAGATTACGGTTGGTCCTGTAATCCATAGGATTGGTGTACTTCCCTTCATTCCAACCAGTCGGATCGTATTTCTGGGCGTTATTATAAGAATTCATTTCCACCTGTAAAAACTCCTGGGCGTTCAGCACATCAAGTCTTCTGGAAAGTTCTCCTATACTCAGGAAAGTATCGTAACTTACACGTCCCCCGTCTTTACCTCCTCTTTTTGTGGTAATGATGATCACCCCGTTAGCTCCGCGAGCTCCGTAGATAGCAGTGGCAGAAGCATCTTTCAATACTTCCATAGATTCGATATCGTTTGGGTTTAAATAGTTGATCGGACCTGCACCGATGACACCATCTACTACATAAAGCGGACCATTACTGGCATTGATAGAGTTATTACCACGTATCCTAACATTGGTATTACCACCGGGACGACCGGAATTGGTAGATACATTAACACCGGCTGCCCTACCCGCAAGTGCCTGCTCGGGGTTGGTCACCGGGGCTTCCTGAAGCGATTTGCTGCTTACCGTCGAAACCGCACCGGTAACATCAGACCTTCGTTGCGTTCCGTATCCGACGACGACAACTTCATCCAGGGCCTGTGTATCTTCCTGAAGCGTTACGTTTATCGTGGTCTTCCCGGCTACAGATACCTCATTATTCTGATAACCGATGTAACTGAATACCAGGGTAGCATCCTCGGGCACATCTTCCAGGGTGTAATTTCCGTCAAAATCGGTCTGGGTTCCATGAGTAGTACCTTTTACCACAATGTTCGCCCCCGGCAAAGGCCCCATACCATCGGATACGGTTCCGGAGACTGTCACCTGGGCCTGCAAGGCTCCTACAGCACAAAACAAAGCCGCAAAAAGCACAAGCTTGTTCATTAAAATTGTCTTCATAAATGCTGATTTAGTTTAGAATTAAGTTTTTTGGTTACAAACCATTGTTAAAAACACATTTTTATTGAAAATGCTAAAACGTTTTAGCATTTCAGCAAAAAATTTAGCACCTTTTTAAGCATCATCTTATGATACGGGTGCCAGAACAAAAAATTAACAGTTTATTAGCAAGGTGCTAATTTGCGAAAAAAAATCTATCTCGCAAAAAAAGACTTGTTTATTTATGAGTTTCATAAAATCTCCGATTCGGAACTAACGTTTCCGCTTTTTGAGATTCACATCCCCAATATCACCACGCAAAGTTTCTTACCGGAAAGATTATCACATCCATATACCCGCTCACTATCCAAAGAAAAGCCTGCTACAGACATGGGTCTGCAGCGGGCTCCTACACAACAATCTAAAACATGAAGGTTTTTTAAAAAATCGGTCTGTACATTTTTTCAGACCTCATAATTATCCCAATTCATGATCTCTCCGCGATCTTCGGGTTGTATACTGTTTTTTAACATTTTCTCATCGTATGCCATTCCGTGTTTATCCAATACATCCTGCGGAACCCCATCCCAAACATTGGGAGTATTCCCGACATACCCCAGGTCTTTAATACCGAGCTGACTGGTATAAAAGCCGGTAGCTACAAGATTCCGGATCCTTGAAAAGAACACTGCCCCCTGCTTGAGTTCAGGGGAGACTTCTTCGGGATAGGCGATATCTTTTACGATAGCTTCCCGCTCTCCGTCCGAACAGGAAATAAATTTCTTATCGTACCGCAAGGCACTTTCCCGGTCGAGCCACATCAGTCCTCCACGAAGCGGAATCTGATGCTGTGGAATATCCTTTACTATAAACTCTATAAAATCGGGAACCCCGGCTTCTGTGGCAGAACCGGAAGTATCGTCTTCAGGAATGATAATATCGGCAAGAACAGCTATGGTAGCCATCTCGTGTTCGGTAAAAAATGTTTTACTTTTCAGCTCCGTATCATGCGCAGCTTCTTCGGGCGTACGTCCGTACCCCTCACCGTCATGTTTAGGCTCAACACCTACAACTTCTTTTTTATCCTCAGCAGGGACACAGCCATGTAACATCAACCCGGATGCCACACCACCTATAACAAGGGTTTTTATCGTCTCTCTTCTGTCCATTTCTTCGTTATATTATAAAGGAGCAGATATGTTTACCGAAGGATTATTGCACTGCAAAATCCGATACTTATCTTCTCCTGGTCTGCTTTTTAAATATTCATTTTCTTCATCTCTTCTTTGAGGTAATCCGATGCCCTCCAGGCCAGAGCCAGGATGGTCCAGGTCGGATTTTTATCGGCCTGAGATACAAAAGGTCCGCCATCTACCACAAACAGGTTAGGAACATCATGCGCCTGGTTAAACCTGTTCACTACGGAAGTTTTCGGATCATCACCCATACGTGTCGTCCCCACCTCATGGATAATCCTGCCAGGATTTTCCAGGCCGTAATCGGTGTCCGCCCCCGGTCGTTGTCCCAGTGCTATTCCTCCCATGGAATGGATGACCTCCTCGAAAGTATCGTGCATGTGTTGCGCCTGCTTACGTTCTTCATCGGACCATTTGTAATTGAATTTTAGTACCGGGATCCCGTATTTATCGACAACATTCGGATCTATTTCGCAGAAATTCTCTTTTCGCGGGATACTTTCACCTCTACCGGCCATACCGAATGTAGCTCCGTAAAATCGCCGGATATCATTTTTAAAATCCAGCCCGTAACCCCCGGCCTTTTTCTTTTCTCCGTTCTTCCCGGGAAGCTGCCCGTTGATATTCTCCATGTTAAAACCAAACCCATAGGCCGGCATGCCCATACCTCCCCAGTACTCGATATGATACCCCCGCGAGAACCCGAGATTTTTACTATCGTTGAGCCACCACGGGGTGTACAGGTGCATTCCACCTACTCCGTCTTCGTTATAACGCTTTCTGTCCAGCAGATCCGGGATCAATCCCATCCGGGATGCCCCGGTAGAGTCATGGAGGTATTTCCCGACAACATCGCTTGAGTTGGCCAGTCCGTTCGGATGAGCTTCCGATTTGGAATTGAGCAGTATCCGGGCAGAACTACAGGCACTGGCAGCCATAATTACAACCCTGGCTTTAACTGTATACTCCTGAAGATCTTCCTTGTTTACGTACGACACTCCGGTCGCCTTTCCTTCCTCATCAGTAAGCACCTTACGCACCATGGCATTGACATAGAGGTCTACATTGCCAGTTTCCATAGCCGGATTTACCAATACGGAAGACGACGAAAAATCACCATATACACTACAGGAACGGGAACATTGGCTACAGAAAAAACAAGCTCCTCTTTTGTTATTTACCCTTTTGGTAAGAATGGACAGCCGGGACGGAATCATAGGTACACCTATTTTTTCCGCTCCCTTTTTGATGTACAATTCATGCAACCTGGGCTTCGGAGGCGGAAGAAAATAACCATCGGGTTCATTAGGAATATTTTCTTTGGTACCAAATACCCCGATCATTTTATCGACCTTGTCATAGTACGGTTGTACATCTTCGTACCCTATCGGCCAGTTATCTCCCTTTCCGTCAAAATCTTTTCTTTTGAAATCGAGTGGCCCGAAACGCAGGGATATACGTCCCCAGTGATTGGTACGCCCCCCAAGCATTCTGGAACGGAACCAATCGAACTCCGTCCCATCTTCCTTGGTATAAGGCTCTCCATCGATCTCCCAACCTCCGTAGGCCATATCAAAATCACCGAAAGGCCGGGAAGTTCCTGCCCCACGCCTTGGCGATTCCCACGGCCAGCGAAGTTGTGTACGCTGTTCGGGATTGGCCGGATCGAAATGCGGTCCGGCTTCCATAAGCGCTATTTTAAATCCGGCTTCCGAAAGGACATGTGCTGCCATACCCCCTCCGGCACCGGAGCCTACAATACAAATATCATAGGTCTTGGTTTGTTCTTTGATCTGAAACGACATTCTTTATTTTTTACGGGTCTTCAATTAAATCAATTTATAAAGTTTCCTGAAGGTCAAGTGGTCAACGTAACGGATCGCTTTTTACGCCTTCATCGGTAATTTTTACGGGACGGATAAGACCATCCTCATCAAAATGCATTTCTTCGATACAGGTTTCCCTCGAGTTCCGGTCCGTCTCCCCCAAAGGTCTGCGGTGATACACAATATACCAGCGGTCTTTTTCCGGAACTTTAATTACGGAGTGGTGTCCGGCACCCGTAGCAATATCCATATCCTGCTGAAGAATTTTACCGATACGCTTAAAAGGCCCCATAGGAGAATCGGCTATAGCATAGGCCACACTGTAATCCGGACCGGTCCAGCCACCTTCGGACCACATAAAATAATATTTACCGTCGCGTATAAACATAAAAGGACCTTCTACATAATTCTCGGGGGTGACCTCCCGGAACGTCTCTCCGTTATCAAAGGGAATAAAACCGGTAAAATCTTCGTTCAGCTTTGCAATATTGCAGTGTTTCCATCCCCCGTAAATAAGGTAGTGCGTACCGTCGGCATCCCGGAAAACAAACTGGTCTATAGGTTGCGCGCCATTGTAGAACTTATCGATAAGCGGCTTGCCAAGGTGATCCCGGAAAGGTCCCTCCGGCCGATCGGCAACGGCAACACCTATACCGCCGTACTCCTCATTACTCTGAATATCATTGGCTCCGAAAAAAAGGAAGTATTTTCCACCATTCTCTATGATGGAAGGGGCCCAAACTGCTCTTTTAGCCCATTTCACATTTGCAGTATCCAATACTTTTTCGTGCTTGGTCCAGTGCACCAGGTCAGGTGAAGAAAAGGCATCAAAAAAGACCTGCTTTTCATAAGGAGCGGAGTATGTAGGATAAATCCAGTATTGATCCCCGAAAATAATCCCCTCCGGATCGGCATACCACCCTTCAAAAACAGGATTGTTATTTTTATCTGATTGTTGTGCGTACCCAGAAACTAAGGTCGCAAGAAGAATTCCCGAAAGTAAGATATGTTTCAAAACTGGTTCTGTATTTGGTTTACACTCTATACCCGATAAAACGCTGTAATCTGCCAGTCTGAAATTCTCACAGATGTCGACCTCCTGATATCAAAAATGCTAAAACGTTTTAGCATGATTACGAAAAACCCAGTAAATTCGGGGGTTTTCCATGTTTTTTATCAGTGCTTTTCCGCAGATCATAACAGAAAACTGAGTATTTATCGCGCTATTTTACGAAAAAAAATCTATACTGCAAAGTAGCTCTATTTTTTTTACATAAAAACCAATAAAACACAACAGGAAATGAAAAATATATAAAAACGGCATTTTCACGAAAATTGCAACCACTGATCGGGTATGAAGAACACGCTTACCCTACGCTACTATTTCTGCTTTCCGGCAGATGATCCGCGGACCACGAGACGTGCGGACAATTCGATTTCCTTTCCCCGGATTTCTCCGGGGCCGTCCTTCTGAACCAACTGCTCCAGTATACTATCTACAAGACAGGTCGATATTTCTTCCATGGGCTGTGTTACCGTGGTAATTGCAGGAGTATACATCCGGAAGACCTCACTATCGTCGAACGCAACAACCCCAATATCACCGGGAATAGACAGTCCTTTTTGCCTTATGGCTTTCAGGCCGCTGACCCCAAGATAATTCGAAGAAAAAAACAGGCTGTCAATATCCTCATTCTCCGAGAGAAAACCAACAATCGCATGTTCTATCTGCTGTTCGGAACACCCGTAGGGTATCCGTAAAACATATTCGGGCAGGTCGTGCACCTCCATAGCGCGCGCATACCCACTGTATCTCCCCGACATCTGGGTTTGCCGGGAATCGAGCGTCACAAAACCAATACGCTGATACCCTTGCCCAACAAGGTGTTGTATAGCATTATATGTACTGTCTTCATTATCTATAACCACATATCCCGTAGAAAGTCCGGTAAAATAGCGGTCGAAAAGCATCACGGGAATTCCGTTATTTACAAGCCCTTCCACCTCCTTTTCTATCCCTTCGGTTGGCGTGATAATATAAGCATCTACTCTGCGGTCTCTGAACGTCCGGATCAACTCCCTGGTCTTTTCCGCATTGTTCTCCGTACTGCAATACACGATCTTGTACCCGCTGTTGTTGGCTCCGTCTTCTATAAGGCGTGCTATACCGGAAAAGAAGGGATTTGAAATATCCTCTGCCATAAAAGCTATGATCTTGGATTTTCCATTTCTCAAACTTCTCGCAAAATGATTAGGCCGGTAGTCCACTTCCTTGACAAACTTCAGGACGCGGTCAATAACCTCCTGACTTATTCTGTTTTCCCGCGCTTTACCATTGAGTACCAGCGAAACCGTGGTTATCGACAATTGAAGTTTATCGGCTATATCGCGGATGGTTTGTTTGTTTTTCATTACTTTTATTTATCAGCTGCTGAAAAGAGTAGACACTTTCTTACCGGCATATTTTTTTAACAAGAGTGCCACAAATATATTAAAAACAACAAACAGACCTTGGTTCCGGTACAGAAAGGAGACTACATATTCAGGTAGAAGTCGCGGGTAAGCTCTATATAACGATCGGTATACCGGTGTCTTTCTTTTTCGATAACCAGCTCATCAGATTTCAGGTCCTGCGCTCCAAAGGCGAATGAAAGGAGCGACCTCTTCATGTCGTTCTTTTTCTCTTCGGTTCCTGCAACCCTTGTCATCCTGTAGGGATACAGCCTGCGGGCTGCAGCCATCTCCCTAAACTCCAATTCTTCTTTGAATGGCAATATTACATGGAAACTACCTGTTTCCGAAAGCAGAACAGCGACAGCATCCAGCAAATCCGTAAAAGACAGTGCCTGAGTTGCTCTTGCCAGGTCGCGTTGCTTATTGCCCGAAGAAACATTTTCGGTATAAAAAGGCGGATTGGAAACGATGAGATCATACGAATCCTCGATTTCCTCGGCAAATTCCTGCAAGGAAGCATGGTAACAGAACAAACGGTCGTTCCACGGGGAGTTTTCGAAATTTTCCACACATTGCCCATGAGCCGGTCCATCGATCTCCAGCGCATCGATCAGTTCGGCGTTACTGCGCTGCGCGAGCATCAGGGCAATCAGTCCGGTCCCTGCACCGATATCGAGCACGGAAAACGGATTCCCCGAAATATCGGCCCATGCACCAAGAAGCACACCATCCGTCCCCACTTTCATAGCACATTGATCCTGAGCTATGGTAAATTCTTTAAAACGAAATGGCTTGTCGGACATATCTAATTATTCTGAATATCAAATCGCCCGGGATCACCGGGTCTCGGAAAAAATACCGGGTACGGGTATTTACAAATACAGATCGATAAGTCCCGCAGGAGTTCGTACCAGAATCGTTTTCGTATCACGGTCTACTTTTTCGATAAACTCATCATTCATGGGGATAAGAACTTCTTTTCCTTCCCGGTCTATCTGAAAAAGAGCCTGCGCCGTAGTATCGTTGACACCTTTTACCACGCCTACTACTCCGAAATCGGCATCCTTAACGGTGAACCCCACTATTTCGTGAAAGTAAAATTTATTCCCCGAGAGCCTGGGCAATGCCGTAAGCGGCAGGTATAATTCGGCCTTCATCAGTGCATCGGCTTCTTCTTCCGTAGACACATCTTCAAGACGCAGCCTGAGAAGGTCTGATTTATGCAGGGACGATTCTTCAATAAAAAAAGGAACCAGGTCATGGCCTATGGCTATGAACACTGATTCCAGATTTTCGTACAAATCGGGTTCATCGGTATCAAGTTTCACCAATACCTCCCCCTTAAAGCTGTATTTTTTAACAATTTTTCCGAGATAGAAGCAATCTTCTTTCTTCATCCCTTCTAAATTAACTACTCTGCAGCTTCTTTGTTTTCTTCAGCAGACTCTTCTCCAGCTTCCGCTGCAGCTTCAACTTCTGCTTCGGGAGCAGCCTCTTCAGCTACTTCCTCTTCGGCAGTCTCTGTTTGAGCAGCTTCTGCCTTACGCTTTTCGCTGATTTCTTTTTCTGCCTCTAAAGCTTTTGCTTTAGCTTCTTCTTTGGCTTTTGCAAGACCTTCGCTTTTCTCAGAAACCTTACCGGTTTTCTCTTCCAGCCAGGCTTCGAACTTAGCCTCTGCCTGCTCTTGTGTCAAAGCTCCTTTAGTAACTCCTCCGAGTAAGTGCTTCTTAAGCAACACCCCTTTATAAGAAAGTATTCTCTTTGCAGTTTCTGAAGGCTGAGCTCCGTTTTGTAACCATTTTACAGAACCGTCCACATCGAGTTCTATCTGAGCAGGGTTAGTATTGGGATTGTAAGTTCCGAGTTTTTCCAGGAATTTACCATCTCTTTTTGCGCGGGAGTCCGCAGCTACGATCCAATAAAAAGGCTTGCCTTTTCTACCGTGTCTTTGCAATCTGATTCTTACAGGCATAATACATTAATTATATGGGGTTCCCGACCCCGGTTATTAATAAATAATCTCCTTCCGAAAAGGAGGGTGCAAATATAATTATTTTTTGACGTTATACATCTTTATAATTTATTTTCTTTTAGCATCTTAATCGATATTCTTCCGAAAAAATATAATTTTGAACACTCCGCTGCCGGGATCAATAAAAACGAGACACTTGAAAACAATAAAAATAATACACTTAGACAGTAATCACCCCATTCTTTGGGAGCAACTGCAAGCATCAGGTTTTGAAAACCATGAAGATTACACATCTTCCAGGACACAGATCGAAGAAAAAATAGGCGAATACCAGGGAATTGTTATCCGAAGCCGTTTTAAAATAGACCGGGACTTTCTCGACAAGGCCCATCAGCTGCAATTTATAGCCCGTGTAGGGGCAGGACTGGAGAATATCGACTGCGATTACGCACAGCGCAAAGGCATTCACCTGATAGCTGCTCCCGAAGGCAACCGGAATGCAGTAGGCGAACATGCACTGGGCATGCTGCTGTCTCTCTTTAACAATCTCAATAAAGCCGATCGAGAGATCAGGGAGGGCCAATGGCTTAGAGAGGCTAACAGGGGGCATGAACTCGATGGTAAAACAGTGGGCATTATAGGGTATGGTAATATGGGAAAGGCTTTTGCCAGAAAACTTCGAGGGTTCGACTGCAAAGTTCTCTGTTACGACATAGCCCCGGGTGTAGGCGACGAAAATGCAGCACAGGTATCTATCGACGAATTCCGGCGCGAAGCCGATGTCGTAAGCCTGCATACACCTTTCACCGAACTTACGGAAAATATGATAAACATCGATTTTATCAACAGTTTTACAAAACCTTTCTGGTTTATCAATACGGCAAGAGGAAAGAGTGTCGTTACCAAAGACCTGGTAAAGGCCTTACAGGATAAAAAAATAACCGGGGCCGCACTGGATGTTCTGGAGTATGAGAAAACTTCTTTCGAATCGCTCTTTTCCGAGGACCGTATTCCCGAGGCTTTCCGGTACCTTCTGGAATCGGACAACGTGCTGTTATCACCCCATGTTGCAGGCTGGACTTTTGAAAGTCAATTAAAACTCGCACAAACCATAGCAGACAAGATCAGATCCTATTACAACCTCTGATCCGGTGAAGCAAAAGCAAAATTGCGCTGGATAAAAAAATGGTCATTACCGATTTTTTTTATATTTTTAACTTATTCAAAACCGAAATAATTTCAATCATGAACGAAGAAAACAAACACGAAAAGAGCTTTTCGGACAAAGCCAGGGAAATGGGCGAAGAAGCTAAAAAAGCGGCCAGGGACTTAGGTGAAGAAGCCAGAGAAAGTGCCGATGCATTCAACGACGGTATCAACCAGACTGTTCACAGCCAGGAAAACAAAAAAGTTCTCGCAGGTGTATTAGCTATCGTTGTCGGATCTTTTGGTGTTCACAAGTTCATCCTCGGGTACAACAAAGAAGGGATTATTCAGATCCTGTTGTCCTTCCTTTGTGGCATCGGTGGTATTATAGGCCTGATCGAAGGAATTATCTACCTGACCAAGTCCGACGAAGAGTTCTACAACACTTACCAGGTAGGCAAGAAACCCTGGTTCTGAAATCTTCCCGGTATCCCGATCCCGATTGCGATACCCGACATCCCCGGACATGCTCTCGTTTTTGAACAAAACTCAAAAGGGCAAAAACCCTGTAAACCATATTTCAGGAGCAGCCGGATTCTCCGACTGCTTCTTTTTTTTATTACACTTCTTTAAGGCGCTTAAAAAAACGATTCCCGTTTTCCGGTTTACACAAAGCCATTATCTTTGTCCGAAACCCTCGTATCTGTTAAAAATGCTTGACGTTAAAAATATTTCATTCCGGTTCACAGAAAAACCGGTACTGGACACTCTGAGTTTCAGCGCCGAACCCGGACAAATCGTGTCGGTCATCGGGGAAAGCGGCTCCGGAAAAAGCACCCTACTCAAAGCTATTTACGGGCTTTACGACATGGATCAGGGAGAAATCTACTGGAAAGACAAGCAGATACTCGGCCCCGCATATAACCTTGTCCCGGGAGAATCCTACATGAAATACCTGGCCCAGGATTTCGATCTTATGCCTTATGTATCTGTCCGGGATAATATCGGCAAGTTCCTGTCCAACTTCTACAAAAAAGAAAAGTCGGAGCGAATAGACGAACTTCTCGACATGGTAGAATTACAGGACTATGCCGACGAAAAGCCCGGCAACCTGAGCGGAGGACAGCAACAACGTGTGGCCCTGGCCAGGGCTATGGCCCAAAAACCGGAAATACTGCTATTAGACGAACCTTTCAGTCATATCGACAGTTTCCGGACCAATAAACTCCGCAGAGACCTTTTTGCTTTTCTTCGCAAAAAGCAGATTACCTGTATCATTGCCACGCACGACAGTGTGGATGCTTTATCGCATGCCGACAAGACACTGGTGATGAAAGCGGGAAAAATTATCAGGGAAGATCAGCCCGAAAGGCTCTACAACAATCCGGAAAGCAGATACACCGCATCGCTTTTCGGAGAAGTTAACGAAATTCCGATCCGGGCACTTGTACCGGAGGCAGGTTATCCCGAAAATCAAAGAGTACTGGTGTACACGCATGAGTTACACCTCACGGAAAAATCCGGCTTCCGCGTACGGATCAAGGAATGCTATTTTGAGGGAAATCATTACCTTATAAGAGCCCTTTACCGCGGAGAGCCCCTTTTCTTCGAACACCATTCCCCCGTTCCCGAGGAAACAACCGTATCGCTTGCCATCGATGAAAAGGTCGTTAAAGAAAGAATAAAAAACCAGAAGTAAAACCTTCAATACATTCATTAACTTATATTTGCGGCAAAAAACAACTACAGCTAAACCGTATTGGCTAATTTTGTGTTATGAAAAAAATTCTGTCCTATCCGCTTTCGGCATTATACTATGTATGTTTCGGGCTATGCCTTGTGATATTTCATGGGATTCAGTGGATATGCCTTAACCTTTTCGGTTATAGTGCTCATAAGAAAAGTGTTTCCATTCTCAACTTTTTTCTCGTTCGTTGCACCAATATTCTGGGCACAACATACGAGTTCGAGAACCGTCATCTCATACCAGAGGGTGTTCCGCTTATCATTGTGGCCAACCACCAAAGTATGTACGACATTCCCGCCATTATATGGTATCTTCGTAAGTTCCATCCTAAATTCATCAGTAAAAAGGAATTGGGCAGAGGTATTCCGAGCGTATCTTTCAACCTGCGTCACGGAGGTTCTGTTCTTATTGACCGGAAAGATCCCAAACAGGCTTTACCGGCCATAAAGCAGATGGCGGAATACATCGAAGAACACAACCGTTCCGCTGTTATTTTCCCGGAAGGCACCAGGAGCAAGGACGGGAATCCGAAGCGTTTTGCAGAGAACGGATTGAAAATTCTCTGTAAGTATGCAACATCTGCCTATATTGTACCGTTAAGTATAAATAATTCGTGGAAAATTGTTAAAAATGGTAATTTTCCATTAACTTTGTGTAACCGGGTAACCTTCACAGTACAACAACCTTTTGCCATCCGAAATGTTCCTTTTAACGAAATAATAGAGAGAACGGAAAACGCAGTAAAACAAGGAATAATCATATAAATTTATTTATGTCTATAAAAAACGTGCGGCTGGAAGTTATGCAGCTTCTGGAAAAAGATATCGATACTTTTGTGGATAAATATTTAATCCCTGTGGACACCATTTGGCAACCCAGTGACTTTTTGCCGGATTCGGAAAATGAAAACTTTCTCGAAGACGTCAGGGAACTGAGAGAACTGGCCAAGGAAATGCCCTATGATTTCTGGGTAGTACTCGTCGGAGACACGATTACAGAAGAAGCACTCCCCACCTATGAGTCTTGGCTCATGGATGTGGAAGGCATAGACCAGGTGGAAAGAAACGGATGGTCCAAGTGGGTACGACACTGGACCGGAGAAGAAAACCGCCATGGTGACGTTCTCAACAAATACCTGTACCTTTCCGGACGGGTAAACATGAAAGAAGTAGAGCGTACCACACATCACCTTATCAATGACGGATTTGACATCGGTACCGATACCGACCCGTATAAGAATTTTGTATACACCAGTTTCCAGGAGCTGGCTACCTATGTCTCTCACAACCGTGTTGCCAAACTGGCAAAAAAATACGGTAACATGAGACTCTCCAAAATGTGTAAGATCATTTCCGGGGATGAAATGCGACATCACCAGGCCTACAGCGAATTTGTAAAACGTATATTTGAAGTAGATCCCAGCCAGATGATGCTGGCCTTCCAGTATATGATGAAGCAGAAAATCACCATGCCCGCACACTTCCTCAGAGAATCGGGGCAAAAACTCGGTGAGGCATGGGAACAGTTCTCGGATTCGGCACAACGAATCGGAGTATACACTTCTCACGACTATGTAGAGATCATTCAGAAACTTATTGCCAAGTGGCAGATCGACAAGATATCCGATCTTTCGGACGAAGCCGAAAAAGCCAGGGACTACCTGATGAAACTACCCGAAAGAATGCTCCGCATTTCCGAACGCATAAAAATACCGCAGGAGTCGCACATCTTTAAATGGGTAGAACCCGCAACGTCGAGATAAATCAAAAAAAACATATACAAAAATCCTTTCTTCAACACGAAAGGATTTTTTTTACCACTTTATTTTTTATGAAAAACCCGGAAATTATACCTGCTACTATCGCTTTTGTAAAAAGCGAACTGGCTAATGCAGAAGGAGGCCACGACTGGTTTCATATCGAACGTGTATACAACAATGCCTTGCTCATCGCACAACATGAAGACACCGATCTTCTCGTAGTACAGCTCGGCGCCCTTCTACACGATATTGCAGACAGTAAATTTCACAATGGCGATGACACCATAGGCCCCAGGGTTGCACGGTCTTTCCTGGAAAAACAGGAAGTACCCGAAAAAATCATCGATCACGTAGTGAAGATCATAGAGAACATCTCTTTTAAAAGCAGTTACGGTCATTCCGGGTTCAGCTCTCCCGAACTCGATGTAGTACAGGATGCGGACAGGCTCGATGCCATAGGTGCCATAGGCATAGCAAGAACCTTTAATTACGGTGGTTTTAAAAACAGGGCATTGTATCATCCGGATATTCCTCCACGGACCTATGAGAGCAAGGAAGAATACAAAAAAAGTACGGCACCTACCATCAATCATTTCCACGAGAAGTTATTGCTGCTCAAAGACAAAATGAATACCGGAACCGGAAGAAAAATCGCGCAGCAAAGACATGAGTTTATGGAAATATTCCTCGAACAGTTTTATGCCGAATGGAACGGGAAAAAGTAATTTTCACTATCTTTATATAGCACAGGTATAACCAAATCGAAAAATTCATGAAAAATATAATGTTACCGGTACTTGCAGCCTGCCTTTTGTTTTTATCGTGTAAGGATGAAAAAAAGGCAGATAAGCAAGACAAAAGTCTTCAGGAAGAAATACAAACTTCGAATCCTCCGGAAAGCATGGACCTGTGCTTTCTATCCACAGGAAAAGCTATCCAACTGGAAGACCGGGTTCTACGGGACTCTACCATCCTCACCCTACATATAGACCAGAAAAAGGTAAGAGGAATATTCAACTGGCTTCCTGCCGAAAAAGACAGGAGGAGCGGCACCCTTGACGGTACCATAAAAAATAATGTGATATCCGGCAAATACACGTTCAGCCAGGAAGGAATGACCGAAACCCAGGATATACGGATAGAAATTACGGACAAGGAAGCAAAAATCATGACCAATCCCGGAAAAGAAGGCTCATTCGTACTCACTGCCGAAAAAACCGATTGCCCGCTCTAAAAAAGCTTCAACTGACCATCTTTAAAACTTTCGTGCAATGAAGTATTGAGGTGGGGATATGACGTATCTGCAAAGTACTTTTTTCCGGCCACCTGAAAAAGGCTGTGAATTTGCTGCGCAATCTTACCTTCTCCTGTCATGCGCAGGCCATAACGACTGTCATTGAGATTCCCTCCGTGACAATCCTCTATTTGACGGAGTACTTTTTCTGCCCGGTCGGGCATTGCTTTCCGTATCCATTCGGAAAATATTTCTCCTATAGCTCCATTCAGCCTTACTATGGTATGAGCTATGGAAACAGCTCCATTTTCTGCTGCGGCCCTGGCCAGAGGCAGGATCTCGTGACTGTTGATAGCCGGTATTATCGGCGCGATCATTACGTTTACCGGAATGCCATGCTCCGACAGTATACGCACGGTTTCGAGCCGCTTCTTAATGCTTGCCGTACGGGGCTCCAAAACCCTTCTGGTTTCTTCCGATAAGGACGTGACCGACACATTGACCACGACCAGATTATCTTTGGCCAAAGCCTTGAGCACATCCAAATCACGGATAACCATGGCATTTTTGGTTATAATCCCTACAGGATGCCTGTATTTCAGAAAAACTTTGAGACACTTACGAGTGATCTGAAAGTGCTTCTCCGCAGGCTGATAACAATCCGTATTTCCTGATAAAACTATGGGGTGCGCTTTCCATCTTTTACTCCTGATCTTGTCTTCCAGCAACTGCGGTGCATTCTCTTTTACCAGTATCTGTCGTTCAAAATCGAGCCCTGCACTATACCCCCAGTATTCATGACTATTTCGTGCATAACAATAAATACACCCGTGTTCACATCCCTGATAAGGGTTCATGGAATATCCCATCCCTACATCGGGGCTCTCCACTTTATTGACTATGGTTTTAGGAAAGACTTTGAGATACTGTGTTTTGTCCGGATCGGCCTCTTCGCCTTCAAGACGGCAATATTCGAGGAAGTCGTTGCGCATTTCATGCGACATCTCATGGAACCTGTTCTTCACATTGGCCTGCGCTCCCCTTCCTTTGATATAGGATTCCTTTTCCATAATTTAAAGGTACAAAACAGGAATTTCCGAAATTGTTAAAGGAAAAAATGGTTATCAACAACCGGCTCCGGGTACACCGGAAAAAGAAAGCAGAGCCCCTGTAAAACCCGAAAATATGAGAAAAAATAAGATAAAAAAATATTGTAGAACGTACTGTCCCGGCCTGTAATAAGCCAGGACATTGTACATTCTACAATATATAACAGAGGGACTATATACAGATAACTGCAAACAGGGCCCTTTATTGTGTTCAGACTGTTTTTTCCGCTTCGTCCATCCGCATCAACCACGTACGTATATCGGTTTCGCGTGCGATAATACCGCGAAGCTCCGAGATAGAAACACGCTGCTGTTCCATGGTATCACGATGACGGATAGTTACCGTATCGTCTTCGAGTGTCTGGTGATCAACAGTGATACAGAAAGGCGTGCCCGCAGCATCCTGTCGTCTGTAACGACGCCCCACGGCATCTTTATCATCGTACTGTATCATGAAATCCCACTTGAGATCGTCGACGATCTTACGCGCCACTTCGGGCAGCCCGTCTTTTTTGAGTAAGGGCAACACTGCAGCCTTGGTCGGTGCAAGTACGGCAGGGATCTTCAAGACGGTCCTGGTGCTTCCGTTTTCGAGTTCTTCATCCCGGAGTGCATTAGAGAATACGGCGAGGAACATACGATCAAGCCCTATAGAGGTCTCTACGACATACGGCACGTAACTCTCATTGAGTTCCGGATCGAAATACTGTAATTTTTTACCGGAAAATTTCTCGTGGTTACCCAGGTCGAAATCTGTCCGCGAATGAATACCTTCCAGCTCTTTGAACCCGAACGGGAACCTGAATTCTATATCAGTGGCCGCATCTGCATAATGCGCCAGCTTTTCATGATCGTGAAAACGATAATTATCCTGTCCCATTCCGAGGGAAAGATGCCATTTCAGGCGATTCTCCTTCCAGGTTTCGTACCACTTCTTCTGCTCGCCGGGACGAACAAAAAACTGCATTTCCATCTGTTCGAATTCCCGCTGACGGAATATAAACTGCCGTGCCACGATCTCATTACGGAAAGCTTTACCGGTCTGGGCAATTCCGAAAGGGATCTTCATCCTTCCCGTCTTCTGTACATTAAGAAAGTTCACAAATATTCCCTGTGCGGTTTCCGGACGCAGGTATAAATCCATAGCACTGTCGGCAGAAGCCCCGAGCTTGGTTCCGAACATCAGGTTGAACTGCTTGACATCGGTCCAGTTTTTCGATCCTGTCTCCGGATCGGCAATCTCCAGCTCATCGATAAGTGCACGTACATCGGCCAGGTCCTCATTTTCCAGGGACTTCCCCAATCTTTTCAGGATGGTATCCGCTCTTTCCTGGTATTCTATAACTCTACCGTTTGTAGCCAGGAACTGTTCTTTATCAAACGAATCGCCGAAACGCTTTTGTGCCTTGGCTACTTCCTTTTCTATTTTAGCCTCGATCTTCGCTACGTAATCCTCGACAAGGACATCGGCACGATATCTTTTCTTGGAATCCTTATTATCGATCAGCGGGTCATTGAATGCATCGACGTGGCCGGAAGCCTTCCAGGTTGTAGGGTGCATAAATATGGCAGCATCGATACCCACGATATTTTCGTGCATCTGTACCATGGCTTTCCACCAGTACTCCCTGATATTTTTTTTGAGTTCGGCTCCGTTCTGCGCATAGTCATATACCGCACTGAGTCCGTCGTATATTTCACTCGAAGGGAATATATAGCCGTATTCCTTTGCGTGAGCAATTACTTTCTTGAAATGTTCATCTTGATTTGCCATAGCGCAAAAATAGAATTTTTAACGGCAATTCGTAAGACATTCTCATCGAAAAAAGAGCGTTTTACCATTATTTTTTGTTACGAAGACCACGGTTACGGACTTCACCGAAAACCGCTCCGGCTCTTTTCTCTGTTCTGTTTGCGAAGTAATACTTAAATTTGAAAGAATCAAATCTTTAGCAGTGCTACGACCGGCCCGTATTCTGAATGACATTTACGACCTTTTCTTCCCGGTAATGTGTCCGGGATGTGCTACCCGGTTGTCTCCGAACGAGCAGGTTATCTGCACGGAATGCAGGCATCGCCTCCCGGAAACCGGGTACCACAGGACCAAGGAGAATCCGGTAGAGAAAATGTTTTACGGCAGAGTAAAGATAGAATCGGGGACGGCTTTTTTACTATTTCATAAAAAAGGAATTACCCAACAGCTCATCCATCACCTCAAATACAAAAAACGTGAAAATATAGGTACACTCCTCGGCATGTGGTACGGACACCTTCTGTCCGAAAGTGGTTTCGGAAACACTATTGATATGGTGATCCCGGTTCCGCTTCACCCCAAAAAACAGCGAAAAAGAGGATACAACCAGGTATCGGGATTCGCCAAATGCCTTGCCGGGGCGCTACGAGCTGCATATCGCGAGGATATCCTGGTAAAAACCGATGATACCGGCGGACAGACATTCAAAAACAAAATGTCGAGGTGGAAGGAAAGTGAAAGTATCTTTGGCATCAACCCCGACATACAACTCCCGGCTTGTCACATCCTGCTGGTAGATGATGTTATCACTACAGGCGCTACACTGGAACGCTGTACACGTACATTGCAAAAACACAAGAATGTTAAAGTAAGTGTTGCCACGATGGCTATTACCGTATAATTTTTAAAATAATCGTTACTTTGCCAGGCGATAAATACGTTCGTTTACATGAAACAAAAGGTATTAAATACAGGATTGTTCCTATTTATTTTCTTGACACTGCTCAATTGTGCCAAAAGGGGTTCTCCCACCGGGGGAGAGAAAGACACCACCCCCCCGAAAATGGTATTAGCTGAGCCGGACACTTCGAGCATTCACTTCAAAGCCAAAAAGATACGCATCTATTTTGACGAATATATCAAACTGAAAGACTTACAGAAGCAGCTCATCGTATCGCCCCCGATGAAAACAACACCCCAGATTACCCCTCAGGGTAGTGCCAGCAAATATATAGATATCAAAATCAGCGATACCCTCCGGGAAAATACCACCTATGTTTTTAACTTCGGGCAGAGTATAGTGGACAATAATGAAGAGAATCCCTACTCTTTTTTCAAATACGTGTTTTCAACCGGAGATTATGTAGACTCCCTGACCGTAGACGGATATATCACGGATGCCATCCAGAAAAAGCCGGATAATTTCGTTTCCGTTATGCTTTATGAAATAGATTCTACCTATACGGACTCTATCGTGTACAAACAGGTCCCTACCTATATTACCAATACACTCGATAGCGCCAATACTTTCCAGATCACCAATATCAAGGCCGGGAAATATATGCTCATCGGGCTGAAAGACAATTCCAATACCAATACCTATGTACCCAAAACCGATAAAATAGCCTTTTTAAAAGATTTCATAGAAGTCCCTACGGATTCTGTTTACCGATTAAATCTTTTTAAGGATAACTCTTTTTACCGCGCGGCAAGACCTTCACTCGCCGCGAAAAACCGTATTATTTTCGGATATGAAGGTACGGCAGACAGCCTGGATATTACACTGCTGCACCCCTCGCCCCCTGCAGATTTCAGATACAGGATCCTCAAAGACAAGGAAAAGGACACCATGCATTACTGGTTTACCCCCATAGAAGCGGATTCTCTGATCTTTAAAGTCACCAATCCTGTGGCCGTAGTCCGCGATACATTTACCGTAAAAATAAAAGACCTCTATAAGGATTCACTCTCCTTATCAGCGGAACAGAAGGGAAGCCTATCCTTCAAAAAGCCTTTTTCCATAGGAGCCAACATCCCGCTGAGTGCCATACACAAGGAAAAAATCTCTCTGCTCAATAAAGATTCCTTAGCGGTAAATTTCACTCAGGAAATCGATAAAAAGAAAAACATGGTCCGGCTGGACTGGGAAAAACTGCCCAATGAGAAGTATAGGTTATTACTGATGCCCGGTGCTATAGAAGACTTTTTCGGTGAGGTCAACGATACCCTGAGTTATAACCTGAGTACGAAAAGCTTTGCCGATTACGGTAACCTCAGAATGATCCTTCACCATGTAGACTCCTTCCCGATAATCATTCAGTTAACCACGGAAAAAGGAGAGGTGAAAGACGAAGTGTTTGCGAAAGAAGCGCAGCCTCATTACGACTTCAATTATCTCGATCCGGGCAAATACCTGCTTCGGGTTATCTACGACCAAAACGGCAACGGCAAATGGGATACAGGCGATTACCTGGAGAAAAGACAGCCGGAAAGGGTCAGCCATTACCCGGAAATCCTCGACATCAAGGCCAACTGGGAAATTGAACAGGATTTTACCCTGAAAGATCCCTCTGCTCCCATACCCAAAAAAGCTCCGGCACAAGACAGTATTCCCGGGGCCCCGGAAGAGGAATAATTACCGGAACAAGGTTGGATGGGTTAGATGGACTCCGGAAAGTATAGTAAGCATCAACAAAACAGCCCTTTATTCGTTTATCCAAACCGGATCACAACCTTTTCGGAAGCTATCACGAAAAAGATATAATGTCCTAAAGAAGCTCAAAATCATCCCGGTCATCCAGGAAACGCAGTTTCTTTCTATAATGTGTAATTTTCTGTTTATCAAGGGTCACATACACCGTCTCTTCTTTTTCCGAAAAAGCCAATTGCTCCCCCAATACCCCGTAAACCGCAGAATGTCCGGGGTACTGATGTCCGTTATGGTCTTCACCTACCCTGTTTACCCCTATACAGTAGCAAAGGTTTTCGACTGCCCGGGCCTGCAAAAGGATATCCCAGGAACTGATACGGGGTAACGGCCAATTGGCTACATACAACAGCATATCGTAATCTTCGGTATTTCTCGACCAGACCGGAAAGCGCAGATCATAACATATCAACGGACATATTTTCCAGCCTTTATACACAACAATAAGTCTGTCATTTCCGGTATCGTAAACCTCATCTTCCCCGGCGAGGGAAAAGGCGTGCTTTTTATCGTATTGTTCCACAGTTCCTTCGGGATGAACAAAGAGCAGACGGTTATAGAACCTGTCCTGTTCCGTGATGACCACACTACCGGTGATTGCGATATCAAACTCCCGGGCAGTTTCCTTTATCCATCGGAGGGTCTCTCCGTTCATCTCCTCGCTAACTGCTTCCGGAGTCATAGTAAAGCCCGATGTAAACATCTCCGGAAGAATAACCAGGTCCGTATCCGGATCGAGCTGCTTTATTTTCTGCCGCAGCATGTTCCTGTTGGCCTCTCTGTCTTCCCAGAATAGCGAAGTTTGTATCAATGCTGTTTTTAGCATATCCTGCATACCATCGTATTTTTCAGATTCTCTACGAAGTTAGGGATTTTCCATAAGTTTTCCGGAAACTGCCGATTACCGTATTCCAAGCCCTTCTACTTCATCCACTGGATATGTTTCCCACTCATCTTCCCGGAATACGTTAACGGGAACCGATACCTCCGGTTTTCTTCGCAGTGTTTTGTCCATCCCCCAGTTTTCTCCTCCAGGAAGCCCTATTTCATCTATAACCATTCCGTTTTTCATCAACACAACCCGGTCATCTCCGTTAAAGCCCAGTACTCCGCCGTGGGTTTCCGCTATATTTCCCATGAATATCTCAGCTCTCGGATGGGCATACACTAATAAGCCTCCGGGTTCCAGGGTACCGGACAATTCCAATGTGTACCGGGTATAGTCTCCGTCTCCGTTATAATCACGGGCCAGTTGATATCTCCCGAGATCAAGCATTACATCCGTGGCGTTATAGATCTCCAGGTATTTATTATATCCCGAACCTTCCACATATTCGGTAATCATCAGATCGGTCCCCCCGAGACAATCCCGGTAAGGCCGGTTGAACTTCACATCATCGGGACTTCGCAAAACCAGGCAATAAGCATCCTCATATCGGGAAACGATACCGAAAATACTTCCGCTCCCGTCATGTACCTGCGTCTCCGCAAAAGAAGCGCTTTCGGGGGTATATACATGCAGAGCATCCGAACAATCAGTTATGATACGCACACCGGAATAAACACCCCCCGGGGTCGCGAAACTGACACTGTCCAACCGGACCAGTCTGCTCTCATAATTTCGGAGATCACCGGAAAGATCAGGGTACGCCGGCTCCGGTTCCTGCTGCGATTCCAGAAATCTGATGTGATCCGGCGGAAGATCTTTAACATGCAACAACCCTTCTTCCTCTTCCAGTACGGCACTGCGTAACAGAATTTCTACCCGGTCTCCCGAATTTAAGGAATGTTCCGCCGTAAAGGCACAAACAATCCCTGCCGTGCTATCCTGAAGCACCAAAAGATGCTCTTCTATATGACCGGATTCCCTGTCCGAAATAACAACGCCTGTTATTTTGATATTCTCCGGGATCTCCGTTTTCCTTCCGTTAAACTTACTTCTCACATAAGCGATGGAAGCGTCGGCCTCTCCGGTATCGCACGAAAAAACAATCCCACCACATCGTTCTCCGCTAAGATCGACATCCGTGGTATCACGAATAATAAGCTGATAGCTGCTGTAATACTTGCTAAGCACCCCGGTAACCCTACCATAACCGACAGGTAGTTCTACCTCATGAAAATCGGCATATCCACTGTTCTTTAACATCACCAGGTCTCCCTCACAACTTTGCAGCCCCCTGTCGGTGCGGCTCTCTCCCGCAATAGCATAGGGCTTGCAGACCTCTTCAGGAACCACTTCCAGTCCCTCCAGGGTGACCAGCGTATTGAGCATGTCATCGTTCAGCGCATCTGCACGTACCGAAACAGGAAGCACATCAACCCTATCATCACAAGTAGCAAAAATATGTTCCCAAACTTTAGTCGCAGGTAGTCTCCCCACGGATCGATTTCCGCCCACGCTGGTGAATATACCCCCGATCTTAAACACTTCATGCGTTTTTCCGAGGAACAATCCTTTCAACCGGACCCTGATCTTTTTTCCTACCGGGTATAACAAATGATAATCGCGTATATCCACATCGATCTGCAATCCTCCCGAAGGATTTTCGGGGGTATCCTGTATATGCAGCGTACCGTAAAAATTTCCGGTACGGTCACTGGAAATCACATAGCCCTCTATAACCATGTCGTCATATATTTCCATTACTTCCCCCTCATACAACGCCTTCAGTTCTGAAAATGTCATGTTGGGTTCCATCCCGTCCTGTCCGCAATTCGCTGCCGGAGCATCATACGTATGGTTTACACAGGCCCATAGCAAAACCATTGCAACAAGGCTAAAAAACCGATATCTTCCCATGTCAGAAACTTATAGCGATATTTATGAAATATGTCCTCCCGAACCCGTACCAGTACCTGGGTCCAAATGAAGGCATCCCTCTGGCCGTATCGGATTGTAACTGGCCGAAATTACCGTTACGGCTCTGTTCGTAACCTCCTGTGCGATACAATACATCAAACACATTATTCACGCTCAGAAAGAGACCTATGTATTTCCCGTTGACTAACCAGGATTTACCTGCAGTAAGGTTCAAAAGATAAAAATCGTCGAGTTTTTCCTGTCGCCTCAGCGCTGAGACCGCTTCTTCCGTCGAACCTGCAAAGCGGTCTCCCGTATCGGGGTTTATATAAAAACTATCGGTCCGGATAATCTTGGAAACATCCACATAATTATCCGTCAGGTAATTTGCGGTCATCCCTACCCACCAATAGTCCGGGTCCCGATACTCTATTCCGGCGGAATAAGCCTGCTGAGGGCCTGTCGCCAACCGGTATCCTTTAATCGACGTCTCTCCGAGATCAAGAAAACCATCAGGGTTGATCAAATCCTCCTCTCTTCCGGCCGTATCGAAGTTAATGGCCACATTCGCATTATCGGTATAGGTAAATTTACCGTATGCCCCCACCGCAGAGAGCTTTACTTCCGGAGATACCTGGTAAGTAACTCCCAGCTCTCCACCGGCATGGAGCTTTTGTATGCCGCTTACACTTTCCTGCACAAAATCACTCCCCACACCGGCATCTACATAAAAGAAACTGATATCGGTCGCGTCTTCGAACCGGGTATAATATCCATTTAACCTCGCGGTGACCCCGGCCAGACGAAGGGTATATCCTATATCCGCACTGGTCACGGTCTCAGCGACCAGGTTTTTAACGATCTCCTTATTTTCTCTGGGATTGACAAAAGTGTTTTGCAACAGGGGAGCCCTTTGGATGTATCCTGCGTTGATATGTACGGCATGACGACCGGTAATATGATAGGTGCCGCCCGCTTTCATCCCGTAATCCGTAAAGCTAACCGGGTCACTCTTTCCCAGTGAATTGTCGGGAAAGCGTTCGTTAAGGTAGTGTCCTTCCCGCTGATACCTGGTATATCCGGCATGAACAGCCAGGAAGGCTTCCCATTTTTTACGCACTGTGCGCAGCTGTACAAACCCCTGGCCTTGTCCGGCAAACATCGTATAATCGTAACCAAACCTGTCGCCCTCGGATTTTCGCACCTCACCAGACAGATCGTTACGGGTATCGGTAAACGGATCTATATCTTCGTGAAAACTTCCACCGAGGAGATCGGTAATACCGGCGTAATTGCGGGTTATTGAATTTTTGTAAAACACCCCGGCATTTACGGTTATCTGGTTTCCGAAACGGAAAAGCGCGGAAGTGTGGAATGTCGTTGCGGTCTCCTCCGCCTGATCGTCATAAAGTATATAAAAGCTTTTTCCGGACTGCACGGGGCTGGTATTTATCCGGTACAAGGTACTCCAGTTGAGCTGCGGGGCATTCAGAAAACCTTCCCTGGCCAATGCCGCATTTTCAAAATTTGCCCCCGACGGGCTGTTGATATAAAAGCTGGGGAGATAGCGATAATAAACCGGATCCGGATTCGGGGCATTATAATATCCCAAACGGCTGCGACTGTATGTTCCCCATTGTTGCAAGACCCCTGCAGTAAGCCTAAAATTGTCCCTTTCGTGAAAATAGGATAACAGTGCCATGGGTTCTCTTATTTTCCGTTCGCGGGCATTCCTGATGTTCCCATCCTGTATCCCCCAGTACGGATTATACTTTCTCCCCATGAGTTCGAATACTTCCCGGGTAATGGCAGCCGAACTTCCCCGGCGATTCGGTGCGAATATCCCGATAGCCTGAATACTGTTTTTTTCATTAAACCGGTATTCGACAGCCCCGAAAAGCGACCACGCGTCATATAATGTCCCGTCTGTATAGGCCTCTTGTGCCCACCTTCGCGAAGATGAAAGTGTAAATGCCCATCCGTTCTCCTGCATTCCGGAACTGTAGGTGGCCATAAACCTCCCTTTGTAAAAACGATCGGACGCGGAGGACGATATCCGAAAGCCCGGGCGATATTCCGAAGCTCTCATCATGATATTGGTACTCCCCAGCACCCCCCCGAAGTGGAAAGGCGAAGGGGACCAGCCAAAAAAGAGTTCCTGGCTACGGGTAACATCATTTAATCCGCCCCAGTTATTCCATTGCGGCCGTCCGTTGAAAACCCGGTTTACCGGTATTCCGTTGAGCATGACCAACCCTTCCCTGGAGTCGTACCCTCTCACCTTGTAGAAAGCCTGACTAAAATCGAAAGCCGCCCTTTGCAAATAGATATCCCTCCCGGCCTGAAGTATTCCGGAAGCTACATCGGCCCCGCTTTCATCATCAGCGAGATCACTGTCTGTAATCATAGCAACGGCCTCCGGTATATCATCCTGAATATCCGGTTCGAGAAACAGGTCGCCTGTGTGGACATTTTCACTACCCACCACTAAGGGGAAAGCCGCCGGAAGGTATCCCTTCTGTTCGATCTGTAATTTGTAATTTCCCGGGGATATCCCGCTGAAAACAAATGTTCCGTCTTCTCCGCTACGCTGCCATTGTACGGTATGTTGAATGCGGACCTGAATGTCTTTCAGCGGGGCCCGGGTCCGGTAATCCAGAACTTTCCCGGTAATGCGGAAAAATTCCTGACCGAAACTGCAATGCACGTAAGGAAATAAAAGCAATAATAGTAGTTTTCGTTTCATCTTGTTAATCGATTTGATCTGAGGCTGACAGGTTGGCAATAGGTATTTCACCTGACCTGTTATTAATTTCTACACCACAGCATTATAAGAGTCCCAAGTTTTTATGATAGATTTTTTCTATAGTCCCGAAACCCCTTTAAAACACTGTACTTCAGACACCTTTATAAGAAACATCTTTTTAAACTACCATATTCTTTTGTTATCTTTCACCGGAAAGACCCATCTTATCATGTTCAAGATTATACTGTTTTTTGTAGTCTTTGTGCTTTTCCCAGTACGAAAAATACAGGCCCAAACCAGGTATACGGTAAAAACCGTAGCGTTCTACAACACGGAAAATCTATTCGACACTATCCCTGATTCCGAATGGGATGCGGAACGAAGTCCGGAAGGTTCCTATCGATGGACATCGGAACGTTACAGGGACAAATTATCCAGAGTGGCACATGTAATTTCAGGTATCGGCGCTGACATTACGGGTACGGCTCCAGATATTGTAGGGCTTGCCGAGGTTGAAAACGGTAATGTTTTGCACGACCTGGTCAGCACCGACAACCTGGCTCCGTATCACTACGGAATTGTCCATTTCGATTCTCCGGATCGCCGGGGTATTGATGTTGCACTACTCTATAAAAAAGACTGTTTTACTCCTTTGAGTTCCAGAAATGTTCCCCTTGAGATATACGATGAAGAAAGTTCCCGGATCTACACCCGGGACCAATTGCTCGTCAGTGGTATACTCGATGACGAACCCGTATATTTTATAGTGAACCACTGGCCTTCCCGCTACGGAGGGGAACGCAAAAGCAGGCCTAACCGGATGGCCGCTGCAGCTCTCAATAAAAAAATTATAGATTCTGTCATTGCACTGACTCCCGATGCCAAAATTATAAGCATGGGAGACCTCAACGACGACCCCACTGACCCAAGTCTGAAAAAAGTACTTAAAACGAGAAAAGAGCGCAGAGGACGGGACGAAAGTACATTGTATAATCCTATGGAAGAAATGGCGGAAAAAGGATTGGGAACACTGGCGCATCGGGATCAATGGCATCTATTCGACCAGATTTTCTTCACCTCATCATTACTCAAAAAAGACAAGTCTTCCTACCGTTACTGGAAAGCCGGAATCTACAATAAGCACTTCCTTATAACCCCTTCCGGACCCTACCGGGGTTACCCTCTGCGAAGCTACACCAATGGAAACTACTCCGGCGGATACAGCGACCATTTCCCCGTATATATTTATCTGGTGAAACAAATTCCATAAAAGTATCGCTCTAACATGTGGTAGATATCAACTCACATTAAAGAAGTATATTTCTGACTTGCAACGATGAAAAACAACACTTTATTAATATCTGATATTGCATAATACGTTCGTATTTAATATATTGCATGCTCTATATAGTTCAATATTTGATTTGGTATTTTTTATTAGTTAACCTTAATTCCTTAAATTTTAAGTAGTATGTCATTTAAAGCAACATTATCAGTTGGCGGTAAAAAAGTCAATATTCTCAACGCCAATTATGACCTCGCACAGGAAGTAGATGCCACAGGGCGTCCTTCATCCGTAACCCGCGGCGGACGTATTAATCTGACCGTGGAATCAACGGGAGAATCTTTCTTCTTCGAATGGATGACCAATAACTTCGAACGTAAAAACGGTGTAATCACCTATGTCAAACGAGACACCGATGCCAAACTTCGGGAAGTACATTTTACCGAAGGCTATCTCGTCAAATACAGGGAGACCTTTGAACATAGCGGGGATACCCCCCTGACCGAGAACTTTACCATATCATGCCGTGTGATTTCCAGCGGAGGCGGAGAACACATCAATGAATGGGTATAACATTATTTTTTTGATCGTAATATAACAAACCAATCAGATATTACTATCAAAGGGAGTCTGTAACGGCTCCCTTTTATACGCTTTTAATCTCAACCTTACGACTAAAAATTCTTCATATGTCCTTTTTAGCAAAATTTGAAATAGACGATACGTCATACAATATCCTCGAATACGATATCCGGGTAGAAAAAGGCACTGATCATAACGGTAAGCCTTCCACCAACGCCAAAGGAGGTGAGATACGCCTTGTTCTGGAAACGGATATGAAAGATAACTTCTCGGACTGGGCCATCAGCAGCACACAAACCAAAGACGGTAGCCTGACATTCTATAAACGGGATGGTATGAGCCGCATGCGTACCACCTCTTTTAAAAAAGGGTATTGTATTAAATACCACGAAAAATTCCGTGCTATCGGGGATGAGCCCATGACTACGGAAATTGTCATATCTGCCAAAGAGATCAACATAGGCAATACTGCTTATCATAAAAAATGGCCGATACAGACCTGATCGTTCCCATTCATAAAATAAACCGGGGGAACGCCATGCCCCCCGATCTTACAGTATTTAAACAGGAAAAACGCTTAATGCGAATGCGTTGCTTCCCCTTTTTTCATCTCGGACAGAAGATAATAGGCTCCCTCTGTAACGATCTCTGCGTTCTCCGGCAGGGAGGTTAACGGCTTTACCTCTATCCATTCTCTGGTATTGCTCCCCGTCTGCACTTCTGTTTTTGTAAACATCCACTTTTCCGCGCTCTTTTCGGAGGTTTTATGTGCCTGGTGATTATCCTGTTGCTGCTTCACAAAAATGTATGTCTTTCCCTCGTCTTCTACCACAGCTGCGCCGGGAAGCACATTTGTTTCCAGATCCTGAACCGCAATCAGTCCTTCCACAAACATGCCGGGCACAAAAGTTTCTTTTTTTCCTTCCAGGCTGGCATGCATACGCACGGCCCGGATAGTGTTCTCATAGTTTTTTCCGATCTCGGTGATCTTACCTTTCACCGGCTTTTCACGATTATTAGCTATATACAGTGTGACCTGCTGACCTTCCCTTATTTTGTCGAGATCCTTCTCATAGACCAGCAGATCGGCATGGATATTCTCTTTATTCATAATACGAAAAAGCGGGGTTCCTGTGGTCACCCGCTCCCCTAAAGTCACCCCTATTTCACGTACATAACCCGTTATAGGAGATACGACCGGAAAAGCCTCCGAAGTACGACCTTGTAAAACAGACGCGGGATGGACATGGAGCAGTCTCAATTTGGTTTTTATACTTTCCAGCCGTGCCGCAACGGATTTATAATCGGAAGTAACACGCTGATAATTTTTACCTGAAGCAACGTTATTTTCATATAAGGTTTTCTGCCGTTCGTACTCCTGATACAGGTAATCATATTCGCTTTGCAACTCCCTGAGGTCTGCCTGCAAGTCGATAAAAGCAGGGTCCCGGACATAGGCCAGTACCTGGCCTTCCCGGACTTTTTCTCCGGGCTTCACCAATATACGACTTATATTCCCTTCCATAAAAACCCCTACGGTAGCTTCGTCTTCAGGGTATAATTCGAGCTCCCCGGTTACCCGTATGGCCCCATCGATATTAATTGTCGTGAAATTTCCGAGCCGGAGATTAATAACTTCCCTTTGCCGTCGGGTAAGGGCTACCACATTCTCATCGTCATGTCCGGTTTCATTCACAAGTTCTGTATCTGACAGGCCATCATCGCTTTTATCCGTTCCTCTCCCGGATTCTGCAGGCCTTCCGCAAGCCAGCAGTATCAGGCCAGCCAACAAGCAGTACATAGTTCTTAATGTTCTCATTTTTTTTATTTTTATGGGACAACGTCCCTATTTACAGGTTATCAATTAGAGTTTCGGGAGCAGTGAGATACCTGAGACGGATTACTGTTGCATTGTATTCACGCAGACGGTCCAGGTACTCACGCTGTACTTCCTTTGCATTGTTCAGGTTCTGTATAAAAGAGACATAATCTATTTCTCCTTCCCGGTAACTCAGATTGGCAGCCGCAATCTGTTCCATGGCAAGAGGAAGTAGCTGGTTGCGATAGAGTTTTACCGTAGCGCTTAACCTGTCATAATCGTTCTGTGTGGCACGCATCTCTGTTTTAAGGTCGTTCTCCTGCTGTAGCGACCGTTCTTTTGCCATGGCTACACCAATTTTTGCCGCTTTGGTTTTCGCTCCCTGGTTCCAGAAGAACAACGGCACCGACAGGCCCAGGTTCCAGGAATAGAACCCGCTTTGCCCGGCTACTTCCTGCCATCCGTACGAGGCATTCAGTTTGGGTAAAAAGGCTGCCTTCTCCATTCGCCACAGCGACTCAGAAGTCCGGGTTTCCAACCGTGCAAGCCGCATCAAAGGATGGTCTTCCGGCTGTCGTTTCCATGCACCTTCTCCGGCAAATAATCCGGAAACCGGTTCAACATCAAAAGGAAATTCTTCAAGTATCCATCGATTCAGGACATTCAGTGCTTTCCTGTAATTGTTCTCCGCTTCTATTTTCTGTGCAACAACAGCTCCGTATTGCCCTTCGGCCGCAAGAAGCTCCAGCCTGGTCGTCGCTTCGGTCTCATATCTCAACTTTGCAGCGCGTAGAAAATCGCCGTATATACTGTCCATTTGCAGGGCCAGTTTCCGTTGTTCCCGGGCATTGACCGCGTCGTAATACGCCTGGTACACTGCTAATGCAGTTTGAAGCTTTGTGACCTCAAGCCGCTCCTTTTCGGCAGCAATACGCGATGTATTCAGAGATGATTTTGCAATAGTCCCGAAAATGTCGATGTTGTTCTGACTGAGAGTCAGGGTATTCCTGATCCTGTCCGGCCCGCCATATTCTTCTCCCCCCGTACCGATACTGGTTTGCCCGGCATCGAAGGCCGTTCCCCGAAGCATTTCCTTCTCCGTAACAGACAATGCCGCGCGCTTTACCTCCGGGTATTTTTCGAGAGCTACGGACACCGCTTCCCGTAGCGAAACAACCCGGGGAGCTTGCTGAGCAGTACTCCTCCCGGGAATGAACAATACGGCCAGCAAGACCAATACCGGAAGCACTGTTCTGGCAGGTATGCGATTTCCCTGTTTCCCGGATCTCCTGTTTTCCACCATGGCATACATAACGGGAATGACGATAAGTGTAAGCAGTGTAGCTGTTGCCAGACCACCGATAACTACGGTAGCCAGCGGTCGCTGTACTTCAGCTCCGGCAGAAGCAGACAGGGCCATCGGAAAAAAGCCGAGAACATCAGTAAGTGCCGTCAGGATAATGGGGCGCAACCGCTCTTTTGTCCCGGTGATAATACGTGTTCTTACACTCGTCACCCCCTCTTCCTTGAGACTGTTAAACCTGCTTATCAATACCAGGCCGTTGAGCACCGCCACCCCGAAGAGTACGATAAACCCCACCCCGGCAGATATACTGAATGGCATATCTCTTATCCACAAGGCAAAGATCCCGCCTATAGCCGACAAAGGCACGGCCATATAGATCATTACCGTTTGTGAAAATGATTTCAGCGCAAAGTACAGTAGAACAAATATCAGTGCCAGGGCTATCGGTACAACAATACCAAGCCTCTCCTTGGCTCTTTGCAGGTTTTCGAAAGCCCCACCGTATTGCATATAATATCCGGGGGGAAGCTTGAGGTCTGTTTCCAACCGGTCACGGATCTCCCCGACCAGCGACTGTATATCTCTTCCCCTTACGTTAACCCCTACGGATACCCTCCGTGACGTGTTGTCCCGGCTTATCTGCATAGGCCCTGCCTTAAAATCAATGTCAGCCACTTCCGATATCGGTATTTGTCCACCGTTCGGAAGATCAACATAGAGGTTGCGAAGGTTTCCGATATCCTGCCGAAACCCTTCATCAAAGCGGAGTACCAGATCAAAACGTTTTTCCCCCTCAAACACCACACCGGCGGTACGCCCGGCAAATGCAGTGCTGATATAGGTATTCAGTTTTTCAATCGTAAGACCGTATTTGGACATTTTATGCCGGTCATAAGCAACAGTCATCTGGGGAAGTCCGGAAGTCGCTTCCGGGCGTACATCACCCACCCCGTCAATCTTACGGATAATCGCGGCCATCTGCTCTGCCTTCTCCGCGAGTATATCCAGGTCTTCTCCGTAAAGCTTAATAGCTATATCCTCTCTAACTCCGGTGAGAAGCTCATTAAAGCGCAATTCCACAGGCTGGGTAAACACCGTATTTATACCGGGAATTACCTCGGTAGCTTCTTTGATTTTAGCGATAAGCTCCTCCTTGGTTGCGGCTGTTTTCCATCCGGATTTATCTTTTTCCAGTGTTATGATACAGTCCGCTATGTCCATCGGCATCGGATCGGTAGGAATATCCGCAACCCCGATTCGGGAAACCATGGTCTTTACTTCCGGAAAGGATGTCACGATCTTCTCTACTTTGGTCGTCGTTGCTATACTTTCGGACAGAGAGCTTCCCGGGCGGAGCAATACCTGCATGGCAAGATCCCCCTCATCGAGCTTGGGCAGGAACTCGCCCCCCATCTTACTGAAAATATACAGGGACACCCCGAGGAGTCCTATGGAGAAAACAATGACCACTCTACCCGATTTCAGGGCTTTTATCAGTACCGGCTTGTATATATTCTGACAAAAGTTTATCACGGTATCGCCAATATGCCGCAGCTTACTTTCGAACCTGGAAAATCCGGAATCTTTTCCCGATGGTCTCAGGCACAGGGCAGACATGGCAGGAACATAGGTCAGGCATAATACAATAGCCCCGATCATAGCAAAACCGAAAGTATAAGCCATGGGCTGGAACATCTTGCCTTCGACCCCGGTGAGGAAAAGTATGGGAGCAAATACAATGAGTATGATCAACTGCCCGAAAAAGGCCGAATTCATCATCTGGCTCCCGGAATCATAGGCTATTTCATCCATTTCTTTCCCCGAAACCGATGCTGTAGAACGCTTCATGCGTCTATCTATAAAATGTACAGCACCTTCCACAATAATAACAGCCCCGTCTACGATGATCCCGAAGTCTATAGCTCCCAGAGACATCAGGTTGGCCCATACCCCGAAGATCTTCATGAGGATCAGAGCTACGAAAAGCGATAACGGAATAACGGAAGCCACGATCAATCCGCCCCGGAAACTCCCCAGCAGTAAAACCAGGACAAAAATGACAATAAGCGCTCCTTCGACAAGGTTTCGGGTTACGGTATCCGTAGTACGTTTTATGAGTTCGCTACGGTCCGTAAAGGGCTCGATATGCAGCCCCTCAGGAAGTGATTTTTCTATTTCCTTTACCCGATCCTTTATCCGTTTTATAACCTTGTTGGAGTTTTCTCCTTTGAGCAGCAATACCATTCCCCCCACAGCTTCTCCTTCGCCATCCCTGGTTACGGCACCGTACCGGATCTGATTTCCGAAACGGACTTCTTCAGCTACGGCACTAATAAGCAAGGGTTGTCCCTCTACCGTTTTTATCACAATATTCCGAATATCATCGAGCGAGGTGATGAGCCCTTCCGCGGATAAAGTTGGCCATATGACTTTTTTCTATGTAAGCTCCTCCGGTATTGGCATTGTTCTGCTGCAGAGCTTCGTAGACTTCATGTATGGACACTCCCGCACTATTCAGACGGGCAGGATTAAGAGCTACTTCATATTGTTTGATATGTCCTCCGAAAGAATTTACTTCAACCACACCGGGCAGCAAGGCCATCTGCCTTTTTACAATCCAGTCCTGTACCGAGCGGAGGTCTGCCGGAGAATATTGCTCTTCATATCCTGCTTCGGGTAGAATCGTATATTGGTATATCTCTCCGAGACCTGTGGTAATCGGCCCCATAACCGGTTCTCCGAACCCACGGGGTATTTCTTCACGAATACCCGAGAGCTTTTCACTGACCAGCTGCCTGGGCAGGTAAGTTCCCATACGGTCTTCAAACACAACGGTAACTACCGAAAGCCCAAAGCGAGATACCGAACGTATCTCTTCTACACCGGGTAGGTTAGACACGGCAAGTTCTACCGTGTATGTTACAAATTGTTCTATATCTTCAGTGCCCAGGTTGGGAGATACCGTAATAATCTGAACCTGGTTGTTGGTAATATCGGGGACGGAATCCAGGTTGATGGTTTTCACAGCATACCACCCGCCACCAATAATGGCTGTAACCATCAGGAACACGACAATCTTGTTCTTAACGGAAAAGCCGATGATCTTATCAATCATACGGATACAATTAAGTTTAACATTAATAATTTACAGGCCCTTTTCGGAGGGCCACGGTTTACATAAAAATGTTAAACGAACTGCGGTGGTTGTAAAACAGTATGGTTATACCCCCGTAAAAAGGAATGGGGTAAAGGAAAGTTATCCAGGTAGTATTCTGAGATTTCAGGAGTAAAATAAACCGGGAGGTCTTCGATGGAGACAATGATTCCGCAACAGGCACAGGTACATAACGGCGTGCATCCGGTATGATGCCCGTCTCCGCTTTCCATATCGTAATGTACTTCCGAGAGGGTGAGATCATGCGGATCGGGAACTAAGGTATCCCCACATGGTGTCACAGCCAGAGCCAGCACATACAGACTTAATAATATGGTCCATGCCTTTCGCAAAGAAATCCTGTTTTTGTTCTTCGCAAAGTTATGCTTTTTAAGTGTTCGGAACCATAAAGACCTCTTAAAGTTTATGCCCCTGAACTCTTTTTCACTATTCATTACGGATTGCACGGTTCTAAAACAATTAAAAGAAAAACTTGACAAAGCCATATCAACACCACAACAGAATAACTATTATTTAAAAAGAAGCATCAAGTAATGAATATATTATAATTTTAAACTCCATAAATATTTTCCGATATTTGTAAAACGATGAAACCTATTTGGCAAGGATTATTATCATATCTTCAATACCTCATCAAACGTAGTCCGGAATGAGGCAGGCTGGTTTTTGTATTCTTTAAAAAAAGTAAAACCAAAAAAAGCATACCATGCCATTCTATCATAAACTGGGGAAAATCCCCCATAAAAGACATACCATCTTCCGTAAACCGGATGGTAGCCTGTATTACGAACAATTGTTCGGGACCATTGGTTTTGACGGGATGTCTTCGAATATGTATCACGAACACCGCCCTACACAGGTCAGGGAGATCAGGAAGACTACCGATGTATCACCGAAAATTGCCGTTGGCAACAACATAAAATCATACCGCTTTCACGGCTTCAAAATAAAGCCGGAGGACGATTATCTCCAAAGCAGGAAGACCGTACTCACCAACAGTGATTGCAGTATCATCCTGGCAGCTCCGAAAAATTCTACTGAAGAATACTTCTATAAGAATGCCGATGCGGATGAACTGATCTTTATCCACCGGGGCACCGGAAAGCTGCGAACCCATCTTGGAAATCTCGATTTCAAGTACGGAGATTATCTCATGGTTCCGAGAGGCACTATTTATAAAATGGATTTTGACTCCAAAGACAATCGTCTCTTTATCGTAGAATCGCACCGTCCGATCTACACCCCGAAAAAATACCGGAACTGGTTCGGGCAGCTCCTGGAGCACTCTCCTTACTGTGAGAGAGATATTCGCCAACCCCGGGAACTGGAGACCCATAACGAGAAAGGAGATTTTCTGATCCGTATCAAGAAAAAGAACGAACTTTTTGATGTGGTATATGCCACTCACCCTTTTGATGTAGTGGGGTATGACGGCTTCAATTATCCCTATGCGCTCTCCATACACGATTTCGAGCCTATTACAGGGCGTATTCATCAACCACCTCCCGTGCATGAAACTTTTGAAACCGATGCATTCGTGGTATGCAGTTTCGTACCAAGGCTCTATGATTATCATCCGGAAAGCATTCCTGCCCCGTACAACCATAGTAATATAGACAGCGATGAAGTATTGTACTATGTGGACGGAGATTTTATGAGCAGGAATGATATTGCAGCCGGACACATCTCGCTGCATCCTGCCGGCATACCGCATGGCCCGCATCCAGGGGCAGTGGAACGAAGTATCGGCAAGGAAAAGACAGACGAACTTGCCGTTATGGTAGATACTTTTAAACCCTTAATGCTTACGGAAGAAGCCATGGATATTGCGGATGATTCCTACCATAAATCATGGCTGGAATAATGTGATAATATGCCAATCAGGCAATAAGCTCATTATCACATTGACCAATTAACAAATTATCAAATTGAAAAAAATGAAAACTGACAATACATCCTTAAATCTTGAAAAAACAGTTCCCCAGGCCGAAGACTTTCTGCCGATACTCGGAACGGATTATGTAGAACTTTACGTAGGCAATGCCAAGCAGGCGGCCCATTATTACCAAGCTGCCTGGGGGTTCCGCCCTGTAGCCTATGCCGGGCTCGAAACAGGAATGAAAGACAGGGTCTCGTATGTACTTCAACAGGACAAAATACGGCTTGTACTGACTTCTCCTCTACAATCGGGCGGAGACATCAACAGACATATAAACGAGCACGGAGACGGCGTAAAAGTGGTTGCGCTCTGGGTAGACGATGCCACCAAAAGCTACAAAGAAACTACCGGTCGCGGAGCTGAAAGCTACTTAAAACCCAAAACCATCGAGGACGATTACGGGAAAGTCGTGCTTTCAGGCATACATACCTACGGCGAAACAGTGCATATTTTTGTGGAGCGTAAAGATTATACCGGTGCTTTCATGCCCGGGTTCAAAGCGTGGAATCCGCCGTATCAGCCGGGCAGTACAGGACTGAAATATATAGACCACATGGTAGGTAATGTAGGGTGGAACGAGATGAACAAATGGTGTGAATTTTATGCCAAGGTCATGGGATTTGCCCAGATGATCTCCTTTGACGACAAAGATATTTCCACCGAATATACGGCGCTGATGAGTAAAGTAATGAGCAACGGAAACGGCAGAATAAAATTCCCGATCAACGAACCTGCAGAGGGAAGAAAAAAATCACAGATCGAAGAATATATCGACTTTTACAATGGTGCCGGCGTTCAGCATATTGCCGTGGCTACCGATAATATCATAGAAACCGTAACTCAATTACGCGATCGTGGTGTGGAATTTCTGAACGTTCCGGAGACCTACTATGAGACCGTACTGGACAGAGTAGGAGAGATTGACGAAGACCTGGCACCACTTAAAGACCTCAACATCCTGATTGACCGGGACGATGAGGGTTATCTTTTACAGATTTTCACCAAACCCATTCTCGACAGGCCTACGATGTTTTTCGAGATCATTCAGAGAAAAGGGGCCCAATCTTTCGGTAAAGGAAACTTCAAAGCCCTGTTCGAAGCCATAGAACGGGAGCAGGAGCTCCGGGGAACCCTCTGAAACATTCGTCTTTTATATTCCGGGAAGCTTTTATAAGGCTTCCCAAATCCAAAAAACAAAAAAGCCATTCAGGGAATCCCGAATGGCTTTTTATCCTTTTACAGGTTGCAATTAATCCGCCAGGATAATTACCCTGTTATTTTTCATCTCAATAGTACCGGAGTTGATCGGTAATAATGTTTCATTCTTTTCTCCTTTGGAAAATCTGTCCTGAAACTCTTCTTTGATCTTTACGTCGCCATAGATCTTTACGTTCCCCTTCCCGAGAAGAGACACTATAGGCGCGTGATCTTTCAACATCTGGAACTCCCCGTCTACTCCGGGAACAGCAACCGAAGTTACTTCACCGCTAAACAAGGTCGCTTCAGGGGATACTATCTCTAAATACATATCTCTTTTTCTTTACGATTTTATGTTTTACGGTTACCTCTGTATAGAAACCGCAAGCAAAAAATTCTAAGCTTCGGCAAGCATTCTTTCTCCGGCTTCGATAGCTTCTTCGATAGTCCCTTTAAGGTTGAAGGCAGCTTCCGGAAGGTGATCGAGCTCACCATCCATAATCATGTTGAAACCTTTGATGGTATCCTTGATATCCACAAGTACCCCGGGAATACTGGTAAACTGCTCTGCAACGTGGAAAGGCTGGGAAAGGAATCGCTGTACCCTTCTGGCACGTGCCACGGCAAGTTTGTCCTCTTCGGAAAGCTCTTCCATACCGAGAATCGCAATGATATCCTGAAGTTCTTTATATCGTTGTAACAATTCTTTTACACGTTGTGCACAAGCGTAATGCTCTTTTCCGAGAATGTCCGGAGTAAGGATCCTTGAAGTGGAATCTAACGGATCTACTGCAGGATAAATCCCCAACTCGGCAATTTTACGGGAAAGTACGGTCGTTGCATCCAGGTGGGCAAAGGTCGTAGCCGGTGCCGGGTCGGTAAGGTCATCCGCAGGCACGTAAACCGCCTGTACAGAAGTAATAGACCCTTTTTTAGTGGATGTAATACGTTCCTGCATCGCTCCCATCTCGGTAGCCAGTGTGGGCTGATATCCTACTGCAGAAGGCATACGCCCGAGTAGCGCGGACACCTCCGAACCTGCCTGTGTAAAACGGAAAATATTATCTACGAAAAACAGTACGTCTTTTCCTTGCGCATCTCCCGCCCCGTCACGGAAATATTCCGCAATGGTAAGACCGGAAAGAGCAACTCTTGCACGTGCCCCGGGAGGTTCGTTCATTTGCCCGAATACGAAAGTTGCTTTGGATTCTTTCATGGAAGTCTTATCTACCTTGCTCAGATCCCATCCACCTGCTTCCATCGAATGCAGAAAATCATCTCCGTATTTTATAATTCCGGATTCCAGCATTTCACGAAGAAGGTCGTTCCCTTCACGGGTACGCTCTCCTACTCCTGCAAATACAGATAATCCTCCGTGCCCTTTGGCGATATTGTTGATAAGCTCCTGGATCAATACGGTTTTACCTACACCTGCACCTCCGAAAAGACCGATTTTACCTCCTTTGGCATAAGGTTCGATAAGATCGATAACCTTAATTCCGGTAAAGAGTACTTCGGTAGATGTAGAAAGATCCTCGAATTTAGGAGCCTCACGGTGAATAGGCAATCCCTGATCTCCGGCTTTAGGCAAGTTCCCCAAACCATCGATAGCATCACCGATTACATTAAAGAGACGACCGTAAACCGCATCTCCTATCGGCATTTGTATAGGGTTCCCTGTTGCAACCACTTCCGTTCCCCTGCTCAGACCGTCTGTAGAATCCATAGAGATGGTCCTTACGGTATCTTCACCTATGTGCGACTGAACCTCCAGAACGAGTTTGGAGCCGTCTTCCCTTGTAATTTCCAGGGAATCGTAAATTTTCGGGAGTTCGGAATCCGAAGTAAACGCAACGTCTACAACCGGACCAATGATTTGTGCAACTTTACCTGTAACTTTCGACATTACTTAAATCTTTAATGTATAGCTTGTTATATACTAAAACAATCTTGCTTCATTTGACATCAACCGGAAAGCTATTTCCGTTTTCCACAAGATATTTTTTTCGCGGTGCAAAGATATATTTTTTGTACAGATATAGAAACGGTTTACACATGTTTTTTTGTGAAATATTTAACTCCCGCAAAATTTTACCTTCCGCATTTACACCGTATTACATCTTATTGTACTCCGTAGTAGTCACTTCACGGTACAACGAGCCTCCCTGAGAACTCACTTCATCCGTAACCGTTGTCAATATCCGTTTGGAGATCGTATACTGCGCTCTTACCAACTCCTGATCGCTTCCTCCGCTGTTGTACAACAGTATGATCTCATCTCCGTCTATAGTGTATGTCCCGGTGTAAGAACCTTCATCCTCGCCTCCGTTCTCCCTGTAATAGTGCACAAAAGAACCATCTTCCCGGAAACGCATTTCCAGCACATTATTTTCGTCAAACGTACTTTTCGACTCACTTACTTTTTCTCCGTCCCTGTAACGGACAAAATGATAACTCCCGGCACTCCAGATCCCTTCTATTGCCTTTTCCGGAGACACGGAATCATCATCATTACTGCAAGACACGCAAATAACACTACTTACAGCCAAAACCAACAACAATATTTTTTTCATAACACAACTTTAATAATTTACAAAAATAGTTAAAAATCCGAATATCGTTTTGCCTGCGTCCTGTAGTATCAAATACCCGGGAACAGGCTATTCTCCGGGGATCAGACCTTTAGGACAATCCCCAAAACAGTACCAGAACGGACAGAATGGCAAAAAATTACTTTTTGCCGATTAAATCGTACTTTTGATGTCTTCAAACCGAAAAAAGCAAAGATTATGACAAATCACGTGACTACGAAATGGCTCGGCGACATGGCTTTCGAATCCACCAATCCGGCCGGAACCCTGAAAATAGACGCAAGCCCAGAAGATGGCGGAAAAGGAGAAGGACTTCGTCCAAAGGCATTGATGCTCTCGGCCGTTGCAGGATGTTCCGGACTTGATGTGGCTTCGCTGATCAAGAAAATGAAACTGGATGTCGATGATTTTGTTATTGAGATCGATGCCGAACTCACCGAAGAGCATCCCAAGTACTACCATGAAGTTACCGTAGAATATCACTTTCACGGCGCAGATCTGGATGAAAAAAAATTACAACGGGCCGTAGACCTGTCCGTAGAGAAATACTGTGGTGTCATGGAAATGTTCCGCCAGTTTGCCAAAATGAACATTAAAACCTTTTTCCACCACTCCTAAGGATTACAAACCCTGATGAAAAAGTTCCTTTTCCTCGTCCTGCTTTGTTCCGGACCCGGCAGTACATTAGTTGCCCAGAACATCCATCATGTTATATCGCATCGCGGAGAAACCGTAGTTACCGATCCTTCCACCGGAACGAATAACTACCCGCAATGGACCGTTTTTCCCGGGAAAGAAACAGACATACGCAACGTAATGCTCCACCTCACTTTCGAGTGTCCGGACGGCATGCGTTGTGCAGACTGGGACTACCTGGACCATGTGGTCGTACGGCAGGCCGGAGGAACCCAGGGAGATACGCTCCATTACGAAATTGCCAGGATGCTTACCCCTTATGGAGGGCGTTTTCACAACCAATGGAAATTTGACTGGAAAGTAGATGTTACCGACTTCAGCAGTATCCTCCGGGACAGCGTTCTTATCGATTATGTCCATACCGGTTATGAAGATAACAAGACCAGAGGCTGGAAAGTTACCGTTGATTTTGAGATCACCGAAGGTCCCCCGGTAGCCGAACCCTTAGGTATTCACAAAATATATGATGGTATTTATGAGTACGGCGATGCCCGAAATCCTATTGAAGAACAATTGAAACCCGTTACTCTCGAGGCGCCCCCAGAAGCATCATATGCCTTGTTGAAGCTTCACCATACCGGGCATGGTATGGACCGGAACGGTTGCGGAGAATTTTGCGAGAAATACCGGGATATCATCTGGAACGGAAACCTGCTGGACCGAAAAGACATCTGGATGAAATGTGGCGAAAATCCATTGTTCCCCCAGGCCGGAACCTGGATTTTTGACCGTGCCAACTGGTGCCCCGGCTACCTGTTGCAACCCGACGAATACCGGGTTCCGCTGCAACCCGAAGAGCCTTATACCATCGATGTGGATATGGAACCTTATGAAACAGAAGAGCCCGGCGCACAGGAACACATTACAGCCTATGTCATTGCCTACGGAAATATCCGGGCCGATCACGATGTAACGCTAACCGATATCCTCTCGCCTTCCAAAGAAACAACATACGGCAGACAAAACCCTAATGGCGGACTCCCTGTGATCCGGGTGAAAAATAACGGTAAAGAACCGTTGCGATCCATGAATGTCGACTATGCTGTGACCGGCGAAAAAACGAAAAAATTCAAATGGAAGGGAAATATTCCCTTCGGAGAAACCGCAGTTATTACTCTGCCGGAAGAAATTTTCAGCGCAAAAGACACTGCAGGTTTTACCGTAGAATTACACCGCCCCAACGGAAAAAAAGATGCTTTTAGTGCCGACAACAGAAAGCGCTCTACCTACATCAGGCCGGACATTCTGCCGGAACAGACCGTCCTCTATTTCAAAACTAACAAGGCTCCCGAACAAAACAGCTATCGCGTTAAAGACAGCTTCGGGAACATACGTTTTAAGAGGGACAGTACCGACCTGCAACCGGAAACCCTGTACCGGGACACCATAGCATTATCGGAAGGCAACTATATTTTCGAAGTAGATGACAGTAAGGGCAACGGCCTTGAGTTCTGGTACCACACCAAAGAAGGGCGGGGTGCCGTAAAAATCCTGGACACTTCCGGACAGGCTATCCGCCAGTTCGATCCCGACTTCGGAAGCAGCATACGCTATCATTTTGCCGTAAAAAACAACCTTCCTCACCGGGTAGACCCCAATCCGTCTGTTTCCGTTTTTCCGGCACGTACCGACGGCCCCGTGACACTCGATTATTTTGCCAACACTCCGGAAGACGTTAAGGTACTGATCACCGAACAGGAAGACGAGCAAAATATACTCGAAGAACATCACTATACCCAACTGGACAGGGGAAGTTTTACCTACGACCTTTCCTATCTGCCGAAAATGCGATGCTACATCAGGGTCATCGTAAAAGGTAAAGAAATTTTTAAAAACAGGATCCGATTAAAGGAATAACAACTATGCGCTGGACCATAAAACCGAAACCACAAGCGGAAAAAGTCAACAAGCTGGCCACAGCCCTGGGTACAGATCCTGTTATTGCATCGCTACTTATACAACGCAATATGGAAACTTTCGAGGACGTCCGGAATTTTTTCCGCCCTTCCCTCGATCACCTGCACGATCCTTTCCTGATGCGCGATATGGACAAAGCCGTGACGCGTATAGAGCAGGCCCTGGAGCAAGGTGAAAATATCCTCGTTTACGGGGATTACGATGTAGACGGTACTACCTCCGTTGCCCTGATGTCGTCTTATCTCATAAGCCGCTATCCGAATGTAGCCACATACATTCCGGATCGTTACGAAGAAGGTTATGGTGTATCGTTCCAGGGTATAGATTATGCGCATGACAATAACATGACGCTGATCATTGCTCTCGATTGTGGTATTAAAGCTATGGACAAGATCGATTATGCCCGGCAAAAAGGTATTGACTTTATTGTCTGTGACCACCACCGCCCCGGAGCAGCACTCCCGAAAGCTGTTGCCGTACTGGACCCTAAAAGAGAGGATTGTGAATATCCCTACAAAGAACTATGCGGCTGTGGAGTAGGCTTTAAACTGATACAGGCCCTGGCCTCCCGCAAAGGCCAGGACGTGAGAAGCCTCGCCCCCTATCTGGACCTGGTAGCTACGGCTATTGCCGCAGACATTGTGCCGATCACGGGAGAGAACAGGGTACTGGCGTACTACGGACTGAAACGGATCAACACCGCACCACGGCCAGGAATAAAAGCGCTGACCCAAAATATTCAGAAACAAAAGCTGAATATTACCGATGTCGTCTTTGTTATTGCCCCCAGGATCAATGCGGCCGGCCGGATGAAACACGGACTGCATGCCGTAAACCTGCTGACCGAAGCCGATATTGATGCTGCCACAGCTTTTGCCGGGGAAATCGAAGCATTTAACACCAACAGGAAGCTCCTGGACCAGCAAATCACGGAAGAGGCACTGGCCCAGATCGAAGAACGGTCCGAACAGGAGGCATATACCACCGTTGTATATGATGAACACTGGCATAAAGGAGTAATAGGCATCGTAGCTTCCCGGCTTACGGAAACATATTACCGGCCGACACTGGTCTTTACGAAAACGGGTAATAAACTGGCTGCATCGGCCCGGTCTGTCAAAGGCTTTGATGTCTATAACGCTCTCGAACGCTGTTCTGCATACATCGAGCAGTTCGGAGGGCATAAATATGCTGCAGGTCTCACATTGCTCCCCGAGCAGTATGACAACTTCAAAAAACAATTCGAATTGGTAGTAGCCGAAACCATCGACAAAAAACTACTGGTTCCCGAAATAGCAATAGACGCCGAACTGGACCTGAATGCCATCACTCCCAAATTCTATCGTATACTCAAACAATTCGCTCCTTTCGGACCGGGCAACATGACCCCGGTTTTCATGTCTTCTTCTCTCAGGGACAACGGCTTCGGAAAAGGTGTGGGGGAACAGGAAAAACACCTGAAAGTCTGCGTTACCCAAAATAACTCCCCGGCTTTCGGAGGCATCGGGTTTAATTTGGGACATAAAATACATCTCATCCTTGAGCGCAAGCCTTTCCAAGCCGTCTACTGTATCGAAGAGAATAACTGGAATGGCAATGTAAGCCTGCAATTAAGGCTCCAGGACATCAAAGAATGACCCCTATATTACAGGTATTAAGGCTTCATAAAATTATCACTGTATTCTCACGTTTTGTATTTTTATTTAGAATGAATAAAAATAATTGTATATTTGTTTCATTAAGGAATTAAAAGCCTGCCCTTATGAACGAAATATATTGCATTTACAGAAATGATATAGGTATCGCCTTTCAATGGAAAAAGGATATTGCAAAAAACAACTACGGAAAGCTACAGATTGTCTTTCGGGATATGGGTTTTTATCTTACTCCCGAGGAAGTAAACCACTTTTATAAATGTATACGGAGCGCCCGCGAATTCGAACGTTGCGCGGAATGCAGACAGCATAAAGACTACCGCTCCATACTACTCCGGACACCCGCGGAAAAGGTGGATCTTGCAGTAAATGTCCGGGAATTACAACAGATAGAAGATCTCATCGAAGGAACACTTTTTCAGATTAAACTCGACAATTACCTCAACCAGATCTGTGATAATTAGAGCGAAGAAAAAGCACGATCACTTTTTTATTCGTACTTGTGAAGCCGGAGCGTATCTCCGTCAAAAACCGCATACGTATAATACGTGATCCAGTCGCCCAGGTTGGTATAATACGCCTGCTCCCCAAGCGGAATCTCCAGGGGGAGGTGACGGTGTCCGAAAACGAAGTGGTCATAATGTTTCTGTTCCAGTTTTCGTTTGCAGTACTGTACGAGCCACTCGTTATCTTCACCCAAAAACTTCACATCCTCATCACCGGATATTACTTTGTTTTTCACGGAGAGATATTGTGCCAGCCTCACACCTATATCCGGGTGCAACCAGCGAAAAAACCATTTTGCCACCGGGTTGGTGAACACTTTTTTCATGCGCTTGTACCCCTTGTCCCCGGGCCCGAGACCATCACCGTGTCCTATAAGGAAAATCTTGTTATGAAGCACAAACTGCTGCGGCTTATGAAAGACGGGGATATGCAGTTCTTTTTCGAAATAACCGTTCATCCAGAGGTCGTGGTTCCCTACAAAATAATACACTGGGATACCGCTGTCGGTAATTTCGGCCAGCTTCCCCAACGTACGTGTAAAACCTTTGGGCACCACCGTATCGTATTCGAACCAGAAGTCGAAAAGATCCCCGAGCAAAAAAATCGCAGCGGCGTCTTTCTTTACCGTATCGAGCCACGCTACAAATTTCCGCTCTCTCGGAAAGCTTTTCTCCGCCGTGGGTGCTCCGAGGTGATTGTCAGATGCAAAGTATATTTTTTTTCCGTCAGGGATGTGGATATTCGTCGTCTCCAAATTCAAGATTCTATATTACTTTTCCGTAAACAACTTCAGGAAACAGGATTGTCTTCTGCATACCACTCGGCATACGATGTTTCCGTTTCGTGGAGTTTCAGGGAGTGCAGCACCACATTTTCGGGAAGCCTGGGTTTTATCTTTGCTGCAAAATCGATAACCATGTTTTCGCTCGTAGGCTGATAATCGACCAGCAGGACATTATGCCCGTGCCGTTTCAAATCTCCGGCCAGTTCGGCATGAGGCGTATTTTTATTGAAAACGGTAGCGTGATCAAATTTATCTACGATTTCCTCCCGGACGATCTTCTTGAGGTCGCCGAAATCTATAACCATACCATACTTTACATTCGACCGGTCTGTTATCGGCTTGCCTATCACCGTAACCGCGAGCTTATAACTATGCCCGTGTACATTCTTACATTTTCCGTCATATCCGTAAAGCGCATGCCCGGTCTCAAAACCAAACATCTTGGTGAGGCGAATATTACTCATAAGTACTCCGTATGTTTGTTGCTTTTATGTGGCAAAGATAACCAATTCGGGAATGGTGGTCTCTTCGCACGGGAATAATTGTTAATTGTCCCCGTGAAAACGAAGTTTTTAGAACGATGTAATCCAAAATTACGTACATTTGCCCGCTTTTATTTTATTCGTTAATGGCAGTAAATGAACTGTTTGAGCAGCTGGATTTCGTAGAGAATCCGCTGTATGAAAAAATTATCGCCGACCTGATGGAACGGCAATACAGCATCGTGGAAAACTTCTTTCCCGATACGGAAGTAACCGCCTTACGGAATTCTCTGCTGGAAAAATACGAAGACGACCACTTTAAAAAGGCTGCCATCGGAAACCGTGTCAGCGAGGTCGTCGAAAAGACCGTTCGTGGCGATTTTATCTTCTGGCTCAACGAATCGGCAAATGACAAGGGAGAAGAACAGTTCTTCAGAAAGATCAATGACTTTGTCACCTACCTTAACCGAACCTGTTTTATGGGCATCCTGCACAAGGAATTTCACTATGCCCTGTATCCCGAAGGCACTTTTTATAAACGTCACCTGGATACTTTTCAGAACGACGACCGGCGCAAGCTATCTATCGTATATTATCTCAATGAAGAAAACTGGTTGCCCGAATACGGGGGAGAGCTCGTCATTTATCCGAATGAAAAAGGGGCTGAACCCATAACTATATACCCGTTTCCAGGTAAAATGGTCATTTTCGAAAGCCAGATCCTCGAACATGAGGTAAAGCCTGTACAGCGCGAACGTCTCAGTATCACGGGGTGGTTAAAAACCAGGTGATTTTTAAAGGAAAGCCGTGTTGTTCAAGTCTATTTCCGAAAGATAATTGAGATACTTTTCAAAATAGCCGGCAGGAGCTGCTTCTCCCGAAATGTAATAACGGACCGGGATAGCCGGGTTTAGGTTCTCTGTGTCTATTTTGGTTATGAGATTATTGACAGTACCTGCATTACCGTCAAGAATACGGATATGCGGAGGTATTAGGCTGCGTATCTGCTCCCTGAAAAAAATAAAATGCGTGCACCCTAATACGATCGAACTGTAACGGGACCAATCGGGCTCCGCCATTTTTTCCCGGAGATACCTGATCACTTCGGGGTCGTCGAACCTGAAATTTTCAGCAAACATTACCAGTTCCTGTAGGGAAAGATAATCTACTTTATTATCAGCTTTGAGATTGTGCACCAGGTCGTTCAGCTTTTTTTCTTTGAGCGTAAGGTCGGTCGCACAGACCAGTACCTTATATTTTTCACTTTTCTCTACCGCGGGTTTCACCGCAGGCTCCATCCCTATGATAGGAAAGTCATAGGTGCTGCGAAGGTCTTTGACCGCAACACTTGTTGCCGTATTGCAAGCCAGCACAAGTGCTTTTAAATTCCGCTCCACAAGGAAATTCACAGCATTAAAAACAAGCGTTTTAATCGCTTCACTGCTTTTTGTTCCGTAAGGTGCATGCCTGGAATCACCGAAATAAACAAACCGCTCTCCGGGCATTTTCTTCATGGCTTCATGTAACACGGTAAGTCCGCCTACGCCGGAATCAAAAAAAGCTATATGCATATTTCTTGTCTTTTTAAAGAAGGCTTTCAAAGCAGTTTTTGCCTTGTTGCAAAGGTAACAAATGTTCTTCTTAGCCGTAAGATATGGTAATGGATTTTAAAAAACGGAAAATACATAAGAATTTTCTGTAGCCGAACACTTAAAAGTACTAAACTGTTTTTTAAATTTAATATATTCGCCACAAATACTTAACCCAAGTCCCTGCTATGAACGATTACCCTCCAAAAGTAATTGACGCATTGGCCAAAGAATTTAAAACTACGCCGCAAAGTGTCATATACTGCCTGAAAAACCAGAATATATTCCCTTATTTCGCGAGAGAATTAAAACTGGAATACGATTACCTGAAACGCAAGTGGAATATATAGTTCAGAAGCCGAGTATGAGTTTGGCTATAAGAAAGTAGATCAATATCCCGAGAACATCATTACTCGTAGTTATAAAAGGGCCCGTAGCTACTGCAGGGTCCACGCCACGTTTATCCAGAAAAATAGGTATAAATGTTCCTATAACAGCAGCATTTACGATCACAGTCACCAATCCGAGGCAGATGGTAGCCGAAACTTTATATTCGGTTCCGAAGGCAAAATGGCTGATAAACAATACTATGGCCGCAATAGCTATACCATTGATCAGTCCCAGCGAGAATTCCTTTACCAGCCGTCCGAAGACTTCTCCTCTGATCGTATCGTTTGCCAGTCCCTGAACCACTATCGCCGAAGATTGTACTCCTACGTTACCAGCAGTTGCCTGGATAAGCGGCACGAAACTCAACAGTATGGGAAATTGTCTCAGGGCTTCCTGAAACCCGTTGATAATACTGGCTGCTCCCAGACCACCGAACATCCCGATCAGGAGCCAGGGCAAACGGGCTTTGGTCAGTTTCCAGATATTGTCATCGGCCTCCACGTCTTGTGTAATACCGGCAGCCAGCTGATAATCCTTCTCCGCCTCTTCGCGGATGACATCCACAATATCGTCAATGGTAATACGCCCTACAAGCCTGCCGGACTCATCGACAACCGGGATGGCTTCAAGGTCATACTTGGACATCACCCGCGCTACATCTTCTGCCCTTTCGGTTACCGTAACACTGTCTACCTTCGGGATATACACATCGCGGATATGGGTTTTCGTAGAGGTGGTCAGCAGGTCTTTGAGAGATAACCGCCCTTTCAGCTTATCATCATCATCCACGACATATATAGAGTGTACACGGGTCACGTGTTCTGCCTGTTGCCGCATCTCCTTGACACAGGTGAGTACGTTCCAGTTCTCATTAACTTTTACAAGTTCCTTGGCCATAAGCCCCCCGGCCGAGTTTTCATCATAACGAAGCAGCTCCACAATATCCTTGGCATGCTCCTTATCTTCGATATGAGATATAACCTCTTTCTTCCGCTCTTCGGAAAGTTCGGCTATAATATCGGCAGCGTCATCGGTATCCAGTTCCAGGAGCTCATCTGCGATCTCCTGAGGCGAAAGGTTTCCGAGTATCCGCTCCCGTACATCATTATCGAGTTCGGTAAGGATATCAGAAGTCTTTTCACTGTCCAGCAGCTTGATGAGGTAGGTGGCGTCCTCCAGGTTCAGCTCATTGATAATCTCAGCGATATCCGCATAGTGAAGTTCATTGAGAAGAAGCAACAACGTACTGTTGTTCTTTTCCTCAATGAGCTGCTCGATCTGCTCTATAAATTCGTCACTGAGTTTAAACGATATCATTTTCGATCTTTTGCGTTAACCGGACAAAGTCCTGAACACTCAATTGTTCCGGACGCTGGCCAAATATAGTGTCTTCTTTCAAATTATCGGATAATCCGAATGTTTTTAAACTATTACGAAGTGTTTTCCTTCGTTGTCCGAATGCTGTTTTAACGACATTAAAAAAAAGCTTTTCACTGCAAGGCAAATGAAAATCAACTTTTCTGCGCAATCGCAAAACTCCCGATTTTACTTTGGGAGGCGGGGTAAACACATGCTCCGACACCGTAAAGAGATATTCGGCATCGTAAAAAGCCTGAACCAGCACCGACATAATCCCGTAAGCCTTGCTCCCCTCTTTTTCACAGATCCGTTCCGCTACTTCCTTCTGGAACATCCCTGAAAATTCCGGGATCTGTTTGCGCATTTCCAGCATTTTAAAGACAATCTGGGACGATATATTATAAGGAAAGTTACCGATAATAGCAAAAGGTTCTTCCCCGAGAATCGTACGGATATCATATTTCAGAAAATCTTCGCTGATAATACGCGGAGTGAGGTCTGGATAGTGTGCTCCGAGGTATGTTACCGATTCCGTATCGATCTCCACGACATATACGGTAATATCCTTGCGAAGCAGGTATTTGGTAAGCACACCCATTCCGGGGCCGATTTCCAGCACATTCCGGTATCCTTCCACAGTCAGGGTATCTGCGATGTTTGAGGCGATATTCTCATCATGGAGAAAATGCTGCCCCAGATGTTTTTTTGCCCGTACTTTTTCCTCCCCGGCAAAGAAAGGATCTTCTTTTCTACTATTCCTTTGTTTCGTCATAGGCTTTCTTTATCTCCCGGAAATCCGTGTCTAATGTTCGCTGATGATTTCAAGCTCGGTACGAAAAGTAACAAATTTGTCGGCAAACCGTTTTTGCAGGGCTGCTCCTATACGTTCCGCATCTTCTGCGTAGTACTTTTCCAGAATGTCCCTGCTGTCGGCCATCAGCTGCACGGAGTAGGTCACACCGCCCATATCCTCATCAACAAGCACTTTGAGCATACGCGCATTACTGAACTTTCCTGTGGCCAGTATATCGGGAATATGTATTTCTTTCATCCATACCAGCCATTCTTCATGGACGGACTCTTCTATATTTATGGTAATATTATATATATACATTGTTGTGTTTTTATAAAATTTTTCCGGGAGCATGCTATCAGGTCCTGTCTCCTCTCAGTTTCCGGTATGCCTTCCGCGACGCCACGAAATAGATGCTGTCTTCGTGCTCGAAAATAATTTTCTCATAATAAGATATCGCCTTCTCCGGTTGATCCAGATGGCGCTCATACAATTGTGCAAGGCCGTATAACGCATCATCTACCCAGATATCATAAGGATAAAACTCAAGTATCTTCAAATAATTGTATGCTGCTCTGTCATACTTGCCTGACTTTTCAAGAAGCTGTGCCTGCCGGAACAAAGCTTCATCTTCGATACGTTCACCTTTATGTCCGGTGAGGATGGAATCGAGCAGTACGATGGCATCTTCATTTTTATTGCGATAGGCATACAGATCGGCTTTGGCGTACAACTTTAAGGCCGTGTGAAGGGAATCTCCCACTATGTTATCCGAGATCAGCAGACTGAGTTGCATGGCGTCGTTGGCGATGAGCTGCGATGCCGATTCCCGGAGCACTTTCAGTTGTGTTAACGCCCAGTCGAAATCGCCCTTGTAAAAACTGGTCTGGGCTACTTTAAACCTCGCTTCCTGCGCCATAGCATCGTTCTTTATCATTTTTTGCACCTGCGAATAGAAAATAAGTGCCTTGTTGAATTTGCCGGAATACACCAGTACATCCGCATAAGCCATTTTCAATCTTGCTTCTTCCAGTATATTCAGTGGGACACTATCCGTTATTCTCCTGAAAAGTGCTTCGGATCTTGCCGTATCTTCCATCTGGAAGGCCAGGAACCTGGCATAGGCCATCTGTAATTGTAAGGTACTGTTATTGTTGCCGTATTCTTCCAGCAAATCACGAAATTCGCCACCGATCTTTTCATAATCCCTGGCTCCCACTTCTTCGATCTTCATTTGCAGAATGTACAGATGTGCCTGCAACTGCACGGAAACCGCCCCGGAATTGGCGATAATAAAATCGAATACGGACTTCGCCGTATCCTTATCACTGTCGTTCATAGCCATGACCCCAAGCTCGATAAGCGGCTGGATGCTCACCTCTTCAGCTCTTTTGAAAATGGCTTTTTCCTGCGTAAATGCCGACGCGTATTGTTTCTGACGGACAAATAACCAGCTTAGCAATTCGTTCCAGAGGATATCGGGGGTAGCCTGAGCCCTCTTCAGGATGAGTTTCCGGAGTAACTGGTTGTTCGGATGTGAAGCATCGTCGGTAATGAACTGGGAAATGATACGCTGTACATTCGACAGGTTCATGTTTCTTCGTGTAGCGATCAGATTGAGAAGACTGCTGTACATCTTCTCCATATCGCCTTTTTCTCCGTAAAGTTGTGCTACCTGGTAGTCTACATTAAGATCGGGATTGAGCTCACTTCCTATTTCATAAACCGCTATAGCCCGGTCCAGCAGATTCTTTTCCTGAAAACTACGGCCTACGGTAAATGTATAGGCCGGACGTTCTTCTACCGCTTTAAAAGCGTTGTCGTAATACTCACCTGCCTTTTCCTTATTCCCTGCAAGCGCCTCATTATAGCCCAGCTCCACAAAAAAAATCGGGGACGTATTATTCACTTCTGCCATGTTCAGCAAAACCGCCTCGGCGTCATGATACCGTTCCAACTGCTGATAACATGCCACCAGAGGCTGCCATTGGGCAGAACGGGGGTTATTGCGGTACAGTTTTTCATAGAGCACTACGGCTTTCTCAAACTCTCCCCTGTCGAAATACTGCCTGGCAAGTATCTCTTCCTGGGAAAAGAGCTGGAATGCAAACAACAGGCAAATAAAAAAACTGATTGCTTTCATAGGTTCCGGTTTGTAAGGCGGAAAGATCCCTCCACACCTTCTTATTCCTTCCCAAAGCGAAACGAATCTACTTCCGGAACAAAGGCTACGGGAGTTTTCCGGAGCTTTCCCTTACCAATTTACGAAATTCTGTCAAACCCGGTATAAGGCACCAGTACTTCCGGGATCCTAATACCGTCTCTATCCTGATAATTTTCCAGGATACCTGCAAGTACCCTCGGGATGGCAAGGGAACTTCCGTTAAGGGCATGACACAGGGTCATTTTACCTTCTTTATTTCGGTAACGCAGTTTAAGGCGATTACTCTGATAGTCTTCACAGTTGGAGACCGAACTAATTTCCAGCCAGCGATCCTGCGCAGTAGAGAAAACCTCGAAATCGAAAGTTATAGCTGCCGTAAAGCCGAGATCTCCGCCACAAAGCTGAAGAATACGATAAGGAAGTTTCAGCTCGTTGAGAATGACCTTTACGTGTTCGACCATCTCGTCCAGTGCTTTATAGGAATTCTCCGGACGTGTAATTTGTATGATCTCTACTTTTTCAAACTGATGCAGGCGGTTCAGCCCCCTTACATGGGCGCCGTAAGAACCTGCTTCCCTGCGAAAACACGGAGTATGCGTTGTTGCCTTTACCGGAAGCTCGTCTTCCTGGACGATCATGTCCCGATAACAATTCATCATAGGGACTTCCCCGGTAGGGATAACATAAAGGTCATCTTTTTCGATGTGATACATCTGCCCCTCTTTGTCCGGAAGCTGACCCGTTCCATAACCGGAAGCCTCATTGACAAAGTAAGGAAGAAAATACTCGAAATATCCCGCTTCCCGGTTTTTATCCAGAAAATAATTTATCAGGGCCCGTTGCAACCGCGCTCCTTTACCTTTGTACACGGGGAAACCGGCTCCTGTAATCTTGCTTCCGAGGTCGAAATCGATGAGGTCGTATTTTTTGGCCAGTTCCCAGTGTGGCAGGGAACCCTCGTCGAGCTCAGGAATTTCTCCCAGCCGAAAAACCTCAACGTTGTCCTCGTCGGAATTCCCGGGAGGTACGGTCTCGTGAGGTATGTTAGGGATGCGGTATAAAACCGTATTCAGGGCCTGTGTGGTATCGTTGAGTTTTTCATTAAGTTCTTTGGACTCTGTTTTAAGCGTAGCTGTCTTTTCTTTGAGTGCATTCGCTTCCTGATGTGCTCCGCTTTTAAAGAGATTGCCAATCTCTTTCGACAATTTATTAGATTCTGCCAGGGTACTGTCCAGCGTAGCCTGAATTCCCCTTCGTTCTTCATCCAGCCTCAGCGCCTCATTGACGAGATCTGCGGCTTCCTCCCCGAGGTTTCGCTTTTCCAGTCCGCGAATCACCCGTTCTTTGTTCTCTCTGATAAATTGTAATTGCAGCATTGTTAAATAGGTAATTTTATATTAAAAATCCTAACCGATCATTTTTGACCGAGCGACAAATTTAAGAAGATTTAGTTCAATTCCGGGGCTTATTTTCGGCTGAATTCACTGCTTTTTTATCGGGATCGGACGATTTCTCTTCACTTCCGGGTTCTGGTAATATCCAGGAACTGTGCCGGAAAGGATCCCATTTTTCAGCAGCAAGGTCGGTTTTCGGATCTATAAAGGTCGCGGCAGGTCTCAGGTTTACACTCACTTTCCCCAGAGCATATACGGCAACATCCTGCCCACGGGCTGCATATTCCTTTTTCAACCGTTGTGCAAATTGCCATATCACATCGGGCTTCGTAGCCACAATCCGCCTTTGTTTAGGAGAAAGCCGGTCTTTGGGGTAGATCATTTCAGTTTTCCCGGTAGCCTTGTCCACGACTTTAAAGTGAATATATCCGCCTTTGCCACGTAACATCATCCGCCAGCTCATCCGGTGTGCTTCTTCTGTCCATAAGACATCCCCGGGTATAAACCAATGCCGTACCGGAAGAGCGAGTTGTATCAGGAAATAAGCAACTCCTATCCCGATACATACATTTTTATGCCCGGGCACACTGATCTCCCCGGCAGTGTACAACGGTTTCCGTTTCAGGAAGATATTGCGGATCAGTTGCGGGTCAAAGAAAAATAGCGTGAACCCGAGTGACATATATGGAAATATCCCGATATGAAAAACAAAAGAATTAAAAAGGTGAAACACCACAGAGGCAAAAAAAGCCAGCTTCCTGGTAGGTTTCCACAGCAGTAAAGGCACTACAAGCCCATCAAAAAGGATACCTGTCCAGGTAACAAACACATGTATCCAGTGTTTTTGCAGCAACGCACCGACTACCGGAAAATGCTTTCTGCCAAGCATGAGATTTTCCACTACCGTATAATCAAGCCAGTCCGGGTACAGTTTTGCTACGGAAGCATAAGTGTACACAATCCATACCTGGGCAATAATAATAACCGAGCACCATCGCGGCATGGAGATCTGCCGTATGGAACTGTTGCGCCAGGCATCTACGGAAAGATAACGATGAGCAGGCTGTACCAGCATCAGCAGGCAAATGAGAATGAGCAGGTAATAGTGGTTGTTATACGAAGCCTTTTGCATCATATATGTCGCGGTCCACATCAGCGTAAAGGCCGCAAGACTCCACCTGTACTTAAAACCAATCATAACAAAGACCCCGAAAAGTCCCATGAGGGCATAGTAAAAGTACATCCCGTTGCCGGGCAAAGGCTGCAACCAGTCGAACCCGATAAAGTTGAAAGTAAACTCGGGTTGTATAAAAGCTCTCCGTACCCATCCGGTGAATATGGCTCCTATCGATTCGAGAAAGATCAGCAACCCGAAAAGTACCCGGAAAACGATAAGCGGAGCATTATCTATTCGCTTGAACAGGAAAGCATTCATAGGTAAAATTTTAAGTTCACAAACCGGGGCGCTTCCGGGGTACTACACCCGAAAAGTGCTATCCTACAAAAAGTCCGCTATGTATTTCAGGGCATTCTCCCTGTCTTTTTCCAACTGTACAGACAATGCTTCCACTGATTCGAAGCGAACCTCATCGCGTAGCCTTTTGAGCATGTCCACCTGTATTTTTCTGCCGTAGATATCGCGATCAAAATCAAAAAAGTGGATCTCTATGGATTGGTTCTTTCCGTCAACAGTCGGATTGAATCCGATATTCATCATTCCATAAACATTCTTTCCGTCGATATGGCTCTTTACCACATATACTCCGTTTCCCGGAATGAGCTTGTATTTTTCGGCAATATGGAGGTTGGCCGTAGGAAAACGGATCTGTCTTCCCAGTCCCTTGCCCTTAACCACCTCTCCCGTAAGCATAAAATCGTAACCGAGATAGGTATTCGCCGTTTTCATATCCCCTTCCTGCAATGCCTTTCGTATTTTCGTAGAACTTACGGATACAGCATTTACCTCTTCCACGCCGATCTCTTCCACCTCAAAATCATAGGTTTCTCCAAACTGTTTCAGATCCTTGATCGTCGCCGTACGGTTCCTCCCGAAACGGTGATCATAACCGATTATCACCTTTTTGGCATGTAGTTTATTTACTATGATATCCCTGACAAATTCTATAGCGGTAAGCCTGGAAAATTCGCGGGTAAAGGGATACAGGATAAGCTGATCGAGACCACTTTTTTCAAGTATTGATATTTTTTCGTCTAAGGTGTTTATGAGTTTGATGTCCGCATCCTGCTGCAGGACCATTCTCGGATGGGGGAAAAATGTAAAAATAGTAGACTTCAGATTGTTTGCACGTGCGGTTGAGATCAATCGATCGAGTATCTTTTTGTGTCCCACATGCACTCCGTCAAAAGTACCTATGGTTACTACAGAAAATCCGGCATCACTATCCTCCGAAAGTGTTTTTTTAATAATCACGAACAAAGATTTTTATCCAACACTACAAAGTAACAAATTTTAATCGTCTAAATCTCATTATAGCGCTTAGAAAAGGTTCCGAATACCAATTACCGGTCTTCCTACATATCGACAACCGGAAAAATATGCTCCGAAAGCTTTCTACAGAAACTTACAGATCCCGTATTCTGAAGGTTAATTACAAATTATTCTATACATTTACAGGTATATAACCAGTCTATGAAAAAACACCTACTCCCGCTTATTTTTATTCTTTTTTCGTACGTTACGGTTTCCGGGCAGCATAGGCCGTGGACCAGGATTTCCCATCATGAAAAAAATATATCCGGAATCAGGCCCGGCGCTTCCACTGAAGGCTACCGACTGGAAATCAACACCCTGAAATCGGATCTTTCCGGAGTTTCCGCCGGGCGTAAGCATATTCGGGGAAGAAACCGGACCACTGTTTCTTTTCCGGTAAAAGGCGGGGGTATCGAAGACTTTATCATCACCGAAGTTCCCTTTCTTCCCGAACGGTTAGCCGAGAAGTATCCGGGTATCCGGTCGTACTCCGGAACATCGGTTTCCAACCCGCAGACCCGGATCAGATTCAGTCTTGACCATTATGGATTTCACGGTGTTATCTACGACAAAAACGGAACGTACTACCTCAATCCCGACAAAGAAGAGAAAGACATTTATGTACTGGCCGGCAAAGCTTCATACACTCCGTTAGACAAAGATTTCGAATGTAAAATCATCGATGAAACCTATGGCCCGGCATTAAAAAATACCGGAAGGCTGAAAAGAGCTGATGACGGACAGATGCGTATTTTCCGTCTGGCACTGGCCTGTACCGGGGAGTTTGCCCGGTATCATATCAGTGCAGCAGGGCTCAATAACGGTACGGTTTCTCAACAAAAAGAGGCGGTACTCGCTGCGATGAATACGATTATGACACGGGTCAACGGGATTTACGAAAATGACCTCTCCATACGCATGCAACTGATCGAAAACAATGACGACCTTATATTTCTCGATCCGGAAACCGACGGAATGACCAATAACAACGGTAAAACATTAATCGACGAGATACAAGCTATCATTGATGGTATTGCCGGCAGTGAAAATTATGACATCGGACATGTTTTCAGTACGGGAGCCGGCGGAATCGCACAACTGAATTCTCCCTGTACCGCTTCGAAGGCGAAGGGCGTAACGGGAACTACAGCCCCGGTCGGCGATCCTTTTGCCGTGGATTATGTAGCTCATGAAATGGGACATCAGTTTGGCGCTACGCACACCTTTAACAATTATTGTGGGGACGAGAGAAGCGCCGGAACTGCCGTAGAACCCGGAAGCGGTTCTACGATCATGGCCTATGCCGGGATATGCCCTCCCAATATACAAAACTACAGTGATCCTTATTTCCATACCGTCAGTATCGCTCAGATCCGGGACAATATCACTACAGGAAACAGCACCTGTGCTACCCTGCAAAACACAGGGAACCTGCCTCCGGTTGCCGATGCAGGAGCAGATTACACAATTCCCGCCGGAACTGCCTTTGTCCTTACGGGCTCCGGATCGGACCCCGACGGGGATGCCCTTACCTATACGTGGGAACAAACAGATAACCAAATCAACGAAGGCTATCCCGATGCAACGGCTTCGGGAGGGCCCGTATTCCGTTCTTATTCACCCGTAACAGTGCCTCATCGGTATTTCCCGAGACTTGACGACATCCTTTCGGGCGCACTGGCTAACACCTGGGAAGTCCTTCCCGAAACAGACAGGGAACTAAACTTTTCTTTCACAGTCAGGGACAATAATCCCTCCGGCGGACAAACCGTAAGGGACGATGTTCGTATCACGGTAGACGGACATGCAGGTCCTTTCCGGATGACTTCACATCAGGAAGAAAAAACATTGACCGGAGGAACTACGGAAACGATCACCTGGGATGTTGCAGAAACGCAGACCGGAACAATCTCGGCAGCTTTTGTAGACATTTTACTATCGGAAGACGGAAGTTTTGGCAATCCGCATACTATCGGTTCCGAACTTCCCAATAACGGATCGGCCACGGTACTCATTCCCGGCGGGATCGAAACCAACAAGGCCAGGATTATGGTAAAACCCAGAGGAAATATCTTTTTCTCGGTCAATACTGCAGATCTTACCATCACCTCTTCTGATTTCACCCTGGAATTCGAAGAACTGACCCAAAAGCACTGTATCTCCCAACAAGTGGCATACCCCTTTTTGTACCGGACACACAACGGGTTTAATGCGGAGACCACCTTTTCCGCCGAAATGCCACAGGGATTACAGGCCACTTTTTCACCGGCTTCGGCAACTTCTGACAGTACGAAAGTCATTATGGAAATTTCCGGAATCGAAGCAAAGGGCCCGTATGATATACACATAGCAGGGACATCGGGGCAGCAAGTCCGCAATGTACCACTCTCCCTTGAAGTTTATGACGACATTTTCCCTGCAGCAAACCTCTCTTCTCCTGCCGACGGAACCCGGGAATTGCGTCCCGCCTTCGGAATTACGCTGGAATGGGATACCATAGACAACGCGGAACAATACGATATTCAGATCGCTGCAACAGCGGACTTCTCCGATCTGCTCGAAACGGCTTCGGTAAACTTCCCGTTTTACGAACCTCAACTCCTGGAAAACGACAAGTTTTATTACTGGAGGGTCAGACCAAAAAACCGCTGTGGTGAGGGAGAATACAGCCCTCCTTTTTCTTTCAGTACCCTGGAAACCCAATGCAAAACCTATACAAGTACGGACCCTGTCATTATTCCTGAAAACCGTGCCAGTACCGTAACGTCTTTATTGCATATTACGGATGAAGATCTTATCGCCGGAGGATTGTCCTTATCTCTCGATATTACACACACCTGGGTATCCGACCTTACGATCAGCCTTACATCGCCCTCAGGAACTACAGTACAGATCATCTCCGGGATATGCGATGAAGTTCAGGATATCCGCGCTATATTCAGCGATACGGGAGACCACATTAACTGTAATAACAACCCGGCCATAGGCGGCACTGTAAAACCCTCGGGATCACTGACAGATTTCCGCGGAGAATCCTTAAAGGGAACCTGGACCCTGACTGTGAGAGACGCTCACGCAGAAGACGGGGGAAGCATTAATAGTTTTAGCATTACCAGATGTCCTGCTCCGGCTCCTGATAACTTCCGTATCAAAGTTACCGACGAATCGTGTAAAGACACCAGGGACGGCCATATTTCCGTAAACGCTCAGGTAAATCTGAACTACCAGGTAGATTTTCGCGGAGAGAATACCGCTGTAACCGCCGATTTCTCCGAAAACTGGGAGATCGGAAATCTGGCTCCCGGAACATACGCATTGTGTTTCACCATTGCGGACAACCCCGTCTTTATACAGTGTTTCGATGTTACCGTAGCACCGTCCGGAGATTTATCGGTCTATACGCGTGTAAATGCCTCGGATAATAACCTCCACCTGTCACTCGAAGGAGGGCGGCATTATATCATAGAACTCAACGGAACATCGATAACCACCGGGAACAAGAATATCAGCCTCCCCCTGCGATCAGGAAAAAATACGGTTGTCATCAGAACAGACAAATCCTGCCAGGGCATATACAAAGAGGATATCTATATCTCCCCTGACGATGTGGTCATATATCCGAATCCGTTTACGGATACTGCCAGTGCTTATATCGGCAGTGATATTTCCGGAATCCTCCGTCTATCGGTGTTCTCCCTGTCCGGAAAACTTATGATGTCGCAGAAGATCAATACTACAGACGGTCATTCGGATCTCGGACTCCATATTTTGCCTCCCGGAGTATATCTCGTCAAAATCAGTGGAGCAGACATTCATAAAACCGTAAAAATCCTAAAAAGATAACAGACTCATACTTTTTTTAAGAAAATCACACTTCGTGAACCTTTAAGATATATTTTACCACTCATAGCGATATTTTATGTTAAATAATTCTTATATTGTTGTCCCAAATCCTATTTTATTAACATTAACCTACGCCTATGAGAATTTTTTACGCTCTTATTTTATTTGTCGGTATCCTTACATGGAGTTCCTGTGGCAACGATGACGATGCCGGTACGGACGATCTCTCCATCACCGTAACTGCCGACACTACTGTGGTGAAAACGGGAGAGACCCTTACATTTTCCGTCATCACAAATACGGGAGAAGATGTGACTTCTTCTTCTACAATAACAGTAAACAATACTGTTCTGCAAGCAAATACCTTTACTCCTGCAAAAACGGGAACTTACAGTGTAAAGGCCACGTATGGCAATATGATTACCACTTCTCATTACGAAGTTGTAGCTATTGACCAGGATGCTTCTTCCATAACCATTTCTTCGGAACAGACCACACTGCAACTCGGGGAAGTTTTCTCATTTACCGTAATTACGGATGCCGGAAAAGATGTGACCTATGAAGCTGTGATTACCGCAGACGGGGAGCCCCTGGAAAGAGAGAGGTTTAAACCGGAAGCACCTGGAATATTTACAGTTATAGCTTCCTATTCCGGTCTGGAGAGCGAACCCATAACCGTTGAGGCTCTGCCAAACTCCATTACTGTTGAAGCGGACAAAAACGAAGGTATTGTCGGAGACCCCATAACGTTTACCGTGTTTGCGGACAACGATATCGATATTACCGAAAATGCTACTATTCTGGTGAACGATGAGGAGATCGAAGGGAATGTATTCATTCCGGAAGAAGGAGGAACTTATACCATTATCGCCACTTACGGAGACCTCACTACCGAAAGTATAGAAATTACCATCTCCGAAAATTTCTTTACACTGGATGGAAATTCGTATGAGACCCCTACGGGAAGTTTTGCCTATCTGGGAACATACGAGGGCGAAAACGGACTGGAATCGATCTGGGCTTTTAACCCGTTCCTGGAGATCGACAATGGTGATGGTACGGCTGACTACCCTAACGATGTCTACATCTATTTTGCCGTGGAACAACCACCTGCCGGAGATCTTGCTTTTCCCTCCAACGGAACCTATACCTATAATAGCGGAACACTTCCGGAAACTTTTGACGCCCAGATCTATTATGACTATACCGCATGGGTTGGTGATGACGAAGATTTCGAAAGTATAACACTGGAGATTTCGGGTATGGACACATGGGCAAACGCCGAAACTACGGTAGAAAGTATTCAGTACACGATTACCAAAGAAGACGGGGCCACCGTAACGGGAGCATACAGCGGACCGCTTTTTGCCTGGGATGCTTCCAGAACAGGAAAATCAAAAAGAACGCCCGGAATCAGCACACTTTCCATTAAAAAAGGTACTTTCAGAAAAAGATAGCTTCATCCCCCGGAACATCCCGATAGTTCCGGGGGTATGAAAAAGACATACGTATTGATTTTTTTTATATCTCTAAACCCAAATCCATGATAAAAAAACTACTCTTTATCACCTTTGCGCTTTGCTTCTTTGCCGGTTACGGACAAAGCCAGGTGTGGACCCCGGCAAATACCGCCGGAAGATCGAACATATTACCTCAGAAGGCACAGCTTCCTTCCGGTAAAACCTATACCCTGAACCTGGAATCCCTCAAAAAACTGCTGCAGAATGCCCCGTTGAGAGGACAGATCTCAGGAAAGTCCGACATTGTCATCGAATTTCCGGATGCAGACGGTAATTTCGAAAAGTACCGGATATCCGAAGCCCCCGTGATGCACCCCGCTCTTGCGGCACGATATCCCGGAATCAAGTCGTATACGGGAAAAAGTATTGATGATCCATCGGCAATGATACGTTTCAGTATTTCCCATCTCGGATTGCAAAGCATGAAGCTCTCTGCCAAAAACGGCTCGGTATTTATCGAACCCTATTCCAAAGATCGCACGCAATACATCGTCTACGATCGGAAGAACTCTAAAATGATGTCGGGTTTCGAGTGTAAGGTAGAAGAGGATGTCACCCTTGCCATAAGCGGAACCGTACAAAAAAACACCGATGACAGTACTTTACGTACATATCGCCTAGCCCTTTCTGCTTCCGGGGAATACACCCAGTACTTCGGTGGCACCAAGGAAGATGCACTCGCCGCAATGAACGCCACTATGACCAGGGTGAACGGCCTTTTTGAAAATGATTTTGCCGTTACGATGATCCTGATTGCCAATACGGATGATGTCATTTACACCGACCCCGCCACGGACCCTTATACAGGAAGTTATAACGGGGAGTTACAAAGCACACTGACCAGTGTTATCGGTGAAGAAAACTATGATATCGGCCATGTCTTTATACAGGGTGGTGACAACGGTAATGCCGGATGCATCGGTTGTGTATGTGTCGACAACAGGAAGGGTAGTGGTTTTACTTCCCACTCCAATCCCGAAGGCGATAATTTCGATGTGGATTTTGTTGCTCATGAGATGGGACACCAGTTTGGCGCCAACCATACTTTTACCATCCGGGACGAAGGCACTGATGCTCACTATGAGCCGGGAAGCGGATCTACTATTATGGGGTATGCCGGTATCACGGGCGCTACTGATGTACAGCCACACAGCGATCCCTATTTTCATGCATTCAGCATAGAACAGGTAAGCAATTATGTAAAGACTACAACCTGCCAGACCGACACTTCTACCGGAAACAATGTGCCCACAGCCGATGCCGGTGGGGATTTTACCATCCCGAAAGGCACTCCGTTTATGCTCACCGGTGAAGGTACGGACGCAGACAGTGACGATATACTGACATATTGCTGGGAGCAGATGGACGAAGACGATGCGCTTAGTCCCTATCCTTCTCCCACGGCCACCTCCGGACCCGTATTCCGGTCTATCGCTCCGTCAGTTTCCGCAACACGCTACTTCCCGGCCATAGCCACCGTTTTGTCCGGAAGTACAGCCTCACAATGGGAGGTAGTCCCGGAAGTGGCCCGGGAAATGAATTTCCGGCTTACGGTACGCGACAATCGCCCCGGAGGAGCAGCAAACAACAGTGACGATATCATACTTACCGTCAGTGATGCCGCAGGACCATTCATTATCACTTCCCACGACACTTCCATGAATATTGCTTCCGGAAGCACCCAGACAGTAACCTGGGATGTTGCAGGCACCAATACCGGAGAGGTAAACGCACAGCTTGTTGATATCTTATTTGCTCCTTCGGACGATTTCTCCGAATTGCGCACTATGGCTACAGGTGTTACCAATAACGGAAGCCATGAAATTACATTTCCGGATGATGTCAATACAGATACGGGAAGAATTATCGTCAGGGCTTCGGACAATGTTTTCTATGCAGTAAGCCAGGGCGATCTCTCCATCCGGGAATTTGCACTGGACTTTCAGGTTGATGACCTCACGGTATGCAAACCGGAAGATCTGGAATTTACGTTCACCTACCAGGCTTCATCCGGATTTTCGGAGGAAGTCTCTTTTTCGGCTACTGAATTACCCGAAGGCACTTCGGTGAGTTTCACTCCTGCCGTAGTAACCGAATCCGAAACAGAAATACAGGTTTCCGTAACAGGCACCGGAAGTCTTGACGAAGGAGCATACAGCTTTTCTATACACGCAGAATCCGAAGGAGGACTTACCGATGAAAAAGAAGTGGACATACAGGTGTATGAGCCTATAGAGATCGGGGAAGTGTCGCCACTGTCTCCCTACAATGCCAGTGATGTAAACACGACCGTGTCCATGCAATGGGAAGAAATCCCGGATGTGCCTTCGTATACCATTCAGATTGCTGCGGACGAAGCATTCTCTTCTATCATCGACGAAGCATCCGTAACCGCGACCAGTTACATCTCGGAAGAGCTCGAAAACGGGCAGACTTATTACTGGAGAGTCAAAGGTGTCGGGCATTGTGAAGAGGGAGCCTACAGCACTACTTTTTACTTTCACACTTCCGAATCGGCATCCGGTTGTGATCTCTTTGAAAACAACACCGCCATTCCGATCAGCAGTGCAAGTCCCAATACGATAACCTCTTCGGTAGAAGTCAGTGATGTAGGCATACTGACCAGCCTCGTCCTGAACCTCGACATCACACACTCTTATGTTTCGGATCTGACCGTTAGCCTTACATCTCCTTCGGGCACCACCGTTGTTATCCTGGACGGCGTATGCGGTGGCAATGAAAACATTGATGCTTCCTTCGGAAATGACGGGGAGCCGCTGACATGTGGCAACGGAACTCCGACCATTACAGGACATTTGCTGCCCCAGGAATCTTTTGAGATTTTTCAGGAGGAGCCTCTCGACGGTACCTGGACCCTGACCGTTACCGACGGTTATAGCTTAGATGGCGGCATGCTCAATGCATTTTCCCTGGATATTTGTACAGATCCCCCCTCTTTATCACTCCCCCAGGATAATTTTGCATTGAAAACCACCAGTGAGACCTGTCGTGATAATGACGACGGATCGGTAAGTATAGAATCCATGGAAATTCACGATTACCAGGCGGTCATCACAGGCGCAGACGACCTGGAAATCACCGGTAGTTTTCAGTATTTCTGGGAAACAAAAAACCTGAAATCCGGAAACTACTCCATGTGCATTACCGCAGAAGGATATCCGGGTTTTCAACAGTGTTTTGACTTTACGATCTCCCAGCCGGAAGAACTGTCTGTAACCTCATCGGTAAATCAATCCCGGCGCCGTGTGGAACTCGAACTCAGGGGTGGAGAATTATACACTATAGAGCTTAACGGGATGACTACACAAACCTCGGAGCGGAACGTATCTCTTGATCTCGAACCCGGTGAAAATCAACTCACCGTTAAAACCGGTAAAAACTGCCAGGGGATTTACAGTGAAAAGATCTATGTAGCCCCGGATGATGTAGTGGTCTACCCTAACCCTTTCCGTGAAACCACAAAAGTATTTATAGGCAATGCCGTAGAAGGAGATATCCAAATAAGTATTTTCTCCCTTACCGGCCGGCTTGTGATGACTCAGAATTACAGTCGTACTTTTAGCGGCGGCGATGAATTCGAACTACAAGCCTCTGGACTTGTTCCGGGAGTTTACCTCATAAAAATACAGGGCAAACAATTTAAAAAGACCTTCAAAATGGTGAAATTATAGCCATTTCCTAATTGAAAAAAATAAAATTCTTAGTTTTAACCAATACTACGAACAATGAAAAAATCAATATCAGGCCTTGGCTTTATAATGTTGCTGATACTCGCAGCCTGTAGCAGCGACGATGACAATACTCCACAGGCACCCGGGACAGCATCTCTGGTGTTCCCGGAAAACAATTCGGAATGTACCGCCGGTATTTCCGTCGATGATCACAACAGCAGCATACCTTTTGAATGGGAAGCCGCGGAAAGAACGGACAGCTACCGCTTAAGAGTGGAAAATCTCAATGACGGAACGGCACAGGAATTTAATACAGAAGCTACTTCTCTTCAGGTTGTTTTACAAAAAGGAGAACCTTATTCCTGGAGTGTAACTTCGGTGAGTATGGAGGCCATGGAGACCACAGAAAGTGAGAGCTGGAAGTTTTACAGTGCCGGAGACGGTATAGCATCGTATGCTCCTTTCCCGGCTACGGCAATTTCTCCGGAACCCGGCGAAAATATTACGGCAGAAGGCAGTAAAATAAGTCTGCAATGGGAAGGCAATGATATTGACGGGGATATCACCGGATATGATGTGTATTTCGGAAACTCCAATCCACCGGAAACTGCTATAGCTACCGATATTACCGAAAGTCAGCTTACGGATATCGATGTCAACTCCAAAACAGTGTATTACTGGAGGATTGTCACCAAAGACGCTCAGAATAACAGTTCAAAATCGGAGATCTTTACTTTTAAAGTGGATTAACCGGACCGGTTTACTTGCCATTGAAGGTATTCATCGTATTGGTAATGCCTGCGGTAGCAAAAGACCGTATAACCTCATAAGCCTTTTCCAGACGTTCGGGAAAGGCTTTGTTTTCTTCTTCATTCCAGTGGCCCAGCACATAATCGATCTGTTTCCCTTTGGAGAAATCCGCTCCTACACCAAAACGAAACCTGTTGTAGTTCGTCGTATTTAAAAAAGCTTGTATATCCTTAAGTCCGTTATGCCCGCCATCGCTCCCCTTGGTCTTCACCCTGATAGTCCCGAAAGGAAGGTTTATATCATCGGTAATGACCAGCAGATTTTCCAGGGGCACTTTCTCCTTGTCCATCCAGTATTTTACGGCCTTTCCGCTTAGATTCATATACGTACTCGGCTTCAACAATATAAGACTTCGTCCTTTGACCTTAAACAGAGACACATCTCCAAGCTTCACAGTCTCAAAAGCAAGTGACTCCTTTTCGGCCAGGTAATCCAGTATTTTAAACCCGATATTATGACGGGTATCTTCATACTCTTTACCGATATTCCCAAGGCCTACGATTAGAAATTTCTTCATAGCATCTTCTTCGTTAGATACGGATAAATCTTTCCCCCCTAAAATCTTCCGGACAAAAGCCCACATAACATCTCCGTTTTAGCAGGGGATAAAAATAAAAAACATCCCGACAAGAGCCGGGATGTTTCTGTAAAAATATGTTATGCAAATTACTTGCCTGCTTTTTCTGCTTTGGCAGCTTCCTGAGCAGCTTTCATAGCCGCACGTGATATTCTCACCTGACAAACTACAGTGTTGTCCGGGTTTAATATCTTGTAATCATCATTTGTAAGCGAAGTAACATACAGCTTGTTACCGATTTCCATTTCGGAAATGTTTGCAGGGATGTAATCGGGAAGGTGTTTCGGAAGCGCTTTAACTTTAAGTTTACGCTTGGTAAGACGAAGTACCCCACCTTTCATTACACCGGGAGCATTACCTTCGATTTTCACAGGAATTTCGAGGGTTACTTCTCTATCATCGTACATCTGATAGAAATCGATATGCAGAATCTTGTCCGTTACCGGGTGAAACTGAATATCCTGCAGGATTGCATTAAATTTTTGTCCGTTGTCCAGGTCAATCACTACGGTGTGTACGTCCGGAGTGTAAACCAGTTTGGAAAACGCCAAGTCGTCTGCCGAAAAGTGTAAAGGCTTGTCTCCCCCGTAAAGTACGCAAGGGACCTTTTCAGCATTACGTAAGGCCTTAGTCGAAGCTTTGCCTACGCTTTCTCTTTGAGATCCTTTAATTGTAATTGACTTCATTATATAAATATTAAAATGTTTCTTAGTCCATGTAATCCATTCCGAAAGATTACATTAAAAATTTAGAGCTTATAGAGGTATTCTGATGAACTCTTTGCATAACATCTGCAAAAAGGTTGGCACAGGTAAGCACCTTTACTTTAGGGCTTTCTTTCCTTAACGGAATAGAATCGGTAACAATCAATTCTTCCAGTTTGGAATCCTCTATTCGCTCATAGGCATTACCGGACAGCAGTGCATGTGTAGTAATAGCCCTTACACTGATAGCTCCTCTTTCGATCATAAGATCGGCTGCAGTGGTTAATGTTCCGGCAGTATCTACCATATCGTCTACCAGTACAACGTTCTTACCTTCCACATCACCGATAAGCTCCATGTGATCTATGACATTGGCTTTCTTCCGTTGTTTATAACAGATCACCACATCGCTTTCCAGGAACTTAGAGTATGCATAAGCCCTCTTGGATCCTCCCATATCGGGCGATGCTATCGTGAGATTATCCAGTTTCAAAGACTCCAGATAAGGTAAAAAGATGGTAGAAGCGAACAAATGGTCTACCGGTTTTTCAAAGAACCCTTGTATCTGATCTGCATGCAGATCCATAGTTATGATACGCGTTGCTCCTGCTGTTTCCAGCAATTTAGCTACCAGCTTAGCTCCTATCGGAACTCTGGGTTTATCTTTCCTGTCCTGCCTTGCCCATCCGAAATAGGGTAAAACAGCCGTAATATGCCTTGCGGAAGCTCTTTTGGCTGCATCGAGCATAAGCAGCATTTCCATCAGGTTTTCCGTTCCGGGATGTGTTGAACCGATGATAAATATCCTCGATCCCCTTATCGACTCTTCAAAAGACGGCTGAAATTCACCGTCACTGTATTTAGAGAACGTTACACGTCCTAAATCTGCCCCGAAAGACTCTGCAATTTTTTCGGCCAATACCGTACTTTGTTCACAGGCAAAAATCTTAGGCTCAGGCACTGTATAAGACATTGTTATGGTGTTGTTTAGTAGTTTAGCGGTGTTTCTTAACGAGGTGCAAATTTAGAAATTATTTTGATATGTGCACTTTTAATTCTCTTTTTTATTGATAGCCATCAACTTACCCTAAAAAAAACACTCCTACCGCATCAGCCAAGCATCTGGGCGGCTTTTTTGACCGCTGCAACCAAGGTATCTATTTCTCCTTGGGTATTATAAAAAGCAAAGCTGGCCCGTACTGTGCCGGGAATTTTATAATAGTCCATAATAGGTTGTGCACAATGATGCCCGGTACGCACAGCTATCCCCAGCTTATCCACAATAGTACCGATATCGTAGGGATGTATCCCTTTTATATTAAACGAAACAACTGCTGTTTTGTGCCCTGAAGTACCATAAATACGAAGACCCGGTATACTCAGCAACTCCTTGGTTGCATACCCCAGTAATTCGTCCTCGTAAGCTGCAATCTTATCAAACCCGATAGCATTCATATAATCTACGGCGACTCCAAAAGCAATCCCTCCGCAAATATCCGGCGTTCCCGCCTCAAATTTATGAGGGAGCCCGGCATAGGTCGTTTTTTCGAAAGTGACTTCGGCAATCATCTCACCACCACCCTGATAGGGAGGCAGTTTTTGCAACCATTCCTCCTTACCGTAAAGCACACCTACCCCGGTGGGTCCGCACATCTTGTGTGCAGAAGCCACGTAAAAATCTACATCAAGCGCCTGTACATCCGGCTTTATGTGCGGACATGCCTGCGCCCCGTCGACCAGAACAGCAGCACCTACGCCATGAGCCTTGTCGATAATCTCTTTTACAGGGTTAACCGTTCCCAAAGCATTAGAAACATGATTACAGAATACCAGCCTTGTTTTTTCCGAGAGCAATTGTTCGTAAGCATCCATGACAAGCTCACCTTCTTCGTTCATCGGAATAACACGAAGAACTGCTCCTGTTCGCTCGCAAAGCATTTGCCAGGGCACGATATTGGAATGATGTTCCAGGGCCGAAACCACAACCTCATCCCCTTTCCGGAGAAAAGAAGAAAAGCCGTTTGCTACCAGGTTGATACCATGAGTGGTCCCCGAAGTGAATATCATTTCGTATGCCTTGGCTGCATTAAAATGTTTTTGAAGTTTTATCCGCGATTGCTCATAAGCATCCGTAGCTTCCTGCGACAAGGTATGCACCCCGCGATGTATGTTTGCATTATAACGGGAATAATAATCTACGATTGCGTCTATAACCACCTGCGGTGTCTGTGAGGTAGCTGCATTATCAAAATACACCAGTGGCTTACCGTTTACCTTTCGCTTCAGTATCGGGAAATCCATACGTATTTTTTCTACATCAAAAGATGTGGTATGTGGAACTGTAGTCGCCATTGTAAAAAAGATCATGGGTTAAAATACGAAGTAGAGAGCCCTTTACTCTTAAAAACAAGAGGCTCTTCTTACGGTCTGTCTTCGTGCTACTCTCAGAGCTCAAAACCGAGGTTCACCCCCAGTTTTTTAGCGATAAGCTTGTTTATACGGGCCTTGACTTCAGGTATTTTTACACTTTCCAGGACGTTATTGGCAAAAGCATACATCAACAGCGCTTTGGCCTCTTTTGTGGGTATTCCCCTGGAACGAAGATAGAACATGGCATCTTCATCGAGCTGCCCTATGGTACATCCGTGCGAGCACTTTACATCGTCCGCAAATATCTCCAACTGCGGTTTGGTATTTATCGTAGCCTTATCATCAAGCAGAATATTATTGTTTTGCTGGAAGGCATTGGTCTTCTGTGCCTCCTTCTCAACGATAATCTTTCCGTTGAAAACCCCTGTACTACGATCGGAATAGATCCCTTTATAGTCCTGGTGGCTCTCACAATTCGGACAGGCATGGTTTACCAGCGTGTGATGGTCTACGTGCTGTTTCTCTCCTATAATGGTAATTCCTTTAAGCGTAGACATCACCCGTTCGTCCTTGTGATAGAAATTGAGGTTGTTCCTGGTGAGATGACCACCTATGGAAAATGTGTGTACAGATGCATGACTCTCCTTTTCCTGAGATATATAGGTATTATCTATCAATGAAGCTCCCGGATTGTCGTTCTGTATCTTATAATAGTCGACCAAAGATCGTTTGTCTGCAAATATTTCGGTAACCACATTGGTAAGTACCGGATTTTCGGTAAGACTCTGATGACGCTCTATGATCTGCACCTGCGCATGCTCACCCACAACAATAAGGTTTCTGGGCTGCAACATCATAGCCGGCTCTTTTCCTGTAGAGAAATGCAGGATCTGAATAGGCTTATCTACTATTTTACCTTTCGGAATATTGATAAAAGCACCTTCTTTTAAGAATGCCGTATTCAGTGCGGTAAGACTGTCTTCCGTATTAGCCGTCTTATTGAAATACTTTTCTATAATTGCTCTGTATTTCGGCTTGCTCAATGCAGAACTCATCAGACATACATCCAGCCCGTCATGTGAGGTTGCCGAAAGATTGGAACTGTACCGGCCATCTACAAAAGCTATTTTATACGAATCGATATCGTGAATAAAATAGCGCATCACATCTTTAAACTCCAAACCGGTCTCTGCTTTGGGAAACAGGCTGTAGTTCTGTTTGAGAATTGCGTTTAACGAGGTATATTTCCAGGCCTCTTCTTTCTTCGTTGGAAATCCTTTTTCGTCGAATTTCTTAATCGCATCCGAACAAATATCATGTAATGGCGATTGCACATCCAATCCATCTTCGTAAGCGAAGAAAGAAGAAACCAATTTATCTTTTAATTCCATTTGTTTTAAGTTTCTTTCGTCCCGGTTTTTGACTCTCCATTCCGGCATTTGACAGGTTGACACATACCGGTTACAGCATGAATTACAAAACCGTTCAAAAACCGTAAATCCAGAAAATCTAATTGCTAACTTTCTCCTGCTTTATCCAGTCGTATCCTTTTTCCTCCAGTTCATGTGCCAGCTCGGCACCACCGGACTTCACGATCTTTCCATCGAGTAGCACGTGTACAAAATCGGGAACAATATAATCGAGTAGTCTCTGGTAGTGGGTAATAACGACCACCGCATTATCCTTGGAACGCAAACGGTTCACACCATTAGAAACGATACGCAATGCATCAATATCCAGTCCTGAGTCCGTTTCGTCGAGGATAGCCAGTTTGGGTTCAAGCATTGCCATCTGGAAAATCTCATTTCGTTTTTTCTCTCCTCCGGAGAAACCTTCATTTAAAGACCTGGAAAGAAATTTACGGTCAATCTCGAGCAATTCTGATTTTTCCCTGATTTTTTTCAGCATTTCACTGGCAGGCATTTCTTCCAGCCCTTGTGCTTTACGGGTCTCGTTGATGGCCGTTTTCATAAAATTAGTTACGGACACCCCCGGAATTTCAACGGGATATTGAAAAGAGAGGAAAATACCCTTGTGTGCCCTTTCTTCGGCAGAAAGCTCTTCGAGGTCCTCTCCTGCAAAAACGATATTTCCATCGGTAACTTCAAACTCTTCCTTCCCGGCAATAACGGAAGACAACGTACTTTTACCGGAACCGTTAGGCCCCATAATAGCATGTACTTCTCCGGCATTCACCTCGATGTTTATTCCTTTTAATATCTCCTTGCCTTCTACTCCGGCATGTAAGTTGTTTATCTTTAGCATTTCTTATTAAAATTATGAAACCTGCACCTTTTTGGTTTCCGACGGGAAAAAATCAGGCGCCCGTTTTTTTAGCATTACTACTTTGACTGTACTCCGATCCTCGAGGCCGATTACCCTACCGATCCTTCCAGGGATATTTCGAGAAGTTTTTGTGCTTCCACAGCAAACTCCATCGGCAACTTATTCAACACCTCTTTACTAAAGCCGTTCACGATAAGCGCGATGGCTTTTTCCGTATCTATCCCTCGCTGGTTACAGTAAAAAATCTGGTCTTCCCCGATCTTGGATGTGGTAGCTTCATGTTCTATCTGTGCTGTTTTGTTTTTGGCCTCTATATACGGAAAAGTATGAGCCCCGCAATTGTTACCCATCAACAGGGAATCGCACTGCGAAAAGTTTCGGGCGTTTTCGGCCCTGCTGTTTACCTGCACCAGACCCCGGTAACTGTTCTGTGATTTTCCGGCAGAAATACCTTTGGATATGATCGTACTTTTGGTATTCTTACCCAGGTGTATCATCTTCGTACCAGTATCGGCCTGCTGATAATTATTGGTCACGGCTATGGAATAAAATTCGCCTACGGAATTGTCTCCTTTCAGCACACAACTCGGATACTTCCAGGTCACGGCGCTACCGGTTTCCACCTGTGTCCAGGATATTTTGGCGTTGGTTTCACACAGTCCCCTTTTGGTCACAAAGTTATACACCCCGCCTTTTCCGTCTTTACCTCCCGGAAACCAGTTCTGAACCGTAGAGTATTTGATCTCCGCATTATCGAGAGCGATAAGTTCGACTACCGCCGCATGAAGCTGGTTCTCATCACGCATCGGAGCAGTACAACCTTCGAGGTAACTTACATAACTCCCTTCGTCCGCAATGACCAGTGTACGCTCAAATTGACCCGTACCGGCCTGGTTGATCCGGAAATACGTGGATAACTCCATAGGGCAACGCACGCCTTTGGGTATGTAACAGAACGATCCGTCCGAGAACACTGCCGAATTAAGGGCTGCGTAAAAATTATCTTTTTTAGGCACTACCGAACCGATGTACTTCTTCACCAGTTCCGGATGCTTTTTTATGGCTTCACTAATAGAACAGAAAATAATTCCCTTTTCTGCCAGGGTTTCCTTGAAGGTAGTCGCTACGGAAACGGAATCCATAACCACATCTATGGCTACCCCTGCCAGTTTTTTCTGTTCTTCGAGTGAGATCCCAAGTTTGTTAAACGTCTCCAGCAACTCCGGGTCTACCTCGTCAAGACTGTTGTATTTGTCCTTCTTTTTGGGAGCCGAATAATAACTGATATTCTGGAAATCGGGCTTTTTGTAATGTACATTGGCCCATTCCGGTTCGATCATTTGCTCCCAGGCCCTAAAAGCTTCTACCCTCCATTCGGTCATCCATTCGGGTTCTTCCTTTTTCCTGGAAATCGCCCTTACGATATCCTCGTTAAGCCCAACAGGAAACGTCTCCGACTCTATATCCGTATAAAAGCCGTATTCGTATTCCTTGGTTTCTAATTCCTTTTTTAATTCTTCTTCTGTATATGCCATCTCTTTAATTTCACACCATTAATATGCGGCCACGCAACCACTTGAAAGCATCAAATGCCTTCACCGGTTACAGTGAAAAACTCTCTCCGCACCCACAGGTACGTTGTGCATTCGGGTTGTTAAACACAAATCCCTTTCCGTTAAGTCCTCCGGAATATTCGAGTGTAGTCCCAACCAGATACAAAAAACTCTTCTTATCTACAAGGATACGTACCGCATTGTCTTCAAAGAGCTTATCATCTTCGCTTTGCAGTTTGTCAAACTTCAACTCGTATGACAGCCCACTGCATCCTCCGCTTTTTACGCCTACGCGCACAAAGTCATTAGTCGCGTCATAACCCTCTTCAGTCATGAGCTCCACGACTTTTCGCTTTGCTGTATCTGAAACTTTTATCATGGTTTATAGTGGTTTAATCCTAAATTGCAATGCAAAGATAGTAACTATAATAGACTTAATAAACTATTTAGACAGCAATTACACAATCACGGCATAAGAGAAATTTATAACAATAGCTCCTTAAAAAACAGGAGGATAACACATTTGCCCGCATTGGCACGACAATCTCCCGCAGGGAATGTCTGCAATAGCCATTATCTTTCAAAAACCGCTACCTTTGCAACATGATAGAAGATAAAGATCAACAACGGACATCACTTTCCGAACTTGGAGAATTCGGACTGATAGAACATCTTACCAAAGACTTCGAGCCTCACAGGACATCTACAATCAAAGGTATTGGTGACGATGCGGCTATTCTGGATTTTAAAGATAAAAATACAGTTGTCACTAATGACCTGCTCGTAGAAGGGGTACATTTCGACCTTGCCTACATGCCCCTGAAGCATCTGGGCTACAAAGCGGTTATGGTCAACCTGTCGGACGTTTACGCAATGAACGCCACAGCTACCCAGATTACCGTTTCTATAGCCGTATCCAACCGGTTCCCCCTGGAAGCACTGGAAGAGCTGTATGCCGGTATTGCCCTGGCCTGCAACATGTATGACGTGGACCTGATTGGCGGAGACACGACCTCATCAGGCAAAGGTTTACTGATATCCGTAACAGCCATAGGTGAAGCAAACAGTGAGGATATCGTTTACCGCAATGGAGCAAAAGCCAATGATCTGCTCGTAGTCACGGGAGATGTCGGCGGCGCGTATATGGGACTACAGATCCTGGAACGGGAAAAAGAGGTATTCAAAGTCAACCCCAATAACCAACCGGATCTTTCCATGTATTCCTATATCATCGAGAGGCAGCTCAAACCCGAGGCGAGAAAAGACATTCCCGCACTTCTCCGGGAACTCGGGGTAAAACCTACCGCTATGATCGACATCTCTGACGGGCTTTCTTCCGAAATACTCCATCTTTGCAAACAATCGGAGGTGGGCTGTAATTTATATGAAGACAAAATCCCCCTGGACCCACAGGTAATATCCACATGTGAAGAATTTGACATTAACAGCACGATGGTTGCCCTAAGCGGCGGGGAAGATTATGAACTTCTTTTCACAATTTCCCAGGAAGATTACCCTAAGATCAAAGGGAATCCCCACCTTTCTGTCATAGGACACATGACGCCTGAAAGTGAAGGTATGCATCTCGTCTCAAGAGCAAACACCAAAATACCTCTTAAGGCAAGAGGGTGGAATGCACTCCGCGAAGAGTAATTATAATTTCAAGCTGCCGAACTGGAATGTTGTTTTTTCTGGTGCAACTCGGCCAGAGTCTCGTTGATCTCTTTTAGCTGGGAGGTCAGCGAGGTCAATCGGCCTTCGTCGTTCACCGTCACTTCTGCACGGCAACAACTGCATTGATACTCCTTAATGTAAGATGTCACTTCCCTGCTTACTCTGAATCGGTGCCCGAATATAAAACAAAGTATTCTGGCCATAGAAAAAACGGATTTTTTAGACTTTACACGCATGGGTTTGGGTAGTTTTGTATTCATGCCCCCGAATATACAGTTTTATAAAATAAAAATCAAAAAAATAAGGGCTATTTATTTAAAAACCAACATATTGCACTTAAAACTTCTTTTTTATTCTCAATATGACTCATATGTCCGTCCGAAACTTCAAAAATCGTAACGTCCGCTCCTCTTACCTGATCTGCTAAAGCATTAAAGTCGAGCACCGGATCCTTTTTTCCGAGGATCATCATTTTCCTGTAGGGTGAAAAATGCAATAAGACCTCCCTGTCCTCCCTGATTTTCATTCCTTCGAGTGCAGCAACTATACCCTGCAGAGGCGTTTTGAGCGCTTCTGATTTTATTTTCTTAATTTCCGCTCTGAATATCGTACGGTTTTTGGGCCGAAACAGATTAGAGATCGCCATCCGGATAAAGTTCCTGTGATTGTGTTTTACGGCTGCTATAGCGCGATCCCGGTTTTTCCGTCGCATGTCGTCATCAGCCCTCGCCGTGGAATTGAGCAAAACCAATCCCTTTACGGCATCCGGATTTTTTTCGGCAAAGGCGAGAGCTACATACCCGCCCATAGAATGCCCTACAAACACAGATTTACGCACCTTTAAATGTTTCAGGACCTCTTCTACGGCCTCTGCCATCATCTCCATAGTGTGCACATACCCCAAGCAGCCCGTTGCACCATGACCGAGCAGATCTATCGTTATAACGCGGTTTTTAGCGGAAAGTTCCGGCTTCAATCCTTCCCACATCCCCGAATTCTCGAGAAAACCATGCAATAGCACCAAAGCAGGTCCTTTTCCTTCTTCCGAATAAAAAACGGGGATACCTTTGTACTGTATAATCATCCTCCTTCTTCGTTATCTCTTAGCTAAGAAAATGCAAAGTTGTACATTTCAAACACAAAAGCCAAAAAGGAAAAGGGCTAATCTTAATTGAACCCATAAAAAAACCCGTTCGGACATGAAAGCCGAACGGGTTATACCTATATTGACGAAAACTGCTATTCTACAGTCACGGATTTAGCAAGGTTTCGAGGCTGATCCACGTTACACCCACGCATTACCGCAATGTGATAGCTCAACAACTGCAGCGGGATTGTGGTCAATAACGGACTCAGGGCCTCTGTCGTCTCCGGAATCTCTATCACATGATCGGCAAGTTCCTTTACCGTAGTATCACCTTCCATAACCACCGCAATAATCTTCCCTTTTCTCGATTTTATCTCCTGAATATTGCTTACGACCTTATCGTAATGCCCGTATTTGGTAGCGATGATAACTACCGGCATCTGCTCATCGATAAGGGCTATGGGGCCATGTTTCATCTCTGCCGCCGGATATCCTTCGGCATGGATATATGATATTTCCTTCAGCTTCAAAGCACCTTCGAGAGCCACGGGAAAATTATATCCCCTACCGAGATAGAGACAGTTCGGAGCCTTCTCGTAAAGCGAAGCGACATGCTTTACATGATGATCTATTTTCAGGCATTCTTCCACCTTGGCCGGTACAGCCTCCATCTCTGCGAGATATTGCTGTAACTGCGTTCTGGAAACAGTCCCCTTAGCCATGGCCAGTTTCAGAGCCATCAGGGTAAGCACTGTAATCTGTGTGGTAAAAGCTTTGGTAGACGCCACACCGATCTCCGGTCCCGCATGCGTATAAGCACCGGCATGGGCCTCACGGGCTATAGAAGATCCCACAACATTACACACACCAAACACAAATGCACCTTTTTCCTTAGCCAGTTTAATGGCTGCCAGTGTATCTGCTGTTTCGCCGGATTGCGATATCACGATCAGCACATCCCTTTCGGTAATAATCGGGTTGCGATACCGGAATTCCGAAGCGTACTCAACTTCTACCGGAATTCTGGCCATATCCTCAAAAATATATTCTGCCACAAGGCCTGCATGCCATGATGTTCCGCATGCTGCTATAATGATACGATCGGCATTGAGAAACTTTTCCAGGTTATCTTCCATGCCGGCCATTTTTATGATCCCTTCATCTACACGGAGCCTGCCTCTATAGGTATCCCGTATCGCCTGCGGCTGCTCATAGATCTCTTTGAGCATAAAATGATCATATCCGCCTTTCTCGATCTGCTCCAGATTCAATTGCAACTCCTGTACATACGGATCGACCAGTGAATCATCTTTTATCTTACGAATCTTCACTTCTTTCCCTCTTCGAAGAATCGCCATCTCTTCATCCTCGAGATAAATTGCATTATTGGTATATTCTATAAAAGGAGAGGCATCCGAAGCCACAAAAAACTCGTCTTCCCCTATACCTATAGCCAATGGGCTCCCCAGTTTGGCCACTACGATCTCATTGGGCTTGGTTTTGTCAAAAACGACAATAGCATACGCTCCATGCACCTGGTTCAGTGCTATCTGCACTGCTTTACCAAGCTTCAACTCGTGGTTTTTCTTGACGTCTTCGATAAGGTTTATCAAAACTTCGGTATCGGTATCGGAAGTAAAAGTATAACCGCGCTTAATAAGTTCTCTTCGCAGCGGCTCGTAATTCTCTATAATACCGTTGTGAATAATCACCAGGTCTCCCGAATTGGAATAGTGAGGGTGCGAATTGACGTCGTTGGGCTCTCCGTGCGTAGCCCAGCGGGTGTGTCCTATACCTAAGGTTCCTTGCAGGGCAATTTCTTTCCGGGCTTTGGCATCCAGGTCGGCTACTTTCCCCTTGGTCTTGGAAAGCCGAATGTCTTCTCCGTCATACAACGCTACTCCGGCACTGTCATAACCCCGGTATTCCAATCGATGAAGCCCCTTGATCACCACAGGATAAGCCTCTCTATACCCTATATATCCTACAATTCCGCACATAATAATATTTTCACCTTTAACTTGTTAAAACAAAAACTACTCTACTTTCGTGTAAAATATCTCCAGTTTGAGACGTTTATCCTTATGCTCTTCTCCTGTATTATTTCCGTATAATATAGTACTAAGCGGTGTTATAACGGATGCTTCCGGGATAAATTGTTCTTTATCCTGCCCGTTTCCTTCAGAAGAAATATTTCTGGTATTATTAATATTCGCCGTCAATGCCAGGCCAAGATTGACATTTGTAGAATCCTGATTGAGAATCCTGTCCACATGCTCGGTAAGCCTTATCTTGTACTTCACTCCTTTGTCTTCTTCCTTCTCCAGGATACCTCCGAATATCTGTCTCGAAATACTTTTATCCTGGTTAACCGTGTAATCCAGCTCTACGTCAGCAAGAATAGTATTATCTGCCAGGTTATAAACATAGAGCCTTTGCGGCTCGGCAAAGTCAGGGTATGTATCAAGCTTGTCCCGGTCTACATAAAAAACAAGATTAGCTTCATTAATGATCCACCCCTGCTTTTCAATACTGGTGACCACCGTAGAGTCTTTCAAAGGATCAAACAAACTGAGCTCTACCATAGTTCCCGCGCCACCTTTAAGGTAGAGCCGTGAAGCATTGATATTATTATCCAGCTGATCCGAGATTTCCCCCGGGTAAGCTTCATTAATCAAAGTATTCACTACATTATTCCTCCTCGTCCGCGCTCCAGAATTGGAATCTACGGTAAATGCCCCGAGGCTCAGGGTAAAGGAAGAATTTCCCTTTACAATTTTATTCCCATCGGAAGTATCCACCCGGTCGTATTCGTACTGCACCTCTACGTTGGCATTGTTCCAATCCAGGAGCATCAGTGCAGGTGAAGAAAACGAAGATGCGGAAAAACGAAGTCCTTTAATAAACTCTTTAAAGTTGTTATTACTCATAAGCTCGGAAGAGCCTTCTTTATCGAGTATTTGCTGAAAAAAGGCCAAAGCATCCGGACTATCAATCTCGACACGTATCCTGGGGCTTAACCTGGTCTCCACTTCTTCTGACTCATCCACATCGGGAGTATCCAGGTCATCGTCCTTATAAATCAGTTCTTCGAGATTACTGATCTCCACCCGATTATCATAGAGCACTGCCCCTGTATTGGAAGAAAAATCCTTATTGGAAAAATATCGCTGCTGCTCTACAAATCCACTGGACGGATCGAGGTCCCTGAGATAATAAGTCAGCTCTTCTACCCTAAACGTAAAAGTAGCTTTATCATTTCCGTAAATAGAATCCAGATCATATTTTCGTGCAATAGGAGCTCCTTCGTCACTGTTCTCCGTTTCTCCGTCTGCCACACTACCGAAAAAAGGTATGTTTATATAAACTCGGGTTGCTTTTTCATTCTCCGGGGTAGTCTTCGGGTCATTATCTGCGGCATACTCTTCCTCCCGCTGCTGGCTGCTCACGCCAAAAACGGGGCGTGTTGTAACGAGAGAGAGCTGAGAGACAATGCTGGCCTCCGTCCGGCCGAATATCTGATCGTCGTAAACCCCTAACTGGTACAACGGCAATCCGTTGGTCTGCACACCGTTTAGTTTACGGTTATAGGCATAGACTTCGAACTCGGCTTTTTCGGTTTCAAAATTGCCATCGCCTATAATATCCGTTCCTATGGTCGTAACATCGTCGCTACAAGAAGTAAAAAAAGCAATGCCGCCCATGAGCAGTATTGCTTTATGTAAATGAAAGTTCACTTTCTTCATTCTGTCTTTTAATTTTATTCGGACTAAAAACCAATGACTGCTCTCTGACCTTCCTTGCTATTCCATATACCAAAAATGCCAGGCACGACCACAAAACCCGTCATTATCCTATCAGCCCAGATTTAACCTAAAACCTTTGTTTCGTAAAATTGCTCATAGACATCTTCAAATTCGTAGATAGACACGTAAGGCAACACGGGTTTATCTACGCTTTTCAGGTACTCATCCAAATCTGCCGGTATGGTATCCGAAGCGACTACCACTGCATCGGAATTGTCGATAGCCACCTTGAGTACCCCTGAGAAATCGGGATTTCCCAACGACTTTACGTCTTCTTCTGCAATGCCGTCGAATTTCACTTTCTCTATCATTTGCTTATCTAACGTACCTTCAAAATCTTTGTTGTACACCGAAGTCACTATTTTGCTATCGGCAAACAAAGGCTCATCCGCATAGTATTTCTTAAGATATAGAGGGAGCATGCTTGCCATCCATCCGTGCACATGAATAATGTCGGGAGACCAATTGAGTTTCTTCACTGTTTCTACCACGCCTTTGGCAAAAAATATAGCCCTTTCATCATTATCCGGGAAGAGATTACCATCCTCATCGGAAAAAGTAGCCTTACGTTTAAAGTATTCCTCGTTATCTATGAAATAAACCTGTATTCTTTCTTTAGGTATAGATGCAACCTTGATGATAAGCGGCATATCCATGTCATTAATCACCAGATTCATTCCGGAGAGGCGTATTACTTCGTGAAGCTGGTGCCTTCTCTCATTGATATTCCCAAAGCGAGGCATAAAAATTCGTATTTGCCCGCCCCTGTCATTCACCATTCTGGGATTCTCGTATGCCAGTGAGGACACCTCGTTCTCCGGCAGGTATGGTATCATTTCGGAAGCGACAAATAACACTTTTTTATCAGTCATAAATTCGTTTTGTTTACTATAAAACTTTTCTACCGGAAGCTGTTCAATTTTCCCCGAAAAACTCCCAAAGCATGCAAAAATACAAAAAATATGCCTAACGCACTCAGTCCGACACACTCTATTGCCTGTAAAATCATTATTCCCATACGAAGACAAGCCTCGAAAAGCGTATCTTTCCCTGAAAAAAAATAAGCCTTTCCGGCCTCACTGATAAGGTTTTAAGGGAATATCCCGCGGTAAAGGCATGCAATTCCACGAAAATATATAGCTTTGCAGGCTGTTAATTCATTAACTCATGGATATATTCCACGAAAGAGCATCGCTTCGCAAGGAGCTACACTCTTTAAAAAATCAGGGAAAGACCATCGGTCTTGTCCCAACAATGGGAGCTCTTCACCAGGGGCATTTATCACTGGTCGGGCAAGCTGCCGCAGAAAATGATATTGTAGTAGTCAGTATTTTTGTCAATCCTACACAGTTTGACAACAAGGACGATCTCAGCAAATATCCCAGAGATCTGGATAGGGATATTTCGCTTTTACATACCGTGCATCCGACAATTATGATCTTTGCACCTGATGTGGCGGAAATATATACTGATGACATCTCTTCTTCTTCTTTTGATTTCGACGGTCTGGAATTTCAGATGGAAGGCAGGTTCCGGCAGGGACACTTTGATGGTGTGGGCACCGTCGTAAAGCGTCTCTTTGAAATTATAGAACCGGATCACGCCTATTTCGGAGAAAAAGATTACCAGCAATTACAAATCATCCGGACACTGGTCAAAAAACATAAGTTGCCTGTCAGTATTCACGGTTGCCCTATCAAAAGAGAAGAAAACGGATTAGCCATGAGCTCCCGCAACGAACGTCTGCCCGATGATCTCAGAAACGAGGCCGGATTCATTTATGAAATCCTGAAAACCTCGAGAGCTCAATTTGGCACGAAAAGTGTACAGGATATCAAGACATGGATATCGGACAAAGTAAACGAACACCCGAAATTCCGGCTCGAATACATAGAAATAGCAAATGCAGACACATTGATCCCGGCCAGGCAGAAGGAAAGTGGCCGGAAATACAGGGCTTTTATCGCCGTGTATGCCGGAGAAGTACGCCTGATAGATAATATCGCTCTGAATTAATACACAGTCACAACACACCACGTATTCGCTTTAACATCAGTTAACATTTAACTCCCAATTTATAATTACCTTTGCAACATGCAGATAGAAGTAGTAAAATCAAAAATACACAGGGTTACGGTCACCGGAGCGGAACTCAATTACATAGGTAGTATCACCATAGATGAAGCCCTGATGGAAGCTGCCAACATGATCGAAGGAGAAAAGGTACAGATCGTAAATATTAATAACGGGGAACGCCTGGAAACCTACATCATCAAAGGAAACAGGGGCAGTGGAGAAATCACACTGAACGGTCCTGCCGCCAGGAAAGTACAGAAAGGAGACATTATCATCATTATATCATACGGCATTATGGATTTCGAAGAAGCCAAATCTTTCAAACCTTCCTTGGTTTTCCCGAATGAAAAAGACAATTCGCTGCAATAGATCCCTTTTGTCAGAGGCAGCATTAACCCTACACCTATTTTCGGCAGATTCGCAGTGAAAAAGAAATTATCCAAGATTATTCAGATAGTCCTCCCCCTTGCACTGGGGTTGTTCCTGATCTGGTACACGTATACCAAGTTTACCCCGGAGCAACTCGACCAGCTCAAGGATAATTTCCTCAAAGCAGACTACCTCTACATCTGGATTTCTATGATTTTCGGAGCGCTAAGCCATTTTTCGAGAGCCTACCGGTGGAATTACCTGCTGGAACCGCTCGGCCACCGGGCCCGGTTGGCCAATAGCTTCATGGCCGTAAGCATAGGGTACCTTCTCAATTTTGCAATTCCCCGATCGGGGGAAGTTTCAAGAGCACTGGTCATTACAAAATACGACAACGTCCCTTTTGAAAAAGCTTTCGGCACCATCGTAGCCGAAAGGATCGCGGACCTTTTCATATCGGTCTGTATCCTATTTATAGCTCTTTCCCTCCAGTTCGATACGCTTTGGGGGCTTATGGACACACACCATATCAATACCGGAAAGCTTATTCTGCTCGGCATTGCAGGCATATTGGTTATGCTGTTGTTCTGGATCTACCTCAAGCGTACCCGGTCGGCTTTCGGGATCAGAATCAGAAATTTTGTTCACGGTCTTAAAGACGGAATACTAAGCATACTTTCCATGAAGAAAAAATGGGCTTTTATCGGCCACACCCTTTTCATCTGGATCATGTATGTACTCATGTTTTACATCTGTATTTTCGCTTTTCCCGAAACAAAAGCGATCACATTCTCACAGGCACTTTCTCTTTTCGTTGTCGGCTCCTTTACGATTGCCTTCACCAACGGAGGCTTCGGTACATACCCTTTCCTAATTGCTGAGGCCATATTGCTTTACGGCGTAGACTACACCGTAGGTACTTCTTTCGGATGGATCGTCTGGCTATCACAGACCGCAGTCATCGTATTCCTCGGGCTTGTTTCTTTTCTTCTGCTCCCCTGGTACAACAGGACCCGCTGAAGCCCGTATTTTCTTTTCGTTAAAAAACGTATTCGCGATTTGAGATTATTGTAATAATTGCTATCTTGGCTCTACAGTCCAATCCCCCAGGATTCAAATCATTACAGATCAAAAAGACAGCCTTGACCCTGTTACAAGCATAGTCAATCAAACCCAAAAATACACCTTTAGAGCCATGAAATCGTTGTGTCATATCCTGCTCGGGCTGCTTTCGTCAGTCTACGCGTATTCCCAGTCCAGGGAAATCTCCTTCGATTCGGAAATCCTTGAAGAAACCCGCAACATACGTCTGTATGTTCCGGAAAACTATACCGACGACCGGGCCTATCCCTTGATTGTGGTTCTGGACGCAGACTATCTCTTTGATCTTGTGGTGACCAATGCCAGGTTTTATGCTTCCAACGACCAGATGCCGGAAAGCATAGTTCTGGGTATTGACCAGAAAGGACAATCGGACAAAGACTGCATATATGATGCCGAAAACGGGTTTCCGGCCGGTAAGGGGGCCGACTTTTTTGAGTTTATCGGCGGAGAACTGCTTCCTGCTATTGCCGACAAATACAACCTGGCCAACTTTAAAATGATTGCCGGACATCTTTTCTCCGGAAATTTCATCAATTATTTTATGTTTAAAGACCAACCTATTTTTGATGCTTATATCGACATACAACCGGAATTTGCTCCCCTTCTCGAAAAAAGAATTCCCGACCGGTTAGCCGCACTTTCTTCTACCAAGTTTTATTACCTGGCTACGGGAGAAGACGCAGACAAAAACCAGGTAGAACGCATTCACGACCTGAACACTTCGATGAAAAAAGTAAAGAACGAGCACGTCTTTTATTTTTTTGACAGTTTTGAGAATACAGACGGCCATGCAGCCGCATCCTGTGCTATTCCCCGTGCGCTCAACAATATTTTTGCCATCTACAGGCCTATAACACCATACGAATACAAAAACAATATTCTCACTTCGGAAAATCCGGTATATGAGTATCTCGACACTAAATACAAAAGGGCAGAAGACCTTTTCGGATTTCGGAAACCGGTAAGTATCAACGATATTATGGCCATATATGCAGGATGCCTGAAGAAAGAAGATATGACATCCCTCGAACAGTTGAGCGAGCTGGCTAAAAAAGAATATCCGGACACGATGCTCGGATATTACTTTGAGGCAGAATACCTCGAAAAAACAGGGGATACCAAAAAAGCCACCAGGGCGTATAAAAAAGCATTCGGGATGAAGGAAATTGACTTTATCCACAAAGACCTTATCATGGAAAGGATTGAAGCCATTAACTACTAAACCTGTCTTCGATCAGAAAATAATGCCTATTTTAGACCGGGAAAAAACATCGTATCCGAACTCTATAATATGGCCAAAGTAAAAACCTCCTATTTTTGTCAGAACTGCGGGGCCCAATATGCCAAATGGCAGGGGCAATGTACGTCTTGCCGCGAGTGGAACACCATAGTCGAGGAAGTTATACAGAAGGAAGAAAAGAGTTCCTGGAAACAGGGAACATCGGGTTCGGGACAAAAAAAAACCTCCAGACCCCTCAAAATACATGAGATCACAAGAACGGAAGAGCACAGGATGTCTTCCGGAGATCATGAGTTCAACCGGGTACTCGGAGGGGGGATCGTACCAGGTTCTGTCATCCTCCTGGGCGGGGAGCCCGGCATTGGAAAAAGTACGCTGCTGTTGCAAATTGCCCTGCAGCTTCCTTACAAAACACTCTACGTGTCGGGTGAAGAAAGCCAGTCTCAGATAAAAATGAGGGCAGAACGTATTAATCCGGGCAGTGAGCATTGCTATGTACTGACCGAAACCAAGACCCAGAATATCTTTAAGCAAATCGAAAGCACGGATCCGGATATCCTCATTATTGACTCGATACAGACCCTGCACTCCGACTATATCGAATCTTCCGCCGGGAGCATTTCCCAGATACGGGAATGCACGGCAGAACTGATCAAGTTTGCCAAAGAGACGGATACTCCTGTGATCCTTATAGGCCATATCACCAAAGAAGGCAATATTGCCGGCCCAAAGATCCTGGAACACATGGTAGACACGGTATTGCAGTTTGAAGGGGACCGAAACTACGTTTACCGTATACTACGCGCCCTGAAAAACCGTTTCGGCTCTACAGCAGAACTGGGAATTTACGAAATGCTTGGCGACGGGCTACGGGAAGTGACAAACCCATCGGAAATACTTATTTCCCAAAGTAAGGATGCCCTCAGCGGAACGGCCATTTCAGCCACCCTGGAAGGAATCCGCCCGCTAATGATAGAAATACAGGCACTGGTAAGTACGGCGGTTTACGGAACTCCACAGCGCAGCACCACCGGATATAACGTTAAACGGCTCAACATGCTGCTGGCAGTCCTCGAAAAACGGGCCGGATTCCGCCTCGGAGCAAAAGACGTTTTCCTGAATGTCACCGGAGGGATCTCTGTAGATGACCCCGCTATTGACCTCGCCGTAGTAGCTGCGGTATTGTCGAGCAATGAAGACATTGCCATCCCGAAAGATGCGTGTTTTGCCGCCGAAATAGGGCTTGCCGGGGAGATCCGCCCGATACAACGGGTAGACCAGCGTATCCTGGAAGCCGAAAAACTTGGATTTTCCACTATTTTTATCTCCGGACAAAATAAAGTTGCTGTGAAGAACAGCAACATCCGGATAGCCCTCGTCTCGAAAATAGAAGATGTCATTTCCGATCTTTTCGGATAAGCAGAAAGAATATGATACGGAGCCGAAACACCATACGGCTCCGAAGATTAGTTTAGAGAATCATTTCCGGAATATCTCCCTCAACGACAAGCCTTCCTGCAGTCGCGTTTTTAATTTCCTCTACGGACACCCCGGGTGCACGTTCCAATAATTTAAAACCTTTGTCCGTAACTTCGAGCACGGCCATATTGGTCACAATTTTCTTAACACAGCCTACCCCGGTAAGCGGCAGCGTACATGCACTGAGCAATTTGGATTCCCCAGCTTTATTGGTATGCATCATGGCCACGATAATATTCTCGGCAGAAGCAACCAGATCCATGGCTCCTCCCATTCCTTTTACCATTTTCCCCGGAATCTTCCAATTGGCGATATCGCCGTTATCCGCAACCTCCATAGCCCCGAGAATAGTAAGGTGTACGTGCTGCCCTCTTATCATGGCAAAACTCAGGGACGAATCGAAAAAAGATGCACCGGGTAACGTTGTTATCGTCTGCTTCCCGGCATTAATAATATCCGCATCTTCATCTCCTTCATAAGGAAAAGGCCCCATTCCGAGCACACCATTCTCACTCTGAAACTCCACATCTATACCATCAGGCACATAATTGGCTACAAGGGTCGGAATTCCGATCCCCAGATTTACATAATATCCGTCTTTTACTTCTTTTGCAATTCGTCTTGCGATACCGTCTTTATCCAACATAACAGGTGATTGAAGTTTATGAGTTATCGTTTCCGAACGGTTCGTTGCTCGATCCTCTTTTCGTAATGCTCTCCACGGAAGATCCGTTGTACAAATATTCCGGGAATATGCACCTGGTCAGGCTCCAGTTCTCCCACAGGCACCAGTTCTTCCACTTCAGCCACCGTAATGGCAGCGGCACCGCACATACAGGGATTAAAATTTCTTGCAGTCCCCTTAAAAACCAGGTTTCCGGCTTCATCTCCTTTCCAGGCTTTTACGATAGCATAATCGGCCCGGAAAGCTTCTTCCATGACATACATTTTTCCGTTGAATTCACGGGTTTCCTTTCCTTCGGCCACTTCGGTACCATATCCGGCAGGAGTAAAAAATGCGGGAATGCCTGCCTGAGCCGCACGGCATTTTTCAGCAAGTGTCCCCTGGGGGGTGAGTTCTACCTCGAGTTCCCCGTTTAGCATCTGTCTTTCGAACTCTTCGTTTTCCCCCACATAGGAAGATATCATCTTCCTGATCTGACGCTTATGAAGCAATAATCCGAGACCAAAATCATCTACCCCGGCATTATTGGAAATACAGGTAAGATCCTTAACACCCAGCCTTACCAGCTCTGCTATACTGTTTTCGGGAATTCCGCACAAACCGAACCCACCCAGCATAAAAGTCATCCCATCACGGACACCTTGCAGAGCCTCGGTTACCGAAGCTACCCTCTTATTTATCATTCCGTAATTTTTTATTGGAAAAATACGAATTTTTCAACAAATAAGAGAAAACGAAGGATTTAAATTTTGAATATGTAAAAACAGGAATTAAAAATCGATCTCTTCGAAATTCAGTTCTTCCGGAGTGTGTTCTTCACTCACTTTAGAACAGTCGATTTCGATAGAAAGGTTTTCCGGCTTCCTGAAATCTTCGGTAGAAATACCGAGCTCTTTATCCTTGTAGCATTTACGCATGTATAATCCCCATATCGGCAAAGCCATAGTCGCTCCCTGTCCGTATGTAATGCTCCTGAAATGCACGGCCCTGTCTTCTCCACCTACCCATACTCCGGTCACCAGGTTGGGAACCATCCCCATAAACCATCCGTCACTCTGGTTTTGCGTAGTTCCTGTTTTTCCTGCAATAGGGTTGGTAAATTCATAGGGATATCCCGTGATTACTTCTTTGTACAACGTATTATTTACGGCCCATTTATTGCGCAATCTCGCACCCGAACCGGATTCGGTAACGCCTTCCATAAGTTTTACCGTAGTATAGGCCACTTCTTCACTCATCACGTCTTTGGTCTCCGGGACAGACTCAAACAGCACGGTACCGTTCTTATCCTCGATACGGTTTATCATGACAGGTTTTACGTAAACCCCCTGGTTGGCAAATGTACTATATGCTCCTACCATCTCATACACGGTAAAATCCGGAGTTCCGAGGGCAATAGAAGGTACCGGGGGAATATCGGACTCTATCCCCAGACTTCTCACCAACTGTGTCACGGGAACGGGCCCCACCTTATCTATCAGTGTAGCTGTAATGGTATTGACGGAATTAGCCAGCGCTTCTTTAAGCGTCATCATTTTACCGGTATACTTTCCGTTGGAATTCTTAGGGCACCACGGCGTAAGATTACCGTACTTATTAGCTTCTATACAATGTTGAACATCCGGCAGTTTATCACAGGGCGACATGTGCAACTGGTCTATGGCCGTAGCATACACAAAAGGCTTGAATGTAGATCCCGACTGGCGGGCTCCTTGTTTTACCTGATCGTACTGAAAATGCTTGTAGTTTATTCCGCCCACCCAGGCTCTAACATGCCCCGTCTGCGGCTCCATGGACATCATCCCCGTACGAAGGAAAAACTTGTAATACCGGATAGAGTCCATCGGCGTCATGATCGTATCCTTTTCACCGTCCCAGGTAAACACAGTCATTTCTGCTTTTTCCTTAAACGAAGCCCGGATCTCCTTCTCGGATTTACCCAGCTTGTCACGCATCTTACGCCAACGATCCGACTGCTTCATGGCACGTTCCATCGTAGCATCTATCTCTTCCTGATTAAGCCCCAGAAAAGGCGCTGTCTTGTTCCTGTCGGGAGTATTCTGATGGAAAAACTCGGCCTGTAGTTTTTTCATGTGTTCGGAAACGGCTTCTTCCGCATACCGTTGCATTCTGGAGTCTATAGTGGTGTAAACCTTCAGCCCGTCCAGGTAAATATTATACTTATCTCCGTTAGGCTTGCGGTTTTTGGAATCTTCTGTCCATTTTTTCAGAAAGTTCTGAAGATACATCCTGAAATATGTTGCGAGACCTTCCCTATGACTTTCTGCCGAGAAATTAAGTTTTATAGGCAATTGTTGCAGGGAATCTTTAACTTCTTTCGTAAGAAAATCGTTTTTCTCCATTTGCCGCAACACCACATTGCGCCGGTTCCAGGTAAGCTCTTCACGTTTCAGCGGGTTAAACAGGGAAGAGTTCTTCAGCATCCCCACCAGCATAGCAGATTCTTCTGTTTTGAGATCCCTGGGTTCTTTGCCAAAATAAATCCTCGAAGCAGATCGGATCCCGTCTGCCCTGTACCCGAAATCGTAGATATTGAGATACATGCTTATAATCTCTTCTTTGGTATATTGCCTTTCCAAACGGATCGCGATAACCCATTCCTTTATTTTCTGGATCACACGCGCTACGATATTATTAGCCACCTGCTCTGTAAACAGTTGTTTTGCCAACTGCTGGGTTATGGTACTCGCCCCTCCTTTTCTACCGAGAAATACTACTGCCCGTAAAGTTCCCTGCGCATCAATTCCGGAGTGCTCGTAAAAGCGCTCATCCTCCGTAGCTACCAATGCCTTTACCAGGTGATCCGGGAGTTCGTCGTACGCCACCGGGGTCCTGTTATCGTTGAGATAATATTTTCCGAGCGTTTTTCCATCCGAGGAAATGATTTCAGTAGCGAGATTTGTCTGCGGATTTTCCAGGATTTCGAAAGTGGGCATGGTTCCGAAAGCTCCCCATGAAGCGAGCAGGAATAACAATACGACGAGGAGAACACCTCCGAAAAACAATCCCCAAAACCACTTTATATACCTACCGAAGCCTTGTTTCTTCTCTTTCTTTACAGGAGTCTTTCCCATTTTTATTCTGTTAATTGGATGTTGATATACCGAAAAAAACCGGTATGATATTATTCTTTATTTACCTTTTCAATCTCCAGACCTACATCGGTTATTCCTTTGAGATCCGCTATACCCTGTTCTTCCCCGACCTTTCGCATCGCATGCTCTATGCCTACCGTATACGTCCCGGACACGGGAAAAACAACATTCTCCTTATACCATAACTTATTCTCCTTCAAATCGGTAAACCCACTTCCCAACCACTCTCCATCCGGCTTGGCCATCTCGTATTGGAGAGTGTCAGCAATAATCCTGCCATCCGGAAAATTCAGTTTTACAATAAGGAAAAGATTGCTGAAAGGATAATCGTTATCATTCCGCAAATTGATAAACATATTGTAGGCTTTCAGGGTATCGGGGGACTGAAAAGTAAAATCTACGCTTTGTCCTTTTTCCCAGGAATCGTTTACCGACTGATAGCCGGAATACACACTACCGTGATCACATGACCATAACAGCAGTATGCCCAGACCAAAAAACAATCTGAAGATATTACCCATTTTTAAAATTAACGGTTTTCTGTTGTCATCGTCTCTTTAATGCGATTGCGCTGCCTAAAGCCACCCGGTTATTCCACTTACTCCCTTTTCTTGGCAGTCCTCTTAGCGGGCCTCTTTTTCCGGCTTTTGCTCTTTCGTTTCTTCTTAGGCTGATCAAATCTCGTAAGACTGTCTTGTCCTACAACGTTTTCAAACTCCCGTTTAGTATCTTCTTCTGCAATTTCTGACGCATAATCCTCCAGACTCTCTACGCGGATGTCCTTCTGGTTCTTCTCGATAATCTCCAAAACCTGGTCCAGCATGAGTTTATGCCAGTTGGCACTGTTCTCTTCGTAGGCATACCACAGAAAACCTTTGAAGATATCGATCTTCTGACAAGCGGCACGGCCTTTCTTGGTATGCAGCTTAACATCGGCCTTCGGAAAATCCCGAAGCGCATCCAGGTAGGCGTCCAGTTCGTAATTGAGGCAACATTTGAGTTTTCCGCATTGTCCTGCCAGTTTCTGAGGATTAAGCGACAATTGCTGATACCTGGCCGATGACGTATTTACCGAACGGAAATCCGTGAGCCATGTAGAGCAGCATAGTTCTCTTCCGCAGGAACCAATGCCTCCGAGCCTCGAAGCTTCCTGGCGAAACCCTATCTGGCGCATCTCGATACGCACATTGAATGCCCTGGCCATATCTTTTATAAGTTGGCGGAAATCCACACGTTCTTCTGCGGTATAATAAAAAGTAGCCTTGGAGCCATCTCCCTGATATTCGATATCGGAAATTTTCATCTGTAATCCGAGGGCAATAGCAAGCTCTCTTGACCTTTTTTTGACTTCTTCCTCCTTATCACGGACTCCAATCCAAACATCGATATCGCGCTGGGAAGCTTTCCGGTATATTTTGGGGAGATTCTGGTCTTTACAGTCTGTTTTTTTTCGCTTCATCTGCACTCTTACCAGTTCGCCGGTAAGCGTTACGATGCCCACGTCATGACCGGAAGTTGCTTCCGTTGCCACGACATCACCGATAGAAAGCGACAGGTTTTCTGTATTTCGAAAAAACTCTTTTCTGCTGTTTTTAAATCGGACTTCCACACAGTCAAAAGGTTCCTGACCTGCGGGAAGTGACATATTGGAAAGCCAATCAAAAACGGTAAGCTTATTACAACCATCGGTCCCGCATGTACCATTATTCTTACATCCCCTTGGCTGCCCATCCTTGCCGGTTGAACAACTGCTACATCCCATATTTCCTCTATATTGTAACTGTATTACTCACAAAAAAACGTGAAAAACACAGAAAAAGGTTCATAATTCAATTTGTCGTACGGTAAAGCACATGTATGCCTTACAAAATGTAAAGATACATTTTTTTATTTACCGGGTTTGCGAACGTTGTGGTTTTGCCGGTCCCCGAAAACCGGTATTTTCAACACGGTCCGACAGGTCAGGATTTGAATTTAAGCACCGCTGACCTGCCTTTTTTAAAGATGTTATTACTCTTGTATTTTCCTTTACGCAAGGCCTTCTGCTCTTCGTAAGGCAGGGCCACAACCTCCTTACAGGCATCCGAACAACAGTTGTTCATTTTTGCCGCACATTCGTCACATTGTATAAATAACAGATGACATGCTTCATTGGCACAATTCACATGAGTATCGCAGGGCTTCCCGCATTGATGACAATGGGCTATAATATCTTCGGATATACGTTCCGAACGACGCTCGTCAAACACGAAATTCTTCCCTATAAATTTATTTTCCAGCCCTTTATCGTTTACCTGCCGGGTGTATTCGATGATCCCTCCTTCAAGCTGATAAACATCTTTGAAACCCTTGTGTTTAAAATAAGCGCTGGCTTTCTCGCAACGGATCCCTCCTGTACAATACATCACCAGTTTTTTATCTTCCTTATGCGCCTTAAGGTCATCTTCTATAATGGGAAGAGAGTCACGGAACGTATCTACATCGGGAGTTACGGCATTCTTGAAATGCCCGATCTCACTTTCGTAATGGTTACGCATATCCACCAGGATAGTATCCGGATCTTCGATCAGCTCGTTAAATCTTACCGCATCGACATGTGTACCCTTATCGGTAACATCAAAAGTATCATCGTCAAGACCATCCGCAACGATCTTACCCCTGACTTTCACCTTCAGTTTCAGGAAGGACTTGTTATCCTGTTCTACGGCAATATTGAGACGAACATTTTCCAGGAAAGTAATACTGTCCAGATGTTCTTTGAATGCCCGGAAATTATCTGCAGGAACGGAAAGCTGCGCATTTATCCCTTCTTTTGCGATATAAATACGTCCCAACACCTCCATGTCGTTCCACGTAACGAAGAGATGATCCCGGAATATCGGCGGGTTTTTAATATGGTGATATTGATAAAAAGAGAGCGTAAGACGGTCTTTGCCTGCCTTTTCGATAAGTTCCGCCCTCTCTTTAGCGCTTAAGGTATTGTACAGTTGCATGCTATACTAATTTAATTAAGGTTAAAGAATTCGGATATTTTTTGCAAAAGTAATATTTTTAACCGGTATCACAAAAGTCCGCCCATATAGCCTGTTTTCTGCTTTCAACACCGTATAAAGCTTCCCTACCTGATCAACAAGAGTAAAAGACCCGTTGCCACTCTGAAAAAGAAATGGTACTTTAGCACGGATTATTTTTTAGAAAAAACGCAGTAATGAGCTCAGAGAAAGACGCAAAATTAAAAGCCCTTAAGCTTACCCTGGATAAGCTGGATAAGACTTACGGGAAAGGCACGGTGATGAAAATGGGAGACAATGTGGTCGACAATGTAGAGGTTATCCCCACCGGATCTATCGGCCTGGATATCGCCCTGGGAGTAGGTGGATACCCCAAGGGAAGAGTTGTCGAAATATACGGACCGGAATCCTCGGGTAAAACCACACTGACCTTACACGCTATAGCCGAAGCACAAAAAGGAGGAGGTATTGCTGCTTTTATAGATGCAGAACACGCATTCGACCGTTTTTATGCCAAAAAACTCGGTGTTGATGTGGACAATCTCATTATTTCCCAGCCCGATCACGGAGAACAGGCCCTGGAAATCGCAGACAACCTTATCCGCTCCGGAGCTATCGATATTGTCATCGTCGACTCGGTTGCCGCACTGACACCTAAAAGTGAGATCGAAGGAGAAATGGGAGATTCCAAAATGGGACTTCACGCCCGGTTGATGTCACAGGCACTGCGAAAGCTTACCGCCAGTATCAGCAAAACCAAATGTACCGTTATCTTCATTAACCAGCTCAGAGAAAAGATCGGTGTAATGTTTGGTAACCCGGAAACGACTACCGGGGGTAATGCCCTGAAATTCTATGCTTCCGTACGCCTCGATATACGCCGTTCCACACAGATAAAAGACAGTAACGGAGATGTTGCCGGAAACAAGACAAAGGTCAAAGTAGTTAAAAACAAAGTAGCTCCTCCGTTTAAGGCTGCTGAATTTGATATCATGTACGGCGAAGGGATTTCCCGTGTAGGTGAGATTCTCGACCTCGGCGTAGAATATGAGATCATTAAAAAGAGTGGCTCCTGGTTTAGTTATGGCGACACCAAACTGGGACAGGGAAGAGATGCAGTAAAACTACTCCTGGAAGACAATCCGGAGCTTCTCGAAGAACTGGAGAACAAAATCAAAGAGGCTTTAAAAGCTATCAAGGAATAAATATTCCGATAACTCATAATACTTAAAAAATCCTGCTATCCTAAAAGAAGCAGGATTTTTTTTATCTCTAACGCAACCTAATATAAAACCATGCATCTTTTTGTTGAATAATACACCTCAAAAAGGTGTTTTATACTAAGAGAAGTAAATAGCGACAGAAATAATAAACAAGCTTTTAATTATAAACCTCCTAAAAATTAAACAGAATTAGTATGAAAAAAGTAAGTATTGCCGCAGTATTTTTAACCTTAGTACTGTCTTTATCCGGATGCTTGAATGATGATGGCGCAAACTTTTACTACACCACACTCCCCATTTCAAGTGCAGTGACTCCCGATACTCTTGTGTATAACAAAACAGACTCTATCACCATACGATACTCAATCCCAGGTGCATGTCATGAATTTATAGGTATTGATTTCAGCAATGATACGCAAACCGGAGACACTATACAGCGAAGAACCTTCTGGGCCGTAGCACAGGCACAGACCGGCGAAGAATGCGAAGGCGCGCAGTCCGTAACCAGAGAACACAAGTTTGCCATTGAAGTGAGATACAAGCAACCTTACCAGCTTCGCTTTATTACCGGTGTAGACAGTGAGGGTGAGTACACTTTTATAACCAGGGACATCCCGGTAAAAGAAGAAGAATAACCCACCACCGGAACCATAACCGAATTAACCAGTACCTTTAAAGAAAAAAGGAATACAGGAAGGCATAGCCTCATTTTTCCGGATGTACGGAAAGATTATCGGACAGGAAACACATCAATTTCTTCATCCGGAAAAATGAAATAACATCAGATCACATGTTCAATCCATTCCGATTTTGACAAGGGAACCAAAACTAACGCAGACTATATAAGTGAGTTTAGAGGAACTCATAAACCGGTGCAAGGATCGGGATAGAAAAGCGCAAGAGCAGTTATACCGCTTATTCAGCAGTAAATTATACAGCATTTGCCTTAAATATTCCCGTAACCAGACAGAGGCGGAAGATAATCTGCAGGATAGCTTTTTGGCCATATTTGACAAGATCGGCAAGTATCATTTCAAAGGTTCTTTTGAAGGATGGATTCGCAGAGTAACCGTAAATACGGTCCTTCAGAAGTACAGGAAAGAAAAGGTGTTTAATATTGTCCCGGATGACATTGAAGACGAAATAGAAGTGGAGATCGAGGAAGAAGATATCAGTCTCGATTATCTCCTCAGCCTTATACAAAAGCTTCCGGATAAATACAGGTTAACCTTTAACTTATACGTATTGGACGGATACTCGCACAAGGAAATTTCCGAAATGCTGGGCGTTTCCGAAGGCACATCCAAATCCAATCTATCCAGATCAAGAACGATCCTCAAATCTTATATCGAAGAGGATCTAAATAAAAAAAAAGTGAAGTCACTATAAATTAATGGGCGACAAAAAAAACATAGACAGACTTTTCCAGGAAAAATTCAAGGATTTTGAAGCTTTTCCGGAGAAGGATTTATGGTCCGGAATCGAAGCCAAGCTCAATGCACCTTCAACCCTTCCTGCCGAAGCCCCGAAAAAAGACGGAAGGACTATCCCTTTCTTTTGGTGGCGTTTGGGAGGTATAGCCGCCACTATAGCCCTGCTATTGTCCATAGGCTTTAACCTGGTATTTACAGATCCGGAATCGCCCGACATGGATCCGCTTGAAAAAATTACCCGGGAACACCCGGAACAAAAAACACGGCCGGGCGACGAAGCCACCAGGTCTGCAGAAGAATACATATCCAATCCGGACAATAATACCCGGGAAGAGAAAGAAAAAAGCAACCCGGTCACCACTACCGAACGCTTCACAGCCTCTCCGGACACATCGGATAATACAGCCGGAACAACTTTACAAAATAACAACAGCCAGGCTAAAGCAGGCAATACGAAAACACAACAATACAGCACTTCCAAAAATGAAACGGGAATAGCCGTACGACAAACCACCCCTTCTCATCATACTCAGGAAAATGAGAAGCTGGTAGAAAATGGTAACCCTACGACACAGCACAATCCGGATAATAGCACTTCCGGACAGGTTATCGCATCGCAAAAAAGCACTGTGGCCGAACACCCGAACCACGTAACCGGGCAGAACAACAACACAATCAGCGTTGCGGAAAAGGAGCAAAAAGATATCCGTAATAAAGAGGAAGAAAATAAAAAATCCCTGCTTGAAGCGATTGCCGAAATGGAGAATGAAGCAGAACGCGAAAAAGAACTGGCATCGGGAGACGGGGAGCACAAAAAATGGAGCTTAAATCCAAATATCGCTCCCGTGTATTATAATTCGATCAGTAGCGGATCGCCAATCGATCCGGAATTCAAAAGCAATTCCAAATCCGGGAAGGTCAACCTCAGCTACGGGGTTAATGTCGCCTACCAGGTCAACGACAGGTTGAGTTTACGTTCCGGTATCAACAAGGTCAATTACGGCTATGACACCAACGACATTTCTTTTGCTCCGAATTTCGAGGCCAGGTCGCTTAGTAACATTAATTACGCCCGACAATCCGAAAGGGCTTCCGGGCTGTATGTAGCCAATAGCCCTGCAGACCCCGCTATGCCGGGGAAGCAAGAAGTTACAACAAGCCTTGCCCCACAGGAAGGCGCCATGCAACAGGAATTCGGCTATATTGAGGTTCCGATGGAATTGAAGTACAGGATATTAAACGAAAGATTCGGGCTCAACCTGATAGGCGGGGTAAGTTCCTTATTCCTTACGGACAATACGATTCTGCTCAAATCAGATGCGATTGCCACAGAACTTGGTGAAGCCAACAATGTGAACAATGTCAATTTCAGCACCAATGTAGGACTCGGAGTAGATTATCTCCTATCCGACAAACTCCAGTTGCAACTGGAACCCATGTTCAAATATCAATGGAATACATTCTCCAATGACAACGGCGGTTTCCGACCGTATACATTTGGCGTATATACAGGCTTTAGTTTTAGGTTTTAGTTAGTTAGGTTAGTTTTAATTGCTCAAAAAGCGTATTAAGGCTGCAAAAAAGGTTGTCAGTGGTTAGGCAACCTTTTTTCTTTTATATCGGTTACGACCTCCTCAAAAACGATAATTTAATCTAAGGCTTCCCCCTCTATTTTTTAAATTTCACCAGGGCCTGCTGCGTAAATTCGGAAAGCACCAGTCTCCCGGATATTTCCGCACGAGAATTGAGCAGTGCATCCCATTGATCTGTTCCTTCCCATAATATTTTCTTCATTTCTAAAAGTGCCTGCGGATTATAGGACGACAGTTTCTCCGCGAAAAGTGCCACTTCTTTATCGAGCTCACTCACCCGATCAAAAACACGGGCATACAGTCCTTTTTCTTTGGCCCAGTACGCATTTTTCCACTGATCCGGAGCCAATGTCAGTTCTGCCAGCGCTGCATTTCCCATTTTACGCACTACCGCTGGAGCAATGACAAAAGGACCTATCCCTATAGAGAGTTCGGATAGTTTTATTGCAGCTGCTTCGGCAGCCAGGACATAATCACAGGCAGCCGCCAGTCCTACGCCTCCACCTACAACCTTCCCGTGAACCCGCCCTACGATAAGTTTTTTACATCTTCGCATGGCATTGATCACCCCGGCAAAACCACCGAAGAACTTCTTCCCTGCTTCCGCATCACTGACCGCAAGGAGTTCATCAAAAGACGCACCTGCACAAAATGCCTTTTCGCCTTCGCTTTTCAATACAATTACTCGTATATCTTCGTTTTCGGAAAGGGTATCAAACTCTTTTTCCAGTCGTTCCAGCAATTCCAAGGGAAATGAATTCCCTGCGGGATGACCGAATTCGACAATAGCAGTTTTTCCCTCTGTTTTGGTGTATAGGCTACCGTTAGGACGTGTTGTGGACATCATAGAAAGTTTAAGAATAGCGTTGATCTACGAATTTACAAATATTAATCTACTGCATTCAGATATTTTCTACGGAATTTAATGATCAGGGCCCCGGCCCTGATCAGCATCCACACCATAAAAGCTATCCAGACACCATGCAGCTTCAACCCCCAATAATCTGTTATAAAAAGGGTAGGCGTAAAACCAAGGAACGTAGCGGCAATAAGTACATTTCTGAGATAAGCGGCTTCTCCGAGTCCTTTAAAGATCCCATCGAACATAAAAGCTACGGCATTGACCGGCTGCATGAGAAGCACCATCCAGAACACAGCAGCGAACGTGGCCAGGACCATGGGATCTTTACTAAATAACAAGCCGATTGCATCATAGAACACCCCGCAAACCACCATGAGTATTACGGCTATTCCGATAGCATATTTGCATATATCCACACTCAGGTACCATAACCTGCGATAATCACGGGCACCGAGAAGTTTCCCCGAAATAGCATTTCCCGCATTAGCGTATCCGTCGATAAAAAAAGAAAAAAACAGCCATATATTCATCAGCATACTTTGGGCTGCAATGTAATTTCTGCCATAGTCCGTGGCATAGGCATTGGCCAGGTAAATTGCAAAGTTAAGTGCCGCTGTACGGATAAACAGGTTAAAACTCATGGCGAGCAATCCCCGGAGACGAGGATTTATATGCAAACTGACTTTCCAGGAGAACGGCGTTTTGCTGAAATAAAAATACAGGGCCATGCACAGCATCACTAATTGCGCCAGCAAACTGGCATAAGCAGCGCCTTTGAGGTGGTATGCAGGCACCACACCTGCTATGCCATATACCAGGATATAATCGAACACGATGTTAACTACAGCCCCGGCAAGGCTGGCTTTCATCGCCCACAAGGTATTTTGCAAACCCCGAAATACCCCAAACAACGCAAAGGTCACCAGGGTTAGCGGATATCCGATGGCCCGGATACGGTAATACTCCACACTGTATTGCAACATGAGACCTTCGGCATTATAGGCCCCGAAAATGATTTCCGCGAATACCGATGTACTCACGTAGATAAGCAAACTGAGCAAAATATTAAAAACTATAGCCTGCGGAACAAGTGTACGAATGGCATGAAGCCGGTTGGCCCCCAGATGCTGGGAAACCATTGCGGAAATTGCCGTTTTGGTCTGGGCTACGATCCATATGATCGCCGAGAGAAAAGAACCTACTATACCCGCTGCTGCAAGGGCCTCCACGGGATTTTCATCGACATTCCCTATAATTGCAATATCGGTAAGTGAGATCAGCGGCTCGGCAATGCCTGCTATAATAGCGGGAATGGCCAGCTTATTGATCGACCGGAATGAAACTTTATTTTTGATATCTTTTATATGGGTTCCTGACAAAATGCGGGTTTTTGGCTTACAAAAATACTATGAATATCATTTTCAGCAACAAAAAGAGAGGTATTCGGGGGTGTTTATTCCAGGCAGAAAAATAATCGAAGCGGAACGACGTTGATAATCTTATCTGACAAGCAAAACAGGACGAACGATGAGACGAATGAAATTAATTGCAGGCCATCAACAGGTTATGCCATACCTGCTCACTCCCCGGGCTGATGCCCTGGTAGAATTTATAAAAAAGATCTTCAGGGGACAGGAGATGGTACGGATTCTAAATACAGATAAAAAGATCCAGCATTCGGAAGTTAAAATAGGAGATTGTACCATCCTCCTCGCTGAAGCCACTGAAGCCGGCCCTTCGATCCCCGGATGCATGTATGTCTATGTTACGGACACCGATAAAACATATTATGATGCTCTGGATGCAGGCAGTGAGTCGCTTATGTCTCCGTTGGATGAAGATGACAATACCCGGAGCGCTGGCTTTCGCGATCCTTTCGGAAATACATGGTGGATTACTACCCTGGCATAAAAAACAGCGGCGACAAAAATATCTCCGAACTGTACTTTCGGACAAAAGAGCTATTCCTTTTCCCTTGATTTCACCATTCCCCCCACAATAATAACGATCTCTCCTTTGGGCGGTTTTTCTTCGAAATGCCGGAGTACTTCTTCGGCAGTTCCGCGGATATTCTCTTCATAGAGTTTGGTGAGTTCACGTGACACCGACACCGGTCGGTCTGCTCCGAATACCTCTACAAAATCTCCGAGTGTTTTTGCCAGTTTGTATGGCGACTCATAAAATATCATCGTGCGGGTTTCTCCGGCAAGAACTTTAAGGCGGGTCTGCCTTCCTTTTTTTACCGGTAAAAAACCTTCGAATACAAACTTATCGTTAGGGAGCCCGCTGTTCACCAAAGCGGGAACAAAAGCAGTGGCTCCGGGCAGGCACTCCACCTCGAGGCCGTTTTCTATACATGCCCGGGTAAGCAAAAACCCCGGGTCGGATATAGCAGGTGTTCCTGCATCGGAAATTAAAGCTATATCTTCACCTCCTGCGATACGCTGCACGATATGCTGCACGGTTTTATGCTCATTGTGCATGTGGTGACTCTGCAACGGTGTCACAATTTCGAAATGCTTCAATAATTTTCCGCTGGTCCGGGTGTCTTCGGCCAATACGGTATCGACCTCCTTCAGTATTTTTACAGCCCTGAAAGTCATATCTTCCAGGTTACCTATCGGCGTAGGCACGATATATAGTTTAGCCATACTTTTCAGTTACCGGCATCGCTGCCGGAATTACAAATCAGGGGGCTGTGTTAGATATATTTTTTTTCAAGGATATACATAAAACGCTCTTCATACTTCTCCTTACCTTCCCAGTTGTTATAGTCGGGCTTTATCATGTGCCTGATAAAGTTCTTGGCTTCGTCCTCACTTTCGATGGTATTGATCTGGGAAATGACCCGGTTATAATCTTCCGTACTATCGTTAAAAAGGTGTTTTATAAACGCCAGTTTATCGTTGAGCCCCACACTGATACCTTCTTTAAACCTGTCGTTGATAGAAGACACTTTAGGTCTCCCTGTTTTTTCCATAACCGGCACGACATCATCTGCATCCCGCTTTTCAAACACCGGGTCGGGCAGGATATCTGCCAGAATATCATCGAGAGTTTCTTCCTCCGGCATCTCTGCGACCATATCCTTTATCGTATCGATCCCGGGAATAATGATATCTTCGCTATGCGGATTACTTTCGGGCACCTGGGTATTTTCTTCCATGACCGCCCCGGCAAGCTGTTCGAATTTGCGAAGGGCTTCACTTTTTCCTGCAGTGGGTTGTATTTCCCCGAAGTGTTCTTCGACAAACTTCAGCAAGGTAAGTTTCTCATAGACTTTCTGCGCCTGCACCTGGAGTGCCGCCAGATCTTCCTTACCCTTTAGCTTGAGGATGTCATGGGCTATACTCACCAGTTCAGATTCCAGTTTCTTTCTCATTGCTTTATTTTTATTATTTATTCAAGGTTTGTCCGGACTCATTTTCACTCCCTTCATTCCCTTACTTCCTATTAAAATATAAATTTTTCCGGGAACAGACACAAATATATTCTTTATTATTCTGATATCCTCAATTTGCAAAAAGCTTGTCTTTCGACAGAAAGGGATTTCATTTTTTCCTTAGCTTTGCATGGATTTTAATGAAAAAAAGCTACTTTAGTTCACACAAGCTTTATACCAAAGGTTATAACCTTGTGCTGAACATACAGCTTTTATTTCCCTGGTTTCACAACAAGGTTTTTACTTACTGTCGGAAAAATGTACGAAGCCTGTCTGTTATTTGCAGAATATCGCAAACAGCGGCCTGATATTTGTTTCCGAGTTGAAAAATACAAAATGTTTCTCGAAAATACGGTTAATCATAAAGAACAATTTGGCTGGATAGAGGTTATTTGCGGATCCATGTTTTCCGGAAAGACCGAAGAACTCATCCGCAGGTTGCGAAGGGCACAGATCGCCAGGCAGAAGGTAGAGATCTTCAAACCTTCTATCGATGTGCGACACAGTGAGGATATGGTGGTATCCCATGATGCCAACGAAATACGCTCTACACCTGTTCCTGCTGCGGCTAACATCCGTATTCTTGCCGATGGATGTGATGTGGTCGGTATCGATGAAGCCCAGTTTTTCGATGACGAAATCGTAACCGTATGCAATGATCTGGCCAACAAAGGCATACGTGTAGTGGTTGCCGGACTGGATATGGATTTCAAGGGCAATCCCTTTGGCCCCATGCCTGCCCTTATGGCAACTGCCGAATATGTAACCAAGGTCCATGCCGTCTGTACCAGGACGGGAAATCTTGCCAATTACAGTTTCAGAAAAACCAATGACGACAAACTGGTACTGCTCGGAGAAACGGAAGAATATGAGCCGCTGAGCCGCGCAGCTTTTTACAAGGCCATGCTTCGGCAAAAAGTCAGTAAAATGGATGTCAAGGAACCGGAAGAACTCCCTAAGAAGGACGAGAGCAATTCCACAGGCTGAGCCCGGCTTAAAAAACCACTTTACCTGTTAAAATACCCGCCAACACTCCGCGGAAGCATTCTAAACGCACAAAAGATGACAAAAGTTGCAGAAACCGTGCTCGAAGTAGACCTGGGAGCTCTCCGGCACAACTACGAATTTCTTAGATCCACACTCCGCCCCGGCACAAAATTTATAGCGGTGGTCAAGGCATTTGCTTATGGGCACGACTCCCGGATCATTGCCCCTTTTCTGGAAAAACTCGGGGTCGATTATTTTGCCGTGGCCTACACCAGTGAAGGTATAGAGCTTCGCGAAGCAGGCGTACGCACCCCCATTATGGTATTGCATCCGCAACATGTGCATTTTAACAGCATTATAGACTCCCAACTCGAACCCTGCATATATTCCAGGCGCGTTCTGTCGTTATTTCTGGAAACTGCCCGGTCCCGGAATCTCAAAACCTATCCGGTACACCTCAAATTCAATACGGGGCTGAACAGGCTGGGATTTGAAGAAAAAGAAGTGGCAGCGCTTGTTTATCAACTCGGACAACAGCAGCATATTCGGGCGGCTTCGCTATTTTCGCATCTCGCGGCTTCCGAGGACCTCAACGAAGAAGCTTTCACACGAAACCAGATCGAACTGTTTAAAACGATGGCGGCAGCTTTCGAAAAACAAGCCGGATATAAACCACTGCTACACCAATGCAACACTTCGGGAATCCTGTGTTACCCCGATGCTCATTTCGATATGGTTCGAAGTGGTATCGGACTTTATGGCTATGGTAATGACGAAACCAAAGACAAGCTCCTTCGACGGGTGGGCACACTCAAAACCATCATTTCACAGATCCATCACCTGGAAAAAGGGGAGAGCCTGGGTTATAACCGGGGTTATATCGCAGAACACAGCACGGTAACAGCTACACTGCCCCTGGGGCATGCCGACGGGATAGGCCGGCAATATGGCAAGGGCAAGGCTTTTGTAAACATCAACGGGAAGAAGGCCCCTATTATCGGGAACGTATGTATGGACATGCTCATGGTTGATATCACGGGAATAGACTGCCAGGAAGGTGACGAAGTCATCGTTTACGGCGGCTTTCCTACCGCAGAAGAATTTGCCGCTACGGCAGGTACCATCTCCTACGAGCTCATTACCGGGATTTCGAGAAGGGTAAAACGGATATATACCGAATAATTTCGTTTACTTGAGCAGCGCATTGTACTTCGTTCTGTTTTTCAACAGGCTGGAAGCAGACACGATAGCCTCATCGTGCGACAGGTAATAATCGTAAAGTCCCTCCCTGTAGAAGTATCTCTTAATGATCTCGTCTTCGATCTCTTTGGTCAGTTCATCCTTATAATTGTCTAATGCGGCTATTTTACTGTTGGAAATATCTTCCAGCAACACGCTGTAATCTTCCTGCACCTGGGCACCAAAAAGCTCCATCTCTTCATTTGCTCCTGCCTTTTTAAGCAATTTCTCTACCTCGGTTTCATAATGAAATCCGGTACGGGAGACGTAGTTTTTAAAATCTTTATAATCGGCTTCCGAAAATGAAAACTTTTCCGGATCGTTTACCTGATGGCTATAATAATAATCCGTCACATAATTAAACACCACCTGATTATTCAGCAATTCCTGAATCAGTGTATTCTGGCGCAGCACTTTTACCTCCAGGTCCGGGGTTATTCCTCCGCCGTCATATACGGTTCTGCCTTTTCGGGTTTTAAAGGCGTTATATCGCGAGGCATCTGTCCTGACCGCATTTCCGTTTTCATCGCGGTGTGCATAGTCCATGGCCTGGATACATCTTCCGCTGGGAGTATAGTACCTGGATATGGTTACTTTCAATTGTGTTCCATACGTCAGTTTGAGGGGGCGCTGTACGAGTCCCTTCCCAAAGCTCCTCGCTCCGACTACTACAGCCCTGTCCATATCCTGCAAAGCCCCGGCTACGATTTCACTGGCAGAAGCACTTCGCCCGTTGATAAGGATCACCAGGGGAATTTCGGTATCTACAGGATCTTTCCGGGTCCGGAATTCCTGATTGAATTTTTTCACCTTGGATTTGGTCGTTACTATGGTCTCTCCTTTGGGAACAAACAAATTGGTAATATCGATAGCCTCCGTGAGCAAACCACCGGGATTTCCACGCAGGTCAAGTACCAGTTGCTGTACCCCCTTCGATTTCAGGTCTTCCAGGGCTTCTTTGGTCTGGCTTGCCGCTTTCCGATTGAAACGGGATAATACGATATATCCCGTATTATCATTGATCTTACCGTAAAAGGGAACCGCATCTACTTCAATCTCTTTCCTGGTCAACGTCGTTTTTGCTGTTTTCCCCTGCCTCCTGTACGTTATATCCACACTACTGTTTATAGTGCCTTTCAGCAGTTCTCCCGCATCATCTTTAAAGTCTGCAATGCGGATATCTCCTATCTGGATAATTTCATCTCCCGCTTTCAACCCGGCTTCATCCGCCGGATATCCCTTATAGGGTTCCACGATAAGCAACTTATCGTGATAACTGCGTACCACCGCACCTATACCGGAATACTCTCCGCTGTTCTTTATTCGGTAATCTTCCACATCCTGCTCATTCATATACACGGTATACGGATCGAGATTATCGAGCATTTCCTTGATCGCTCCGTCCATGAGTCGTGCGGGATTGATCTCATCCACATAATTCATATTCAGCTCCTTGAACAGTGTGGTGAAAATTTCGATCTGCTTGGCAATCTCAAAGAAATCATTTTTAAAGGATGTCGCCGTAAAAAGCATCCCTACGGCAAGAACCGGGATAACTATTCGCTTTCTAAATATTTTTTTCATGGCTTACGGATATTGCATTGGTTAGAGCTGCCTGTACAGGAAAAACACTGTTCTAAAGTTCTGTAGAGGATATCAAATGTACTCCTATTTCACTTAAATCGGAAATTGCTTTTTCATAGGTATCTGCAGCTATATACTTTGTAGCATCGGTAATATAATAGGTTCGGAAGCCCTCATTCCGGGCATCTTTTGCTGTGTAATAGACACAATAATCTGCCGCGAGACCACAGACAAACAATTCCTTCACACCCATACTGCGGAGATAAGAAGCCAATCCGGTGTGGTATTTTTTTCCATTGTCATAAAAACCGCTATAACTGTCTACCCGACGATGCATTCCCTTCCTGAAGATAGCCGCTATCGTCTTTTTGTTTAAAGTATCCGCAAGATCAGCTCCTTTGCTTCCCTGCACACAGTGATCGGGCCATAGCACCTGGTTCAGTCCGTGCAGACGGATCTCTTCGAACGGTTTCTTTCCGGGATGTGCGGACGCAAAGCTTTCATGTCCTTCCGGATGCCAGTCCTGGGTAGCGACTACCAGATCAAAACGATCCTGCAGCACATTAATGACGGGTATAACTTCATCTCCTCCGGGAACCTCCAATCGCCCCCCGGGCAGAAAATCATGTTGCACATCAACAATCAGCAATGCTCTCATAGACAGATTATGGGTTTAAACAATTATGATTCGCTTTCTTTCAGTTTTTCTTCTTTGAGCCGGTCCCGCAACTGTTCCATTTCCCTGCTCAGTCCAACTTTGTAAACATGTGGAAAATCGAAACGTTTGTGTTCATCCGGCAATTGCCGGAGGTTTTCACCGGCGGCCATGGCGATATCCCTTACGGACCTTTCGGGAAACAGCCGTTTTCCGTCTTTCATCACAGCCTTGAGCATAGGACGTGCCGAAGCAGGGCGAAGCGGCATTCTCTTATGCGGCTCAAATGGGTGTGCCATACTCCCGGGTGCCTCCAGTGTTTCGAAGGTTATGGCATCTGCGACAAACTGCCCGTCGTCATTAAAATACCGGTACACCTGCTTCTCGCCGGGAAAATTCATTTTCTTCAGGTTTTCGGATATCTTGATACGGGGCTTGTCCTCAAAGCTACACAGCTTATAAACCCCGTCAAGTGCGGCATTCTCATGGCCGACAACGAGGTTGGTCCCTACCCCGAAAATATCTATAGCAGCCCGTTGTTCCCTGAGACTTCGGATTACGTGTTCGTCGAGCTGGTTGGATGCTGCGATCTTCACATAAGAGAGTCCGGCATCGTCCAGCATTTTACGGGCGGCTTTGGACAGATAGGCAAGGTCTCCGCTATCGAGCCGGATCCCTATGAGTTTCTTCCCGGTTTTCTCCATTTCTTTTGCTACTGTAATTGCATTGGGAATACCGCTTTTCAGCGTATTATAGGTATCCACAAGCAGTACACAATTGTCCGGATGTGTTTCGGCAAAATCGCGGAATGCGGTTAACTCATCATCATAGCTTTGTATATAGGCATGCGCCATAGTCCCCGTGATGGGTACCCGAAAGGTTTTACCGGCAAGCACGTTGGAAGTAGCATCAAAACCACCTACAAAAGCTGCTCTTGAAGCCTGCAGTCCGGCGTATCCCTGTGCCCTTCGCAACCCGAACTCTGCCAGGATTTTGTCCTCCCCGGCAATATACCGGATACGGCTGGCCTTGGTTGCTATAAGCGACTGAAAGTTCAGGCAGTTCAGCAGAAAAGTTTCTGCAATCTGGCATTCTACCACAGGCCCCGTAACCGTGAGAATAGGAGCAAAAGGAAACACCACATCACCTTCGGCAACACTTTTTACGGTGCCGGTAAATTTAAATCCGGCAAGATATTCTACAAAACCTTTATCGAAGCCCTGATCGGAGAGATACTGCAGATCTTCTTCTGAAAAAGAGACATTTTCCAACCATTCCAGGGCATCCTCCAACCCGCAAAAGAGCACGAAACCACCCTCAAAAGGCGCTTTTCTGTAAAAGTAATCGAAAGTTGCCTGCGTTCTGTGTTTGCCTTTCAGGTAATAGGCCTGCCCCATTGCAAGCTGATAAAGGTCTGTGTATAATGCGGTATTAAAATTCATGTGCTTCTTTTTTTGACGGGTCTTCTTCACTTTCCTTCTCCAGGAAGAGGTGAAGCAGTTCTTTCATTTTCCGATCTGTTTTCGCGTAGTCCGGGATTTCCTTACCAAGATACAAAATCATAAATGCAAAAGACGCCCCTGCTCTGTCTGTAACTCCCTGCTTGTTGAGTCGGTATGTTTCTCTTAACAGCCGTTTTATACGGTTGCGGTCTACGGCCTTCCGAAACCTGCGTTTGCTTACGGATACCGCTACCTGAACTCCTGTTGCTCCGGGCAATTCCGTTTTTACATACACCAGTCTAAGCGGAAAGCGGGAAACACTTTTTCCCTCGGAAAAGAGCTTCCCGATGAGCTTTTTGCTTTTTAATTTTTCCGCTTTAGAAAAACGTTGATCCATCGGATTATCTTTCTGTAAAAATAGAAAAACCTCCCGAAAGCGGGAGGTTTTCCTGTAAACGATTCTGTTTTTAATTACTCAAAACTAATGGCGTTATTGCTTTTATCCACATCGGCCATAAGCTCCGAAGGGTCGATAACAATAGCTTTGATATCGCTTTTGGGCCTTCCTATACTGAATTCGTAGGTGGGATACGCCCACGCCCAACTGGGGAGCACAGTCCTCTCGAGATTCGGATACGGATTGGCTTTTTCTCCGTGCATCATACGCAACGGCGCGTAAAAGGTTTCGTATGTATCATCGTTATAGACTACCAGCACATCAATTGGCATAGGCATGAGACCTATACGCTCCAGCGTCACTTTGGTACTGTCTCCCGACTCTTTTACCGCTTTGATACCATAATCTATGGTGTTGGTGGTCATAGTCCAGTCGGTCAGGTACCAGTCGAGCTGAAAACCGGATACTTTTTCGGCCACGCGTTTAAAATCGTTTGGAGTAGGGTGCTTGAATTTGAAATCTTCATAATATTTACGAAGCGTTTCCATCAGCTTATCCTGTCCTATGATATATCCTAACTGCGCCAGGAAAACTTCTCCTTTACTGTACGCCGCATAGGAGTAAGCCATATTCATGGCATACCTGTCGCCATGTGTGGTTTGCGGTTGTTCTTTACCGGACATCGCCAGCATAAAATAACTGCGGTAAGCATTTTCGAAAGGATTTTGTTTATTCCTTTCCATGATCTCGTTTTCGGCGAGATCGGAAATAAAAGAGGTAAATCCTTCGTCCATCCAGGGGTGCTTGGACTCATTTGTAGCGAGCAGATGCTGGAACCAGGCGTGAGCCATCTCATGGGCGGTAACACCGACCAGGCTTCCGAAACTACGCTCCCCGGTGATCAGGGTGCACATCGCATATTCCATGCCGCCGTCTCCCCCCTGTATTACGGAGTACTGTTTCCACGGATAAGGCCCTATATTTTTATTGTAAAAGTCGAGAAGTGCCGCAGTTTTAGGCTGCAGGTTCTTCCAGTTCTCCTTGATTTCTGCCTTATCCTTATATAAAAAATGCAGCGTTACTCCACCGGGAGTCTCCAGGGTATCATGAATGTATTCCGGATCGGCAGCCCAGGCAAAATCATGGACATCGGGCGCTATAAAATGCCAGGTCAGTTTTTTCCCTTTACGTTTTACTTTGGTTCCGGGTTTTTCGTAACCATATCCGATCTCGTCCCCGTTTTGAAGATTTCCGGTTCCTCCGATGATATAGTCTTTATCAATGGATATTTTAACATCGAAATTCCCCCACACCCCGTGAAATTCACGGCCGATATACGGATCGGCATGCCACCCCTCGGCATCGTACTCCGCGAGTTTAGGGTACCATTGTGTCATGGACAAGGCTACGCCCTCGGCACTGTTCCTTCCCGATCTTCTGATCTGTAACGGTACCTGTCCTTCGAACTCCATGACCAGTTTGGTAGAAGTCCCGGGCTTCAGCGGACTTGCGAGTTTGACCTCTACAATAGTTCCTTCCGCGTCATACACCACAGGCTTACCATCCTGGGCAAGGGATTTTACGTCCAGGTAACCGATCTCATCCGGCTTCAGTTTCCCGATACGGCTTTCGAATTCCGGTTCTTCTTTGGTCCCTTTATTGGTAACCATACGCTTATCCGGATCTTCGATCGTTTTCAGGCGGACATCCATTTCACTACCGGGCTGGAAGGCATTAAAATACAGGTGATAAAACACCTTATCCAGCACATCGAGTGAATTATTGGTATAAACCAGCTCCTGGGTCCCGGTATAACGAAAGGTTTTTACATCCATGTCTACCTCCATCCTGTAATCCACATGTTGCTGCCAGTAACAATCATTCTGTGCCACTGCAACAAATCCGACAAGAAGGGCTGAACATGCTACGATAAATTTTTTCATAAACTTTGCTTTTACATCTATACTGTACATACAGGCAAGTCAGGTATTTTTAAGCAAGCAAGGACATTTGGGAACCCTTGCATTGCACGTTTCTCCGATTACAGCTCCAGTTTTTTCCTAGATACTTTATCAGCCATGATAATGGCATTGTATGCATTGACCATACGCCCTGATTTCGACACTTCAGAGAACGGCTTCTTTTTGGAAGGATCACCCTCGAGTACCACATTGGTTTTTGAAGTCAGTCCGGAATGCATGATAATTTTCTTCACCTGTGAAGCGGTCAGCTCCGGGTAGTACGATCTTATGAGCGCAGCTACTCCGGCTACTTCGGGAGAAGCCATGGATGTACCCTGCTGAAACTCATATCCATTGTTAGGTACTGTAGACCATATTTTGGTTCCCGGGGCAAAAACATCTACATTATTTTTCCCGTAGTTAGAGAATTTTGCCACCATTTCCGGGCCATAGGTATAATCCAGTGCACCTACAGTCAGGAAATTATCAGAAACCTCTTTACCATTGTCCACTGCATCGTTCGGATAAACATTGGTTTTATCGAGGTCTTTAGACTCGTTTCCGGCGGCATTTACGATAAGTACATCGTGTTCTCCTGCATATTTTATAGCATCGCGGACCCATTCCGGATGCGGAGAATAGTATTTACCGAAGCTGGTATTGATAATCTTGGCACCATTGTCTACCGCATAACGTATGCCAAGAGCGATATCCTTATCATACTCATCGCCACCCGGAACGGCACGCACAGCCATGATCTCTACATTATTGGCCACTCCGTTCATTCCAATACCGTTATTGCGGGTAGCCGCTATGATACCGGATACGTGCGTCCCATGCTTGGCTTCTTCTTTATCGGGCCCCGTCACGTTATTGTTTCCGTAATCGGTATCGGTAATATCATCCGGATTGTCACCGACCGGTCCTCTCCCGTCAAAATCCAGATTGAGATTGTAATTCAACTGATTTCCGAAATATTCAATACCTTCTTTAAGTTCGGACTTCAATTCTTTTACGGAGGTCAGGGACTTATCAACCGACATAATATTGGTCAGGAAAGCTTTGGCCTGTGCCAGTTTGAGATCGGACGAAGGAAGTTTTTCGATATCTTCGCGGGTATAATCTTCTTTTTTGAGTTCTTCCTGAACAACTTCATCCGAACTTTTCACCATCTGAAGGATCTGCTCGTACTGGTTTTTGTTCATTTTGGCTTCCTGAAGCTCTTTGTCATATTCGGCTTTGGCTTTTTTGTATTCGGCCGAACCATCATCTCCCTTTTTAATAATTCTTACATACTCCAGGTTTTCATGTACGGCATCTCCGAGGAAGTTCCATCCATGAACATCATCGATATAACCATTGCCATCGTCATCGATTCCATTACCGGGAATTTCCTTTTCATTCACCCAAAGTACATCCTTGAGATCTTCATGTTCTATATCCACTCCGGAATCTACGACTCCGACGACAACTTTAACTCCTTTTCTCCCTTTCAGCAGTTCTTCATACGCGCGATTTACACTCATTCCGGGAATGGTATCGGTCAAAAGATCTGCATGGGGCCAGGTTTTAAACTCATTTTCATTGAGATCGGCAACCTTTAGGGGTACCGTATCAATATTTTCTATCGGTGTAGAAACAATGGCCGCAGTTCCGCAACCTGCGAGCAAAAAAGCTGCCGAAACCGGCAAAAGAAATGATCTTGTAAGGTTCATAATTAATCGATTTTTTATACTGCCGGTTGTTTTCCGGCTGTTTTTTTAATTAAATACTTCGTCAAAGGTGTGAATATCCCGGAGACGAACTCCTTTTTCTGTATGTTTGAGAGTGCAGATCTCGTGGTGTGCATCGTGTTCCAGAAAAAGATAATAATCTTCGGAAGCCGCTTTATCCAGGAAAGCCGCTTTTTCTTTCAGGGTAAGCAGGGGTCGGGTATCGTACCCCATAACGTAAGGTAAAGGGATGTGACCCACCGTAGGCAGAAGATCGGCCATAAACACCAGTTTTTTTCCTTTGTACTCCATAACCGGGATCATTTGTTTATCGGTATGTCCGTTGACAAAAAGAATATCAAACCCCAGCTCGGAACTTTTCAGGTAGTCGGTATTACGATCCTGTACTTGCACAAAAGACAATTGCCCGCTCTCCTGCAAGGGTAGTATATTCTCTTTCAGAAAAGAGGCTTTTTCACGTGCGTTGGGCTCCGTGGCCCATTGCCAGTGTGCTTTATTGCTCCAAAACCTGGCATTGCGGAATGCGGGTTCATACCCGGTCCTGTTTTTATTCCACTGTATACTGCCTCCACAATGGTCGAAATGCAAATGGGTCATAAATACATCGGTAATATCATCGCGATGAAAACCGTATTTTGCCAGCGACCGGTCTATGGAATGATCTCCCCAGAGGTAATAAAAACCGAAAAACTTATCGCTTTGCTTGTTGCCCATTCCCGTATCGATGAGGATAAGCCGGTCTCCATCTTCTATAAGCAGGGACCTGGCTGCGAGGTCTATCATATTATTCGCGTCTGCCGGGTTGGTCTTATTCCACAAAGATTTAGGAACCACTCCGAACATGGCCCCGCCATCCAGCTTAAAATTTCCTGTTTCTATAGGGTATAACCGCATGTAAATACTGTGATTTATGGTTTAACGGGAAGTGTATTTCATTTTCACTGACACTTTCCGGAGCACTGTCGCCAGGAACTGCCATGACCTCTTCAAGCCATTTATAATTTGTTTTCTCTACTTGACCACAGGACTGTCCGCACTGTCACAACACAGCTTTCCGGGAGTCTTTTGTATACCGGAAACCGGGAATATGATTTTTTACTTTTTTCCTGTTTAAATATAGTCCGCAAAATAACAAAACAGCGGAAGAAAATATTAAAAAACACTGTTTTATTGGGTCTTTTTTAACATTTCTCCATTTTCTCGGAGATTTAAAAAGCCAAAGTATGGTTATTCTAAAATATTACGCTATTTTTAATCCTGAAGCAGGCCGGAATTACTCCGGAAATAACCTGTCGGAACAACCTCCGCATTTCGCGGAAAAAGCAATCGAACAACTGTTGACCATGAAAAAATTTGTCCCATTCCGAAAAATGCAACTGCTACGGTTTGGCCGTGATTTCGAGCGGGATGAAGAAATGATATTACGGGATTATCTCTCTGTGGAAAGAACCAGGTTATCGAACGAAAGAACACTTTTGTCGTATATACGTACTTTCCTGTACCTGATTCTGGGTGGTATCACTTTTATCCAACTGGATGATTTTTACAACATCCGTTATCTCGGGATACTATCGCTGTTCCTCAGTGTCATATTTCTCTTTATCGGCGTTTACAGGTTTCTTTTGCTCAAAAAGAGTTTAAAACGATTTCATCACAGGCCCGGGGACAGGAAAGCATAGTTTTTTCCTTTCACATTCCGGGAATCACAACAACACCACATATCACTATGGAATTAGAACTGTTGAATTTACTTTTAGTTTTGGTTGCCGCCTGGATCGGGGGCTCCCTGGCTACCCGCCTTGGCTACCCTTCTATTCTGGGTGAGCTCACCGCGGGGATCATTTTCGGCCCCGCTTTACTGGGAATCCTGGCACCTACCGAAACTACCGCAGTACTCGCAGAAATTGGTGTACTCCTGATGATGCTTTACATAGGTATGGAAATAGATTTTCGCGAACTAGGCAAGGCCTCCAAGGCCGGTTTACTGGCTGCTATCGGCGGATTCCTGGTTCCTTTTGTCCTGGGGTATTATGCCGTACTCGGTTTCGGCGGCTCTCAGATGGGTGCCCTCTTCGTGGCTATTGCCGTAGGGGTTACTTCACTCGCCACCAAATCGCGTATCCTTGTAGACCTTAAACTGCTCAATACCCGTATTGCCCATGTTCTTATGGCCGGGGCACTCATCTCCGACACACTGGCCCTGATTATTTTTGCCGGGATTATAAGTTTTGCAGATGCAGGAAGCATCGAGCTTACCGAGATCCTTATGGTTACCGGAAAAGCAGTCCTGTTCTTTGTGGTTACGGGACTGCTCGGAATATATGTATTACCCTTTCTGGGCAAAAAACTGGAAAAAGCAGGCTTTACCAATCGTACCCTGTATTTTACCATCATGCTGATCATTGCCATCGGTTTTGCAGAGCTGGCGGAACTGGCCGGTTTACACTCTATTCTCGGCGCTTTTATCGCAGGGCTGTTTTTACGGGAAAGTGTCTTTGACCGAAGACTCTCCAAAGAATTGAATAAGGTGTTTTACGATATTTCCATAGGCTTTCTTGCCCCTATATTTTTTGTAACGGCCGGCTACAATGTGACTTTCGATGTTTTCCAGAACAATCTTACCCTTCTGCTTGTTATCCTTGCCGTAGCCGTGCTCGGAAAGGTCTTCGGTACCGCACTTTTTTACCTGCCCAGCGGTAACGGGTGGCGGGAAGGAATAACGGTAGGGACCGGTATGAACGGACGCGGAGCAGTAGAAATCGTGATTGCAGGGATCGCCCTGAATATGGGCTTTATCGATAACGAAATCTTTTCCATACTGGTATTTATGGCCATATTCACCACAGCTACGGTCCCCGTTTTCCTGACCTGGACCACTTCGTGGCTGCGCAAACGCGGGGAACTCGTATTATCTTCTTCGGAAAAACAAGGTGTACTGATCCTTGGAGCAGGTCCGCTGTCGCTTTATATCGCCAAAAAATTATCCGGAAAAAATCCTGTTTCACTGATCGATTCCAATGCCGACAACTGTGCCAGAGCCACTAATATGGGCCTCAGGTGCATCCAGGGGAATGCTCTTAAAGAAGAAACCATCATAGAAGCCGAAGGGCATGAGGCAGGCTTTTTTGTCAGCCTCACCAACAACAGCGAGATCAATGTACTCGCCGCCCAACTGGCCAGTGAGGTTATAGGCATCCCCAATATTTACGTCTCCATTACGCCCTCCTCGGAAGGTGCGAACATCGAATTGCTGGAACCTATAGGAGCTTCTACCATTTTCGCTAAAAAAACAGACCCTTATAAATGGGATTACAAGCTCGAGAATAAAGATTTTGAAGAGATCAGTGTCGAAATATCCGAGGAGATATCTTCCAGGAATTTCCTGAAACAACTATCGGGCAGGGAAGGGGACGTTCTCCCCGTTTTCTATGAGAACACCGACGGAAAATTACATATATATCATTACGGAGCGGAACTGGAGCCCGGATACAAGGTTCATTACATCAAGTAACAGTAATACCCCGACGGAAAAAGTATGCCTCAGGCAGAAGCAATTCCCCCAGGCTGTTCCTTACCAAGTTAATTAACTACTTCTCATGGATACTTTTTTTGAACATCTCGCACACGAATTTGAGCTTCCGCTGGCAAACCCGGTTCTGGTCTTTACCCTCATATTACTCATCATCCTGGTTTCACCTATCTTGCTGAGAAGACTCAATATTCCCGGCATCATCGTACTGATCCTATCGGGCGTGCTGATCGGTCCGCACGGTCTGAATTTACTGGCTAAAAACTCGGCTGTAGACCTTTTTTCCACCATAGGGCTGTTGTATATCATGTTTATTGCAGGCCTCGAACTGGACATGAACGAATTCAGGGCCAATCGCAACAAAAGTCTGATGTTCGGCTTTTTCACTTTTATCATTCCGCTGGGTATCGGACTGCCGGTATGCTATTACCTGCTGGATTACGGTTTTAATGCCAGTTTCCTCACGGCAAGTATGTTTGCCACACATACCCTGGTTACTTACCCGATAGTAAGCAAACTGGGCGTATCCAAAAATCAGGCTGTCGCCATTACGGTAGGCGGGACGATCCTTACCGACACTGCGGTGCTTATTATTCTTGCCGTAATCATGGGATCGGAATCGGGCGGACTGACCACTGATTTCTGGATCAGGCTCGCAGTATCATTAACTATATTTCTCTTTATCATATTCTTCCTCATTCCGAAAATAGCCAAATGGTTTTTCGGCAAATTACAAAACGAGAAACATTCACATTACATTTTTGTACTGTTTATCGTTTTTGCCGCGGCTTTCCTGGCGGAAATTTCCGGGGTAGAACCCATCATCGGAGCATTTATGGCCGGACTGGCCCTCAACAGGCTGATCCCACATTCTTCAGCACTGATGAACCGCATAGAATTTATAGGCAATGCTCTTTTCATTCCTTTTTTCCTGATCAGCGTAGGTATGCTGGTGGATATTCGCGTTATACTAAGCGGCCCTATGGCCCTGGTGGTGGCAGGAACACTCTCGGTGGTAGCGCTGCTCGGCAAATGGCTGGCTTCGTTATGCACACAGGTGTTGTTTAAATATTCGGGAACGCAAAGACAGCTTATTTTCGGACTCAGCAGTTCTCATGCAGCTGCCACCCTGGCAGTAATCCTGGTGGGCTATAAGGCAAAGATACTGGATGAAAACATCCTCAACGGCACCATAATCCTGATACTGATCACCTGTATCATCGCTTCTTTTGCCACAGAGAAAGCAGCAAAAAAAATCCTGAAGAATTCCGAAGAAGACTATGGGAACTCCACAGAACCCGTAGTTTACGACGAGCATATTCTTATTCCTATTGCCAATACGCAAAATATGGAAAAGGCCCTGGAGTTTGCTACATTGGTCAAGGATAAAAAATCCACTTACCCCATATCCATACTCCGTGTAGTTCCCAATAACCAGGAGGCCGAAAAAAATATCGGCAAGGCAAAAGACAAACTGGAGAGCTTCACACGCGATGCGTCAGCATCCGAAACAGCCACGGAAGTTATCGCAACCATCGACTACAATGCTTCCAACGGGATTGCCAGAACGGCAAGAGAGATCATGGCAAACCTCATTATACTGGGGTGGCCACGCCGTAAAGGATTCATCCAGAAACTCATAGGCGAGAAAATGGAGCATGTTCTCACCTATACGGATAAAACACTTTTTATCTGCGATTTCCAATATCCCCTTGTCGACCACGGCAGAATATTGGTCATGGCACCTCCATTCGCCGAACTGGAAAAAGGTTTTATCCTTTGGACCGCTAAAATATCGGCCCTTGCACAAGAACTCAGCACCCCCATCGTTTATAGCTGTAATACGGAAACCCGAAAGGCCATTGAAAAATACAAACAGGAAAACAGCATAAATGCGGTATATGGTTTTGAAGAAATAAACAGTCCGGAGGATTTTTTTACACACACGGGCAAACTAAAGCGACAGGATCTTTTGATACTCATTTCGGCCCGTAAGGGAGCTATTTCCCATCGGCACGGTATGGACAACCTTCCTGCCCGAACAGAGAAGCATTTTCACCAGAACAGCAAGATTATTATCTACCCTTAACCGAAAGCACATGTCTCTTGACCTCATCATCACCATGGTGATTATTGCCATAGGAATCTTTCTCTTTGTAAAGGATTATTTTTCTATAGACACCACTTCTGTCCTCATCATGGCCCTTTTTATCGTGGCCGGGGTACTTAGTCCGGAAGAAGGTTTTTCGGGCTTTAATCATCCCGCTACCATCACTCTCGGATGCATGTTTATTATCAGTGCAGGGGTCTTTCAATCCGGACTACTGGATGGCATCAGCATTAAACTGGTCAGACTGGCCCGGACCAATTATTTTATCGCCCTGCTTATCTTCTGTATCACGGCATCTGTCTTTTCCGCTTTTGTAAATGATTCGGCCGTAGTGGCATTACTACTACCGATAGCGCTCAAAGTTTGCAGGGAAAGCGACATCAGCCCTTCCAAATTACTTATACCCATATCATTTGCCGCACTATTTGGCGGAACCTGTACCCTTATAGGAACTTCCACCAATATCCTGGTAAGCAGTTATGCCGAAAAATACGGGCTGGAAGGTTTCGGGATGTTCGAATTCAGTCTTCCGGCACTTTGTATTGCGTCCGTAGGTTTCGCTTACCTTCTTTTTGCCGGGCCCCTCTTATTACCCAAACGAAAAAGCATAGATTCCGGACTTAGTGAGGAAGCCGGAAAATATGTTACGGAGATTATTATCGAAGAGGATTGTCCTGACCTGAACAAACCGGTTTTCCAATCCCGGCTCGTCAAAGAGTTTAATGCCCAAGTCTTAAGGATACGAAGACAGGACAGGAATTCTTTTGATATAGGCCAGGAAACCTCACTGCACCAAGATGATATTTTACAGGTTATTCTGCCTTCGGACAGCCTCAACAACCTTCGGAATGCAAGTGGTTATAAGATCAAAGGAGATTATTCCGAATACGGGTTTAAAGACCCGGAGAACGAAAGAAACCTTTACGAAGCTATAATTCCTTACGGGTCGGCACTTGCGGGAAGTTCGCTACGGGCTATTAACTTTCGAAGAAAGTACAAATCTTCTGTACTCGCCCTCCGGCATCGCGGGCAACTCCTTCTCGAAAAACTACCCGACATCCGGTTGGTCGAGGGCGATATGCTGCTCATACTCGGTTCTAAAGAGGAGTTGGGTATACTTTCTTCACAAGGACTGATCGTAACACTCTCCGAGCACAAAAGCACAAAGATTAATTTTCGAAAAGCTATTCCTGCTATTCTTATTGCCTTGGGTGTAGTACTTGCTGCGGCACTGGATCTTACTTCCATACTGATAAGCAGCATGATAGGATGCCTGCTGCTCGTCACTACAGGAACGCTTAAACCCCAGGAAGCTTACCAGGCCGTGGAATGGAAAGTGATTTTTATGATGGCAGGTGTGCTCTCCATGGGAACGGCTCTCGAAAAAACCGGCGGAGCCGAGCAGATTGCCCAGTTCGTACAACAAAGCCTTGGAGCCTATGATCCCCGTATTACGCTGAGCCTGCTGTACCTCATCACCTTTCTATCGACCAATATATTATCCAGCAAAGCCGCCGCTGCACTAATGACCCCGATCGTAATCAGTCTCGCATCGGCCATGGAAGTCAGCGAGAAACCGTTTCTCATTGCCGTCATGTTTGCGTGCTCCCTCACTTTTATGACCCCGGTAAGCTACCCTACCAACACCATGGTTTATGCGCCTGGAAATTATAGGTTTAATGACTTTCTGAAAATAGGAACCCCTTTGAATATTATCACCTGGTTAACGGCATCATTTATAATTCCCCAGTTTTTCCCTTTTTAACGAAGACATAACACAGAATTCATTTGTTTTATAGCGTAAAAAACATATTTTTGTACATAGGATCGGCTTAAAATCAGAAATAATTCTTGCTTCGGTTTTAGTACTGATTGTTACAGCCGTTTCGTGAAGTAAATCTACTACCCCTTTTTAGCTTCGCAGGCCTTGTTGTGGTCTATCCGACAGAGGAGAAAACGGTATAACCTGTGACGCTTTTCATGTATCAATTGATATTGTAATGAATTTTTATTGCTACCGGCTCGTACGGATAGCAGTGTGTACGACAATGAAATAAATATTACAGCACCACGATTATGATCAGTAAAAACAAAAAGGAGTTGGAGAAGCTTCCGGATCAGATTAAACACGAGATCAACAAGTGTCTGGAAATACACCATGAGCTCGAGAAATTCAATGAGGGAGAGACAGATATTGTCGCTCTGCATAAAAAGCTCGAAAAGATACTGGACAAATATGAAGTATAAGGGACACCTGCTATTTCCAGGAAGTAAGCTTTAAAAGGAAAAGCCCGGAGATTTACATTTCCGGGCCATTCATATTATAAACGTTGATTTTTTTCTAAGTCCACCGATTGAAAACTATTCTTCTTCCTCCGGTTTCATCCTGAAGTCTTCCATAAACTTGGTCGTATAATTTCCGGCGATATAATCCGGATGATCCATTAATTGTCTATGAAATGGTATCGTTGTCTTTATTCCCTCTATAACAAACTCGTCCAGGGCACGCTTCATTTTATTAATCGCTTCATCCCTGGTCTGAGCCGTGGTGATAAGTTTTGCAATCATAGAATCGTAATTGGGCGGAATGATATAGCCACTGTAGACATGTGTATCGAGCCTCACCCCATGTCCTCCCGGAGCATGCAACGTAGTAATTCTACCTGGCGAAGGACGGAAATCATTATAAGGATCTTCCGCATTGATACGGCACTCTATAGAATGCAGTTTAGGGATATAATTTTTGCCTGAGATCGGCACTCCGGCAGCAACTAAGATCTGTTCCCGGATCAGGTCATAATCTATAACCTGTTCTGTGATGGGATGCTCTACCTGAATACGGGTATTCATCTCCATGAAATAGAAGTTCCGGTGTTTGTCCACGAGGAACTCTACGGTTCCGGCTCCTTCATATTTTATATATTCTGCGGCCTTTACGGCTGCTTTTCCCATTTTTTCACGAAGTTCATCGGTCATAAACGGAGAAGGGGTCTCTTCGGTAAGTTTCTGGTGCCTACGCTGTACGGAACAGTCTCTCTCTGACAGGTGACATGCTTTACCATACGCATCTCCGACGACCTGAATCTCAATATGTCTCGGCTCTTCGATGAGTTTTTCCATATACATCCCATCATTACCAAATGAAGCCGCAGCTTCCTGCTGGGCACTTTCGAGCGCCTTTCTGAGATCCTCTTCCTTCCATACGGCACGCATTCCCTTACCACCACCACCGGCAGTAGCTTTGAGCATCACGGGATATCCCATTTTTTTAGCGAGCTTTGCAGCTTCTTCATAGGATTCCAAAAGACCATCGGACCCGGGCACTGTAGGTACTCCGGCCTCTTTCATAGTCGCTTTGGCCGTGGCCTTATCTCCCATTTTCGCGATCATCTCGGGAGACGCTCCAATAAATTTGATATCGTGCTCAGCACATATCTTGGAGAATTTGGCATTTTCAGAAAGAAATCCATACCCCGGGTGGATGGCATCGGCATTGGTAATCTCTGCCGCTGCAATGATGTTTGACATCTTCAGGTAGGACATATTACTCGGAGGAGGTCCTATACAAACTGCTTCATCGGCAAAGCGAACATGCAGGCTTTCGGCATCGGCAGTAGAGTAAACCGCTACGGTCTTAATTCCCATCTCCTTACAGGTACGAATGACACGAAGTGCTATCTCCCCTCTGTTTGCTATCAGTATTTTTTTAAACATCTGTTGAAATTTAAAATTTCTTATGATGGATCAACAAGGAAAAGGGGTTGATCGAATTCTACCGGTGAAGAATCGTCTACCAACACTTTCACGATTTTTCCGGAAACTTCAGATTCTATCTCATTGAACAGTTTCATCGCTTCTATAACACAGAGAACGTCTCCCTGTTTTATAGTGCTTCCTACCTCGACGAAGGTAGGCTTGTCCGGTGAAGGTTTACGGTAGAATGTACCGATAATAGGAGATTTTATAGTAATGTATTTATCGTTTTCCGCAGGAACAGCATCTGCTGTCTTAACCGGAACGGCTTGTTCCTGGGGTTGTTGCGGAACAGGTTGTTGCGGAACCGTAGGGGCTACCGGAACGTGCTGTATGTATGTGGTCTCTGACGCATTTCCTTCTGTACCAGTCTTAATGGTAATCTTAACGTCATCCATCTCCAGCTTTACTTCGCTGGCACCCGACTTGGCTACAAACTTGATCAGATTTTGAATTTCCTTTAGATCCATGAGTATTCGTTTTGTTAGTATTTAAGTCCGTTTTTTTCGTCAATGAAGACAAAAACAAAGCTTTACTTCGTATCGTAAGCCCATTTGAGGTAAATGGACCCCCAGGTAAAGCCGCCACCGAAAGCAGCAAATATAAGGTTATCTCCTTTTTTTAATTTAGTTTCGTAATCATTTAACAGTAAGGGAAGTGTTGCCGAAGTGGTATTTCCATACTTTTCGATATTGATCATCACCTTATCTTCTTCCAGTCCCACTCTGCCTGCAGTAGCATCAATGATCCTTTTATTGGCCTGATGAGGCACCAGCCAACTGACATCTTCCCTGGACAGACTGTTTCTTTCCATGATCTTCTCTGCAACATCGGCCATGTTGGAAACGGCAAACTTAAATACGGTCCGCCCGTCCTGATGTACAAAATGCTGTTTGTTCTTCACGGTTTCTTCGGTTGCCGGGAATAGCGACCCTCCTGCTTCCATATTCAGAAAAGCCCTTCCCTGTCCGTCTGACCTGAGATATTCGTCCTGAAGACCAAGCCCTTCTTCATTGGGTTCGAAAAGTACAGCTCCGCCGCCGTCCCCGAAGATAATACAGGTGGTACGATCGGTATAATCAATAATAGAAGACATTTTGTCGGCTCCTATAAGCAGTACCTTTTTGTAACGTCCGGATTCTATATAACTCGCCGCTGTCGACATCCCATAAAGGAAACTCGAGCAGGCAGCCTGTAAATCATAAGAAAAGGCGTTTACCGCCCCTATTTCCGTAGCCACATACGCTCCCGTAGAGGCCACCAGCAAATCGGGTGTGGCAGTAGCCATAATTAACAAATCTATTTCTTCCGGGTTGATATTTGCCTTTTGAATAAGGTCTTTTGCAGCTTGGATAGCAAGATATGAAGTTCCCTTGCCTTTGTCTTTGAGAATACGCCTCTCTTTGATACCTGTTCTTGTGGTTATCCACTCGTCATTGGTCTCTACCATAGTTTCCAATAACTGGTTGGATAGTACAAAATCCGGAACGTATGCTCCTACAGCGGTAATTGCTGCTGTTTTTCTACTCATAGTCTAATTTCGTTTATACCAAAACCGCTAAACCGAAGAAAATTAACACAAGAATGCCTTTCCCTATATGATTCCGCATAGATTTTATCCCAGCAAAATCATTTCGTTCCGGTATCTCACTATCTTAATTTCTACAATCAAACCAAATTAAAATCACATTCTCTCCGTATATTCAAACGCGCATCTTCCTGTGTCTTACAGGGTTTTCATAATGTGAAATTATTAATTTTCTCTGAATATCGGTGCAAAATAGTTGGTTTTTACTATTTAGAAAAATATTTCTTCATAAAAAAAACCCTCACACCGTGAGAGTTTTGCTTTTTCAGACCGTAATTACTACGCTACTTCTTCGGTAGAATTGTCGATCAACACTTTACCTCTGTAGTACAACTTTCCTTCATGCCAGTGTGCTCTGTGGTAAAGGTGAGCTTCACCTGTAGTGGAATCTACGGCAATTTGAGGAGCAGTCGCCTTGTAGTGCGTTCTTCTTTTATCTCTTCTCGTACTAGACTGTCTTCTTTTAGGATGTGCCATTTTCGTCTATTTTAAATTTCGCTTTCTTATTTATCACTCAACAGCTTCTTCAGTGAATCCCACCTCGGATCTGTCTCTTCGTCTTTTTCTTTTTCTGTTCCCGGCTGTAACTCTGTGAGTTTGCGCACTATCTCCGAATCGAGCGTACCGTCTTTCACTCCCGGGTGTATCTTCTTCGCGGGAACGGAAAGCACAGTCATCTCATAGATATACTGGGCTACATTGATCTGATGTTCGCCATGTGGCAAAATGAGTATATCCTCATTCTCATCATTATACTCTTCTCCGAACTTTACAATAAGTTCCAGTTTCCCTTTGATCTTCTGATCATAAGGCTCATTGGAAAGATCGCAGTTTACATTTACCGTACCTTTTACGGCAAAGTCCAGCTCCAGCATATTGCTTCTTTTGTGCAGGACTACATCCACTTTCAACGATGTTTCGTTGAAATCGGTATAGCCAAACTCCTCAAAGAACGAATTATCGATACGATAATCAAACCGGTGTTCTCCTTGCTTCAATCCCACAAAGGGGATATCGAACTCCTTGAACTTCTTCATCTTAAAACACAGTTACCTTCGCATCTCATTCCTAACCTTCCGGTATTGGAACGGGTGTGCAAAGATATAAATTTTTATTAATGACCAACTTACTATCTTTATTTTTTCCACTCCTTTTTTAAGGAAGTCCTTTTTCGAAATGAAAAAAACAGTAAATACCATCGCTTTTTTAGCTCTTATTCTGCTGTCGTACGATCAAAAGTACACAAACAAAACGAGAAAAAGATCAAAACGAACCGTATTAACATCATTGCAAAACTCCTTTGCGCAACGGCCGTTTACACGCTTCCGTTGTTATTTGTTGTTTGCAGGTGCTTTTTTTAACGGATTGGAGGTCAACTCTTCATATTCTTCCCGGTTCCGGTAAATCTGCAGGGCAGTAAACACCGCTTCCTTGAACGACTGATAATCGGCCACTCCTTTACCGGCTATTTCATAGGCCGTTCCGTGGTCGGGAGATGTCCGCACTTTGTCCAGCCCGGCCGTGTAATTCACCCCCCTGCCAAAAGACAGCGTCTTAAACGGAATAAGTCCCTGGTCGTGGTATGCGGCCAGCACGGCATCGAACTTTTTATACCCGTCCGAACCAAAAAAGCTATCGGCAGAATAGGGCCCGAAAGTCATAATTCCTTTTTCAAAAAGCTCTTTCACCACAGGACGGAGCACCGTATCGTCTTCTTTACCTATCACCCCGTTATCTCCGCTATGCGGATTAATACCGAGCAATGCGATCCTCGGTTTACGGATGCGGAAATCGCGCACCAGGGAGTCGTGTATTTTTCCGGCTTTTTTAAGGACGAGATTTCTCGTTATCGCCTTACTGACATCCTTAACAGCAATATGGTCGGTAAGCAAGCCTACTTTGAGCTCTTCAGTCACCATAAACATAAGGGCCTCTCCATTCAGTTCTTTGGCCAGATAATCGGTATGACCCGGAAAATTAAATTCTTCAGACTGTATGTTATGTTTATTGATAGGAGCAGTTACCAGCACATCCACCTCGTCTTTTTTCAGGGCCTCGACTGCCATTTTCAACGAAAGAAAAGCATATTTCCCGGCCTCTTCCGTCTCTTTTCCAAATTCTATCTTCGGGGCATTTTTGGATATATTCACGATATTCACTTTACCCTCTACAGCCTGAGAAGCCTCCTGCACACCATTATAATTGACCTCCAGTCCGAAATGCTTTTTCTGAAAGGCTATTACCTTGTTAGATGCAAATATGACCGGTGTACAAAATTCCAGCATACGGCTGTCTTCAAAAGCCTTGAGGATAATCTCTCCGCCTATACCGTTAATATCTCCTATAGATATTCCTACCCGTATATTGCTCATTGTTTTCATGTTCAGTTTTTATGTAAATTTTATAAAAGTATTGATCGGGGGTCTTTTTTATAATGCGTACTTTTACCTTGCAAAATTAACCAATAAATACGAAAGAATGTTCACAGGGATCATCGAAGAACTCGGAACCGTAACAAATCTTGTTCCGGAAAAGGACAATCTGCACATTTCCGTGAAGAGCAACATGACTTCCGAATTGAAAATAGACCAGAGTGTTTCTCATAACGGTGTCTGCCTTACCGTGGTCTCTATAAGCGAGGACGAATATACGGTGACTGCCATAAAAGAGACTTTGGAACGGTCTTCACTGGGCCATTTGAAAACCGGCGATACCATCAACCTGGAACGCGCCATGAAGCTGGGAGACCGGCTGGACGGCCATATTGTTCAGGGACATGTAGACCAGACCGCCGTATGCTCGGACATTAAAAATGCCAACGGAAGCTGGGTTTTCACTTTCACTTACGACCCCACATCAAATAACATAACCATAGAAAAAGGCTCCATCACCATAGATGGCACCAGTCTTACGGTGGTGGATTCGGGTAAGGACTTTTTCAGCGTAGCCATAATACCTTATACGTATGAGCACACCAATTTTAAGAATTACAGGCCGGGAACTACGGTAAACCTGGAATTTGATGTTGTCGGAAAGTATGTTGCGCGATTGCTCGATCTGCACAAATAGTCTTTTTCAGTCGAGAGAGTTCCGGGATATATAAGCCATAAACACCGCACGATATTGTTCTGAGACCGTAATCCGCTTATCCCCGATAAGCACCTGGCTTCGCTCCACACTATCTATGCTACGCAGGGCAATGATATAGGAACGGTGCACCCTCATGAATTGCTCTGCAGGCAGTTCGGCCTCCAGCGCTTTGAGGCTCATCAGGGTCAATATCGGCTTGGATTGTCCTTTTACATATATCTTGATATAATCTTTCAACCCCTCGAAATACAGCACATCATCGAGCCTTATTTTCAACTGCCTGTATTCCGATTTCACAAAAAGAAATTCCTTTCCGGGCCTGACCGCGACCTCTTGTTGCTTTTCCGGTTTTTTACGGAGCAGAGCAAACCATTCTCTGGCCCGGGTCGCAGCGGAAAGAAACTCTGCATAATTGAATGGTTTGAGCAGATAATCCAGGGCATCCACTTTAAATCCTTCGAGCGCATAGGCATCGAAAGCAGTGGTAAACACTACGCGGGTCTCCGCGGGAAGCATCCTGGAAAGTTCCATCCCGGTAAGGTCCGGCATCTGAATATCGAGAAAAACGAGGTCTATTTTTTCCTTCCCCAGATAATCCATGGCATCCAGAGCATTGCTACACTGCCGTTTCAGTTCCAGAAAAGGTGTTTTAGAAACATAACTTTCCATCAGGCGAAGCGCCATGGGCTCATCATCTACAATGATACAACGTATTTTTCCTGCTTCCATACTACTTGACTTTTATTTAAGTGCACCGTTAGGGCCTGCTTACTGAAATTCCAAAGACAGCACAGCGATAAACCTGTCGTCTTCTACCCGCGTCTCCATCGTATAACGCTCCGGGTAAAGCAGGTGCAAACGTTTTTCCAGATTTTGCAACCCGATACCCGATCCGCTTTTATCCCCGGATGTTTTTGGCACGTTCCGGTTTGCCGCCGTAAATGTCAGCTGTTTCCCTTCCAGTTTCATCACAAATGAAATATCTGCCCCAGAACCCGCCGAAACACCATGCTTAAAGGCATTCTCCACAAGAGAGATAAACAACAGCGGGGCTATATGCCGCTCCTGCCCAACCGCAGGAAAATCGTAATACACCCGGACATTATCGGAATAGCGCAACTTCATCAGTTCGATATACTTCTCCATAAAACCGATCTCCTTCCGAAGGCTGACTTCTCCGGTATTGGTTTCATAAAGAAGGTAACGCATGAGTTTTCCGAGGCTATGGATAGTCTCCTTGGCCATTTCGGGAGAAACATCCACCAAGGCATAGATATTATTGAGTGCATTGAAAAAAAAGTGAGGCTGCAACTGGTATTTCAGATGCCTGAGTTCGGATTGCAGTCTTATATTGGCCGCTTCCCGTTGCTCGGCTTCTGTCCGAATCCAGCGTTCTGTTGCTTTAAGCGCTACGGAGAAAACCAGGGGCACTGTAAACGAGATCCCTTCCAGATAAAGAAAAAACTGTCTGGGAGGTGCCTGACCTCCAGGCGGTGGGGACATGAATTCTGAGAAAAAGTAGTCTTTCAGCATTCCGTTCAGCCATACAAAAGCAGCGATTAATACCACATTAAACACCAGAAAAAGCCCGTTTTTTTTACGAAACAGCAAGGAAGGTATCCACCAGAGATAATTGATGTAAAAGATAACGGCATAAAAAGCCATCGGTATCCAGGTATGTACGGCAATACGCCGGATCATCTCCTCCTGCCCGGAGGACAAAAAATAGGGCAACCCGAACAAAACCAGCCATACCAACAAGTGAAGCACAACGATGGCCACTTTGTTTTTCCTGATTTCCATGAATTTTCTGTTATTCATATCGCAAAGCTACTATAGGATCTAAAGCTGATGCTTTTCTGGCCGGATACCATCCGAAAAATATCCCGGTCACGGCGCATACTGCAAAAGACAATACTATGGAATATATTGTAATTACCGTAGGCCAATTCAAAACCTTTTCGATAAATACAGTCGCACTCACCCCCAATACCACTCCTATAAGCCCGCCGGTAACACTGATCACTACCGCTTCTATCAAAAACTGTATTAAAATATCCGATCCCTTTCCACCTACAGCAAGCCGTAGCCCTATCTCCCTGGTACGCTCTTTTACAGATACATACATAATATTCATGATCCCTATACCACCGATAAGAAGGGAAATACTGGCTATAGCAACCAGAAGCACCGTAAGCATTTCACTTGTGGAACTAAAGGTAGAAATTAATTCTTCCATAGAAAACACATTAAAATCATCTTCGTCATTCCCGGAAATATTGTGTTGTTTACGCATTATCGACAATACCTCTTCTACCGCATCCAGGGCTTTATCTTCACTTTCGGCAGAGGCCAGCACGGACTGTAAATAATCGACAGCCAAAATACGTTTTTGAACAGTAGTATAAGGAGCCAGAATAACATCATCCTGATCCTGACCGAAGGTGTTTTCTCCTTTCTCTGCAAGCACTCCTATAACTTTAAACGGAATGTTATTGTACCGTATTGTCTGTCCTACCGGGTTCTCGCCATCGGCAAAAAGGTTTTCCACCACGGTTTGCCCTATCACAGCAACTTTGGCTGCAGCATTGACTTCGGCATCGGTAAACATACTTCCATTGGTTACCTCCAGCACCCTTATGGAAAGGTATTCGGGAGTTACCCCATAGATAGACGTAGGCCAGTTATCAGATCCATGAATACTCTGTCCACTGCTACTCACCTGTGGTGAAATAGCTGTGAGCAGGGTAGCATCCTTTTTCAAAGCCTGGTAATCGGCAAGTTTTAAGGATTGCATTTCAGTGGGATCCATACGTACCCCTCCCTGTATACCTGCCCCTGGGCGTATGGTTATCATATTGGACCCCATACTGGATATCTGCTTTCTTATGCTTTCCTTGGACCCTTCACCTATGGCCAGCATGGCAATCACCGAAGCCACCCCGATTATAATACCGAGCATGGTAAGGAACGTCCGCATTTTATTCAGCTTAATGGCGTTCCAGGCTATTCTTAATAAATTTAATATCCTCATATCAATCTTCTTCTTTAGGCATGGCCGCCAGGGCCCCGGATGCACTCAGCACCTTATCGTTGACACTGTCTTTTATAATGGTACCGTCCTTTAAAACTATGGTGCGGTTACTAAACATTGCTATATCGGGCTCATGGGTTACGAAAACTATGGTTTTCCCTGCGGCATTGAGTTCCTGAAAAAGAGCCATGATTTCATAAGACGTACGGGTGTCCAGGTTCCCGGTGGCCTCATCGGCAAGAATAACTACCGGATCATTTACCAGAGCACGTGCAATTGCTACGCGCTGTTGCTGCCCACCAGATAATTGTGAAGGTGTATGGTATAATCTTTCACTTAAACCAACTTTTGTCAACGCTTCTATGGCTCGTTCTCTCCGCTCTGCAGACGATACAGATGAATTGTACAACAGGGGTAGTTCTGCATTTTCTACGGCAGTAGTTCTTGGCAACAGGTTATATGCCTGAAAAATAAAACCTATTTTTTCGTTACGTATCTCCGCAAGAGCATTGCGACTCAAATCTTTTACCGCTATACCATCTATGGCATACCTTCCCGAAGAAGGCTGATCGAGACACCCCAGAATATTGAGCATCGTACTTTTACCGGACCCACTCGACCCCATAATAGTGACGAACTCTCCTTCTTCGATAGTATACGAAATACCTTTTAGTGCATGCACGGTCTCTTCTCCCATCACAAAGTGGCGTTTCAGATCTTTTATATCTATGATATTTTTCATCCTCTTTTCTTTTGTTGTTAACTAAACGCTCCGTCTAATTCCCAAAAAACTACTTTCTTTTTCCGGGAGGTTTAGGCATGAAAGGGCTGCTGCTGTCCTCTGCACTGCTACTGGTTCCGGATCCTTTTTGAAGCACTTCTATATGGTATACCACGCTATCGCCTTCCTGAAGTCCGTCGAGCACTTGTACATGAACACCATCACTGGCCCCGAGAGTAACCGTGACCGGACGGATATTCCCATTCTCCGCCACCCATACTACTACCGCATCTTCATCTGGTGCGGAAGGTCCTTTGGTCCCCGGCTCTGGTCGTTGCATTGGCTCCTTACCCTGCTGCTCCGCATAGGTACCAAGCACAGCCGGATCCGGTCGAAAATTCACTGCTTTAGCCTCCAATGTCAACACATCACTTAACTCTAAAGTATAGATAGAAATAGTAGCAGTAAGTCCGGGCTTGAGTTTAAGATCCGGATTATCTGCCTTAATTACTACGGTATAGGTAACCACATTGGACGCTGTGGTAGGGTTGAGACGTACCTGGGTTACCTCCCCGTTAAACAGCACGCCCTGATAGGCATCTACCGTAAAAGTAACTCGCTGTCCTTCCTTAACCTCTCCTATATCAGCTTCATCCACATCAGCTTCTACCTGCATCTCTTTAAGATCCTTGGCTATGGTGAATAGAGTAGGAGTACTATAACTCGCTGCCACGGTCTGCCCTTCGTCCACATCTCTCGAAAGCACGACTCCATCTATAGGCGAATAGATATTGGCATACCCCAGATTGGCTTTTGCTCTTTCCAGATCGGACAGCCTTTGTGTAACCGTATTTTTAGCATTGGTATAATTGTATACGGCTTCATCGTAATCGGAACGGCTTATCACCTGGTTCTCATAAAGTTCTTTCTGCCGGTTGTAAATTTGCTCCCGGTAGCTTTTTTCATTAATGGCATTGTTATAACTCGCCTGAGCATCGGATAGCGATGCTTTAAGGCTCACTTTATCCAGTTCGGCTATAAGTTGTCCTTCTTTTACCTCACTGTTATAATCCACATAAATCTTCTCGACTACCCCGGACACCTGGGTACCTACTTCGACCTGTATAATAGGCTCTACAGTACCTGTTGCCGTAACTTCGGTAACTACTTTTCCTTTGGCCACCGGGACTGTCTGTATCTCTACATTGATTTTTCCACTTCCCGAAAACAGGAAAAATGCTATAACACCAAGAATTACTACAAGCCCTGTTATGATTATTTTTGCCTTTTTACTTTTCATGATTCTTAAATTTTAATATCGTTTCCCTGATAGAATTCGAGTAATTGGCTGTATAACAGCCTTAAATATTTTGTCTGTGTATATTTTTGCGCTGCATTGACATACGTATTCTGGCTTACCACCAGATCCACGGTGCTCAATCCACCAAGCTCATATTGTTTCTGTGCCAGCTCGTACGATTTTTGCGCCGCATCCCGCGCCACCCTCAAGGCCTCTAATTGCTCCTGATACGCTATGGCATTCAGCCATGCAGTCTCCACTTTTTTATACAATTCCTTTTCTTTAGTGTTCAGGGAGAGTTTGGCTTTCTCTATATCTATTTTGGCATTTGCTACCTGTGCTTTGGTGGAATATCTCTGGAAAATGGGAATGGAAAGAGAGAGTCCTACTCTTTTGTAAAAATTAACATCCAACTGATCGTTAAAATTCAGATCTTGTGTATTGGTATACCCGGAACCTAAACCCCCGGTAAGAGACAAGGTTGGCAAATAGGCCCCTTTGGCAATGTCCAGGCTCTTTTCCGCAACCTCAACATCATTTTTACTACCTCCTATTTCCGGCATTTTTTCCAGGGCAGTAGTATATACTTCGATTTTATCCGGCACCAGTGAAGGCACAGCTTCCACTTCCTTAGTTTCGATATCAAAATCGACTTCCGGTCCCAGTTCAAGCAATTGCTTCAAGGTAAGCACCTGCTGTGCGTAGTTGTTTTTTGCTGCTATAAAATCGTATCGGAAAGAGGCAGATTGCGATTGTGCATCGGTATAATCCTTGATCGCTATATCACCGGCATCGTACCTGGCTTTAGCACGAGCTTCTTCTTTCTCCGCTGAGGCAAGCGTATTTTCGGCTATAACTATAGACTCCTTATTATACAAAGCCTGCAGATAGGCTTCGGTAATACTGAGAACCACATTGTTCTTCGCTTCCTCCATATAAAAGGAGTTACCATCAACCAGCAACCTGCTTCTTTTTATCTGGTTGTTGATCTGGTTTCCCTGGAACAGGGTGACCGATGAATTCAGCCCCAAACTGGTAGCGTATATATTCTGAGAGACAAAATCACTGGTAATGGGATCTATACTGCTACCGCTGGTTAAACTCTGCGACACGCTTCCGGACAGATTGGGTAATCGTGACATTTTGGATTCTTCGTAATCCACTTCAGCGCCAGCCTTGTCCAAAGCTGCTTCTTTGATGGTGATATTATTCTCAACGGCATGATCTATACAATCCTGTAACGACCATTTTATCCCATCATCCTGTGCAATTAATCCTGCATTTACTCCCAGCAAAAACAGGGTCATAACAATAAGTCTTTTCATTCGGTATTATTTTTAAGACACTGTATACCAGCTCTTAATTACAGAACTAAAGACGTACTAATTATGCCGAAAACAAACAGGGATAGACGTTTGCCAAAATTCTCTATACGGAAAGTAAAATTTTATCGACGTAAAAAAGCAAAAACAAAAAACCGGCGTTTTGTATGTAGAAAAAAAAGAGGTCCTTTCACCGGTTCTGGAAAGAAAAAAAGCTGCAAAACTTACGTCTTTTTGCAGCCCGATATGCTCTTTATTTTCCCGGAAAATCTGCTTTTCTCTTTTCCAGGAATGCCGTAGTCCCTTCTTTGAAATCTTCGGTGCCAAAGCAATTCCCAAAGGCTTCGATCTCGGCCCGGTAACCGTCCATACCATCCTTATAACCGGCATTTATAGCCCGGATAGCCGCCGCTATGGCCACTCCTGAATTCTTAATGATCTTACGCGCTATGCTTTCACAATAATCCAGCAACTCTTCCTGTGCCACCATGTGATTGACCAACCCATAGCTCTTGGCTTCCTCTGCATTGATCATTCCCGCAGTCATAATCATCTCCATAGCTTTTCCTTTACCGACCAACTGAGGAAGTCGCTGCGTACCACCGTATCCCGGGATCACACCCAGAGACACTTCGGGCAACCCCATTTTGGCATTGTGCGATGCTATACGAAAATGGCAGGCCATGGCAAGTTCCAATCCGCCACCCAGGGCAAAACCGTTTACAGCAGCGATCACCGGGGTAGACAGATTTTCTATAAAGTCGAAAAGCACTTCCTGTCCTTTTGCGGCAAGCGCCCCGCCTTCTTTTACCGAAAAATCCGAAAATTCAGAGATATCGGCACCTGCCACGAAAGCTTTCTCACCGCTTCCGGTAATGATAATAACCCTGATCTCCCGATCTTCGTCAAGCTCTTTAAAAGCCTCGTGCAGTTCGGCTATTGTTTCCCTGTTGAGTGCGTTGAGTTTCGAAGGACGGTCTATGGTAATAAAGGCTATTCCGTCATCTTCTTCTACGTAAATATTCTTGTATTCATCCATAACGTTATTTTTTAGGTTCTTCTTCCGGTTGTTCTTTAGGAAAAACAATACCGAATACTGTTCCTCTCCCGGGTTGTGAAGTAAAGTTAATACTTCCTTTATAGTTTTCTACAATATTCTTTACCATTCCCAAACCGAGTCCCATGCCACTGGTTTTGGTCGTAAATTTGGGCTCGAATATCTTATCCCTGTTTTCTTCAAGAATCCCGATACCGTTATCTGCTACGGTTATTCTTACATGGTCACCCTCGGAAAACACAGAAACCACCACCTTGGGAGCTCTGTCTTCGGGGATGGACTGAATCGCATTTTTCACCAGGTTGGTAATTACCCGGATAAGCTGAGTACGGTCCAGACGCGCTGTAACTTCTTCTTCGTATGTACTGAAAACGATATAATCTTCGGTAAAAATATCGAGGGCCAGCTTTACAATCTCCACAACATTAAGCGTTTCGTTCTGCTGAGCCGGCATACTCGCAAAATTGGAAAATGCGGAAGCTATACTGCTCATCGTGTCTATCTGCTGGATCAGGGTACGAGAAAATTCATTGAGTTTCTTTTCCATTTCCGGGTCGGAAGGATCGAATTTTCGCTGAAAACTCTGTACACTGAGCCTCATGGGTGTCAGCGGATTTTTAATTTCGTGTGCCACCTGCCTTGCCATTTCCCGCCAGGCCTGCTCCCTCTCACTCCTTGCCAGTTTTACCGCACTGTCTTCGAGCGCATCTACCATACTGTTGTAGGCATTGACCAGATTGTATATCTCCTCACTGGCATGGTCGAGTATGATCCTCTTGTTCTGCACCCCGGAACTGAATCGGGTGTCCTGGAGTTTATCGCTGATCGTCTTTAAGGATCTCGTAATGTATTTTGAAATGAAATAGGCAAGGAAAATGGCTATGATAAGGATAAACACATAGACTCCTCCGAGACGAAACAGGAACGAGCGAAGCTCCCTGTTATTGAATGTATCATCTTCGAAATACGGAATATTGAGTATCCCTATGGGCTTAAACCGCATATCGGTAATATATGAATACGAGGACCTGTAGCGGTCACCGGCTGCAAGATGCTTTTCCACATACCGCTTAAACGGGCTCATCGCAATTTTACTAAGCGTAAGTGTATCCAGCCGGAACATGGCAGAGTCTTCTTCCGAGTAGGGTTTGGAACTCACAATGAGGTTCCCCTCCAGGTCGTAAATATTAAAGGATACATTCTGCACGTCCGAGATCTTGTAGATCTCATTGCGAAAGATATATTTCAGGTTTTCCGTGGTGGGCGGCCATGTGGTCGTTTCGAGTGTGTAATTGATACTCGCGATCACCTGATCTTCCTTTCGTTCCATGCGCTCGCGGTGGTACTCTTCGGACTGCTGCTTGTACTGCAGAATGGTAACGCCTGCGATAAGCACAAAAGCCACCAGCACCAGAAGGATCATGGTGATAAAAATGCGGAGCCTTAATGATATTCTCTTGTCCAATTATAGCGTTACATTTAAAAACATTTGGCAACATGAGGGAATGTCGCAAATTCCGGGGCATAACTTTATCAGGCTTCCGGGTTCTTTTCCCTTATGCGTTTGTACAACCGGATACCCAGCATAAGTAGGATACCGAGGACAATAATTCCCAGCACTCCGAAAATCCAGTTGATACTGTTTTTCAGGATAACCAGGAATACTATGGCAAAAAGCAGGATAGTAGCCCCTTCATTCCAGATACGCATAAACCCGGAAGTATACTTCAACGCTTCACCGTTTTGCAGTTTCCTGAATATCCGGTGTGTCTCCCCATGGTAGAGAAACAGGAGAAGCACAAAGAAAAGTTTTACGTGCATCCATCCCATTTTCAGCCAGAAAGGGTAGAGGAACAACAACCACACGGCAAAGATGACGGCGAGCACTGCAGAAGGCCAGGTAATAATATACCATAACCTCCGGGCCATAAGCCCCAACTGTTTTCCGAGGATCTCTCTTTCCGGCGAAGGCTTTCCGGCAGCTTCGACCTGGTACACAAATAAACGGGGAATATAAAACAAACCTGCAAACCAGGTTATTACAAATATCAAGTGCAGGGATTTGATATAATTATAGTAGTCTGTCATGAAGCGACTGATTTGTTCCGATAAATTTAGGAATAATATTCATAAAGAGGATGACCCGAACGATATAGATTTTCCTTTTATTCCTTTTCAGCAGAGATGGCCGGCTTGAGCTTTTGCCTGACCTCCCTGTTCAGGTAATAGCCCGTAACCATTGTAGAAAGCAGATCGGCTATGGGAAAGGATATCCACACCCCGATCTCTCCGTAAAAACGCGGAAGCACCAGGATAAGGGGGATAAAGAAAAAACCTTGCCTGGTCAGTGTGAGCAGCAGGGCCGGAACAGCCTTGCCTACGGCCTGAAAATATGCCGCCCCGATAAGCTGTATAGCAATAACAGGGGTAGCGGCAAACACCCAGCGCATGGCATGGGGTGTATTGTTGACCACGTCAGCGTCTGTCGTAAACACCCTTGCGATGGCCTCGGGAAATATCATGATAAAGGTAAAAACGAGTAAAGCCAGCAGAGCTGCGTATTTGATAGCAATATTTATACTTTCCACCACCCGCTTGTACATTCCGGCACCGTAATTAAACCCTGCAATAGGAAGGAATCCCTGTGTTACTCCAAGCACGGGAAACAGGGCAAACATGAGCATCCTCCCGATAATAGCATAAACGGTTACGGAGGCCTCTCCGCCAAGGTGATAGAGAATGTTATTTACAAAAAGATAGGTAATGCTCACTACGGCCTGCCTGGCCAGCGTCACAAACCCGAGTGCTCCTATTTCCCGGACGATATCCAATCGTAGCCCGAGATGTTTCCAGCCAATCTTTAATTCGGAATTTCCGGAACGGAAGAACCATACGATATAAATAAAGCATAGAAAATAAGACCCCGTGGTCGCCCAGGCTGCACCGTACATTCCGTAATCGAGCAGATTGATAAATATATAATCGAGTACCAGGTTACCCACGGAAGGGATCATCATGGCTACCATCCCGAACTTGGGTTTACCTTCTGCCCGGATCACATTGTTCCCCATCATGCACAGAGCCAGGACGGGAACTCCATATAAAACGATGATATAATATACTTTAGCAGGGTCAAAAATATCACCTTTTCCCCCGAAACTGGGTACGATGGAATCTACAAAAGTAAGACCTGCCGCCACAAAAGCAAGGGTAACGATCAGCGTCAGTGTTATCTGGTTACCAAAAGTATAGAGTGCCTTTTTCGGATTATCAGCCCCGAGCGACCTGGATATAATCGATGCCCCTCCTATACCTATCGCCATTCCGAGAGCAGCAATGAAAAAAGATACCGGCAAAACCACATTGATGGCAGCGATAGCTATAGAACCTATCCAGTTACCTACAAATATCGTATCTATAAGAACATTAAGCGACATGACCAGTATCCCGATGGACGCCGGTACTGCCTGTTTTATAAGTAATTTGCCGATGGGGTCCTGCCCCAGGTCTTTCGATGAAATTTTCGTCATAATCTTTTATATCAGACTTCCGGAGACCGCTGCAAAGGATGATAACAGGGCAAGGAATCCCCCTGTTGTTTTTGTACTGCTTCCGGACATGTAGGCAAAGTTTAATTTGTCGCCAAAAGCTCCTCTTCTTTGGCCCATTCGTCCATCCAGCGGGCAAGCACTTTTACCCAGTCGTCCCTGTCGTTGATACACGGAACGACGTGAAACTCATCTCCTCCTTTCTCAAGAAAGTCCTCACGTGCCTCCATCCCGATCTCTTCCAGGGTTTCGAGACAATCCGAAACAAAGGCAGGAGTTACGATAGCCATTTTTTTAGTTCCGTTTTCGGCAAGACCGGCTACGGTCTTATCGGTAAACGGCTGCAACCAGGGATCTTTTCCCAAACGGGACTGAAAAGATGTAGAATACATTCCTTCCTTAAGGCCGAGATATGCAGCCACCTGTTTGGTGGTTTCATAACATTGGTGACGGTAGCAGAACTGGTGTGCCGGAGAAGGCGTATTACAACATTGTCCGTCAATCTTACAGTGCGACTTCGTAATATCTGATTTTCGTATGTGACGTTCCGGGACCCCGTGATAGGAGAACAACAAGTGCTCCCAGTCCTTATTCTGCAATGTTTCCTGTATGGATACCGACAATACACGAATGTAATCGGGGTGGTTATAAAAAGCCGGCAGCGTCGTAAAACGCATGTCGGGAAAGAGCTTCTTTCTGAGCTTTTCGGCAAGGACAAGAATAGTTTCGGTTGTAGCCATGGCAAACTGCGGGTATAAGGGTATCAGCAGAACTTCCGTGACCCCTTTGTCGTATAACTCCTTCAAACCGGCCTCCAGAGAAGGATTGCCATAACGCATGGCGAGTGCCACCGGGACAGATACCAGTTCTTCTACTTTCTCCCGCAATCTCCTGGACAACACGATAAGCGGGGATCCCTCATCCCACCAGATCTTCCGGTATGCTTCCGCAGATTTCTTCGGGCGGGTCCGGAGAATAATCCCTTTTACGATAAAAGCCCGCAATATCCAGGGAACATCTATAACCCGTTCATCCATCAGAAACTCATCGAGATACTTCTTTACATCTTCAACTTTAGTACTGTCCGGCGAACCGAGATTAACCAATAAAACACCTTTCATCCTCTTGCTCTAAATTTTCGGATAAAAATAGGGATTATTTAAGGTTTACAGTCCAGGATTGCCTTTTTTTTACCTATCCTGTTATGGGCAAAATCAATTGCGCGTCTTATTATACGCCGCAGCATTACTCGGTCTGACAGGGCCATAAAAGAGAAAGGCTGCGTTGGTAAACGCAGCCTTTCTCTTCTTATGTGTTTTAAGATATCCGTGGTTTTCTTAACGGAAGAGACAATACTTGATCCCCTCTAAAAGATGTTTTACAAAAGCTTCTTCACTATACGACTCTTTCGTATGCCCTCCACCGGTGTAAAAAGAGCGTCCTCCGGCAAATTCCTGATACCAGGCAATGGGATGTGACGGCCCGTTTGTCCCCCCTTCATAAGAGGATTCATCGAGGTTGAGCAACACTTTTATATTCGGACTTATATTTTTAAAGTTGTACCATTCATCGGTTCGCGTCCAGGTTTCCCCGAGGTGTGAACAGGTGGAGTGGCTCGGCATTTTTACCTGTATACGGGCTTCCTGTATCTTCGGATGATTTTCAAAATAAGCCCCTACCAGCATTCCGTACCAGGGCCAGTCATATTCCGTGTCGGTTGCGGCATGTACTCCTACGAAACCTCCTCCCTTTTCCATAAAAAATTCGAATGCCCGTTGCTGTTCATCGTTGAGAATATCTCCTGTCGTATTCAAAAACACCACAGCATTGTAGTGAGCCAGTGTATCCTTGTTAAAAAGAGAGGCATCCTCGGAATGGGTGACGCCAAAGTGGTTTTCCTGTCCGAGTTTTTCTATCAGCTCCACACCGGTCTCAATAGATTCATGTCGAAAACCGGCTGTCTTGGTAAACACCAGTACATTTTGTTGTTTTTGCGCGTAAAGTCCGAAAGACATTACAGAGAACAATACACCCAGCAGGGCAGAGGTTAATTTCATTCCAAATATATTGTGATTCTTTGATTTTCAGTGTTGATCCGGAACTCCTTCAAGCACAGTAACAACATTTTGTTTTTTTATAAGAGTTCCAAATTTAAGGATTAGTTACGGATTATTACACTCGTGAAAGCTTTTTTTATCGCTTTATCCGTTATTGAGTGACATCAGATATTTCTTGGGCGTTGTCCCGTATTTTTTCTTGAAGGCAGCAATAAAATGACTCGCCGTACTGTAACCTATCTTAAACCCTACTTCGTTGACATTGTGCGCGCCCCCTTCGAGCATTTTCCGCGCGTATTCCATTTTATAATCAAAAAGAAAACTATAAACAGAATCTCCGTAGATCTGTTTGAATCCCGTTTTGAGTTTTTTGAGGTTGAGCCCTACTTCATTGGCCAGTGTTTCCAGTCCCGGTGGCTCTGCCATATTGGCGATGATTATATCCTTAGCCCGTCGTATTCTCGCCACGTTCTCTTCATCTACCAGAAAGGGACACTGCTCTATATCCGCGTCTTCGGGTTTATTGAAAAACAAACTTATAAGTTCGTAAGCCTTCCCTTTCAGATACAGTTTTTTAACCGAATCGTGCATATTATAGTGTGTCATCTGGTTGAGGACCACCATCATGGCCGGAGAAATATCTTCGTTATTGTAGTATTTTTTGTCCCGGTTGTCCTCACTCAGAAAGTGAATATAATCGGCTTCATGCGAAAACAGGGCATGAAATTTCTTAATGGAGATCAACAGGGAGATCAGTTGGGCACGAGGCCCTATTTTCAGGTCTATAGGTAAATCACGTTGCGGGTTGTAAAGCAACAGTGACTGCTCCTCTTCGACCTGCAGGTGATACCTCCCTTCGTTGAAATTAAACCTGGAACTCCCGCGAAGACAAAAGTGAAACTGAATAAAACTACAGTCTATTTCCCTGATTATATGCCGGTCCGAATTCTCCTCATTTTGAATCTTTAACATGGAAAAGCCTTCTTCAAGACCAATTTCGTCAGCAGAACTTACAGCGATATTTTTGTTCTCCATAATCATGCTTCAATCCTTGCTTTTTATTTAGAATTATTCTAAACTGATATTTTTTAAACCGTTGATATTACTACAAATTTATGGTATTTAGGGCACACAGCCCTTCAAAAAGGTAAAAATTTCCTAAAGCGGCATAAAAAGTCCTTTGAGCGTTATTTTTTTATAATGAGGTATTTTACTTTTGTTGCGATTTTAGAAGTTACCTAATGGAAAATTACAACCTTAGCCGGGGAAAATATTTTTATGTCGTAGGACTCAGCTATAAAAAGGCTGATGCGGAGATAAGGGGTAAATTCAGTCTGGACGAAGAAAGAAAGACTATTTTATTGCAACAGGCCAAAACCGAAGGTCTCGATGAAGTGCTGGTGATCTCCACCTGCAACCGCACAGAGATATACGGCTTTGCACAACATCCTTTTCAACTTATCAAATTACTTTGCGACAATTCTAACGGGAGCGTGGAAGAGTTCCAGAAAGTCGCCTATGTATTCAAGAGCAATGAAGCCATTACGCACATGTTTCGCGTAGGTACCGGCCTGGACAGCCAGATACTGGGGGATTTTGAAATTATAGCGCAAATTAAAAAAAGTTTCGCACGCTCCCGCGAGCAGGATACGGCCAATGCTTTCCTGGAGCGTCTCTGTAATTCGGTTATTCAGGCCAGTAAACGCATCAAGAACGAAACAGACCTTTCTTCGGGAGCTACTTCTGTTTCTTTTGCCTCGGTGCAATACATCCTTCAGAACGTAAAAAATATTTCAGAAAAGAACATCCTGCTTTTCGGAACCGGAAAAATAGGACGTAATACCTGCGAAAACCTTATAAAACATACCCGGAACGACCATATCACTCTTATTAACCGCACCAAGGACAAAGCGGAAAAGATAGCCGGGAAATTCAATCTTACGGTTAAAGACTTCAGCGAACTTCCGTCCGAAGTTGAGAAGTGCGATATTCTTATCGTTGCCACGGGAGCACAATACCCGACCGTCACCTCCGATCTCATCCCACACGGGAAAGAAATGCTTATTCTCGATCTTTCTGTTCCGAAAAACGTGGCCGGAAATATTACCGAAACCGGGGTGTCCCTGATCCACATGGATCATCTTTCGCAGATGACGGACCAGACCCTGGAACGAAGAAAAACCTATATACCCAAAGCCGAAGCCATCATCGACGAAGTGAAAGGAGAGTTTACAGAATGGCTTGGTACCCGAAAATTTGCACCTACCATAAAAGCTCTGAAGAAAAAGCTGAAATTGCTGAAAGATGCCGAACTGGATTTTCAACGCAAGAAAATCAACGGTTTTAACGATGAGCAGGCGGAGATTATAGGCAACCGTATTATCCAGAAGATCACTACACATTTTGCCAATCACCTCAAAGAAAACAACGCTTCGGCAGACGAGAGCCTTGAGCTCATCAAGAAGGTATTTCAGCTGGAAAATCTCCATGGCAGTACCGGACCTCTTTCCACGGAAAAAGTATCCAAAGCCGTTACCCGTTGAAAACTTCCGCTAACCTTTAATTCAAAGTCCGCTAAGGCAATGATTGCCATGGCACACCTCATCCAGGAGATGCGGTAAAACCGACAACATGAAAAAAACCATTCGAATAGGAACCCGAGACAGCGAACTGGCCTTATGGCAGGCAAATAAAGTTAAAGAAGGCCTGGAACAATTAGGGTGCAGTACGGAAATAGTTCCGGTTAAATCGGTTGGAGACATTATACTGGACAAACCGCTGTACGAACTCGGAATTACGGGTATTTTTACAAAAACGCTCGATGTAGCCATGATCAGCGGGCAGATAGACGTTGCCGTACACAGCATGAAGGATGTACCAACGGCCCTTCCTCATAGTATCGTCCAGGCTGCTGTATTACCAAGGGCTGATGCCGCCGACCTTCTTATTCATAAAGGAGATCTTTCTTTCTTCGAAAAATCCGGCACTATTGCCACGGGAAGCCTTCGTCGAAGAGCACAATGGCTACACAGGTATCCCGCTCATAAAGTGGAAAACCTGAGAGGAAATATCAATACGAGAATGCGTAAATTACAGGACAGCGACTGGCAGGGTGCTATTTTTGCCGCAGCCGGACTGGAGCGCATCTCTCCGTTCGAAGGCACGAACATACATCCGGAACACAGACTTGCCCTGGACTGGATGATCCCGGCTCCCGCACAGGGCGCCATGCTTGCCGTGGCACTTGAAAACGACACGTACAGCAGGGAATGCCTGGCCAAACTGAATCATCGGGAAACCGAGATATGCACACATACAGAAAGACAGTTTCTTCGTGTGCTGGAAGGCGGTTGTACGGCTCCGATAGGAGCCCGGGCGACAATAACAGATAACGAAATAACGCTTACAGGCGTACTGCTTTCTCCGGATGGAAAACGAAGGCATGATATAAAACGTACTGTTTTGCTGGAACACTACACTTTTCTTGGCGAAACATGTGCCAAGGAAATTCTTGAAGACGGAGGGAAAGAAACTATGGCCCTGATGAAATTGTCCGGCCCTCTGGGTTCCGACCAACAGGTTTCTTCGTAAGAACCTACACGTAACAAGGAAAAGAACCGGTCCTCACTTTATTTTTCAATAAACCCTCTTTATCTTTTTTGTTTATGTAATTTATTCTGAAATTTGCATCTCATTGGTTTGCCACTCAAAATCCGGCAATTAGAGATTAAAGAGAGGAAAATATTTCGGATGGAAAATGCCTAAAAAGAACTTAAAAAATTATAAAAGCCCACTCTCCAAGATTTACGGCTTTACGGATATTATCCTCATCGTGTTCCTGGTTGTCGATTTCGGATACAAGGCAGACTATCACCTGATTTACAATAAATCACTGAGTCTTCTGCTCATTGCCATAACCCTTATAGCACTAAACTTCGTCAGACTGTATATCTCCAAAGATCCCACGGTCAACCGGATGTACAAAGCTAATCTTATCGTATTGATAAGTACGATCGTCATTACACTGACCGTTTTTTTCCTGGGCGATTTTGACAGTTTTCACAAAATAAGGGATATTTCATATCTCATAGACATCGGGCTGATCCTGTATTTCCTGTTACGGCTTACACACCTGCTCCGCAAACTTTATACGGTATATCACAACCCGCTGATCCTGTTTATCGGAAGTTTTATGGTCATTGCCCTCATCGGCTCTTTCCTGCTTATGCTTCCCAACGCTACCACGAATGGTATCGACTATACGGACGCTCTGTTTACTTCGACCAGTGCCGTATGTGTTACAGGGCTTATCGTGATGGATACCGCCACCCAGTTTACTTCGCTGGGGCAAACAATTATCCTGATCATTATTCAGCTTGGCGGAATAGGAATGCTGACCTTTACATCTTTCTTTGCCTTCTTCTTTAAAGGTGGTACTTCGTTCCAGGAAGGCCTCAACATTCGCGACCTCATGGGCACCGAACAATTGAATGACGTTCTGAAAATGGCCATGCAGGTGGTGATCTTTACTTTTGGGCTGGAACTGGCCGGAGCTGTTCTTATTTTCTATTCCGTACACGATATCTCCGAAATAGACAACAAGGTATTTTTCTCTATATTTCACTCTATTTCCGCATTTTGTAATGCCGGATTTTCCACCTTGTCCAATGGCCTGCATGAGCAATATATCAGTCACGCCTACGGTTTTCAGTGGATCATCATGTATCTCATTATACTTGGAGGTCTGGGATATAATATTGCCTTCAATTTTATACGATATGCCAAGCAGTTGTTGCTGAACATTATCACCTTCAGAAAGTTCAAACAACCGGTAAGAGTACTGACGCTCAATTCTAAGATCGTAATTGTAACGACCTCTTTTCTGCTGTTTCTCGGCACCCTCTTTGTAGTGCTCGGAGAATGGGGAAATACACTACAGTCGCACGAAGGCTTCTGGGGAAAGCTCACCACGGCAAGTTTTGTTTCGGTAACAACAAGAACTGCCGGTTTCAACACCGTGAATTTTTCCGAACTCACCATGCCCGTCATTCTGTTCACGATCCTCCTGATGTGGATCGGGGCATCACCGGCTTCGACTGGCGGAGGGATAAAGACCAGTACTTTTGCGCTTGCAACCCTTAATATTATTGCAACGGCCAGGGGAAAAGAACATATAGAAATAGGCACCCGTAAGGTAAACAGCCAGTCGGTAAAACGAGCATTTGCCATTATTTGTATTTCTCTTATCGTTATCGGAAATGCCATATTACTACTTCTGATATTCGAAAAGAAATTTACGCTGATCCAGATTGCATTCGAGGTGTTCTCGGCTTACAGTACCGTAGGACTTTCTTTGGGAATTACAAGCGAACTAAGCAATCCGAGCAAATACGTCCTTATCTTTGTCATGTTCTTCGGAAGAATAGGCCTGCTCAATTTACTGATCGGCATGCTCCGCCGTATACAGCACAATTCGTACAGGTATCCGGAGGAGAATATTTTAATAAACTGATTGTTAATCAATACCGAGTAGGGAAGGTCATACCATTGTCAGACCTTCTTCTCGAAAACACGTACACATGAAAATTATCATCATCGGACTGGGTAACTTCGGATCTTCACTTGCCGTATATCTCACGGAAACGGGAAACGAAGTAATTGGTGTGGACAACAAAATGGAAAAGGTAGACCGTTTAAAGGACACCATAGCCCATACCGTGTGTATGGATGCCACTAATGAAATGGCCTATGAGGCCGTCCCGCTCAAGAATGCAGATATCGCAGTGATTGCCATCGGAGAAAATGAAGGGGCTACCATTATTGCCACGGCTATTATAAAAAAACTCTCGAAAGCCAAGATCATAAGCCGCTCCCTGTCGGCTATTCACGATACGGTATTGCACGCCATGGGCATCGAGATCATCGTGCACCCGGAACAGGAATTTGCAGAAGCACTGGCCAAAAAGATCAACCTCAAGAGTATGATCAACAATTTCGAACTGGACCCCTACCACTCCATTTCGGAAATCAAAGCGCTTCCGGAGTTTGAAGGTAAAACCCTTCAGGAAATAGATTTCCGGAACGAATACAACCTCAACATCATTACTATTATCCGCAAAGAGGTCAAAACCACACTTTTCGGAACCAGACAATCTCTTGGAAAAGTTATGGGCGCCGTCAATAAAGACACGGTAGTTATAGCCAATGATGTTCTCGTCGTATTCGGAGCCAATAAAGATATTGCCAAATTCTGTTCGATGGAATAATGCAAAACAATCTGCGCATATTATCTACGAAAAAGCTACAGATCAATCAAAGAGACCTCCTGCTCCATGCAGGGTTCCGACTGATCGAAGCAGACTTTATTACCGTAAGCCCCAAAAGCACGGACCTCTCTTCGGTGAAAGAAGCGTTGATCTTTACCAGCAGTAATGCCGTAAAAAGCGTAATGCAAAGCGGAGAAGGCAAAAAATTCACGGGCAAGCCCTGTTTTTGCGTGGGGAAAAAAACCAGACTGCTACTCGAGCGCTATGGCTTTGAAGTGGTCCTGCAAAAAGATTATGCTACGCAACTGGCCGAAGAACTCACCACCGTACACCGCCACCGGAGTTTTACATTTTTTTGTGGAAACCTTCGAAAAAATGACCTTCCGGAAGCCCTCACAGAAAGTGGTATAGATTTTAATGAAGTCGAAGTGTACACTACGGAACTCACCCCTTGTAAGATCGATACGCCGTTACAGGGCATCCTGTTTTTCAGTCCTTCCGGAGTTCGCAGTTTTTTGAAAAGCAATACAATTTCCGATGCTGTTTGTTTCTGCATCGGTACCACCACGGCAAAACCCCTCGAAGGGCTTACCCGGAATATTGTCATAGCCTATAACACGGAGATAGAAAGTGTGATCGCGGCTGTGGCAAAACATTTTAAAAAAATATAACCCAGGAAAGTAACCGGGAGCTCACTGCTCCGGTCAACACCTACAACAATGGTAAACATGATAAAAAACGACCTGTTCCTGAAAGCACTTAACGGAGAAACCGTAGAACGTCCCCCGGTGTGGATGATGCGCCAGGCCGGAAGGTATTTACCCGAATTCCGGGCGCTACGCGACAAATACGATTTTTTCACCCGTTGCCGTACCCCGGAACTCGCCGCCGAGATTACCGTACAACCTATCCGTATTGTTAAACCCGATGCCGCCATTTTATTTTCGGATATCCTCGTTATACCACAGGCTATGGGGATTGACGTGGAAATGAAAGAAAACGTGGGACCCTGGCTCCCCAATCCTATCCGCTCCGCCGAAGATGTGAACAACGTTATCGTTCCTGAGATCCACGAAACACTCGGATATGTCATGGATGCGATAAAGCTCACCAAAGAAGAACTAAACAACGAAGTACCACTTATCGGATTCGCCGGATCTCCATGGACCATCTTCTGTTATGCAGTCGAAGGAAAAGGGTCCAAGAGTTTTGACACGGCCAAGGGTTTTTGTTTTTCACAACCCGAAGCGGCTCATAAACTTCTCCAGAAAATTACAGACACCACTATTGCCTATCTGCTTGAAAAGGTCAAAGCAGGATGTAATGCCATACAGATATTCGACAGCTGGGGCGGTATGTTGTCGCCGGTAGATTACCAGGAATTTTCCTGGCCCTATATCAACCAGATCGTGGAAGCCTTAGCTCCGCATACCAAGGTCATCGTATTCGGGAAAGGGTGCTGGTTTGCTCTTCACGAGATGGGCAAAAGCAAAGCAAGTGCTTTGGGTGTAGACTGGACATGCTCTCCGAGGAACGCCCGTTACCTCAGTGGAGGACAGGTAACCTTACAGGGAAATTTTGATCCGTCCCGATTACTGTCTCCACCTGCCACCATCAGGAAAATGGTGCACCAGATGATAGACGAATTCGGAAAAGACCGTTATATTGTCAATCTCGGGCACGGTATTTTACCCCATATTCCCGTGGACCATGCCAAGGCGTTTATAGATGCGGTAAAATCGTATAATTCTTAGTATTTTACACCTCCCCCAGAAAACGTAAACATGTCGTTGTGGAAGTTAATCCGGCATCTGAAATTCAGGCAGATTTTAAGCCTGGTTGTTTTATTTGCAAAATGGCCCCTGATGCTTTACCCCACGGCAAAAGCGACACTAAAGACCATGCGGATATGCCACGACCTTTACCCCGAAAAACACCAGGGAAATGGTCGTGGCAACGCTTTTAGACACGCCTTGTGGAATATCCTCATTACCCGGGAGGCCATGAAATGGAACAGAAACAAGCAAAAATCGCTTGACTGGGCCAAAATCATAACCGATTGGCACGAAAAGTTCGCACCCAATAAAGAGCCGGCCAGATTTATGGACCTGCACAACAATGCCAAAGGAAGAGAATTGTTTGAACGATGGACGGAAAAACGAGATGTGCTTACAGACCGGTATATCGTAAAACAGCTCAAAGAAGCTATGGCCGGCAGTAAAAAAATAACCGGGATCACGGAAACGGATTATCCCGGATTAGTATATATTGAAGAGCCGTAAAACCAGAAGATTTATGAAAAACAAATTCTATTCATATATTCAAGACCTGCAAAACACCATAACCAATGCCCTGGAAAAAGAGGACGGAAGTACTGTTTTCCGCGAAGATCTCTGGGAGCGCCCCGGAGGCGGAGGCGGGCGTACCAGGGTTATAGAGAATGGTGAGGTTTTTGAAAAAGGAGGAGTCAATATCTCCAGGGTATTCGGAAAACTTCCGGAGTCCATGCAAAATTATTTCAAAGTTCAGGATGCCGATTTCTTTGCCTGTGGACTCAGCCTTGTACTTCATCCCAAAAACCCGTTCGTCCCCACCGTACATGCCAATTGGCGTTATTTTGAAATGTACGATAAAGAAGGGAACATCGTAGACCAATGGTTCGGAGGCGGACAGGACCTCACTCCTTATTATCTTTTTGAGGAAGATGCAGTGCATTTTCACCAGACCTGCAAAACGGCATGCGACCTTCACCATCCTTCTTTCTATGCCGATTTTAAGAAAAAATGCGATGACTATTTCCGGAATCCGCACCGGGGAGAGGCCCGCGGCATAGGAGGACTTTTTTTTGACTACTGCAAACCTACGGCCGGGATGTCCGTGGAACGCTGGTATGATTTTGTTACCGGAGTAGGTGACAGTTTTCTACAGGCTTACCTACCCATCGTAAGCAAAAGAAAAGGACTTACATACTCCGAAGCCCACCGTACCTGGCAGGAAATACGCAGGGGACGGTATGTGGAATTCAACCTGGTACACGATAAAGGCACATTGTTTGGCCTGAAGACCAACGGCCGAATAGAAAGTATTCTCATGAGCCTGCCTCCTCATGTACAGTGGGTATACGATCATCGTCCGGAGGAAGGCAGCGAAGAGGAGAAACTTCTCCAAGTGCTGCAAACACCGAAAGACTGGTTGTAGCTCCTGAAAAATAAGTATTCATTTACAGATAAAAACAATATTATGTATCCGCTCAGAAGAAATCGAAGATTACGCAGCAACGAAGTTATCAGAGGACTTGTAAGAGAAACTATCCTGAGTCCTGATGATTTTCTCGTTCCGTTATTTGTCACCGAAGGCAGCAATGTAAAAGAGGAAATCGCCTCTATGCCTGGTTACTACCGGTACAGCCCGGATTTGCTGGAGAAAGAAGTGAAAGAATTATTCCGTATGGGGTTAAGATCCGTACTTCTTTTTGTCAAGGTCCCGGATAACCTCAAGGACAACCGGGGTACCGAAGCCCTTAACCCGGACGGTCTTATGCAGCGTGCTGTAAAAACCGTTAAAAATGCGGTTCCCGACATGCTGGTCATGACCGATGTTGCTCTCGACCCTTATTCTGGTTACGGACATGACGGCGTCGTGGAAAACGGCATTATCCAGAATGACGAATCCGTAGATATTCTTACCGAGATGGCCCTGTCTCATGCCCTTGCAGGAGCCGATTTTGTAGCTCCCAGCGATATGATGGACGGCCGTATATTGTCTATGCGAGAAGCACTGGAAGAGGAAGGTTTGACCCAAACCGGAATAATGAGTTACAGCGCTAAATACGCCTCGGCATTTTACGGCCCTTTCCGCGATGCTCTCGACTCTGCTCCGGTAGATAAACAGGGAATCCCGAAAGACAAAAAGACCTACCAGATGGATTATGCCAACCGTATCGAAGCCCTTCGCGAAACCGAAATGGATATCGATGAAGGCGCGGATATTGTCATGGTTAAACCCGGTTTGTGTTACCTTGATATCGTGAGAGACATCAAAAACGAATTCGATGTTCCGCTGGCAGTATACCAGGTGAGCGGAGAATATGCGATGATAAAGGCTGCATCCGAAAAAGGATGGCTCGATCATGATACTGTGATCATGGAGCAACTCACTGCCATTAAAAGAGCAGGAGCGGATATCATCGCTTCTTACTTTGCCAAAGATGCCATAAGACTGATGAAATAATCATATATACCGGGGGATGCTCGATATGTAGTGTTCCCCGTTTCTTATATAAAACGCAGCGACAGATATATCTCGTAGCACAGCGCAACCCAGAAGAGGACAAAATACACAAAGCCCAGTACATTAAACTTCAGAAGGGTCTTAAACCATCCCTGTCCGTAGACATTGAGCAGGGAAATATAGGCATAGGTGGAAACCAGCATAAAAAGAATGATCGAAACCCAGGTAGCATCGCCTACCCCAAAGTAAATCAATGTAATTCCCAGGCCGTATATCAGATAGGCAAAACTGTGCAAGTGCAGCCCGTGGATGAGATGCTCCACATAATACCGGTCTCCCCGTATGTAAAGAAGCTTTAGCATCAGGGCGAAAAAAGGTAAAAGGAAAAGCATCATTACCGGAAGATTTCTTGCAAACCCCAACAGAAAGAGATTGGAATTGGCCACAAAATTGCGTCTTGTCTCAATATTTGCAAAGTCCAGACCTTTTAAGTTGCTTTCTCCCCAGGCCCGGGCAAAGGTAGTATCCGAAACGGCAGGGTCCTGGGCAAGTATCTTAAGCTCCCGCCAACCCGTTTTGTTCTCAGGATCTTTTCGAAGTTTTGTCACCAATGTATCCAACCCGCTTAAAACGGAAGGATTTTTGTTTCCTGCTACCCGGAGAACACTGTCAATCTCAGCTCTTTTGTTATTTTCCGGATGATCTTGAGCCACCAGGGTATCCTGTAGCGCTATGTTCTCATCCAGCATTCCAAGATAATCGGTAGTCATTACCCGATCGAAAAAATTCCGGGGTATAATAAGACTCACTGCAAAAAAATAAAATATAGACATCACCAGATATAGACGTATCGGGTTCAGATATACGCGTCGCTTACCTTGGTTGTATAAGTTGGTCAGCTTTCCCGGTCTGAAAAAAAATGCCGGAACCGTCTTAAAAAAAGTAGAATCGAAATTGAAATACGTGGAAAAAAAATCGGATATAAAGGTTTTCAGCGGCACTTTCTGGTCCCAATTCTCCTGTCCGCAGACCGGGCAATAATTCTGGGCCTCTCCGAGATCCGCTCCGCAATTGAGGCAATAGGGCAGTTTTTCTTTATTTTTCATAATATCCATAACATCGGAGGGCGATAAAAATACTAAAAAGGTATTATCTGCAAACAGTAACACCTTAAAAAATAAAAATTAAGGTCCCCGTTTTACTTTCACTTCTTTTGACGGCGATAAAAATTTTAACTCCAAATTGGCTGACATACTGTTCTATTCACGTAATTTTGTATTGTGAAAAAGCAGAGACACAAAGTATATACGGCTTTGTCTTTTATGTTTTTATGGCTGGCCACTGTTCTGATGCCGATTCCTCAGGCAAAAGCCGAAACCATAACTCAAAAAAACAAAGACCAGACTTCGCTTAGCATCGCAAAGGCCTCGACCTATGCAGGAGTGTTGAACGAAGAAGAGTCTTCCCGTGCTTTTTTCTCAGGAAAGATAAAAACACTTCCCTCGGGACTTCCCCTTCAGGAATGCTGGCAAAACAATGTTCCACATCGGACAGTTCTGAATAACAGGGCAGTAGATTTTCTGCCCCCCACAAACCTTAAACACCATATCGAACAGCTGCTGTTCCCCTTCCATTTCTTTTATTGATAAACATCTCTTTGTATTGAAGATACACTGTTTCCGGCACACCCTCGATGTCCCGGAACATATCGTCACACTTTTTGTTGATCAATAAAAACTAAAAAAATGGATTTTATATCTCTGGAAATGGGAATAGGTTTCCTGATTATATTCATGGGTCCCATCATATATATTCTGATTAAAGAAAAATCAAAAAAGAAAAAACTGGAACGTCATATCGCAAAGCTATGTGCAGACAATCACATACAGCAAAATCTAACGGTAAGCCTCGCGGGCCATATCCTTGTTTCGGATACGACAGATAAAAAACTGTTGAGCTATCACAAAAAACAGGGCGATTACAGTATTGTAAACCTAAGCGATTTCGACAGCTGCAACGTGCATAAGTCCTGGAATAACGGAGAAGGCTCCAGGAAGATCATACAGAATATCTCAATGATCTTCAATAGAAAAGAGCAAGGTAAACCACTTACTATCAGAATATTTGACGACTCTTATGAGAATCCGCTCGAAGCCGAAGCCATTTTATACGAAACCGATCGTTTTGTACGACACCTCAATACTGCAGCCTTGAAATAAGACTACAGGGCCGTACATTAACGAGGTGTACGGCCTTTTTTTACAGATAATATCCATTCCTTCGCATGCAGGTTTAGGTTTACCCGAGTTCATTTGTTAAATTAGCGAGGACAAAATTAAAACTACAATGACGCTATTGGTCCTCTATGCATTGGTTTCCATACTCTTTTCCTTTTTATGTTCCGTATTGGAAGCCGTATTGCTCAGCATTACCCCTACTTTTATCAACCTTAAAAAACAAGAAGGGAAAAGTTACGCCGCCAACCTGGAAGCTTTGAAAAATGACGTAGACAGGCCCCTGGTAGCTATTCTTACTTTCAACACCATAGCTCACACTGTCGGGGCTATTCTGGTCGGGGTACAGGCCGAGAAAACATTTGGCAGCGGTAACAATGCCGTAGGGATCGTATCGGCAATAATGACCGCACTGATACTTATCGTCTCCGAGATCATTCCTAAAACTATTGGAGCAACCTTCTGGAAACAACTGGCCAACTTCACTTCGAAAACATTGAACCTCCTGATATTTCCCCTGCAATATACCGGCCTGTTGTGGGTACTACGTCTGGCGACCCGTTTGATAGGTGGTAAGGCTGCCCACGAATCGGTTTTCAGCAGGGAAGACTTTACGGCCATGGCAGATATTGCCGAACAGGAAGGTGTGTTTGAGCAGGGCGAGAGCAAGATCATAAAAAACCTGCTTCAATTCAACGAAGTCTATGCCAGGGACATCATGACCCCGAGAACTGTGATAAAAACCGCTTCGGAGGATTTGTCTATAGAGACTTTTTTCAAAAACAATCCGAAACTGCGCTTTTCCAGAATACCTGTTTATAAAGACAACCCCGACAATATTACCGGGTTTATACTCAAAGACGAGGTTATGGAAGAGATCATCAACGGAAACGGAGACCTGAAACTTGCCGATATCCGACGAAATATTCTGATTATCCAGCGCAACCTTCCGATCCCCGATCTGTTCGAGAGTTTTATCCTGCAAAGAGAACATATTGCACTGATCGTCGACGAATACGGCTCCGTAAGCGGGCTGGTTACTATGGAAGATGTTATTGAAACACTTCTGGGGCTGGAAATTGTAGACGAAAGCGATAATGTGGAAGATCTCCAGGTACTGGCCAGAAGAAACTGGCAACTCCGGGCCAAAAGACTGGGTATAATCGATGATACCGAAGAAGAAACATGAAAACAATTTTTGTAAAAACCCCTCTTGGCCCAGCAGCCCTTACAGGAGATAAAAACGGGGTATCTTCCATATCTGTAAGGGATATTGCAGCAGATGAGGTCATATATGATGAAGTCATTCCGGAGGAACTCGAAGATTGTGTCTACCAACTCCGCGAGTATTTTTCGGGCGAACGACACGAATTTGATCTGAAACTCAATCCTTCCGGTTCCGACTTCCAGAAAAAGGTCTGGGATGCCCTTCAGGAAATATCATACGGGAAAACCATGTCCTACCTGGAACTGTCTAAAAAACTCGGAGACGTCAAAGCCATACGCGCCGTGGCAGGAGCCAATGCCCGGAATCCGCTGTGGATTGTTGTCCCCTGCCATCGGGTAATAGGTAATGACGGCTCGCTGACCGGGTATGCCGGAGGTTTATGGCGAAAAAAATGGTTGCTTGAACATGAAAGTCCTTATAAACAGCAATCCTTGTTTTAATCGCTACCGGACAATTTTACCGTAACCCGGTTTCGTTCGGAGAATAAGACCACGGTCCCCAAACGGTTAATTTCTTATCTTTAACTACATCAAACATATTCCGAATGAAAGTCGTCAAAGCTTTTTTCAAATGGCTGCTTATCGTCCTTATCACGGTCATTGCAGGTCTTTACCTCTTCGGGTATGGCTATCTGATCAAGGCGGTGGTCACCATTTACGGCACCGGTCATACCACGGCCTACCTGGAAGATTATACGGCATTTGATAACCGGACCATAGCGGCAGGAAAAGGACAGCCGTGGCCCATACACAAGAATTACAATAAAACGCACGCAACCGAAAACCTGGAGGCCATTCATAAAAAACTCGGTACCGTCGCATTTCTCATCATCAAAAACGACAGCCTTTGGTTCGAGAAATATTATGAAGATTACGATATAAAATCCAGAAGCAATTCCTTTTCCATGGCCAAAAGCATCGTATCGGCAATGTTGGGAAAAGCCATTATGGAAGGAAAGATAAAAAGTCTGGACCAGCCGGTAAGCGATTTTTTTCCGGAATTCTCAGAGGGTACCGCTGCCCGGCTAACGGTCGGTGACCTTTCATCTATGTCCAGCGGTCTCAACTGGGACGAATCGTATTACAGTCCTTTTTCCGTCACCACAAGAGCGTATTTCGACCATAATTTACGGGAGATTATCCTCGGACTCCGCGTTACGGAACAACCGGGCGAGTCTTATAAATACCTCAGTGGAAATACGGAACTTCTTGCCATGGTCCTCGAAAAAGCTACAGGCCGGACCCTGTCGGGTTACCTCTCGGAAAAATTCTGGAAACCCCTGGGTGCCGAGAGTGATGCCTTCTGGCAATTGGACAGTGAAAAAGACGGGCTGGAAAAAGCCTATTGCTGTATAGCGAGCAATGCCCGCGATTTTGCACGTTTCGGAAAATTATACAAAGACTACGGTGTCTGGAACGGAGAGCAACTGCTCGACTCTGCCTTTATCTCCAAATCCATTACTCCCCGTTTTGCCGATGCTCCGCATTACGGATATGGCTTCTGGCTCAGCGACTACAACCATAAAAAAGTATTTTATATGAACGGCCATCTCGGCCAGTACGTTATTACGATCCCCGAAGATAATATCATTATCGTGCGCCTGGGGCACCGCAAGGAAAAACACGCGGATAAAGATCCCCACAGTGAAGATTTTTATGCCTATATACGGGAATCGTATCACATGCTAAATCTCCGATAATATGCTACACAAAATCCCCCTGGAAAATATTCTGTTTCTCGATATCGAAACTGTTCCCGAAAAAGAACATTTCGAAGAACTTTCTGAGGCACAACAGGAACTTTGGAGCCAGAAAACCGAATACCAGCGTAAAGACGAGTACACTGCCGAAGAATTTTATGACCGGGCAGGAATATGGGCCGAATTCGGAAAGATCATCTGTATCTCGGTAGGATACTTTTCCCTGAAAGGAAGCGAAAGACAATTCCGGACGACTTCTTTCTACGGAGAAGAAAAAAGCCTACTTACCGATTTCAAAAACCTGCTCGAAAGTCATTTCAGCCAGTCCTATCACCTGTTGTGTGCACACAACGGGAAGGAGTTCGATTTCCCTTATATTGCAAGGAGAATGATCATCCATGGAATCTCTATTCCGTTCAAGATCAATCTTTTCGGAAAGAAGCCCTGGGAGGTGCCCCACCTGGACACCATGGAACTCTGGAAATTCGGAGATTTCAAACACTATACTTCACTGAAACTCCTGACCAGTATCCTCGGTATCCCATCGCCGAAAGACGACATCGATGGCAGCCAGGTCAGGGATGTGTTTTACATAGAGAAAGACCTTGATCGTATCATTACGTACTGTGAGAAAGACGTGATTGCCACCGCACAGGTACTGCTTCGCTTCCGCGGAGAAGACCTGCTTCCGGAAGCCGCTATATTACACGTTTAGTTTTAACTGGATGTATACCGGAAAGTGGTCGCTATAACCACCAAGATACCGGCGGCCGGCATACGTGCGAAAAGGGCTGTCCTTAAATCTCCCGCCCCATTCTGCCAGAAAGGATTCATTAAAAATACCTGCCCCTGTGAAACTGTGCTTCCCTTGCCTGTCGGTAAGAAAATCGCGGGAAAACAGGATCTGGTCGAAAAGGTTCCATTTAAAATTGTAGTTGGCACTTCCGCGGTCATGAGAGATCAGTTTTTCCATGGGGTTATAAAGATCGGGAGACAGCAGGTGTTTTTTTATACTCTCTGAAAAAGGGTCATCGTTAAAATCTCCCATGACAATAAACACCGGTGACTTTTCTTCTGTTCGTACCCGCTCCATCATCTCATGTATGAGAGACGCGGCAGCCACACGTTTATACACGGTATCTTCGCTTCCCTCCCGGCGCGATGGCCAGTGATTTACAAATACATGAACCTGCTCACCGTTGAGCAGTCCGGTAACATGCAGGATGTCTCTGGTATAATCGCGTTCTCCGTTGACATTATCTATGAGGAGCGGAACAGCTTCCGATTTCAGCACCCGAAAAAATTTTTCCCTGTAAACCAACGCTGTGTCTATTCCCCTTTCGTCCGGCGAATCATAGTGCACCAGGTTATATCCCTGGTCCCGTAACGAGCGCGACCGCAACAATTCTTCCACAACCTGTCTGTTCTCCACTTCGGCAAGTCCCACCAGTACAGGTGGCATTTTACTGGTTCCATACCCTATACGCGATATAGACTTCCCCAATTTATAGAGTTTCTTTCCGTATCTCTTCTGCGTCCAGTGCAAAACTCCTTCGGGCGTATAATCGTTGTCCAGGGTATCCGGATCGTTATGGGTGTCAAAGAGATTCTCCACGTTGTAGAATGCTATGGTAAATAATTTTTCCTCACTTTTTTTTCTGAAAAACATACGCTTGATATCTGTTGTCTTGCTGAACTAAAAATACGAATAACAGCACACGCACGAAAATAAACGAAGAGATTCCGTATATTATCTCCTTCTTATTGCCAAAAATAGTGTGAAAGTGCGGAATTGTGTACCTTTGTTACAGCCTTTAAAAAGCACATATACATTTTGTTAACCCCTTGGGGGGTAACAGGGCATTACGGGCTGGTTTCACCCAAGAAGAAAAACCGGCATATTATTGTTGATCTTGTAGTACTATATGTTAGAAAAAAAGACCTTAGATTATGAAAAAGTAGTGCTCATCGGTGTGATAAACCGTGAGCAGGATGAAGAAAAGTCGAACGAATACCTGGATGAGCTGGAATTTCTCACCTACACCGCGGGCGGAGAGGTCGTGAAACGCTTTACACAAAAGGTCGATATCCCCAATCCGAAAACCTTTATAGGAACCGGTAAAATGGAAGAAGTGTCGGCTTTTGTAGACGAGTATGAGATCGGTACGGTAATTTTTGACGACGAGCTATCTCCGGCGCAGCAAAAAAATATAGAGAAAATACTGAAGGCTAAAATTCTGGATCGTACCAGTCTGATTCTCGATATTTTTGCCCAACGGGCACAGACTTCCTATGCGCGGACGCAGGTCGAACTTGCGCAATATGAATATCTCCTTCCCAGGCTTACCGGGTTGTGGACTCACCTGGAGAGACAGCGCGGGGGTATTGGTATGCGCGGGCCAGGTGAAACGGAGATCGAGACCGACCGGCGGATTGTTCGTGACAGGATCGCCCTCCTGAAGAAAAAGCTGGAGACCATAGATAAGCAAATGGCTACGCAGCGTGGAAACCGGGGTGCTTTGGTCAGGGTTGCCCTGGTAGGATACACCAATGTCGGAAAATCGACATTGATGAATGTGATCAGTAAAAGTGAAGTTTTTGCAGAAAACAAACTCTTTGCAACACTCGACACCACCGTACGTAAAGTAGTTATCGGCAACCTACCCTTCCTGTTGAGTGATACCGTAGGTTTTATCCGGAAACTTCCTACCCAGCTGGTAGAATCGTTTAAGAGTACCCTTGACGAAGTACGAGAAGCGGATCTTCTGCTCCATGTAGTTGATATTTCGCACCCTAATTTTGAAGAACATATTGCATCGGTGAACCAGATCCTGTCTGAAATCGATACTTCGGAAAAGCCCACGCTCATGGTCTTCAACAAAATCGACCAGTATATCCCGGAAACTATCGAGGAAGATGACCTTGCTACGGAAAAATCGGAAAGGCACTTTACTATTGAGGATTGGAAAGAAACCTGGATGAACCGGGTAAACGGACAGGCTTTGTTTATATCTGCCCTGAACAAAGAAAACCTCCAGGAATTCCGGAAAAAGGTTTATGAAGAAGTCCGTAAGATACATGTTACACGCTTTCCTTACAACAATTTCCTCTATCCAGAATATATAGATGAGGACTAAAAAAAACTGCCGGGCAAACCCGGCAGTTTTCATATCTTAATATTTCTTTTCCTTAAAAACCGAAGTTCACCCCGAGTCCGAAGATTTCCCGGATCTGGAATCCTCTGAAAGCATTGTCGTCATAGATCGTCTGGAAGATCAGGTTGGTAGAGAGGTAATCGTTAATCTTCATCACCAGGTTCAGCGTATAGTTGATATCTACATTCTGAGGATCTTCGAGATAGTTGGAATACAGGTTCAGGATATTTTCTGCAGTTACGTTCTGCATCAGGTTGAACTTGTAATATCCTTCTACGTAAAAACCGAGTTCGTAACGAAGGCTTTTACCCGGATCTACTCCGAAAGTCTCTACGTCATCACTGGAAACAAAGGTAGCACTGGCCTTGTCATAGGTAAAAACTTCGCCCGTCAGCAGGGTCATTTTTGAAGTTGCCGGAGCCAGGTTCACTTTCAGGTTTTCGCTTCTTTTCCAGAGCATTCCCGGACCGAATGTCACATAAGCAGGTTTAAAGAATCCGGAAGTCTGAAAATCCCTATCGGCATCATTGCCGTAATCATAACCATTAGTAAACTGCGTCCTCAGGTTTGCAAAGAACGAATAGCTCCAATAGCCTGATGCTTTTTTGCCTACAAGTGAGTTGAATTCAAGACGGTCGTCTGTTTTTCGGGTATCCTGTCCTTTCAGTTTGGTAAGACCGTAGCTTGCAAGGACTTTGTTGTCCCACGTCCAGTCTCCTTTTTTGTAATTAAAATCGTAGTTGATAGCTAAATTTCCTGCCAGGTTGTTTTCTCCTCCCGCAAGCCAGTTGGAAAATGCAGACTGGTTCAATAAAAAGGTGACATTACCTGCCCGGATCCATCCGTCAGGCCTTACGGTATCCTGTCCCTGATTGAACGAATCTTCTTTTAACACCTGTGCGTTTACAGTGGCTACCCCCAAAACAAGGGCTAACGCCAATACAATTTTTCTCATCTCCTTACTTTTTTATTTTTAAGCCCGCAAACGTAATCCGGACAATTAGTTCTGACAAAAATAGGGAGTTTTTTTAGACAAAATGACGATAAAGTGTACGATTTTATCGTTTAAATAACGGAACAGAAGAACAGGCTTCGCCATACATCACGCTTTTCGCGAACTTCTGGAGTGTTGCCAAAAGCATAATATAGGCATTTTTCGGGATGTTTTTTTCGGTACATCCGCGGACGATAACAGGCAGATCTTTATATTGTTCGAAATCTGCGGTTTGCAATGCCTCCTGGTAAATGACGGTTTCCAGGAGCTCCATATCACCCACAACGACTTTCCGGCACACGGAATGCAGATAAGAAGCCACCAGCATAAAGGCCCATCCCGGAATAATGGCATCCACAGAACAGTTTACTGCTACGTAGGCGTCTTTATAAGCATTCCAGTCATGCTTTTTCAGGGCCTGCCGGAAATCCTTTTCGCGAAGTACAACACCTTCGTAGAGCCAGTCCTTAATATCGAGCTGTATCCTTTTGCCGGGCGTGTAGTAATCTCCCGGATCTATAGTTACCAGTTTGCTCTGGGCCACACGGTTTATAATATCTTCAGCCATACTACGCTTTTTAAATTTCAGGCAGGGCCTTCAGGGTTTATAACAGCCCTAATTCCAGTTTTGCTTCTTCACTCATCAGTTCCTGGCTCCAGGGCGGATCGAAAGTGATCTCAACTTCAACGTCTTTAAGACTGTCGATCGACTTTACTTTCTCCTCTACTTCTACCGGAAGCGTCTCTGCTACCGGACAATTGGGAGTGGTGAGGGTCATCAGTATTTTTACGTCATAATCCTCATTGACAAAAACGTCGTATATAAGTCCCAATTCGTATATGTCTACGGGAATCTCCGGGTCGTATATGGTTTTAAGAACTTTTACGATCTTTTCTCCGAGTTCTGCCGTATCTATGGTATCTGTACTCATAATTTTCTTATTTAAGCCGGGTCTTCCGGTCTGTAAACCGTATTAATTCAGTTGAGTCTGGTATGCTATAGCATACATTTTCAATTGTTTTATCATATTCACCAATCCGTTGGCCCGGGTAGGCGACAAGTGTTCTTTAAGTCCTATTTCGTCTATAAACTTCGTGTCGGCATCGATAATATCTTTCGGGGCCTGCCCGGAGAACGCCCTGATAAGTATGGCAATGATCCCCTTGGTAATGATAGCATCGCTGTCTGCCGTAAAGCACAGCTTTTCTCCCTGCAGTTCGGCATGTACCCATACCTTGCTCTGACAGCCCTTGATCAGATTATCGTCGGTCTTGTATTTGTCATCGATAAGCGGAAGGGATTTACCCATTTCAATCATGTATTCGTAACGTTGCATCCAATCGTCGAACATGGAAAACTCCTCAACTATTTCTTCCTGAATATCCTTAATACGCATAGTGTACTTTTTTACAAAAGTACGATAAGTATCGTTGCTTTTCAACAGTTTCTGCCAATGCTGCTATAGTTTTCGTCAATAGCCCGGTAATCCCGGGCGATACACCTGATGAGGACCGGCACAACAGGCGCTGTCCAATATGGAGTTTTATTGAAAAATAAAGGGATCACAACGGGAAAAACACGATCTCACAGATGGAAGATTCCGAAGAAAAAACACCATGCATTCTGACACAAACCCATACGTCACGCCAACATAAAATGAATTTTTTATAAACAATTTTGAAACAATTCTTTAACTTTGCCCGGTTCAAATTCAATGTACTTCGTATGCAACTACAGGAAATCCCTCGTGTAAAAAACATCACTAAAGAGGACTTTGTAGCCCGGTATGTAAAGCCTCAGAAACCTGTGGTGATCCAGGAACTCACAAAAGACTGGGGAGCATACGGAAAATGGCATCTCGATTACATAAACCGTATTGCAGGAGACCGAACCGTCCCCTTGTATGACGATCGCCCGGTGAGCCATGAAGATGGTTTTAACGAGCCTCATGCCACTATGAAAATGAGTGAGTACATCGAGCTTCTCGAGAAAGAACCCACTAATTACAGAATATTTCTGTATAACCTGATGAAAGAAGTGCCTACACTTCAGGAGGATTTCAAATGGCCGGATATAGGTATTCGACTGGTAAAACAGTTGCCCATGCTTTTTTTCGGAGGGGAGAACAGTAAGGTGTTCATGCATTTTGATATCGATTATTCCAATATACTACACTTTCATTTTCACGGTAAAAAACAGTGTATTATACTTCCGCCCGACCAGACTCCGTACATGTATAAAATTCCGCATTCCCTGATTTCGAGAGAAGATATAGATTTTGATCATCCCGATTACGACAAATGGCCCGCATTGAGACAGGCAAAGGGATATATCGCTAACCTGGAACACGGAGAGATGCTGTATATGCCCGAGGGCTACTGGCATTATATGAAGTATCTTACCCCTGGTTTTTCCATGAGCTTACGGGCTTTCCCAAGAAAACCTCTGAACCTTGCAAAAGCGGCTTACAATGTCCTGATCATGCGGCATTACGACAATTTCATGCGCAAGCGCAAAGGGCAGGCGTGGATTGACTATAAGAACGAGCAGGCCATTCTGAGAACACACCGCGAGCTGGGGCTTCAACTGTAATATATTTAAAGCATTGTGGGGTTATTTACGGATCGGGCTACCCGGCAAGTTCGTTGACCTTTTCGTAAACCAGGTGACTTTCCCACCCCCTGTATAGCAGATAATCGGCCAGTTTCTTCTTATTTCTGAACCATATTTCACGCTTATTTTTAGAGGCGTCCTGCGTACCGGCAAGTTGCTGCCATCTCTTTTCCGCTATTTCATGCAGCGTGTCCAGATACTCTTCCTCAGGGATCTCTTTGAGGGCTTCACGAATATTGGGTGCCGATATATCTCTTAGCTGCAATGCTCTGACAATACGCTGCTTTCCCCATTTTTTCACCCGGAACTTCCCCCTTGCAAAGCTTCTGGCGAAACGTTCTTCATGGAGAAAACCATGGGATATAAGATGTACAACGATAGTGTCTATAGCCAAAGGAATCATGTTCATTTCCATAAGTTTGGCCACTACTTCTTTATGACATCGTTCGCGATATGCACAGAAATGCTCCAGTTTATGGCGGGCTTCTTCTACGGTATAGCTCTGTTTGTTTGTCACGGAAATAAAGGTAAATAAAAGAGATAAGAAACAGGTTGTATCCGGGTTTATCGTGAAGACATTCGCTATGCCAAACAAAAAAACCACGCCGTAATAAATATAGCGTGGTATTTTGGTTAAGATAAAATTGTTCCTTTTTTATCTATAAATCGGTATTCCAAATACGTGTAAGCGTCTCTTGGTAAAATTTTTACCCATTTTTTATGTTCTAAGAACCACTTAGAACGGATGGATGGAAATCCTTTGGTTAAATATGCTGCAATAAACGGGTGCACATTGAGCACTACACCGTTTTTGAAGCTTTTACTCTGTATAATTTTTTCAAGATCGGCAGAGATCTTATCTATAATTAATATCGGAGCTTCTATTTCGCCGCCACCATTGGGATTGTCTTCCCTGGTTTTGATGTTCATCTCCGGTCTTACTCTCTGCCTTGTAATTTGTATCAGGCCAAATTTACTTGGAGGTAAGATCTTGTGCTTGGCCCTGTCTTCTTTCATTTCCTCTCTGAAATGATCATAAAGTTTTTTGCGGTTTTCCTGTCTTGTCATATCGATAAAATCTACGACAATAATTCCGCCCATATCGCGCAACCGTAGTTGCCTGGCTATTTCACTTGCTGCAATCAAATTGACCTCCAGCGCTGTTTCTTCCTGCGATTTGGCTTTGTTGGATCGGTTTCCGCTGTTTACATCTATGACATGAAGAGCTTCGGTATGTTCTATTACCAAATAAGCTCCTTTGCTCATGGATACTGTTTTCCCGAAAGACGTCTTGATTTGTCTTTCTATTCCATATTTCTCAAATATGGGATTACGGGCGTCGTGTAATTTCACGATCGATTCTTTTTCCGGTGCAATTTCATGTACATAGTCTTTAATTTGATAATAAAGCGTTTCATCATCTACATAAATACCTGTAAACGAATCATTAAACACATCCCTTAATATGGATGCTGCCCGGTTTAGCTCACTGAGCACTTTTGACGGATGTCCCGCTTTGTGGATTTTTTTACACATGGCTATCCACCTGTTGTACAGGTTGTGTAAATCTTTATCCAGTTCTGCGACTTTTTTGCCTTCTGCAACGGTACGAACTATAACACCGAACCCTTTAGGTCTGATGCTTTGCACGAGCCTTTTCAACCTGTCTTTCTCTTCTTTACTTTCGATTTTCTGAGAAACCGAAATGCGGTCCGAAAAAGGAACAAGAACCAGATAACGTCCGGCTATGGATAGCTCGGAACTTATTCGGGGTCCCTTGGTTGAAATAGGTTCTTTTACAATTTGTACCAATATAGACTGGTTGGATTTCAGCACATTTATAATGCTTCCGTTCTTGTCTATATCTTCTTCAAATGGGAAGTCTTTTAATGAAAAGTCTTTTAATTTACCTGTGCTTACACGTTTAATGAATTTCAATAAAGAAGGTAATTTGGGACCGAGATCGTGATAATGCAAAAAAGCATCTTTCTCATACCCTACATTCACGAAGGCTGCATTGAGCCCCGAAACAGGTTTTCTGATCTTGGCCAGCATGATATCGCCTACGGCAAAATCACTACTATCCTCTTCCTTATGTAATTCTATTAGTTTTCCATCCTTTAACAAGGCAAAATCAACGTCAGAGGAACCAGATCGTACTATCAATTCCTTATTCACTCTGAATGATTTTATGTTCATTCGCCAAATCTGAAAAGTTAAGGCGAACGAAAGGATTAAACAATAATTTTCACAGGTTTCCTGCCACAGGAGGCAGGTTATAAACCCGGCGAAACTCCCTCCCTTTAGGGAAAAGTTTCTATTTCAATGAACTTTTGTAATTCTTAAAACTGAAAACGGCAGAGACACACCTATGTGTGTCTCTACTTTATTTTTTCTTTTTATGTCGGTTAGCTCTTGCTCTTTTTTTACGTTTATGCGTAGCTACCTTATGTCTTTTTCTTTTTTTACCACTCGGCATAGTCTGTATGATTAAATTAATATTGCTTACTTAACTTCTACGTTGGTCTTTACTCCCTCTACAAAAACTTTTGCAGGCTTAAATGCTGGAATATTGTGGGCAGGTATCTTGATCGTAGTATTCTTGGAGATATTTCTTCCTGTCTTCTCTGCTCTGGTCTTGATAATAAAGCTTCCAAATCCTCGCAAATAAACATTGTCTCCGCTTTCCAAAGAATTTTTCACCTCATCCATGAAAGATTCTACTGTGGCCTGCACATCTCCTTTTTCCATACCAAGTTTTTCCGAAATCTTGGCTACGATGTCTGCTTTCGTCATTTTTATTATGTTTTATTAACTATATTAATTTTAGGGGTTGCAAATATATAAATTAATTACTCAAAATTTAAACCCTAATTGATTAAAATTTAACCATATAAACTTTATACTTTTGATCCATATTCAAAAACATGACTTTTTCAGAGACAATCACAGACTGGTACCGGCAAAATAAACGCGACCTGCCATGGCGTAAAACCACAGACCCTTACAAAATATGGCTTTCGGAGATTATGTTGCAGCAAACCCGGGTAGAGCAGGGACTTCCTTATTATAAGGAGTTTGTCCGGGCCTTCCCGACGGTACACGACCTGGCCGAAGCTACAGAAGAAAAAGTACTGAAAATGTGGCAGGGGCTGGGATACTATTCCCGTGCCAGGAACCTGCATTACACCGCAAAACACATTGCTTTCGAAAACAACGGGAAATTTCCGGACTCCTATAAAAGCCTTCTCAAACTGAAAGGAGTAGGTGATTATACCGCAAGTGCCATAGCCTCTATCGCTTTCAAGGAAGCTTCGCCCGTAGTAGATGGCAATGTCTATCGGGTACTTGCCCGCTATTTTGGTATAGATACTCCTATAAATTCGGCCCGGGGGATCAGGTATTTCAAAGAACTTGCCCAGGAACTCATAGACAAAACCGATCCGGCTACCTATAACCAGGGCATCATGGAATTTGGCGCTATACAATGCAAACCCAAATCTCCCGTATGCGGTGAGTGCCCGCTGAATACCAGTTGCGTTGCACTCAAAGACCAGCTGGTGGACAAGCTTCCGGTAAAGATCAGAAACACAAAGATAAGACATCGCTATTTCAACTATCTCATTATAGAGGATAAAGACCACACTGTGCTCTTTCAGCGAAAAGAGAAAGACATCTGGCAGCATCTCTACGAGTTTCCCCTGATCGAAACGGAAGCACCGATGACCGAAGACATGGTGACGACCCACCCTAAATTCCGAAAACTCATAGGCGACAGCCGGTTTCAGATTTCACTCTATAACAAAGATCACATTGTTCACAAACTTTCGCACCAGCACATTTTTGCAAGTTTCTGGGTCGTCTCCCCAAGAGACGGGATCAGTGACGGTATCCTTAAATCGGAAATAAAAGCATACCCTGTCCCCGTTTTAATTGCTAACTTTGTACAGGAATATGAATTTTGATCTCCTTTGAGGAGAAAACGATGAATTTTTAGTATTTTTGAGTAAACAGAAGTTAGTAATTATGAGTGGAACACTAAACAAAGTGATGCTGATAGGGCATTTGGGAGATGATGTGAAAATGCATTATTTTGAAGGCGGAAATTCCATCGGGCGTTTCCCTCTGGCCACGAATGAGACGTATGTGAACAGACAGACCGGCGAACGTGTTACCAACACCGAATGGCACAATATCGTAGTGCGCAACAAAGCCGCGGAAGTTTGCGAAAAATACCTTAGCAAAGGTGATAAAATTTATGTGGAGGGACGCATAAAAACAAGACAATGGCAGGGTGAAGACGGCAACACCAGGTACTCTACAGAAATACAGGTTACGGATTTCACTTTCCTGTCTACCAAAAAGGAAAGCGGTGATAATAATTTCTCTTCGGCAAACCAGTCCTCTGCGGCGGACAACAGGTCTGCCGCTACTAATACCCCGGCCCCCGCACCGTCGCGGGAGCAGGAAGAGGATGACGATTTACCGTTTTAACGAAGTTTAACCAAATTCGCAGCGATTGGACCCTGAACCCTCGAGTTTTTTAATTTTTCTTTCCGATACAGAAGGCGTCAATATTTTTAAGTTCGCCATCCTTTTGATATTGCTTTGTTGCTCCGCATTGGTATCGGGAGCGGAAGTAGCTTTTTTTTCCATGACGCAGACCGATCTCAACGAAGAAGAAGCTTCCAGAACAGCACGGGGCAAAGTGATCGTAAAACTGCTTGAAAGACCCAAAAGACTACTGGCCACCGTGCTTGTAGCTAACAACTTCATTAATATTGCTATAGTCCTGCTCTTCAGTTCCCTTGGTAAATCACTGTTTACCGGGCTGGACCAGAAAATATTCGGGATTGTGGAATTGAGGTTCCTGCTTGAGGTGGTCGTCGCGACTGCACTGATCCTGCTTTTCGGGGAGATCCTTCCCAAAATATACGCCAGCCGTAACCGGGTAAAATTCGTCCGGTTCATGGCATATCCGCTTATGGTACTGGACAAATTGCTGGTTCCTTTCAGCATCCCTATGAAAGCCTCGACATCTTTCCTGCAGGATAAACTCGGAAGAGAAAAAACAAACCTCTCCGTCGATCAGTTATCCCACGCTCTGGAACTTACCTCCGAGGAAGACACCACTAAAGAAGAACAAAAGATCCTTCAGGGGATCGTATCTTTCGGAAATACCGACACCAAACAGGTGATGTGCCCTCGTATAGACATTTTTGCCGTTAACGAAGAAATGAAATTCCCCGACGTCATCCGGGAAATCGTAAAAAACGGATATTCCAGGATACCTGTCTTTAAGGATAATGTAGATAATGTTACCGGGGTGTTGTATGTAAAAGACCTCTTGCCCCATCTCGAAAAGAAAGTCTTCAACTGGGCCAGGCTGAAACGGGAAGCCTATTTCGTACCCGAAAATAAAAAACTCGATGACCTGTTGAAAGAGTTCCAGGAAATGAAAATGCACCTGGCTATCGTAGTAGATGAATACGGCGGTACATCCGGACTCGTAACACTGGAAGATATTATAGAAGAAATTGTAGGGGACATCAGTGATGAGTTTGATGATGAAGACCTGATTTTTTCCAAACTCGATGAAAATAATTACGTTTTCGAAGGCAAGACCACCCTCAAAGACTTTTATCGTGTGCTACGCCTGAACAACGAAGAGATTTTCGAAGAGAGAAAAGGAGAATCGGAAACGATCGCCGGGTTTGTGCTCGAAATTGCAGGAAAGTTTCCCCGTATCCGTGAAAAAATAAACTTCCATCATTTTACGTTTGTCATAGAAGCCCTTGACGAAAAACGTATAAAGCAAATCAAGGTCACCATAGGCGAAGAAGTCTGAAACCATACCGCGAAAGCCTCCGGAAATAGCCAAAAAGCAGCAGGTGAAGAAAAACGTTATCTTATATTGTAGTGTACTTAGCATACTGTTGACTACGGCATGCGGTGAAGAAACCATTCCCAAACCCAAAGCAGTACTCCGTCTGGACTATCCGAGTGCGTCTTACCAAGCTACGGAAACCGGAGGTCCGTTTCGTTTCGAAAAAAATACCCGGGCAGTGATAAAACCAAAGGGAGATGGTCGTCTCAACATCGAATACCCCGACATGAAAGCCACGGTTTATCTCACCTATATGCCTGTAAGAGACAATCTGAAATCCCTGCTCCGCGATGCGGAGAAACTCACTTATGACCACGTGGTTAAAGCAGATGAAATAGGCGTAGGCGGGCAATTCGAAAATAACATACACCACGTATACGGTAGATTGTACGAAGTAACCGGAAATGCGGCTTCACAAACACAATTCTATATCACAGACAGTACTTCGCACTTTATCACGGGGTCGCTTTACTTCTACACCAAACCCAATTACGACTCCATTCTACCCGCCGCGGCATACCTCAATAAGGACATTCGCCGACTCATGGAAACCCTCAGGTGGGAATAAAAAACAAATACAATCGATTGTTTTTTGGTATTTTTATATATATTTGTTGTGTTCGCGGACACTTTTAGTGTGTTCTGTCAAAAATTCCGTTAACCAAAACACCAAAATGTATGAAACGACCACTTCTCTTACTGCTTATTGCTGTCGCGATCTCCGGATGTACAGAAAAGCCCGTCGCTAAAAAATCCTTATCACTCATTGACCGGGCTGCCGCTCAATACGATTCGCTTTATACCTCCATAGCCCCTTTTAAAGAGGACAAAAAACCCATCCCCCGTACCACAAAAGACGGAAAACTTGTTCGCGTAGGGGCTTATGACTGGACCAGCGGTTTCTATCCCGGTACGCTTTGGAATCTATACGGACTTACCAAAGACAATATGTGGAAGACCCGGGCCGAAGAATATACCCTGAAGCTCGATACCATTCAGTACTGGGAGGGTAATCACGATGTCGGTTTTATCATGGAGTGCTCTTATGGCAATGCCCTGAAATACATGGATTCACCCACTTATGATTCCGTTATCGTCAGGACAGCAAAGTCACTGTCTGCCCGGTTTCATCCGAAAGCAGGAATTCTACAATCCTGGGACTGGTCCAAAAAATGGGAATGCCCGGTTATTATAGATAACATGATGAATCTCGAACTCCTTTTTCATGCAACGAGAATATCGGGCGACTCTACTTACTATAATATTGCGGTTTCCCATGCCGATACAACCATAAAAAACCATTACAGAAAAGACTTCAGCTCATATCATGTTGTAGATTACGACACCATAACCGGAGACATTCTGCAAAAAAACACGCACCAGGGACTCAGCGACGACTCCGCATGGGCCAGGGGACAGGCATGGGGTCTCTATGGTTACACCATGAGCTACAGGGAAACAGGACATACCCGATACCTGGAACAGGCACTTAAAATTGCCGATTTCATCATGTATCATCCCAACCTTCCGGAAGATAAAATCCCGTATTGGGACTATAATGCACCGGCAGCCGACTCTACCCCGAGAGATGCTTCGGCAGCGGCCATAACCGCATCCGCACTCTATGAGCTCAGCACTTTTGAAGGCAACAAAAAAGCAGAAAGCCATGTAAAATTTGCGGACCAGATCATGCAGAGCCTTGGCTCCCCGGCATATTTTGCAAAGCCCGGAACCAACGGTGATTTTCTCCTGATGCATTCCGTGGGCAGCAAACCTCATAATGTAGAAGTTGATGTCCCGCTCAACTACGCGGATTACTATTTCCTGGAAGCAATGCTTCGCAGCAATAAACAGAAATAAGAACCTTTAGAAAGGTACGCTTTCTACAGACAACAGTTCTTTCTTTAACGGAAAAATCCATCCGGCCTGCATCATTATTAGACGACGATGGTATATTTACACCACCATCTCCGGAAAATTTATATCCATGAAAAAGGGAAAACCCACCATACACGAAATAGCGAGGGTCCTGAACATTAACAGTTCTACCGTATCCCGTGCTCTAAATAACAGTAGCAGGGTAACTCAGAAAACCAAGGAAAAAGTTCTGGCCAAAGCCAAAGAACTCGGGTACGAACGCAACCTGCTGGCCTCAAATCTTCGGCGTAATCGTACAAATACCATAGGCGTTGTGGTTCCCCGGGTGTCCAGACATTTTTTTTCCTCCACTATTGCCGGTATCGAAGAAGCGGCTTTTGCTTCCGGCTTTAATGTCATTATATGCCAGTCTCTCGAAAAACTGGATCGGGAAGAACGTATTGTTAAAAATCTTATTGCCAACCGCGTAGATGGGATCCTCATTTCCGTATCGATGGAAACCAACACCGGGAAACACCTTGAGTATTTTCAGGATAACGGTATCCCTCTCGTATTTTTTGACCGCCATTGCGAAGGTATCCCCGGTACAAGCAAGGTGATTATAGATGATGCACAGGCCGCTTACGAAGCCGTCCTTCACCTTTTGGAAAAGGGGTGCAAAAAAATAGCGCACTTCGCAGGCCCGAAAAAACTGGAAATCTACAAAAACCGTCTCAAGGGGTATAAACAAGCACTGAAGGATCATCAGATTCCCTACAACCCCAAACTCGTGCTCACCTCAAGGCTTATGGAAGCAGACGGTTACGATGCGGCGGAGAAATTGATGAAAAACAATCCTGAAGTAGACGGCATATTTGCCGCTAATGATGTCTCCGCTATAGGCGCCGTAAAATATCTTAAAAAACTGGGAAAAAAGATTCCGGATGAGATCGCCATCGTAGGGTTCAGTAACGAACCTATCTCAGAGGTCATAGAGCCGTCGCTTACCACGATAGACCAATCCGGATTTGAGATCGGTAAAATTGCCTGTGACCTTCTCGTCCGTAATATTCAGGATCAGGATCATTCCGTACACAATAAAACCATCATACTGAACCCTACACTCGTAGCGCGGGATTCATCGGATAGAAAAGTTAATGGATAAACTGAAGCCCTGTTTCAGTCTCAGCGGACATCTAAAAACAAAGTAAAGCTACATGGTTTGTATTAGGATACTTACAGAATAAGGGATGTTGAATTTACAAAAAAACAATCGATTGTATTTTACAGCCTATTTCTTTGTTTTTTAGCATCCTAAATTATACATTAGCCAATATTTTAAGATTTAATGCAAAATATTCACAATTCAATTCACCTAAAAAACACTTTTCCCTTAAAATAAAAAGTGTGTTCGAAACCATTTTTTAATATACTAAAACAAACGATTGTATCATGAAACAAACACCATTACACAGGTACTTTTATCCATAATGGGTATAAAATGAAGACCATGGCACACACCAATTTGTGCTCGATAACATAAACTAATTAATCAAAAACCGATCAAAACATGAAAGACTTTCCAACAAAAAGGCACGGCCTGATGTGCCTGTTCATTCTGTTATGCAGCCTGTCTTCTGCATACGCACAAACCCCGGTAAGCGGGGTCGTTACGTCCGCCACCGACAACATGCCCCTGCCAGGGGTAACCGTGGTACTTAAAAACAGTTCCAGGGGTGTTGCTACCGATTTTGACGGCAATTACGAAATTTCCGTTTCCGGCGATAATGCCGTTCTCGTTTTCAGCTACATGGGTTATATATCCCAGGAAATACCGGTTAACGGCCGAAAAACTATCGATGTGAGCCTCAAAGAGGATATTTCTCAGCTCGACGAGGTTGTTGTCGTAGGTTACGGAACACAGAAAAAAGCCACTATGACAGGGGCCGTAAGTACGGTATCTTCCGAAACCATACAAAACAGACCTGCAACAGGTATGACCACCGCCTTACAGGGAACGGTACCAGGTCTGTCCATAACAAGAAGTACCGGACAACCCGGAGAAGAAGGACTCTCTATGGAAATACGCGGGGTAAGTTCGGCTAACGGCGCTACTCCGCCATTGGTTATTATAGACGGTGTTACCTCGAGACCGGAAGCCCTTCAAGGTCTGAATCCTTCCGATGTCGAATCGGTATCCGTGCTCAAAGACGGTGCCGCCGCTGCCATTTACGGAGCCAGAGCAGCAGGAGGGGTTATCCTCATCACCACGAGGACCGGAACCAAGGGCAAGGCTGTCTTCGAATATACCGGTCAGCTTACCGCGCAATGGGCCCTGAATGTCCCGGACCGTTTATCACTTCTCGAAGAAGCGGAATACTCCAACCTCGCCAGGGCCAACGCAGGTATAGGTCCGGAGTACAGCGATTTCGATCTCGAAAATATCCGGAACAACATACCTTACGTGGTAGATCCCGAAAACCCGAACAAATACATTATGTATAACCAGCGTCATATTTCGGAAGACGTTTTGCGAAAAGTTTATTTTATGCATAATCACAATTTCAGTGCCCGCGGAGGTTCCGAAAAAATGAGATACAATTTTTCCCTGGGTTACCAGGACCAGGACGGTATATTTAAAATAGGACCGGATCAATACACCCGCTGGAATGCGAGGATCAATGTCAGCGCCGACCTTACCAAACACCTCAACCTGGATTCCCGTATTTACTACACGGACGAATACAAAAAGAGGTCCTCGTCCACCATCAACGGTTACGGTCTTTTTCAGCAAGTGTACCAGGCCAGAACACGATTCCCCATATTTACTCCCGAAGGAAAACTATTTGGTGGTGCAGGATCTTCGGGGAATAACACCTATGCCCTCCTTAAAGCAGGCGGTTATGTGCACGATAACTTCGGTGGATTGAACAGCGTTTTTACCCTTACTGCCAAAGATTTTGTAAAAGGTCTCGAGTTCCGGACTATCTACGGAAGGGAAGACCAGCGCAGGGATCTGGACACTTTCCGGCGTACGGTAGAACTCTGGGATCGCGCCGATACTCCTGTATACCTGCTCAACAATCCGAATTTCTACGAGGTTAACCGAAGGAATATAGTTACCCAGAACTTCCAGTTTCTCGTGGATTACGACCTTACCCTGGCCGAAAAGCATAACTTTCACGTTCTTGCAGGGTATCAATGGGAAGATTTCACCAGAAAAACCGTTGTCGCATCAGCCAGCAATATGTTTACCAACGACCTGCCCAGCCTGAACTTCGCCGATCAGGAAAACCTCAACAACAGCGAAAGTGTAGGCGAATTTGCCAATCAATCCCTTTTGGGAAGATTTAATTATACCTATGATGACAAGTATCTCCTGGAATTCACCTTACGTTCCGACGAAAGCTCCCGCCTGGCCCCCGGTCAACGTGTAAAGTGGTTTACTTCTGCTTCGGGAGGATGGAACATGCACCGCGAAAGCTGGTTCTCCGACAATATCTCCTTTATCTCTCAACTCAAACCGAGATTTTCCTGGGGGCAACTCGGAGGAGCCAATTCCGAAGACATCATAGGTAACTACTCATACCTCCCTATCCTGTCGGTATCCAATAACCTGGTGCTGGGCCAGGATAAGGGACGTAACACCTATGTATCACAGGGTAGTATTCCTTCGTCCAGTCTGGCCTGGGAAACGATCGAAACTTTTAACTACGGTATCGACTTCGGATTTTTCGGAAACAAACTGAGTGGTAGTTTCGATTTTTATGAAAAATTCAATAAAAACATGCTGGTGCGCATTCCACGTCCCGCTACCCTTGGTGTAACTCCTCCTATGGTCAATACAGGCGAACTGAAGAGCTGGGGATGGGAACTCAACCTGAATTACAGGAATCGTATCGGGGAAAATTTCAAATATAATGTAGGGCTCAACCTTTCCGATAACCAGAACAAACTCATTAATTACGGAGGTGTAAGTGTAGTAAGTGACGGAAACAATACCAGGATCGAAGGCATGCCCCTGCGTACGCTCTGGGGATACGAAACCGTTCCGGGATATATAGAAACCGACCAGCAATTAGCTGCAGCTCCTTTTTATCATAACAATACAGGTATCGGAGATATCGAATATGTCGACCTCGACGGAGACGGAAGAATTACTCCGGGTGACGGAAACCTGCAAAACCCGGGAGATCTCCGTATGATGGGCACCACCGATCCCCGCTATCTATTTGGCGTAACTCTCGGAGGAAACTGGAAAAATATAGATTTTAATTTCTTCTTCCAGGGAGTAGGCAAACGAAATATCATTCCGAGTATTTACGTACGGCAACCGCTCCAGGCCTCCTGGATACAGCCTCGTAAATACCATATGGATTACTACACACCGGACAATCCCGATGCGGCTTTTCCGAGGCCATTCCTCGCAGGCGGACACAATTTCGTAGCTTCCGACAGATGGATCCTGAATGCCGCTTATGTACGACTGAAAAATATGCAGATCGGTTATTCTTTACCGGAAAGTGTGCTCGAGAAAATCGGCTTTTCACGCTTCCGCATATACTGCTCGGCAGAAGATATTCTTACGTTCACCAATCTCGGACCTTTTAAAGGTGTTATAGACCCCGAACAAAGAGATCTCTCTAATTCCGATTATCCGCTGTCCGGGAAACTTGCTTTGGGGATTAACCTGGCATTTTAACCCTTTCACTACGTTTAAAGGAGTATCCATTAAAAATGACAAAAATTATGAAATCCACACTACATAAAATAGCTACCGGAATTCTTATCTGCACGATGGGAATGACCTCCTGTGAAGTAAACAGGATCCCGGAAACCGATATCACCGACCCCTCTTTCTGGCAAAATGAAGCCGATCTTAAAATGGGGACCAACAGGCTCTATACCTATCTTCCCGGACTACCGGTCACCGACGATGTATGGTCGGACGATGCGTACGGAACCAATAACAACTCCATCAGCGATGGCACCAGGATCGTGCCCGGAACCGACGGCTTTTACGAAAATCAGTATGCCCTGATACGCTGGGCAAACAACATCATGAAAAAATCCCAACTCGTTGTGGAGAATGGAACGGCGCAGGAACTCGTAGATGTTTACATAGGAGAAGCCTATTTTTTCCGTGCCTGGGGCTATTTTCAGCTTTTTCAGCGTTACGGAGGCGTTCCGCTGATTCTTAAAACACTTACCGAGGATGCTCCGGAGTTACTGGAGCCCCAGGCTTCCCGCGAAGAAGTTATACAAACCATATATGACGACCTCGACATCGCCGTTTCCCTGCTACCCGATCCGAGCGATCAGGATGCTTCCGAATACGGACGTATAACCCGTACCGCTGCTCTTGCACTGAAATCCAGGGCCGCCCTGTTCGAAGGAACACGCTCTAAATTTCACGGCTATGGTGATCCGCAAAGTCATCTCGCTATCGCAAAAGCTGCTGCTTCCGAAATTATACAATCCGGAGAGCACGATATTTTTCCCAATTATTTCAATCTTTTTCAGTACGAAGGAAACGGCCCTGATAACAAAGAAAATATATTGGTAAGAATGTACGGGCAAAATACCGAAAACAGCATTTCATATCATGTAACTCAGCGAAACCTGGAGACCGGGGTGGCAAACCCCACAAAATATCTCGCTGATTCCTATCTGATGACCGACGGCCTTCCCATAGACATGTCTCCGCTTTACGAACAACCTGCCAATACGGTAGAAGTGTTCAACAATCGCGATCCCCGTATGGGAGACACCTTCTTTAAAGCAGGTGACGAATATATAGGGACCAGGCCTGTTTATACCATTCCCCCGCTAAACTTTCAGAAAACAGGTTTCGGAAACCGAAGGTACGCAAACCTCAACGACTGGCAGGTATCGCGTTCTTACATAGACCGCCCTATCATAAGATATGCCGAGGTACTGCTCAACTATGCCGAGGCTACTTATGAGCTCGACGGCGCCATTAGCGACGAAGACCTCAACCTTTCCGTCAATAAGCTCAGGAGTAGAGAAAGCGTAAATATGCCTGCGCTCACCAATGCTTTTGTTGCAGCGAACGGGCTTGATATGCGGCAGGAGATACGCAGGGAAAGACGTGTGGAACTCGCTCTCGAAGGATTCCGTTATTGGGATATCATCCGATGGAAAATAGCAGAAGACGTACTGCAGAGAGACATCCTGGGCAACTACTATTTCGACGAATTCAAAGAACAGGAAGGTAACGACCCTTTGCTGACCGACGACAATATCATACTGCTCCAGAAAAAGGAAAACCGCTACTTCGACCCCGCCAGAGACTATTTATGGCCTTTTGCCACCGAACAACGGGCCTTGAACCCGAATCTCGAACAAAACCCGGAATGGTAAAAACATACCCCCTAAGACTTTTGTTTCCTGAGGGTCTTAGGGGATTTTTCATAAAATTTTAACCTCAAAACTTATAGTATGAACACTTTTTTCAAATCGATTATGGCATGCGGAATTGCCACTGCCCTGTACAGTTGTAACCCCGATTACTTAGGAGCAGACAATGGCCCCGGGAATGACAATGACCCCGGAAACCAGACGGCCAACGAATGGAGCAGCCAGCCTTACAAACTTAATGTGGTCTATTTTCTACCTCAAAACACCACTGCTTTTACGGATTTCGAGGAAAGGCTGAGCGGCATCCTGTTACAAACCCAGGAGTTTTTCGCAGAAAACCTCGACAGGGAAGGATTCGGGCGTAAATCGTTTGGGATGGAACTTATATCCCAGGACATGATCAGCATCGATATCGTGGAAGGACAGTATGAAGCAGACCACTACCCGTATTCCGGCGGGGGCTCCAATATTATTCCGGAACTCGAACAATACTTTGCAACTCATCAGAACCGTAAAAAAAGCGAACATACCCTGGTCATCCTGCCTTCGACATCGGGGGATTCCCTGAATCCGGGCGGAGTACCATTTTACGGCCTGGGCAAATATTGTTTTGCGCTCGATTATCCTGCCATGGATATACAGTATCTCGGACAATCCGACGTACACGGCAATCTGGCCACAAAATGGATAGGCGGGCTTATTCATGAACTCGGACACGGACTTAACGCCAGTCACAACAAAGAGCGAAAAAGCGAGCAGGCTACTTTAGGTACTGCACTCATGGGAGGAGGTAACCACACCTACGGCAAAACACCGACTTTTATCACCGGTGCTTCTGCTGCCACTTTTGCAAATTCCCAAACGTTCAGCACAACTTCACGAACCGACTGGTACCAGCCCGTCAATCATAAAATCATCAAACTAAGGGGTAAAACGGAAAACGGAAACATTATTATCGATGCAAAATTTGAAAGCGATCTCGATGTTAATGATATTAATATCTGGCACGATCCCTATCCGGCCGGGGGCAATAAGGATTATGATGCACCGGCATGGACCGTTAAACCCATCGGCACCGACAGCCTTCATATAGCATGCCCTCTGACCGATTTTTATACCCTGGAGGGTGAATACCAGCTCAGGATACGCTTTTATCATGAAAACGGTACCGCCAAAACATACAGCTATGAATACGAATTTGAAAACGGTACGCCCAATATCGGGATCATCAATACGAAAGAACTGATCAACCGGGACGGATGGTCCGTTATTGACGCTGATAGTGAAGAAGACACCGGGGCAGCAAGTAAAATGCTCGATGGTGACCAATCGAGTGTATGGCATACGGAGTGGAAAAATTCACTTCCGGCACACCCGCATTATTTTGTACTGGATATGGGGTCCGTAACTTCTGTAAAAGGTTTCGCTTTTGCAAACCGGTCCAACCTCAACGGGGCCATAAAAGATTTCGAGCTTTTTGGCAGTAATGATAACAGCACCTGGCAATCTCTCGGAAATTATACATTACAGCAAGTTATGAACTGGCAGTACATCGATCTGTCTTCCACACAGTCTTACCGCTATATAAAACTGGTTACAGCCAATAGCTATGGAAATTTCAACTACACCCACCTTGCAGAGCTCGGAGCCTATGTAGAATAATACAACGGGAGGGCCGGTTTTGCTTCTTAACCAACCATGCATAACCGGTCATTCCCTCAGCACATATTAAAACAAAAAAAATGAAACACTATTCAGGAATATGTTATCCGTTGGTTTTCACCGTTATTCTTCTAACGGTTTTCACACCTTCTACAGCACAGCAACAACGCAATCTTCTCGGTTCTTTTCTAAAAGACAACACCATACGGCACATCACCGAAACAAATTACACGCCTTACCGTAAAGATTCGGTAACGATCTATCTTAAAAACCTTCCTGCGGAAATCCGGAAAAAGATCATCACCGAAGGTGAAGAAGCCATGCGCTATGACTGGCCGGCAATTCCCGCAACCGCTTATCTCGACTTCAAGCGTACCGGAGACAGGGAAGTCATGCAGCAATACAGCCGCAAAAGAAGTGCGTCACTGAAAAAACTGATCCTGGCAGAACTCCTCGAAGATCAGGGGCGTTTTATGGATGCCCTGGTCAATGGTTCCTGGGCTATTTGCGAACAATCTACCTGGGTCTTATCGGCCCATCTGCCCGCACAAAAAGGAGGTGCCGGAATTCCCAATGTCAATGAACCCGTTATCGACCTCGGTGCAGGAGAGATCGCAAATCTCCTGGGGTGGGCCTATTACTTTTTCAGGGATGATTTTGCAACGATCTCTCCTTTTCTGCAAAAACGAATCCCACAGGAGATCAAAAGCAGAATTATCACACCTTATCTCGAAAGAGACGATTTCTGGTGGCAGGCTTTTAAAAAAGACGGTTTTGTCAACAACTGGAACCCCTGGTGCAATTACAATGTACTGATCAGCAGTCTCCTTCTGGGACCTTCCCTGGATGAGGACACCAAATACGAAGTGATCACAAAAAGCATGCATTCCGTAGACAAATTCATAAATTACTACAAAGACGACGGAGCTTGTGAAGAAGGGCCCGCATACTGGGATCATGCCGGGGGAAAGATGATGGAATACCTGGAACTGCTTCAAAAGATATCTTCCGATAAAATCTATATCGGAAATCAGCCGCTTATTGCCAATATGGGAAAGTATATCATGAATGCCCATATTGCGGGAGACTGGTTTGTAAACTTTGCAGACTCACCGGCCCGCCTGAATGCCGATGCGGGAATCATTTATCGGTATGGAAATTACCTCCGCGATACCGATCTGAAAAAATTCGGGGCTTTTATAGCTGATCAGAACAATTTTTTTTCCGAGCCTCTCGATCACAGTCTGGATCGTGCATTACATAACCTGTTTAATTACAATAACATCAGAAACACCCCTACCGAAAAAGAAAATACGCTTTATCTCTGGTACCCCCAGACCCAGATTGCCGGAGGGCGTACGGATAAAAATGCGCAAAAAGGTTTTTTCTTTGCAGCCAAAGGAGGATATAACGACGAAAGCCATAATCATAACGATGCAGGGAGTTTTATGCTTTTCCACAACGGTACCCCGCTGCTTGTTGATATAGGTGTAGAGACCTATACGCGCAAGACTTTCAGCTCCGAAAGATATACAATCTGGACCATGCAATCCGATTATCACAACCTCCCCAGGGTAAACGGCACTTCCCAGTCTTTCGGAAAACAATATAAAGCTGCAGCTGTCGATTTCGAAAACACCAGGTCAGGCCTCCGTTTTACACTGGATATCGCTTCTGCCTATCCCATAGATGCCAAATGTACATCCTGGAAGAGAACCTACCACCTGCAACGGTCTTCTGCTCCTGAGCTCCGTATTAAAGATAGTTTTTCACTCCGCTCGTTCCGGGATTACAATACGCTGCACTTCATAACCACGCTTCCTCCCGTAACCGGAAAAGATGGAAAGATCATATTAAAAACGGAGAAAAACCGGGAGGTATCTCTCTACTTTCCACAAGATACGTTTGATGTAACCGTGGAAGAACTCCCCCTTGAAGATCCCCGTCTGCTCCGTTCGTGGCAACAAAAACAACTCTACAGAATCGTACTTCGTGCAAAAGAAAAAACACTTCAGGGGAACTGGAAGTGTATCATAAAAGAAGAAAAATTATAAAAGTATGTACCGCTCCGTTAGAATATTGATATTTTATGTCTTTGCAGGCATCCTGGAAACTTTTGCATTCCAGCACAACATGCTCGATACACGGAGTTTGGACACTCCCATTCTGAAACCTGTGAAAGCGCTTTACGAACAGGGCGATTCCGAAAAAGCAAAAAAGATGTTACTGGATATTTTCCGGAAGCGAAAAAATCTTTACATCCGGGTATCCGAAGAAGATATTCCTGACATCCGCATACAATTCGGAAAAGAGGTAGAAAATTCCCTGCGAACTGCCGGAGAAGTAAAAAATAAATACTTTCTGTTCCGCTACGAATGGGATATGGAAAAAACAAACATACCTTATAAATTCCCCGGTGAAACAGACTGGGATGCAGAACCTTTCGGTGATGAAGAATGGACGTTTATGCTGAATCGTCACCGGTACTGGATCGATCTCGGCAAAGCGTACTTCCTTACCGGAAAAGAAAAATACGCCCGTACTTTTGTACAACAGGTAACACACTGGATCGACAATAACCCGCTTGAAGATGCCAAAAAACAGACCTCCTGGAGGCGTATAGAAGCGGGTATTCGTGCAGAAAACTGGATCAAAACCTTCGAACTCCTTAAAAATTCCAGGGCAATCACCCCTGATTTTATTGAAAAATTTCTTGGCGCCCTTTATGTTCATGCAGATTTTCTGAATAGCGCATACAATCGTCACTCCCAGATAAGCAACTGGGGTATCCTGGAATTTCACGGCTTGTTCAATCTATCCGTTTTCCTTTCGGATTTCCGGCAGGCAGCAGCCTGGCAAAAAAATGCGATTTCCCGGCTCGAAACCTGTATCCGTAACCAGATACTGGAAGATGGTACACAATGGGAGCAATCGCCCATGTACCACAACGAGGTTTTTCACTGCTACCTCAACACCCTTCTCCTTGCCCAAAGACGGCAGATCCGGTTGCCCGCAATTATTCATAAAAAAACCAGGGATATGGCCTATGCCAATATCATGTGGCAAAAACCCGATTATCACGAACCCCTTCTGGGAGACAGCGATGATAATGACCTGAGAGGGCTCCTCACCACAGCTGCCCTGTTGTTCGGGGACGGCACGATAAAATCGAGGGCATTTGAAACTCCCGATTATGAAAATTTCTTTATTTTTTCGGAAAAAGATAAACAAACCTATACCGGTCTCCGCACAGAAGACCCCGGCTTTCTGTCCGCCTGGCAACAAAATACGGGAGACCTCTATTCCCGCTCATCCTGGGAACACGACGCTTATTATAGTAGTTTTCACATGAAACGCCTCGGCGGGGGACATTCTCACGACGACCTGTTGCATTTCACACTCTATGCTCATCATCGCGACTATCTCATTGACGGAGGGCGGTACACCTATGTCAATACCAAATGGAGAAAATATTTCAAAGAGAACAGCGCGCACAATACACTTGGGGTAGATCACCTGCCCAACAGTATATATTCAGGATCGTGGAGCAATGCCTACGAAGCCCGCTCGGAAGGGGCATATACGGTTATTTCGGAGCAATACGATTATGCAGAAGCCATCAACACAGCTTATATGAGACTGGAAGATCCGGTACTAATAAAAAGACAAATGCTGTACCTGAAACCCGGAATATGGATTCTCGCAGACAGTTTTAGGGGAAAGGGAGAACATACATACTCCCGGTACTTTAATTTTCCCGACCAAAAGGTCGCCATACAAAACAACGGCTTGTCTACCCTCCACACTTCGGACAACCTTCGTATTCAGCCTCTTGAAGATATTGAGATACAACTCTCCGATGCCTGGTGGTCACCGGAGTACAATCTGAAAAAACCTGTAAGACGTGCAGAGTTTTCTGCCGGGGGAAAAGGATTTCAATCGTTTACAACCCTGTTATATTTTCCGGAGCACACCCGGGTGCAATACGAAAAGATCCCGGTTTACGACCGCAACGATAACGCCCTTGATGACGAAGATGCCGAAGCTGTAAAGATCAGGTTGCCGGAAAAAGAATATATATGGGTCATAGCACACCGACAAGGAAAAAGATTACACCCGTTCCTTATTGTAGAGGGGCAGGTCGTGACAGGTGATGTAATACTTATAGAAAAAACACCCGACACTTCCGAAATTCATGTTTTAAAATAGAAAACGGCCCTGTGACTCCTGTTCGTATATTATCCTAAAAGGTAGGTAAACAGGAGTCGCAGAGCCGTTTTGAGGGGTTCCGAAGGAATATCAATTACTCGAAATCGGCCTCGGGAATTTCTTCATTGAATTTCACGGTCGCCGTATGGAGTTCCATCTCCATACCCATCCCGGTATCCATTATTGTTTTGAACGGTATTTTTATACCTTCGACATCCTGGTAATCCTCAAATTTGAATGTTTGTTTTAAAGATTGCCCGTTAACCTCGGTGGTAAATACCTGGAACACTTTCAGCCCGGATTCTACATCATAGTACGAGGTATAAGCCCCGTTTTGTATGGCATACGCATCCTTCCCATCTATTTCTTCTATGCCCTTTAACGTAACGGTTTCCTTATTGCGCAGTTCCAGTTCCGGAAAAGGATAGGCATTATCTTTCATCTGCTCCAGCTTTTCTCCTTCGAGCTCCATACGCTGTCCCTGTTGTACGACATACCCTGTCTTTCCGTTAAATACCTGTTTGCTCATCGTATTACCCATCATGGCTGTTTCGGTGAGGACCTTTCCGTCCGAAGTATTTTTGGCGATGATATCGAGCTGCATTCCCTGTATGGTACCTTTGGTCTCACTCACCATGTTCTTTACGGTTTCGAGTTTTGCCACTCCTCCTACAGCTGCTATATAACTGTCCAATACACTTTGTACGGTAACACCTTCGGCAATGCGTTTTTCCTGAGGTTTTTCTATAGGGTTTGCATACTTGTCATAGTAACGTACCGGCACCTTTTTTCCGCGGAATGTAACCTTTTCCAGATTCTCCGCAATGTCTGCGGCTTTTCCTGTAACAACGATCCTGGCCTGGTTACCTTTAAAGAACTTTCTGGCAGCATCGAGTACTTGTTCTGCCGTAACGGCTTCGACCTTTTCCAGGTAAGTCTGGTAAAAATTCTCAGGCAGTTTTTGTGTTTTCGTCAGGAGTGCGTACCGTGCTATGGTTTCCGGCTTCTCAAGGGCCATTACAAAACTCCCTGCATAATCGGCTTTGGCCACTTCGAGTTCCTGAGCAGAAACTTTGTCAGTGGTTATCCGGTCTATTTCACCCAGAAAAGCGACCACGGCACTATCCGTAACCTCATTCCTGACACTCGCCCATGCACGAAACCTGGACGTCGTACGAAGATCGGCTCCTATCCTGGAATAGGCCCCGTACGTATATCCTTTATCCTCCCTGAGGTTGAGAAATAACCTGGCTTCTCCGCCACCACCGAGAATTTTATTGGCCAGCATGGCCGGAAAATAATCGGCATCGGACATACGGAGATCCATCAGGTTTTCTACGGCGATTTCGGACTGTACCGCATTGGGCATGTTAACAAGGTTGATCTGTGTGTACTGCGCATCAGAGGGTTTGGCATAATTTGCTACCGGAGGTGCTGCTTTTCTCCATCCCTTAAAATGTTTTTCTACCTGTTTACGGATATCCTTGAATTTTACATCGCCTACGATAACGAGGTAGGCATTTTCCGGAACAAAATAATTTCCATAGAAGTTCTTAACATCTTCGAGTGATACCCGGTTAACGGTCTCTTCCGTAACAAACTCTCCCTGCGGGCTGTTTTTCCCGTAGGCCAGGGCAGACTCTACACGCTTTGCCGTTGCGGAAACACTTTTCTCGTTACTTTTCAATCCTTCGAGCAAAAGGTCCTTTTCCTTCCCGAATTCGTCTTCTTTAAAATCGGGATGTAAAGCCGCGTCTGCCATAAGTTCCAGTATTCTCTCCGCATATTTGGACAATCCACTGGCATACGCACCACTATGTCCAAAATTCATACTGGCCCCCATGTAGTCTACCTCGTCATTAAAACTATCCTTATCGATATGGACAGAGCCTTTTCCGAGCATGCTCCCGGTAAGACTTGAAACACCGGCTTTTTCTCCTTCGGCAAAAAGCGGGTTATCTATGGTTAACGTATAAGAAACCCGGGGTAGTTTATGATTTTCAACAACGATCACTTTCAGTCCGTTGTTCATATCAAAAGTCTGGGGTGTACCCAGGTGGATTTCCGGGGCTGGCCCCGGTGAGGGCTGCTTGCTCCTGTCTATTTGTGCCTGCAAGGCAAAGGCACTGATAAATAATAAGGTAAATATTAATTTTTTCATCAGGTTTGTCTTTTTATAAAACACCAAAGTTTATTGTACAATAATTCCTTTTGTGCGATTACAATTAGTTGTTTTCGCTTTCCTCCGGAACATATTCCAGAAGTAACCGCTGGTTCGGATTCAGGTATTTCCTGGCTACTTCCCGGATATCCTCGCGGGTTACGGATCGGTAAATATCAATTTCCTCGTTGATGAGTTTGGTATCACCGTAAAGCATATAATACCTCGCCAGAGAGTTGGCTATTCCTTCTATGCTGGAGTTTGCATTGACAAACTGACTCTCAAACTTGTTCTGGAGTTTTTCATAATCACGCTCCGAAATAAGCTCGTTTTGCAGTTTCCCGACTTCTTCATCAATTTCTGCCACAAGGACATCGAGAGATGTCCCTCCGAGCGGGAGTGCGTAAATAATATAGGCCCCGTAATCTTCCAGGGCATAATTGAAAGCGCCCACCTCCATGGCCTTTTTCTCTTCATCAACCAGTTTTTTATACAGTCGCGAAGACTTTCCGTCGCTGAGTATGGAAGATATCATGTCGAGAACATAAGCATCGCGTTCCTTCATAGAAGGCGTACGGTATGCCGTAAGAATGGCAGGTATCTGTATATTGGGATCTTCAAACCTGGCTTTTTTCACCTGGGTTATGGGCGTTTCTTCAAAGGTTTCCCTTACAATATCCTTCCCGCGCGGAATAGGGCCAAAATAATCCCGGATCATCTTTTTGGTTTTCTCCGTATCGAGATCTCCTGCCACGACCAGCACCGCGTTGTTAGGCACATAGAATTTATCGTTAAACGCAAGAAACTCGTCGAGTTTGGCCGCATCGAGATGTTGCATCGAACCTATAATAGGCCAGCGGTAAGGATGTTTGTCGAACAGATTTTCAAAAAGTGCTGTCGCAAACTGCCCGTAAGGCTGATTATCCATCCGCATTCTTTTCTCTTCCTTAACTACTTCGTTTTGTGTCTCCACACCTGTCTGGTTTATAACCGGGTGCAGCATACGTTCAGATTCCATCCACAATCCCAGTTCAAGATTGTTGGAAGGAAAAACTTCATAATAATAGGTACGGTCCTGGGTGGTATTGGCATTATTTTGCCCGCCATTGGCCGTAACGATCTTAAACCATTGTCCCCGTTCTATATTCTTCGTTCCTTCGAAGAGCAGGTGTTCGAAAAAGTGGGCAAACCCTGTTCGCTCGGGATCCTCGTCTTTAGACCCTACATGATACATGACAGCGGTTGTGATCACCGGGGCCGTATTGTCTTTGTGAAGAATAACATGGAGCCCGTTATCCAGGTCGTATTCTTCATAAGAAACCTGCTGGGCCGTAGCAGGCAAGATTGCCGTTACCAGCAAAGCAAGAGGTAAAAATTTCTGCTTCATAAAATTTTGTGTTTTGTGTTGTGTAATTCTCCATATGAACCGTAAAGGTCCGAAAAAATATCCGGGAAGAGTACATGCATCCCTGTTGCAATATTAGTATAGTATTTTTAACTAATGTTACAGGATTTACTGTTTTTTCTGAAATCCGGGTTAAAAATACCAAAGTCTTGGTATAGTAATATATTTTTTTGTAACTTAATACCTATCATTCAATATTTTATATTATGACAGGAGGTAAAAATATTCATTGGAGATACGGGGTAGTAACAGCTATAGTGCTTATTGCCTACTTTTTGATCGTACGATTATTTAATCTGCACGAAAATATTTGGCTCCGTTTACTGAATGGGGTCATCGTAGGTTATGGTATTTATGCTTCCATTCGTTTTAAACGTCTTATACTCCGGGACAGATTTGATTATTATGCAGGTGCGACCACCGGGATCTTTACCGGGTTTATCGCAACACTCATATTCGTAGGTTTTATGGGCGTATACATGTTTCATCTCGACCCTGCCTTTCCCGAAAAAATCATGAATACCTGGATTAAGAGTTACAATCAGCGTCCCGGCATTCTGCTCTTTATTCTCGCTGTGGAGGGCTTTGCTTCTACCGTAGTATTGACCCTCGCTTTCATGCAAAAATTCAAGCCCAGCTGGAACCTCAGCAAAAAGGTACCCGAAAAAGCATAAAAATTATCCTCAGCCACTTGCCCTTTAAGGATTTAGGTGTATATTTGCACCCGCCTTTACCTATGGGTAGGGGTTTACGAAGATAATTTAATATAATTAAACGCTATGTACGCAATTGTAGAGATAGCAGGGCAGCAATTTAAAGTTGCGAAAGACCAAAAGGTATTTGTTCACCGACTGGCAGAAGATGAAGGAGCGAAAGTTTCTTTCGACAATGTACTTCTGGTAGATAACGGAGGAGATATCACCGTTGGCGCCCCGGCTATAGACGGTGCTTCTATAGAAGCCAAAGTAGTTAAGCACCTGAAAGGTGACAAAGTAATTGTTTTCAAAAAGAAAAGACGTAAGGGATACAAAGTGAAAAATGGTCACAGACAAGCCCTCACAGAAATCGTTATTGAAAGCATCGTAGGTTCGGGAGCTAAGAAATCAGCTTCTAAAGCTAACGCCGAGAAAGCAGAAAAACCTGCAAAAAAGGCTCCTGCTAAAAAAGCGACCAAAAAAGGAGATGACCTGAAAAAAATTGAAGGAATCGGCCCTAAAATTGCCGAGTTGTTCAACAATACGGGTATTATCACATATGCAGACCTCGCTGCTACTTCCGTAGATAAACTTAAGGATATCCTTACCGAAGCAGGTCCGAACTATGCAAACAAAGTTCCTGATACATGGCCTCAACAAGCTCAGCTTGCTGCAGACGGCAAATGGGACGAACTGAATGAATTACAGGAAAAACTGGACGGCGGTATTGAAAAATAACCCCGTGAACAAATAACTAAAGTATAACCCTCCCTTATTACTTTTGGTAAAACAGGGATTAAAAACCGAACAAAATGGCTCACAAGAAAGGTGTAGGTAGTTCCAAGAACGGTAGGGAATCAGAATCTAAACGTCTTGGTGTAAAGATATTCGGAGGGCAAGCTGCCATTGCCGGAAATATTATCGTACGTCAACGTGGTACAGCCCATAACCCGGGTGAAAACGTGTACATGGGTAAAGATCATACCCTGCACGCAAAAGTTGACGGTGTAGTGAAATTCGAAAAGAAAAAGAACAACAAATCTTATGTTTCTATTTTGCCTTTTGAGGCTTAAGAAATACTTTTCTTTTACAACATTAAAAAACCTCCATCTTTAACCGGATGGAGGTTTTTTGTTGCTATAGAAATGGCGGTACTCCATGTTATTCTGAAAATTATTCCTGAAATTTCCAGAGGGAATAACTCTCAGTGTCTTCCGAATATCCTCCCATAAAAAAGGCTCCCTTATAGCGGAATATTATTTCCGACACAATATCATCCCTGTCTTTTCTGAAATCCTTCATCCTGAAAATATGCTTCTCAATATCTCCCGGGACATGCTCGAAATTATTGTCGAACATACGGTTTATATACGTAGGCACAGAACCGCTATACGTAAAAAAGTGAAAAGCCATCGGGCTTTCAAAAGAATGGATCGTCACAGGAAAAGGTGCTGCAAAAGCGACCGGCACTAAACCGGAATCGTCAATGTAGTAAAACCTGAGTGTCGATCCATCCTTTTCGACCGCCATCACCACAAACCGGCCTTCGACATCAAAAATCTGAACGAATTTCTTCCCCTTTAACTTAAAATCAAATTTATTACTTGCATAACTTAAATGGTCAAAAGAAAATTTAATCGAGACAAATTTTCTTTATGGACTGCCTGAAAAGATGATTTCACCTCGGGCAGCATATCTTTCTCATAATTTTTACTCCATTCATTATGTTTTGTGCATATCTGCCGGAGACCAGTATACTTAAAGCACTCCATGTCATAATTCTTTTTTCACGTTTATTAATATGGGCTCGTGTTCAGAAATACAAGTTTCCCCAAAGCCTCTACCACTTCGATACACCAAAGGAAGAATAAAACATAAAATACTACTAATCAATAAATTAAATACACATAAATTATTCTGAAGAAATACTTTGTCATATAATAAAGGTTGAATACTTTTGCACTGTTTGAATTTATTCTAAATAAAAACCACTATGAAAAAGCTATTACCCATTTTGTCCCTTGTTCTGTTCGCTACCGGGGTCGCAGCGCAAAACGGAACCATCAGGGGCACCGTAATATCCAATAACAATACCCCTATAGAATACGTAACTATTACTATCGGAAAAAACGGAACTGCAAAAGGCGTACTGACTGATAGCAAAGGAAATTATGAGATTTCCGGTATCGCATCGGGTGCCTACCTCCTGAAAGCATCATCGGTCGGGTTCAAAACCAGAGAAACCCGTATAGTTGTCAGGGCCAACGAAGTTACTATAATTCCGAATATCATACTTACCGAGCAACAGGAGCAACTTGATGAGGTTGTTGTCGAAGGGAGTAAAGCCAATAGGTATGCACAGAGAGAAAGTGCCTACGTATCCAAAATGCCCCTGAAAGATATTGAAAACCCACAGGTTTCCAACAACATCGGCAGTCAGCTCCTCGAAGATCAGGTGATTACCAATTTCAACGATGCGCTCCGCAATGCTCCGGGGGTTACCATGCTCTGGGAACCGACGGGAAGGGGGACCGACGGGGCCGGATATTTTGCTATCCGCGGATTTGCCGTACAGCCCACCATGCTCAACGGTCTTCCTGCACTGACCAACGGTAGTCCCGAGATTGCCAATACCGAACGCATCGAGGTTATCAAGGGACCTTCCGGCACACTTTACGGAAGCAGTCTCATTTCTTATGGCGGACTCATCAATATCGTTACCAAAAAACCTCAGGGCATGTTCCGGGGTAATGTAGCGTACACCGCAGGAAGTTACGGACAAAACAGGGTTACCCTCGATGTGAATACCCCGCTGAGTACGGAAAAAGACATTTACCTCCGGGTGAACAGCGCCTATCACACCCAAAATAGCTTTCAGGATGCCGGTTTCCGAAGATCCTTTTATGTTGCTCCGTCCTTGTCTTACCAGGTCAACGACAGGCTCTCCTTCTTTATAAATACGGAAATATACAACGGGAGAAGCACCAATCAGACTATGTTGTTCCTGGATCGTTCTCATCCGCTCCGTGTACATAACATGAACGAACTGGCTTATGACCATAAAAGATCTTACACCGGTAACGACCTGTACATAGACAACCCGACCTACAGCCTTCAGGCACAGATGAACTATAAACTGAGTGACAACTGGACCTCACAAACCTCTTTCTCCACCTCCTCTGCGAAGTCGGACGGATACTATTCTTATCTTTATGAGTCTACCACCTCGGCAGAAACCGCTGCCTCCGTGAGTCTCAATGACGGTATTGTACTCTCCAGGTATCTCAGCAAACAAAATTCCGAAACGGTCGGAACAGATATTCAACAAAACTTTATCGGGGATTTCAAAATAGGCTCCATGCGCAACAGGATCGTCGCAGGACTCGATTACCTGAAAACCGATATTTCGAGTAATAGCAGTCCGTATGTAATGAACGGCCTTGTCTATATAGGTTCTGACCTTGAAACATTCAACCAGGGAATTTTACAGATCACAGACGCTGCCCGTTACACCGATGACAGCGGTATACTCACCCAGGCAGGGACCGATGCCCTACTCGCAGGTTCCAAGATAAACCCGTCCAGGACCGTGCAGGAAATACTCAGTGTGTATGCTTCCGACGTCATTAACCTGCTTCCGGAATTATCCGCAATGGCCAGTATCCGGGTAGACCGGTTCTGGAATGACACCTACAACCAGACGGCATTTTCCCCGAAATTCGGACTGGTTTACCAACCCATTCTCGACCAGGTCTCCGTATTTGCCAATTATATGGACGGTTTCACCAATGTCGCTCCACAAACAGAGGTTACAGGAGGAATTACCAGTGTACGGTCGTTTAACCCCGAGCATGCTACACAATTTGAGGCCGGAACCAAATTCAATCTTTTCAAAGATAAGTTGACAGCTGTTGTCAGCTATTACGACATTCAGGTCAAAGACAGGGTACTGCGCATAGATAGCGGAGACGGCAACTATGAATATACCCAAGACGGGGAGCAACGCAACAAAGGTATAGAAGCTTCTGTCAATGCCAATCCGGTAGAAGGTCTTAATATCATTGCCGGTTACAGCTATGTAGACAGCAGGCTTGAAGAAGGCGATGCTGCTTTTAAAGGACGCAGGCCGGAATCTGCGGGACCTTTGAATACAGCAAACCTTTGGGCCGATTACCAGTTTACATCCGGAAAATTGCAAGGCTTCGGTTTAGGTTTCGGAGGAAATTACGCCGGGGAGAATAAAATCATGAACCGGAACAATACCGGTGCATTTACCCTACCCGAATATACGGTGCTGAATGCCTCGGTATTTTATGGCACAAAAGATTTTCGGGTTACGTTAAAACTCAACAACATTACGGACGAAGAGTATTATACAGGATGGTCTACTATAAACCCACAGTGGACGAGAAACATTTCTGCAAACTTCTCCTATTCCTTCTAAATCATATCATTTTCATATCAAGGCAAACCCTGTCGTTATCCCTCTAAAAGGGACCCGGCAGGGTTTTTCCATACCAACTAACTAATCGGTTTATATCTATTGTCCTTTTTTCTGATAATACCTGCTGAAAACAAGAAACAGCACACCGCAGCATAACCATGTGGGCAGCGTGACAAACGACAGGAAAATATCAAACTTCCAGGCTACAAAATAAAACACGCCAAAACTGACAAGCCAGGCCAGAAATACGGCATTATTAAATGACACTCCGGTCTTTTCGGCATAAAATTTTCGAATCCCACAACGGGTTGCAAAGAAATGGTCAAAGACAATAATTGCTCCGAAAGGTGCCAGGATAAACCCATATAGGGCTACAAAGTCGAGCAGTTTCATCGCTATCGCAGGAAAAAGTCCGGCGACGGTTGCTATTCCACCGGCAAGCAGGGTTACTTTGAAGGTCGACATTTTGGGCATAACAGCCTGAAAAGCCAGTCCTGCCCGGTATATGGTAGGATTGGCCGTAGTCCAGCCCGCGAGAATTACCGCAATAATCCCGAAAATCCCTATCGTATTATACGCTAATGGTCCGGGGGCTACCGAAGGAGCTTCCCCCTGCGCCAGCATAGTCTGCACTTCCGGAGACCGAAGGTAAACAGCATAGATCAATGCCGCTGCAATCCAGGCCATATAATGTCCTACGTACATCCCTGCCGCGCTGGTCCACCCCACGGATGCCTTTCTGGCAAACCGGAAAACACTGAGATCGGACATCCCTATATGCATGGCCGCATTGGCAAACCAGGACCATAAAACCACGTGCCAGAATGTAAATTTTATCTGTCCCGGAAACGGATCACTCCCTGCTCCCCATACGTCCCAAAAGCCGGAAAAGTCAGAGACACCGAGCTGTTGCAAAGCAACTATACCACACAACAAAAAAGCCAGGACTATAAAAGGCGACATCCAGTTGGCCGCTTTGGATACCATATCATAACCTCTGGCTGCGATGAGTGAAATAACGAGCCCTATTGCTATGACGATAACCACCCATGTAACCCCGTTAGGCATCGTATCCGTAAGCCTTGGCATTTCCATATTAAAAGGAATTCCCACAGCCGTAGCCGATATGGTAATCATCGATCCCGCAAGGAAACAGAAAAGTACCCCGTTGGCTACATTATATAGGGTAACCAGACGTTTTCCGCATATTTTTTCCAGTTGATAATATAGGGTCAGCCTGTACTTTACCGCAATTTCTGCCGTCAGAAACCGCCAGCTCAGCACTGCGAGGAAGTTCCCCAGTAAGAGTCCCACGATCAGGTCAAATGCACTGACTCCGGTAGTCAGAAAAAGAGGCCCTATAACAAACTCCGTCCCCGCCGCATGTTCACCTGCATACATGCCGAGAAAGCTCTTCCACCCTTTCCATTTGGACCGTGGCACGGCTTCTCTCTCATATTCACCGCTTTCCGATGTTGTGTGCCCGGCTATTTCTTCTTCTGTATATGTTTGTTCCATGGATAATCATCTTGTTTTGGCTACAGGCTTTCGTTTACACATTGTCTCTTTGCACCGAAAGCAGCAAAGGCGCCAGTTTTTCCATTTTATAGGTCTTTTTCAGAAACTTGGGTCCTGGCTTCTCTTCGGAGATCACCATGGCAGCCCCTAATGCCGAACCCAGCGAATTCCGGGTAGTCCGAACTTTAAAATCCCTGAAATGATGTGACATCAGCTTCACAAAGACATCATTGTCCGTAAAACCGCCATCGATAAATATCTTGTTGATCCGGGAATTCCCGATCGCTCTTCCGGAAGTTTCTACCTGAAGCTCCATAAGCTCTATCATCAGCTGATGAAAAGCCTCTTCGAAAGTCGAAAAAGGAGCCAGGTCGGTTTTGTGGAGCTTTTTTCTCCTGAGTTTTATCCCCTCGAATTTAAAATGTATCGACGGGTTCGAGATCAGTTTCATATACAACCGCCTGTCGAACTTTACTTTGCGGTGGTATCCGTAAGCCTTGGCATAATACGCTCCCAGTTTTTTTACCTGTATGCGGTATTCGTTGCCCATAAAAAAACGGGTGGCCTTAACCCGGTTCCCATCGGTACGCATGTAATTCAGGCAATTGTGCTCTACATCTTCTCCGGACAGCGGCTCCTGGTTATAAGGGTTAAGAGAAATACTCCAGGTTCCGGTAGACACCAATAAAAACGGTTTTTTTTCACTGAGAATATAAGGCAACAGCGCTGCCGAACTATCGTGTATTCCTACTCCTATTTTTATTTTCCTCCGTTTATAGGTCATGCTCAAAGCAGTTTCCGAAGGCACGATGGGCGGAAGTTTTCGATCTATTTCCTCTTTGTACACCCACGCGTGATAATCGTTGGCCTCATAATCCCATAACCCGGTATGACATCCTATACTCGTGTAATCGCTCAACGGTATTCCGGTGAAGAGATAGGAGAGATATTGCGGAAAATGCAGGGAATACTTTATTCTTTCGAATATTTCGGGCTTAGTCTTCTTTATCCAGTACAACTGCATTCCCGAATTGAGCATTTCCGCCCGGGGCGACCCCGTACGGGTTGCAAAATCAATGGGATCACCATAGGTGTCGTAAAATTCCTTACTGATGTGTTCCGGCAGCGGCTTGGTGTAGTTGTACAGCGGCGTAAGTACATTACCATTTTCGTCCACATGCACGAAACTGGCCCCGTAGCTGGAAAAGTTGATCGCGGTAACCTTGTATTCTTCGGCATGGAGTATACGATCGAGCATTCCTTTGAGCCATTGTTGCAATTGCTCCAGATTTTCCGCAGGGTAGCCATCTTCATCCGTGGTGTCATCCAGCATAGTATATTCCCGGTACACTTCCCGGAAACCGGTGTCGAATAGAAAAAATTTCTTATTGGTCTTTCCGATATCAAAAACAGCAGTTACCTCGGTTTTGGTCGTCATCGGTTTAAGTTGTTTTAGTTGGTTGGGGGCACATATTGACTTTATCTTACAATCCTGTAGCCCGTACTTTCAGCCCTCTTTCCCGGATCAGTTTTTTTCGTATTTCCAGGTCCCTGTAAACCTGTAACGGATACATGGCTCCACCGGAGCGAAGCCGGGATTCCCGGAGCAAGGGACGGACATCTGTACGGTATGCCTCCTGCAAAATTTCCTGGCATTGAGCAACATCACTGTACTGCTGAGCTTCCGAAAGTGCTTCCCGATCTACAAGAAGGGCTTGTGCGTAAGCGACCAGGATGGCTTCGAGAGACTGAATAAGATCTTCCAGAGGGTCTTTTATATTATGACTGGCATCAATCATCCAGGAAAGCGGAGGATTCTCAGCATTGTTTTCCATACCGTAAACCAGTTCGTTAAAGATGAGGAACAGGTTGTAGGGTTTTACAGAACCCACGGTAAGATCGTCGTCTCCGTATTTGCTGTCATTAAAATGAAAGCCTCCCAGTTTTCCCTGTGCCATCAACGTAGCCACAATTTGCTCTATATTGGTGTTCGGCAGGTGATGCCCGAGATCTACAAGGGTGAATGCTTTTTCCCCGCAGGCATTTGCGAGCATTAAGGAAGTCCCCCAGTCCTGGATAACAGTACTGTAAAAATGAGGTTCATAAGGCTTGTATTCGATCAGCATTTTCCAGTCGTCCGGCAATGCCGCATAAATGGTTTTAAGACTTTCCCCGGTATGTTTCAAAGCCGTTTGAAAATTGTATTGCCCGGGAAAACTGGCCCCGTCTGCCAACCATACAGTCAGTCCTTTGGAACCTAGATTTTCCCCGATACGGATCACCTCTCTATTATGTTCCACAGCCTGTTCTCTGGCGGCCTCGTGAACACTGCTCAGCGAACCGTTCCTGTAGCTTTGAGCCGCCCCCTCATGGTCCTGAAACGTATTGGAGTTCATGGCATCGAAAGTAATATCGAGGGAATCCGCAAGTTCCTTAACCGCCGGAATATCATCCGGGATATCCCACGGTATATGTAAAGAAACCGCCCCGGCAGTTCTGGTTAGCTGATGTATGAGCCCGATATCTTCGATCTTCTGCTCCAGGGATCCGGGTTCTCCGCCGTAGGAAAAACGGCCGAAACGGGTTCCTCCTGCACCGAGGGCCCAGCTTGGCAATGCCACCTGAAATTCAATAAGCTTCCCGATGATCCCTTCTATACGCGACCCGGAATGAAGTTGTTTCAGGATATCCATCTGCCGGTTATGGATATCGTTGTTGCGGGTATTTACTTCCGTTATTTGTTGCTGGTCAATTCTCATAATATCTTAAAACTACGTGACGATCTCTTTTTCGGATTGTCCTTCCTGTTTTTTATCGCACAAAGGCATTCGGCATTCCTCCGTCTACATTAATGGTATTACCTGTACTCTTATCCAATATCCCCAGAAATGCGTAAACCCCGTTGGCTATATCTTCCGGGCGGATGATCTCGTTGAGGAGATTTCTCTTTGCGTAATGCGCGGGAAGTTCCTCTACGCTTATCCCATAAGCTTTTGCCCTGCCTTCGGCCCATGCGCCTTCCCAGATCTTACTTCCAACGATAACGCCATCCGGATTTATCGTATTGACACGGATTTTATCGGTACCGAGCTCCGCGGCAAGCAAGCGCGACATGTGCTGCTGGGCAGCTTTGGCCGTACCGTATCCTACATTGTTCGGGCCGGCAACGAGGCCATTCTTACTGGCTATACTGATGATATCTCCGCCAAGACCCTGCTTTCTCATAATATCCACACCGGCCTTGGCCAGCAGAAACTGCCCTTTAACCAGTACATTCTGTAACAGTTCCCAGTCTTTTTCGGTGGTATCAGGAAGTGATTTGGATATCGCCAGTCCGGCAGAATGTACAACCATATCGACACCTCCGAATTCGAGACATGCTTTTTGAAATGCTTCTGCGACTGACGCCGCTTTGGTTACATCGCATACCGCAGAAGACACCTCATCTTTTTTATAGCTTTCTTCCGCTTCCCCGAGAAGTTTTTCATCGAGGTCGGTAAGCACTACATTAGCGCCTTCGGCGACCAGCTTATCCGCTATGGCTTTCCCTATTCCTCCGGTCGCCCCGGTAACCAGGGCCACTTTCCTCGAAAGGGTTTTCTCTGCAGGCATTCGTTGTAGTTTTGCTTCTTCGAGCAACCAGTATTCGATATCAAAAGCCTCCTGGCGGGGCAGGGAAGTATATTCGCTTATCGCCTCCGCTCCGCGCATCACATTGATGGCGTTGATATAAAACTCGGAAGCTACCCTTGCGGTTTGTTTATTCTTGGCAAACGAGAACATTCCTACTCCGGGCCAAAGGATAACTACCGGATTGGCATCGCGTATGGCAGGACTGTTATCATGCCTACAATTGTTGTAATATTCCTTATACTCCTTGCGGTACTGCCCGAATGCCGGCTCCAGTTGCTTCAGTACATCTTCTGGTCTGGTCACGTCCGCACCGGCGTCAAGCGGCAGCAGCAAAGGCTGTATTTTCGTACGCAGAAAATGATCGGGGCAAGAGGTGCCCAACGGAGCAAGACGCTCCAGATCATTACTGTTTACAAACTCCAGTACGCGGTCGGTATCGGTAAAATGACCGATCATTCGCCTTTCCGAAGAACAGAGTCCCCTGAGTAAAGGAGCTATGGCAGAAGCCTGGTCTTTCCGGCGTTGCGGATCGAGGCTATTCGTTTTTTCACCGCCAAAAACAATGCCGTTCGACTGCACGTGTTCTTCGATATAGGCCGAAGCCTGTTCGATCACTTCAAGGCTGTTGATATAACATTCATAAGCCGTATCTCCCCAGGTAAAAAGTCCGTGACTTCCCAGTATTATACCCCGGATCCCCGGATTGTCGGCAAGGCATTTCTCGATCTGTAACCCGAGATCAAACCCGGGCCGCTGCCATGGAACCCATCCCATGGTGTTTCCCCATATTTTCCGGGTGATCTCCCTGCTGTCTTTTGCCGCTGCAATAGCAATAAGCGCATCGGGATGCAGGTGATCTATGTGTTTAAAAGGCAAAAGTCCGTGTAAAGGCGTATCAATAGAAGGTGCTTTACTATTCAGGTCGTATATGCAATGATTGAAAAGGGCTACCATTTCATCTTCGTGTTCCAATCCGCGATATACTTTTTTCAGCGCCCTTAACTTATCTACATATAACCCTGCCAATCCGCTTCTGGTAAGGCTTCCTATATCCCCTCCAGACCCTTTGATCCACATAACCTCAGTGTCATGTCCCGTGAGCGGATCTTTTTCTATAGTCCGGCAACTTGTATTTCCACCACCGTAATTGGTGATGCGAAGGTCCGATCCGAGAAGATTGGACCTGTACAGCAACAGGTCTACCTCGTTGCCTTTCATGGCTGCTGCTTTGTCATCATCCCACAGATAGTCCACATATTTGAAATTCTTCTTTTCAAGTATTTTCATCGATTTACATTTTAAGTTTCCAGGATAACATCTGCTTTCATCAGCGGCAGCCCGTATTATCCTGTTTCACGGATTAAGATTTTCTATTCAAGCAAGGACGAAAATATTGGTTATAAGCAAAACAACTATCCTGTAGTGTGCTGCTCACAAATTGTTAATTAATCAGATATTCGCAACGATAGTGTAAAAAATACCTAAGTACATGACAAAAAATTTATGAAATTGATTTTCAATTTGTTAAAATTTGTCAGCAACCAATTAGATAGGCAATCCAGTCCATTTTTAAAGACACTCACGGCCCTTCGCCCATGTTTTTTGATGGTAATGGGTTTAATGTTCCTATCGATAAAGTCCCCAATTTTGTAACACCATACAAAGGCAATCATAGTAAGCATAAAAAGCTTTTCCACCCTGTCTAATTGTGTTACATGGGTGTCCTCAATATTGAACCCGCTTGATTTGAGTGCTTTAAACAAGGTTTCAATTTGCCATCTTTCCCGATAATATTCCAAAGCTTCTTCAGGTTTGTTATAAGAGACAATGATCAGGTATTCTATGTTCCCGTTCCTTACGGTCTTAACCCCTGAAAGGTAGCACAATTCCCCATGCATCCTGACTATTTTCGGGGAATGGCAACATTGGTTTATCTTCAGATGGTGGAACCAATGAAAGGCCGTTACCTTCCTGTTCTTTTTAAAGCAATAGACCTTAAAATTGTTCCGGATACGGATGTGATACCGAATGCCATTTTCATTGAGGAACCCTATCCAATGTTGGCCAACAAACTCCCTATCAGCTAACAGGCAATCGATACGCTCGCGGCCAAACCACTGGATAAACCGCTTCACAAGCGCAATGCGTTCTTCCTCGTTGGAATTTCCCCTTTTGTCCAGCATAGTGAACATCAGTGGGAAAGCCACATTCCGGTAACTCACTCCCAACATTAGTATATTGATGTTTTTTTGGCCGAACTTCCAATTGGTCCTATCCATGACCAATGTAAGGGCACTTTTTTCAGGCAATAGCTCAAAGATGAACTTAGCCACCATTTCCATAGAAAGGCTGGACTCAGCCATGAAGCGTTGAATACGCCTAAAACAGCTTAAAGTCGAGGCCTTACTGTCAAATCCAACACTAAGTTTGGAATAATTGACAGACTTTACCTTGCATAAAGCCGTGATAAAATGACAGATCAGGCGGATCCTGGACAAATGGAGTTCCCCTTTAAAATGGGCTTTAAATATTGATAGCAATTGCGTATCTTCCGTGCGGAGACTGGTATTCTTTTTTAAAGGCAATTTGTGGTGAATTTTCCTTTAATATACTGAATATCAGTCTTTTTGACAAATTATCAAAGAGCTATTTTATTGGTTTTTAATCAATTAGAGTGTTTTGTCATGTACTAAAA
>NZ_FPJE01000035.1:3231-42396 GCF_900119185.1 Sinomicrobium oceani | reverse complement strand
GAAATATATTTAACCAGAATACAGATATAAAAATAGCCTATACCAAATTAGCACATTGGTATAAGCAAGTTGAAGAATCCGGGTTTAAAAGCTTCCAAACCGTAGCCAACAGCATCAGCTTGAATTATCGATCTATCCTAAACTACTTTGTAAACAGAAGTACCAATGCCTCAGCAGAATCCTTTAATGCCAAAATAAAAGCCTTTAGCGCTCAATTTAGAGGGGTGAAGAATACTGAGTTTTTCCTATTTAGATTATCCAGAATTTTTGCGTAGTCCACAACAAATGGGAATGATCCGTGACCATACATATAAGGAAAGTATAGGACATATAACGGGCTACCGCAAACAACTCCTTACACATTCTATTTTTCGGAAGAAGAGAATAGTACATTTTTCGATAGGCGACGAAATAACCAGGGCCCTATCAAGTAAATATTATTGCGTAGTCACAACAAAATAGGAATGATCCAGATTACATTGTGAATAAAAAACTTGTTTACAGTCGTTTATAAAAACACACGAGGCTGTTATATGAAATAACAGCCCCAATGTAACCATAACAAATTAAAGTGTTAAGAAATAAATCGTTCTTTCTCTCTTAAAAACAGAGATGAAAAGATTATATTCTTTTGATATCCTGCATGAATCTGCAGCATATATAATGATGCTGCAATGATCCCCAAATAATACCATTTACCCCCATAATATTATTCTTCACATCGCCGTGTACGCTGTACTCCTCCGTTGTCTGTGTCAAACCTCCAAAACTACTCTCAGTTAAATCAACACATCCGAAATAAAAAACGATGCATCCAGGACCTCCATCCTTTCGGCGAGCATTGCAGCGCATTATGCTATACTAAAAACCTAAATAACAACACATTAAGTCTAAACCAACCTTAATAATGGTCCAAAATTACAAATTTTCCCGTTATCGGGAAAATTTACGGGAGCTTTTTTACATTAAAAAAATAGTACGCTACAGAAAACTTTCCCGCTATTGGGAATTTTATATTATATCTTTGAGTAAACCACAATAACAACTTAGTAATACTATTGCATTATGTCTGACAAACACAATATTACCTTCAGCAAGGCAAGCTTCAAGGACTTCGAGTCTATTCCGGATCTTGACGTTTTTCAAAGAGCCGGCATTTTCAAAGATTTTACGGATTTTATGCATACCGACGGGCAGATGAACTTTCGTTTTGTCACCAACGGTTGCGGTCCCAGCATAGAAGTGCGTTCTCCGTATCATGACGCCCCGAAAGAATGTGTGAGCCTGGTATCTAATGATTACCTCAATTTTACACAGCATCCGGAGGTAAAAGCTGCCGCCATTAAGGGGATAGCGGATTACGGAACCGGAGCTGGGGCTTCTCCCCTGATCGGCGGCTACCACACCTACCATCTGGAACTTGAGAATAAGATATCTGCCTTTTTCGGCCGCCCGAAGGAGTCCAGTATTGTCTATACTACAGGGTATACGGCCAACAGTGCAACATTACTTGCACTATTGGGGGAAAAAGATTGTGCTATCGTAGATATGGCCGTACACGCCAGCATATACGAAGGACTCTTACACACCAATATCAAGCGGTTCCCTCATAATCATACAGACCGCCTGGAACGTGCGCTCAAAGAATCACAATCCCGGTATCTCACCCGGTTAGTCATTATAGACGGGGTCTACTCCCAGGATGGGGATTTTGCCAGAATGGACGAAATATATGCATTGACCAAACAGTACGGGGCCTATCTGATGGTCGATGATGCACATGGCATAGGGGTTATCGGAAAAAACGGCAGGGGATGTATCGAACATTTCGGACTCCTGGACAAGGTAGATATTATTTCCGGGACACTCAGTAAAGCTTTTGGCCATATCGGTGGTTTTATAGTGAGCCGTCCCGAGATAGCCAATTATCTCAAATTTCAATCACGACAGCAGGTTTTTTCCTCTACCGCAACCCCAGCTTCCGCGGGCTTGCTGAAAGCCATGGACCTGATAGATGAAGAACCACACTGGAGATATGCCCTCGCGAAAAATGCGGACTATTTTAAAAAAGGGCTGCTCGACCTGAAACTCGATATAGGCAGCACGGAATCTCCTATAATCCCCGTTAAAATCGGAGATGCCCATAAAACTGCCATGGCGGCAAGATTGTTGTTTGATGCCGGGGTTTACGCCAACTGTATCGTTTACCCGGGGGTCTCCCGTAAAGATGCCAGGATCCGTACCAGCCTCATGGCTACACACACCCGGGAACATCTGGACAAAGCCCTTAACGCCTTCGAATATGTGAATCAAAAACTCAAAATATCTAAGTACGAAAGACATACATAAAATTTTTTATGACTATTCCTTACATATAAGTATGAAAAATCATTGTTAATAATTAACTTTGAGCATTACAAATATGTTCTCTGATGGTACGAAAAAAGTATAAGGGGGTATCTAACGATAAGGAAAGGTCCAAAGCCAAGTTAATTCAGGCTGTCGGAAAAGTTATCAAGACCAAAGGATATACCGGTTTGACAGCTACCAACATAGCCAAAACTGCCGGCCTTAGCCGCCGTCTTATCTCATTGTATTTCGGATCTGTCGACAATCTCATCAGAATATATATTACCGGACAGGATTATTGGGTTGCGGCAGCCGAAAATGCGGAAAAAAAATTAAGCGAAAAGAAACCGAAATCCACAAAGTCAATTCTGGAAGCGCTGCTAACAAGCCTTTTTGAATATTTATCGAATAACGACGAAATGCAGAAAGTAGTACTCTGGCAAGTCAGCGAGAGTAATGAGATCATGAACAAAATATGCACGGAGCGTGAGAAACTCAGTAATTCCTTCTTCCACCTCGCTGATGAGGAACTCGAGGAAAGCGGAAAACCGGATACCGACCTCCGTGCTGTAGCTTCCCTGCTTTTGGGAGGCATCTATTTTACCGTACTTCATGCCAAAGCAGATAACAGCACTTTCTGCGAAATGAACTTCAATAGAACAGAAGACCAGGAAAGGATAAAAAAAGCGATCAGCAACATACTGGACTGGACTTATGAAAATTAAAAACTCAATTCCTGAGTTTGGTAGTTAACGGAAACCGCGAAAGACACGCTTCGGAAATCGTATTTCCATCCGGAGGAAGCGATCCGAGCGTATCTACTCCACTCATAAATCGTTGCAGGTAATATGTGCCCCGGTACCCGCTATGCCACAGAAAAGCCCCCATTTTCAACAGGTCATTCTCCGACAACAGGGAGCTGTGTATGGTAGTGCGTACCTCAAAGTCTGTTGCCGCAGACACCAGTAATTCCAGAGACCGGCAAAAATGACTGAAAAAAGACTTTCCCGTAACTGCTGTTTCCCGCTCCGGCAATGCCTTAAAATCGAGAGAGACGCCATCGAGTAAGGAGCAGTCCAATAATTTTTTTAGCATTTCAGGGCAACTACCATTGGTATCGGCCTTGACCAGAAATCCCATTTTTTTGGCGCGGGAAGCAACTTCAAAGGCTGCCGGGTGCAGTAAGCACTCCCCTCCACTGAGCACAACCCCCTGTAACAACCCTTGTCTTTTTTCCAGAAACGTAAGTACTTCCGAGACCGAGAGCCTTCCTTTACGCTTCACAATATCCGGATTGTAGCAGTACGGACAACGCATGTTACATCCCGAAAACCAAACAATACAGGCTGTGTGTCCCGGGTAGTCCATTAATGTAAAAGGGGTTACATCATAAATAGGCTTATGCCTTTTCGCTGAAATATGTACGTTGCCGATGCTCACCTTTTTTCCCGGTATTAAAGCTTTCTACAGGTCTGTGATATCCCATGACCCTGGTGTAAACCAGGCAACGGGTTCTTTCTTCGTCTCCGGCACTGAGTTTAGTTGTATTCATAGTTCTATGTATTCATTCATTGTTTTCAGTGGTCAGCGCATGAGTTAAGGGAAGCTTCCGGCTCCCGACCATTTTGTCATTTGCAGATTAACGATAGCTTATAATATTTACACCCCTGCTTCTGTTATTTTTTGACAGCATATTCTCTTTTTTCACGTGCTGCCTCCAACTCCTCATCACATATCGGACAAAACTCGTATGCTCCGTCCAGGTAACCGTGTACCGGACAGATACTGAATACCGGGGTCACCGTTATATAGGGGAGCCTGAAATTGGTAAGTACCGTCTTTACAAACTGCCGGCACGCTTCGGGAGAACTTATTTTTTCTTTCATATACAGGTGCAATACGGTGCCCCCGGTATATTTGCATTGCAACCCGTCCTGCATCAATAATGCTTCGAAAGGATCATCGGTAAAATCTACCGGCAATTGCGAGCTGTTGGTGTAATACGGATTTTCCGGGGTCCCCGCCTGTAGAATATCCGGGAAGCGCTTTACGTCTTCCCTGGCAAACCTGTATGTAGTACCTTCCGCAGGAGTTGCTTCCAGATTATAGAGATTGCCGGTAGCTTCCTGGAACTCCTGCAAACGCTTTCGGATATACTCCAGGACTTCGGAGGCCATGGTATGGCCGTAAGTCGTGGTCAGATCGTACTGATCTCCTGTATAATTACGTACCATTTCGTTGATACCGTTCACGCCGATAGTCGAGAAATGATTGCGAAAATGCTGCAAATAACGTCTGGTATACGGGTACAGTCCCCTGTCGTACATCTCCTGTATAAATACCCTTTTTTTCTCCAGTGTGGAACTCGCGATTCTCAGCAGACGATCGAGTGCGCGATAGCATTGCTTTTTTCTTCCGGGATACAGGTATCCCAGCCTGGCCATATTTATGGTCACCACTCCGATACTACCTGTCATTTCCGCACTCCCGAACAAGCCATTTCCCCTTTTCAGCAATTCACGGAGATCGAGTTGCAAACGGCAACACATACTCCTTACTGCATTGGGCTGATACGCTTCGGGGTTGCGCACCTTGTTTCCATTCTGGTCGGTAAGGTACTGGCTTCCTATGAAGTTCTGAAAATAAGAGGTTCCCATTCTGGCGGTATTTTCAAAAAGCAGATCCGTATTTTCTCCGTACCAGTCAAAATCTTCGGTGATATTCACCATAGGAATGGGAAAGGTAAAAGGTTGTCCTCCGGCATCTCCTTCGGTCATCACCTGGTAATATGCCTTATTGATCATTTGCATCTCTTCGAGGAAATGCCTGTATTGCAAATCGGTCGGCCTTTCGGCTCCCCGTGCTTTGGCCCTGATCCGTAACGCTTCATGTTCATCACCTTCGAAGAGATGACGATCTCCCCGCATCGGGGTCTGCATGCTCAGATCTTCGGGGACCACCCAGTCGAGTGTGATATTGGTAAAAGGAGATTGTCCCCAGCGGGCCGGAACATTCAGGTTATATACAAAACTCCGGATGGCTTTGCGTACACTTTCATAATCAAGCCTATCTTTAAAAACATAGGGGGCAAGATAGGTATCAAAAGAGCTGAACGCTTGTGCACCTGCCCATTCGCTTTGTAATATTCCGAGAAAATTAGCCATCTGTCCCAGGGCTTCCCTGAAATGATGGGGCGGCCTGCTCTCTACCCTGCCACGAACCCCGTTAAAACCTTCGTTGAGCAGGACTCGTAAACTCCAGCCCGCACAATACCCCGTGAGACAATCCAGATCGTGAATATGGAGATCGCCGTTACGATGAGACTGCCCTTCTTCTTCGGAATATACTTCATCCAGCCAGTAATTGGCGATTAATTTTCCAGCCACGTTGTTTACAAGGCCTGCATTGGAATATGAAGTATTGGCATTGGCCTGTATGCGCCAGTCGGTTTCTTCGATATACTCGGCAATAGTCTGCGAACTATCGACATAGGTGGTGTATTCCCGTAGTCCACAGGTGTGTTCCCGCTGCATTTTACGGGTATGTCTGTAGCGCATAAAAGAACGCATCACCTCAAAATGTCCTGCCGTATACAACGCCTTTTCAATCCTGTCCTGTATATCCTCGACGACCATAATATCGGTCGTTTCGAGCTGCTTCAGCAGCCCTTCTATAACTTCCGTATCAGGGCTTCTGCTTACACTCGCATAAGCTTTTTCTATAGCCGTACGGACCTTATGTGCTTCGAACTTCACATACGCACCGTTTCTCTTTATGACCAGACGTTTCATCATGCTGTAGTTCTCATCATTTACTTTCGGTACAAGGTATGCAGAGCAACTGCACCAGGTCTTCTATTATGGCCTGCCCCATATCCCGGTTGTACCATATTTGCAGAGACTCTTTCAGGGCTGCATCTATTTTGCCGTGCTCTTTCCTGTAAGTCTCCACGATAGTAGTCGCTTTTACCGAACGTGGCCCCCAGGTATGCAATACCCGGAAATCGCGGTTGAGTATAATAAGTTTCGGAATAGACCGGGCCCCACCGGTGAGGAAAAGATCGGTCAGCCCGGGATTTTCATCTCGCATAACCATCTGAAGTCTGACATCCGGCACCGCTTCCGTTACACGGTGCAATACGGGAATGGTTTGTGCAGCATCTCCGCACCAGCTTTCGGTAATAACAAGCCACAACTGGGGTTCACGGATACAAGTCCGCAAGGTACGAATAGCTTCAGACGGCACAACGACCTTCTTATCCAGCCGGCGCATTCTGCTGGCATTAAGTTTGGTAAACCCCACCAGTTCGGGGCTTTGGTCGGGTCCTGTCGTCTTGCCTGTGTCGGAGAGCTCTTTTAACAACAGACCATAAGCCTCGTAAGAAATACCTTTTTCCGCACTGTCCCGGATAATATGCGCTTTTGTCATTTTATATATAGTTTATACCGTATCGGATATCTTTTTCTTCAGACAAATATAAAAACACCCTGTAAAGCAAAACATGACACATGTCATAATCTGCACATCATACAGCGGTTACTTTTGTCTGTCTGTAATACTGCAAAAAACACCAATTTATGCAAAACCAGGACTTTTACCGTGCCCGGATCAGAAAACTACTCGATGAGAAAAATGCCATACTCCTCGCCCATTGTTACCAGGAGAAAGCCATACAGGATATTGCGGATTTCGTAGGAGACAGTCTGGAACTGGCCAGGGTTGCCTCAAAGACTACAGCCGGCACCATCGTTTTTGCAGGCGTCCGTTTTATGGCGGAAACCGCAAAAATCCTGAATCCCGACAAACGTGTACTTCTCCCCGACCCCGAAGCCGGATGTTCTCTCGCCGATCATTGCAAACCCGAAGATTTTGCCAGCTTCAAAGCGCTTTTCCCGGATCACATGGTAGTGAGCTACATCAATACGGGAGCAGCGATCAAGGCTATGAGCGACTATGTATGTACCTCTTCAAATGCCGAAAACATCATCCGTGCCATCCCCGAAGATCAACCTATTATTTTTGTACCGGATAAGAACCTCGGAGCCTATCTGTGCAAGGTTACGGGACGCGACATGGTTTTATGGGACGGTTCGTGTATGGTACACGAGGCCTTTTCCCTGGAAAAACTAATACAGCTTCACCGAAAATATCCGCAGGCCAAAGTCGTTGCGCATCCCGAATCGGAAGCTGCCATCCTCCGCATCGCACATTTTATAGGTTCGACTGCGCAAATACGGGAATACGTCAGGACCCAAGAAGCCGAAACCTTTATTATCGGAACAGAAGCCGGAATTATCCATCAACTGGAAAACGACGCTCCGCATAAGCAGTTTATCCCCTTACCTCCTGAAGAAAATAACAGTTGTGCCTGTAGTGAATGTGCTTACATGAAACTGAACACCCTCGAAAAGCTTTACCGCTGCCTGGCAGACGAATCACCCGAAGTCCAGCTCGAAGAAACACTCCTGAAAAATGCACTGCGGCCTATAGAAAAAATATTTAAAATTTCACCATAACACTATGAGATCGTGCGACGTATTCATACTGGGGTCCGGTATTGCCGGGTTAACTTTTGCTCTTGAACTCGCAGAGCTCCGCCCCGATATTTCCATATACATCTGTACCAAGGGAGAAATAAAAGAAACCAATACCCGGTATGCCCAGGGAGGTATAGCGTCGGTAACAGACCTCATTGGGGATTCTTTCGAAAATCATATCAGGGATACCCTTCGCGCGGGTCGGGGTCTTTGTAATGAGCAGGTGGTCCGCACTATTATCGGCTCGGCACCCGAACAGATTGCACGACTTTCCCGGTGGGGCGTCTCTTTTGACCGCGACAGCAAAGGAAACCTGGAACTGGGGCGGGAAGGCGGTCATTGCAGGCACCGTATCCTGCATTGCAGGGATCAGACCGGGCTAAGTATCCTGGAGGCCTTGTTACGGAAAGCGGGAGAATTTAAAAACATCGTTTTTCACTCCCGGGTATTCGTTAAAGATCTTATCGTAAAAGACAACCGCTGTCTGGGTATCCGTTATCTCCAATCCGGAAGTGAGGACACCGGATATTGTTATGCCCGGCTTACCTTTTTGGCTACAGGCGGCAGCGGGCAGGTATTCGGTACTACGACAAACCCTTTGATCGCTACCGGTGACGGTGTAGCCATGGCCATGAGAGCCGGGGCCAGGATACACGATATGTCTTTCTACCAGTTTCACCCCACAACCTTACATGAAGGAACACAAAACCCGGTTTTCCTGGTTTCGGAAGCGGTAAGAGGATTCGGTGCCCATATTATCGACACACAGGGAAAACGGTTTCTGTTTACCTATCATCCCGACGGAGAGCTGGCCACCCGCGATGTGGTCAGCGCGGCAATACTCACGGAATTCAGGCGGGGAAACCGTGTATTTCTCGATTGCCGTCATCTGGACACGGATATGTTCCGGATCTCGTTCCCACATATCGCAGCGCATTGCAGGAAAGCAGGCTACAACCTTTCGGAAAGCCCTGTACCGATACGGCCGGCAGCTCATTACCAATGTGGTGGTATCCTCATCGATACGGAAGGCAAAACTTCGGTAGACCACCTGTATGCCAATGGCGAGTGTGCCTGCAGCGGTCTTCACGGAGCCAACCGGCTGGCATCCAACTCGCTGCTTGAAGCTGTGGTTATAGGAAGCAGGGCAGCCGCGAACGCAGCAGACCGCCTTGATCATATCACCCTGCCCCCCATCTCTTATTCCGGTACTGAAAAACCACGCCGCATCACCCGGATCAAAGAATTGCATCTGTTAACGGAAAAACTACGCGCCGAATTACAGGAGCTGATGTACAGCCACTACATCACAAAAGCCACTCAGGGGCAAACCGATGGGACTACCTGCCAAAAACTCAACAAAATTGCCCGTAAGACACACCTTCTGATCCGTAAAGGCCACTCCTCTGTCTCCCTTTACGAATTGAGAAACCTCGTTGCGGTAGCAGGAACTATGTTGTAATACGATCTGCCTGCAAAAGAAACCGGATCAGAAGATGAACGGATGTTTATATTTTTCCTATCTTTAATAGAATGAAGAAAATTTATATGTACAGCGGACTCGCCATCCTTGTTTTGAGCTTTATCATGGCCTGTCAGTCCGGAAAGGTCGCTTATACCTCCGGAGAATCGGACATTTTCAACAGTAAGGGCAATGATACGGTAGCTATTGCCAACGACAGCCTGGAATACGAAATTATTATCATCGAGCCCGGATTCGACGCATGGCTGCACAGTGTAGCCCGCCCGGAAGGGTATTATTCACAACAGTTTCTCGAAAACCGCAATCAGATATACGTCATCAGCTGGAACCAGCGTGTGACACAACCTTTTCGCTATGATCCGGATCTGTACACGCTTCAGATCGATTACGACCCCCAAACCGATTACGGGTATGAAGTCAATTATAAACTCTACAATTATTTTATCTATTTCCAACGGAAATACAACCAGCGGCTGGCCGGTTTTATTCCGAGAATCTGATCTTAAGATCGTTTTTGTTGCTTATCTTTGCAACGTCTAAATAACAGGACATGGAGAAATTAAAAAAGCGGTGGGGAGTGGAGTCGAACTTCCAGCTTTTCATCATATTTGTGGTCTTCGCGCTTACCGGTTCGTCTTCTGCGAAGCTTGCAGGACCTCTCCTTACATTTTTTGAAATGCATGAAGGAAATATGCATGCGGCGTTGTACTGGACCCTGCGTATTGTTCTTATTTTCCCTGTTTACCAGGTACTTCTCGTGATTTTCGGATGGCTTTTCGGCCAGTTTCGTTTTTTCTGGGATTTCGAAAAAAAGATGCTCCGCAGAATGGGACTGGGGTTTATACTTCCGAAGTCTTAAGAACAGTATTTGCAGGTACCGTTTATCAGCAATGAAGAGTTTTTTATAACAAACCCGCGGGGTGCCTTGACATTCGGAATTTTAGTATCCGGAAGACAATAGGTCTGCGAACAGTTGTCGCATTTGAAATGCACATGTGCTTCCCGGCCTTCTTCGCGGGTTACAGCATATTTTATACCTCCCGTACCATCGTTCACAGCATGGATAATCCCTTTTTCCTCAAAACTGTTCAGTGTTCTGTAGACCGTCGATTTATCAAAATTATCTCCCAGTGCATCACTGATATCATTATAGGATATGGTGTGACTGCTCCCGAGCAATAGTGATAATATTTCCATACGCGCAGAAGTCCGTTTCAAACGATGTGACCTCAGCAGGTTTTCTATGTCTTTGTTCACCGGTGTCATAGCTGCACTCATAATTTCATTTTTTTATTGATATAACTTCGGGATGATCGGTCTACAAAGCAAAACCGCTTGCGCCGGTAACGATATAATTGCAATGATTGACATCGTCCGCATTCAGTTTCAGCTTTCCGGTTACCGTAACCACTTCATCGGTCTTAAAAGCGGGTGTATTGGTAAACTTTACTTCCATTACCGATTCCGGTCCGCCGCCACCACAGAAAAAACAGGAAGCCATAGGGTTCTGGGAAAGCATATAAATCCCATCCTCGGGGGAAAGGCTTAAAAAATAACCGGTAATGGATATTTCTTTACCTTCGAGTTCTTTCACACTTTTCCCGAAATCGGGTACCAGAAAATATTCATCTGTAGCATCGAAATACTTGGACGTAAAATTTACATCGGCCAGATCTTTCCATGTTACTTTTTCCTGTGCCGCTACCGAAAAAAGTAGGCACAGACCAAATACAACAGTCAAAAACGCATTCCTAATCATCACCTGCCAAAATTTTAGATACATTGAGATAGAAGACGGGCACAGCCGCCAATATCGTAGCAAATATCGTCAATAATATGGTAAAAATAAACAAAAAGACCTCCTCTTTCATAATTCCGGCATCTCCCAGGGTGTATTTATAACTGTCTTCTATAAAACCGCCAAGCACGTATATTCCTAATCTGCTCAACAATATCCCTGCTATAAAACCGGTGATTCCTATCAGCAAACCTTCTACCATTACAGAGCGCAGTAATTGTATACGCGAGGCCCCATAGGTCCGGAGCAATGCCATTTCGTATTTACGCTCACGGACCGCCTTGTACAGGTTGACGAATATGCTGATACCGGACACCAGCATAATCACCACAGCAATGAGTGTGATGGCCTTGCTCCCCGCACTGAGCAGGTTGGACAGCCGCTCTATTTCGTAATTGGGTAATGCGGCCTGCATATTGGTATTTTCATTGATCGTCCGGGGCAGCGTTACCATAGCCATGGGATTTCGGAACTGTACCAGCAACGCGGTAATCTCCCGTTCGTCATGGGCGTCATGGACTTCATGATGGTGCTCTTCTTCCCCGTGATGCTCATGATCCTCCTCCGCCGCTTCGGCTTCATGACCATGATCGTGAACCATCCAAACGCTTTCGAGATTACAGATGATGAGCTGATCCGTTACGGAATTGGAAGGCTTCAGGATTCCTACAACCATAAAAGGATGATGATCGTGGGCTTCGGCACTATTCTCCATTAATCCGTGCGACCCGGAAAACGTACTGCCCACGGAAAGCTGTAATTTGTCGGCCACAGTAGCACCCAGTACCACTTCAAAGGGTTTTTCCCATACGCTCCCTACAGCCAGTTCTGTTTTGTACAACCGCAGGAAATCTTTGTCGGTACCCAGTATTCGGTATCCTTTGTAGTTATCTCCGTAAGAAACCGGTATAGCCTTTTTCACCAAACGGTTGCGCGACAGGCGCTCTGCCTCTTTCAACCGGATATTTCCCGTAGGAACGTCGATATGTAACACGGAAGACAGCACCAGTTGCAGGGGACTCCCCTTGGCACCTACGACCATATCGATACCACGTATGTTCTTTTCGAGTTTATTATCGAGTTGCCTGGTGACCTGAAACATCAGGGAGATCAACCCTATGCTCAACAGCAGCAGCAACACACTCAATACTGTACTCAACGGGTTCGCCAGGGCATTTTTAATACCTAATCTGTATATATTCATAACCGGATGCTATTGGAAAATTGTGATGCTAATCGGTGATCGTGGGTAATAACCACAAGGCTCGCATTGGTCTGTGCCGCCTGTTCTTTGAGTAGCTCGGTTACCACAGCACAGTTTTTATCGTCCAGGCTCGATGTGGGTTCGTCGGTCAGAATCACATCAGGATTATTAACCAGTGCAGCAGCTATGGATACACGCTGTTTCTGTCCCTCGCTGAGATTCGACACTTTTTCTGCAGCCTTATGCCCTATATGGAGCCGCTCCAGGATTTCCCGTACCCGTTTTTTATCCTGCCCGGTACCGGAGAGGTTCTGAATAAGCAACAGGTTTTCCTCCACGGTAAGTGCACGGATAAACTGTGCCTTCTGAAAGACAATCCCGATGTGTCTGCCCCGGAATTTGTCCAGTTTTCGATGGGAAAGGCGCGCAATATCCGTATCCCCTATTTTGATCTCTCCGGCCCCGGGTTTCAGCAAACCTGCGAGAAGGTGTAAAAATGTAGTTTTCCCCACCCCGGAATCGCCCAGAATAAGCAGGTGCCCTTTCTTGGATACGACAATATCGGGGAATGTAAAATAGTGCTCCTCATCATAACTGAAACGGAGATTTTTTGTAGCGATCATTACGGTTTATTTTGGATAACAAAGATAAAAAACACTTTTATTAATGCAATTGTGTAGCATTTATATTTTTTTGCACTACATTTGCAACAAAGTAGCATTTATGAATTTCAACAAGGCAGGTTACCAAAGCTGGTATGATTATCTCGGTTTTTCCGCATCGTTTTTATGCGCCGTTCATTGCGCAGTTGTCCCTTTGCTCCTGGCGTTTTCGACATTGGGGGCGCTTGCTTTCCTCGCCCACCCGCTCATCGAATGGAGTTTTATAGGCATCGGACTTGTACTGGCCTTATTGTCTTTATGGCCTTCTTATACGAAACATCATCACCGGAAAAGACCGCTGCAGCTTGCCGTTTCCGGTTTCCTGCTCATAGTGCTGAGCCGGTTTGAGGTACACTTCCTCTGGGAAGCTATTCTCACTCCCATTGGCGCGCTCTGTATTGCGATCGCCCATTTTTATAACTGGAAATATCTCCGCCATGTAAAACATAAACACTAAGCCCATATTACTTTTCTCATAACTATATAAAAGGGTCCTGCTTCCGTCCAGGAAACCGGAACAGGGCCCGGGCTTAGTTATTTATCTCATCGATAACAATACCTGTTATACGAGCTCCACCTGCCTGTTAATGACGGTCAGGAGAAGTTCCGGGCGTTATTTTCCGATCCTCTTTTGCCCCGGGAAGCGCATCTTTTTTAAAGACATATACATAAAACCATGTCAGGGTAAACGTCGGCACGACGTCCAGTCCCGGCGAAAGCTCTTCGATCAGCGATATAATGGCGGCTATTTTTCCGGTCTGTCCCTTGTACATCCTGGATATCAGCCACGCTGATACCGGGGCCCAGATAACATCGGTAAATTCCCCGAAACCGGGAATCATATACGACAAATATCCCACCGCATCAAAAACGAGCCCCAGGGCCAGTTTTTTATATTTTCCGTCACTCTTATCAATCATATCCGTATCTGTTTTTATTCACACTCCTGGTGCATATACATTTTCTGTTTTCTGCCGTAGGCAAAAGAAGGTATGATGCCGGGCGACTGTCCGGGTATCAGGAGAGGTCGCTCCCTATCAACCTTAAAAACTCCGTTCGTGTCTCTACTTTTTCGAATACGCCCCTGAACCCGGAAGTGGTCGTTACCGAATTCTGTTTCTGAATGCCACGCATCATCATACACATGTGTGCGGCCTCAATAACTACCGCTACCCCCTGGGGTTTCAGCGTATTGTTTATACATTCCAGGATATCATGGGTAAGCCTTTCCTGTACCTGCAAACGCCGTGCAAACACATCGACCACCCTGGGTATCTTACTCAACCCAACGATCTGTCCGTCGGGAATATACGCCACATGAGCCTTTCCGAAAAAGGGCAGCATGTGGTGTTCGCATAACGAATAAAGCTCTATATCCTTCACGACAACCATATCGTTATAACCTTCCTTAAACATAGCACTCTTCAAAATCCGTGCCGCATCCTGATGATAGCCCTGCGTAAGATACTGCATGGCCTTGGCTGCCCTCTCCGGAGTTTTTTGTAGCCCCTCGCGACCGGGGTCTTCTCCCAGCTCGTTCAGGATGGTGTTATAACTTCCCTTAATTTCATCGGTTACTTTCAGATTGTATTCTTCAAACCTCTTATAGCCCATTATTAGCTTCTTTATTAAATTATTTTTCCTGTTCTATGTTCCGTATCTTTTTTCCGTATTCCAACAAAGTATCGTACGGATCGCTTTCCATTTCCAATAAAACCCCGAAAGCCGGTTCGGTTTTCAGACCTTCTTTTTTCAGTTTCAGCACGGCATTACGGAAACCTTCTCCTTTTTCCTTCAGCAAATACTCTTCTGCTATCCTATGGATGTATGCTTCCTGCTCCACCACCGGTATTTGTTGGCCAAAAATTTCCACGGAAACACCATCTACCACAAAATCAGCTATTACCGTCTCTCTGCCTTTCTTGAACACCTGCCGGAGCCGGAACCCGGGGTACGCGCCGAAATATTTTTCCAGGCACTCCGTAAAGTCTTTACTGCTTTTCCAGCAGCAAAGGACATCAAGATCACTATTTTCCAAAGCAACACCAATAGGAATCGTACCGGCCAGTACAGGCGTAAAACCCTCCAGCAGAGATAGTATTTTATGCCGGACAAGTACCCGGTAGGCCCGCTGTTGAAGCGCACTGCCCTCTTTCAGGTATGCTATATCCTCCAACGGTATCATAGCTTCTTAATCCCTGTTCAGTTTGTCGTTGTGCAACTGCTCCATTTTTTTCAATTTGGGGTTGATAACCACCTGGCAATAAGGCTGTGAACTATTGCGGTCATAGTACTCCTGGTGATCTGCTTCTGCCACATAAAAAGGGCCGGCTTCCGTAACTTCAGTGACCACAGCAATACCTTCATGACGAAGCTTCCGGATGTATGAGCGTGCATGTTGCTGCTGCTGTTCATCTTTATAGAAAACCGCAGACCGGTATTGGGTTCCCACATCATTGCCCTGTCTGTTCCGTGTCGTGGGATCGTGCGTAGCAAAAAAAACTTCCAGGAGTTCTTTATACCCTATAACTTCGGGATCATACGAAATCCGTATGCCCTCGGCATGTCCCGTCCGTCCCGTACAGACTTCCCGATAGGCCGGGTTTTTGATGTGCCCGCCCGTATAGCCCGACTCTACGCTTTTTACACCTTTCAATCTTCTGAAGACAGCCTCCGTACACCAAAAACATCCTCCGGCAAATATGGCCTCTGATAATATCTTGTCCTTCATATCCGTTTTTTGCATATTAAAATTAAAGGTAAGAATAAAAATTCATTTGCAAATTTTCCCACAACTCCCATAGAAAAGCTATTTTTGGGCCTTACTGCAACCCGATGTCCGGTGAGGAACATGTGCTACAGAAAAGAATGATTATGATCAAAGCGGAAAACATTTATAAAAGCTTCGGCGACCTCGAAGTACTCAAAGGGGTGGATCTCCATATCGAAAAAGGTGAAGTCGTTTCCATAGTCGGGGCTTCGGGCGCCGGAAAAACAACCTTGCTCCAGATACTTGGTACCCTGGAACGTATGAACAAAAACAGGGAGAGCAGTCTCGTTATCAACGGGGTGAACATCGAACAGCTCAATGCAAAAAAACTGGCTCGTTTCCGCAATACTCATATCGGGTTTATCTTTCAGTTCCACCAGTTGCTTCCCGAATTTACAGCCGTAGAAAATGTTTGCATACCCGCCTATATAGCAGGGAAACCCAAGAAGGAGTCGGAAGAAAGAGCCCGGGAACTCCTGGACTTCCTCCATCTTTCGCATCGTTACGAACACAAGCCAAAGGAGCTCTCCGGAGGAGAACAACAACGTGTAGCCGTAGCCAGAGCGCTGATCAACAACCCGGATATTATATTTGCGGATGAGCCCAGCGGTAACCTCGATTCGGAATCGGCGGAACATCTGCACCGGTTGTTCTTTAAACTACGCGATGAGTTTCAGCAAACCTTTGTCATCGTAACGCACAACGAAGAACTCGCCGATATGGCCGACCGGAAACTGGTGATGGTTGACGGAAACATCCTGTAATTCCACCTTACCACGCTTACACAAGTGTCGTAAAAAATACGTGGGGATTACACAATTTTACACAACGGGCACACCGGCTTTATACACCGTACCTTAAAAATACCCGTATTCGGGGGAAATTATAAAACAGCTTGTACACTCCTGTTCCGGCTACTTAAAAAATACCTGCACATCACATCATCCTAAAAACTGTATGTCTGTATACTACACCTGATTTCTTTTACAATTCGTCTTCCGACCCTGCTATTATCCTTTTTTGGCACGTTCCTTGATACTGTTAGGGTACGGTGAACCGTTGCACCGCTTATTTTGTAGGAGCGCCACGGCAAAACCGGGAAATAGTTCAGCACGGGAACGGGGATTTTAACCGGGAACCGTGCGTAATCTAAAACAGGATATTATGAAAAGGTTTTTGATACTCTTAACAGCAACACTATTCGGTTTTGCTCCTGTAACGGCACTCAAGGCCGATAATGCAGCGGCATCGCGCGATCCCTATAACGATTCTTTTATTTTCGTGGAAGACGGAATTACTTTTTCCGTATTTCCAAACGGAGAATTTGACTTTTATATCAATGACAATCCCCAGGTAAGTGCCAATGTCAACCTCGGCAATGTCAATATCAGTTTTAATTCCGGGTACAATTACGACCCTTACCTGCAATACGACGATTACGGTGCCGTGATCCAGGTACTGAACACTCCCGTATTTTACGATTATTACGGTAGAGTATCCAGGATTGGAGCTGTGCATGTATATTACGACGCCAACCGGGTAGTCCGGGTCGGAGGATTACATGTTTTTTATGATCCTTACGGAAGTTTCAGTCATTTTACAGGATATATCAATGTGTATAACCGCAGTTATGTTTACAGGCCTTACCACCGTTATTTCGCCAGACCTTTACCCAGATACTGTATCGTTTACAACAGGCCGTACAGAAGATATTACAACCCGGTGAGATACAGTTATTACAGGCCGTACAGAAATAACCACCGAAGGGCTTATGCAACCATAGGCAAGACTTACCACTATAAAGAAAACAACAGAAGAAGGTCTGTATACAACAATGACCGAAGGGTAAAACGAAACGATTACAATTCATACCGCAGGCAAATAGCGCAGCGCGATGACAGGAACTCCACCGACAGGAGATCTTATAAACGTAACGATAATGCCGCAAGAGCTTCAATGTCCGGTCGAAATTCCGCCAGGAGTACGGACAGAAGAAATTCGGCTGCAAGGCGTAATGAAAATACAGGACCGCAACATAATGCAAACAGAAACGAAGCGCCTGCAAGAAGGAATTCGTCCGTAAGACAAAACAATTCCCGCAACAGGGAAACCATACAAAACCGTAGCAGAACCCCCAACAGGACAGAGACCCGCAGAAGTGCTCCGCAACGGGCAGATCAAAGTGCCAGAAGCCCGCAGCGCAGGACCGCAGCTCCTCGCAAAGCGCAAACCCGGAATACAGGTACAAGACAAGTACGTAAAGCTGCACCACAACAAAGACAGGTAAGATCGGGAGTCTCAAGACAGGTTCGCAGTCATGGCAACACCCCGCGCAAAGTTTCTTCCGGAAGGGGAAGAGGATAACCTGTGATACCGTTAGTTTTTACATTGAAGTACAGGCCTGCAGGATCAATTTACCTGCGGGCTTTTTTCTTCATTATCTTTCGTATGTTCCCTACAATATCGTCGGACAGCTCCAGTTTGTAGACCAGGAAAAGATAGACTGCCCCTATCAGTACGGATTTCAGTACGATATTGACCAACGGGTAAAACCCAAAATCCCAGAAACCGAATAACAGCAGCATCACGATCAGGACCAGGGTAGTTTTCAGCGTCCCACTTGAAAACGGATGAAGTTTCATCTTGGCATATACAAACCCTATTTTGGTACCGTTATATACCGAAATGGCGATAAGGGTAGCCAATGCCGCTCCGTTAATTCCCCATAAGGGTATAAAAATCATATTGAGAACCACCGTAAGAACTGCCAGAAATACCCCGAAAAGCAGGATAATGCGGTAGTAGTCGGAATTAAACAGGATAGCATTGTTATTCCCCATCAGGTTTTCGGTGAGTTTGGCCACTGCTATAAAAAACACCACAATGATCCCTTCGCTGTAATTTCCGGGGATCACCCGGTACAGCTCACTGATATTCAGGGTTATCCATAAAAACAATAATCCGCCTATAACATACAGGCTCAGGGAACTTCTGCGATACAGATCGCGGAGTTCTTCACGCTTGTGTTCGTTCATCAGTTTTGCCGTTATAGGATATGTGATCTGATGCATGGCCCTTGCCGGTACTACAATGACCATGGCTATAAAAACTGCTACGTTATAAAAAGCCACATTCTCTATGATCTTGTACTGCCCGATCATAAAGGTATCGATATCGAGTAATACCACGGCAATAGAACCTGCCAGGACGATAAGCACGGAATATTTCCAGACGTTTACCGCGTTGGAAGGAAAGGAAAACGTAAAACGCAGCGGATTGAATTTCCAGGTATGCAAGCCCATAAGTACGGTACGCAACAGGTACATCCCCGTTAGCCAGAACACAAATTCTCCTGTCTCAATCCCACCGAAATACACGGCAAAAAGGAGGATCATCACTACAGCCCTCGGAAACACTTCCTTCATAAAATTACCGAAGATCGACTGCATATGTACTTTTCCCCAGGCAAAAAACACCTCGAAATAAGCCATGGCAAATGCCACTCCGTAAATGGCCCAGGTATATTCTTCTACAACCGGATTTTTACGGGCGAGAAAAGCTGCGATATAGTGATAACCGATAACCCCGAGCAGCCCTGCAGGTATAATCACCGACAGCGGAAGCAGAAACATCATAAAAACAAACTTCTGTTGCTCTGTTTTGTCTTTATAGGAAGAAAAAAACTTCACCAGGGTATTATGTACTCCGAATGCAAAAAGAGGCATCAGAATATTGGCCGTAGACAGCAGATACCCTACTACGCCATAGTATGTTTCCGTGAGAAAATTGGTATACAGAAAAAGGGTGTTTATCGCCCCGAGGCCGAAACCCAGGTAGGTACTGACCGTATTTTTTAACGTCTGCCGGAATACTACTCCCATAACTGTTGTCTGTGATACTTTAACGGAATTTCCGGATTCTTTCACGGTATGCACTTTTTCGGAAACCCGGGCAAAGTTCCGTAAAAGTAGCAAAATTACCCGGGTTCATGCCCGTTTTCTTGCCTGTCATCCACATCGTGAAGAAGCGCAGCGAGCTTAGCGGTCAGGTTTTTCCGGCTGTATTTCTGTATTCCCGAAGCCGGGACTGTTGATTTATTCCACAAAAACTTCTCATAGCTTTTAAAGATCCGCGCTTTCACAGCGTCTTTCGCCGTATAGGTCAATGCAATTCCGGCCCCCGTCTCGGCTATGATCTTCGCCACATCCCATCCTTCCGGACCAATGGCCAGTATGGGCCTTCTGGCTACGAGATACTCAAAGAGTTTTCCAGGGATGATCCCCCTGGTCTCTTCGCTGTCGATTTCCAATAGCAGTAATAAACGGGCCGATCGTTGCAGCCGTAACGCCTCCTCGTGCGAAACGTAGCCCGGTAATTCGAGAAAACGATCCAGGCCGTAATTTTTCAGGGTACGGTGTATTTCGGGACTCACCGTACCTGCAAATTTCAGCACGAGATTATCGGCAAAATCCCGGTGTTCCGATACCAGTTCGGCCAGGGATTCCCAAAGGATTACCGGGTTCCTTTCCGTAAGCAGGGACCCGATATGGGCTATGGTAAATGTAGGGTCCGGAGGAATATTTTCGGTAAAGGTCAGGTCATAACCGTTGGTGATAACCGATACGGGTACGGTTGTTTTCTTACGGAATTCTTCGGCGGTCGTAAAACTGGTCACCAGCAAGCGGTCTGCCCCGTTTAATACGTGGTGCTCCAGTTGTTCGTGCTTTTTTCGTGCAAAAGAAGAGAGCTTCAGTTTTTCATGGTAGCTGATACTTGTCCACGGGTCCCTGAAGTCGGCAATCCAGCGGACACCGTTTTTTCTCTTCAGCTTCATCCCGATCAGGTGTACGCTGTGCGGAGGACCGGTGGTAATGATCGTATCTATCCCCTCCTTATTCAGATAGCCTGTCAGATATCGCACGGAAGGTTTTACCCAGAATTTCCGGGCATCGGGAATAAAGAGATTTCCCCGTATCCACAGCAAAATACGTTCTGCCGGCGATTGCTTTTTCACCGTGATCATACCGGAACTTATTTCCCTGGTCTTTTTTCCCGAAAATACCGAAGCCATGGCATAGGGTTCCCATACCGGGCGTTTGATCACGGTAATCCCCGAAGGCACTTCCTTTTCAAAACTCTCATCGGTCACCGGGTAATGCGGGTTTTCCGGGACATAGACCACAGGCTCCACCCCGTAATCGCCCAGGTATTTTACAAACTTGAGCCAGCGTTGTACGCCCGGCCCTCCTGCCGGAGGCCAGTAATATGATATGATAAGTACTCTTTTCTTCAGGGTTTCCGGATTTTTTGGTTTTATATACCGCCCCAGCCCGGCATCAGCAGCTACCAACCGGCTACTTTATACTTCGGGCTGCTTTTTCTTTACGCTGTAAAAAATACCACCGAGAAGCAACAGTCCCAGGATGATATTCCCCATAAGGGCAATGGTACTCCCTTTCTTTACCACATCCGGCTCAAAACGGAATGTTATACGATGTTTCCCTGCGGGTACCTTCAGCGCTCTTAAAGCATAATTGACACGAAAAACAGAAGCCTCCCTATCGTCTATGGTAACCTTCCAACCGTGGGGATAATACATCTCGGAAAAGACGATCAGCCCCTCTTCCGGATTATCAGAACTGTATTCCAGTTCGTTGAGTGCGTAACGGGTAAGGTGTACGGAAGCTTCCGGACCGACTGTGAATGACAAAGGTTCGTTTCCGACAACATCTTCAAAAGCATTTTTATCAATAACGGCTTCTTCCTTCACATTCAGCGTATCCAGCGCCTGCATTTCGGCATCGGCACCGGTTACAGGAATTAACCGCCTGACGAACCAGGCGTTTCCGGCGGCCTCGGGGTTTTGTGCCGGGTAGAGTTTACCTTCCTCATTTTGTTGTATGACATACTTTACATTGAGCATGTGGAGGACGGCCATATTATTGTTGGCCACCTGGTACTCGAACAACTCCATCAGCCTTCCCGGTTTTGCCGCATGGTATCCGCCTACGGAATGGTGAAAATAAGAGGTTCGGGCTCCGTTGAGTCCTACCGAAGGCTCATAAACGCGATAGTAAGAGGTGTCTTTGAGGATTTCCCGGTCTACGGAAGTAGCCTGAAAAGGTACATCCATCACTTTGGCCTGGACAAAATCGTCCTTGTCCACATAGCGACGGGCTACACCTCCGAGGTCAAAAAGTATGAGCGCCGTAAATCCTCCTATGACCATCATATATTTCGATTTCCCTTTGAGGTACCCCCACAACAAGGCTGCGGAAAGCGCAATAAAGAGTAAGGTACGCCATAAGTCGGAAGTGTATATCGATTTACGGTCGGCCTTTATTTTATCTACGATCTCATTACCGTAATACTGGCGGTAAGCCGCATCACTACCCCCTGTAAAATCAAAGAAACCACGACCTACGAACAACAGGGCCACCAGGCCGAAGGTAATGATCGCGGTCCATTTCAGCGCTTTTGTTTTTTCTTCCACGGTTACCGAACGATCCAGAAAACGGGCCAGTCCCGCAATAGCGAGAACCGGCACACAAAGTTCGAGGATCACCTGAATCGACGATACGGCGCGGAACTTGTTGTACATCGGGAAATAGTCAATCATAAAATTGGTCAGCAGGCTGAAGTTCTTTCCCCACGAAAGCAGGAGCGATACCAGGATACCGGCCACAAGCCATTGCCTGGTCTTGCCTTTTACGAGAAAGAGGGCCAGGACAAAAAGAAACATGACCACAGCACCTATATATGCAGGACCTGCAACCCCGGGTTGCTTTCCCCAGTAAGTCGGAAGGTTTTCGGCAAAATCAAGAGCCTGAACCCTCGGAACCCCCTGCTGAAGGAGAAAGTTATACGTTTCGGAATCTTCGCCGAGGTTTTCGTGGTTTGACCCGCCGAACAAACGGGGTACGAACAGATCGAGGGTTTCCGTAATGCCGTAACTGTATTGCGTGATATATTCCTTATCGAGCCCGTCAGCATCTTTCTTGGGCGAGCCGTCAGGGTTTATGGTCAGTTCGCTTTTTCCGCGTGTACTCCATTGTGCATACTCCTGTGTTGCAAGGAGATTGGTCGCGTTGGTAAGCACCCCGAGCAGAACGGCTACCGCAAGTATACCACAGGTTTTCAGAAATTGCGGCACCTGTTTGTTCCGGAACGCTTCGACGAGGTACACCGCTCCCAAAGCCAGTACGAGCAGTAGCAGATAATACGTCATCTGGATATGGTTAGCACTGATTTCCAGGGCCATCCCGAAAGCCGTAAGCAGGAAACCGGCGATATATTTCTGCCGGAATGCCAGCAGTATTCCGGACAGCACTACCGGGAAATATCCTATGGCATGGGCTTTGGCATTATGCCCTACTCCGATGATAATGATGAGATATGTGGAAAAACCAAAAGCCAGCGCCCCGAGAAATGCCAGCTTATAATCGACCCTCATGACCAGCAACAACAGGTAAAACCCCACAAAATAAAGAAAAAGATAATCTGCCGGGCGGGGTAGAAACCGGATGACCCGATCGAGTTTCTTTATATAATCATGAGGATAATTGGCGCCCAGCTGGTATGTGGGCATCCCGCCGAACGCACTGTTTGTCCAGTAAGGTTCTTCCCCGTTTTTTTGAATGAAGTCGCGTTGCTCCTTGGCCATACCGTTAAACTGAACGATATCGCTCTGAAATATCTTCTTTCCCTGGATAGCGGGAACAAAATATCCTATAGAAATGACAATAAATACCAGTATAACAATAAGGTGAGGCAAGATCTTTTTTAGCTGCATGAAAGACAGTTTGGTTTCAGTTAGTCAATTTCCTCAAAATCGATATATTCTCCTACTTTTTTACCCGATGCCGGAGTTCTTTCTTTACGGTTGTTAACCGGGGTATCTTCTATCACCACTTCTCCTTCCTTACGCATTTCCCTGTTACCGCCCTGGTTACGGCTATGTTGTGACCGACCGTGTTTTTCCTGCGCTTTTTTAGACGCATAACGAAACAGTACCGGACCGAATATCCGGGCAAGAAACCGGAAGAGGTAGTAAAAAATAACGATAAACGCTATGGTTCTGAGTAACTGCATTCAAAAATAATATTTATTCTAAACGTCAAAAATACGATTCTCTTGTCTTAAAACAGGCCGCAATTTCATAAAAAAATAATAAAATCTATATATTTGGGCAAATATCGGAGCAGGTCATACGTTATAATTTTGAATTCCGGTACGGGATCAAATCACCGCAAAGAGATCGTTCAAAACGGTTTTCCGGTATTATAGCACCAAACATCCGTCTTTAAACACCTGATTCGCGACTATGAAACATCTTTATCTTACACTGCTTATCGTACTACTGGCCGCCTCAGCTCCCCTGTATGCCCAGTACACCGACATTATCAACTCCAATCGTCCGGGACGTTCGGTGAGTGCTTATGCCCCCGGGAAAAATGTCTACCAGGGTGAAATGGGCTTCTTTTACGAAAGACGGAAACACGACGGACTCCGAACCGAAAATGAGCAGTACGGTACCGACTTTGCCCTCAGGGTAGGTATACTCGAAGAACGCCTGGAACTCACCTGGCAGGGTATTTACATGTGGGATAACCTGACGTATAACACTTCTTCGACCCCTTACACGGTCAGACAAAACAATTTCTATCAGAACACCATCGGGGCCAAATACCTGATATACGAACCCAAGATCAAAGAACCCAATCTGTACAGCTGGCGATACGATCATACCCGGTTTCACCTGTCGGATCTGATCCCCGCGGTATCTGCCTATATCGGCACCAACCTCTTCTTCGGGGACAATCCGTTTTACCCCGATGAGGCTCCTTTATCGCTTAAGGCCATGCTCATCACCCAAAGTCATTTTGCAGGAAGCTGGGTACTCACTACCAACATTATTTTTGACCGCCTTGGCGGAGACGATCCGCTGTTCAGCTATATTCTGACACTGACCCACTCCCTTCCCGACCCGAGGTATTCCGTATTCCTGGAACACCAGGGCTTCAAAAGCGACAGCTACGGGGATGGTATATTCCGCTTTGGTGCGGCGAGACTGATCAATTCCCATCTGCAGGTCGATGCGTCGGCAGGACTTAATATCAAAAACACACCTTCCCGCCTCTTTGCAGGATTGGGGGTTTCGTACCGGTTGGATTATCATGAAGATGAATATGTCCCTGTTCCGCTACAGGAAGAAGACAAGGACAGTCTGGAAGAAGAGACCCCCGAACTGATTGACCATAAGGCCGGCCGAAAAATGAAGTTTGAAAAACAAAACAGAAAGAAGAAAAAAAATAAAAAGAAGAAGGGTAACCGCAAGAAAAACCCTTTTGATGTAGATCTATGATTACCATAAAAGAAGTAAAAAAAACCGGAGAATTAAAGGATTTCGTAAAATTTCCTTTCAAACTTTACAAAGGTTCCCCCTATTGGGTTCCGCCTATTATCAGGGAAGAGATGGCTACCTTCGACAAAACTCAGAATCCGTCCCTCGAAAGTGCCGACGTATGGTTGTTCCTGGCCTACCGGGATCATAAAATAGTGGGAAGGATCGCCGTGATCATCAATCATATCGAAGTGGAACAACAGCAGAAGAAAAAAGTCCGTTTCGGCTGGTTTGACGTTATCGATGATATCGAAGTTACCAAAGCCCTGCTCGCCAGGGTAGCGGAAATCGGTAAGCAGCACGGGCTGGAATATCTCGAAGGCCCTGTGGGGTTTTCCAATATGGACAAGGCAGGAATGCTTACGGAAGGGTACGAGAAGCTCAGTAATATGTCTACCATATACAACTATCCTTACTATCCCGAACATTTCCGGCAACTGGGCTATGAAAAAGGGGCTGCCTGGGTTGAGTACCTCATCCGCATTCCGGATATCGTACCGGATAAAGTCGAAAAGCTGGCCGACATTGTCCTTAAACGATACGACCTCAAATTGCTTCAATTCAAGTCTTCCAAAGAACTGGTGGAGTATGCCGATGGCATGTTCGACCTCATGAACCGGTCTTTTAAAGACCTGCAGTCGTTTGTTCCCATACAGCAAAGCGAGGTAGAGCAATACAAAAAAAAATACCTGAAGTTCATACATCCCGATTTTGTGAAATTTATAGTGGACAAGGAGGGTAAAATGGTGGCTTTTTCCATCACCATGCCTTCGTTCTCCAAAGCGTTGCAAAAAGCCAATGGCAAGCTTTTTCCCTTCGGTTTCATCCATATCCTGAGGGCGATGAAAAAGAGCAAATCCGCTACACTGTATCTCATTGGTGTCGAACCCAAATATCAGAACAAGGGACTCACGGCTATTATTTTCAACGAAACCACGAAGATCTTCCAGAAAAGGGGATTAAAATATGTGGAATCGAACCCGGAACTGGAAGAAAACATTGCTGTACAACTCCTGTGGAAGCACTATGAAGGAAGTCATCCGCACAAACACAGGGTAACCTGGAGGAAGCAACTCGATACGATGTAACCGTCCCGGCCGGATTACACGAAATATACCGGCAAGAATATGGTTGTATTATTCCGCTTCGATCACTTTTACAGGAATTTCATAACTATTATCTTTGCGCTTCCGGTAGCGAAGAAAATCGATGAAATCTCCTCGGTCGCCGGTTAACCTGTAAGCTACAAATTTCAAAATAGATGAAAATATCCTATAACTGGCTTAGGCAGTTTATCAAACTGGACTGGGAAGCGGAGAAAACCGCGGAATTACTGACAAATCTCGGTCTGGAAATAGAAGGCATCACCCCTTTTCAATCGGTAAAAGGCGGACTCCGGGGTGTGGTCGTAGGGCATGTTTTGTCCTGTGAGCAGCATCCTAATGCAGACCGGCTCAAAATCACCAGGGTAAACCTGGGAAACGGCGAACCTATACAGATTGTATGCGGTGCCCCTAATGTAGCAGAAGGGCAAAAAGTTCCGGTAGCCACCATAGGTACTACACTCTATGATGAAAAGGGTGCTCCCTGGAAAATCAAGAAAGGAAAAATACGCGGGGAAGAATCTCACGGAATGATCTGTGCGGAAGACGAACTCGGTCTCGGCAAGAGCCATGACGGTATCATGGTTCTCGACGAAAACCTTGTCCCCGGAACACCATGCAGTGAGCTCTTTAAGGTGGAGGACGACATCGTATTTGAAATAGGACTTACTCCCAACCGTGCGGATGCCATGAGCCATTTCGGTGTGGCCAGGGATTTACGGGCGGGACTCATGCAACAGGATATTCACCTCGAAATGATCACTCCGTCGGTGAGCAGTTTCCGTGTAGATAACAGGACACTGCGTATCGATGTAGACGTCATGGACAAAAAGCTCACTCCGCGTTATGCCGGGGTAACCATATCGGGCATTAAAGTAATGCCCTCGCCGCAATGGCTACAGAACAAACTCAAGGCCATAGGACTGACGCCCAAGAACAATGTCGTAGATGCCACGAATTACGTGCTCCATGAACTCGGGCAGCCTCTTCATGCTTTTGATGCTGCAAAAATAGCGGGAAATAAGATTATCGTAAAAACCGCAGACCCCGGGACGAAATTTGTAACCCTGGACCATGTAGAAAGAGAACTGAGTGAGGAAGATCTGATGATCTGCGATGCCGAAAAACCGATGTGTATCGCCGGCGTTTTCGGTGGTGCCCATTCCGGAGTTACGGAGACGACTACCACTATTTTCCTGGAAAGTGCCTACTTCAACCCGGTATCGATACGAAAATCTGCAAAAAGACACGGACTTAACACCGATGCTTCTTTCCGTTTCGAAAGAGGTATCGATATCAATGCCGTAGAATATGCGCTGCGAAGAGCGGCCCTGCTCATCCAGGAAGTGGCCGGAGGGGAAGTGACCAGTGATATCGTAGACCTCTACCCCAGGAAGTTCGAAGACTTCCAGGTGTTTCTGCATTATGAAAAAATAAACCGTCTCATCGGGCAAAACCTGCCCGAAGAAGTTGTGAAATCCATTCTCAGCTCCCTGGAGATCAAAGTCAATAATATTACCGAAGCCGGAATGGGGCTCACCATTCCTTCCTACCGGGTAGACGTACAACGTGAAGCCGATGTTATCGAGGAAATCCTACGGGTATACGGCTATAACAATGTCAGGTTCGGAGAAAAACTCAATGCTTCGGTATCCAACTCCTCGCGATTCGAGGATTATAAGATCCAGAACAGGATCGCAGAATTGCTGGTCAGTCGCGGATTCTTCGAGATCATGGCCAACTCCCTGACCTCGCCCAAATACAACGAACTCTCCGAAAAGATCAGGGAAGAAAACAATGTTACGATGCTGAATCCGCTGAGTAACGACCTTTCCATCATGCGGAGAACACTGCTGTTTTCCGGACTGGAAGCGATTGCTTACAACGTAAACCGGAGACGAAGCGACCTGAAACTTTTTGAGTTCGGAAAGTCATATCACCAGTTCGGCGAAGACCGTGTGGAGAACAAACACCTCGCCCTCTTCTTTACCGGCAACAAAAGTGATGAAAACTGGAATACCCAATCGGAAAAGACAGGTTTCTTTTATGCCAAAGGGATCGTATCGGTCATCCTGGAACGTCTCGGTTTCGGAGAAATGAAATACAGCCCGGTGAAAAATGATATCTTCACCGAAGGAATTACTTTCAACCTCGATAAGACCAAAATGGTAGATATCGGTGTTATACGTCCCGATATCCTCAAAGCTTTCGACATCAAACAGGAAGTTCTGTATGCGGAGTTCTACTGGGATAACATTCTGGAACACCTGGAGACGGCCAACATGAAATACAGGGATATTCCGAAATTTCCGGAAGTACGAAGAGATTTTGCACTTCTTCTCGATACTTCGGTGAAATTCAGTGATATTTATACGACCGCCAGGCAAACTGAAAACAACCTCCTGAAAAATGTCAATCTTTTTGATGTTTATGAGGGTGACAAGCTGCCGGCAGGTAAAAAATCATACGCCGTAAGCTTTACATTCCAGGATAACAACAAGACCTTAACCGACAAACAGGTGGATAAGATCATGGAAAAATTCCGAAACGCTTTTGAAAATCAATTACAGGCCGAACTGCGTTAAGCCTGTTTATGATATATGGTACCCAGGGAACAAAAAGTAGCTTAGCTGCTGCTTTTGTTCCCTTTTTTTATTGCTTCTGCTCTCCTACGCTATTCTTCTGCCCATTCCGAAAGGTCACAAAAAAAATTTCCGGTGACGGATTTTCCGGCTTCTCCGAAAGCGTTCTTTCGGACACTCTTATTTTGCCGGTAATCCATAGCATTTTGCAATGCTTAAAAGTTAAACCATAGTTAAAACTGATTTTGTTATTGTAATATTTTATCCGTGAAATTGAGTAAGGACAGTTTTTTTAGTAATTTTAAGCAGATTAACTTACGTATAATGCAACTATAAAGGATAAAAAATGAAAAACAACGCAAACGACATGAATAAATGCCCATTCTCGGGAGCAGCTCCCAAACACGCCGCCGGTGGCGGTACCCGGAACAAAGACTGGTGGCCAAACCAGTTGAAAGTAAGTATCCTCCGACAGCACTCCTCCCTCTCGGACCCTATGGATAAAGATTTTAATTATGCCGAGGCCTTTAAAAGCCTCGACCTGCAAGCCGTGAAGAAAGACCTTCACCAGTTGATGACCGATTCGCAGGATTGGTGGCCGGCAGATTTCGGACACTACGGCGGACTCTTCATCCGTATGGCCTGGCACAGTGCAGGAACTTACCGCATAGGTGACGGCCGTGGCGGAGCAGGTGGCGGGCAACAACGGTTTGCCCCCCTCAACAGCTGGCCGGACAATGTGAGCCTGGACAAAGCCCGAAGGCTGCTCTGGCCTGTCAAGCAGAAATACGGAAAAAAAATATCATGGGCAGATCTTATGGTCCTCACCGGTAATGTGGCCCTGGAATCGATGGGCTTTAAGACTTTCGGTTTCGCCGGGGGACGGGAAGATACCTGGGAACCGGAAGAAGATGTGTACTGGGGCTCGGAAACGACCTGGCTCGATGACGAACGATATACGGGTGACCGCGATCTGGAAGATCCGCTGGCTGCCGTAGTTATGGGACTTATCTATGTAAATCCGGAGGGACCGGATGGTAATGGTGACCCTGTTTCTGCTGCTGTAGATATCCGGGAAACCTTTAAGCGGATGGCTATGAATGATGAAGAAACCGTAGCGCTCATCGCGGGCGGGCACAGTTTCGGAAAAACCCACGGTGCTGCCGATCCGGGTAAATATGTAGGAGCCGAGCCCGAAGCTGCCCCTATCGAACAGCAGGGATTCGGGTGGAAAAACAGCTTTGGTACGGGAACAGGACCGGATGCTATTACCGGAGGACCGGAAGTAATCTGGACACAAACCCCGACACAGTGGAGCAATCACTTTTTTGATAACCTCTTTAAGTACGACTGGGAACTGGAACTAAGCCCGGCAGGGGCCAAACAATGGGTAGCCAAAAATGCGGAAGCTACTGTTCCCGATGCTTTCGATCCTTCCAAAAAACATCGTCCGACGATGCTCACCACCGACCTCTCCCTTAAGTTTGATCCGGAGTACGAAAAAATATCAAGACGTTTCTACGAAAATCCGGACGAGTTTGCCGAAGCGTTCTCCAGGGCGTGGTTTAAGCTTACACACCGTGACATGGGGCCCAAATCGAGGTACCTCGGTCCGGAAGTTCCCGAAGAAGATCTGTTATGGCAAGATCCCGTACCGAAGGTCGATCACGAACTGGTCAACGACCAGGATATCAGCACACTTAAAGGTAAAATACTCGGTACGGACCTGACCGTATCCGAACTGGTATCTACGGCTTGGGCTTCTGCTTCGACATTTCGCGGATCCGATAAACGCGGTGGCGCCAACGGGGCCCGTGTACGCCTCGCTCCTCAAAAAGACTGGGAAGTTAACAATCCGCCCCAGCTCTCCAAAGTACTGCGGGTACTCGAACAAATCCGGCAGGATTTTAACCATGCCCAATCCGGGAATAAAAAAGTCTCCCTGGCCGACCTTATCGTACTGGCCGGATGTGCAGGCGTGGAAAAAGCCGCCAAAGATGCAGGCTACACCATAACCGTACCCTTCAGCCCGGGACGTACCGATGCCACTGCCGAGCAAACCGATGTGGAAGCCTTCGAATATCTCGAACCCGCAGCAGACGGTTTCCGGAATTACAGAAAAACAAAGTTCAGCGTTTCTACCGAAGCTTTGTTGATAGACCGTGCCCAGTTGCTTACCCTTACCGCGCCCGAATTAACGGTGCTCGTCGGTGGGCTTCGCGTACTGGACACCAACTACGACCATTCCAAACACGGTGTCTTCACCCAAAACCCCGGAACCCTGACCAATGACTTTTTTATAAACCTCCTGGATATGGCCACCGAATGGAAGCCGGTATCCGAAGATGATATGGAATTGTTCGAAGGGCGGGATCGCAAATCGGGAGCACTGAAATGGACAGGTACCCGTGCCGATCTGATCTTCGGTTCCAATTCGGAATTGCGTCCGGTAGCCGAAGTTTATGCCTTCTCCGATGCCCGTGAAAAATTCGTCAAGGATTTTGTAGCTGCATGGAACAAAGTCATGAACCTCGATCGCTACGACCTGGTGTAATACTAAAACAAAAGCAATATAGCTAAAAAAGGTGGTCTCGCGGGGCCACCTTTTTTATTGCGTAATCCCTAAACATTTCATTTGACGTTCTTTATCATTTTTTTTACCTTTGAAAACCTCCTAAACCCCTAAATATGCTTTTAGCCAGGGTAAATATCGAAGACAAACTGAAAAGAAACCGGGACAAATCGGTCCGGGTTCCCGATATGCTGCAACAGGTATCCCGTATCCTTGAAGAGGATACCCAAAAAGAAGAGCGTATTGTACACACCCTGCGCGGGGGAAGTCCGGGCAGGAAGGAAAGCACCGAGCTCTCCGGGCTGGACCCTGACCGCATCTATCACATTTCCCATATCAAGAAAATATGTACCGACTACCGGCTGCGGTTTCTGGACACCAGGTATTTTAAAGGGGAATTTCCGGGGGAAGCCCTGATTAAAATAAAACAGCTGGAAAAACAGCATAACACCGAGTTCCACGAATTCAAAATGATAGCCCCGGCAGGATTGTTCCGACTGGAAAACGCAGACGACCCCTTACTTTTTATCCCGGTAGGAAACGATTTTTATTACCTGGTACATCAATGGGGAAACGATCTGCACCCTTTACGGAAATGGCTCATGCTGCCTTTTAAAAGCCTGCTCAACCTGTTTCTGCTCATCGCAGTGATCAGCCTGGCGGTTACGGCCGTCATCCCGTTGAAATTATTCACCCCGCATCCGGATGCTTCGCATTTCTGGATGCTGTATTTCTTTGTGCTCAAATCGATATGCGGTATTACCCTATTCTATGCTTTTGCCCTGGGTAAAAATTTTAACGGGATGGTCTGGGACAGTAAATACTATAACTGATGGGTTATTGGATTTTTGGGGTATTGAGGTAATAGGTAATCATCTTAATAACTTTCCCTTAAGATAAAGTCTCTGTATCCCCGTTGGGTTACCCTTTCCCTTTTCGGAATCTACTTGTGCTTTCTGATAAATAAATGTATATTGTACAAATAAAATTCAACACTCATGTTATACCCAATCAAAACAGCATTTCTCAGAGCTTTTATATCGCTGCTGATGCTTTCCGTATTTGCCTGTACGGATACGGAAGAACGTTCTTCCGTATGGACCGGTCCCGATAAAAACCTCAAGGTAACATTCGGATTATCTGCAGACCATACGCCCTTTTACCTGGTTACCTACCGGGATTCGATCGTCCTGGACACTTCCCGCCTGGGTATGATCCGGGAGGACGGAAACTTCTACAACGACCTCAGCCTGTTGTCTGTCACGGATGAGGGCATTACGGAAGATCATTACCAGTTGTTGTACGGCAAACAGAAAGACATTGCTTATAAAGCCAATCGTTATGTCGCCCATCTGAAAAACAAGAAAGGGGCACTGATGGATATCGAGTTCCAGTTATCGGATGACGGTTTTGCGTTCCGCTATTATTTTCCGGAAAACAAAACGGGGAACGGCGGGTTAAAGACGATAAAAGAAGAAAAAACAACCTATAAGTTCCCCGGTCAAAGCCGGGCGTGGTTACAGCCTATGGCCAAAGCCAAGACAGGCTGGGAACAGACCAATCCGTCGTATGAAGAAAACTATCTCGCGGAAGTCAGTCCGGATACGCCGTCACCCATAGGCGAAGGCTGGGTTTACCCTGCGCTTTTCCGTAATGGCGATACCTGGGCACTGGTTTCGGAGACGGCCCCGGAACGGAATTTTTGTGCTACCAGATTGCGTTATGACGAACATGATGCGGCTTTCGGCGTAACTTTTCCCCAGGAAGAAGAAGTTTATCCCGGGGGAGGCTTACTTCCGGCATCGGAACTGCCGTGGTATTCTCCCTGGAGACTGGTTGTTGTGGGGGACCTCGGTACGATCACTGCTTCTACGCTCGGTACCGATCTCGCCCGTCCTGCACCGGAGGATACGGACACGTCATATATCAGACCCGGAACTGCCTCCTGGAGCTGGGCACTACTCAAAGACGAATCCATCACCTATGATATCCAGAAAGAATTTATAGACTATGCCTCGGATATGCAGTGGCCTTACTGTCTCGTCGATGTCAACTGGGATACGACCATAGGATATGACAAGATCGCCGAACTGGCCGATTATGCGCGGACTAAGAATGTCAAACTCATTTTATGGTATAATTCTGCCGGAAGCTGGAACACCACTCCCTATCACCCGAGGAACAAACTCCTGACCGCAGAAAAACGCCGGGAAGAATTCGGCAAACTGCAGGACATGGGGATTGCGGGTATCAAGGTCGATTTTTTCGGGGGTGACGGACAATCCATGATAGCATATTATCACGATATATTCACAGATGCCGCCCGGTACCAACTGCTCGTTAACTGTCACGGCACCACACTCCCCAGAGGATGGCAGCGTACTTATCCGCACCTGGTTACCATGGAATCGGTAAAGGGCTTTGAATTTATCACCTTTTCCCAGGAAACTGCCGACCTGGCCCCGGAGCATTGTGCCATTCTCCCTTTTACGCGTAATGTTTTTGACCCGATGGACTTTACCCCCATGTCCCTGACCGGAATTCCGAATATCAATCGCAGGACGACCGGCGCTTTCGAACTGGCCCTACCCGTCCTCTTTCTTTCCGGTATTCAGCATATCGCAGAAACGGCACAGGGCATGTCCGAAGTACCGGATTATGTCCGGGAATACCTCAAAGCACTTCCCACCGATTGGGAAACCTCCAGGTTTATTGATGGCTATCCCGGAAAATATGCGGTTTTTGCGAGGCAAAAAGGAGATCACTGGTATGTCTGCGGGATCAACGGAGAGCATACGGCAAAAGACATTACTATCGACCTCTCTTTTATAAAAAGTGAAGTAGGATACATGATTACGGACGATCCGGAAGCCGAAGGCTTCGCCAAAAGCGATCTCTTCCCCTCGGAAAAGAATCATGTGGTAATGCAACCCTACGGAGGGTTTGTTATGAAATTTTAGGGATGACGGGCATCCTGTCTCCTGTGAACAGCATATCCCGAAAGCACCCTTACCAAGAAAGTCCGCCTGAAAAAAACAGGCGGACTTTTGCTTTTGCGTATTACGCAGCTTTCCTTATCACCTCAGGATGCTTCAGGATCTTTTCACCCGGACCACATTTACGGAATACGGAAGTAAAGAAAGTTTTACCGTATTCTTATGAGTCCGGATCTCCTTGTCTTCAGGACTGATATTCGTAGCCCGGTCGAGAGCGTTTTCGGCCTTCAGGTCATCGTTTTGCAATACGGTGATCGTTGCCCTTGATTGTAAACGGGAAACACCTTCGAATACGACCTCCTGTGCTTTCACTGCCGCAGAAGTGTTTACAATCTTCACAATAATCTCATTGGTACTCCGGTCTAAGGAAGCCGTAGCATACAGGTCATCCTGTCCGGTAAGCGCTTTTCCGGCACGGAGTGCGGGCACCACATGGGTCCCTTTATTGGTGGCAAACAACTTTTGTACATAGTAGTTGGGCGTACCATACGACCGCAGGTTATCAAACCAGATCAGGTCGGGTGTCCATTGCCAGCCCTCGGTATGGGCCATCAGCGGGGCATAGGACGTGAGATGTACTACGGCAGCATTACGTTCCAGCCCTGTGATAAAAGCAGCTTCCGAAAGTGCGCATTCCCAGTTGTTGCGGTTTTCAGGACTGGCAATGGCCACACTTTGTGCCGCATACTCGCCGGCAAACACCTTGGGGCCCTCCGGATCGTAATGATCGTAACGGTCTGCATTTTCACGGAACCACTGCGGAGATTTGTAATAATGCTCGTCGATAATCCCGGCGTTGAGTTTACGAAGTTCTCTCATTCCGTATTCGAAATGCTCCCCTTCTGCAAAAGGACCACTTCCGGAAACAATGATCATATCCGGATATTTCGCTTTAATAGCTTTTTCAAATACGTTATAGCGCGCTATATATTCCGGGCCCCATTGCTCGTTACCGATGCCGATATACTTCATATCGAAAGTTTTGGGATGTCCCATATCTTTTCTGATCTTTCCCCAAGGGGAATCCACGGGGCCATTGGCAAATTCTATAAGATCCAGCGCATCCTGGATATAAGGATCGAGTTCGTCCATAGGTACAAGCTCCCCGGTATTGAACTGGCATGCCATTCCGCAGCTCAATATGGGCAAAGGCTCGGCCCCGAGATCTTCCGCAAGCTGGAAATACTCAAAAAATCCCAATCCGAAGGACTGGTAATAATCGGGAGCCGGCCGGTGATCGAATTCCGTATTCCAGCGATTGATCAGGACGTCCCGGTCTTCCAAGGGACCTATGGTCTTCTTCCATTGATACCTGCGGTCGAGGGTCCTTCCTTCCACGATACATCCGCCGGGGAAACGTAAAAACCCCGGAGCCATCTCATCGAGTAGCGTTACCAGGTCGTTCCGCAATCCGTTCGGGCGGTTTTTCCAGGTATTCTGAGGAAAGAGCGATATCATATCCATATTCACAATCCCTTGCCCCTTAAATGTTATTTTCAGCCTGGCTTTGGCCTCGCTGCGCTCCGGAACGAGCGTTGCCTTGTATTTGGCCCAGTCCCCGCCACCTACAGCTACCGTTGCCCCGGCCAGGACCTTATCGTCCTTACCGATCAATTCGAAGCGGATCTCCCGGATCCCTTCTCCCTCAGGGGCAGCCATGAAAGAAAGGTTGTATGCCTCCCCTGCTTTGACTCCCATACCCCGGAATCCTTCGTTGATCAGGCTGTAACCGCTATCATTTTTCACTTCAACCCGGCAATAGTGCGCATGGTGTTCTTTGCCGGAGCGCATCGCCGTGGCCATTCCGGAATTTTCGTTCAGGGAATGCGTATTACTGTTGGGCTGAGACCATCCCATCATCGGTAGCGTAAACTCGAACGACCGGTTCTTGACCAGTTCCGCATACAGACCGCCATCGGCAGCAAAATTGATATCTTCAAAAAATATCCCGTACATGGTAGGCTGCATTTCGGCGATAACCTCACGGGACGACACAATTATAGGACCGGACTGTGGTCTGGCCGACAAAAAGCAGCTTAAGGCCACCGTACTTAGAAGTATGGATCTTATCATAGGTATGTAAAAATTTATAGTAGCTCTGATTCACGACACCGAAACACCGGCAAGACCTAATCGGCAGGGTCAACACCTTCGGAAGTCATCACGATCCGCTTTATAGTACCATCCTCATTGTAATACAGATAGTCTATACAGACCGACCTCCGGTAACTGCCTCCATCGGTAGGGATGCCCCCGTTGTGGTATATAAAATAGTCTTTCCCCTTATAATGGATTATGGACTGATGGTTCGTATTACTGTTACCCGCAATTTCGTTCAGGATACCCCGGTACTCCCAGGGGCCGGTTACGGATCTGCTCATGGCATAGGATATCTTTTCCGGAAACTGACTGGCATAAGACAGATAATACCAATCGCCTTGTTTGTGTATCCAGGGTGCTTCGGTAAAATCGGGAAGATCAACGGTATGAATAGGTCCGTCAAGCTCTATCATGTTATCTTTTAACCGCGCATAATAGCAGACCGTGTTGCCCCAATACAGATAGGCCTGACCATCATCGTCTATAAATACGGTAGGGTCAAGATCGTCCCAGCTGATAGCGGTGGCCTTGGTCATATCATTAGTGATCAGGGCCTTTCCGAGAGCATCTCTAAAGGGCCCAAGCGGATTGTCCGCCACGGCGACTCCGATGGCCTTACCGTCTATACTGCCGTGCATAAGGGTTGCATACCAGTAAAATTTGCCGTTGCGTGCTATGACCTGTGAAGCCCAGGCATCGGACTGCGCCCAGGAAAAATCACGCACACGAAGCGGGACTTTATGCTCTTTCCAGTTCACCATATCGGCGGAAGAAAATACAAGCCACTCTTTCATGTCGTAATAATGGAAATCTTTTGCCGCTTCATCATGACCGGTATAGAGATATACGGAATCGTTATACACCATAGCCGCCGGATCTGCGGTATATTTATGGGTTATCACGGGGTTTTGAGCCCGTACCGAAAGGATTGAGCAGAGAAGAAACATCAATCCGGGAACCCGGAACCATCGAAGCTGAGTTTTCATGAACAGATCTGATTTTTTTTAAATACCATACGGCAGTTTGTCGGCTGCCGCATGATATTTCAAACACACCAAACTAATACACTTTAATCAGCCGGATATATACTGGAAATCCAAGTTTTGGTTGTCAGACCGGACTAAATAAGTGTAAACACTACATTTACAAATGTAACTAAAGAACTTTTAAAAAAGCAAACTCTTTATTATAAATAATTTATTTTTTAAAGAAATTATTTATGTGTTTCTTATGAATGTATGGGAGCGTTTTGCCGGAAAACGGGTTTTGCCGGGTTGTACAATGATGTCCGGCGGTGGGTTTGCGGCGTTTTCTTCGATATATACGACTTTATTATTATGTGCCTGCGGAATTTTATAGCGCAGGGATCCTATAAATAACAAAACCCGTCCTGGCAGGCGGGCTTGTTTAAAATATCTTGCACTATTCTATTCATTGTTTTTTTCCGGAGGTGGAGGCGGCGAAAAGGTTTCTATACCTATATCCTTTCTGGTAGAAAAATGAATACTCTCAGCTTCAAAAGATGTTAAATTGTTTTCACTTATTCCAAGTAAATACGAATACAGACTATCCAGGATTTTTGGAGCGATATAATCATCGTAATTTGTTTTGAGAAGTGTATCCTCTCCACGGTACAACTTAAAATAAGTCGCCGGAGCATCCACAACATCACCCAAATACTCCTCTTTTATATCTTTTTCCAAGATACGTGTTATTAGGTCATTAATTACATTCCTCTGCTCCTTAGATATCTTGGAATAAAAAACCCCCTCTTTCCTATGGTGTTCAATGAAGTTATAAAACACTTCATCTTCAATCAATTTTATATCCAATACAGGACAATCTCCAAAGCAACCAGTAGTAGAATACTCAACGATGTAGTCAGCATTTCTTTGACAACCAAACGACGCCAAAATACTACAGACCATCAAAAAGGTCGTTCCAAACTTCCTCATATGATTTCTTTCTTGTTTGATTATTTATTTTTTGTACTTCACCTTTACCCATGAAAAGCCACAACTTTCGCTATAGTCTGTATCGATTTAATCTTCTTGTAAATAAAATGGTTTAAGCTCTTGTTTATAACAAGCGTGTTCAGTTTTGCCTATTAATAGTTATATCCCCCTCTTGATGATTAAAAAATGCCAAAGAACCCGCTCAGCGAAGAGTTTGCAACTTCGCTGTCCAAACCTTCAATAAAAAGAAAAAAACGAAAAACGCCTCTCCGGGGTGTATCCCGGTTACTCACAAGTCTTACTTCATTTATTGCTGCAAGACCGAAAAGGTTCAAACAAGTTACAAAAATATCATCAATGCTGACAAACATAGCATTGGAGCCCCTCAAAGACCTGTACGGAGCACTTGCCGAAGCAGGGCTTTACAAAGTTGCCTATCAATAACGTGCAAAAGGCTGCCAAGTCGGAGACATTCGCCTTGGAACACTTCGTAGAGCCGGGCTTCGGCACATTCCGTACTTCGACAGGCTACAGCAACCTACACCGGAACACCCAGCCGCCTATATCTTGTTAAAATTCAGATTTTCAATGCTGTACATCCATTTATAAGGCTTTAACTACGAACTAAAGCATTGAGTTCATGGGTTACCC
>NZ_FPJE01000035.1:0-2876 GCF_900119185.1 Sinomicrobium oceani | reverse complement strand
ACGTTGACCGCATAACAAGTTGATTGAGCGGCGTAACCATTTCCTTGAGCCGCTAAACAAGTTGCTTTGACGGCTAAACTGATTAGGTGGACCGCATAACAAGTTGATTGAGCGGCGTAACCATTCCCTTGAGCCGCTAAACAGGTTACTTTGACGGCTAAACTGATTAGTTGGACCGCTTAACCAAATATGTTGACGGCATAACCAGTTGGTTGAGCGGCGTAACCAATGGCCTGTGCCGTGTACCCAAACACAAAAGCGGCGAACTTCATCAAGTTAGCCGCTAACCGGGTTACTTATGCGGTTAACACAACCTCTTACATGAGGCTATCCGGGCTTGCCGGGGAATAAAAATTCCAGCAGTTTCCGCCACCGTCCCGATAAACAGATAAACATCGGGATCGGGAGCATTTCCGGGTGACCCGCTCAACGAAGTTTACAACTTCGCTGCCCAACCCTTCAATAAAAGAAAAAAACGAAAAACGCCTCTCCGGGGTGTATCCCGGTTACTCATAAGTCTTACTTTATTTATCGCTACAATGATCTGGTTAATCAAAAGGCTTTAAACAAGTTACAAAAATGTGGTTCAACATCATTTTGGAAGCCCCTCAGAGACCTGTACGGCGCATTTGCCGAAGTAGGAGCATGACGTATTGGCCTGTCCTTGATGTGCAGTGAGCTGCGAAGTCGGAGACGTTCGCAGAGCTTGGAACACTTCGTAGAGCGGGGGGTTAGGTCCGTCCCAAAGTTCAGCATCGATATAACTATTAAACGTAAATCACTAGTGTCCCATTAAAAATCAAGAAATGGGCTATTAATAGTTGATTTGCAAATTGTTGCATAGTATTTATGAGTAAACGGACTTCATTTTGCGAAACAATATTTCCTAAAGGAAAAGTGCGTTCCAGACATACTAGACATGATATTTTTTTATTTTTAACAGCATCTCAATTTTAGCGGGACACTAGTGAACGTAAATGTTAAATTCTTACCTAAATACGTGTCGCCTGCTTTTGTAGTAGCCTGACTATTAGAATTATTATCCCAATAAATGTTACCGTTTTTACCCAACACCCAATCTTCGGGAGCCATACCCGTAGGGTCGATAAAGTTCAGCGGCGAGTTGTTCAAAAAACTGTAAGGTGAAACGCTATAAAAATCTTCGGCCAACGGGTACCAAAAAATACTATGGTTACCCTTGAGCATCTTTTATTAATTGCTCAACCTGTGTTTTAGAATACATAAATTCATTTGATTTAAAATCTTCTCTCAATCTGCTAAAGCATTCATCTCCAACAATAAAATGGATAGCAAATAAATCATAATCAAATATCATAAACCACTCTAAGTTCAAAGGGAATAACAATAAAGTACCTATAAAATAATGCTCTACATCATCGCTAGCAAGATTGAGAAAAGCATCCAGTTCGAGAAATCTCTCGAAAAATAATGGTAATGAATCATTTGTGTTGGATACCTTCATTTTGGCTAAATAAGCACCTCTATTTTCGATTATTTCATCCGATATAATTTGATCAAACTCATTAATTAATTCATCAAGTGATTCTTCTTTGGTCTTGTATTTTTGAAAAGTTTCATTCCAAGGTAATGGCAAGAGCATATATCTATCTCCTTCTCCTTTTAAGACTTTCAGTAAAGAAATTAACTTATTGATATCTCCATTCCCAGGAACCATATACTTAAAATAATAGGTCCCATATGATTCATCCCTAACGTAATTAAAATCACTTGAATTCAATTTCAAATCTATTCTTCTATCGACTTCTTTTAATACAACCTCCAGAAAAGAATCACTATATTTTTTGTACTTCTCGAACATTATCATCATATAATAAAATTATTTGAAAAATATGTCTACATTTTTCCCCTCATATGCTTTTGGAAGCGTAAAGGTATCAAATCCTTTTTTAGCACTAGAGCCTCTAAAGATAATGGTTTCTCCATCTTTTAGCAGTTTGATGTTCTTCCCTGATTTTTCAAAACTCCAGCCATTTTTCAATAATTGTGTGAAGAATTGTCCTGCACCAAGTGCCCCTCCTTCAATCACGGCCTTGAATCTGTTCCCCCCAGAAATTAGTTTAAAAGCATCTGAAGATTTTACTGCAAACTTCAATGCATCCCTAGTAGATTTAATACCCCTTAAATATTTTACATATTTAGGTAGGCGCAAAATACTCAAGCCTCCACTGGATATAAGTTCAATCGATCCAGAACTTCCCATAACGCGTATAAATGTCTCTCCAGTGAGAAAACCATCATCATCTACCTCATAATCAACATTACTATATTTAGGACTCCATCTTCTATTTTGAAACAGGCTTCCTAACCATCCTCTTTTTTCCAACACTTGAATATTGGTTAATGGATCAGGATCTGATTGTGCACTTTCTTGGTCACCAGAATCTGAACCATTTGATTGTTCACTGTTGTCCACATTAAGTCCAACACTAGCAAGAGCTGTTTCGAAAGACACTTTATTGCCCTGATCATCCTCATACCTTTTAGTATCCCAATTGTAATGTTCTCCATCGGCTCCACTCGGATCTGCCCAGTATGGATATTCCGGACTAAGCTGACCCCTCTAAAGCCTACCTTTTAGGTATCTGTCATTCCGGCGGATGCTGACCCCCTTGTAAATTTAAAAATGGTTTTCCGGTAAAATTATTCCGGATCATACTGCCCCCCATTTTTTGAATTGGTTTTTGGTTTATTTGATGGATACCATCAAAAGATAAGTAATGGCCGGAAAACCAAAACGAATGAGTCAAGTAAAACAAATACTCCGTATGCACCAGCAGGGCAAGGGCATAAAAACTATTGCCAGAACCTTGTCCATCAGTAAGAATACCGTTAAA
>NZ_FPJE01000054.1 GCF_900119185.1 Sinomicrobium oceani | reverse complement strand
ATAAATAGCTTGCTATTTAGAGACCGGCGCACGGGTGCGTAACGCGTATGCAATCTACCTTATGCAGAGGGATAGCCCGAAGAAATTTGGATTAATACCTCATAGTATATAGAATAGGCCTCTATTTTATATTAAAGATTTATCGGCATAAGATGAGCATGCGTCCCATTAGCTAGTTGGTATGGTAACGGCATACCAAGGCAACGATGGGTAGGGGTCCTGAGAGGGAGATCCCCCACACTGGTACTGAGACACGGACCAGACTCCTACGGGAGGCAGCAGTGAGGAATATTGGACAATGGTCGCAAGACTGATCCAGCCATGCCGCGTGCAGGAAGACTGCCCTATGGGTTGTAAACTGCTTTTGTATGAGAAGAATAAGAGGTACGTGTACCTTGATGACGGTATCATACGAATAAGCATCGGCTAACTCCGTGCCAGCAGCCGCGGTAATACGGAGGATGCAAGCGTTATCCGGAATCATTGGGTTTAAAGGGTCCGTAGGCGGGCTATTAAGTCAGGGGTGAAAGTTTGCCGCTCAACGGTAAAATTGCCTTTGATACTGATAGTCTTGAATGTGTGTGAAGTGATTAGAATATGTAGTGTAGCGGTGAAATGCATAGATATTACATAGAATACCGATTGCGAAGGCAGGTCACTAACACATTATTGACGCTGATGGACGAAAGCGTGGGTAGCGAACAGGATTAGATACCCTGGTAGTCCACGCCGTAAACGATGGATACTAGCTGTTGGGACTTCGGTTTCAGTGGCTAAGCGAAAGTGATAAGTATCCCACCTGGGGAGTACGTTCGCAAGAATGAAACTCAAAGGAATTGACGGGGGCCCGCACAAGCGGTGGAGCATGTGGTTTAATTCGATGATACGCGAGGAACCTTACCAAGGCTTAAATGTAGTGTGACAGGACTGGAAACAGTTTTTTCTTCGGACACATTACAAGGTGCTGCATGGTTGTCGTCAGCTCGTGCCGTGAGGTGTCAGGTTAAGTCCTATAACGAGCGCAACCCCTGTGGTTAGTTACCAGCGAGTCATGTCGGGGACTCTAGCCAGACTGCCGGTGCAAACCGTGAGGAAGGTGGGGATGACGTCAAATCATCACGGCCCTTACGTCTTGGGCTACACACGTGCTACAATGGTCGGTACAGAGAGCAGCCACTTAGTGATAAGGAGCGAATCTATAAAACCGATCACAGTTCGGATCGGAGTCTGCAACTCGACTCCGTGAAGCTGGAATCGCTAGTAATCGGATATCAGCCATGATCCGGTGAATACGTTCCCGGGCCTTGTACACACCGCCCGTCAAGCCATGGAAGCTGGGGGTACCTGAAGTCGGTGACCGTAAGGAGCTGCCTAGGGTAAAACTAGTAACTGGGGCTAAGTCGTAACAAGGTAGCCGTACCGGAAGGTGCGGCTGGAACACCTCCTTTCTAGAGAATGAGGTAAAAGTTATGAATGTATTGGAAAGGAATAATTTTGCTTAAAGCTGTCAATAAAATAGTCTCGTAGCTCAGCTGGTTAGAGCGCTACACTGATAATGTAGAGGTCGGCAGTTCGAGCCTGCCCGAGACTAC
>NZ_FPJE01000020.1 GCF_900119185.1 Sinomicrobium oceani | reverse complement strand
AAAACTGTAATATTGTCAGTAACTTATTTTTTTGACCAAAATCCTTAGAGGGTCAGTATGGCCGGAATGAGGGGTCAGCATCACCGGAATATCCAGTTTTGGCAAGATCATCTAATGCTAAAGTGAATTCATTAATAATTATATTGTTACGAAGATTTAAAATAGACTGAACTCTTCTTAAGTTTGGCTTATCCTGTCTCAAATTCCCATTCGGAGTCTTTGAATAAAGAATATAACCATCTGTTTTTGTGGCTATTTCTGAAAATTTGAGATTATTAACTAATGCTACTAATTGGTAATATAAATATAGTTGGTTTGTATGATTTGGTTTAATACTTTCGCCATCATCAGGAAATGGGACACCGCCTGACTTTAATTCTACAATTTTAGAGTTGTTTTCTGTGTTTAACTCTAGTATATCTAAACGCCCTTGAATGCCGTATAAGGAGCATAAAAAAGTAGGTTCTAAGGATGCATTTTCGATGGAAATACCATATGTCTCAAACTCATTAATAACAACATTTTTAATTCTGTCAAAATGCAATTGGGCGTCCTGCCAATAGCTAACAAAATTCTCTCGACTAGCTAAATCAGTGCACGCGGTATACTCAAATGGGTAAGACTTGAAATCCTTTTCAAAAGTCTCTTCAAATGTGAGTAAATTTGGGTCATTAGCACCAAAAAGTTCATCTCGTAAATATCCAATCCTAGGGATTCTTCATACTCTACCCCATTGTAGGTCATAAAATTGTTTTCTACCCCATTGATATTGGAGTTGTACCCACGGTGCTCCATTCCGAAGGGATAGTAGTTATTTTCCTGTATGATCTCCGAGATCCTTACAACCCCGTCTCCGTTCTGATCGAAGTAGGATAGTCGCACGTTCCCCAAGTGGTCCTTGTATTAGAAAATCACCACCATTTAATATTATTACGAACCGTATACCCCATCAATATAACAAACAATATTGAGACTACAATGTATATCCAACTCACTATCCTATATGGTTGTTTCTCTTCTTTTGTCCTATTGTTAAATTGTTTTAATATATGTTTATATCGCGTGCCATGCCAAAAATACCAAAAGTTAAATGCTATAAAAACTGTCGGAACAATGAAAGTATCATTTTTGAAATACAGATTTCTACTATTCAATAAGTGGAACAAAATAAAATCCTTAACTGCAGCAAAATTAATTATCTGTAATGCCGCGATTCCTAAAACCGTTGAAAAAAATGGAATATTTTGTTCTTTCCATTTTGGTTTACCGTAATGATTATATAAAAAATAAAAAAAATAATGAAACCACATGATTTTACCAATTTGGTGCGTTATGTACTGCATTAAAATACCAATTACTTTCAACAACTCCTTTTCCTAATCCTGTTCCAAAACTCCAACCGGTTAAATAAACATTCCCTCTTGCCAATGCTGCGGCATCCACACCACCTATATATGCTGCTCCTAAATTTGTTAACTTTCCTTGACTCCATTCGTTATATGTGCTATATACACCATAGGCTCCAAGCATTTTCCCCCCCGTATTTATCCATTTAGACAAATTTCCAATAGTTACGCGCCGTTCCGTGAATTGATTTCCATGAAATCCATGACCATATCTTTTTGCTTGGGTCAAACTAAACCATCCCTCATTGTTATATAAAAAATTGCTGACCTGACCTGCCGCGTAAGAACCTAAAGCGATGCCAGGAAAACTTCCTCCATTTTGCTCCCAACTTCTTTCTCTGTAATATTTATAAGTATACCAAGGATTATTATAAGAAGATGATTTTTCATTCCACCAATGAGAACCATATGTTGACACCTGGTTTTGTATATGATCTACCTGCCTTGGACTCAAATCACTGGCTTTTCCACTCTTGTCAATTGCAACGCTTTCTCCGTCCAATAGAATACTTCCGTCACTCAATCTCCCACCGGACCCTCTAAATTCTTCTCCTACAAACTTATCTATTTGAGCGATGGATGCACCTCCATTAAATGCATCTTCCATAGATACCATATCCAAAAATCTCTGAATATCCTTTTTATCATCTGTGTACCAATTACCGTTTCTAATTTCCCATAAGCCCAAAGGATCACTAAACAGAATAGGATTATTAAATCCAAATCTGTACGGAGTCCAATTCTGGGCTAACTCAGAAGCAGCATCAATCACGTTAAATCTACCAGTTGCTGGATCATATTGCCTAAAGGTCATTTCTATTGTATTAAGCCCCAGACTCTCATTATATTCTTGACCATTATATTTCCATTTCTGGGCCACACTGTTTCCTATTGGGGATATTCCTTCATTATAGCCCTTATGCTTCAAACCAAAAGGGTAAAAATTATTCTCCTCTACAATTTCCAGTTGCGGGGCACTTGTTGTCCCCGTATTGGAATAGGATAACCGTACATTCCCCAAATGGTCCCTATACTGGTACACATACTTGAATGTGTTATTTTCCTTCGTTACATACCCCTCGGGATGGCTGAAAAACTGCAATTGCCCGTTCTCATAGATATACCCATTAGCATACTCCGTTGCTGTCACAGAACTTCCCTGGGTAACTTCTTTCTTTAATTTGGCTCCCGAGGCATCGTAAATATAAGCAATTTTATTGCTCCCGAAACTGACCTGGGTAGGAAGGTTTAAATGATTATAGCTAATCCCGGTGATCCCCTTATTGGCGTCCGTCAGTAAATTGCCGTTGGCATCATAGGTATAATCGTTGCCCGTATTGGTCCCGTCCTTAAATCCGTAGGTCTTGTTACCACTATCCGTTACTTTTAAAAGCTTGTTACCCGTATCATAGGTATAAGCCAGGTTGTCCATCACCCCGAAAGAAGTGGCGCCGCTGTTCACGTGTCCCCTGCGGGTTAAATGTTCTATATTCCCGTTCTTATCATAGGTAATCCCTTCTACCGTATAACGGTCCGTCTGCCCGCTGCCGTTAAACTTCCCGGAGGTGATGCGGTTCAATGCATCATAGCTGTAGGCATAACGTCGCATGGTATTGTCATTGCTTGTCTTCCAATACGTCTCTGCTATGTTACCATTGTATAAAGGATCAACCACCCCGCTACAGCTCTTGTTATAGTTGATCTGGAAGTTAAACAATTTACCTGAAGGATTACCGCTCTGCGGAGTTTGCAACTTCACAGCCTAAGCCTTCTATGAAAAGAAAAAAATGAAAAACGCCTCTCTGTGGCGTATCTCAATTCTCACAAGTCTTCCTTCATTTATTGCTGCAAAGATATGGTCAATGAAAAGGCTTAAACAAATTACAAGAACATGCTTCAACCATATGAAAACACCGTTTTGGAAGCCCCTCAGAGAGGAGCATGACGTTTTGGCCTGTCCTTGATGTGCAGTGAGCTGCGAAGTCGGAGACCTTCGCAGAGCACAGAACACTTCGTAGAGCGGGGGAAGCAGGCTCAACTGCCCTTGGTCGTAGATCTTCCAGGTGACTTTTCGGCTCATGCTTAAAGTTACAAACACAAAACCTTATAACAAAAAAAAGAGGCTGCCTTTTTAGACAACCTCTTCTTGTTTTTTCATATTCATTTAATCTGGGTCGCCAGGGACTTTAAAGCGGTTTTTTGAGCAATTATAGTCAACCCATACTGACCTTTTAGGATAAGTACCGACCTCTTGTAGTTGACATTTCCAGTTAGGGTTATTCTCAACTTGCTTTGATGACAAAAACAAGGTCATTAAAATAGTATCTCCAGCTCTGTCCGTAGTAAAAGTATAAACCCTATAATCTTTATTGAATTTGTTTTTATATTTTACTCTTAACTTTCTTTCAAATTCTGTTATTTCCTTTACCCTATCAACTTCTACAATAAAACGCTTAACAGCATAACCAATTGTTACTTGATTGTTTTTAACCTCATAGCTTCCACATTCTGTCAAACTAATAGTAATTTGATTGTCGCCAATGTTTTCATTTATCAATTTAGTCGAGTTGCAAGATATAAGCAGTCCTAATGCTAATAGGAATAAAACTAATAAAGTTGTTTTTTTATTTACCATCTTTAAAATCTATTTAAAAATTGATTGACGATTAGTATAGCGTGTACCGCTGGCATAGATGGTGCACTTTGGGTAGAAAGAGCTGTTGGTGGCGGTTGTAAAGCACCTGCACTATTGAGTATTTGACCCTGATAACTTCCGTTATTCTCGGTATAGTGCGTTCTTAAAGGCAATCCATTTGCACTTCGTAATACATTTTCATAATACATTGCATTGTACTCATCAACACCTCTTGCGTCTGCACCGCTTCCAAACCAACGACTATTTGCAGTTCTCTTTAGAGAATATTTATGCGCCATTTCGTGACCTAAAACAGCATATCCAGGTGTGCTTCCTGATTTTCCTCCTTGGAATATTTTCTGACCATCATCACTGGTAGAACCATTGTAATAAATATTTAAGTCCTTTTGTGTTAGTCTGCCGTTTTTACCACTTCTATAGGTATTATTATTAGGGCTACCTTTTTTAACAAAGTGGTCGAAGCTATCGTTAGCCAAATTAGAAACGATTTCGTTTCCAAGTACATTCTCTTGGTTTTTCTTTAAATCTCCAAGTACTCTATCTGCGAACTTACTCGTTTCTCCTGTATATTGCTTTCCATCAGCACCATTCCATTGTTGGTTTTCAGAATCATAGGTTAGTGTAACTTTCTTTCCAAAAATTCCTAAAAACCCTGTTCGGAAACTCACTCTTATGCTATCTCCTTTTACTTCAGCATATAAAATAGGGTTGTTCTTGGTAAAACTATAAGGTGATTGGTCATAGTACTTTTCAGAAAACCTATCGATTTTATTGAAGCGTGCGATTGCTGGGTCGTAATCCCTCCATTGGAAGGCTAAAGTGTTTTTCCCTAACTCTTCTTCGAGCTCTTGACCTTGATACGTTTGGTACTTATTTTCCGTACCATTGATAACATTATTGTACCCCTTGTGTTCAAGCCCGAAAGGATAATAATTATTCTCCTCTACAATTTCCAATTGCGGGGCACTTGTTGTCCCCGTATTAGAATAGGATAACCGTACATTCCCCAGATGATCCTTATACTGGTAAATATATGTATAAGTACCACTCTCTTTGGTTACATAACCTTCCGGGGTATTAAAAAACTGCAACTGCCCGTTTTCATAAATATAATTCCCCGCATACTCCGTTGCTGTCACAGAACTTCCCTGGGTGACCTCCTTCTTTAATCTGGCTCCCGAGGCATCGTAAATATAAGCAATTTTATTGCTTCCGAAACTGACCTGGGTAGGAAGATTTAAATGATTATAGGTAATGCTTGTAATCCCCTTGTTCCTATCTCTGGTCGTATTGCAATTAGCATCCCGGGCATAATCATTATCCGTATTACTACCGTCTTTAAATCCATAGGTTTTACTGGCTGTTGCAGCTTCAGTTACCTTGACCAAAAAGTTGCCTCCGTTATGATAGGCGTAGGTCAGCTTGTCCATTTCTCCGAAATGGTCGGCATTGTTTTTATCAGGGTTGGCTACAAGATGACCGTTACGGGTCAATCCCGTTATATTACCATTTTTATCATAAGTAATACCTTCTAGCGTATAACGGTCCGTCTGCCCGCTGCCGTTAAACTTCCCGGAGGTGATGCGGTTCAATGCATCATAGGTGTAGGCATAACGTCGCATGGTATTGTCATTGCTTGTTTTCCAATACGTCTCTGCTATGTTACCATTGTATAAAGGATCAACCACCCCGCTACGGCTCTTGTTGTAATTGATCTGGAAGTTAAACAGCTTTCCCGAAGGATGATCTACATCGTTGATGTCCGTCAGCCATCCCCGCACATTGTATGTATATGCTATGCGTTGTAAAGGGTTTTGGGGCGTATTCCCCACCTTCTTCTCCGTTAACTGCCCTAATTCATCATAGACATTTTCGGCGATAAGTTCGCCGGGAATGCTGATCGAAGCACTAAAGCTGGCGCTACTGGTGGCCTTGAAATGGAAGCCGGGTTTTAAAGTGATGGAATTACTGGCTACTTCATTTTTAGTGGTTGTTACTATACTGTCAAAAGTAAGGTTACTTCCAGAGGTTTCCTCCCCACAATTTTCATCCAGACACTGCAACTGTCTTATTAAACGTCCTGTATGGTCATATTCAAACTTATCTATAGTTACTATTGCAGAATTGCTACCTTTGGAATGGGTCGTTTTGGTTTCTAATACCCTGCCTACAAAATCAAGCTTGCGTTCTACAACATCGGTAGTATTCAGATAAGGATTTTTGCCAGCCGAATAAATAATTCTTCCTTTTTTATCATACGCTGTAATAGTCGTAATCCAATGATCCGTATCCAAAACCCGTGTCTTACCTCCTGTAGAAAATGTTCTGGTATTGAGGTCTACCGGTTGGCCAAATACATTAACAGGAAGACTCAAACCTGCACTATCAAATTCGTAGTCATCGTAATAATTAATAGTAAATATTTCTACAATATTCTGAGGTTGGGCTCGATTAGTATAATATACATCTGTCCCGGCTATTAAGACAGCCTGGTCTGTTTTTAATTCATATTGATCCTCCGCTTCATTAAAAGTATTTTGCAGAGTTGTTCTGGAGTTAGAATTATTTATCTTACCGGTATATAGTACTCTTCCGTATACATCATATTTGGTAAACAACCATTGCCCCAGAGCTCTCAGGTTCCCATCCTGTGTCATGACAGGTTGATCTAGGGTATTATATATAATAAACTCCCATTCTTTCCCGGGCACCTTTTTTTCAATCAGCCGGTTCCTATAGTCATATTTATATTGGTAGCACAGTTCTTTCAGTTCTGCGGCAGAAATCCCATCAGAAGTGCTCACTTTAGGAGAAATAACATAAGTAAGATTCCCGTAATAATCATATACATAGTATGTATCGTGGGATGATCCGTTATTGTATGTCCGCCTTAATATCAACCTGTTTTCCTTATCCTTAAATTCTTCTGTAGTATGATCCTTTCCGCTTTCCCAATTTTCGTCTTTCGTTATCAGTTTATAAAGTTCTCCCGCTTCATAATAATTGGTACTGCCACCTGATAGCTGAGGAGCATCAATATTACCATTTACGTAAGTTACACGATAAAGTCTTACATTATCATTGGCTGTATTATTAGGACTGGAAGGATTGTGAGTATTTGACTGGTAGTCAAACTTAATCTCATGATTATTCCCCGTTTTCCATATTGCCCCGGGGGCTGCCTGTCGTAACACCCTGTTTAGAGGAGAAGGTTCAAAAATTTTTTGGGAGTAGGCATTTACCTGGTCTCCTGTCAGGCTCCCAAAATCATCCGGATAATGTGCTTTATGATATTGCCTGGCGGAAGAAGAAACATTTCCCCTGTAACTACCCTTATCCCCATTATCTTCTTTGTAAGGCAACCATTCCTTATCCTGCCGTCCATAAATGTCATATCCTATATGGGTTATTATATCCATATTATCAGGACTTGCTCTTATGGCAATATCCTGTTTTGGACGACCAAGGCCATCGTAATATAGAACTTGTTCGGTAACATCACTATTTACAGTAATTCCGCCAGGAGTTTTCATGCCTCTTTGATAAGTACGTGTATAAATATAATTCTCATTACTCAACACAGGTGCAGTATATGCATTTTCCGGACATCCTCCATTAGGTCCTGCTATATCCGGACAGGCATCTTCATTATTGTTTACATAGTTATCCGGTTGAGTACAGGCACTTTTGCTAGTATTCGGATCACCAAAGCCATCTTCATCAAAATCCGCATACCAAAGTGTCGCTTGCTCAACGGTATAATCAATCCTACGTGCCGAACTCCAACAATCCTCATTGTTTCGGGCCCTTAAAAAATATGTAGTTCCACTGGTAAGTACAATGCTTTCGGAAGAATTGGCGGTACTGTTACCTGTAGAACTTGTTTGCCAGTACCAAGTAACCCCACTGGGAGGTGATGCCCGTTTTAAAACAGTGCTTCCACAATTTTTGATGATGTCAGGAGCCGTTGGAGTACCGGGTGAAGGGCCTTTTACAATATAATCTATTTTTCGCGAGGGCCCCCAACAACCATTTCCCCATCCTCTCAAATAGTATACAGTACCACTCGTAAGGGTGATATTAACCGAAGGATTTAACATACTAGTTCCATTAGCACTACTCTGCCAATACCATGTAGTATTACCTGGAGGAGTACCTCTTGTCAATACCGTATTTCCACAATTGTTTGTAATCGTAGGAGCCTCTGGCATAGAAGGTTTGGATTCATCAATCTGTCCGTTACAGTTATTGTCGACTCCATCACATACTTCGATTGCACCAGGATGTATGTTTGGATTACTATCATCGCAATCAGAATCATTAGCAGCATATCCGGGGGGTCTGGTTGCCGAACAAAATCCCGGAGAACCGGATTCTCCATATCCATCCCCATCCCCATCGGGATACCATAACAATGTACCAGGAGGACAATTTTGCGAAAATACCTCAGCACTAATGATCAATAACACAAAAAGTAATAATATATTTTTCATTGCCGGTTGATATTATATTAGTTTTTATATTTATATCGCTGATCGGACAACAGGTTTCCATCTCCATCTTTTATAGCTTTTAGCCGATTAAAGGAATCGTATTCGTAGTAAATAACATTACCCGAAGAATCAGTTTTACTGGTCATCCCTATCAAAGGATCATAGGTATATGTATACATTTGAGAATCTTTTGGATGAATGCGTACGTCATCAATCGCATCTCCTTTGGCAAGTATTGCAGAAGGCCCCAGATATGGTAATTCTCCGCTATACTTCCAAACCCCACCTTCCCTATACCAATAGCTCAACACGTATTTCCGACTATTTGGCAAAGAGAAATTCACAGTATAATCTCCTACAAAGAATCCGGTTCCTGTATGAGCTTCTCCCGTTGTTTCAGACTTTTCAAAATTCAAAAAAAGATATTCCCGAATATCTTCTGTCCGAACTGTTGGATAATTCATATTTATCTTGATTCCACTATTTAAATTAGTCCAATCAAATAATTCTGAATTAAGTTCGTAATCCCCTGGTTCCAAATTAGCGAAAACAGCACTATAAGAAGTCGTACCACAACTACTCCCCCCATTTGTAATACACAAATTCTTAATAACTGAATAGTTTTGACCTGTAAGATGGCAAGAAATCTTAGCCATAGACCCTACTTCCGGAACTAAGTCAAATTGTATACTAACATTTATGTCACCTGTACGCTCTACAGTGAAATACATTTTTTTAGAGTTCGGACCAGCAGGCAACAATACAGATTTGTACGCCGTTGATGAATGAGTTGTTTGCTCACTGTTTGCATTATCACATTTTACTATAGGATACTGTGCCTCATAATCCCACAAAAAATTCGTACTTATCCCATATGGAATATGAAACTGTTGCAAATTCCCATAATCATCATACAAGTCATAAGATATTCGATTATTATAATGAGGATCAGGATTAAAAACAGCAGCAGTCCCCGAAGGAGGAAGTACTCCCAAAGAGGATCGATTAGAAAATCTGAAATCACTAAGAGGGAACCATTTATCGCTCTCTAATAAAAGTTTTTCAGAAGGCTTACCTCTACCATTTCCGGTATCATAATACTTAGTAATAGTACCTTTTAAGACAGAATAATTATTATTATCCTCTAAATATGTAACTTCTTCTATTGGATAAGCTTTCCAATGGTTACTTTGCATAACATCAATAAATGATGTTCCGGAGCTATAATCCAAAGGATATGTTATTAACGTTACTTCCTTCGTTCCGTCACTTTTAGTAATAGATTTTCTCGTAATTTGCTGATGTTCTATATTATCATAAGCATAAACCGTTCTCACAGAATGAGGAAAAGAAGGGTTGTCATACCCGGTTTCTGTTTTCGAAACCAAATAATTGTCATCCGATTCCATCACATAGTTACTATATACATATCTTATATCTGCTTCTCCGCCCGAATAAGTTTTTCCTGCTCCTTCAATTACATTTCTCTGACTGGCAACAAATCCAATGTTCTCATACCTTGTCAGATCAAAAGCCGAATAAGTATATGATATACTTTTTTTTATGTTATAGCTATCAGTAGATAGATCATAATCATAAAAACTCTGATTACTTAACTGTCCCCGATTATAAAACTTACTGATAATCAAAGGTCTTCCTAACACCTGAGAGGCCTGCGATGAGGAAATAATATCACTGTGGTCCCTATATTCATAAACAGTTTTTCCATTAGGCTCATCTCCATTCCCCATCACATATTCAGTTACCTTAGGGTAAGAGACTATCATCCCTTCATAGGTAACAATATCTACCGAAGGGTTTGCAACAAAATTTCGTACTCTTTTTGTTTCTTTCAGTGCTGTACCTCCGCTTATGGTGACATATCGCATGTAAGTCTGATTTGTTTGAAATAAGTAATTGGACAAATGAAAATTAGGACGGGCACTATTGTATTCATATACCCGGACTAATGGGGAAGTATCATTAGGATGATTATAAGATCTAATCGATTTAACTCTCAAACCTCCTGCCAGCATTTCATCTCCACCTTCTACGTAGCGATTGGCCTCAAATTCAAATTCAGTATAACCTTTCGTCGGATAAGTAATTCTTTTTAAAGATCCTGCTTTCATATATGATTCAACAGGAGCTCTTGAATCCGTAACTGAACTGCCAATCCATAGCGTATTTCCAGATCCGCTTCCATTAATCCCGGAGATATAATTTATTTCCATTCTTGGCACCAATGTAGAGTTTGCTTTACCATTATAATACCCCCAATAATCCTGGGCACGTGAAGTCTTTCTTGGTAACATCAAAGAGTTATAATCAAAACCATATATTTCTTCATCAACATTATCTTTACCCTTTACTATCACCGCATCAAGCCTTAACCTTTTCGTCAAATTATCTGTACCATTTATAAAATACGAATAGTTAAATTCAATTTCTCTTTGCTTTTCAAATTGCCCTTGAAAATTCTTAGAATAAATAATAATTCTGTTCAAGCTTTTAGTTGCCAAATCTTCCCGATTATATGGGGATAATTCGAATACTATTTTCCCATTTTTAAATTTAATTTCACTGACTTTAGCCTCATCAACTGAAGTTCCCAAGTATCTTGATATATTCGAAGTCGCGGGGACATAGTTATACGGAGCTGACATGTATTGATATACGTTATCTTCAACAGTTATTAAGTCCGTGGTCCCTTCAAAAGTTGTATATGAAGATGTTGTATAATCGTATGATATGGTATCTTGCCTATTAGGACTAATGATATCCTCTAATTTCCATGCTGATGGCGATATCGATTCAACTCCCCCATTTGAAGAGTTAGTTATATCTCTGTATCTTTCTCCGAAAACATATAAATATCCTTTTTCATCTACTATATTAAAGGACATACTTCCTGTAAAACTAGCATCTACATCAACAGGAGCATAAGGCATTAACCTTACCACATTATTATCTGTACCATCAAAAAAGAATTTCCCGGATCTTCCAGGAAAATTATATGAAAAAATATCAGGTTGATAATCTTCACTTCCATCAGATGCCGTGCTAACATAATAAAGATCAGAGGCATTCGGATATGTTATATCAATATCGGTGCTTTTCTTGATTTCATTAATCAAATATCCTTTTTCATCAATACCTCCATTGACTTGTCGGGTAATTTCACCTCCGGTATTTAAAGCCCAACCCAGCCCAACCCAACTTGCATTCTCTGCTACTTTAATGCCAGAAGCATGATACCTTAGCGCTATGGGAATTTCAATTTCTCCCATAACAATAGTGTATAGCGGTATACTAATATCAGGGATTCCGCTGTACAAGTTTACTTCATAGTTCTCAAACTTAAAAAGTGAAGATGCATTCGGTGCATTTGGAACAACTTCCGGAAGTAGTGCCGAAAGATTATCCTGAGCAAAACCAGTAACTGTAAAAAAAAATGTCACAACCAACATCACAGGGCTATTCTTGAAATAACATAAAATTATTTTTTTCATCAAAAAGTATTTTAGTTCATATTAATACTTAAAACTTATCAAATTATGTTGTTCGCTTAATTCAGACCTCTTATAAATGAAAATGTAGGATAGTGCTAGACTATTCCATCAAATAAAAAACCAATCCGTCATCACTACGGACTTCATCATCTGTTAGTAATCCCCGGAGGATGGGAAAGTGATATCGCCATACATGCAGACAGGGTGGATTTCTTGGGGGAAGAGCGATTATTGCATCAGGAATGACTCTGAAACAACACTACCAGCCTGGCACTAAAAATGTATAGAGATTAGGATAAAATTATAGTTTATCATAATTTTAACACGGTAACAATAATACTATAAAAAATCATAAAACACAATAGATTTTATACAAGAATGTTTTAAAGATATCTTTTCTTTCCTGATTTATTCACCAAATACCGTACTGTATACTGCTTACGGAAGTCCGTATTTATAGATGCCCGGAAGTATTTTATACTTTTTGACAGCTTTCCTGCTCACCGTATATAAATTTTAGTATTTTTATCCCCAAACACTTTTACCATGCGTACCAAGACACACGGGGTATATAAAAGAGTTCCTGCATTTAACCTGCAGGAAATGCTGATCGTACTCGCTATTATAGGCATACTGTTGCTTATAGCGCTACCCAACCTCATGCCATTGATCACCAAGGCAAAAAGTGTAGAGGCTCAAACCCAGCTCAAGGCTATTTATAATGCCCAGAATACATACCGGTATATGTATTCCAAGTTTTCGGCCGATTTTAACGAGCTGGATTTCGAACCGCCCAAAACGGTCAATGAGAACGGTACTGCCAATTACAAATACGAAATCATAGAAGCCTCCAATTCCGGTTTTAAAGCAAGAGCTGAAGCCGTAACAGATTTCAATGGTAATGGTGTATTTAACGTGTGGGAAATCGATGAGAACGGAGTCCCCAAACAGACTGTAAAAGATTAAAAAATATCACGGGATAGCCTATATAACGGTGGAATCCGCTCAAAAGGATACCACATCAAATACGTGTTCATTTGCCTTGTAAAGTCACTACTTCCCCCTCATCAGACTTTACTTACGGTAATGGCCCTGTATATTATATCCGACAAATTGGCACAGCCAGAAGCTTATCGTTATGCTTTTAGTAAAAATATGTCTTATTATCGTACTGGGGATTATTTTTTACCAGGATTACAGATCGCGGATGGTCGCCGTATTGTGGTTCGGAGTAACGGTATTGCTCTTTGGCGGACTTCATTTTTCTCAGGTATATTCCTGGAATTTCCTCGTTTCCGTGGGGTTCAACCTAAGCTTTATCGCCATACTATCGGGGGTACTTTGGCTCTATTCCAGGTATAAGCTAAAAACTGCTTTTATCAACGGGAGCCTGGGCCTGGGAGACCTGCTCTTTTTTATAGCTGTCGCTACCGGCTTCCCTACCGTGACTTTTATGGTCCTGTTTACGTTTTCCGTATTCTTTTCCCTTATCGTACACCTGCTCCTGGCATCCGGAAATTTTCAGCAAACCGCCATTGCGGATGTTACCGGGGGGATACCTAAAGATGCTTCGGGAAAGAGCAATACGTATACGATTCCGCTGGCCGGTTACATGTCACTTTTTTTTATCCTGATATTCCTATATACTATCTTTTGTGATACACCTTCGTTATATTTGACCTGAAATTCATGGAACCGACCTCATACCATATCGAAACCGGCTTACAACAGCTCATCAGTGCTGAACAGGCTTTTCATTACCGGATCATTCCGGTAGCAAGAGATACCGGGCACATGGTCTTTAAAACCGACCGCGCGGAGACACCCGGGCTAAAAGAGGAACTGGAAATTATACTCGGAGATTCCGTAGCATTACAATACGACACGGAAGAAGAGATCAATCGTTACCTCGCTACCAATTACCGGCAGGCCCGGCAAAATACCGGAGAAAACCTGAGATATACCCCGGATTTTCTCGAAAAAATACTCATCACGGCCAAGGAAATAGGAAGCAGTGATATCCATTTTGAGCCTTACGAAGAAAAATGCAGGGTACGTTATCGTCTCGACGGGAAACTCATCGAACAATTTCATATTCCCATAGAGGAATACCCGGTTATTATCAACAAAATTAAAATCCGGGCCAATCTCGACATCAGCGAAAAAAGACTTCCTCAGGACGGTCGTATTACCGTAAATTCGGATACGGGAGAATTTGACATCCGTGTATCTTCGCTGCCCACACTTCACGGGGAGAAGATCGTTCTCCGTATTCTGAGCAAAGATGCCAGCAGGTTCCGGCTTAGCGGACTTGGTTTCACCGAAAGGGAACTGAAGATGTTTAAGGAAAGTATCCGTAAACCCAACGGTATTATTCTTATATCCGGACCCACCGGTTCGGGAAAGACCACCACCCTTTACGCCACACTGAAGCTGCTGAATGCGCCGGAGACCAATATACTGACTATCGAAGACCCCATAGAATACACGCTCGAAGGAGTAAACCAGGTACAGCTCAAAGAGAACATAGGGCTGGACTTTGCTTCGGCTATGCGGACATTTCTGAGACAGGACCCCGATGTAATCATGGTCGGGGAGATCCGCGATGTAAAAACCGCCAATATGGCCATCCGCGCAGCGCTTACCGGGCACCTCGTACTTTCTACCATTCATACCAATTCGGCCTGGGCCACGGTATCAAGGCTTATAGATATGGGGGTCCCCCCTTTTCTCATTGCAAGTACGCTCCATGTAAGTGTGGCACAACGGCTCGTGCGAAAGCTATGCGACACGTGCAAAAAAGAAATGCCTGTTACCCGGAGTATCTTCCCCGAGAATTTTAAGATCCCGGACAGCCTGAAAACTCATTATAAAGCTACGGGATGTAATGCATGCCACCATACCGGCTATAGCGGCAGAAAAGCCATATACGAAATTATTCCCATAACCACGGGACTCGCAGAACACATCAAAAATAACACTCTGGATATAGAAACCTACCTGAGCGAAAACAATATTAACACTTTAAAAAGCAATGCCATTGCACTGATAAAGGAAGGAATAACTTCCGTAGATGAAGTCTATGCACTGCTTATGGATTAATGCTTATGATTAAAAAAATTACGCTGTACCTGTTTTTATGTATTGCCACACCTCTTCTTTCGCAGGAAAATAACAACCGCCGGATGGAGAGTATTCGCAATCACCTGGAAGCCCTTTCCGTGGACAATCCGGGGCTTACCGAAAGTTTCAAGACCGATATCAATGTCAATAATGTCCCCCTTTCCGGCTTTCTGATGGCCGTTTCGAGGGTGCATAAGGTAAATATCAATGTCTCCCCCGAACTGCAGAACATTACCATTGTCAATAACTTTTCGGATGTTACCGTTGCCGATCTGCTTGTATTTCTTTGTAAGGAATACGGGCTGGATATTGATTTTACGGGAAATATCCTTTCCATTCACAAATACTTTCCTCCGGAAAAAATTCCGGAAGAGAAGCAGGTCAGGGTACAATACAATCCCGCCGAAGATCTTATTTCCATGGACCTGGATAACGATCCGCTCGGAAAGGTTTTCCGGAAGATCATCGATCTCTCCGGACATAACCTGCTATACAGCTCCGAACTGGAAAATACGCCATTACGGATGTACCTCAAAGATGTAGATTTTGACAAGGCCATGGAAAACCTTGCCACTACCAATAACCTGATCTACACCAAATCCCGGGACGGTTTCTACCTGTTTGACGCCGCCTATATAGCTGCAGCCGGACCGGAGGGAAATCCGGGGGGAAATATGCCTCAGCAAAACAGGCGGATGCGTGCCCCGAGGGGAGCCAGTTTCTATTATGAAATACGGGATACGACCTCGATGACCCTTAAAGTAGATTTTAATGACACCCCCATATCCAGTATCATCAACGAGATCGGTTATGACCTGAAGATCAACATGTATACGGCTACTCCACTGGATCGTGCAGGAAATGTAACCTTCAAGGCCGAAAACATAACCTTCGATGAGTTACTGGAAAAAATGTTCGAAAGCAGCCAGCCACCGGCCACCGGAAGCAATAACCGCAATCCCGGGAACAACGATAGTAACGGCACCAATAACGGGAGACAGGGAAACACATCTCCCGGCAATCATTTCACCTTTAAGAAAGAGCGGAACATCTACTATTTCGGCACAGCCAACCAGCTTAGTGTACGGCGTGTGGAGATCGTCCAGCTCATGCATCGCTCCGTCGAGCTGCTCGGAGACCCCTCGGGAAACAGCGGCTCTACCCGTTCGTCCGGAAGAACAGTCCCGGGAGGTATCAATTACCTCGGAGGTGGTTATGGTTCCGGACAAAATATGTACAATAACAATGCTTACGGCACTAATTCGTACAACAACAATAACTACAATCGTCCGAATACGACATTGAGCACCTCTCATTCCGATAATTTCAGTTCGTACAACAGTAAGGCAGAAGCCCTGGTCAACATCCTTCCGGACGAAATTATTGCAGACCTGGATATTAAAATAGACTTCGAACTCAACAGTTTTCTCGTCAGTGGCCCCGCGGCGAATATCAACCGCTTTAAAACCTTCATCAAACAGATGGACAAGCCTGTCCCTGTAATCCTCATCGAGGTGATGTTACTCGAGGTAAGCAGGACAGCCACCGTAGAAACGGGAATAAGCTGGGGAATCGGTGACGAACCCGTAAAAACCAGGGGAGGCATATTTCCCAATACCAATCTTACTCTCGGAGCGGAAACCGTAAACCGTGTTATAGGCGGATTTGACGGTTTTGGTTCGCTGAACGTAGGAAAGGTCGTTCCCGAATTTTTTGCCACCATAAAAGCTATGGAGGCCAATGGTAACGTCAAGATCCGTTCCACTCCCAAATTGTCTACACTAAACGGGCACCGCGCTCATCTATCTATAGGAGAAACAACGTATTATGTGGTCACCAACCAGAATTATTACGGTTCGCAGATCCCGCAATCCTCGGAGATCAGGAACTATATGCCTATCGATGCGGAACTGGCCGTGAGCATCAAGCCCCTGGTTTCGGGAGACGGACAAATAACACTGGACATCAATGTCATACAATCCGATTTCAGCGGTGATCGTATAGAAGAAGATGCTCCTCCGGGGCTGACATCGCGTGAATTCAGTTCGATTATCCGCGTACAGGACCAGGACCTGGTGGTACTGGGTGGCCTGGAAGAAAAAATGAAGAATGATTCCGGAAACGGAGTACCGTTGCTGTCGAGAATCCCGATTATCAAGTGGTTGTTCAGCAGCAGAAAACGGGAAGATTCCAAAAAGAAACTCACTGTACTTATAAAGCCTACGGTTATCTATTAGTATGATCCGAAATCGCCTTACATCCCTAAAGGAAGGGACGACATTTCAGGCCCTGGAGCTCACCGAAATATCCGGAAGTCCCGGGTGGACTGCCACGGTGGCTAAAAGACTAAAAGATGAGATCGTCATTACACAACGTTCCCGTACCGATACGCCCGATGATCTTCCGGAGGGGCTCTCCGCCAACAGACACACCCTGGTTATTATCAATACCGGAAATATTCTCACCAGGATTACGGAAGCCGGCAGCGGCAGCGAAACGGCGCTGGTCAACAAAGCCTTTCCGAATATTAAGATCGATGACTTTTATTACGAAACCGCGGTTTCGGGCAACCTCGTGTTTATTACCGTTTGCCGGAAAAAATATGTCGACGGCATACTCGGGGAACTGGAGGAAAAAGGATATATCCCTTCGACCTTTACACTGGGACTGCTCTGTATGCAACAACTGGCACCGTTTATGGAAAACGGAGACGTCCGGGTATCTAATGCCCGGCTGGTTTTTAACGACGGACAGCTTCGGGAAATCCATAAAGAAGAAACCGCCCCGGAGAGCAACTATACGATCAACGGCCTGGAAGTCCCGGGACATCATGTACCCGGTTTTGCCGCAATATTGGGTTGGATAACCGGGAGTTCAGGTACTATTTCCAATTTCCGGGACCGGAACACCCATTTCCGGCAGGAGTTCTACCACAGGAGATTCTTCCGGATCTTTACCCGGAGTGCCCTGGTATTTCTGCTGCTACTGCTCCTGGCCAATTTTATGGTCTTTAACCATTATTTCCAGAAGACCGAAGCGCTGCAACAGGCTTCTGAGGTCAACAGGATAAACCGGGATCATTTTATGAACCTGAAGGAAGATGTGGACAAAAAAGAGAAGATCGTCCGGGATATACGGGCTTCTTCCGGTTCCAGAAGCTCTTATTACGCCGACCGTATTACGGCTGTGCTCCCCACTTCTGTGCTGCTGAAAGAGATCTTATACCAACCCCTGCTCAAACAGATCAAGGAAGGACAGGAAGTTATGCTCGACAAAAACCGGATTGTGATCTCCGGGGAATCCGCAGACAGCAACCGTTTTTCCGAATGGATCGAAGATCTCGAAGCTATGGACTGGACGAAAAACGTCGCTATCCGGGATTACGGCTCCTCACTCACAGGAGCTTCATTCACCATCGTACTCACTATAAAAAACGATCCATGACCTCGCGGAACAAAAATATAATCGCTGTTGTCCTGTTTCTCCTGGCCCTGTTTTTATGCTATACCCTGGCCGTATCCAATACGGTCCGTACCCGAAAAGCATACCATATCCTTAAGGCCGAAGAATCACTACTCCATGACATTCCCAGACAACTCTCGGTGCTTCATGAGAAGAATGCCTATTACGATTCCCTGCTACGCAAATATAAAATCGGCGGTACTTCCATGCAGCACAATCTGCTGAAAGCCGTCAACGAGAATGCGAGCGAACTCAACCTCAAAGTCATCGCTTTTCACGAGCCTCATATTTTTGAAAAAGAAGGACTTAAAACACACACTTATAATCTTACGGTAGAAGGAAGTTTTAACGATATCCTGACGTTTACCTACCGCCTGGAGCAACAAACCGGGTACGGGGAGGTGGTAAGCCTGAACCTCGAAAAAAAGAAAAATTTCCGGACGGGAAAAGAATTTCTGCAAGGAAACCTGCTGGTACGGAATTTTGATTAACCCTATGCACCCCCCGGAAAACCTTCGGAAATTTGATAAGACCGTATATCATAAGCTAAAACCTTTATGTCCTGTTTTTCGTATAATCCTAACCAAGCACTTGTTATTCAAGGCTTATGAAACCGTAAAAAGTAATCATTATCTGTAGCCTTCCCTACACCACTGTTCCATAGTATATGGCCATGACACTACCGGAAGTATCCCTGAAGTAATATTCGGTTTTAGCAAGGCTGCTGCTGGTATAGCTTTCCTTTTTTACCCGGTGACCTCCCCAGCCGGCCCTATAAAACATTGTAACCAAAAATAGATTATTTTTCAATACTGCATTCGTTTCGGATACCCCTCAGAGAGGTGCATAACATATTGGTCTGTCCCCTAGTGTGCAGTAGGCTGCGAAGTCGGAGACGTTCGCAGAGCATAAAACACTTCGTGGAGCGGGTACGGCACTAACCAAGTCGGAAGCATAAAATATAATCCTGAAGCCCCTCTGAGAGGGGTTTAACGTATTTGTATATCATTCACATGCAAGGAACTACGAAGTCGGAGACATATGCAGAAGCATGCTATACTTCGTTGAGCGGGCTTATGTTAACAGGCCCTAGTTACAATCAACTTCTTTTGAAATATGATTTTCTCTCCTAATATTATTCCCTTTCAACATATAAATAAAATCTTGATCTAAATAGGAAAAGTTCACAATAATAGAATCCTTTTCTATTAAATCACTCATTCTCGTCTTACCTAATATTCTTTCATTACCACCTTTCATATAAAATAAAGAACTTTTTTTAATTTTATCAATAATTTCAAATTGATTAGACACCAAGTTTTCTTGCAAATTTTTATTTTTGGAAAACCTAAAAGATAAATTATCTTCATTTATTATATTTTCATCTGAAAAAGGTGGAATCAGAGAAATAGTATCTTTATCATAAACAATAAAAAAGTCTCTTTTTGCTATAGTTGTATCTACTTTATTGACTATGATATGAACATCATCAAATCGCAAAATATCCGAATCTTTATTAAAACAAATATGGGACTCAAAAGTGATTGAATTGACACTAATTTTTTTACTATTATTACACCCATATAAAAAAACAATGACAATTGTAAATAAATATTTCATAGTACTCACATATTACATTCGTTTCCAACCCCTTGGAGGGATGTAACCGTCCGGTCTATTCCTAGGATCATAAATCCTATTGTTGATTTCTTCTTTAGCCCAATCAGGAAGGTTATGAAAAGATTCATGCTTTTTTTGGAGTTCATAAGCTTTATAATGATCCGTTCCATTAATCCATTTATTTAATCCATGCCCAGTAAATTCATGAACACCGAGGTAATTGACTATTAGTTCAACTGTGCTTAATTCTGAAAAGTAAGAGGCTTTGGTAGTAACCTTTACATATCCATTTTCCAAAGGAGTTCCTTTATATCTTTGAGCTGACGCAGGATCATTAAATCCTTCTAAAACACCATTCCTTCTAAAACCACTAGTGATAGAAGTCATTCCATTATGGAATTTATTAATATCAAATCCTTTTTCATTCATTACATGTGTTTGAATTTTAGACATAGCTTCAAAATTTTCTCCTAAAGAGGAAAGGCCTAAATTATTTTTCATCGCAGTTTCATGGCTCATTATTTCGCCCGGGCCACAATTAGCTACAAGTTTCCCATATCTATCCCTATCCATTATAATAATTTGTCCTTGATATCCCTGATCATCTACACCTAAAAAATTACCATCCTGATCAAAAATAGGACTATCTTCCCCTCCATCAATATCCCTCCTGTTCACCCAATTATTCCCCATAGAAAGATAGGGACTATCATACTGTTGAGCAGGATCTGTTGTCAACCACCTATTAATTCTTGGATCATATAATCTTAACTCAAAAGCAGGTTTCCCGGTTTCCTCATCGGTTTCAGCAAAATCTCCCTGATAACCATATCGGTAACCTTCGGCATCCGATAATTTTCTTGCAGGCATTGCCATCCCGCCGGGGTAATAATCCGTAGCCCCCGCCAGTGTCCCACTTTCCTGTACCAATGCCCTTACATTCCCCAAATGGTCCGTTAACTGGTAGACAGCTGTATTACCGGTTTTAAAATACACACCAAGACGACTTGCTCCGTAAATGGGATATTCCTTTGCCGAAGTCCCCTGGTAAATGGCCATAACACTCCCGGAAGCATCCCTGACGTAATATTCGGTTTTAGCAAGGCTACCGCTGGTATAGCTTTCCTTTTTTACCCGGTGACCGCGGTCGTTGTAAAAGAACTTAACCAAAGGTACATTATTTTTCAATACCTCACTTACGAGGCCGGAAGCAGTGTACCGGTACTTAACATTTTCCTCCTTATTTTCTGTCAACTGCCCGATCGTATTATATACATAATTCCCGCTGGCCTGCCCTTTGATATCATCGGCCCCGGTGCCTGCAGTTACGGCGTCTTTTACATGGTCCAGACGGTTGGGTTTGCTATTGCTGTAATTATACGTCAGCTTGTCCATCGCATTACTGCTGCCTACAGTATTTTGGTTCCGCTCCAGGGTTTGTATATTACCGTTGGCATCGTAGGTTAATGTGACCTTATAATCGCCTTTGGCATTTTCTGCAAAACCATCTACCTTGACGATCCTGGCTGTAAAAGTGCTCCCCGCTTTGGCATGAAAACCGGGCTTTAAAGTAATACTGCCGGTAGCTTCCAGGGGAAGGGTCTCTCCACTCCCGGTCACTGCCGCAGAAGTAATATCTGCCTCTATATCCGAGCCGAAAGATTCGGCATATTGTCCATAGGTAGCTGCTGCCAACCAGTTATTCCGGTCATAGGTATAATTATAGGCATTTTCCGCACCGGTAAGCGGTTGGTATTTATTGTTCCAACGGACCCCCTTGATATTCCCGTCCAGGCGATCGTTCCCATAGGTAGCCGGACTTAAGCCGTCGATATTACGCATATAATCATTGCGGTGATAGTCCAGCGTCATACCGAAAATATCATTACCGTCCGCCCCGGGATCTTTGGCAGCACTCAAGGCAGGGTGATTGATACTCTTTAACTGCCCGGAAATATTGTAAACATAGTCCAAGCCCTGCAGTTTGTTGCCCAGTTCTGTCCGTTTCAGGGCCCCGTTCTCATAATAACTATAGGTAGCACGGGTAGTATACGTACTGCCGTTAACAGAGGTTTCCACCTTGATCAGCCGGTCGGTCTTGTCGTATGTGTACCGGTGTATAAAGCGTTCGGCACCTACATCCTTCTGGTAAACCACCTGGCTTACCAGTCCGCTTACCGGGTGATATTCGTAATCTATGGTCTTTTTACCTATTCCGGGGATATCCTGTACGATCCAGTTTACACGGCCGTAGATATCGTAACTGTACCAGGTGGTCGTATGGTCGTTATAGGTTCTGGCCACATTACCGGCTGCAAAAGCCTGTTTCCTGGCACCACTGCCCACACTAATGCTCTCCCCGGCATCGTAAACCGTAAACTGCTGTTCTTTTTTGGTTCCGGCGGGCAGGGAGGCATCCGGGTCGGCATTATTAAAAGCCGTGCTTACCAGTACTCCGCTTTCTACAGGCCTGGCCAGGTTATCATAATTGGTATAGGAAAACTCTCCTTCCGCTTTTTGTTTACTATTTTGGGAATATCGTATCTGGCCATCCCTGCGATATTTAAACCAGGCCTCTCCCTCATCCGGACTATTCGTATATATCAATTGTCCCAGGGCATCATATTTGAAAGTGGTCTTAGGTTTGACAGATTTCGTATTCCCGTAGGGTTGATAAGAGGCGATCAGATGTCCTGCCTTATCGTATTCGTTTAACGCATAATCGTAATAATTTTCTTTGTATGTAACCTGCACGGGGGTCGCAGGATTGTAATTATCCACATCAGTGACTGCAACACGATAAAACCCGTTGGGAAGTGATGTGGTGGCTGTAGTTACCTGGTTCTCCGTAATAAGATCATATACCGAGGTCTGTACTCCGGATGGCCTGTTCACTGTAAAACCTGTTGTCCCGGCAGGTACATGGATATCCACATAGCCCTGTGCCCCGATTTTTATATTCATATTCCGCGCACTGCCTCCCCCGCTTCTTGCAGCAGCCAGGGTCTTACCATCGGTATCCGTAAAAATGACATTTTCCACACCATGTACATCCCTGCTTACCGTTTTTATTGTTTTTACCGTAGCATACCTGCCCTCTCCGAAAGCTGCGCTTTGTGCGAGTTCGCCGGAGGTCTGCATACTGAATACATAAGACTGCGGCCATGTTCCGTTGACCTTATTTCCGCCTACATGTTTCAACACTGCTCCGGGATTAAGGTCGCTGAATATCATCCTCGAAAAAGGATAAGCGGTTATATCCTGGTAGGGTTCCGAAGTATTGTTTTCACTGTAATACCAGCCTAAGGTCCCGGGCTGGTTACCAACCGCGGCAGGATTTTCCGGATTGGTTTCAAAATCGGCAGTACTATAATTGCTGCCGTTGCTTTTTCGTATGAAATCATTACGAAATTGAAATGTACTCGATTTTAATGCATCCAAAGGAGCCCCCGTAGTCTGAAAGGTTGCTCTTCCCTCTTTATCATACAATGTATGAGTAGTCCATAGTTTAGCAGTTTTTATATCTACATGCTGAATTTGTTCTGTGTTTCCCAAAGCATTGGCATATCTTATGGAATTTTCTTTTATAACTCCTGTAATATCATAAGATACTGAAGACATCCAATTTCTATCCGTCTCCAAAACATCATAAGGATCTAAATCCGGATTTCTAAGTGTATAGTTAATTCTCCTTGCAGCACTCCAGCAATTTAGGCTTATACTCCTTGCTTTAATATAATATACGGTTCCGGTGGTAAGGGTTATGCTGGACTCACTGCTATCGGTACTTTCTCCATTCTCAGATTCCTGCCAATACCATTCGACTCCATTTGGAGGAGTACCCTTAGTCAAAACAACACTTTCCCCGTTGTTTATCATGTTAATGCCGGGCATATCCGGTATTTGAGGGGTATCGGTTATTTCAACATCTATGTAACTTGAAGTCTTACTCCACCCAAAACTATTTTTTGCTCGCAAATAATATCTTCCATTGCCATCACTGGCACTGAATGTCTTTCCATACCCAAGGTTAGTATTCTCGCCATCGGGGTTTTTTCCCTGCCAATACCAGTTAGTTCCCCTTAACGGAGTTCCCTCGTAAGCTATTATAACTTCACCACAATCCCTGGATTGAATTTTTGGATAAGGCGGTCTGTCCGGTGATGTTCCTTCAACAGTAACGCTTAGCGATGCACTATAATATCCACCCGCCTGAACATCTTTAAATAATATATTTATTCTGCAATTACGAACATCTCCATTCCATAATACAGTGAGGCTTGAACTGCTGGTTCCTCCCACAATCTGTCCTCCTGAAACTCTCCATTCTATATCATTCATATATCCGCTGCTCATAATTGTACCGTTTTTGTAAACTACGTAGTTCGCGCGGTCTCCATTATTCGCAGTGCCTGCGGATCCTCCGATTCTTCCGATGGAATACGACTGGGTATTTCCGCTATAAACGGAAAAACAGAAAAATATGAATATCAATGTCTTTATAATGATTGTATATTTCATTGCATATTGTCTTAATAGAATTTATCTCAGTAAACTTAAAGCTGATTTTCAACCTTATATGTTCTTGCATCATTCTTGATTTCATCCGACCTGAGATCCCTAACCTCACATCTAACGTACACCCTATCCGAGCAGTTGTTTAAAAGAATTAATGACTGTGAAGAAGTCCAATTACCATATTTACTTGCATAAGAACCACACTGCATAGACCAGCGATATTCATATTGTCCGCTTCCTCCGGAGGCACGCATCACTGCCTTATGGCTTGGGTAGGTGCCTTCTTCCCACAATTCTACTTTTAAAGGTACGTAAGGGCTATCCTCTATTCTTGCATAATTATATGCAACTTCTGAAGTTAGTTTATACCCTCCTGTTAAGTTTTCTGTATCCGCAATTTCCGTATAGGTTTCTTTTAACCTCCCCCCGGCATCATACACATACCTGGCTCCCATATTGTTTGGCCCCAGAATATATGTAAGTTCATCATCCTCATTATATACATAAGAAGACATCCCGGCACTTACGGGGTGTATCCTGAAATCATCAAAATACACGGTCCCGGAAGCAGAAGTCAGGGCCACCTCTGTACCTGCGTTCACTGCTATGTCAAAATTGAGTTGTACCCAATCACCGGCCCGGACCAATTCGTCCTGATGATAGGTATAATTTTGTCCTCCCGAAACCACACGCGCCCCGGTATAACCGGAAGTATGTGCCCAGACCGAAACACGGTAGGTACCACCCTGACCAGGTTTTACCTTAAAGGCTTTAACACCGGAAGCTACCTGTACAGAACGGCTACCGGTATGTGCCCTGGACGATGTAATAACCGCTGTGGCATCCCGCGTCACGCCTTCTGCAATCGTAGTTCCTGTTCCTTCTTCCAATCCGGAATAGAACATGGTGTTAAAGGCTGTATTGCCGGTAGCAAAAACTTTAGAAGACCCATCTCCCCTTTTCGTTGCGGCTTTGTTACCATTGATATCTTTAACTTCCAGTACATTCGAAAAGTTGTCGTACAGGGTGATCTCCGAAAGCAGTTTCCATCCGGCAGGCTGTGTAGCCGAAGGAGAAGACCATATAAAATTCCCAGGCTCCGTCGCAAGTGTACCGTCATTATCCAAGGCCCCGTCCCAGGTATAGCTTTTATGTTTTCTCCAAACATCGGCAGAGGCACCCGTCGATACAGGTGCGTGGGGCGGCCCGGTGTAAATCGTATAATCGTACTGTTCGGGTTTCCAGGTGGTAATTCCGGCTCCCATATACTTTTTGGCCCCTCCTTGTTCCCTGATATAACTATAGGTCTCCGCGATTTGGGTAAGCATGTTTTTATTCGTGTTGCTGTGAACCATACTCCCCATTTCAGGATAACGTATATATGCAGGAACTGCACGGGATACGAGTTGCTCACCCGAAGCAGAAGTGGTTTCGGCTTCCCTGAACACCCCGGTAACCGGATCCATATCTTTATATACCGTTCGGAAAACATGTCCGTTCCTGTACTCTGCAGATGATTTTAGCACATTCGGGTACCGGATACGCGACGAAGAATTGATCAGCCACTTATCTTTACGGCTGCCGGTATTTTGTTTGTAGTCTACGATCTTATAGCTTTGATATGATTCCTGGGTAACTCCGGCTACACCCGGTGTTGTTCCGGGATCGTAATACTCATTTTCTATTTTACTCAGCTGCTGCCCGTATTTGTTCAATACTTCTACAGCTTCCAGTCTGCCCAGCGCCGAAAGGTTGTCCTTTATGGTAAAGGTACTTACATTGACATCTACTCCTTTTGCTGTATTATTGATATCCGAAGCCGTTTTCGAAATCTCATAAAAGTCTTCGTATTTAATCTCTTCGGGATCTTTCTCCTTCATTACCGAATAATAGTATCGGTTTTTCCGGCCATCCGGAAACTCCACACTTACCTGGTCATACATCACTTTGGGTGCAGGCAGCTCCGCACTGTACGGCAGCTCCTGCTGTAATTCGGGAGCATAAGGCAGGTAAGAGATATACCCTACACCATTCTCATTTTTCCCATACCGGTATGTTGTATTATACGTCCGGCCTGTCCCGTCTGATGTAATAATTTCACGTACACGAATTCCACCGAGGTTTTCCAGGGCATCGGTGAGTTTAAATTCGGCAGAGAATGTCTCCGTAGTGAGGTCGCAATTGAAATTCTGGTCGATATAGCTACATTCGTTAGCTGGTATGGATAGTGTAAATTTGTTATTGCCATCCCGTGATGTAACCGTTGCCATAGCCTCAAAATCACAATGTTCGGTTTCATACCCACATGGACCTCCACAGTTTCCCTGATCTTCCCACTCACATACCTTGCTATATTTGAAAGAAAGCTGATCCCCCGGTTGTATCCCTACATTTTCCCCCGACTCTATACGATAAGTCACAGCATTGATCTTGGATATTTTATAATTTGCGGATGCTCCCCTGGTAAAACGTACCGAAGAAACGAAAGCCGGTTTTATGTTGTGTCCTTCATATACTATGTGCATTTGTCCCCCTTGCGGCGTAATTACCGTTTTTAGAGAACACCATTTGTTATCGGCTCCATAATATCCGAATTCGTCCTTATCTTCTATATTAAAATCGCCATAGCCATCGTAATACGCAAAACGATACGGGGGAATCACCAAAGCTCCTTTTTTACCCCTGAATTGTACCCCCCTCAAAGCAGATCGTCCGCTAATAGGTGAGGCATCCGGGGCATTTTCAGCAAGGCTGTAATCATACGCAAAATCAATTACTTTGACGGCTTTGTCCATTACGGCCTGCCAGTCATCGTCTATATCCAGGACATTTTTCCATAAATTGTATTCTGCATTCTGTGCCGGTTTGGAGGAATCGTTATACAAAACTTCAACCGAGGAGGAAGGCCTGGAGTTTGCAGGCTGCGTGTATACGTCATGCGGATTCTTTACCAGGATAATCTTGCTCAACCGCAACGAATTCTGTCTCGGAAGGGTAAACCGGTTCACATAGTTACTCTGGCTCTGTTGCTCTTCTTTATGAGCTACCGAATTATAAGCCCATCTTGAAGACCCGGCGTCTTTTCGCTCTTCCTTTATAAATAAGGCTTTATGTGTGCGGGTTATTACCTTGTTGAGATAATATACTTCCTTTCGTCCGCGAATATAGGTCTTTACCCCCGGGTCACTGTCGTCTTCCAGGTAACTTGTTCCATAAGGCGTTTTCCAGCCGAATGCTTCCGACCATTTTCCGTATTCAAAAGCTACCCAATAGCCGTAATCCCCCTGGTCTGCCATACCATTACCATTGGTGTCCACAAAATCAGGACCGGTCACTGCGGTTAGCAGCCAGTGCGTGGCATAAGGTTCGAGTTGACGTTTTTCAAAATAAGATTTTGCTTCGGCAGCATTGTTCTTTACCACTCCGAAAGTCCGGGTTACAATTTCGTGATTGTATACCGGGAGCGAATAATGATAGGTCTTTCCATCCGGAGCTGTGATTTTAAAAGCTCCTATCCCATCAGAAGGATAGTTCATCCTGGAAAAACCGGAAGCCAGTGGGTGTAAGAATCCTTTTTTCAATACATCCACAGGGTTTTCCCGGATTTCCCTGTTCGTGAAATACTCGATAAAATTACTATTGACCCTTCTGTTCTCGGGAAGGTTCTTAACTCCCGTCGAATAATAGTCCAATATATCGGAATGCATAGTCCCGGAATTAAAACTGGCATTTTTCACCTCGAGATATGTACTGATCTCATTATCGATATAGAAATAGGGCTTACCATCAAAACGGGCATGATCAGGAAACCGGGATGAAAATCCGTCTAAAGCATGTTTTAGCTGATATCCCTGATCATTTTCTTTATTTGAAAGCCCATACAACACTCCGTTTTCAAATAACCTGGACGACATGCTTCCCGATATTCCCTGGGCCTGTACATTATAATTATCATAAGCGGGAAATACCGGATTATTAAATTCCAGTTCTCCCTTCCTGGAAATTTCCTTACCTTTTATAGGAACTTCATAAATATCCATAAATGCCTCATCTGTTCTTATTTTTGTAACACGATAAGCATCCTCATAGGCTCCCGCATCAATAGCCATTTGAACTCCCTCTTCATAAGTAGAGGCAAAGCCTACAGGATAAATTGCAAAACCCATATCGATTGAACCCACTAATATTTCAACTTTATAGATTTCTTCATTTTTAATCATTTCATTAAAAAACAATGGTCCGTTTACATAATTATACACCTTTTTGTTGAGGTAATATTTCATCCGCTGTTTTCCGAATGAAAGACTGAAAATGCCGATCGGAGTGGGTATTGTTACCGGGATAGCCCATCCACTGCTTTCGACAGTATAGTCTCCCATACTCATCGTATTGTTGAAAGACATTCTTAAACCAACACCTACTCCCTGTATCACATTAGTACTATGAGTATTTTTACTTCCCATAAAAACTCCCATACCTTTTGAAGACATACTCATCCCTATGGACTGGTTACCAGAAGTTTGATAAATACTAAGTGTTCCGGAAGAAGAAAGTCCCACTTCAAAACCCTCTCCGTTATTAAGCCCTACAGAACCTCCTAAGCCATTTGAAGTATGAGCATTAAAATCTGCTGACAACCCTCCATTTACGGTATAACCACCTCCGACTCCTATGCCGTTTGTTCCTATGCGAGCATTTGCGTTGGGTCCTATATCCAGACCATATCCCACACTCACATAGCCACCAAGACTGCGATTACTTCCCCACGATAAGCCGAGTCCTACGGATACGCCTGCTTTACTGGTAAACCCCAGAGACAAGGAATACATATCTTTTCTCCCCCCCTGATCATAAAAATATTCCGTCAGCAAAGAAGCATTATAATCATCAGGATACCCGTTTACCGATCGGTTGATAGCCCCCGGGTTTAGGCTCCAGCCCAATCCCACCCAGGAGGCCTCCTGGTCCATGGCGATACCGGCGTGGTACGCCAGGGCCAGGGGGTATCCGCCCTCCGGAGAGGGCACATTCAACAGCGGTAACACATAAGATAAATCGCCGGTCATCAGGTTGACCATATCAGTAGCGTCAACGGGCTCAAATCCGGTAGCTTCCGGAGCTGTCGGTCCGTTTCCGGAAGCTTGCAACATATTGTAGGGCACCAGAGCAGGCAACATGCTAAAGACCAGGAAAAGTGCTATGACCCGGTGCGAACGTTTTAATCTTTTCATGTTTTGGTTTTTTAGTTTGTAGTTGTGGGGGCTGACGCAGGTAGCATCTCCGATGCTTCTGCTATGCGTCAGAAGCTCCTTTATATCCGTATTAAGCCTCTTTCCTGTGATCCGTACGACAAATTCCGGATCATTTCATCGCTGGTAAAAACAACTACAGGATTATATTCCGGTCCGTTAACGGACTTCAGGTTATTAATGATTTTCAGGTAACTTCAAAAAGTTGTTATCGGCATTCCGTATTATAAAATCTGACAATTTCTTTGAGATGCCGTTTTTTAAACGTTTTTTGCTGTATTTTCTCTACCAGCGGCGGACAGTCTTTAAAATAATCAGAGGCGGCTTCCCTGAAATTATTTGTGAACAACTTGTTAGCCCCAAGATGTACAGCCTTCTTTTCCCCTTCCCTTCTCAGGTAATAATTCTCTATATCGTAAGTCATAGGAATGCCAAAACCTCCAAAACCTCCTGCCGAAGACATGGGCATCGCGGTTCTCACTCCGAATGAGGCCATATACAGGTTTACCTTTCCGGTTTTCACTTCCTGGACGACCACGGGCTTCTCCTCATCCTGAACACGGATGCGTCTGTACCTGGTAATACTATCTTTCGTTTCGAAGATATCGACATGATCTATCTCATCGAAACCGATCTTCTTTCTCTTATCCCCGTCATATCTTTTATATATAAACACATCTCTCCTGAGTTTTCCTTTTACCACCATTTTTTCTCCCGTACTGAGAAATATATGCGTAGGTTTCAACTGGGCCTGGGCAGCCATAGAAAAGATCATAAGCAAGAGTACGTAATAGGTCTTCATTCGTTAATTTTTAATTGTGGTTCGTGATGTATGACTTCGGTAGCTATTCTGAACTTCACCTCCCCCGTACGAAATCCGAGATCTGCAACGCTGATATCGAGATATTCGCCCCGGAGATATTTTTTATCGCGGGGATACACCAGCAGGATATCCGTACTGCGGCTCATGCCATACATCCTCGGATAAATAAAATCGATCATAGGCAAGGTGTCTTTTTCCGGGGTAAAACAATGTACATTCCGATCCATATAAAAGGATAAGGCATTGACCATGGCGCCAAACCGGCTACGATCTCCTGCGACATGGTTGAGAAGTTCCCTGTTTTTTGCGGACATGGACAAAACAAAATACATATACTGCCCGTACCTGTGCCGCAAAGAATCTATCCCTGCCGGAGCAGATTCTACCGATAATTCTCCCGCAGCCATGAGATCGGTAGGTTTGTACAGCAGTGAAAAATCGATATCGTTCACCGTCTTCTGATGCAGGTATCCATGCCGGGGCTCCCGGATGTAAGCCAGCAAATCTTCTTCGCCATCAAAAGCAGGAGGCCCACAGGATAACAATAGCCATAAGAGGACTATGGTGCCGTACTTATTTACCCTCATATTCCCTGTTTAAACCGTCGAGGATTTCTTCGGTGAGATCGGCAGCATCAGAAGCATACATAATGTTTCCGCTCCCGCTCGCTCCGAAAATAATACGATAGCCTTTCCGTTTTCCGAAATCTTTGACATAGTCATTGATATCGTTGATAACGGTCTGTGTCATCTTCTGATCTTCTTCCTGTATTTGCCGCTGAATGGCCTGCTGGTAATTATTGACCTGCTGTTGCTTATTGGAAAGAAGTTCCTGCTTCAGCTTCAGCTCCCTGGCGCTCATAGTCTCCCGTTCTTTTTCGTAGTTTTTCAGTTCTTTCTGCCAACCGGTGACCAGGCTGTCTATATTGGCCTTGAGCAAGGCGGCTTTCTCCTTGAATTTTTCCCGCTCTGTTTCAGATCGTTTATAACCGTCAAGTAGTTTATTGACATCGACATACACCAGCTCCGGCCTGGAATACAAAGACCATCCCAACGCACAAACACTTAAAATTAAAGCCAAAACAGTAAGGGGAAGTAGTAATTTTTTCATCAATAGAATCGTTATTAGTTTTTGTGATATATTAGTTTTTCCAAAATGTTCAACCGGTCTTCCAGGTCATTGATCTTCTCATCTTTCCGCTGAAGATCTTCCTCCTGTTGTAAGGTATACAGGGTCAGTTCCTCGATCTTTTCCAGCAACTTCAGGTTCATCGCTTTGAGGTCTATACCTTCGGTTTCCATGGTCGTGGCAGAAGGTATTCCGGGCAGGTGTCCGTTCTTGCCGATATATTCCCGTACTTCTTCCAGCGAACGCAGATCGTAGCCCTCCTCAAAAACATAGTCCGGTGCCACACCCCCTGCCAGGTCTACTTTGATCTCCTGCGTATGTATTTTTCCTTTGACTGTCAGCTCGGCATCAGGACTGGCTGTTCCTATGCCCAACCTGCCACCTTGGGTTAAAAAATAAATCCTGTTGTCCGCAGGGTTATCATGTGTACGGAAACTGGCATTATTCGTACCTCCCGAAGATTGAATGCGAAAAGATTTACTGTTATAAACCGACCTTAAAACCAGGCTTGCTGTCACATCGGCACCCGACTGTATAAACTCCCAGCTTCGATCGGTGGTGAACCTCAGCAAGGAAGCCCCGTCTCCTCTTCCGTATATATCCAGTTTACTTTGCGGGTTGGTGGTCCCTATCCCTATATTACCATTTGTTGCCAGCCGCATAACTTCCCCGACGCTACCGCCGAAACGGAAGGTCAACGGGTAATTCCCGGAATTCCCATAGGAAGATACAATCCTGATCTCATTATTTTCCCCTACATTAAAGATCAGTCTTCTTCTTCCTCCGGACCCGTTTTCCAACATCTGAAAAATGGGGTGGTCCGTCCTTATATCGAGATTATAAGCAGGAGAAGTCAACCCTATCCCAACATTTCCCGAAGCGGGAAAAGTATTCTGTGCACCGGCGGAAAACCGGAACAATCCCAGTACTACAAAAAATAATAATACTCTCATATTATTTATTTTTAAGTTTATCTATCTCCTGCTGTTGCTGCTCCATCTTCTTATGCAGACTGATGATATACAGGGTCAGTTCCTCGATCTTCTGCAACAGCTTCGCATCCATCTCTCCCAGTAAGATGCCGTTCTCCGAAACTTCTTCCGCACTGGGAATATCCCTGAGGTGCCCCTTTTCCAGGATATGCTGTTCCACTTCTTCCAGCGTGGGCAACGCATAGTCCTTTTTAAAAACAAAGTCGCTCCAGCCATTGAGGTCTACCTTTACTTCTTTGCTATGCACTACACCGTTTACGGATAACCTGGAATCCGGGGTAATTGTTCCGATCCCGACATTACCATTTTGAAGCAAGCGCATCAGGCTTTTATCCCCCTGAGACTGAATATCCAAACCATTACCTGCTCCATTCCCACTTCCTCCTATCCGAATACGAGCTACATCATTCAACCAATCCAGGGTCACTCTGGATGACCGGGAATCCGGATTGGACACTATTATACCTGTATTGGACTTAATAATTCCCATTACATCCAATTTATGATCCGGGGCTTCCGTTCCTATACCTACATTACCATCTCCGTTAAGCGTCATAACCTTTACCTGTTCTTCCAGGTCTTCTGTATTACCGGTATGTACACGAAACTGCAGGTAATTGGTATGTCCGGCTCCTCCGTGAAACGAATAAAGCGAATGGTAACGAATATTCTGGTCTCTTCTCCCTATCCTTAACTGTTCTGCGATTACCGAATAGGAGGGTGCTCCCTTGAGATAGGTCAACCCCGCTATATCGAGTTTTCCCGTAGGGGTCTCTACCCCGATTCCGACATTTCCGGTAGCGGGAAAGGTGTTGGACTGCCCTAACGACAAAAAGGGGATTACAAAAAATAAGAAAAATATTTTTTTCATCATTCTACTGTTTTATTTTGGTTCAAAGCATCAAATCGAAAAATAAACCCATATCACAAAACACATCGTAAGGTACTGTAATACCATCCGAATGTTTGTATACGATAATACTGTTCCTTAAACCGGGGGGAGAGAAAAGACCTGTGCCCGGAGACAGGCATAGACGTATCTCCTTACCCCTTATACGGTAAAGGCTTAAAAATATTTGGTGGGGGAATTTTCAGGTACCTGTAAAACATACAGGTTTTATGTAATCAGGAGGAGGTTAAAAAAGTAATTTTTATTTCACCGGCACTTTTTATCAGGTTAATAACAGATCTGAGTACAACACCATAAAAGAAGTTAAAAATCATGTTAAATTCGGGACTGTAATATTAGATATAATCACCATAAAAAACAAGAAAATATTTCCGGAAAACCGGAAATTCACGATAATTTAAAGTTCAAAGAAAAGTAAAAAACTAAGTATCAACACCATATACGCGTACACAACGCTCATATCACATAAAAAAAGAAGCCCCCGTCAGAGGCTTCTTTTTTTATAACATCATACAACCGGTTATCATTGAAACAATGGCCGGGTCTTCATCAGGTCGTTTACTTTTTCTTTTACGCTTTCGAGAACGGCATCGTCCGTATGGTTAGTGATCACTTCATCGATCAGCTCCACAACCGTTTTTACCTCCTCTTCTTTCAGTCCTCTTGTGGTAATGGCAGAAGCTCCGATGCGGATACCGGAAGTTACGAAAGGAGATTTATCGTCAAACGGAACCATATTCTTGTTTACCGTGATATCGGCTTTTACCAGTGCCTCTTCGGCTTCTTTACCGGAAATATCCTTGTTTCGCAGATCGATCAGCATCATGTGGTTATCCGTACCTCCGCTGATGACCTTATATCCTTTTTCTACAAAAAGTTTGGCCATGGTCTGTGCATTTTTCCTGACCTGCAGTGCATAGTGCAGAAACTCATCGGTGAGCGCTTCTCCGTAAGCTACGGCTTTGGCGGCAATAATATGTTCCAGCGGACCACCCTGGTTCCCCGGGAATACGGCACTGTCCAGCAATGAAGACATCATTCTCGGTTTTCCGTTTTTGAGGGTAATCCCAAACGGGTTCTCGAAATCTTTCCCCATCATGATCATACCTCCTCTCGGACCGCGAAGCGTTTTATGGGTTGTGGTCGTTACGATATGACAATGCGGAATAGGATCGCTGAGTATCCCTTTGGCAATAAGCCCCGCAGGATGCGAGATATCGGCAAACAGTACAGCGCCAACGCTGTCTGCAATCTGGCGAAAACGCTTAAAGTCGATGTCCCTGGAATATGCGGAAGCCCCGGCAATGATAAGTTTAGGCTGCTCCTTCTTCGCTATGTCCTGGATCTTATCGTAATTGAGCATTCCGGTTTCTTCATCCACCCCGTAGAATACAGGGTTGTACAGCTTTCCGGAAAAGTTTACGGGAGATCCGTGTGTAAGGTGTCCGCCGTGAGACAGGTCGAAACCGAGGATTTTATCACCCGGATTCAAACAGGCGTGATATACTGCAGTGTTGGCCTGGGACCCGCTGTGCGGCTGTACATTTACCCACTCCGCACCAAACAGGGCCTTGGCTCTTTCGATAGCTACATTTTCTACCTCATCTACAACTTCGCATCCGCCATAATACCGCTTTCCGGGATACCCTTCTGCGTACTTATTGGTCAGTACCGAACCGGCTGCTTCCATAACCTGCTCGCTTACAAAGTTTTCCGATGCTATCAGTTCCAGCCCGTGTAACTGGCGCTCCTTTTCGGCTTCAATCAGTTCAAAAATCTGTTCGTCTCGTTGCATTATTTTTAAGTTCAAAGTTCAATAATCTGTGTCCGGTGGCGTTGTTTCCCGCTACGCTGTGCAGGCCGGTAGCACCTGGCTTTCCGTCCGTGAAAACAGGATTTTACGGTTAATCCGCCACGTTCGAAACAACTTTCTCAAAGAAATGCCAAAAATAACAAATACATTCGGTAAATTGGTCGAAAATAATATCTTTGAGTACAATTTTATCAAACATAAATTAACAATTTTATTATGCCTATCACCGCGAACGACCCGCAGAGAAAATCCTGGATTCAGGTGGACAAGGATTCTGACTTCCCTATACAGAACATCCCTTTCGGTGTTTTTCTCACCCGGGACGATGTTATTACGATCGGAACCCGGATAGGAAATACGGCTATAGACCTCGGGGCCCTGCATCAGCTCGGTTATTTTGAGGGCATTCCGCTTACAGACGACATTTTTTTACAGGACAGCCTGAACGACTTTATATCTGACGGAAAAAAAACCTGGCGACTGGTGCGTAACCGTATCGCCGAGTTATTCGATATAAACAACCCCAAATTACAGGGTAACGAAGAACACAAACGCATAGTGCTCTTCACCATGGATGAGATCGAAATGCAGCTCCCGGTACAGATCGGGGATTATACGGATTTTTACAGCAGTAAGGAACATGCGACCAATGTAGGAAAGATGTTCCGCGATCCGGACCATGCCCTTTTGCCCAACTGGCTGCATATCCCGGTAGGGTATCACGGAAGAAGTTCGTCTATCGTCCCTTCCGGTATCCCCGTACGACGTCCTTTGGGACAAACCCTGCCACCGGGTGAAGACACGCCGGTTTTCGGCCCCTCGCAACGGGTGGATTTCGAACTGGAAATGGCTTTCATCACTACGGATGCCAATCAGTTGGGGGAGCCTATACCCGTTGATGAAGCGGAAGACTATATTTTCGGGATGGTGCTTTTTAACGACTGGAGTGCACGCGATATCCAGAAATGGGAATACGTACCGCTCGGACCTTTCCTGGCCAAGAATTTCGCCTCTTCCATTTCGCCATGGATCGTTACCATGGATGCTCTCGAACCCTTCCGTGTACAAGGCCCGAAACAAGAACCCGACCCGCTGCCATACCTGCAGTACGAGGGCAAAAAGAGTTTCGACATTCACCTGGAAGTAAGCCTCACTCCGGAAAACGGCGAATCCGTTATTGTTTCCAGGAGTAACTTCAAATATATGTACTGGACCATGGCACAACAACTCGCCCACCATACGGTAAACGGTTGTAACGTGATCTCCGGGGACATGATGGGAAGTGGCACCATTTCCGGCGCTACACCGGACAGCTATGGTTCTATGCTGGAACTCAGCTGGGGAGGCAAAAAACCCCTGCGGATGAAAGACGGTTCGGAAAGGAGTTTTATCGAAGACGGAGACACCGTTACCATGAAAGGATACTGCAGCAACGAAAACGTGCGGATAGGGTTCGGGGAAGTCTCTACCAGGCTACTCCCGGCACCGGTTCAGAAGAAAAAATAAGGAAGTTCCGGACCTCAACCCCGGACTTTAGTCACCGTATCATCGGGCATACCTCATAAGACAACGTACAGGCATGCCCGTTTTTTATCGCACTGCTTATGATTCCCGACATCGTATTTAGACCGGGGACGCCGGACGATATTCCCGAAATGCAGCAATTGTTCTCCGACACCATACTTTCCGTAGGTCGCAGAGATTATACCGAAGCGCAATGCAAAGCCTGGGCTTCGGGTATCCGGAATAAAAAACGCTGGAAAGAGATCCCGGCTACATCATACATAAGTATTGCCGTGTACCGGAAAAAAATTGTCGGTTTTTGTACCCTGCAAAATAACAATCATATCGATCTTCTGTTTGTGCATCGCGACTTTCAGCGTATGGGTATTGCCCGGGTGCTTTACGGGTTCACCGAAAATGAAGCCCGTAAAAACCAGGCGTCCGAAATCACTGCCAATGTGAGCAAAACGGCCCGGCCTTTCTTTGAACAACAGGGATTCCGGGTGGTCAGCGCACAAACCGTTGAGTTGCATGGCATCGAACTCCGCAACTTCCGGATGAAAAAACCCCTTTAGTCCGTTCCCGGAACACGGTCTAAGATACCGATAGAAATTCGCTCCATATACAGGGGCTGCGGTTTCGCACCAAAGTTTTTTCTATATTTAACCCGTTGTGCATTATAGTTAGAAAGACGTCATCCTGAGCCCTGTCGAAGGATTTTTACGGACAGCAGGAAATGTTTCGAGACGCTATTAACATGACGTAAACAATGCACAACGGGTTATATTTAGTATCTTAGAAGGCCTGAAAAGATGCCTTTTCAGGTATTCTCAGTATAAACAAACCGATTTTCACAAAAACCAAATACAACCCTATGAAAATTCAATTATCCCTGATCCTTATATTTTCTTTTGTTCTGGTCTCCGGACAAACCGATACCCGGATCTATGATATTACAAACCGTATATCTGCCGAAAGAATAGAAAAGGATATCCGGACACTCGCAGGTTTCGGTACGCGCAACACCTTTAGCGATACCGTTTCCGAAACCCGGGGTATAGGTGCGGCAAGACGATGGATTAAAAACGAATTCGACAAGATATCCGAAGGATGTAACGGTTGCCTGGACGTATTTTACCAGAAAGACCTCGTCACACCCGGGGATGGCAGCCGCATTCCGCATAAAGCATGGGTGGTCAATGTAGTAGCCGTTCAGAAAGGCAGCAGGTACCCGAACCGGTATATCATCATGAGCGGGGACATCGATTCCAGGGCTTCCGATGCTACCGACTTTACTACCGATGCTCCCGGGGCCAACGACAATGCCAGCGGTATGGCCGGAACCATAGAAGCGGCAAGAGTACTGTCCGGATACCGGTTTGAGAGCAGCATTGTGTATGTGGGCCTCTCCGGAGAAGAGCAGGGACTTTTCGGAGGTCAGGGACTTGCGGAATACGCCAGAGAACATCAATGGGATATTGTCGGGATTTTCAACAACGACATGATTGGTAATATCGAAGGGGTGGACGGTATCATCGACAACCGTACATTCCGTATCTTTTCCGAGCCGGTTCCGCCCACGGAAACCGAAGAACAACGAAAAAGGCGGCGCTTTTACGGTGGCGAAGTGGATGGTATCTCCAGGCAACTCGCCCGCTATATTCATAAAACCGTAAAAACATATATGCCCGAAATGAACCCCATGATGGTCTACCGCCTGGACCGTTTCGGCCGCGGAGGGCACCATCGTCCCTTCAACGACCTGGGGTATGCCGGGGTTCGTATTATGGAAGCCCATGAAAACTACAACAGACAACACCAGGATATCCGTACCGAAAACGGTATCGCTTACGGCGATGTCGTAGCAGGCGTAAACTTCGGCTATGCCCGCAAACTCACCGCAGTCAATGCGATCAACCTGGCTGCTCTTGCATGGGCACCCCCCGCGCCTGCCAGGGTAGCCATAGGAGGAGGCGTGGAAGCAGCCGTAAAACTCCAATGGGACAAAGTCGATGACCCCGACGTAAAAGGTTACATCATATACTGGCGTTACACCACCTCGCCACAATGGGAATTCAGTCGTTTTGTAGGCGATACCGACCATTTTACCCTCGAAGGGGTTGTTGTGGATAATTTCTATTTCGGCGTAGCTGCCGTCGGTAAAGACGGCCATGAAAGTGTGGTGGTATTCCCGTCGGAAACTTTCCGCAATTAATCCGTACAGTCCGTTCCTATCGGGGAACCGTCGGGTATTTCGGATACCGGAAGTTCCTCAAAGGTCTCAGGCCTTTCCATAAAACGGTCTATTCGCTCTGCTAATTCGGCTTCATACATCCCGGTTCGCCCCGAAAACCATTCGCGTATAGCCGTAAGTCTATCCATAGCGATGGCATTGACCTGCGGATAGGCATTTGCGGTATTCGCCAGATACATCAGGTAATAAAGTACCCGAAAATTGATCATCTGCCGGACTTCGTCCAGGTAAGGGTCCTTAAACTTTTTTCTGAAAGTGGCTTTCCACAATGCATCCAGCACTTCCTCCAGCCCGGGCAACTCCGCGTGAAGCGCCTTTTGTTGTACCAGTCGCGAGGCCCGTTCCGGGTGCAACAGCAAGGACAGCGTAAAATCGGCAGCAGTTTCTGCGGCACCGAGGGCATCAAAAGCGACCCCTGTTTTTCCGGAAAAAGATTCCCGGGTACGCGGATATCCTTTTGCCCGGGGTGGAAACAACTCCAGTTTGTCCTTCGGGATGGCAAGGGTTTCGGCAGAAAGCGTCTTCAATACGGCAGCCAGTGCTTTTTCCTGCATCGCCTTATCAACCGTTTTGGTGACCATTTGTCCGTCACCCTTTACGGCATAGTTATAATCGAGCCCCCCGATCACCTTGGTAGCTGCTTCGGCCTGGTAACGATGTAAGAAGTACAGGGGTGCAAATACGTCTTCCAGTACAGAATAAGCTTCACCTTCCCGTATATTATCGGCCGAAAAGTTCCGGATAGCAACAGCTCTTACCTCTAACATACGGTCCAGTTCCGTGGCCGGGTCTTTCCCGCTGTCCCACAAATGGGCATAGGCATGGGCCCCGCCCGGTGCACGTGCATCGGCATCGGAAATATACCGCAATCCCTGTTGGCGGGCCTTTTTGAGGATCTCACGAAGTGCTGCTTTTTCGTCCGTTCCCAGCTTAAAATCGGAATATGCATAAGCAACGGTAACCTTGTCCCAGGCCCCTATTCCGGCGGCATAGGCCCCGGAAAGGTCGGGTTGTCCGTTTTTAAGGGTAATCAGCGGATGCGGATAATCCATCACGGAAGCCCTGTCACTGATACTGGCCGAAAAATTATGGGCAAATCCCAGGGTATGTCCTATTTCATGCGCCGACAACTGGCGTATCCGGGCCAGGGCCATACCGAGCATGGCTTCATGATTATCGTCCCGTGTTTCGAAAGGTTTGTTCATCAGGGCCTGGGCGATGAGGAAATCCTGGCGGATACGCAGGCTCCCCAGGCTCACATGCCCTTTGATGATCTCCCCGGTACGCGGATCACGTACACTGGCTCCGTAACTCCATCCCCGCGTGGAACGGTGTACCCACTGTACTACATTATACCTCACGTCCATCGGATCGGCATCTTCGGGAAGTATTTCCATCCGGAAGGCATTTTTATATCCGGCACTTTCAAAAGCCTGGTTCCACCACCGCCCGCCTTCGAGAAGCGCAGCGCGCACGGGTTCCGGGGTTCCGGGATCGAGATAATACACTATCGGCTTTACGGCTTCACTAACAGGTGACTCCGGGTCCTTTTTCCGAAGGCGGTGCCGGGCGATATACATCTTGAGCATAGGCTCAAAAACAGGGGAAGCGTAATCGTAAAACGAAATAAAATTCAGGCCACTACCCGGAATAAACATTCTCGGGGTGTACCCGTCATCCGGTAAAGCCACGAAAGAATGATGCTGCACGACCGAAACGAGCCTGGCATCCGGAACCACAGCGCGTATTTCCTTACCCCGGGGCTCTCCTTCGAAGGTCAGTAAAGCTTCGAACTCGGAGTTTTCGGGAAACGATTTGGTTCGCTCCATAGCCAGGGCACTTCTGCCCTTGTCCAGCTTATACGTACCCTGCTTTTTCTGTTTCAGCCTGGCGGCCACGCCGTGAGCATCGCGCAGCAAAAAATCGGTAAAATCGATGATATAACTGTCTTTTTGCCTGGCTTTGATATCAAAACCGAACAATACCGATTTGGCAAAGGCCTCTTCTACCGAACGTTTTTCGGTATTGTTTTCTGTCACTGCCCGGTATTTCATATTGGGTTGAACGAGCAGCAGTTTGTTCCCTTCCTTCCTGAAGTAGACGACCTGTTCGTTCCCGAGCTGCCCGCGGTCCAGGCCGATATCGTTACTGCCCACCCCCTGACTGAGGGAATAGACATAGAGAAATTCGGTATCTGTCTTATCAACTTCCAGGTATATCTTTCCTTCCTCATCGTCATAATAGAAATCGAAATAGCCGGTAAATTTTTTCAGGTCTTTCTTTTTGTCGGGAAATTGTGCGTACATCACACCTGCCGAGAGCAGCAGGGCGAAGAGTATGGTCTTTTTCATGCAGGTCGTTGGTTTAGACTATAAATTTATGATAAATAATTTTTACTGCTCCGCGTAAATAGTATTTTTGCCTGAAAACCGCCCTGTCCGTTCAGGGCAGGAACAGACTCATAATTTATGGTTACAACAGAACAGGTGAAAAGCCTTATGGAACGCCTTGGCGCGTTAAGGAGGTATCTTTGACATCGATGCCAAACGCATTGAAATACAAAACGAAGAAGAAAAAACCTTTGCCCCCGATTTCTGGAACAATCCCAAGGAAGCCGAAGCCCTGATGCAGTCGCTCCGCAGCAAGAAAAAGTGGGTTGAAGGCTATGAAGAAGCAAAAGCGCTCGCTGCCGATCTGGAAGTCCTGTACGAATTTTACAGGGAAGGAGAATCGGAAGCCGAAGAAGTCGAAGCGCAGTACAAAAGTACGATCGACCTTCTGGAGCACCTGGAATTTAAAAACATGCTTTCGGAAGAAGGCGATTCCATGAGTGCCGTATTACAGATCACGGCCGGTGCAGGCGGAACAGAAAGTTGCGACTGGGCTTCCATGCTGATGCGGATGTACCTGATGTGGGCAGAATCCCAGAAATACAAGATCAGGGAGCTCAACTACCAGGCGGGTGATGTTGCGGGGATCAAGACCGTTACCCTGGAGATCGAAGGCGAATACGCTTTCGGATGGCTGAAAGGTGAAAACGGCGTGCATCGGCTTGTACGGATATCGCCTTTTGACAGTAATGCCAAACGGCATACCTCCTTTGCCTCGGTCTATGTGTACCCCCTGGCCGACGACAGTATAGAGATCGATATCAACCCGGCGGACATTACCTTCGAGACCATGCGCTCCAGCGGTGCGGGCGGGCAGAATGTCAACAAGGTGGAAACGGCCGTACGTTTGCGCCACCACCCTACCGGTATCGTCATCGAAAACTCCGAAACCCGGTCGCAGCTGGATAATAAGACCAAGGCCATGCAACTCCTCAAATCACAGCTCTATGAAATAGAACTGAAGAAAAGACAGGAGAAAAGGGCCGAGATCGAAGCCGGAAAAATGAAGATCGAATGGGGCTCACAGATACGGAACTACGTCATGCATCCCTACAAGCTGGTGAAGGACGTAAGAACTGCCAAAGAGAGTACCGATGTAGATGGTGTGATGAACGGGGAGATCGATCCTTTCCTCAAAGCTTATCTCATGATGATGGGCCAGAAGGAGGAAGAATAATCCTGACCGGATAACGAAAGGGCGGGCCACCGGTTCGCCCTCTTCCGGCATCGAGGAACACGGTAAACAGTTTGTTAATCTCAAAACCAGAAAAAATGATCAAGATATTTCACAACCCACGTTGCAGCAAGTCCCGACAGGGATTGGCCATATTGGAAGAATCCGGAAAAGACTTTGAGATCGTAAAATATCTCGAAGACGTTCCTTCGGAAAAAGAACTGAAAGACATCATTGCACTACTGGGAATCTCCCCCATAGACCTGGTCCGTAAGAACGAAAGCATCTGGAAAGAGCAGTACAAAGATAAGGAGCTTTCGGATGGTGAGCTCGTAAAAGCCATGATCGCCCATCCGAAACTGATAGAACGTCCGATCGTTATTTCAGGTAAAAAGGCCGTGATAGGCCGTCCGCCGGAAAACATTAAAACCATCCTTTAGTCAGATCCGATCAATACAGCGTTTTCAGTCCGTTTTCTTCGAGAATATCGCTGTATTCCGGCAATATGCGCAATAAGGCAATATCATCCATGGCATTCAGCCTGGCGACATCCCTGAAGCCCTGTTTCAACAATTGTTCGAGATAGAACAGTGCCATGCCGTATTCGCCTTTTTTCACACTGTACCGGAGCACTTCGAGATAGGCATCCTCATGATCCGGGTTGAGCAGCACCATAAAAGCATTGGCAAAAAGCATCTGGTCGGTATTGGTCGTGTCCAGGGCGGGGATTACTTCCCGTATACCCGACTCCAGAAGATTTTTTGTTCTGCTCGCCATTTTTTGTCTTGCCAGATTATCTCCTTTCTCCATCTTTTCGAGTTTTTTAATCTCCTCCTCCCACGCCGGCAGCTGTGCTATATCGCCTTTGGACAGATCGGCAGACAGGAAAGAAAGATAATCGGACAGCATATAGCTTTCTTCTTCTTCCACACCATAATTGTCGTTGCGCTGCTTGCGGAACTGCCCGGTCTTCCGGATCTCCTTTTTTCGTTCCCTGAAGACATTTTTATCCACATAGTTCCCGTAATCCTCTTTTAGCTGTTCCACATCTTCAAAAGCATATAACGACCGCCCTCTCCGCTCTGTCATTCGATTAAAGTCCATATCCACCTTCAGCAACGAATCCACAATTTGTGTTCCTTCCGGAACAGCGCCGCGGGCTATAGATTTTAGAATAAGCATTCTCAGGGCTTTATCTATACTTTCGCCTGGCGGATAGAACGAATCGCCTTCATAAACAAGAAGGCCCGATTCGAATTTTTTGCTTTTCAGGCTGTTTACTGTGCCGGTCATTTCCCTGTAATTTCCGTCTTCATCACCGACCATTCCGATAAAAATGAAATCATTTTTCTCCGGTTGGTAATTGCGGTTACCGGGCAGGGCCGCTCCACACGCAATAACACCATCCACATCCCTGGATATAGATGCTATGGCCGTTGCCAGCCGGCCTCCTCCGCCAAAACCGGCCAGATAAATTCTCGCCCGGTCTATGGAAAATTTATCCAGCACCGCATCGAAAAGACGCTTGGCCGTGTAAAAATTGGATTCATAGGTCGTATTTTCTACATTATTGGCACCTATCAGTATAAAATTCCTGCTACCGGGTGCTTGCCGGAAAACCTCAAGAGCCTTCTCTCCTTTGCCTTCTATATCGAAAACAAAAACAACCGGCCACTTCCGTGCTGTCGTATAGTTTTCGGGGAGGTAGAGCGCATAATTATACCCTTCGCTTTCCGCTATGGGTACGGAATCCGTAATAACCCCGCGGGGTAGGTCGGCGTGCTGTGCATTGATTTTGGTCCCCCCCAACAGGAAACACACTATAAGGCTATAAGGTACGAGTAGACTACGCATATACTATGGCTGCTATTGATAAGACAAGATACTTCAAAAAAGAAGATAAAAAAAATTAATCGGAATAAGGTCGTATAGCCCGAACAGGGTTATTTCTCAAAAAAAGTCCGGATAAATAGCGACAGGAAAGCCGTTTATCCGGACCGTAACAGAATTAAATAAAAATAACGTTTACAAAGCGATCTTCGCACCGAGCAATTTCAGGAACTCCCTTATAAAGGAAGGATGTCCCGGCCATGCCGGTGATGTTACGAGATTTCCGTCTACTACAGATTCCGTCGGGGGCACCTCCTTGTACGTACCGCCTGCTATGGTAACTTCCGGCCCGACGGCCGGGTAAGCTGTCAGTGTTCTTCCCGATACGACACCTGCTGTGGTGAGTATCTGTATCCCGTGGCACATAGCTGCTACGGGGAGGTCTTTTTCAAAAAAGTATTTTACGATACCGATCACCTGCTTGTTCAGCCGGAGGTATTCCGGAGCACGTCCTCCAACAACGACGAGCCCGGCATAGTTTTCCGGTTTTACCTCATCGAAAGTGTAGCTCAACTGAAAGTTATGGCCCGGTTTTTCGGTATAGGTCTGATCTCCTTCGAAATCGTGGATCGCCGTTTTTACCGAATCTCCCTTTTTCTTGTCAGGACAAACCGCATGAACCTCATAACCCACCATAAGCAACATCTGGTAGGGCACCATGGTTTCATAATCTTCCGCAAAATCACCGGTAATCAAAAGTATTTTTTTCATTTGGGCTTGTGTAATTTAAGTTTGTACTATACATCATCCTGAAAACTTCAGGAAAAAAGAATAAAGTGATAAGACATACAACGGGAAAGCATCGGTAAAAGAATACTATGCAAAAAAATCCCGTGTATCAGGAGCGTGTTAAAGGTACCAAAAAAAAGGGGGTGAAAAACACCCCCGTCATATTTTAACCTTTATTTAATTTTTGGCGTATTGCAGGTTCAGGAGCAGTTTCACTTCATCGCCTACTACGATCCCCCCGGTTTCGGTAACACCGTTCCATTCCAGTCCGAAGTCTTTACGGTTTAGTTTCCCGGTGACTTCAAAGCCGGCCTTGGTATTTCCGTAAGGGTCTACCATGATTCCGCCGTGCTCCGCTTTGAGTACGACAGCCCTGGTCTTTCCTCTCATGGTCATATCTCCCGTAATCTCGTAAGTATCCTCTCCCGTCTTTTTAAAGGCCGTGGAGACAAAGGTAACTTTGGGATGGTTTGCCGCATCAAAAAACTCTTCGGATTTCAGATGTTCGTCACGGTCCTTGTTGTTGGTGGATATACTGTCCACATCAGCTTCAAAAAAGGCTTTGGCATTTTCAAACCCTTCTCCCCCGGTCTCCAATCCGCCGGAAAAAGAGGTAAACTGCCCGGTTACGGTTGATATCACCAGGTGTTTTACTTTAAATTGTACTTCGGAATGTGCGGGGTCGATACTCCACGTTACTTTTTTTGTTGTTTCCATGATTTTATTTTTATGATTCAACTATTTACTTTTTCTTCGGTCCGGTTGCCCGGTTCCGGGCAAGCCTGTGGTTTTCCGTAAATATTTATTTCGGAAGCGGAACATAGGTTTCATCGCCTTCCACTTTGGGAAATCGTTTTTCCCTCCAGTTTTCTTTTGCTTTTTCTATCGTCTCTTTTTGGGAGGATACAAAATTCCAGTAAATATGCCGTTCTTCCTCAAACGGTTCTCCTCCGAAAAGCAACAGATGTGATCCTTTCCTGACTTTTAAGGCACATTGCCCCTCCAGTTTGGACACCAACATATTACCGGCTTCCACCTGCTGACCACAGGCGTCCACGCCCCCTTCCACGATACAGATACCGATCTCACCTTTGAGGTTACCTGCCACGTCGAGCGAAAAATCTTCTTCCGCCCGTACCGAAACCATAAAAAGATCGGAATACGAGGGCACCGGAGATTGTCTTCCGAAACCTTCACCGGCTACCAGGGTAAATGCGGCCCCGTCCTCTTCCCAGGACGGAAGTTCGTCTTTGGATATATGGTAGAATTCAGGCTCCATGTTTTCCAGGTTTTTGGGAAGGGCGATCCAGATCTGGTACCCGTGCATGGTATATTCGTGCCCTCCGCGGAGATCGTCGGGAGTCCGTTCGGTATGCGTTACTCCTTTTCCGGCCACCATGAGGTTCACCGAACCCGGACGAATGCGCTGTGTTGTTCCTATACTATCCTCATGCATAATCTCCCCTTCCAGCAGATAGGTCAGTGTAGCCAGTCCGATGTGGGGATGCTGGTCTACATCCATATATTTTTCGGGCCCCAGCTTTTCGGGCCCCATGTGGTCTATAAATATAAAGGGGCCTACCATACGTTTTTTACGGAACGGAATAAGCCGCCCTACCAGGAAATCTCCGATATCCCGGCTTCTCTCTTCTATAATCAGATCGGTATTGGACATGGTCTGCGTTTTTCAGATTCAGGCAAGGACATCCTGCCATTCGGTTACTTTTTTGAACATCGCATTGGCAAAAGGACATAAAGGCACCACTTTGATGTCTTTTTCCCTGGTGTAATTCACCAGTGTTTCCAGTAATTTTTTACCGACACCTTGTCCTTTCAGGGACGCATCGACCCCTGTGTGCTCTATGATCATTTTATGATCTCCGGCCATGACGTACGTCATTTCCCCAAGACGCTTTTTATCTACCTTATAAACGAAGGCGCCTTTGGTATCATTGTGCAAATGCTTTATTTCTCCCATGATTCGATAAGTAAGATGATTTGTATAAATATAATAAACTTCGCACGCTTTTCCCGCCGAAAAGCCAATTATGTGCTCATCGGCACATCCATCAGGAGAAACCGGGTATCTTCCGCAGCTTCTACGGCGATGGTATCGGTTTCCGATACCCCGACAGCATCTCTCTTCTCCAGCGATTGACCGTTGACAAGAACGCTTCCCTCCAATACAAAAAGATATACACCGTTGCCTTCTTTGCGTAAGGTATAATCGGTCCTGGCTCCCTTGTCAAAGTCTCCCAGGAAAAACCAGGCATCCTGATGAATCCATGCTCCCTGGTCGTCCGGATCGGGGGATACGACCTGATACAATTCGTTTTTCTTGTGGTAATCGGCTATGGATATTTCATCATACCTCGGTTCTACATTCCGCTTATTCGGGAACAACCATATCTGCAACAAGTTGGTATCCTGGTCCTTGTTCGGGTTATATTCGCTGTGAAAAACTCCTGTTCCGGCACTCATCACCTGTATTTCCCCGTTCTTGATACGTCCCACGTTACCCATACTGTCCTTGTGTTCCAGGTCACCACGCAGGGGGATTGTGATAATTTCCATATTATCATGCGGGTGCATCCCGAATCCCATACCTCCGCTCACGATATCATCGTTCAGTACGCGAAGTACTCCGAAATTCATCCTGTCCGGATTGTAGTACCCGGCGAAACTGAAACTGTGATGTGCATTCAACCATCCGTGATCTGCATGTCCTCTCGTATTTGCGCTGTGCATTATAGTTTTCATAATAATACTCCTTTTTTGTTCTATACAAAGTTCCGAACCATACCGGTACGGGGAAATACAAGAATACGGGGAAGACTTATAAAAATACGATATGGAGGTTATTTCCGAAAGTCTGAAGGCGATATTCCCGTACATTTCTTGAAAAAACTGCTGAAATGTGCGGGCTCGGAAAACCCGAGGGCATACGCGATCTCTTTCTGGGGCTGTCCGGAAAAATAGAGCATCCGCCTTGCTGCCGTGGTAATACGGGACTGCAGGTATTCTTTCGCTGTTTTTCCGATCAGGGCTTTTACGGTACGGTTGAGATGATCGGGGGTTACATGAAGGGATTCGGCATACTGAGATACCAGGTGCCACCTGGTGTAGTGTGTTTCCACCAATTGTTTATAAGCTCTCAGTAAGGTGCCGCCTCCCTGAAGTTCCTGGGGATTTCCGCCATGGAGCGTACAGAGATTATTACAGGAAATGAGAAAAAGCCGTAACAGGGAACCGATTCCCTGAGCGCGGAACTTCATCTGTTTTTCGCTCCATTCCTCCATTTGCCTGCAATACCCCGAAAGTTGTTCCAGTTGTAGGTCGGACAACGGTAAGGGCGGCGCTTCTCCGTAGTCCTTAAAAAGATTGATATCGTCAATAAAACAGGGATCGATCTGGTTCTCGGTCATAAACCTTGTGGAAAAGGTAATGACATACCCGGATGACCTTTTCTGTTCCTCCATCCGGTGTACCTGTCCGGGACTGATAAAATAAACCTGTTTGTCCGTCAGCGGGTAGGTGGTAAAATCTATATCATGCGTGCCTTTTCCTTTCCGGACCAGCATGATAATATAATAATCGTGCCGGTGGGGTTCGTCGGGCTGCCCCCTGTTTTCATCATAGATAGCTTCCATGGTACGGATACGGAAATTCATCCGGCTATCCGATGGGTTGACATCCGTATACGTCTTGATGAGGTTCACTGCACGGGTTTTTATAAGATCCGGAATATTTTTTGGGGAAGAAAGGGGAAATCATCGTGACCACACACCATGCTTTCCCCTTTTTCGGTGATTATTCTTTAACGGGAATGTCTTTCAGTATTTCTTTGAGAAACTTCCAGAACTTCTGTACCGAAACGATACTGGCCCTTTCATCGGGTGAATGTGCTCCACGAATGGTAGGCCCGAAGCTGATCATATCCATTTTGGGATAGTTCTGACCGATGATCCCGCATTCCAGTCCGGCATGACACGCTGCTACTTCGGGCTTTTCCCCGAAGAGTTTTTCATATTTGGCCCGCAACACTTTGAGTACCGGCGAATCGAGGTCCGGCTGCCATCCCGGGTAACTCCCCGAGCACGTCACCTCACATCCCGCCAGTTCAAAAGCAGCACGCAGGGCATTGGCCAGGTCTGTCTTGGAGCTGTCTACGGACGAACGGGTAAGGCAGGAAATTTTTATTTTACCGTCTTTAATAGCTACCCGGGCTATATTATTGGAAGTTTCCGTAAGTCCTATCATATCGGCACTCATACGGTACACCCCGTTATGCGCGGCATATATGGCCTTGGTTATCCCCTCCTGCACGCCGAGTTCCATAACCTTTTCCGGCAGGTCTACCGGTTTTGCCATGATCTCAAGGGAAGGTTCCATAGTCTGTAATTCGTGTTTGATATCGCGTTCCTGCTCTCCGAATTCAAAGACAAAAGCATCCTTGTGAATTTTATCGACCACAACCACTGCCGAGCTTTCGCGGGGGATGGCATTTCGCAAACCGCCCCCTTCGAGCGAAGCCACACGCAAACCGTAATTTTCGAAGCCGTCAAAAAGCAGACGGTTCATGATCTTATTGGCATTGCCCAGTCCTTTATGGATATCCATACCGCTGTGACCACCCTGCAGGCCTTTTACCGTAATCCGGAAAGCGACTGTTTCCACAGGTACTTCTTCTTCCTTATAGTCGCGTTCTGCCGTGACATCGACACCACCTGCACACCCTATACCGATCTCATCATCTTCCTCGGTATCGAGGTTGAGCAGTATCTCTCCTTTGAGCAATCCCGGTTCGAGTCCCTGGGCACCGGTCATCCCGGTTTCTTCGTCTATGGTAAACAGGGCTTCGATAGCAGGATGGGCGATGTCGGTACTTTCCAGTACGGCCATAATAGCTGCCACTCCCAACCCGTTATCGGCACCGAGTGTAGTGCCCTCTGCCTTCACCCAATCACCGTCCGAATACATACGGATACCCTGGGTCTCAAAATCAAAATCGGTTTCTTCGTTCTTCTGATGAACCATATCGAGATGTGACTGCAGGATCACCATTTTCCGGTTTTCCATGCCCGGAGTGGCCGGTTTGCGGATAATGACATTCCCGGTATGATCCTTTATCGTTTCCAGTCCGAGCTTTTCCCCGAACTCCAGCATAAAACGAATGACCTGTTCTTCTTTTTTCGAAGCCCTGGGCACTGCGTTGAGGTCCGCAAAACGGTTCCAGACCGCAACGGGCTCCAGGGATCTTATCTCTGAACTCATATTTTCTCTTTTTGTTTGTTACAAAACTACAGAAACTTTTAAATCCTTAGCCGATTATTAACAAGAAGTATCCGGAAGAACCGGCCCGGGTATTCTTCAAATGACCGTACCTCCGAATTTATGACATTTATCGGTATCAAAGCATTTATTTCCCTATTTTTATCCCATGTCCGACAAAATGAAGACCATACTTGCCCTGTCCGTCATTCCCCAGATTATAGTCGTAAAACTGCTGGCGCGGGTACCGGATTTCGTAGCGCAGTATTACAGCAACGGGATCTACCCCCTGATAGCTAAAGCCTGCCGTTACACCCTGGGATGGATCCCTTTTTCGGTAGGTGATATTCTTTATATGCTTGCCGGGATTTTTATCATCCGGTTTTTTATATGCAATATCAGGTTACTGCGCCGGCGTCCCTGGTTTTTCTTCCGCGAGATCCTGGTTGTCATCGCCATGCTGTATTTCACCTTTCACCTGTTCTGGGGCATGAACTATTACCGCCCCCCTATTCACACAACACTGGGTATCGGAAATACCTATTCTACCGGAGAACTGGTCGATTTTACAGAAAAACTCATTACCCGGACCAATACACTGCAAAAGGAAATTACCGGAAACGACTCTCTTGCCGTACAGCTTCCGTACACACGGCAGGATATCTACGAGATGTCGGTATCGGGCTATGCCCGCCTGGCTACCGGATATCCCGGACTATCCTACACACCACCGAGTATAAAAAGTTCGCTGATCTCCCTGCCGCTTACCTATATGGGATACAGCGGTTACCTGAACCCGTTTACCAACGAGGCCCAGGTAAACAGTCTGCGCCTCGACTACCGTTACCCGCTTATCACCTGTCATGAAGAAGCCCACCAGATCGGTTTTTCCGCCGAAAACGAAGCCAATTTCGTGGGGTACCTCGCCGCAACGGCACACGACGATCCCTACTTTCGCTTTTCGGGCTATGCCTATATGCTCCGGTACTGTCTCAACGAAGTCTTCCGGAGGGACAAAGACCGTTTTGCCGACCTCAAAGCTAAAATACACCCGGGCATTCTCAGCAATTACGAAGAAGTTGCCCTTTTCTGGAGTACCTACGAGAACCCGGCCGAACCCTTGTTTAAAAATACGTTCAACGCCTATCTCAAAGCCAATAACCAGGCCGATGGTATCCGTACCTACAGCTATGTGGTAGCACTCCTTGTTAACTATCACAAAGAACATCCCCTGTAACTGCTGTTTCTCATTCCCTCCGGAGCCTGTCGAAACAAATTCCTCCTCTTAGTAAAGAAAAAGGAATAAAGACGACTGTGCTTTTATAGTTTGACAATCAAAAGTTAAATTTTACTTAACAAACGGATGCTTTTTAACAGTTGTATTAACTTTAAGCCTACTAACGTTAATTCAAATAAGTTATGAGAAAAAGGCTACCCGTTTTACTACTGGTATTTCTGTGCTCGTTTACCTTTTATGCCCAGGAATACTTCCCTAAAAATGACGGTGTCAAAACCACGGACCATCATTACACCGCATTTACCAATGCAAAGATTTATGTCACCCCCACTCAAATTATCGATAACGGAACCCTGCTGATACAACGCGGCAAAGTCATCGCTGCAGGCCGGAAGGTTTCCGTACCTGCCCATAGTCTTGTGATAGACCTGCAGGGTAAACACATTTACCCGTCGTTTATAGATATACACAGTGAATTCGGTGTAAAGAAGCCGGCACGTCAGGGCCGCGGAAGACGCTCTCCGCAATACGATGCCTCGCGAAAAGGCTTTTACTGGAACGATCATATCATGCCGGACAAAAATGCTTTCGATGCCTTCGCTTTCGACAGTAACGAAGCCAAAAAACTGTTACAGGCCGGTTTCGGGACCGTGAATACTCACGTTGCCGACGGGATCGTACGAGGTACCAGCGTACTGGTTGCCCTGGACTCTACCGACCGTTACGACATGCGTATCCTGGATGAAAAGGCGGCACAACACCTTTCTTTTGTAAAAAGTGTAGCCTCCGCACAAAACTATCCTACGTCACTGATGGGGGCCATGGCCCTGATCCGTCAGATGTATAAGGATGCCGAATGGTATGCCGGCGGACATGCCGAAAACAGGGATTTTGCCCTGGAGGCCCTCAATGCCCATAAGGGGCTTCCTCAGATCTTCGACGCAGGCAGCTATCAGAACGATCTTCGTGCTGCTAAGATCGCAAAAGAGTTTGGCCTTACCTATATTATCAAAGGCGGTGGCGACGAATACCAGCGTATCCGTGAGATCAAAGCCACCGGGGCAAGCTATATCCTCCCGCTCGGTTTTCCGGATGCATACGACGTTACCGATCCGTACCAGGCCTCCAAAGTCTCCCTGGCCGATATGCGGCTCTGGAACCAGGCCCCGGGAAACCCGGCAGCGCTGGCCAAAAACGGGATACCCTTTGCCCTGACCTTATCCGGACTGGAGAAAACGGATAACTTTAAAACCAATCTCATACGGGCTGTCGATTACGGGCTGGAAAAGACCAAAGCCCTGGAAGCCCTCACCACAATTCCGGCCGGACTTCTGGGAAAAAGCGATATCGGGAACCTTAAAACCGGGAGTTATGCCAACTTCCTCATCACGTCGGGAGATCTTTTTGACAAGGAAAGTATACTGTACGAAAACTGGGTGCTGGGTGCCCGGCATATTATGGAGGACATGGACATCAAGGATATCCGCGGAACATACACCCTGAATGCCGGAGGTACAACATATACCCTGACTATGACCGGGGAAGCTGCATCGCCCAAACCCGAACTTACTGCCGGCACGGAAAAAATCGGCAGCAAACTCACCTATCAGAACGGATGGTTTAATCTCTTTTTTGCACCGGATAGCGGCAAAGACGGTTTCCTGAGGCTGAGCGGACTGGTCGCTACCCCGGAAAAATTCGGGGGAAAAACAGTACGCGGCAACGGCACCGAAGGAAGCTGGACAGCGACCAGGACAGCGGGCCACAAGGAGAGCAAAGACACGGCAAAGGAAGAAAAATTCCTTCCGGAGACAGCCGCAGTCACTTACCCTAACAAGGCTTACGGATTTCCGGAACTTCCGAAACAGGAAAATATACTGTTCAAAAATGCTACCGTATGGACCAGTGAAGATGCAGGAATCCTCGAAAATACCGACGTCCTGATCAAAAACGGAAAAATAGCACGGATCGGCAAAGACCTTTCCGCAGGAGGAGCCCGTGTTATCGATGCCGCCGGCAAACACCTCACCGCAGGAATCATCGATGAGCACTCCCATATTGCAGCCGCCTCCATCAACGAAGCCGGGCACAACTCTTCGGCAGAAGTGCTTATGGAAGATGTCATTGATGCGGACGACATCAATATCTACCGCAACCTTTCCGGAGGGGTCACTTCCATACAGATCCTTCACGGTTCTGCAAATCCCATAGGCGGGCGATCTGCCATTATAAAACTCAAATGGGGACTTCCCGCAGCGGAACTCATCTATAAGAATTCCCCGAAGTTCATCAAGTTTGCGCTCGGGGAAAACGTCAAGCAATCGAACTGGGGAGATCTTCAGACCGTACGTTTCCCGCAGTCCCGTATGGGTGTGGAACAGGTGTATATGGACTATTTCCAGCGTGCCAAAGAATACGATGCCCTTAAGAAAAGCGGAAAGCCCTATCGTTTTGATTACGAAATGGAGACGCTGGCCGAAATCATTAACAAAGAACGCTTTATTTCCTGCCACTCCTATGTACAAAGTGAGATCAATATGCTGATGAAAGTCACGGAAAGATTCGATTTCCCGGTAAACACTTTTACCCATATCCTCGAAGGTTACAAGGTAGCAGACAAAATGAAAGCGCACGGTGTGGTAGGGGCCTCTACCTTTTCGGACTGGTGGGCGTATAAGTTTGAGGTCAACGATGCCATTCCGTATAATGCGGCCATTATGCACAGTCAGGGACTGAATGTCGCTATCAATTCCGACGACGCGGAAATGTCGCGCCGGTTGAACCAGGAGGCTGCGAAAACCGTGAAATACGGTGGGGTTTCGGAAGAGGAAGCGTGGAAAATGGTGACGATCAACCCGGCCAGAATGCTTCACCTCGATCACCGGGTAGGAAGCATCAAAGAAGGTAAAGATGCCGATGTGGTGCTCTGGAGCGATCATCCGTTATCCATCTACGCGATCGCCGAAAAAACACTGATCGAAGGCGTGCCGTACTACGATTACGAAACCATGAAACAAATGCAGGCGAATATCGCACAGGAACGCAACACGCTGATCAACCAGATGATCGAAGCCAAAAACAAGGGAATGAAAACCCAGGCCCCGAAGAAGACCGACGAAAAGCATTTCCACTGCGATACCGAAGTGTACGGAATTTAATGTTTATCCCTTAAAAGAAAGATCATGTTAAAACTCAAAAATATACTCTGCGGTGCAGCCCTTTTGACAGGTACCTGGGGCATAGCCCAACAGACCCCGGCCCCCAGACAGACAGCCTCCGTACTGATCACCGGTGCAGTTGCACATATAGGTAACGGAAGTACCATAAATAACAGTGCCATAGGCTTCAAAGACGGAAAAATCACCTATGCCGGACCACTTTCCGGGGTTACGACAGGTGCATACGACCGGGTTATCGATGCTTCGGGAAAACACGTTTACCCCGGATTTATAGCAGCAAATTCCACACTCGGCCTTGTAGAGGTCGATGCGGTACGCGCCAGTAACGACCAGTCGGACACGGGCGACCTCATCCCCCACGTTCGGAGTATTGTAGCTTATAACAGCGAATCCAAGGTTGTGGAAAGCTGTCGCCCCAATGGGATCCTCATGGCCCAGGTAGCGCCACGAGGCGGACTGATATCCGGGACATCCTCGGTCGTTCAGCTCGATGCCTGGAACTGGGAAGATGCAGCCATAAAGACCGACGACGGTATTCACCTGCACTGGCCCAGTGCTTTCCGGTCTAAAGGATGGGGCTTCAGCGGACCGAGTGAATTTGTTCCCAATAAAGATTACGAAAAAGAGATCGGGGAGATCAGGACTTTTATCAGCGGGGCCAAAACGTATCTGAGCGGCCCGAAATCTCCCGAAAACCTTCCTTACCAGGCTGTTTCCGGATTGTTCGATGGCTCTCAGAAACTTTATGTCAATGTAGACGGCGAAAAGGAAATCGCCGATGTAGTCCGCTTTGCCAAAACAAACGGTATTCGGCACATGGTTGTCGTCGGTGGAAACGAAGCCTGGAAGGTTGCCGACCTGCTGGTCGAAAACGATGTTCCCGTCATTCTGAGCAGACCCCACAGGCTGCCTTCGGGAGAAGATGACAATGTAAAACAACCGTACCTGCTGGCCAAAATGCTGTCGGACAAAGGCGTACTGGTAGGCCTTGAAATGAGCGGGGCCATGGAGCGTATGAATACGAGGAACCTGCCCTTCTATGCCGGTACTTTTGCGGCTTACGGACTGGACAAGGAAAAAGCGGTACAGCTTATTACCGGGAATAATGCCCGTATACTGGGTATCGATGCTTTTGCGGGAACCCTGGAAACCGGGAAAGATGCGACCTTGTTTATCTCCGAAGGGGATGCCCTGGACATGCGCACAAATAGTATACCCCATGCCTACATACAAGGCCGGGAAATAAGCCTGGAATCACACCAGACCCAATTATGGAAACGCTACATGGGCAAATACGAGGCCGGACAATAGCCAATGTTTGTGTAGTACACACCCGGGGCCGTCTTTTTTATCCGAAAGACGGCCCTGTTTATTTATAGTTCGGGTAAGCGTAAGATTTGTATTTTTGCCTTTAAAACATCCGGACTTGAAAACAATAAGCAGCGTTCAGAATCCATTGGTAAAACAGATCATCCAGCTCAAAGAAAAATCCAGGGCCCGTAAAAGCTCGGGATTATTTATTATAGAAGGCCGGAGAGAACTGTCGCTGGCCATAAAAGGCGGCTATATTATCCGGTCCGTTCTTTTTGACGATACCATCTGTACTGCCGAAACTATCCGGGAGCAGTGTACTGGTCTCCAGACTCCCCCCGAGCTCATAGCGCTGTCCGGGGATGTCTACAGGAAACTCGCTTACCGCGAAACCACAGAAGGGACCCTCGCTATTGCCGAAGGCAGGGAACACCACCTCGATGCGCTTCCTATGCCCCGGAAAAATCCGTTGATCCTCGTAGCCGAGGCCCCGGAAAAACCGGGAAATATCGGAGCTCTCCTCCGTACGGCCGATGCGGCTGATGCCGATGCGGTTATTATTGCCAATCCGAAAACCGACCTGTATAATCCCAATATCATCCGGTCGAGCGTAGGCTGTCTCTTTACAAGAAATATCGCTACGGGAACTACAGCAGAAGTCATTGCTTTTCTGCGTAAGCACGATGTAGGCATATACGGTGCCGCACTTACCGCATCGGTACCCTATCATACCTGCGATTACACAGGTGCCACTGCCCTCATAGTAGGTACGGAAGCCACAGGACTCAGTGCTGCCTGGCTGGACAATTCGGACCAGAATATTATTATTCCCATGCAGGGAGAAATCGACTCGATGAATGTTTCGGTCAGTGCCGCCATCCTCATCTTCGAAGCCAAAAGACAACGACAATTTTTATAGCTGTACAACAATATCCCGATCCCGGTGAAGCTGTTTCTTTCCGGCACCTTCCATAACCCGCAGTTGCGTAACGATCGGGGATAAAACCTAACAAACACATGACTCCCGCCACACTGTTTTATATCATTATAGGTATCCTGGTCCTCGACTTTGTCATAGACCAGTGTATCGACTACCTGAATGCACGGCATTTTAACGATGCTGTTCCCGGAATACTCCGTGATATCTACAGCGATAAAAAATACCTCGAATCCCAGGCGTACAAAAAAGCAAACTATAATTTTTCCAGGCTGTCGGCCGCTTTTTCCCTGCTGCTTACCCTGGCCTTCTTTTTTCTGGACGGTTTTGCCTATGTCGACCGTATAGCCCGGAGCATCACGGACAACGAGATCGGTATTGCCCTGCTTTTCTTCGGAATCATATTCCTGGCCTCTGACATCCTTACCACCCCGTTTGCGTATTACCATACCTTTGTGATCGAGGAAAAATTCGGGTTCAACAAAACTTCCGTAAAAACTTTCCTTCTCGACAAACTAAAGGGGTGGCTTATAGGTGGGCTTCTTGGTGGCGGGATACTGGCACTTATCATCTGGTTTTACGACATCGCCGGACCTGACTTCTGGATCTATGCCTGGATTGCAGTTGCCGTGTTTACCGTGTTCACCAATATGTTCTACAGCAAACTCATTGTCCCTGTTTTCAACAAACAGACGCCCCTTGAGGAAGGCGAACTTCGTTCCGCTATCGAAAAATATGCTGCTGCCGCAGGGTTTACCCTCGACAATATCTTTGTCATCGACGGTTCCAAACGCTCTACCAAGGCCAATGCCTATTTTTCCGGTTTCGGATCACAAAAAAGGATCACGCTCTACGATACCCTGATCAATGACCTGGAAACCGATGAGATCGTCGCCGTACTGGCCCATGAAGTAGGCCACTATAAGAAAAAACACATACTGTTTACTATGGGGACCTCTCTTTTCCTTACGGGGATCACTCTTTACATACTTTCGCTATGCATACAGATCCCCGAACTGTCATACGCGCTCGGGGTACCGGAACGCAGTTTTCATATCGGGCTGATCGCCTTCGGGATACTCTACAGCCCCATTTCGGAACTGACCGGTTTTATTATGAATTACTGCTCCAGAGTATTCGAATACCAGGCGGATGACTACGCCCGGGAGAGCTTCGGTGCCGAACCGCTGATCTCCGCTCTTAAAAAACTGTCGGCCGGGAACCTGAGTAATCTCACCCCGCATCCGGCTTACGTAAAGATGCATTATTCCCACCCTACCCTCCTGCAACGTGTACAGAACCTTCGCAAAGGATGATCTGCGATTAAAGGCATGATATTTGCAGATTATTTATAAAGTTTTATTAACTTTATGTATAGCCGCCGCACTTCCCGGGACCTCAACAGGAAAGCAGGCTGTAGATAAACCTTGTAACCGATAAAAGAAAGTGCTTGTATGGCTGTAGTGATCGATACGGAAAAAGAAAACAAAGAAATTGCCAAGCAATATAAAGAGTTGCTGCGCATCAGCTACCAGACGCTTAGTGATGAGGACAAAAAACTCATCCGTAAAGCTTTTGACACGGCTGTTGATGCTCATAAAGACCAGCGGCGTAAAAGCGGGGAAGCTTATATTTTCCACCCTATAGCGGTAGCCAAGATCGTGGCTTCGGAAATCGGGCTGGATGCGACTTCTATCGCCGCAGCACTGCTTCATGATGTGGTTGAGGATACGGAATACTCCCTGGATAATATCGAAGAAATGTTCGGGAAAACCGTAGCGGTTATCGTAGACGGACTGACCAAGATCTCTCACCTGAGCAAAGAGAAGGATATATCCCTTCAGGCGGAGAACTTCCGGAAAATGCTGCTCACACTGAACGATGATGCCCGGGTAATCATCATTAAGATCGCAGACCGGCTGCACAATATGCAGACCATGGAATCCATGCCGGAACACAAGCAGGTAAAAATAGCCTCCGAAACCCTGTATATTTATGCTCCGCTGGCCCACCGGATAGGCCTGTACAATATAAAAACAGAGCTGGAAGACCTGGGACTGAAATATACCGAACCGGATGTGTATAACGATATCCTCAGTAAAGTCGAAGAGAGTAAAGAAGATCAGAAAGCCTATATCACTTCATTTTCGGATGTTATCCGGGAGAGCCTGGACAAGGAAGGACTGAATTACCAGATCAAGGGAAGGCCAAAATCTATTTTCTCGATCCGAAGAAAGATGAAAGTCCAGAACGTAAGTTATGACGAGGTGTATGACAAGTTTGCCATCCGGATCATCTATAAATCCGATGCGGCAAATGAGAAGTTTCTCGCCTGGAAAATATATTCCATAGTTACCGATCATTTCCGTCCCAATCCCGTTCGTCTTCGCGACTGGATATCTTCTCCCAAATCTACCGGGTATGAAGCGCTGCACATCACGGTTATGGGGCCTAAGGGACGCTGGGTCGAAGTACAGATCCGAAGCGAACGCATGCACGAAATTGCCGAAAAAGGATATGCGGCACACTTTAAATACAAGCATGGCGACCAGAAAGAACAGGGTATAGAGATCTGGCTCAACAGGTTACAGGAAGCGCTCGAAAACCCCAATGCGAATGCCGTGGATTTTGTGGAAGAGTTCAAGCTTAACCTGTACTCCAAAGAGATTTTTGTCTTTACGCCCAAGGGAGAACTCAAATCGCTTCCCAAAGGGGCTACCGCACTCGATTTTGCGTTTAACATTCACACCGAAGTAGGTATGCATACCCGCGGCGCCCGTGTAAACAGTAAACTGGTGCCTTTGAGTTATGAACTGAAAAGCGGGGACCAGGTGGAGATCATCACCTCCGATCATTCCAAACCCAATGCCAACTGGCTCGATTACGCCACTACGGCAAGGGCAAGGGCCAAAATAAAGACTTCGCTCAAAGAAGATAAGAAACAGATCGGCGAAGAGGGCAAGGAACTCCTGCGCCGAAAACTGAAACATCTCAAAATAACCCTGAGCGAAAAAGTCGTCAACGAACTGGTCGTGTATTTCAAGCTAAAAACCAGTCTCGACCTGTTTTTCCGGGTAGGTATCGGTACGATCGACAACCAGATGCTCAAGAACTTCGCGGCGTCACGTACCAATACTTTTATCAACTTCTTCAAGAACCGGATGCGCAAAACCCCTTCGGCCCCACCGCAGGAAGAATTGCACAAGGAAGAAGTTACCGCCAAATACGATATGCTGGTCTTCGGAAAGGAAGAGGAAAAGCTGAGCTATAAACTGGCCAATTGCTGCAACCCCATCCCCGGTGATGACGTTTTTGGTTTTATCACGGTCAACGAGGGTATCAAAGTACACAAAAAGGACTGTCCGAATGCCATAGCACTGCAATCCAATTACGCCTACCGTATTATTTCGGCCAAATGGGTAGACTCCACACAACAGGAATTCGTAGCCATGCTCAGCCTGTCCGGAATAGACAACATGGGACTGGTAAACAACGTTACCAAAGTGATCTCCAACAATATGCACGTCAACATGAAAAACATCAATTTCGACACCAACGACGGCATATTTTCCGGTAAAATCACCGTTGTAGTAAAAAACAATACCATTCTGCGGAAACTCATAGAAAACCTGAAGAAAGTAAACGGTATCGACAAGGTGTCGAGACTGTAAGTCGTTTATGTCCTCCCGGTATCGTTAACAGGTGTGTAAAAAAGGGATGATCTCAAACCAAAATCTTTACGTATCTTTGTACAACGGATAATCCGGGGCAAAGTGTTCCGGATATATTTATTTTGTACGGTATTATGCGGATCGTTTATTATCCTACAATTTGACGCAAAAACGTTATAAGCAGGCGGATTTTGCACTTTAAACATTTTATACCAATAGCTTACGAATTTTCCGGAATGCTGAAAATGTTGCGGGAACGGAAAAAAAATATGTAAGTTTGCGTGTTAATTTTTTGATGTCCTTTGTTATGACAAATGAAACAATCAACAAGAAGAATCAGGAGATCGTAAAGAACGTCTTCACCCGTTTTCTGGAAGACAACGGTCACAGGAAAACACCGGAGCGTTATGCCATTCTCCAGGAGATATATGACAGTGAGGATCACTTTGATATCGAATCACTGTACATTAAAATGAAAAACAAGAATTACCGGGTGAGCCGGGCCACCCTGTACAATACCATAGAATTACTTCTGGAATGCGGGCTGGCCAGGAAACACCAGTTCGGACAAAACCAGGCACATTACGAGAAATCGTATTTTGACAGGCAACACGACCATGTGATCCTTACCGATACCGGGGAGGTGATGGAATTCTGCGATCCCCGTATCCAGTCTATCAAACAGACGATAGAAGAAGTTTTTAATATCAAGATACACAATCACTCCCTTTATTTTTACGCTACCAAGGAAAAAGAAGAGGAGAAATCATAATACCCGAACGTATAATAAAGACCTAAGGCTTCCTGTCAGGCTTTTCGGTTTTACCGGACAGCACATTATTTTTCTGACGGAAGTCGCCATATTGTATTAACGAAAGATCAGATAAACACGAACAAGACCATGGCAGTAGATTTACTACTCGGACTCCAGTGGGGAGACGAAGGAAAAGGCAAGATTGTAGATGTCCTCACCAAAGATTATGATATTATAGCCCGTTTTCAGGGTGGTCCCAATGCAGGGCATACCCTGGAGTTTGACGGGATCAAACACGTTTTACGCACCATTCCTTCAGGTATCTTCCATCCCAATGCCATCAATGTCATAGGCAACGGTGTGGTCATAGACCCGGTCGTGCTGGTCAAAGAGCTCGAAGGTCTGAAACAATTTGACATCGATTACAAGAGTAAGCTTATCCTTTCGAGAAAGGCACATCTCATACTCCCGACACACCGTCTTCTCGACGCGGCCTCGGAAACTGCCAAGGGCAAAGCCAAGATCGGATCTACCCTTAAAGGTATCGGTCCTACGTATATGGATAAAACGGGACGGAACGGTCTTCGCGTTGGTGACCTGGAGCTGGATACTTTCGAAACCCAGTACCGTGCACTGGTGGAAAAGCACGAGAATATGATCCGTCATTACGAAGTAGATCTGCAGTACAACCTGCCGGAAATGGAAGCGGAATTCTTCGAAGCCGTTAAAACACTTAAAGAACTCACCTTTATCGACAGTGAAGAATTCCTGAACAGTTCACTGAAAGAAAACAGGAAAATCCTGGCGGAAGGCGCACAGGGTTCCCTGCTCGATATCGACTTCGGTACTTATCCTTTCGTTACTTCTTCCAACACTACGGCTGCAGGGGCATGTACCGGGCTCGGTATAGCACCTAACCGTATCGGTGAGGTTTTCGGGATATTCAAAGCATATACGACCCGTGTGGGCAGCGGCCCCTTCCCTACCGAACTGTTCGATGAGGACGGTGTACGCATGGCTAAAATAGGTAATGAGTTCGGAGCAGTTACCGGACGACCTCGTCGTTGCGGGTGGCTCGACCTCGTTGCACTGAAATATGCCGTACAGGTAAACGGCGTTACACAACTGATGATGATGAAAGCCGACGTACTTTCCAATTTCGAGACCCTGAAAGTATGTACGGCATATAAATACAAAGGAAAAATTACGGAGCACATGCCTTTTTCTATAGAAGAAGAGAATGTAACTCCGATGTATACCGAACTTAAAGGATGGGATCAGGACCTTACCGGACTGACTTCGGCAGAACAGCTTCCTAAAGAGCTCCAGGATTACATTACCTTCCTGGAAGAGAACCTGGAAGTGCCTGTGAAGATCGTTTCCGTAGGTCCGGACAGGACCCAGACGATCTACAGGTAGATTTACGATTCCGGGTTGCAGGTTGCAACAGGCAGGCCCTATATCCCGGCACCTGTACCCTGCAACCCGGAATATATCACCTACCTCTATTAAATTCCTCTTAAATCCGCAATTTCCTTGTTCAAAAAAACTATTTTTGAAACAAATTTCACGACGTGCCGGTAGCTTTCAAGAACATAATTGTCGGTCTTATGACTTTGCTTACCCTGGCCCTCAACGCCCAGGAAAAGAAAAAGAAGATCAATATCATATACAGCGGGGAATACAACCAGAATGAAGAAAAGTATCCCGGAGCCTCTATTTTCAGCAGGGACGACAGGCAGGTACAATTTGAACACGAAGGGATTGATCTCTGGTGCGACCTTGCCGTATTCTACCAGAAAGAAAACCTCCTGAAAGCCTTTGGTAACGTATTCCTGCAACAGGGCGATACACTTCAGATGAATAGCGAATATTTAGAATACGACGGAAACACAAAGCTTGCTATTGCCATAGAAAATGTAGTTCTACAAAACCCAGATGCAACGCTTACTACGGACACGCTCTACTTTGACCGAAACATACAAGAGGCATATTACAATTCGTTCGGTACGGTGAAGGACTCCTCCAACGTACTTACCAGTAAGGAAGGGCGCTATTACCTCATCCCTAAAAAATGTAAGTTTATAACAAATGTTAAGATCGATAACCCGGAATACGACCTGCATTCCCTGCGTCTCGATTATTACACCACCACCAAACACGCCTATATGTTCGGCCCCTCTACCATAATCGGAGAAGATTATACCATCTATTGCGAAAGAGGTTTTTATAAGACCGAAGAAGAAGAAGGCTACTTCGTTAAAAATTCCAGGGTGGATTACAACAACCGCATTATCAACGGGGATAGCCTGTATTTCAATCAGTTGAAAAATTTTGCTTCGGCCACGAACAACATCAAGATCACCGATACGGTCAACAAAGGGATCGTCAAGGGCCATTATGCGGAGGTTTTTAAAGAAAAAGACTCTGTTTTTATCACTAAAAGGGCTGTTGCGGTCAACCTGGTCGAACAGGACTCCATATACATCCACGGAGACACCCTTATGGTCACGGGTAAACCGGAAAACCGTATTATCCGCGCCTTCCGGGAAGCCCGTTTTTATAAATCGGACCTCAGCGGAAAATGCGACTCCATACACTCCAACCAGAAAACAGGGGTCACCCAACTCATCACCCGCCCCATATTATGGTCGGGGGAAACACAAATGACAGGCGATAGCATCAACCTGCTATCCAATCCCGAAACGGAAAAACTGGATTCCCTCCGGGTCTGGGACAATGCTTTCGTCATACAGAAAGATTCCCTTTCCAAAAACGGTTATAATCAGATCAAAGGGAAAGAACTGCTGGGCTATTTCGAGGAAAACGAACTCAGGGTGGTGGACATCATCAAGAACGCGGAATCCATTTACTATACCCGTAATGACAATAACGACCTCATCGGTATCGACAAGCATGTAAGCGGTAATATCCAGTTTACCCTCGAGAACAGTGAAATTCAGGATATCTCCTACTTTATCAATCCCGATGCGGTATTATACCCGGAGGCCGAGCTTCCGGAAAATGCCCGGAAACTCCGTGGATTTGTCTGGTATGGCGATGAGATGATCCGGACCAAAGATGATATTTTCGATGCGGATGACAATAATGTCGAGCTCGTTAAAATACGGGGAATCGACAATCCTATTGACATTGAAGCCGAAGAAGAAGAATACCGAAAGGCCCTCGATACCGAAGGAGCAACCCTGCCACCACGAGAGTCAGTTCCCCCTCCCTCTAAGGTTTCGGACAGCATCCGGACTGACGCGAAAGAGACTTCGGACAGCCTGATCGTAAAAGACAGTCTACGGGACCGTATTGCTCCGACAGACAAAACCAAAGACTCTCTGACACTGCCCCCTCCGGGAGAAAAAACAGACAGTATCCTACAGCCTGCGGACAGTACCGGCATAAGAGACACATTAACACCGGCAGTTCCTCTGCATGACAGTATACCGGAAGTAAAGACAGACAGCATCGCTCCCGTAAGGGAAACCGATTCCATACTTCCGGAAAAGAAAGAAGTTCCCCCTGCACCTAAAGAAACGCCTGCGGGAACGGGCCGTTAGAAGGACGAAGACGAACAAGGAAAGCCCATGATGAAACAGGATTTTTTTAATTACCAGGCACAGACCTCACCGCATCCCCTGGCTATGGAAGTATCGCATGCCAAAGGGAGCTATATTTATGACACCTCGGGAAAGCCACACCTGGATTTTGTAGCCGGTGTATCGGCAAACACGCTCGGACACAGCCACCCCAGGGTCGTCGAAGCGGTAAAACAACAGGCCGAAACGTATATGCACGTTATGGTCTACGGAGAGTTTATCCAGAAACCCGCCGTCGAACTTACCCGTTTACTGGCATCCATGCTTCCCGATCCGTTGGAGACCACCTACCTGGTCAATTCCGGCACGGAAGCCATAGAAGGAGCCCTGAAACTGGCCAAAAAAGTGACGGGACGGGCAGAGATCATAGCTGCCGCAAACGCATACCACGGCAACACCCAGGGCTCGATGAGCGTTATGGGACATGAGGAGCGCAGACAAGCCTTCCGTCCCCTGATTCCCGGCAGCCGTTTTATAACCTTCAACAACGAAAAGGATCTGGAGAAAATCACGGAGAAAACAGCCGCTGTATTGCTCGAAACCATTCAGGGCGGGGCAGGGTTTATTCTTCCACACGACAATTACCTTCAAAAGGTAAGGAATCGCTGCGATGCGACAGGTACCCTGCTTATACTCGACGAAATACAACCGGGATACGGACGTACGGGAAAACTCTTCGGTTTTGAACACTTCGGCATCGTACCCGATATCCTCGTTATGGGAAAAGGCATGGGTGGCGGTATGCCCGTCGGTGCTTTTACTGCATCTGCTGCCATGATGTCACAACTCAAGGACCGGCCTAAGCTGGGGCATGTCACGACCTTCGGCGGAAATCCGGTTATTGCAGCAGCCTGCCTGGCTACCTTACGCGAAGTGACGGAAACCCGGCTTATACAGGAGACCCTGGAAAAAGAGAACCTTTTTCGTACATTGCTCACGCATCCGCTTATCCGTGAGGTCCGGGGCAAAGGGCTGATGCTTGCCATTATGGTTAAAAACGCCGATGTTGCCAATTACATCATCCTGGAGTCGCTGAAAAGAGGTCTGTTACTGTTCTGGCTGTTGTTTGAGCCCGATGCAGTGCGCATCACCCCTCCCCTGACCATTTCCGAAAGTGAAATCCGGGAAGGATGTGCCATTATCCTGGAGCTCCTGGAGCAATGGCACGATTAATGTTAACTACTTTGTTGATAACATATAGAGGAATTTGCTGGAAATAAAAACCACAACTCCTAAATTTATTAACGTGGAATCCTAAAAAAGCATGCTTATGCCATTTAGTTCTAACGAAGACCGAAACTTTCCCATTTCGAAATTCGAGTCCATGCTCAAAACAAATGATGTTTATTTTTTTGATGCGGATGATTTTGAGGACATTATTCACCACTATCTCGATATGGGGAAAGTGGCTCTGGCCAAAAAGGCCATACAGATCGGACTGGAACAGCACACCTCTTCCACGACGTTAAAACTGCTGCATATCGAAGTCCTGATCTTCGAAAACAGGTTTGACGTGGCAGAAAAAATGCTCGACGAACTCGCCCTGATAGAAACGTCCAACGAAGAGATTTACATACAACGGGCCAATATATACTCCAAAAAGGACAATCACGTCATGGCTATCGAGCTTCTTAAGGAGGCCCTGGTGTATACGGACGACAGTGCCGATGTATATTCGCTGATCGGTATGGAGCACCTTTTTCTGGATCAGTATGCCGAGGCCAAGGATTGTTTTATAAAATGTCTCGACGAAGACCCGGAAGACTACCCGGCGCTTTACAATATTATTTACTGTTTTGATTTTCTCGAAGATCACGACGGAGCCATTTCATACCTGAACACTTACCTGGAACGTAACCCGTACAGTGAAGTGGGCTGGCACCAGGCAGGAAAACAGTACTTTCATAAAAAAATGCTGAAGGAGGCCCTTGCCGCTTTTGATTTTGCCATCATTTCGGACGACACGTTCATAGGGGCTTACCTGGAAAAAGGAAAAGTACTGGAAAAACTCGGCCGCTACAATGAAGCCATAGCCAACTACGAGCTTACCCTCGGCCTGGACGACCCCACCTCTTTTGCATACCTGCGCATAGGAAAATGTCACGAAAAACTCGGTAATGACAATATTGCCAAGCAGTATTATTACAAAACCGTCCATGAAGACCCTCTGCTGGATAAGGGCTGGATAGCTATTACCGATTTTTACCTGAAACAATTCAATTACCAGAAAGCCAAGTATTATATCAACAAGGCTCTTAATATCGACAGTGAGAACATCGCTTACTGGAAGCGATGTGCGGAGATCAACAAACAGCTGCATCTCTACGAGGAAGCGGACATCTCGTACCAGAAAACCATAGAACTCGGAAATTACGAGCTCCAGACCTGGACTTCATGGTGTGACATCCTCGTAAAAATAGGGGAATTCGAAAATGCAGTACACGTGATGTTGCAGGCCCTGGAATTTTATCCGAAGGAAGCATGTCTGGAATACCGTATCGCAGGCCTCTATTTTACCCTGTCCGATTACCGTAAAGGACGTTCGCATCTGAAAAATGCACTTACCGATAACTACGACGAACAGATTATCCTGGAAGAGCTCTTCCCATCGGTATTTGACAGTAAGACCGTTAAGAATTTTATAACAGATTTTAAAAAGGCTTCTATTTAAAATTACCTATTTTTGTTCGTCAAAGAACAGCACATGCAAAGAAGGCTACTGGATTACCTGATCATCACTCTTAAAGGAATGGCTATGGGAGCCGCCGATGTCGTCCCCGGCGTTTCGGGGGGAACTATAGCATTTATTTCCGGGATATACGAGGAGCTGATACAATCTATCAACAATATCAGCTTTTCCTCACTTAAACTATGGAAAAAAAGTGGCTTCAGAGCCATGTGGACCAGTATTAACGGGAATTTCCTGCTGGCACTCGTCACCGGGATCGCTATCAGTATATTTTCCCTGGCACGATTCATAAGCTGGTTACTCGACACTCATCCCATCGCCGTATGGTCGTTTTTTTTCGGACTGGTTATCGCCAGTATCTATTTTATAGGAAAACAAATTACCCGCTGGTCGGCAAAAGTAATCATAGCGGCAGTACTGGGTGGTATCGTATCCTATTACATCACCGTTGCACATCCGGTATCTTCCCCCGATGGTTACACCTATCTTTTCCTTTCGGGTTTCATTGCCATCATTGCCATGATCCTGCCTGGAATTTCCGGAGCATTTATCCTGTTGCTTATGGGTTCGTACGAGATTGTTATCAACACGATCAATCAGTTACGGGAAGGCTTGTTTGAAGGAAATATGCAGGTACTGGGGCAGGCATTCTCCAAACTTGCCGTTTTTGGCATTGGAGCCTTGCTGGGCATTAAGGTTTTTTCGGGAGCGCTCCACTGGATGTTCAAACATCATAAAAACACCACTCTTGCGCTGCTCACCGGTTTTATGATCGGGTCACTCAACAAGATATGGCCCTGGAAAGAAACCCTGACCTGGCGTATCAACTCACACCAGCAGGAAGTACCCGTACTGCAGCGCAGTATCTCTCCTTTCCATGTCGACGGAGACAGCCAGCTGCTTATTGCATGTCTACTTGCACTGGCAGGGTTTTTTACCATATATTTATTGGAAAAAATTGCCGTAAAAGCTCAGAAAAGCTAATGAACAGCTACAGAACACCAGGCGACCAGATCTTTCTGGTCATCAAAGGACTCGCTATGGGGGCCGCCAACAAGGTGCCCGGCGTATCCGGTGGTATTGTAGCTTTTGTAGCCGGATTTTACGAGGAATTTATCTATTCGCTTCAAAAAGTTAACCTGAAGGCCTTTAAACTTCTCATTAACGGGAGGTTCAGGTCATTTTACCGCTATATCAACGGAAAATTTCTGGGGCTTCTTATTTTCGGTATGCTGGTCAGCTATTTCAGCGTTTCCCGGATACTCGATTATTTTATTGCCCGGAAAGAACTCTATGTCTGGGCTGCCTTTTTCGGAATGATCATCGGGTCGATCTACTACATCTCCCGGGGGTTTTCCTGGAATCGCAAAACCGTGATATCGGCCGTTATAGGGCTTATCGCCGGGATATCGATCAGTTTCCTGAGTCCGGCAAGGGAAAACACCAACCTGTTCTTCGTCTTTCTGTGCGGGATTATCAGTGTTTCCGGGATGACACTCCCCGGGCTCTCCGGCTCTTTTATACTCATCCTGCTGGGAAATTACGTACTGTTGCTCGTCGATTCGGTTAATGCACTGTACGATACCATGGCCGAAATATTCCGGGGCGATTTCTCCTTCCTGCAAAACCAGGAACGGCTGAACATTCTTACGATACTCGCCGTATTCACCCTCGGATCGGCGACCGGACTTGTAACCCTCTCCCATTTACTGAGCTACGTTCTCAAACATTTCAGAAATATAACTACGGCTATTATCATAGGTTTTATTACGGGATCGCTCGGGGTCGTTTGGCCCTGGAAAAAAACGATGTACAGGATGCACGAAAACGGCAGCTATATCCTGGACAGTGAAGGGCACCGTATTATACAGAACTACGAAAGATATATTCCCGATTTTTCTTCCCCCGAGACCTGGGGTGCCATAGGTTTTATTATATTTGGAGTCTTGATCGTACTTGCTCTGGAATGGTACGGGAGGTACACTAAAAGGATCAACACCTAAACTTTTTGCTAAACGGCCCTTAAACACCAATGCCGCTCCGGCAGGGCTCTGAACAAAAAAAGAATATATGCCACTATTCGGACTTATCGGAAAAAACATATCGTATTCCTTCTCCCAGGTTTATTTCCGGGAAAAATTTGAAAAATTACAACTGACGGATCATACCTATGTCAATTTTGACCTTCAGGATATCCGTGAATTTCCGGAGACCCTCCGGGAACACCCCGATCTTATGGGCTGTAATGTCACTATTCCCTACAAGGAGGCTGTTATACCGTACCTCTCGGGACTGAGCAACAAAGCGAAAGAGATCGGTGCTGTCAATGTCATTAAGATCGAAAAGGATAAACTCACAGGATACAATACCGATTATTACGGTTTCCAGGCTTCCTTACAACCTTTATTGCGAAAAGACCACCGGAAAGCACTGATCCTCGGTACGGGAGGAGCCTCAAAAGCTATTGCATTCAGTCTTAGAGAACTGGGTATTGCCTATACTTTTGTTTCGCGTAAACCGGAAGAAGGACAGTTTTCTTATTACGACCTCGACGAAAAGATCATGAGGTCTCATACGGTGATCATCAACTGTACGCCCCTGGGAACTTTTCCGAACGTCGAAGACAGACCGCAGCTCCCCTATGATCTTATAGGACCGGAACACCTGCTGTATGACCTTATTTACAACCCGGCAGAAACCTCGTTTCTGAAAGCAGGCAAGGAAAAAGGAGCAACTACCAGTAACGGATTGCAGATGCTTCGTTTTCAGGCCGAGAAAGCCTGGGAGATCTGGAATACCCCTCCGAGGTAAAGGGTAACACAAAGCACACGAAATTAAGATAAAGGCTGAAAACGCTGAGCTCGGGCTACTGTGGTTGGTTCTTGAGTTATTTGGTCTGTGGAGTTACGGAGTTGCTCCGTTATTCCGGAGTTTCACTTCTCATTAACCCATGAACCTGGTACCCCATTAATGACACCCCAGGAGCTCCTCCTATCCAAATCATCGTTTCCCTAAAAAACATGCCTGTATTTTACCTTTAGGGGTTTCTAAAAGCTTTAAAAGTTTTGCTATTTTGAGAGTTGTTAGTATCTTTCACGTTCTAAAGTGATGATGAACCCTAAACATTTTTAAGATGTTAGACCAAAAAGACAGCAACCTGCACCATGCAGAGGAGAATGATGCTTCCGACCATATCGAAGGAGATAAAGAAATTGCCGTAGAGCAGACGACTACTCCCGAAACAGCGGCGGAAAACAAGACGGAGGAGACAGCAGGCCAGGCAAGCCCGGATGCCGTGGAGGTAAACGATGCGGAGGTTCTCAACGAGATAGACGAATCCAATGCCGAAGATGCCGAAGACGAGGACAATGTAAAACGGCATTCTATCCCGGTACTGGACTATCACGCCATGAATATGGACAAACTGGTCAACGAACTGGAAAAACTCATTAAAAACGAAAAAATCCAGGCGATAAAAGAACATGTTGACGGTATTAAATACGAATTTGACCTGAAGTACCAGGAACTGCTCGAAGAAAAGAAGGAAGAATTTCTTAACGATGGTGGAAATGAAATAGATTTTCGTTACACCAGTCCTGTAAAACAGAAATTCAACAAGGTTTATGGCGAATACAGGGAAAAGCGTAATGCCTACTACAAAAACCTGGAGCAGAACCTGAAGAACAACCTCTCCAAACGACAGGAGATCATAGAGGAGCTCAAGGGGCTTATCAATGTGGAAGAGGACATCAATACCACCTACAAACATTTCAAAGAGCTGCAGGAACGCTGGAAAGTAGCGGGGCCTATCCCCCGTATGAACTACAATGACGTATGGCGCACTTACCAGCACCATGTGGAGCGTTTCTACGATTTTCTCGATATCAACCGCGACCTCAGGGATCTCGACTTCAAACACAACCTGGAAGAAAAGGAGAAGCTGATAGCAAGAGCGGAAGAACTGGCAGAAATACCCGACATCAATACGGCATTCCGGGAGTTGCAGTCCCTGCACAAAATCTGGAAGGAAGAAATCGGTCCGGTAGACCGCGAACACCGGGAAGACGTATGGAACCGTTTCAGCGAAGCTACAAGGGCCATCCATGAAAGAAGGCAGGATTATTTCAGGAACATGGATGAGATCCATGAGCAGAATCTCGTGAGAAAAGAAGAAATAATTGCGAAAATCAATGATATTGCAAACAACGAGATCGACGCTCATAGCCAATGGCAAAGACAGATCAAGGAGATGGAAGCACTCCGGGAAGCCTTCTTTAATGCAGGAAGAGTACCCAGAAAAGTAAACGAAGAGACCTGGACAGCCTTTAAAACAGCAGTACGAAAATTCAATCGCAGGAAGAATGAGTTCTACAAAGCCCTGAAAAAAGACCAACAGGACAACCTGGCCAAAAAACAGGAGCTCATCCGTATAGCACAGGAAAACAAGGATAGTGACGAATGGGAAGTCGTAACTCCACTTATGAAAAAAATACAGTCCGACTGGAAAAAGATCGGACATGTACCCCGCAAATACTCGGACCGGATATGGAAAGAGTTCAAAGCGGCCTGTAACCATTATTTCGACAGGCTTCACAAGCATAAGCAGGACGGCAGCCAGGAAGAAACGGAGGCCTATAATGCCAAAGAAGCCCTGCTCGACAGACTGCGGAAATTCCAGCTTACCGGTAATCACGATGAGGATATCGAAACGGTGAAAAACTTTATTTCCGAATGGCGCTCTTACGGTCGTGTCCCTTACTTTAAAAAGAATATAGAAGGGAAATTCAACAAGATTATCGACGCGCTCTTCAAGAAACTAAATGTTGCCAAACGCGACATCGAACTTATCAAATACGGTAATAAACTGGAAGTACTCGCCAATGCCGATCAGGAAGACCTCATCAATAACGAGATCATTTTCATCCGTCGTAAGATCGACGAAGTCAAAGGCGAAATCCGTCAGCTGGAAAACAACCTCCAGTTTATCAATGCCGATGACAACAACCCTATCGTCAGGGAAGTCAACAAGAATATAAACCGACATAAAGAAACACTTTCTTTATGGAAAGCAAAACTCGCGCAACTCAGGGAAATGGATTAAGATCCGTTTCCCCGATTCCGGGTTTTCCCCCTTCCTTCAGCGGTTGTATACAACGCTCGTAGACAGGATTACTCCTGTCCAAACCGCATGGCATTGCTTTGCCTTCCACAGCCTACAATACCACCACCTGACCTGTATCATATAACTCACAAACGTTAAACACCTATGAGAAAAACAGTCTTTTTCCTTGCTCTGATCGCTTATCTCTCATTTCCTGACCATGCTACTGCGCAGGTCAATGAAAACGAAACAGGCGCATGGTATATGTATTTCTGGAATACTACCTTTCAAAACAGCAGGTTTGGTCTTCAGGGAGATCTCCAATATCGGAACTGGGATATGATAGGCGACCTGGAGCAGCTTCTTCTACGTGGGGGAGCGACATACGAGCCGGAAAAAGCCAATATCAAATTTACTCTTGGTTATGCTTATGTATTATCAGGCACTTACGGTTCTTCCGGTACAACCCGTAAAGAAAGCAGGGTGTACCAGGAAGCCTTGCTTCCTCACCGACTTGCGGACCGGTTTCACCTGACCCACCGTTTCCGTTATGAACAGCGATGGGTTGAAAATCAGGATTTCCGGACCAGGATCCGGTATAACCTCTTCCTGAATGTCCCGGTAAACCGTACCACCCTTGATCAGGGTGCGGTTTATATTGCCTTGTACAACGAAGTTTTTATCAACGGACAAAAAGATACGGGCCATGGAAATACGGTAGAGATTTTCGACAGAAACCGCCTGTATACGGCACTTGGATACAGCATCACCGATCAGCTTAGGGTACAGGCCGGATATATGCGGCAATCTACCAATACGGTCGACAAAGGACAATTACAGCTCAGCCTCCACCATACGCTTTAAGGCCTGCTTTGCTGACAAAAAACAAAACGGGGCCTGTGCAAGACAGGGCCCCGTTTTCATTATCTTTTAACTTCTTTTCTTCTTACTTGGCAATATTCACCGACCTCGTTTCGCGGATCACGGTAACTTTCACTTGTCCAGGATATGTCATATCGGTCTGGATCTTCTGTGAAATCTCGAAAGAGAGTTCTGCTGCCTTATCGTCATTTACCTTTTCGCTCTCTACGATAACGCGTAATTCTCTACCGGCCTGTATGGCATACGCCTTTTTGACACCGTGGAAACCGAATGCGATATCTTCGAGGTCTTTGAGGCGTTGTATATAAGAATCCAATACCTGTCGTCTCGCTCCGGGCCTTGCACCGCTGATGGCATCACAAACCTGTACGATAGGTGCTATAAGCGATTTCATCTCCACTTCATCGTGGTGTGCCCCTATGGCATTGCAAACATCCGGTTTCTCCCCGTATTTTTCCGCCCACTCCATACCGAGTATAGCGTGCGGCATTTCGGTTTCGGATTCCGGAACTTTTCCTATATCGTGAAGCAATCCTGCCCGTTTCGCCAGTTTAGGGTTTATACCGAGTTCTGCTGCCATTACCCCGCACAGCTTAGCCACTTCACGGGAGTGCTGCAACAGGTTTTGTCCGTAAGAAGAACGGTACTTCATACGTCCTACCATTTTTATCAGTTCCGGATGGAGTCCGTGAATACCGAGATCTATAACCGTTCTTTTCCCTACTTCGATAATTTCCTCTTCGATCTGTTTGGTTGTTTTCTGTACCACTTCTTCGATACGCGCAGGGTGTATCCGTCCGTCGGTAACCAGTTTGTGAAGTGACAAACGGGCGATCTCCCTTCGTACCGAATCGAAACAGGACAATATGATGGCTTCCGGGGTATCGTCTACGATGATCTCTACGCCCGTAGCGGATTCCAAAGCGCGTATATTACGTCCTTCCCGGCCGATGATCCTACCTTTGATATCGTCGGACTCCAGGTTGAACACGGAAACACAGTTTTCTACCGCTTCTTCCGTACCTATACGCTGTATGGTATTGATGATGACCTTTTTGGCCTCCTGCTGCGCGGTAAGCTTGGCTTCTTCCAGTGTATTCTGCACATAGCTCATAGCATCGCTTCTGGCATCAGCTCTCAGCGATTCTATAAGCTGGCTTTTTGCCTCTTCTGCCGGCAGTCCGGATATGATCTCGAGTTGCTTTACCTGGCTCTTGTGAAGCTTCTCTACCTCTGCCTGCTTTTTGTCCAGGATCTCCACCCTGTACTCATAATCCTTCAGTTTAGTTTCGAGTTCATCGTTGAGTTTTTTATTTCGGGTCAGTTCACCCGTTACCTGTGCCTCTTTATCGCGTGTTCTCTTTTCTATTTCGGCAATCTTCTTGTCTTTTGCTACAATGACTTTCTCGTGTTCTGCCTTTAACTCCAGAAACTTTTCCTTGGCCTGGAATATCTTATCTTTTTTTATACTCTCTCCTTCTGTTTTGGCCTCCTTTACAATGGATGTCGCTTCTCTTTTGGCTCCTGCCAATATTTTAGAGGCGTTTTTCTTTTCCATAATTTTGGCGATGAAAAACCCCAGGGCCACGCCAATTATACCCGCAACAATAATCATAGTTGTATCCATCTTGTTTTCGCTTTTAAAAAAAAAGCCTACATCGGCAAGGGTTATGTATAAACTCCCAAAAAACAAGTTTAGGGTTAACCGGCTGATCAAGGATCCGTTCATCCGGAAAAACCGGAAACGGCATGCTTTTACAACCGAGACTCACCCTTTCTAATTGAATAGCGTTGAGTTTATCAAACAATTACACCAATGTAGGCAGTACCTTTATGTTATTTAAAGAACTTCGTTTTTATGAACTAAGTTTGGATTGAAGCAGTTCGTTTAACGCCTCAAGACGTTCTTTTACTTCTTCGTCTCCTCTTTCTTCATTTATACTTTCCTGTTCCAGCCGCGAGGCAAACTGTAAGGCACACATGGCCAGCACATCCTGTTTGTCCCTAACGGCATAATTCTGTTCAAACTGTTTTACAAGCCCTTCAATACTCTTTGCCGCTTTTCGCAACCCTTCTTCCTGGTCGGGGTCTATGGTAAGCGGATAGACGCGATCTGCTATCGAAATCTTTATTCTGAGCTTATCCATACACGGTTTTTACAGAGTATTATTCCGAGAGTTGTGCTATACAGCTATCGATCTCCCGTATTAAAGTATTTATCTTAAGCTTAGTTTCAGTTTTGCTTTCATTACTGCCCAACATTGCATTAGCCAGTTTGAGTGCATTATATTTCTCTTCCCACCCGGTTATAACGGACTCTTTTTCCCTTATGACCTTTGCGGAATCTGCCAATTCTTCCGTAAGTTTAAGATTAGCCTGCTTCAAAATCTCCATTTTGTGAAGCAATCTGCTAACCCTATTCTCAAGAGAATCAACAATTTCTGTAATATCACTCATACCTGCAAATAACAATACATCTGATTACAAAGTTAACATACCTGATTGTACTTCGCAATAGTTTAACCTAATTTTTATCGCATTTCATCCCTGCAATGACGCGAAATTTATAAAAGAACTTTAAAACAGCTTTTGCTGTGCATCGACCAGCGTATGCGGAATAATCAGGCTACTCCCCAGTTCTTCATTGAGTTTCCCGATCAGGTAAGCCGATAACAAAGGGGAGGCATTCTCCAGATTCTGATGTACAAAAAAGTGAATATGCTCCAGGCCTTCATCTACCCATTTTTTCAATCTTCCGACCCAGTCGTCAAGCCTGTCATAATCGCTCACGTGATTTGCACCTACGTACCGCACAAAAGCTTCATTATTGGTCAGTCTCATGTGCATGAGATCTCTTCTTCCGGCAGTATCGACAATGATATTGGCCATAGCATTCTCTTCGAGCAGATGATACAGTTCTTCGGAAACCCTGGTATCGTTGAACCAATCGGTATGCCGGAACTCCAGGGCAAGCGGCACTTCCTTCGGCCAGTATTCGACAAAGCTCACTACCCTGTCAAAATTCTTGGGGGCAAAATTGTTGTGCATCTGCAAAAAGACAGTTCCCAGTTTTTCTTTCAGATGCACCACGCCATCCAGGTATTCGTCTACCGGGCCCTTAACGTCGAGCAATCTTTTCATATGACTCACCATCTGGTTTACCTTCGGAAAAAAACGGAAATTTTCCGGCACTTTCTCATACCATGAATCAAATTGCGACGGCGGGAAATTCCTGTAGAAGGTCGCATTCATTTCAATAGCATTAAATTGGGTCGCGTAGTAAGCCAGCTCGTCTTTGGTTCCTCTCGGGTAAAAGTTTTTCAGATCCTGACGGTTCCATTTGGCACAACCGACATAGATTTTAGCAGGCTTTCCTTTATTATTACCGGCCAACACCCCCGCGGTTGCGGGATGGTCTTCGGGGAAAGAAAAATCTACGGTTTCCGGATGATCTACTTTTCCAAACTTCATTTTTAACGTTTTTCATTTATGCCATACAAATTACGGATAATTCCATAAATTTGTAACGCGATTGAGAATCGTATATTTTTTTTGACACGTAACAGCCAGTGTATTTTAAAGTTAACGGGCATCAGAATAATTTTCATCGTTTTTTCTTTGTATGCCATATAAAAAAGAATATATTTGCACCCGCAAAAAGGCCTCGTGGCGCAACTGAATAGCGCATCTGATTACGGCTCAGAAGGTTGCAGGTTTGAATCCTGCCGAGGTCACTTGACGGGACAAAGTGGAAAAATCCATTTTTGTCCCGTTTTTATTTGGAGGTAATATGCTGTTAATGTGGTAGATAATATCTACTACATCGTTAACCCTTGCGGTTCGAAATGAAAATCCGTCAAATGTCAGATTTTCAGGGTAAATCGAACCGATCAGGCTCCGGGATTCTTCCCAGCCCCCGTGTTTAAAGCAATTATTGAGTTTTAACAGCTCGTCAATGCCTTCGTTAAGCAATCCTTCCACATCTTCTGTTTCATTACTTATTCTGGCCAAATTGCCTTCGAGTTTGCTGATCTCCTCCCCGTAATCCGACTTCATATCCCGGTAATCCAAAGGATCGATTTGCCGGGTCGACAATAAATCCCTGGCGTATGACAAACGTCCCTCATAATCCTTGATCTGTTTGCAAAAAACGGATATAGTATACCACTAAAAACGGGTGAAAGTGAGCATAGCACAGCGGGTGAAAGTGAACCACCTAAAACGGATGAAAGTGAACCACTAAAAATCGATTCTATTTGAAGTGTGCGCAATAGTCTTTTTTTGTTAAAAAGATTATGGCCAACAAACAAATAGAAATGCGAAAAGTAAAAAAGATATTCAAGTTATACAGTGCCGGGGTCAGTAAGCGCCGGATCAGTTCCCAGTTGGGGATCTCCCGTAATACCGTAAGCAAGTACATCGCTTTTTTTCAACGTTACCAGCTGACCTCTTATGAAGTAGAGGCCA
>NZ_FPJE01000006.1 GCF_900119185.1 Sinomicrobium oceani | reverse complement strand
TCTATTTTACGCGAAGAATACAGGTTGCGCAAATAGGCATACACTAAAATTTTTAGCAATACTTTGGGATGATAGCTCGATGTACCGCCTCCACGATAGGTCTTTTCCAGGCTGCTCAGGTCTACCGAGTCCAAAATCGTGTTGACAATACGTACAGGATGGTTCTGAGGAACTAGGTCATCATAACTGGGCGGAAGCAGGCTCAACTGCCCTTGGTCGTAGATCTTCCAGGTGACTTTTCGGCTCATGCTTAAATTTACAAACACAAAACCTTATAACAAAAAAAAGAGGCTGCCTTTTTAGACAACCTCTTTTGTTTTAACCGCGGTCGATCACAGGTTTTTCTTTATAGATCGTACTATATGTCATAAAACACCGTATATCTAAAAAACACAGACAATCACGAACGCTCCCGCCTTATTTTCTCCCGATGTTGCTCTCCCCAGGCACTCAAAGCATCCAGAACTTCCTCTAAGGTATTACTGTATTCGGTAATTTTATACGACACCACAACAGGATGGCCGGTATGCACCTCCCGTGTTAAAAAACCATTCAATTCGAGTTCTTTTAATTCTACGGACAACATTTTTGCTGAAATCCCTATAGTCCGCTGGATCTCATTAAAACGTGTGCAGCCTTCCCGTAATGCAATGATAATCTTTAGTCTCCATTTACCTCCTATAGCATAAAGGGCATCATCAATGCCTTTTAACCGCTTTTGACATATTTCAGCCGAAATCTTTTCTCTCATATCCTATCTTTTTCTAAGCCTGGTTACCCAAAGGTTAGTACTCACCTTTGGTTAAGTACTATAATTTACACAGTAAATATATGTATTTTTGAACAAAAATTGCGACATGAAAAATATTTTGCACATCAAGTCCGGTCTTCAGGGCCAGAATTCATATAGTACCAAACTGGGTAATGCCATCGTGGAAAGGCTCAAGGAATCTCATCCGGAGGTCAGGGTAAAGGAACGAGACCTTGTAAGAGAAGCATTCCCTCACCTGCAAAGCGAGACCCTGACGGCATTCTTCACACCGGAAGAAGACAGGACCCCCGAAAATATCAGAGCCGTCCAGCCTTCCGAGCGTGCTGTTCGGGAACTCTTTGAAGCAGATATTATCGTACTCGATGTTCCGATGTACAATTTCAACATTCCCTCTCAACTGAAGTCCTGGATAGACCATATCGCCCGCGCGGGAATCACTTTCCGCTATACGGAAAACGGACCGGAAGGGCTGGTTACAGGCAAAAAAGTATATATCGCCCTGGCTTCAGGGGGCGTTTATTCTGAAGGACCAAACCAGGGATACGATTTTATTCCGCCATACCTTAAAGCCGTTCTCGGTTTCATGGGCATGACCGATATTGAAATATTCCGTGCAGAAGGTACTGCCATAGAATCATCCAGGGCAGACGCTGTTGAAAGAGCTTTGGAAACGGCAGTACTTGCCTGATAAATATTCTATTAATGCTTTAATAAAAAAACCGGATAGCTCTCCGGTTTTTTTTATTACTTATCACATTAAAGCACGCTGACTACCCCACCTTCTCTGACACAAAACCGAACCGCCAGACCCCATTAACAAACGAGCAAAACAGGAAACACCCTTTAACTGAAATGGGAATTATTTCAGAACACACTCACAATCAAAAAAAGCAATACCGGTAGATTGCAATATATTTGTACCCTCTACAGGATAAATATATTTTATCCGAACGAGGATAACTTGTATATTTACATTAGAAAAACATTTATCACTCAATTACACTTACACCATGCATATTGCCATAGCCGGGAACATTGGTGCCGGAAAAACAACACTGACAAAATTACTGGCCAAACATTTTAAGTGGGAAGCCCAGTTCGAAGATGTAGTAGACAATCCTTATCTCGATGATTTTTACACCCAGATGGAACGATGGAGTTTTAATCTCCAGATCTACTTCCTGAATAGCCGTTTCCGGCAAATACTGCAAATCAGGGAAAGCGGAAAAACCATTATCCAGGACAGGACCATATATGAGGATGCCTACATTTTTGCTCCGAACCTCTACGCTATGGGATTGATGACCAACCGGGATTTCGGTAATTATCAATCGCTCTTCGAGCTCATGGAAAATCTTGTTCAGCCTCCGGATCTGCTGATATACCTTCGCAGTTCTATCCCCAACCTGGTAAGCCAGATCCACAAAAGAGGCCGGGAATACGAAAATTCCATTTCCATAGATTACCTCAGCAGACTGAACGAACGGTACGAAGCCTGGGCACATACGTATGAAAAAGGAAAATTTTTGATTATTGATGTAGATAAGCTTAATTTTGTAGATAATCCGGAGGATCTGGGAGATGTAATCCAGAAAATAGATGCCGAACTCAACGGGCTTTTCTAAAAAGACCTGTTCGCAACACAGCATAATGTTCGGACGCTTTAGAAGCGTAAAAAACAACGGCCTTCGTGATAAAAACTTTTCAACCTTATACCTATGGAAGCAACAAAACACAAACGCCCTAAACACAAAGGTTCTCCGAAACTATTCAACAATCCCGTACTGGAAAAGCTTACCCATACCCATATTTCGATGCCTCTGATCATTTTTACGGTAATTGCTGCTGCACTTATCTATTACGGCATCGTCGAAAAAGGTTTCCAGGCTCCCCAAATGATTCTATTGTTTGCAGCAGGTATGCTCTTCTTTACCCTGATCGAATATATCATGCACCGGTATTTTTATCACATGCCCGCCACTACGGAGAAAAGAAAAAAAATAGCATACACCATGCACGGGGTTCATCACGATTACCCCAAAGATAAATCGAGACTGGCAATGCCACCGCTGTTAAGCCTGATCATCGCTACGGTATTTTTCATTCTGTACAGAGCGGTTATGGGTGATTACGCCTTCGGTTTTTTAGCAGGATTCCTCATGGGATACAACGCATACCTCGGCGTACATTATTCGGTACATGCTTTCAAAGTACCTAACAATTTCCTTAAAGTACTATGGTTCCATCACTCCATACACCATTACAGGGAGCCGGACAGGGCATTCGGGGTATCCTCTCCGTTATGGGACCACATTTTCCGGACCATGCCCAGAAAACCGGGAGAAAATCCAGAAGTACACAGATTGTAATTATCCTATTACACATATCACTATAAAAAAACCTGCTCGTGTGCAGGTTTTTTGTTACTATCGTTTATAGCTACAGCTTCATTCTTCCTGCTTTCTTTCGAATACAAAAGCTACAGATTTTGCTGCTTCCACATCGTCACCGGCATCTACCGTCTGTACTTCGATCACTACCGGCACTTTTTCTGCCTGCCCTACGGCTCCATCATCCGTATGTCCTCCGAGAATAGGGGCTATGACCAAGCCCACAAGGCAAGTCAGTTTAATGAGGATATTCATCGAAGGCCCTGAGGTATCCTTAAAAGGGTCTCCTACCGTATCCCCGGTAACAGCTGCTTTGTGTGCATCGGACCCCTTAAAAGTCATTACGCCATCGATCTCCACACCGGCTTCGAATGATTTCTTTGCATTATCCCAGGCTCCGCCGGCATTATTCTGGAATATAGCCCATACCACACCGGATACTGCAACACCGGCCATATAGCTTCCGAGCGCTTCTGCTCCCATTACGAAACCTATAAGCACAGGAGAGAGAATTGCTATGGCGCCGGGCAGGATCATCTCCCGTAAAGCTGCTTGTGTGGATATATCCACACACCGGCCATAATCGGGGGTTCCGGTTCCTTCCATAATCCCGGGAATTTCCCTGAATTGACGCCGGACTTCCTTCACCATTTCCATCGCCGCCTTACCGACACTCTGCATTGCAAGCGCAGAAAAAATTACAGGTACCATTCCCCCTATAAACAAAGCGGCGAGAACATCTGCTTTAAAAATATTTATACCATCAATACCGGTAAAGGTTACATACGCTGCAAAAAGCGCCAAAGCCGTCAAGGCTGCAGAGGCTATGGCAAAACCCTTACCTACTGCCGCAGTGGTATTCCCTACGGAATCCAGAATATCGGTGCGTCCGCGAACCTCATCGGGAAGTTCGCTCATTTCAGCCACCCCTCCGGCATTGTCCGCAATGGGACCGAAAGCATCAATAGCAAGCTGCATGGCTGTAGTCGCCATCATAGCCGATGCCGCTATGGCCACGCCGTAAAAACCGGCAAGCGCATAAGACCCCCAGATCGCAACGGCAAACAGAAGCACTGAAGAAAAAGTAGATTTCATCCCTGTTGCCAGCCCGGCAATAATATTAGTTGCCGCACCGGTGGAGGAATTCCTCACAATATCGAGTACCGGTTTTTTACCAAGTCCGGTATAATATTCGGTGAAAAATGAGATCAGCCCCCCTACGGCAAGACCGATAATCGTAGCAAAAAACACATGTAACCCGGGGACCTCTTTATATCCTTCTCCGAAAAATTTCATATGAAGCGTCTCCGGAAGCATCCATCGAATAAGAAAGTAACAAGCTAACACCGTCAGTATTATCGCAATCCAGTTTCCGGTATTCAAAGACCGTTGTACCTGTGCCTCCCTCACGTCGTTACTGCTGATACGCACGAAAAACGTACCTATGATCGAAGCGATGATACCCACACCGGCAATGACTATCGGAAGCAGGATCGGCCCCATACCTCCGAAAGCATCAGTAAAACTTCCATTACGCTCTGTCATCTCCCTGATAATATAATTTCCCAGCACCATAGATGCCAGTACCGTGGCAACATATGACCCGAAAAGATCGGCCCCCATCCCGGCTACATCCCCTACATTATCGCCCACATTATCCGCTATGGTGGCAGGGTTTCTCGGATCATCTTCGGGAATCCCGGCTTCCACCTTTCCCACAAGATCGGCGCCGACATCGGCCGCTTTGGTATATATTCCCCCGCCGACACGTGCAAACAACGCTATAGATTCGGCGCCAAGTGAGAAACCTGCAAGAGCTTCAAGCACTACGGTCATCTCTTCATAAAATCCAGCCTCCCCGGTGAGAAACATTTTAGTAAACAACAAAAAGAACAAACTCAATCCGAGTACCGCAAGCCCCGCAACGCCGAGTCCCATAACCGTTCCGCCGGAAAACGACACTTTCAGTGCCTGTGGCAGGCTTGTCCTGGCCGCCTGTGTAGTACGCACATTACTTTCCGTTGCAATACGCATTCCGATATTTCCTGCCAGGGCAGAAAAAAAAGCACCAAAGACAAAGGCTACGATAATAAGCCAATGCGTTGTAGGCACAAAAAAGGCTATTACCCCAAGAGCAACAGCCGCTATAATTACAAAAATGAATAGGAGGCGATACTCGGCCTGCAAAAAAGCAAGCGCTCCCTGCTTGATGTTCTCAGAAATGGATTTCATCTTTTCATTTCCGGCATCCTGTTTTTTTACCCACATCGCTTTGATGAGCATAAAAACAAGACCAAGAATCGCCATAATAATCGGCAAAAAAATAGTATTGGTCTCCATAAAATATCTGGTTTTATAAATGAATCACATAAATGTAGTAAAAATGCATGGCTTTCTGATGGTTACATATTAAAGATTTACCAACACTCCCTATTGATAATTGAGAACAAAAAAATAATTACTCCCTCAAATTATCATTTTCTTTATAAGGCAAACCCATTGAGATCTCTCGTTCTAATACGGATATTGCTGAATGAAAAAAATATTTTAATTTTATTTATACCAATTATAAATAATCGGTATTTTCGCGTCGCTAAACAAAAACAGACCTCCATCATTATGCATATAAAATTTTACATGCTTCTTTGCACATTACTGCTCCATGGTATAGTACCGGCTCAGGAACAGGCGACAATTACAGGAAGAATCACCAATGGAACCGATACTCCTGCTGCTTTTTCAAACATTCTCATCAAAGAATTAAAACGCGGTACTTCTGCCGATGAGAACGGCCACTTTGAAATTCGTAATATTCCTCCTGGAGACTATACCATTTTTATATCCGAAATCGGATTTATTCCCCAGGAACGGGCTGTCTCTCTCGAATCCGGACAAATACTCACACTCCGTTTTCAAATGGCAGAAAACGTAACCACACTGCAAACCGTGGAAGTTATCGGGAGAAAGGAAAAAAGTTATAAAAACACGACGTCCTTCGTAGGGGCTAAAACCGAAATTGCACTGAAAGATTTACCGCAGGCCGTCTCTTACGCCACTAAAGAACTGATCGCAGACCAGGGCGCCATGCGTGTCGGGGATCTTGTAAAGAACTTCAGCGGTGTAAACCAGAATACGTTTTACGACGATATTATCATCAGGGGATACCGTATCAATGGCGGGAGCAACACCCAGCTCCTCAACGGGATGCGTACTTCCACAGGGTTCTGGAAACAGCCTCTTGCCAATTACCTGGAACGGGTAGAAGTACTCAAAGGCCCTTCTTCGGCCCTATTCGGTAATGCATCTCCCGGAGGAGTGATCAACAGGGTCACTAAAAAACCCCTCGATGAAGTCAGGAATTCAGTAAGCTTTTCTACCGGGAGCTTTAACACCTTACGTGCCCTCGGTGATTTCACAGGGCCACTGACAAAGGACAAGTCCCTCTTATACCGGTTGAATATCGGGTATGAGGACGCCAATAGTTTCCGGGATCTGCAATTTGATAAAAACCTGGTTATTGCACCTTCGTTATCATTTCTTCCCACAGACAAGACGAGGGTAAACTTCGACCTGATCTACAACAGTTCAAAAAGCCGTCTGGACAGGGGCCAGTCTACTTATAAAGACGATCTGTATTCTACCCCGATCTCAAGATCGCTGAGTGCTACCAACGATTTCCTGAACGAAGAGACCTATATCGTTACCTTAGCACTGAACCACCAGTTTACCGAAGAACTCTCCTTTTCGGCCTCATACATCCGTACGGGCTACAACGAAGACCTTTTGGAACATCGTGGGGCCAACCAATATGCCGTTGACGGTCTCGGGCAGGATATACCGGACAAAATTGCAATGCAGGTATTTCAGCGCAAACGAAAGCGGTTTATAGACAATCTTTCGGCCTTCTTCAATTACAAAGCTCAAACCGGCCTACTGAAACACAACCTTATCGCAGGGTATGACTATGCCCAGCAGGAAATCCCAAGGGGAGGCTCTCAATTACAGGCCAACGGTTATCTGACCAAAGACGGGGGTGCCAAGGCTTACAATGCCGACAACTCTCAGAACTTTTTCCTGGATTCTGACGGGAACCCTATCCCTAACGTCGCACATTTCGACCTGTCCAATCCCGTGGCCTCACAACAATTGAGGGATATGAACAATTACGTCTACACGGTACGGTCTTACGGTCCGGAACTCTATAATTCGCACGGGGTGTACTTGCAGGATCAGATTACCTGGAACAAACTCAAAGTTCTCATCGGTCTGCGATACGATTATTATACAGATAAAATGAACTACGAGACCCCAAATGAAGAGAGTGTGCACCAGGATGCCTTACTGCCCCGTATCGGAGCCACATATACACTGACCGACAACATCAACATCTATGGTACTTACGTACAAGGATTCGAACCTCAGACCGCTTCCAACATGGACCCTAATTTAGGCGGTCCTTTCGACCCACTGGAAAGCAATATGATAGAGTTCGGAGGTAAATCTTCCTGGTTCAACGGAAAACTCGATGCTACACTGGCTTTATACCGTATAGAACAAAAAAATACATTGTATGCCCAAGCCGGCACGGACTCACTTCAGCAGGTCGGAAAAGATCGTTCGCGCGGTATAGAAGTCGACCTCAACGGACGTATATTCCCCAACTGGAGTATTAGTGCATCATATTCTTTTATAGAAGCAGAGATCACCAAGGACGCAGCAGGTAACCGCAGTGGACTTCAGAAGCCCAACACCCCGAAACACCAGGGTAATTTATGGACACGGTACAACATGGACCATGGAAAACTGAAAGGACTGGGCGCCGGTCTCGGTACAAACTTCGTTACCGAAAGAGTCTTACAGCAAAACAGCGCACAGACCATTCCGGGATACACTTTGGTAAATGCCGCACTGTACTATACCGTAAATGATTTTACCCTGCAACTCAACTTTAACAATATTACCAACAAAACACATTGGGTCGGGGGATATGACTACATCCGGCTTTTCCCGGGCACCCCAAGAAACTGGCTTTTAACCGTAGGATATGCTTTTTAAATGAAATTGAAACCTTATATAAAAACACTACACTTATGGCTGGGACTTGTCTCCGGCCTTGTGGTTTTTGTAGTAGCACTGAGCGGCAGTGTCCTGGTTTTTGAAGATGAACTCGGTCCGTTTTTCGATCCCGCATATTACAACACCCCCGAACATGCCGCTGCTGCTAAAATTCCAACGGATATTCTTATTGAAAATGCTTTGCAAAAACATCCGGGTGCTGTACTTCAAAACCTGTACACTTTTAACGATCCCAAGCGGAGTGTACTCATTAACCTTACGGATATCAACGGAGAACAACGTGTTATCTCAGCCAGTCCTTATTCCGGAAAGATCCTCAAAGACACCCTTTACGAAAAGCGTTTCTTCACCATAGTCACCAAATTACACCGATACCTTTTAATGGGAGATACAGGCAAAGCCATTACCGGCGCTGCATGTCTGATTTTCACCGTATTACTCATCAGTGGTATGATACTGTGGTGGCCTTCAAAGCTAAAAAACCTTAAACAGCGCCTCAAAATAAAGTGGAAAGCCTCGTTTAAGCGGGTAAACTGGGACATCCATGCCGTACTCGGGTTTTACAGCGTTATCCCCCTGCTTCTCATCGCACTTACAGGCCTTATATGGTCTTACCGCTGGTACGAAAACACCATGTATTATATAGCCGATGGAACGCCCAAACCGATACATAAAGTAAAAAACAGGGAAACCGATTCGTATTCCACCCGGGATAATAACAATTTTTATACTTCCATTCTTAAAGAAACCGACAGCCTTTTCACCTACCGTGGCGATATCCGGCTGATCCGTGACTTAAAAGGCAAAAACAGTATCTTGGTACTTAAAGAAAATCTGGAAGCCCCGATCCCGAACATCAGGGACATGGTTTATTTTGACATGTACTCAGGCGAAAGGCTACAGATCAAACGTTATGACGAGCTTTCGGCAGGAGACAAAATAAGACGTATGATTTACCCGCTTCACACCGGAAGTATTTATGGATACCCTACCAAAATCCTTGCTTTTGTGGTCTGTCTTATCGCCGCCGCATCTCCTGTGACCGGTTTACTGATATGGACAGGAAGAAAGAAGAAAAAAAACAAGGCATTTCTAAGACAAAAAGCGGAATCCCACAAACCACGGAAACTCCGTAGAAGTATCCCGGAACGACAAAGTGTTTAAACTACAGCGGCATTAAAAGATCTTTGCAGACACCAGGATCTGATAGTAAAACCGTACCGGACCATTCTACCAAGTACACAAGCACCTGAAAGCTCCATCCGGGAATACCTGAATACAGCGACCTGATTTTAAAACGGACCATTAAAAAAGCGGAAGTATTCAGGTGAATGCTTCCGCTTTTTATATCAAATTGATACGTTATAGATTACGCTATGCTGAAAAGTCCTTCTTCCTTGTTCTGAAGCGACTCAAAACGATCTATACAGGCATCGATAATATCATAAGCTTCATTAACATCTCCCCATCCGCCTACATCAACCTTCTTCTGCTCCAGGTCTTTATACACCTGGAAAAAATGTTCGATTTCCTTTTTCTGGTGGGGGTTCATATCATTGAGGTCGCTAAGTTTGTTCCAGATAGGATCGGAAACAGGTACGCAAATGATTTTTTCATCCGGCCCTTTCTCATCGGCCATATGGAAAACACCTATCGGTTTTACTTCCATCACACATCCGGGAAATGTCGATTCCGTGACCAACACCAAAACATCCAGCGGATCTCCGTCTAATGCCAGGGTCTCCGGAATAAATCCGTAATCCGCGGGGTAATGCATGGAAGAAAAGATCATTCTGTCGTACCGGATCTTTTTTAGTTTAAAATCGTACTCATACTTATTCCTGCTCCCTTTGGGGATCTCTATCAATACGTCAAAAGACTTTAATTTCGCTGCGCTCATAATTACTACAATGTGTTAAGAAAGGGTGCAAAAATACAGAAGATGGCTGTAAAACACAATTTAATTTTAATGAATGTAAGACATATCTGATCCCGGAACGGCTTTTTTAAAAATGTTCCATGATAATTTTATAATTCTAACCTTTTTTCGCCTTTTAGAAGTGGAAGCCGAAAGTCCCGGTCACACTGAATCTCCTGGCATCGGGCATATCGAGATAATTACCCCGGAAGTTAAAATCGATACGGAACACCCTGAAGATATTGCCTATCCCGAACGAATATTCCCAGTACACCTTTTCCGAAGGTGCCTGAAGCAGCATATTTGTCGGCTGGTTTAGTGCTATATTCTCTTCCGAAAGTTCTCCCCAGACTCCCCGAAGCCCTACTATTTCGCGTAAATTCAACTTTCTCAACAGCGGCACTCTCGCAAAAATCCTCCCGTTGAAATTGTGTTCCAGGTGCATCGACACATAAGTATCGGTTACAAATTCGTAAAAATCGAGGTTGGGAAACGTGTTAAATATAGAAAAATAGGTCTGGTTACCCGGAACGATACTCAATAACCCCAACGGCACCTCTCCGAAAGTCTTTCCGGCCTCTACCGTAGTATAAAGCCTTCCGAAACCTCCGACATTCCATGGTTTTCGAAAATAAAACTGGATCTTTTCATAATCGAAATCACTTTCCAGAAAACCACTGACTCCTTTGGCGTAGTTGATATAAAAACGGGCGTATTCATCATTGACATCTCTTCGCTCCACCCCGTACCCTACGGTTTTTCTCCCCGGAGTATATTCCAGTGAGGTTGTCAGTTCGAGCTGTTTTACCTGTGAGGAAACTCCCGTAGGCGATTCCGGATCCACATAATCCAGACTAAAAGCTTCCGGAAGTGCCGAACGTAACATCCGGAAAGACCCTTCTACTTTAAACCTGAAATTTTTGGCAGGCTCCATTTCCATATCGGCTGTCGTCAGGTTGATATTGGTGAGTTTGTCGTTAGAACCCACCGTAAAAACAGAGGAAGAGGCATAACTTCTGCCCAGCACATCATTGTTAGGGGTCAGGCTCACACCGATCTGTTCTACATCCCGGCGGTTTCCCCCGGAAATGATAAGCCTGTTCTCCCTGTCCAGTAACCACTTTGCAGATATCCCGTACTTGAATTTCTTATCTTTAAAACCGTAGGCTCCGAATCCTTCTATACGCCACCTGTCATTAGGCCCGAAATAAGTTCTTCCCCCTCCGCGAAGTCGTATCCCTTCGGCATCGTTATAACCGAAAGAAGAAAATATCGGTCCATAGTCCATATTCCACTTATCGATCTCTACATATCCCGATGCCAGGATCTCTCCTACATTGTACAATCTCTTGAATTTGGGCACTGTTTTCAGCGTATCCAGCATTTTATATATCCCCGATTCATTCTTATTCAAGACCTCCAGCCTGTTTTCCTGCCAGAAGGTATCATCTCTTTCATAGACCTGTGCATCGAACCGGTCTACTTCCTCATTGTAAAAGGACCGGGGCTTTTCCTCATCGAAGATATAATTGTCATAAATCGTGGTCCGCTTACCGTACACTCCCCGTGACTCTTCTTTTTTCCTCAGGCTGAAGTCGCTCATCATATAATCTCTCGTAAGCAGAAAGACGGAATCGTTGAGCACTTCGAACTCCTGCTCGATATAGATATCTTTCACCCAGTTGATGTTGGCACTTTTGGTAACCTGTAAATTGATTTTTTTTACGGCATACGTCGTATCACTGACCCAGAAGTCACCTTTAAAAGTAAGCTCGTTTTTGCGCCTCGGATAATAGATGATATTATAGCACCATTTGTTATCGATATAGGTACTGTCGGTAAGCACATAATTATAAGTATCTATACCAACTCTGGAAATAGGGCTGACAAAACTCTTATCGAAAAATTTAAGATAGCTTTTGTAAATATCATAATCGGAATAGAGGTCCTGAACAAACGAGATAATATTCTGGTTGGAGCTAAACCCCGAATTCCTGTTACCTACCAGCTTTTCTTTTTTCTTACTCAGTTTATTATCCCCGTGCACCTTGTAAAAAGCTTCGTTGATAAAAATAGGCAGGTAGGTTTTTCCGGTTATCCGCGAGGTATCCATCTGATCGAAGATAAACTCCATTCCTTTAAACAGTTTTCCATGGATAAGGCTACTGTCTATGGTGTTTAGATCAAACTCTACCTTTTCGTATTTATCGTATTTATACTGATCGAAACCGTGAACCCCGTTTTTTCGCTTGCGCTCCAGGACTTTTCTCAGAAGGTCTATTGCCGGGTTATTCTTTTTGGATTGTTTCCCGACGTACACAACGACTTCCTTGAGCTGCTCACCTTCCTCGAGCTCTATTTTCATATCGTAATTTACCCTTTTCTCCAGGGGGATTTCCTTAGTAGCATAGCCTACAAAAGAAACAACGAGCGTAGTAAACGTATTCTCGGATTCCAGATAAAACCGGCCGTCATCGTTGGTTATGGTACCTTCCGAAGAGTTTTTGAACAGTACATTAGCAAAGGGAACCGGTATTCCGGATTCGTCTATCACCATACCGCTCACCTTGGTCTGGGCATGCATCACTACCGATAAGAGTAAAAGTATCCCTGCTAAAAGCTTCTTCATATATAGAGTTAAGTCCTAAAACACACCAAAACATTTTCGATCCGGAACGTCCGTCTCAACCTGACTTCCGGTACGCTCCTGCAATGTCCTAAAAATAAAAAACTTCACCAATAAAATATTGATGAAGTTTATATAACGCTAAAAAAAATATTTTATTGGTATAATACCTTCTTCACTGCCTTTACTACATCTTCGTAGTTCGGCAACCATTCTGCCAGCAGTACAGGAGAATACGGAGCCGGAGTATCGGCAGTATTTATTTTGATTATGGGAGCATCCAGAAAATCAAAAGCCTGGGATTGTACCAGATAAGTGATTTCCGTAGAAACATTTCCGAAAGGCCATGCTTCCTCGAGAATAACCAGACGGTTGGTTTTCTTAACCGATTTCAGAATAGTTTCCTGGTCCAGGGGCCTTACTGTTCTGAGGTCGATGACCTCACAGCTTATACCTTCTTTTTCCAGTGCATCGGCAGCTTTGTATGCTTCTTTGATGATCTTTCCGAAAGAAACCACGGTAACATCCTTTCCTTCCCGCTTTATATCGGCAACACCGATCGGCAGGGTATATTCATCTTCCGGCACTTCACCTTTATCTCCGTACATCTGCTCCGACTCCATGAAGATCACAGGATCATTATCGCGAATGGCAGACTTCAAAAGTCCTTTTGCATCGTAAGGATTGGAAGGCACTATAACTTTGAGTCCGGGACAGTTGGCAAACCAGCTTTCGAAAGCCTGTGAGTGTGTCGCCGCAAGCTGACCGGCAGAAGCCGTAGGTCCACGGAAAACGATTGGAATATTAAACTGGCCACCACTCATCTGTCGCATTTTCGCGGCATTATTGATGATCTGATCGATCCCTACCAGAGAGAAGTTAAAAGTCATAAACTCGATAATAGGCCGGTTTCCACCCATGGCAGACCCTACACCTACCCCTGCAAATCCGAGCTCGGAAATAGGAGTATCCAGTACCCTGTCGGGCCCGAATTCATCGAGCATCCCTTTGGAAGCCTTATACGCACCGTTGTATTCGGCCACTTCCTCACCCATCAGGTAAATAGTTTCGTCCCTTCGCATCTCTTCGCTCATGGCCTCGGCTACGGCTTCTCTAAATTGTATTGTTCTCATGTACTATATTAATATTGAATAAAACAGCATCTTCGTGTAAACGAAGCAAAAATAGTAATAAATAAAATTTTTATGGCCCGCATTTTCATAAATTTTGTAACTCTCCTACCCTTTCTTGTTTCGACCATGCTCATCACTACAAACCGAAGAAACAACATCACCCTCCCCTATTCTTCACGTTGTACCACAGGCGCTCTTCAAAGTATAAAACCTGAAAATTTCTTCAAAAAAATACTATGCGCGCATAGTATTTTTGGAAAATATTCTCTATCTTCGTAACGATTATTTAAATCAAATTAAGACAGAAGTCCGAAGGCTAAAGTCCGAAGTATTTTTTCTGCCTTTATCTTCGGTCAAAATCCCAAAAAACAGAAACATGAAGATATTAGTATGTATCAGTCACGTTCCGGATACAACCTCCAAAATTAACTTTTCGGATGGCGACACCAAATTCGACACCAACGGCGTACAGTTTGTAATTAATCCCAATGATGAGTTCGGTCTGACCAGGGCCATGTGGTTCAAAGAAAAACAGGGTGCTTCGGTCACGGTGGTCAATGTAGGCGGACCTGAAACAGAACCTACCCTTCGCAAAGCTCTGGCTATAGGTGCAGACGAAGCTATCAGGGTCAATGCAGAAGCTACCGATGGTTTTTTTGTTGCCCGGCAACTTGCCAAAATTGTAAAGGACGGGGGATATGACCTGGTTATAGCCGGCCGGGAATCCATAGACTATAACGGAGGAATGGTTCCGGGTATGCTTGCCGCCCTCACCGGTGCCAATTTTGTCAATACCTGTATAGGCCTTGAGGTCGAAAACAACGAGGCTACGGCTACAAGAGAGATAGACGGTGGCAAGGAAACCGTAAAATGTGCCCTGCCCCTCATCATAGGAGGACAAAAAGGATTGGTAGAGGAAAGCGATCTTCGCATCCCCAACATGAGAGGTATTATGATGGCCAGACAAAAGAAACTGACGGTACTCGAACCGGAAGAAGCCCAAAGCCAGACTACGGCGGTAAAATTTGAAAAGCCCGCACCTAAAGGTGAGGTCAAACTGGTATCTCCGGACAACCTCGATGAGTTGATCAGCTTATTGCACAACGAAGCCAAAGTGATCTAATCCGGCTTTTACGCTAAGAAATCCTATCGTAAAACCTCAAAAAAAGAAAAATATGTCTATTTTAATATATACGGAATCCGAAGGAGGAAAACTCAAAAAAACGGCATTTGAAGTCGCATCGTATGCTAAGGCCCTCGCCGGACAGACCGGCACTACGGTTACCGCCGTAGCCGTAAATGCGGACAACACCGCAGAACTCGGCAAATACGGCGTGGATAAAGTCCTGAAAGTATCTGATGAAAAACTGAAAGGATTCAACGCACGCGCTTATGCAGATGTTATAAAGCAGGCTGCTGCCCAGGAAAATGCAGGTATTGTCATTATCAGTTCCAGTGCCAATGACAAATACCTTGCTCCCGTTCTGGCCATAAATCTCGAAGCCGGGTATGCTCCGAACGTAGTGGCTCTTCCGGAAAGCACAGATCCTTTCCGTGTAAAGCGTACAGCCTTCACCAACAAGGCTTTTAACATTACAGAGATCCGTACCGATGTAAAACTTATCGGGCTTTCCAAAAACTCCTTCGGTCTCAAAGAGGCAAACGGAGCCGCTGCCGAAGAGACCTTTGCCCCTGCATTAAACGACAATGATTTTGCAATCGGTACCGAATCGGTAGACAAAACCACAGGAAAGGTTACTATTGCAGATGCAGAGATCGTGGTGTCCGGCGGACGCGGCCTCAAGGGTCCTGAAAATTGGGGAATGATAGAAGAACTGGCCGATGTTCTCGGTGCTGCCACCGCCTGCTCCAAACCGGTATCCGACATGGGATGGAGACCGCATGGTGAACACGTGGGACAGACCGGAAAGCCGGTAGCTGCCAATCTGTATATCGCCATAGGGATATCAGGAGCCATACAGCATCTTGCAGGGATCAATGCCTCTAAGGTCAAGGTAGTTATCAATACCGACCCGGAAGCTCCTTTCTTCAAAGCTGCAGATTATGGTGTAGTGGGCGATGCCTTCGAAGTCGTTCCTGCACTCATCGAAAAATTAAAGGAATTTAAAGCACAAAACTCATAATTTTTGGTAAATTGTGCCCTTGAAGGGCTGCTTGGACAGGGAGCTATCCCGGATCCTGGCAGCCCTTTATTTTTCTACTGTACAAGCGGTCCCGGTGGGTTCAGAAAAACCATGGATATTAAGGGACTGACCTCTCAAAATATAAATTCGAGGCCGGACAGTGAGGAATTCGCACGAAATTTTTTCATCTTTGCCTAAAATTGAGGTGAAATTTTTATGCCCAGTTGTATATAAAATATGAGTTTAGTCAGGTTAAACATAAAAGGAATATCGTACAGCCAAACACAAAATGGCGCTTACGCCCTTATTCTCAATGAAGTGGAAGGAGACCGTAAACTTCCCATTGTTATCGGTGCCTTCGAAGCACAATCCATTGCCATAGCTCTGGAAAAAGAGATCAAACCACCGAGACCATTGACGCATGACCTGTTCAAAAACTTTGCAGATCGCTTCGATATCGTTGTCAAACAGGTCATTATACACAAACTGGTCGACGGGGTCTTCTATTCCAGTATTATTTGCGAAAGGGACAAGATCGAAGAGATTATTGACGCGCGCACCAGCGATGCCATTGCCCTCGCCCTTCGTTTTAGCGCACCGATCTTCACCTACAAGAATATCCTGGACAAAGCAGGAATATACCTTAGTTTTTCTGCGAAAGACAAGGATCAGAAGGAAGAGGAAATACTCTCGGAAGACATTGTTTCGGGCAATGAAGATGTAGCCAAAGCTTCCGAAGATTACAGCGCACTGACCCTTCAGGAACTCCACAAAATGCTGGAAGCGGCCGTTACCAATGAAGACTACGAAAAAGCTGTGAAGCTCAGGGATGAGATATCCAAGCGCGAAAAAAAATAATCCTATCACATGCACAGATTTCTACTCGTTTTCCTGAACGCCGCTATAGAACCCAGCCAGGGCTTCTCATTATACGGTTTGGGAAGAGGCATCCTGGGAATGGTCGTACTCATAGCCATTGCCTACGTATTCAGCAGTAACAGGAAAGCCATAAACTGGCGCACGGTAGGTCTCGGGCTTCTTGCACAACTCGTCCTCGCCATAGGCGTTCTCAAGGTTCCCTTCATACGGGCAATATTTACCATTCTCGGAAAGGCTTTCAATAAAATACTGACATTTACCGAGGCCGGCACAAGTTTCCTTTTCAGCTCCTTTATTACCAACAAAATAGAAAGCCCGCTTATTAACTTTGCTATTACCATATTACCGACTATTATTTTCTTTTCGGCACTGACCTCCGTACTATTTTACCTCGGCATTATCCAGAAGGTTGTCAAAGCCCTGGCCTGGCTACTCACCAAACTCCTTAAAATTTCGGGAGCGGAAAGCCTGTCTGTAGCAGGAAATATCTTCCTGGGACAAACGGAGTCTCCCCTGATGATCAAAGCTTACCTGGAAAAAATGAACCGCTCCGAGATCTTATTGGTCATGGTAGGTGGAATGGCCACTGTCGCCGGCGGTGTTCTGGCTGCATATATCGGCTTTCTCGGCGGATCGGATGAAGCCCTGAGACTGGAATTTGCGCGACACCTTCTCGCTGCCTCGGTAATGGCGGCACCGGGAGCTATTGTAGTATCCAAAATACTGGTACCTCAAACCGAAAACGTAAGCGAAGTCGTAGAAGTTTCCAAACAAAACATCGGTTCCAACTTACTCGATGCCATGGCTACAGGAACTACGGAAGGACTGAAACTCGCCGCAAATGTAGCTGCTATGCTGCTTGTTTTTGTCGCTTTTATTGCCATGATCAATTATGGTATGCTCAAAATAGGAGAAATAGGTAACATCAACGGCTGGGTAGCCGATCATACCCCCTACAACCGCTTGTCGCTCGAACTTATTCTCGGCTATGTCTTTGCCCCGCTTATGTGGGTAATCGGTGTAGCGAAAGAAGATATGGCGCTCATGGGACAGCTTCTGGGAGTAAAGCTTGCTGCGAGCGAATTTGTCGGATATATACAACTTTCGGAACTGAAAGATGCCACACAACCGCTTCATTTCACCTATAACAAATCGATCATCATGGCTACGTATATGCTTTGCGGATTTGCCAATTTCGCATCTATAGGTATACAAATCGGCGGTATAGGCTCCCTGGCACCGGGAAAACGCAAAACCCTGTCCGAATTCGGCATGAAGGCCGTACTCGGCGGAACACTTGCCTCCCTGCTCTCTGCAACTCTGGCCGGTATGATCGTAGGCTAAAAGCAATTCACGATCAGGAAGAAACGTTATATAATTTAATGTTAAAAGCGCTAATTAAAAGCTCCCTTACGATACGGGACACGGAACAATTCATTAATTTTGTACTCCGGTTCCAATCCTAAAAACACGTCTCCATGTTACGGTTTTTCAGCAAATTCAAATATCTGGCCCTTACCCTTTTCATTCTTTCGGCCATTATCATCACCCTGTTTTATAATGCGCTGAAACCCCAGGAAACGCTTCCCATATACCAACCTTCTATGGTTAAGGCAGAACTGGTGGACAGCACCATACAGTATGTAAAAAAATATCATACCATAGCCGATTTCAAACTGATAAATCAGAACGGAGATACGATTACCCAGGACAATTATAAAGACAAGATCTATGTTGCCGATTTCTTTTTTACGACCTGCCCTACGATATGCCCCATTATGACCGGTAATATGGCCGAAATCCAGAAAAAGACCATGCCTTATGACGATGTCATGCTTCTCTCCCACTCCGTAACACCACAAATAGACTCGGTGCCACAGCTCAAAAAATATGCGTTGGACAAAGGCGTAAACGACCGGAAATGGAATCTCGTTACGGGCGATAAGAAACAGATCTACGAACTGGCCAGAAAATCCTATCTCGCCGTACTGAATGACGGGGACGGAGGTCTCTATGATATGATCCATACCGAAAACTTTATCCTCGTAGATAAAAAGAAACGAATTCGCGGTTTTTATGACGGTACCAACCCGGAGGACATGGACAAACTTATCCATGATATCGAAATACTAAAGGCCGAATAATTCCGTAACATTCATAAAAACACCGGAAAAGCGGGGCAAAACCTAAAAAGATGTTAAAGTTTTCCTGCATATTTTGAGTCAAAATGCGCTTATCTCCCTGTTAATCCCTTAGTTTTGCCAACCCCTGTAATTTTAATTAGTTAACACTTATTTTTCTAAGCTAACTTTTTGTCTTATTTTTGGCTACTTAAATTGATTCTAAATAAAAATTGAAAACAACTATAGCACATCTCAAACGCGGTGAAAAAGGGATTATAACGGATATTCCAATAGACATCATTCCTGTAAAATTGTTTGAAATGGGATGCCTTCCCGGCAACCAGGTAGAACTACTACAGGTTGCTCCTTTCCGGGACCCTCTGTACCTTAACATCAACGGTTCTTTTCTTTCGATAAGGCGTGAAACCGCCTTGCTTATAGAGATTGAAAAAATTAATGAAACCACGGAATTATGAGCCTGATGAACAAGCAGATAAAGGTAGCGCTTATCGGTAACCCGAATACGGGTAAAACCTCGGTTTTCAACCAACTCACCGGTCTGAACCAGAAAGTAGGAAACTATCCCGGCATCACCGTAGAGAAAAAAGAAGGCGTATGCAAGCTTTCCCGAGGGGTCAAAGCACACATCCTGGATCTCCCCGGCACCTATAGCCTCAACGCTACCTCACTGGATGAGAACCTGGTTATAGAGTTGTTACTCAACAAGAAAGACAAAGATTACCCGGATGTTGCGGTGGTCATTACAGATGTGGAAAACCTCAAGAGAAATCTCTTGCTATTCACGCAGATCAAAGATCTGAAACTTCCCACCATCCTGGTCATCAACATGGCTGACCGCATGGACAGAAAAGGGATTTCCCTCGACGTGGCACTTCTCGAAAAAAAACTCAACACCAGGATTGCGCTGGTAAGTTCCAGGAAAGGCACCGGAATAGATCGCATCAAAGAACTTATCCTTGATTATCGCAGCTTATCTACCGAACCCTGTGTCAATGCCTCTGCTATAGACCGCACTTATTTCGACAGTCTCCAAAATGCATTTCCCGACCAGGATCTGTACAAATTATGGCTGGTCATCACCCAGGATGCCAATTTTGCCGACCTCAACCGGCATACCGTCCCGGATACCTCTTCGTTCAATACCAAATCGCGCTCGGAACTCAAGAGATTACAGCAAAAGGAGGCTATACACCGGTACCAGTTTATAAACAATACACTCAAGGATACCTACACAACCGATATGCATGCCGCAAAAGGACTCAGAGCCTCACTGGACCGGATTCTGACGCATAAGGTATGGGGATATGTTATCTTTTTCGGGATCTTACTGCTCATGTTCCAGGCTATCTTTAACTGGAGTGCATATCCGATGGACTTTATAGACGAATCGTTTGCATCACTCAGCGAATGGGCCAAAGGTATATTACCTGCCGGTGTTTTTACCGACCTGATCTCCGAAGGCCTGATTCCCGGTATCGGTGGTGTTGTTATTTTTATTCCCCAGATTGCTTTCCTGTTTCTATTCATCGCCCTGCTTGAAGAATCCGGTTACATGAGCCGGGTAGTTTTTCTGATGGACAAAGGCATGCGGCGTTTCGGGCTGAGCGGGAAGAGTGTTGTGCCTTTAATATCGGGGGCAGCATGTGCTATCCCGGCCGTTATGGCTACCAGGAATATCGAAAACTGGAAAGAACGGTTAATTACTATACTGGTCACCCCTTTTATGACATGTTCTGCAAGGCTCCCCGTATATCTTATCATTATCGCACTGGTCATCCCCGATAAACGTGTCATGGGACTCAATTACCAGGGATTGATGCTTATGATATTATATCTGCTCGGATTCCTTGCGGCCGTGGGATCTGCTTATGTTCTGCATAAAATACTCAAAACAAAAACCAAACCCTTCTTTGTTGTAGAAATGCCCAACTACAAGATCCCGCTGTTGAAAAACGTGGTGATTACCGTAGTGGAAAAAACCAAAAGTTTTGTTTTCGGTGCCGGTAAAATCATACTGGCGATCTCTATTATCCTATGGTTCCTGGCATCCAACGGGCCTTCCGAACGGTTTGACAATGCCGAGGAGATCGTAACCGAGCATCACCAGGGAACAGTGATCAGTGAAGAGGAGCTCCAAACCGAGATCGCTTCCTATCAGCTCGAAAATTCGTATATCGGGATCGTAGGCAAAGCCATAGAGCCAGCCATCAGACCTTTGGGATACGATTGGAAAATAGGTATTGCCCTGGTCAGTTCTTTTGCAGCCAGAGAAGTATTCGTAGGTACTCTGGCCACCATATACAGTGTGGGTAGTGAAGAAGAAGACACCATAAAAAACCGTATGGCCAAGGAGATAAACCCGGCTACTGGCGAAAAATTGTTTAACCTTGCTACAGGAGTATCCCTGTTGCTCTTTTATGCTTTTGCCATGCAATGTATGAGCACTGTAGCTATCGTAAAAAGAGAGACCAACGGATGGAAATGGCCTATTATACAACTGGTCTTTATGAGTGCCTTTGCTTATATCACAGCTCTTATTGCCTACCAGGTGTTAAAATAAATAAGCTGTTAACTAAAAATAATATGACTATGCCCGACATTCAATCCATATTAGTCTATATCGCCCTTGGTATTGCCATAGGTTTTCTCGTTTGGAAATTTATACTTCCGAAGAAGAAAAGCAAAAAATCCTGTGGTAACGGCAGTGACTGCGGCTGTCATTAACCCAAAGCAACGTCTAAAGACATCATGATAATAAATCCTCCTATAAAACCAAGGGTTGCAATATCGGTATATTTATCCTGCTGGGTTTCGGGAATTACTTCCTCTACGACCACGAAGATCATAGCTCCGGCTGCAAAGGAGAGTGCATAGGGCAAAACCGGTGTAAAAAAGGAAACTGCAAAAGCTCCCAACACGCCTGCCATAGGCTCTACGATAGCCGAAAGCTGGCCGTAGAAAAAACTTTTTTTCCGGCTCATCCCTTGCCTTCGCAGTGGCATGGCTACGGCTATACCTTCCGGAAAATTCTGGATCCCTATCCCCACCGCGAGAATCACCGCACCGGCAATCGAGGCTTCCGGAATCCCGGCTGCCACTCCTCCGAAAAGCACACCTACGGCAAGCCCTTCGGGAATATTGTGCAGCGTAATAGCAAGTACCAGTAAAGTCGTACGATGCCATCCGGTCTGCACACCTTCTGCTTTGTTTTCCTTAAAATTAATATGCAAATGCGGCAAAAGCCGGTCCAATGCAAAAAGAAATGCAGCTCCCATAGCAAAACCCGCAGCAGCCGGCAACACTTTTTCAAAGCCTTCCCCCTTGCTCATGGCTATGGCAGGAGCCAGCAGGCTCCAAAAACTTGCGGCCACCATAACCCCACCGGTAAAGCCAAGCATTCCGTCGAGTACAACGCGCTTCATTCCTTTAAACAAAAATACCAGGGCAGCTCCGGCGGCGGTAACCAACCATGTGAATGTCGTAGCTACTAACGCCCCCATCACGGGATCGATCGACTCAAAATAGGTAATGACCTTATCAAACATAAATTATAGTTTTTTTACATAAAGATTATTGGCTGCAAGCGAAGAAATATGGATAGCAGTATCCCCCACCCGGATAGCTATAGAATTATCGAAAGGCTCTTTGCCCAGGACGGTCAATTCCTTTCCGAGGGAAACCTCGAGTCTATCCAGGTACTGCAGAAACGCTCTGGAGGAATTTTTCACCCCGACACAGACTCCTTTTTCACCCGTTTTTAGTGTCGCCAGAAGTACCTTGGCAGACGCCTGTATGTTCCCGTCCTTATCCGGTATGGGATCGCCATGCGGATCGACCGAGGGAAAGTCGAGAAAAGCATCGAGCTCTTCGATAAGCTTATCCGATTTTACATGCTCCAGTTGCTCTGCGACATCATGCACCTCATCCCAGGAAAAATTGAGTTTTTCTACCAGGAAAAGTTCCCATAACCGATGTTTCCGGATCACACTGATCGCGTAGAGCCTGCCATCTTCCGTGAGGTTAGCTCCCTGATAACGCTTGTATTTCACCAATCCCTTGTCCGCAAGTTTTTTTATCATGTCGGTTACAGAAGAAGCCTTGGTTGCCATAACCTCAGCAATGGCGTTCGTAGAAATTGCTCCTTTGGCATCTCTTCCCAGATGATATATGGCTTTCAGATAGTTTTCTTCGGAGAGCGTCATGAAATTTTGTTTACACAAAAATACATTTTAATTTTATTAAATAAATTTTTAGCTCTGTCTAAAATTAACTTTAAATACAAGTAAAAATATTGCACTTCATAATTCCGTATGTACAAACCTTTTTAACCAATATTGCATTTAAAAAATAAACTTATGAAAACACGCTGCTCTTTGGGCCTGCTTCTTTCCTTATATTCCCACGCTACAATAATCCATAAAGAGTCCATTCAGGGAACTATTACACATGAAGGACATCCCCTTGACTATAATTACCATTCTTCTCTAAGGTACGGGCAAAGGCACTATGACCGATAACAAAGGATATTATGAGCTCAAAACCCCTCCCGGAAAATATACGCTCGTCATACAGACCCTGGTACACAAGGCTATACGTAAAAAAAATCGTGGTGGGAGTTCACAATACTATTACCATGAACTTCGAATTGCGGGAAGGCATACTCGGATTGGATCAGGTTATGGGGTCTGCCTCCGGAAACAGGTTAAACGCAGGCGACCTCCTTCGGTTTCTTTACGGGCCATTTCCACGATGCCACCCTTAACCTCAGCAAACTACGGTATATACGTCTTCAGAAAGAGAGATTATACCTTGCGGTTCATCAGGTTTCTGCCAAAAGCGAGGAGTACCTCTTTCTTTTTTTCATCCAAAGACAACGATGCTATACTACCGAAAGCCGTTTCCGTATACTCCTGAATGGCTTCACGAATCTTATCCGTAGCCCCCGAGGACACAAAAAGTTCTTTGACGGTCCTGATCTTTTCTTCCGTATCAGCAGGAGCGATTTCGTATAAATTCTGTAGCAGATCCGCATCGTCCTCTTCGAGGTTTTCCAATGCCGTGATATAGAGGAAGGTCTTTTTATTCTCCATGATATCTCCCCCGATCTGTTTTCCGAAGGTCTTTTCATCTCCGAAAGCATCGAGGTAATCATCCTGTAACTGAAAAGCCGTCCCCAGGTGAAGCCCGAAATCGTATATCGTTTTGGCCTCTTCTTCCGTGGCCCCGGCAATGAGAGCCCCCATCTGCATCGCAGCACCCACCAATACTGCAGTTTTATACTGTATCATACGCAGGTACTCCTGCAAGGTCACATCGGTACGCAGTTCAAAATCCACATCATATTGCTGGCCTTCACAAACTTCTGCTGCCGTTTTATTGAATAGCCGGATAAGTTTCACTTGCAATTCCGGAGCATATCTTTCGAATAGCGTATAACTCTTTACCAACATAACATCTCCCGATAATATCCCCGTGTTCAGATCCCATTTTTCATGTACCGACGGCATTCCTCTCCGCATAGGGGCATCATCCATAATATCGTCATGCACCAGGGTAAAATTGTGGAATACTTCGATGGCCAGAGCCGCATCCAGGGCTTTTTTGTAATCGCCTCCAAAAATATCCGCAGCCAGTAATGTGAGTACAGGTCGAAGTCTTTTCCCTCCGACCCTGAGAATATAATGCATAGGGCCGTACAATCCTTCTGGTTCGCTACTAAAAGGATAGTCTTCGAGATAGGCTAAAAATTCTTCCTGGTACTGCGATATGGTAAGCATATATACAATTTTGGGCTAAAATACACCACTACCTACAAACGACAAAAGCAAATCTGTAGAATTGAACATACCTTCTCTAATGATTTTCTTCCGGGACAACACCAATACTCCTGACAAACTGTTGTCACCCCGCCGCCTTTATTTTGCCAGGAATAACAAATTCCGACTCAGATACAGAAAACTTTGGAAACTTTTATTGTTTCAAAAGTTTCTTTGCCTATCTTTGCCTCGAAATTATGAAGGAAAAAATCACAGAAAAAGCAACAGAGATGTTCCTGAACATAGGTTTCAAGAGCGTTACTATGGATGATATCTCCAATGAAATGGGAATATCAAAAAAGACTGTCTACCAGTTTTTCAGGAATAAATCTGACCTTGTCGCACATTCCTGCAACACTATCCTCGACACCATATCTAAAGATATCGAAGAAGTCGAAAGCTGGAACCTCAATCCTATCGAGGAGATGTTCGAGGCCCGGAAGATCATACTCCGACGGCTGAAAAACGAAAAGACATCGCCTGTTTACCAGTTAGAAAAGTATTATCCGAAGATTTACGAGACGCTCCGTAAGGAAAGATTTGAAATGATGGACGGCTGCCTGATCGACAATCTCAGGAAAGGTATCGAGCGGGGATATTACCGGGCCGATATAAATCCTGTAATCATCTCCAGGATATATCACAACGGGGTAACAGGACTCAAGGAAAAGGAGTTTTACGATCAGCACATTTATCCGGTTCCGTACCTGATGAATGTATTCCTGGAATATCATATAAGAGCCATAGCTACCCCCAAGGGTATCGATACGCTCAGCGACATCCTGGTTAAGGACAGAAATAAAAGTTCGATGATGCCACCGTCTGCCATCGGGCTGTGAACAGAACACCATAAAACTTATTACAAAACAATAAAAAGACAATACCTCTTATGAAACACATCTTCCCACTGCTCATTCTCCTCCTTTCGGCAGGTGTCACGGCACAGGAAAAACGGAGCTTTTCCCTGGAAGAAGCCATAGCTTTTGCCCTGGAGAACAACCGGACCGCCATTAATGCGGAGAAAGATATTGAAATAGCTAAAAAACAAAAATGGGAAGCCACGTCTACCGGTCTTCCTCAAATCAGTATATCGGGAGAGTACCAGAACAACCTGAAGCAACAGGTTTCCCTGATCCCGGCCGAGATCTTTGGAGGAGAACCCGGAACTTTCGAAGAAGTTATCTTCGGAACCAAGCACAACGTCAACGCACTGGCCACATTGAGACAGAAAATATTCGACGGTTCGTATATCGTGGGGTTGCAATCGGCCAAAGTGTTTTTGGAGATCTCCAAGAATACCAAAAAGAAGACCGATCTCGAAGTAAAAAAATCCGTAATCAATGCGTATGGCAACGTATTACTTACCGAAGAGAACATAGAAATCCTCGAAAAGAACAAGGATATCCTTGAGAAGAATGTTTTTGAAACTCAGAAAACTTTCGAGAACGGACTTGCCGAAGAGGAAAGTGTAGAACAGCTACAGATTACCCTTGCCGGTGTAGAAAGTGATCTTCAGAACAGTCTTCGCCTGCGGGATATTGCTTATAAAATGCTCAATGTTACGATCGGTGCTCCCATAGAAGCCGAACTTACTCTCACGGACGACTTGGATGACCTGGCCGTAAAGAATACGGTTCCCGGTCTGATGGAAGAGACCTTTGATATGGAAAACAACATCGATTTTAAGATTGCCAGCATCAACACCAAGTCGCAGGAATTATTACTGAAGAATGAGAAAAGTAAGGGACTGCCTACGCTGGACGCTTATATCAACGGTGGATATCTCGGTTTTGGTAATGACTTTAATTTCTTTAAGCGCGAACAGGAATGGTTCGGGAATTCCATGATAGGCCTGAGCCTGAACGTACCGGTATTCAGTTCACTGGGAAGAAGCGCAGCGACACAACGTATGAAAATAGAACTGGAAAAAGCCAAAAATGACCTTAAAGAAACGGAACAACAACTACAGCTCGAAATAAGGCAGGCCAAAAGCAACTACCAGTTCTCTCTGGAACAATACCAGACCAGGAAGAGGAGCCTGGAACTGGCAGAACGCATTGAGCGTAAAAACCGGATAAAGTTCACCGAAGGGATGTCTACCAGTTTCGACCTCAGACAGGCGCAGACCCAGCTCTATACTGCACAGCAGGAATACCTGCAATCGATGCTGGATATCATAAACAACAAGACCGAACTCGAAATGGTCCTGCATAACGCTAACGAATAAACAAACATACAGAGACACTCAAAAAAGTAATTATGAAAAAATTATATATAACCGTTTTAGGCATTGCATTTCTAACCTCCTGCGGGGGCGGAGGCGGAAACAAATCCGTAGATAAAATCATCGAAAGCGGTTCGCTCAACGAGATGAAATCCAAACGGAGCGAGATCGTACAGCAAAGAGACGAACTCTCTGCCCGGTTGTCACAACTGGACGAAGCCATATCCAAGCTGGATACGCTTCACAAACTCGCATTGGTATCTACGATGCGCGTTAAGGACACGCTTTTTAATCATTATATCGAAGTGCAGGGTAATGTCAACACCAAACAGAACATTGTTATCAATGCCGAATACAGCGGTATCCTCACCGAAGTATATGTCAAAGAAGGACAGGATGTTCAAAAGGGACAGCTTCTTGCCAAAATCGATGATGGCGGGCTTTCACAACAACTGGCCCAGGCCGAAGTGCAGGCCAGCCTTGCCAAGACCACTTACGAGCGGCAAAAACGACTTTGGGATCAGAACATCGGGTCGGAAATACAGTTCCTGGACGCCAAAACTTCTCATGAAGCCCAGGAAAGAGCTATTGCCCAGCTCAAGGATCAGATCCAGAAAACACGGGTCACAGCACCTTTTGCCGGTACCATTGACGACATTATTACCGACCAGGGCTCTGTGGTGGCTCCCGGAAATCCCCTGATGCGTATTGTCAGCCTCAAAAACATGTATATCGAAGCCGAAGTTCCGGAGAAGTACCTGCCGAGTGTTTCCAAAGGCACTGAAGTACAGATCGATTTTCCTGTTCTGGACAAGACTGTTTCCTCCAAAGTAAGGCAGGCCGGAAATTACATCAATCCCAACAACCGTTCCTTTAAGATCGAAGTTGATGTGCCCGACACAGACGGGGATGTAAAACCCAACCTTACCGCCAAGCTCAAGGTTTACGATTACTTTAAAAAGGACGCTATTCTTATCCCCCAGAGCCTTCTTTCAGAAAACGCCAAAGGGGAGCAATATGTCTATGTCGCCGAGAAAAACGGAAAAGATAGCGAAGGCATTGCCAAAAGGGTCATCGTTACCCCGGGCAAAACCCAAGGCGATATTATCGAAATACTGGATGGCCTTTCTCCCGGTGATCATATTATCAAAGAAGGTGCAAGAAGCGTAGAAGAAGGACAGGTGGTAAAGATCATTGCAGAAAAATAGCAGGCTTCCGGTGTTCCTGAATACAGCGCTGCAAAAGCAGGTTGTACCGCACAGGAGTACGGCGGCATACCCATAATATATCCAAAAAGAAACCTTACCTGAACTCCGGGTAGAAACGTGCAGACCAAATGGATGACAAAAACAACAACAAGGAATTTGCCATGTCCTCATGGGCGATCAACAACAGAACTATTATATATGTTGTTATCGGTATCATATTTTTCGCAGGACTATCGGCATATTACAATATGCCAAGGGAAAGTTTTCCCGAGGTTAAAGAAACCAAAATATACATCAGTTCCGTATATCCGGGAAACACTGCCGAGGATATTGAAAAACTGATTACCGACCCACTCGAAAAGGAACTTCGCAATGTCAGTAATGTCGTAGAGATCACGTCTACTTCACAGGAAGATTATTCGATAATTACCGTAGAGTTTGACGAAGACATCTCCGTAGATGTGGCCAAACAAAAGGTAAAAGACAAGGTAGACTCGGAAAAAGCCGATGAAGACTGGCCCACATTCAACGGTGCCAAAGTAGAGCCTAATGTGTTTGATCTCAACTTCTCTGAGGAAGTCCCGATACTCAATGTTAACATCAAAGGAGATTACCCGGTAGAAAAGCTCAAGGATTTTGCCGAATACCTGCAAGACGAAATAGAGACTCTCCAGGAAATCAAACAAGCTGACATCCGCGGGGCTCAGGACAAAGAGGTGGAAGTTGCCGTAGACATTTATAAGATGACAGCGGCAAAAGTAAGCTTCGACAATGTTATCAATGCCATCAGCGGAGGTAACGCCACCATTTCGGGGGGCAACCTGATCTCCAGCGGGCAGCGAAGGACCATACGGGTTCTCGGGGAGATTGAAAATCCTAAGGAGCTCTTAAATTTTGTAGTCAAATCCGATGAAGGAGCCGTGTATCTCAAGGATATTGCCGATGTATCTTTTAAAGAAGAAGACAAGACCACCTACGCCCGGGAATTCGGGGAAAACGTAGTCATGCTCGATGTTAAAAAACGTGCCGGGAAAAACCTTATCGATGCTACCGAAGGTATTTATAAAATCGTTAAGCAAACCCAGGATGATTATCTTCCCAAGGATGTAAAGCTTTCTATCACCAACGACCAGTCTACACAGACCCTCAACCAGGTAGATGATCTGGTTAACAACATTATTTTCGGGGTCATCCTGGTTGTTGGGGTACTTATGTTCTTTTTAGGGTTCCGGAATGCGCTTTTCGTAGGGTTTGCCATCCCGATGTCCATGCTCATGTCGTTTATGATTGCACAGATGCTGGGCTTTACCATGAATACCATGGTGCTCTTTGCCCTGGTTATGGGACTGGGAATGCTGGTAGATAACGGTATCGTACTGGTAGAAAATGTTTATCGTCTTATGGACGAAGAAGGCATGAGCCGTGTAGAAGCTGCCAAAAAGGGTATAGGCGAGATCGCTCTTCCCATTATCGTGTCTACGGCCACGACTGTGGCAGCCTTTATACCACTCGGAATGTGGCCCGGGGTGATGGGGAAATTTATGATTTACTTCCCGATGACGCTCTCTATCGTCCTGGGGTCGTCCCTGTTTGTGGCGATATTCATGAACTCCATGCTGGTTTCCAACTTTATGGAAATCACCAACCGGGTACTGACCAGAAAAGAACTTATCAGACTTACCCTTGTTCTCGGCATTATAGGCATACCCCTGATGTTTATAGGTGGAAGTGCCAGGGGTATCGGTACCCTGATGATCTTTACGGTTGTCATGTTCTGGACCTATAAATACCTCATCAAAGGACTCGCCAATCGTTTTCAGCGGACATTCCTGGTGTGGCTGGAAGAAAAATACAAAGCTTCCCTGGCTTTCGCACTGAAAGGACGGTGGCCGTATATTTTCCTGGGAGGTACCGTAATTATGCTGTTCGTGTCTTTCATACTGGTTGGCGTAGCCAGCCCTAAAGTAGAATTTTTCCCGGACAACAAACCCAACCAGATCATTGTATATATCGAGTATCCCCAGGGCACCGATATCGAAAAGACCAATACGGTTACCAAAAAGATAGAACAGGATGTGTATAGCGTCCTTAATGATCCTAAATTTATAGATGACGGCTACAACTACATGGTAGAATCTGCGGTGTCCCAGGTAGGTGAAGGTGCCGGAAATCCGCAGACAGATGGCGGTTCTTCTGCAGAGATGCCCCACAAGGGGAAGATCACAGTGACCCTGAGAGAATTTAAATACCGTCGCGGACAAGACAGTGAAGAACTGCGTAAACACGTACAGGAACAACTGGCCGGAAAATATCCGGGAGTGATTATTTCCGTGGAGAAAGATGCCGTAGGCCCGCCTGCGGGTTACCCTATCAACATCGAGATTAAGGGCGAAAACTATGACGAACTGGTAGAAACCGCCGAACACATGCGCGATTTTATCAACGACATCAATATCGCTGGTGTAGAAGAACTCAAGATCGACGTTAACCGTAACAAACCGGTGATGGAAGTTAAGGTAGACCGGGAAAAAGCCGGTGAGCTCGGCGTTTCTGCCGGACAGGTAGGTACCCAGATCCGAAGGGCCCTTTTCGGAGAAAAAGCGGGGGTCTACAAGAAAGCCGGTGAAGATTATGACATCAATGTGCGCTTTAACGAAGAGAACAGGTATAACACGAGTGCGCTTTTCAACCAGAAAATAACATTCCGCGATGCCGCTACCGGGCAGTTGAAGGAGATACCCATTGCAGCCGTGGTTACACAAAGAAACACCGCGTCGTTCAGTGCCATCAAACACCGTGACCAGAAACGTCTGGTTACCGTGTATTCCGCCGTACTCCCGGGGTATAATGCCAACGAGATCGTTACGCAGCTTAAATCGGAACTGAAAAACTTCAGCCTGCCCGAAAAGGATATTTCCTACTCCTTTACAGGAGAAATGGAAGAACAGGAAGAAAACATGCAATTCCTGCTGGGGGCGCTTGGTTTAGGACTCGGACTGATCATGTTACTGCTTATATTCCAGTTTGGTTCTATCTCCAAACCTACGATTATTATGCTGGCCATCTTCCTGAGCTTTATCGGGGTACTTTTTGGCCTGGTAATATTCAATATGACATTCGTAATTATTATGACCATGATGGGGATCATCTCCCTCGCCGGTATCGTAGTAAATAACGGGGTCGTTCTGCTGGATTACACCCAGCTTCTCATAGACCGCAGGAAAGAAGCACTCGGTATGGACGAGGACAGTATGCTAACAAAAGAAGACCTGACCGAAGCCATAGTCACCGCAGGGAAATCGCGTTTACGCCCGGTTATCCTTACTGCGATCACTACTGTACTCGGACTTGTTCCACTGGCTATAGGACTCAATATCGATTTCTTCTCCCTGTTTTCCGAATGGGATCCTAAAATATACGTCGGGGGAGATAACGTAATTTTCTGGGGGCCGCTGGCATGGACCGTAATTTTCGGTCTTACCTTTGCCACGTTCCTCACCCTGGTTATTGTTCCGGTTACATTCTACCTGGTTACCCTCCTTAAAATGTGGATCAGAAACCGCAATGGGAAATCCGGGAATGACCACACGGACGGCGATGATAGCAGCGTACCCGACAGTCCCGACATTACACTGACATAGCACATATACATCATGATAACACCGAAGGCTGCCCCTAAAAGGCAGCCTTCTTTAATGGTTAAACCCGGATATTTCCATAAATTCCGGACGGGGCGATACGATCGGTAGTAAAAGAGTGATCTGTTTCATAAAAAAGAGACTGGTCGGAGTTCCGGCCAGTCTCTTTCTTCATAAATAACTATATACTTAGTATGGCAATAACGTATTATTTATTCAATACCACAGGGCGTGCATCGCTCCATTTGGTAACACTCACGATCTCACTGTTTTCAAAATTCACTTCATTCAGGTTATCAGGAGTCCAGAAAAACCACTTTCCAACCTTTTTCCCCTGATCGTAAGTTCCTGCAGCGATCTTCTCTCCCTCTTCGTTAAAAGCTTTCCAATTGCCATGCGGCTTACCGTCTTTGTAATATCCGGTCTGTGCTATTTTTCCGTTATCGTGAAAATAGGTTGCTTTCACCAGATTTCCTTCTTTTTCCAGAACAGGCTTCACTTCCGTTTGCTGGGCAAACATAAACCCGGAAACCAACAGGGCTGCTATTAGTGCTATATTTTTCATAGTGTAGTTTTTTAAATGATTTATCTCTTAACCTCGTTATAACAAATATAATCAATATTTTACATTAATGAAACATTTACATAACATTAAATTAACATTAAAATTATAAACAACTCATAAAGAAACATATAACAAAGAGGGTCCATCTCCGGGATTTGCTAAAATCAGTTTTCCTGTGTTCATGTATTTGTATAGCACAGTGACTTTCGCATTTACTAAAAAAGCCTTTCCCCGGCTTCACAAAATCATATATCTTCTTACATTTGCATCTCAGATGACGGTCCATCTGCTTATAACGGGCCCGAATGACAGAAAAAACAGTAGAACCCTGTAATTAACAGGGATAAATCAAAGCCATTTCCGATAACAAATACGGATACCTAAATTAACAACATACAATGTACAGAAGTCATACTTGCGGAGAACTGCGACATTCTCATACAGGCCATGAAGTAACCCTTGCCGGGTGGGTTCAGAAAACGCGTGATAAAGGGTTTATGATATGGATAGATATCCGCGACCGTTATGGCATAACGCAACTTATTTTTGACGAAGAGCGCACTCCGCAAAACGTCTTTGAAAAGGCCAAAACACTCGGAAGGGAATTTGTTATCCAGGTTACCGGAACCGTGATCGAAAGAGAATCCAAAAACAAGAATATCCCTACCGGGGACATTGAGATCCTGGTTACCGACCTCCATGTGCTCAACACGGCGACCCTCCCTCCTTTTACCATAGAGGACAACACGGATGGCGGGGAAGACATTCGTATGAAATACCGTTACCTGGACATCAGGCGTAATCCTGTAAAGGACAAGCTCATTTTTCGCCACCAGGTAGCCATGCAGGTACGGAATTATCTTTCGCAGCAAGGCTTTATAGAGGTGGAAACTCCTTACCTCATAAAATCCACTCCGGAGGGGGCGCGGGATTTTGTTGTGCCTTCACGTATGAACGAAGGACAGTTTTACGCCCTTCCGCAATCGCCGCAAACCTTCAAGCAATTGCTTATGGTCGGTGGTATGGACCGGTATTTTCAGATCGTTAAGTGTTTTCGGGATGAGGACCTCAGGGCCGACAGACAACCCGAATTTACACAGATAGACTGCGAAATGACATTTGTAGAGCAGGAAGATATCCTCGGGATTTTCGAAAAACTTACCACGCACCTGCTCAAAGAGATCAAAGGTGTCAGCGTAGATACGTTTCCGAGAATGACCTATGCCGATGCCATGCGCAAATATGGAAATGACAAACCGGACATCCGTTTCGGGATGGAGTTTGGCGAACTCAACGATGTGGCCAAAGGCAAAGGATTTAATGTTTTTGATGCGCAGGAACTTATTGTCGGGATTGCCGTTCCGGGGGCCTCGGAATACACCAGAAAGCAGATCGACGCTATCATAGACTGGGTAAAACGACCACAGATCGGCGCTAACGGACTGGTATGGGTAAAATACAATACAGACGGCACGCTGAAATCGTCGGTAGATAAGTTTTACTCCGAAAAAGACCTGGCACAATGGGCATCGGCTACCGGCGCCAGTCCGGGAGACCTGATCCTGGTCATGGCCGGAGGAGCAGACAAGACCAGGACGCAACTCAGTGCCCTGCGTATGGAAATGGCCGAAAGGCTCGGTTTGCGTAAAGCCGATGAGTTTGCCCCGCTATGGGTTGTCGATTTCCCGTTACTGGAGTGGGACGAAGATACGGCACGTTATCATGCCATGCACCACCCTTTTACTTCTCCGAAACCCGAAGACATCGCACTACTCGATACCGACCCCGGAAACGTCCGGGCCAATGCGTACGACCTTGTCCTTAACGGTAACGAGATCGGCGGAGGTTCTGTGCGTATTCACGACTCGGCCCTGCAGGCCCGGATGTTCGAACTGCTCGGCTTTACAAAAGAACAGGCCGAAGCTCAGTTTGGGTTCCTGATGAATGCTTTCCAGTACGGAGCACCCCCACATGCCGGTATTGCTTTTGGGTTTGACCGCCTGGTTGCTATACTCGGGGGACAGGAAATTATACGCGATTTCATCGCTTTCCCGAAAAACAACGCCGGAAGAGATGTAATGATCAATGCTCCTGCCACGATAGACCAGGAACAGCTCGATGAGCTTCACCTGGTTGTCAAATCCTGATCGGGAAACCGGAAATACGAGAGTACGGGTTTTTGTAGTATCTTTGTACCGTAAAGATTTCTTTTAGAGGAGTAAATGCAGTATTATACAGAAGATGCCGGGGGGCCATACTTTAATGAAGTCCGTATCGCTACGCTATGCCAGATCTCATGCGGCGATAAAAAGAAGAAAAAAAAGAAAAAGTGCTGTAAAAAGTACAAGAAACCGGGCAAGACGCATTGCAAGAATTGCCCTAAACTATCGTTTTAAAATGCTATCCCGGCCAGTGGTTTACCAGCCGGGATTTTTTGTCCCTTTTAAAAAACGTAAAAAACTTGGAATAACCGGGTTAATGTTTTTAATTTTGCGCTCTCTTTTGTCTAACAGGCACATTGTAACGGAATATTAATGTTTAAGTCTTCATTGGGTGGAACAAGATAAAATGCCTAAACAGGAAAGATCACTACTCACCAGGTTTTTGATATGGCGTGCCAAGCATATCTCACAGCGTCAGTTTATTTTTATATTGAGTGTGCTCGTTGGTTTTACTTCGGGTGTGGGTGCCGTGATATTGAAAAACTTCACCCACTTTATTCAGCACCTGCTGGAAGGTAACCTGGTACAGTACTATCATCATGCCTTTTATTTTATATTTCCCATCATAGGACTTACACTTACCTATCTCATTATGAAATATGTGATAAGGCATCCTGTGAGCCATGGTATTCCGTCTACTTTATACGCCATATCCAAACGGAAGGGGATCATGAAGCAGTTCCAGATGGTAGGGTCGATACTCACGGCACCGATCACTGTGGGTTTCGGAGGTTCCGTGGGGCTGGAAGGACCTACCGTAGCTACCGGATCGGCCATCAGTTCTAATATTGCCCGCCTGTTTCACATGAACCAGGCCAACCGTACCCTCCTTATAGGATGTGCTGCGGCAGGTGCTTTATCCTCTATTTTCAAAGCCCCGATTGCTGCTATTATTTTTGCCATAGAAGTTTTTAGCCTGGACCTTACCCTGGCTTCCATGCTTCCGCTGCTTCTGGCTTCCATATCGGCTATTATCACTTCTTATTTCTTTTTCGGTTCGGACAGTTTACTGCCGTTTAAGATTGTCGAAGGTTTTGCCATTCGCGATGTTCCGTTTTTTATTATTCTCGGAGCTGTAGCCGGACTGGTTTCCATATACTTTGCCAAAGTCTACCACAAGACCCATAATTTTTTCGACCAGATCAAGTCACCGGTACGGAAACTCATTATCGGGGGACTGGGTATCGGTGTCCTCGTATTTTTTATTCCGCCACTGTACGGGGAGGGTTTTGATGTGATCAACAATCTCATCAAGGGAAACCCCGAAAAAGCCCTGGTCAATAATTTTTTCAATCTGGAACTGAACAATGTGTGGATCGTCATAGCGTTGCTTGCAGGGCTTGTATTTTTTAAGGTTATCGCCAGTTGCCTCACCTTTGGTGCCGGTGGTGTGGGTGGTATTTTTGCGCCTACCCTGTTCATGGGAAGTATTATGGGGAATTGTGTAGCCAAGATCATCAATGTACTCGGCCTGAGTAACCATGTAGTTTCCGAAAGTAATTTTACTCTTGTCGGTATGGCCGGTCTTATGGCAGGTGTACTGCATGCACCGCTCACTGCGATATTCCTCATTGCCGAACTCACGGGAGGCTACGAACTGTTTATTCCTCTGATGATCACTTCGGCGATCTCCTTTTCCATAACCAAATACTTTATCTCACATTCCGTATATACCATGGAACTTGCCCGGAAAGGTGAACTCATTACGCACAATAAGGACCAGGCCATCCTTACCCTTATGGATATAGATAAGGTTATCGAAACCAACTTCGTCCCGGTTTACCCGGATATGAAGCTGGGCGATATTGTACACAAGGCCGTGGTAAAATCTAACCGGAATATTTTCCCGGTACTCAACGAAAAAGACAATTCACTGGCCGGTGTATTATTGCTCGATGACATCCGCCCTATTATGTTCGACCAGTCACTGTACCAGGAGGTCTCGGCATCTGAAGTCATGCACGATCCGCCTGCGGTTATTCACCTCGAGAAAGACAAAATGACCGAGGTCATGCAAAAATTCCAGGATAGCGGAGCCTGGAATCTGCCGGTTATCAAGGACAATGCCTACATCGGTTTTATCTCCAAATCCAAATTACTGACGGCCTACCGGAGGAAGCTTATTTCTTTCACCACCCGTTAAAGTGGCCTTAAAACCATACGCATCGCATAATAAAACCGTATATTTGTAGGAATTAACAAAAAACATAATACCCCGTCCGGTATGAAACTGCTTATCCGAATCCTGTTTTTTATCATTCTTGCCGCTCTTGGCACCGGATACTTTTTTATCTGGAAATCGGACCCGGCCCTTGGGCACCGCATCATTGGTTTTGCCGTACTGGCCCTGACTTTCGTGCTTATGCCCCTGTTTCTTATACACCGTTACAAAGGCAGAAGTATACGCGAATTCCGGCTCTTCCAGGACGGATCTGCCCAGAAAAATGCTGAAAATCAATAATTTTTTTTTAAGAAAAAACAATTATTTAACCTTTCGCATTCATATAAATCCTACATTTGTTACCTAAATTTTATTTATAATTCATAATGACAGGAACAGTTAAATTTTTTAATGAGTCTAAAGGTTACGGATTCATTACCAACGACGAAACAGGCAGAGACATTTTTGTACACGTAACAGGATTAAAAGGTGTTGAGCTAAAAGACGGAGACAAAGTAGAATATGTTGAACAAGAAGGAAGAAAAGGCATGGTTGCCGCACAAGTGCAGGTAATCGGATAATATATATTTTATTTTGAACGATTCAGGCGCTTACTCTCCGGTAAGCGCTTTTTTTATGTCCCGGTATTACCTATCCGGAACTGCTGGTTTTCCTTAAACCTGTCATTTCTCCCCTCATTGCCCCTCCACAAAACACCCAATATGTGATTTTCATAGGGTTATCATTAATATTTTGTATCCATAACGCCCTCTAAGCCCATCTTTTTACTTAATTTTGTATTGACATGAGTTAAAAAAACACCTATATTGAGAATATACACTTAAATTGCCCTGGTAAAACATCGCAATATGAAGCCCCTGATCTTACCCCCGCAAAAAGCTTCATTCTGTGATTGTGCAATTTTATTCTTTTCAACCTAACGCGATCCGCTGTTCAGTACATCCCCCCGGCTGGCAGATGCGAACGCCCCTTAAAACCAGAGGGACTCTATGAGTTTACAACACACCCCTTCTCCATCCCGGCAAATACAGGAGCTATTACAAGCTTCTCCTATGGGGGCTTTTCAGATAGATCATCGGGGATATTGCTTTTTCAGTAATTTGTCCTGGACAACAATTTCCGGATTATCACCAGAAGCATCGGCAGGAAAATCATGGATGCAGATCGTTCTTCCTGAAGACATCGCTACTATTGACCTTTTTACAGAGCAAGCTATCAGAGACCGGAAGAAAACGACGTTTACCTTCCGGATAAACCATAGCAAAAAAGGGCTTCGCTTTCTGCAGGCCAACATGGCCCCTGTAACCCCTGAGGACCAAAATATTTCCTATTTTGTAATGTATATCCAGGATATTACCACACACAGGCTTGCAGAGTCACATATCGAAAAACAAAAAGCGCTATGTGCTGTTCTCAAACAATTTCAGGATGGTTTTTTACAGGGTAATTCTCCAAATAATCAGTTCCGTACTTTTCTGGACGATATTATAACGCTGACGGGAAGCACCTCGGGTTTCATCGGGGAGGTTATACCGGCAGAAAACAGGGGTAGCCCCACGGTACGTTCCCTCACATCTGACCCGGAACATGCAGATATTATCACAGATCATGTAACGATCTCCTCTTCCGGACCCCATGTATTTGCTCCTGTCATAACACAAGTGCTCCGAAAGAAGGACATTTGTACGGGAGAACTTCCGGATATTGAGGACTCCTCCGGAGCATTACCTTGGATAGGTATCCCGGCCAGGTTAAAACAGCAAACCCAGGGCATCCTCATACTTTCCGGAAACCCTGAAGGCTACGACAACACCGTAGCAGAACTTCTCTCTCCTCTCATCTCTGCATTTGCCAGTCTGGTTGTTTTTCACCGTGTGAACCTCGCCAAAAGTCGTATGGAGAGCAGGCAGAATGAACTGAAAAAACATCTCGACTCCCTGATCTCTTCACTGGAAGATATTATTCTTGAAGTAGACGGGAACATGGTCTTTCGCAGTGTATGGGCACGTGACAATAATTTATTGTTTTTGCCTAAAAAGAAACTGATAGGACGTAAACCGGAAGATGTTTTCGGGGATAAAGCCGGGTTCTTTACCGACTATCTGCAAAAGGTGATGCAAACCGGAAAGACCATTTCGCTTGAATACCAACACATCAACCCGGAAATAGACCAATGGTTTAAGGCCAAAATTACGCCTATTAACGAAGACCCCCGCCCGGAACACTATAAAATGGCGGTCGTTATCCAGGATATTACGGAAAGGACCAAATATATTGCTGCGCTTAAGGCCGAAAAGGAAAAGCTGGAGCACAACAACCTGTTGTTCGACTTCAGTCAGGAACTCAGTAAAATAGGCGGGTGGGAGAATAATGTAGAAACCGGGGCGATCATCTGGACCAAGCAGACCCATACCATCTTCGGGCTATCGCCTTCGGACACTGACAAAATGGATTGCCAAAGCCTTTGGGAACTTTTTGAGGAAAGAGGTGCGGGCATTTTCAAAGAAAAAGCCTTACAATGCCTGCAGGACCAAAAGCCCTACGACGTAACCTGCCCTATACACATGCCCGACGGGTCCCGCAAATGGATACGTGCCATTGCCAGGCCTATGCTACACGAAGGAAGGGTGACTGTACTGCGTGGGGTAGTGCTCGATATTACGCAGCAGAAAGAAACAGAACTGATCCTGAAGCAAACACAGAAAAACCTGGAACGCAGTAACCTGATTCTCGATACCAGCCAGGGACTGAGCAAAACCGGGGGATGGGAAAACAACCTGGAGACCGGTGAAACTTTCTGGACCAGGCAACACCACGAGATCCTGGAAATCCCCAAGAAAGACATCGACAAAATGTCTCACCGGGATCTTTTCCGGTATATTATAGAAGAGGACCAGGCCTATGTGAAAAATGCTTTCAAGGAAATGATCCGCAAAAAAGCCATGAGGAACATCGTCTTTCGTATCCGGACCGTTTCCGGGAAACAAAAATGGGTACGGTCTATCGGGTTTCCAGTGCTAAAGGACAATAAGGTATATATGCTTCGGGGGGCTATTATGGACATTACCCGCAAAAAAGAGAACGAACTGGCCCTCACGGCAGCCAAGGAAATCGCAGAAAAAGCAGCCCGGGCACAGAACGATTTTCTGTCGGTCATGAGCCATGAAATACGTACGCCGCTAAACGGCATTATCGGGATTACCAATCTGCTCAAACTCAATCATACGCCGGAGCAAAAGGAGTTTATAGATAACCTGATGTTCTCGGCAGACCATCTGTTACAGCTCATCAATGATATTCTCGACCTCAACAAGATCGAGAGCGATAAGCTGGAACTGGTACAATCGGAGATGGACCTCCCGGAACTCATTGCACATATCAAAAACCAGTTTCAGTCGCTGGCAGATGCCAAGGGCATAAAACTGTTATCGCGTATAGACCGCAATATCCCGCACAGGATACTGGGCGACTCCATACGCATAAGCCAGATCTTAAATAACCTGGTCAGCAATGCCATAAAGTTTACAGATAAGGGCCGGGTATCGGTTACCCTGCGTATGCTGTCGGCCACGCCGACACATGTTATCATACATTTTTCGATCAAAGACACGGGGCTGGGCATTCCTAAAAAAATGGAACAGACTATTTTCGAAAGCTTCCGGCAGATACAACAGGAAGCCTACCGCAAACACTCGGGTACGGGACTGGGGCTTACCATTACCAAAAAGCTTTTGGCACTGCACAACAGCGAGATCTTCGTACAGAGCCAGCCAGGCAAAGGCACACGTTTCTCCTTTGACCTCATGCTGGAGCTCCCCTCGGATAAAACTCCGGCAAAAATAACGCCGAAAGAGTTATCCCGATATGCCAATAAGCTTTCGTATATACGTCTGCTTTTTGTAGAGGATAACAAGGTCAATGCCATGGTAGCAAGAAAACAGCTGGAATATTTTGGTATACACTCCGATTATGCCTGTCATGGCAGTGAAGCCCTGGAATTTCTCCGCACCCGAACATACGACATCGCACTGATAGACCTTCATATGCCGGATATAGACGGGTACGCGCTTTCGGCAATCATCAAAAAAGAGCATCCGGATATCCATATCGTTATTTTTACGGCAGACATTATGAAAGATGTACGCCAACGCCTGGCCGACATGGGTATCTATGACATTCTCAACAAACCATTTGTCCCTACCGAGATGCTGGCCGTACTGTTGAAAACAGCCGATCAAAAAAACTTACGGTTACGTGATGAGGAGACCATATCTTAAAAAAGCTCTCCGAAGTACAGGCTATTACCGTATATAAAAGGTATCAACTCCTTTTTGCTTTAAAAAAAAGTTTCAGCAGAGTTGCAGCTTCTTCCTCCATAATTCCCCTAACCACCTCGGTTTTGGGATGCAGGGAAGCCCCCATGGCACGATATCCCCGGTGCAGGTCGGGAGCAGCAAAGACCACACGCGATATCTGGCTCCAGTAGAGCGCCCCGGCACACATCTGGCAGGGTTCCAGGGTAACATACAGGGTACATCCTTTGAGATATTTTCCTCCCAGAAAACCGGATGCCGCAGTAATGGCCTGCATCTCGGCATGCGCTGTGACATCGGTAAGGGTCTCGGTGAGGTTGTGCCCTTTGGCTATGGTGCGGTTGTCTACAACAATTACGGCACCTACCGGAACTTCGCCTTTCTCATAAGCGGCTTCTGCTTCCAGAAGTGCTTTTTTCATAAAATAAACATCGTCAAAAGTAGCTGTCATATCCGCAAAAATACAAACGCATCTCGTACTTTTGTGTCGTTATGGCAAAAAAACTGTTAGACCATATTACCTACCCCGAAGACCTCCGCCGCCTGGCGCCGGAAGAACTGCCCCAACTGGCGGCGGAGCTCCGCGATTTTATTATAGATATTGTTTCTGTAAAAGAAGGGCACCTGGGTGCAAGTCTCGGTGTGGTAGAATTGACCATTGCCCTGCATTACATCTTTAACACACCGCACGACCAGCTGGTATGGGATGTAGGACACCAGGCTTACGGACATAAAATACTCACGGGTAGAAAAGAAATTTTTCATACCAACAGGCAACTGGGCGGTATAAGCGGCTTCCCGAAACGGGAAGAAAGTGTTTATGACACCTTCGGTACGGGCCATTCGTCTACCTCCATCTCTGCAGCCCTGGGTATGGCCATTGCTTCGGGGCTGCAAGGGGATACGGAAAAACAGCACATTGCCGTTATCGGCGATGCTTCTATAGCCAGCGGTATGGCTTTTGAGGCCCTTAACCATGCAGGGGTCACGGATGCCAACCTGCTCATCGTACTTAATGATAATGCCATAGGCATAGACCCGAGCGTGGGCGCTGTTAAGGAATACCTGACGCAGGTAAAGAAAAACCGCAAGCTGGCACGCAACAATATTATCAGGGCGCTCAACTTCGATTATACAGGTCCTGTAGACGGCCATGATTTTCGGGCCCTGCTCCGGGAACTCTCTCGCCTGAAGGCCATGAAAGGACCAAAGTTTCTACATATTATTACCACCAAGGGCAAAGGCCTGCAAAAAGCAGAGGAAGACCAGGTGCGCTACCACGCCCCGGGAAAATTCGACAAAATTACGGGAGAAATCCTGGTAAAGCCCGTAAAAGACAAAGAACCACCCAAATACCAGGACGTTTTTGGCCATACGCTGGTAGAACTGGCCCGGAAAAATCCTCATATCGTAGGGATTACCCCGGCCATGCCCACGGGAAGTTCATTAAAATTTATGATGGATGCCATCCCGGACAGGGCTTTTGATGTGGGTATTGCCGAACAGCATGCGGTAACCCTGGCAGCGGGTATGGCTACACAGGGACTGGTACCTTTCTGTACCATATATTCTACATTTCTGCAACGGGCCTATGACCAGGTGATACACGATGTGGCCCTACAGGACCTCCCGGTTATTTTCTGTCTCGATCGTGCGGGCCTGGTCGGCGAAGACGGCGCCACACACCACGGGGTTTTTGATCTGGCTTACCTGCGCTGCATTCCCAATCTTATTATCTACGCTCCGGCCAGCGAAACCGACCTGAGAAATATAATGTACACGGCACAGCTCGGCCTGCCCCACCCTATAGCCATACGTTATCCGAGAGGCCGGGGCATTACCCCCAACTGGCAATTGCCTTTTGCCAACGTACCCATAGGAAAAGGAAAAATGGTCCGGGACGGACAGGATATAGCGGTTTTAACGATAGGAAGTATTGCCCGGAACATGGCACCGGCCATAGATTTACTCACTGAGGATCAGAAAGATAAAGTAGCGCATTACGACATGCAATTTGTAAAACCGCTGGACGAATTGCTGCTCCATAAAATATTAGGGCGGTTTAGCACGTTAATTACCGTGGAAGACGGATGCATTGCCGGGGGCTTCGGTAGTGCGGTGCTGGAATTTGCGGCGGCAAACGGGTACAAAAACAAGATAACGTGCCTTGGCATACCCGACAGTTTTGCAGCACAAGGCAAGGTAGCGGAGTTGCAGGAACTGGCTCATATAAGCCCCGAAAGCATCGCCCGTACGATTACGGAATTATTGTAAAGCATTGAATTTTATATATTAGCCGTTTGTAAAAAGGGAAAACCATACGGAAAACTCCCCGATACGAGAACGAGCAAGCATTATAATGTCATTATATTATCATATAAATAAAACTAACCGGGCCGGTTTTTCATTACACAGCGGAAAGTGGTGTCGCAATACGCAGACATCTGCCCGCAATATAGAGGGTGCAGCCACCGTTATGCACCTGGATATTGCATGTGGTATTTTCTATCGTTGTTTAATGGTACCGGGAATACTAATCTAAATATAAACCTTGTTTTAACAATGAGAAAGATCATCGTCTTAATTGCAGCTGTTTTTTGTATGTATTCTCTTGAGGCACAGGAATTCCTCACACCCATTAACCCTTCGTCTTATGGTGTGCATTCCCTGCCTACTTACATCCCCAAGGATTCTTCCAGGGCCAGAATACGAAGGTTAAAGAGTATTGTGCCACCGCCCCCTGCTCCTGTGACCTATTGGAGCAAGAAAAACGAAATGGGGGTGATACTCAGCCAGGTGGCTTTCTCTAACTGGAATGCCGGGGGTAACAATGCGATCTCCGGGATATCATCGGCCAACTTTGTTCGCTGGTATAAAAGAGGCAATGTAAGCTGGAACAACGAATTGATCTTACGGTACGGACTCAACGCCCAGGAAGATCAGAAACTGCGAAAATCGGACGATGCGATAGAACTCAACAGTACTTTCGGTTACCGGACACGGCCAAAATCGGACTGGTACTACTCGGCCAAATTTACCTTTAAGACCCAGTTTACCAACGGTTATAAATATCCGGACAGGGACAACCCTATCTCCAAATTCATGGCACCGGGTTACTTATTCCTGGGGGTCGGTGCGGAATATTCGCCTACGGACAAAAAACTAACGGCATATTTCTCGCCTTTAACACAAAAAGCTACGTACGTAATGGACCAGGACCTGGCCAATACCGGGGCATTCGGGGTGCAAAAGGCCTTGTATGACAGTGCCGGAAACATTATCCGCGAAGGGAAACAAACCCGTACGGAGCTCGGTTTTCTCATTAACAGCCAGTGGGAAACGGATATCTACAAGAATATCACGATGATGAACAGAGTAACCCTATATACAGACTATCTTAACGATTTTGGTAATGTAGATGTCAACTGGGAACTTATGCTTAACCTTGTGGTAAACGAATATGTTAAGGCCAATATAGGGGCGCATATTATCTATGATAACGATGTAAAAACCCGCGAACTGCAGATCAACGAAAACGAGACATTGGCTTATGGCCCTCGTTTGCAGCTCAAACAGATTCTCGGGGTGGGAATTAACTACGCTTTTTAGCCATTTTCCCCACCTGTGGCTACCGGGAGCCGGTAAGGCATAGAATAATATGGGGTTTTATACGGGATAAGGATATATCTTTGTTTGGTTTTCTGTGCCCTACCGGCCGGAAAGTTCATAACATCAAGGTATATCCTTATTATCTTTGCAGCGACTTGTAATGGACACACCCAACTTTTATATCAGAAAAATATCCGGATCGCGTACCTGGCCCATCCGCCACCGGGTGATGTATCCGGAGATGTCGCCGGAAAGCGTCATCTTACCGCAGGACCGGGAAGGTATACACTTTGGCCTTTTCCTGCCCGATGACCGTCTCATCGCTGTAATTTCGCTCTTTGAAGGCGAAAACGGCCACTATCAGTTTCGCAAGTTTGCTACGGAAAGTGCAGAACAGGGCAAAGGGTATGGCACTGCCCTGCTTACCTATATTATCGATCTCTGCAGGTGCAGAAATGCTACCCGCCTTTGGTGCAATGCCCGTATAAGCGCTTCGGCGTTCTACTCCAGATACGGTTTTACCAAAACCGATATCACCTTTTCTAAAGACGGGCACGATTTTGTAATTATGGAACGTATGTTTTGACGCCCCTGATCGCCGCAATGCCAGGGCATATTATCCGGAAACCTGTAAAAATGGTGTCCGCACCGCTACAGGCACAAGCATAGTGCACACAGGCCCTACAATACTCCACACAGGAGCAAGAATATCGGACGCAGCCCCTACAATATTCCACACAGGAGCAAGAATATCGGACGCAGCCCCTACAATATTCCACGCAGGAGCAAGAATATCGGACACAGGCCCTACAATATTCCACGCAGGAGCAAGAATATTGGACGCAGCCCCTACAATATTCCACGCAGGAGCAAGAATATCGGACGCAGGCCCTACAATATTCCGCACAGGAGCAAGAATATCGGAACCAGGCACGAAACTATGATCTAAAGAAAGAAAAGCCATGAAAATGGCTACGGATATAAGGTATGGGAGTAGATGTACAAAACTCCCGGCCTGCAGGTATGGCATACGGAGCATACGGTAGTAACCCGTGTAGTGTACAGGTACAAACCTTTAGCTCCTGTTCCTTACCTAAGGCCGGGAGTACAAAAAACAATATTCTGGTTGGGTTGTTAGCGGGAAAGTAAACATACGGTACTACCGGTACGATAGCACCCTACCATAAAGCCTACTTGCTTATCATGGTAAAAAGTATCCCCGATACGCGGGAATGCTGGTCGGAAGTACTGCCATAGACCGAGCGCACGTATTTTTTAACATGCATTGCCCTGTCGTACACCCCGGTGTTTCTGGCATAAAGTACTTCGTTGCGGAGACGCAGGGCTTTGTTTAGCGCTGCTTCGGTCTGGTCTACTGCGGCAGTAGCATTGTTCATCTCCGCCAGGAGGTTATCGAGGTTCTCCATCTTGAGGTCGTCCTCGTTGGGCTCATAGTTGTCTACGGTACGAATAAGCGTGAGCAATTGCGAAAAATGTTCTGCTCGCTGCGTAAACGACTGGCGGGAAGTGGATATCCCTACGGTAGTTTCTTCCATACCGTCTTCGCCGTCTTCCATAACCACTTTTTTGGCGGTTGCACTACCCTGTATACGCTTGTTGAGCGCACGGGCACGGTCTTGTGCACCACTGCTCAGCCCCAGAATATCGAGGTGGTTGACCACCCGGGTACAAAGCGGATTGAGCTCGCGGTACAGATCCTGCCGGCGATGAATGGCATTCTTGTTTTCTGCTCTTCGGGCCTCGACCTCTTCTATGCGCTGCCGCGCTTCGTCGCGGAGTGTAGTGAGGTTCTCTACGGTCAATGCTTCTACAGGCGGATCGTACTTGTCGTAAAGCTCGATCTGCGTGATAAGCTTACTCAGATTGGCCACGTTTTTGGCGTGGCCGGTTTCATAGGTCGATTTCATAATTGAAAAATTTAAAGTTAAACGGATACCCGTCCGGAAGTTATGAGGACGGTACTACATCGTGTCATGAAGATGTGCCTTGGGGTATCTCCGAAAGGGAGATTACCGCATATAACGTTCATGTAAGGATCAGGCGGTTTGTGTGTTTTTGTGCCATATAAACAACTAAACCTGAGTACAATATATAAAAAAATTATACGGTGTAGTATTAAAAAAATCTTAAAAAACCTCGGGGCTTCGGTACATTCCAACGTAGCCGAAACACGCAGCCACCTTTACCCCGTCGTTGTCATTTAACTTAAAAGAACTCAACAAAGCGGGCTGAGTTCCGGAACGCAGTGAATGGTGTACCGAAGCCCGGCCGCCTTTGCCCCGTCTTGGGTATAGACAAGCTTTATTACAACAACGACACAGCGGTGGCTGAGTGCCTGTCCTATATTTTGATGCATCAAAATATAAGACAGGTGTACCGAAGCCCCGGGCCGATACATTAACAGAACCGTTAAACCCGGTTTATTTCTTCATCTTTACCTCAGGAAATTCATCCTCTACAGCAGAAAAAAACTCCGAAACCATAATATTCCTAACTTCACAAATACGATAGATCGTTGGTAAAGAAATTTGATAAGTACTATTGTTATTAAGGATGTCTCTTAACGTTCTCTCATCAATATTATACTTTAAGGCAAATTGTCTTTTAGACATTTTAGACTCCTTCCATAACTTTTCTATATAGGCGTATATTGCAGCTTTATATTCCATTAAAACAAATAAAGTGAAAGCTGAATAAATGTATGCGGAAATATTCCCGTATTTAATTTATTATATTTGTGTAAATAACAGATACAACTAATTGAAATAAATAAAGATGGGTGTAACAAAAAATAGATTACCCATTTAAATCAAAATAAGTATCTAACAGATCCTTAGGTTGTTTCTTCATTCCTTTGGCTAAATCTAACAAAGTAGTGAAAGAGAGATTCCTTTTCCCATTTTCGATATCACTAATAGTAGCTTTTGTTAACTTATTGCTATTACTAACAACATCATCTTGACTTAACTTGGATTGTTTCCTAAGTTTACGAACAAACTGTCCAAAGATTATTAAGTTTCTCTTCATTTGTTCTTTCATAATAAAAAGACTTTATACAAAAACACTAATTATTAACGAATAAAATATTACAAGATCTTATAACATTTAGATTTTATTTCTATATTTGAATGCTTTTATGCCCAAAAGCATAAATTCAATATATTCGCGACTCTTCTAAAAGAAAATATTAGAAGCTATTCGCTTAAAATCTCGATTTGAAAACTGGCACTTTTCACAGCAATGAGATTATAAGTGATTATAGCTCACGACCCGGGCGTGGGCTCACTTATCATTGCACGGTATGCCAGCACCTCTTATGTGGTAAGTCGAGTTCCACGCCTATTTTGTTTCCGGTAACTCTTCCTGTTTTTTAAGTAAGTAGTGTGCTTTATAGAAGTCTTGTACTGACAAGGCCCTTTTTGGTTACTCCCCTATAATTTTATTTATATCAACTTCTAATGCCTTAGCTATCTTAAAAAGTGTTAGAATAGATGTATTTATTTCCGCCCTTTCGATTCGTCCTACTTGATTTTTGGGAATATCGGCTTCTACGGATAAATCATGTTGAGACATATTTTTCATTTCTCTGAAAGTCTTAACCTTCTTGCCTATAATTCTTAAAATTGTTATTCCTTCATTATCCTCCATATCATAAATATGCCCTATTTACAAAAAATAAACAGACACATATTTGTGTTTTAAAGAAAATAGAAGTACATTTGATATGTATTGATGTTTTATAACCTAAATTTTAGCTATCCAACTAAACAAGTTATTTTATATCATTCAAATAAAATATATTTGCGACTCTTCTAAAAGAAAATATTAGAAGCTATTCGCTTAAAGTCTCGATTTGAAAACTGGCACTTTTCGTTACCATGAGACATAAGTGATTATAGCTCACGACCCGGGCGTGGGCTCACTTATCATGGTAAGGTATGCCAGTACCTCAAATCGGTAAGTCGAGTTCCACGCCTATTTTGTTTCCGGTAACTCTTCCTGTTTTTAAGTAAATAGTATGCTTTATAGAAGTCTTGCACTGACAAGGCCCTTTTTGTTACCGTTATGCCTTTGACCACGGCATAACGGTAAACAGAAAGGCAGACTGCCACCGCCCTGGTGTGCAGGTGTTTGTACAGGCTTACCGGCCTGTATGTAGTACCCTTTAGAAACTTTAAAAACACCAAAAACAATGTACAACCCGATGCAGAGACATATACTCAACCGTAAACTATACCAGTTGTTTAAGGCCGAACAACTGGAAGGATTCCACGATGCCCTGAAACTACTGGCCCAAAAGATAGACTGGTATGTAACGGCCCATAGCACCGACGAGGAGGAAACCACCAGAATTATACAGGAAATCTTTATACGCCTGTGGATGAACCGCCAACACCTCGAATACGACACCTTCGAAAATACTATACATGCGGTGACCTACAAGGTTACCCTACAGTTTTTTGAAAACCCGGAAGATGCCCTGCGATGAGCAAGGAACACCACATTAGTTATCGCCAGATCAATAGCCTGCGGGCAGGTGATGCTGCGGTTTTCGACAGTGTCTTTACCCTACTCCGCCCGCGTCTTATGGTTTTTGTAAGGCCATATACCTGCAATGACGATGACGCGCAGGACATTGTGCAGAACGTCTTTGAAAAGATATGGCTAAAACGGTGCAACATCGTACACGGTACGTTTGTCAAAGAGGTTTTTGCCATGGCCCGGGAAACGGCTATGCAGCATTTGAGAGACCGTACACGGGGTACGGGGGAGTTGCCTTAGTGCAAAACCGGGGCTTTGGTACATTTCGGCATCGTCGGAACGCAGTGAACGGTGTACCGAAGCCCGGCCGCCTTTACCCCGTCTTGGGTACAGACACGCTGTATTACAACAACGACACAGCGGTGGCTGAGTGCCTGTCCTATATTTTGATGCATCAAAGTATAGGACAGGTGTATCGCAGCCCCGGTTGAAGAAATACTCAGATTTACACTTTTTCTTGTAAGATACAGAAAACCGTAAGACTCTTTAGTAATTTTTTCTTAAGTTCGACCTCTTGAAGCAAAGACATTTATACCTGATCCTGAAGCAACACCCCTATTAAAACAGAAAATATAAACTCTTGATACTATGAAAAGACTATTACTTCTTTTTTGCACAATTCCGATGGCCCTCAGCTCACAAACCAATGTATTTCCTGCTTCCGGCAATGTAGGGATCGGAACAACTACACCAGAAAAAAAACTGGATGTCATAGGCCAGGTAAAAGCTGATTCTTATGCCTTTCCGCTTGTTCAGTATGATTTTTCTTTAGCACCAAGAACACAATTATCAGCTATGAGTATGCAACTGTTTGACGATTATCATACCGTCCGTCCCGGAGGGGATACACCAGATAATAATAGATATGGAACATTATTAGCTATTTACGGAAGACCAAGTCATTGGCAAACTGATATTTTTGTGGGAGCCGAGACTAAGCGAATGTATTTCCGAACCAGTACCTGGCGTAGTGGTAATTCGGAAAACCAAGTAACCGGAGGCTTTCATAATTGGCGAACTATCCTCGATTCCAGAAGCAATGTGGCCTCATCGGGAAAGTTACAGCTAACAGGGTCTGGGAATCATTTTATTGAACATGGAAATTTGGGTATAGGCACTACCACTCCCGATGCCAAATTAGCAGTAAATGGTATAATTCACAGTAAAGAAGTTAAGGTTGACCTAACAGGCTGGAGTGATTTTGTGTTTGAGGAAGGATATCCGCTACCCACTTTAAAAGAAGTAGAACAACACATCAAGACAAAAGGACATTTAAAGGATATCCCTAATGTTCAGGAGGTTAGAGAAAATGGCATCCTATTGGGAGATATCAATGCAAAACTACTTCAGAAAATAGAAGAGCTTACCTTGTATATCATAGCACAGGATAAAAAAATTCAGAGATTGGAAAAAGAAAACACCAGAATAGAAAAACTGGAAGAAAAATTGAACCGAATACTGGACAAAATATAAAGTGCTTGTAGCATATCCTTAATCTTATTTTTATAACACCCGGGGCTTCGGTACATTCCAACGTAGCCGAAACACGCAGCCGCCTTTGCTCTGTCGCTGTTATTTAACTTACAAGAACTCAACAAAGCGGGCTGAGTGCCGGAACGCAGTGAACGGTGTATCGAAGCCCGGCCGCCTTTACCCCGTCTTGGGTATAGACACGCTGTATTACAACAACGACACAGCGGTGGCTGAGTGCCTGTCCTATATTTTGATGCATCAAAGTATAGGACGGGTGTACCGAAGCAAGCCCCGTGTTGTAATCAGCTCCCCTACCACCATTACGGATATAGCACTACCCGCAAACTTTCTAAGATAGATTTGAAGGATTTCCGCATCAAATCTTGTATTCTTTGTTTTATAATACTTACTTTGTGGGTAGTCGCAAAATAGTATCGACCAACAAAATTTTATGATATGGAAATAATGAGTTCAATTGGTGCATGGCAAATTATATTATTACTGCTTGTTATACTTATTCCGGGACTTATGTTCCTAAGTCTTTTTAAGTTAAGTAAGTCGGCCTTGCCATCGGACAGGAAAATAATCTGGACTATCATCATCTTACTGTTTCCTTTTTTCGGAGCTACGGCCTACCTGTTGGTTGGGCATAATAGCGCTGTGGAATAAGGAGGGCTTCGGTACATTACGGCAAGCCGAAACACGCAGCCGCCTTTGCTCTGTCGCTGTTATTTAACCTACAAGAACTCAACAAAGCGGGTTGAGTGCCGGAATGCAGTGAACAGTGTACCGAAGCCCCGGTTAGTTATTTGCCCCCCAGAGTACAGCGTGTACTATGGCTGACGATCTGTAATTAAAGATTTCGTATATTTAAGTCGGTAAGACAAAGAGTCTGTCTACTGCAAATGAAAGGATATGAAAGCAACTCCTGAGCATCACCAACGCATGGCAAAGATGACCTTTGCCTCGGTATATCCGCACTATGTAACCAAAATAGAACGCAAAGGAAGAACCAAGGAAGAGCTGCACCGCGTTATTTACTGGCTGACAGGTTTTGACCATGACGAGCTCAAAAGGTTAATCGATGAACACGCCACCTTCGATACATTTTTTGGTAAAGCAACCTTAAACCCGAATGCACACCTGATTACCGGGGTAATCTGTGGTTACCGGATAGAAGAGATCGAAAACCCGTTGACCCGCAAGATCCGTTATCTCGACAAACTTGTTGATGAACTGGCAAAGGGTAAAAAGATGGAAAAAATCCTACGAAGTACATAGTACTCCAAATCCGTACGGAAAACTTCTTTTGTTTGTAATACCTTATCTTTTGCCACAGGCCTTGTAACCGTGTATAAAGCAGGGTTTCTCCGGCTACCCTGTATCATGTATATTTGTGTATCGTACAAAAAGAGAACAATGACCTTAACGGCTTATATAAAGAAAAGGAACGGCGTATCTGTGGGAAGCCCGATGTCATTGCGGAATAATCTGTACCGCTCGCTGGGCGCCAGGAACTTTTCTACATTCTGGAATTACTGGAATCCTATCTTCGGGTACTACCTGGGGCATTATCTCTTTAAACCCCTGAAACGGATTTTTCCGGTCCCCGTGGCATTAGTGCTTACGTTTACAGGCTGTGGCCTTATACATGATGGGGTTACCATGCTATTTCGCGGTGGAGTATCCCTGTTCTTTACGATCTGGTTCCTGGTTATGGGCCTGGCAGTTCTTGGCACAAGATACCTGAACCATAATTTTGCAAAACAAAAGTGGGGCCTGCGCGCTTTGGTTAACATTAGTATTATAAGTGCCTGTTTTTTAATCACAGTGTATATCAACCTGTATATCCCCGTATAAAAACAGGATGTTGTTCCTGTTTCTGATGGTAATCTTTACGGCCCGTCACCATATCTGCCGACATGCAGACACAGGGGAAAACCAAAACAGTACTACATGAAGAGAATACCTTAAATTTGTACTATGCCTGTTACTAAAAGCCTTGAAGCGTTTTATTCGCATAAGTTCGACAAGACACCACTGTTGCCACCGGTAGGTGCAGGAGATTTTAATGTTTTCCGCGTATCGGATAGTGCGGGCGCACCTCCGGCTCCTTATGCACGCTATGACTTTTTTAAGATTATGCTTATCCGGGGACGTCATCGTTGCCATTATGCAGATAAAAGCATCTCCCTACAGGGTAGTACGCTCCTGTTCTTTAATCCGTCTGTCCCTTACCGGTTTGAGCGTTTGGACAAGGATGCTACCGGATCTTTTTGCCTTTTTAAAGCAGCTTTTTTCACCGAAAGCCACAGACAAAGTATTCATGATCTGCCCGTGTTTGTACCCGGAGGTACATCTGTATATAACCTCAACGAGGTACAGGATGCGGAAGCAGCGGCCCTATTTGAAAAAATACATGCCGAAGCCGTTTCGGATTATCGTTTTAAATACGATGTGCTGCGCAATCAGATATCGGAACTGATGCATTATGCCATGAAAATGGAACCCAGCGAAAATATATACCCACACCCCGATACCAATGCCCGAATTACCTCCATATTTACAGAATTGCTGCAACGACAGTTCCCGATAACGTCTCCCGAAGATTGTATATACCTAAGGACGGCCGGAGATTTTGCCAATAAGCTTTCTGTACATGTTAACCATCTCAATCGTGCTGTGCGTCTTACTACAGGCAAAACTACCACAACACATATCACGGAACGCCTTATAGCAGAAGCCATAGCATTGTTGAAACATACCAACTGGAATATTGCCGAAATCGGTTACAGTCTGGGCTTTGCACAACCTTCGCATTTTTCGCATTTCTTCAGGAAACACACCGGTGTTACCCCTACAGCTATCCGTCTTGTTTGAATTTTGATAGTATCTGTTTGTTTCGGGTTATCGGTCACCGGATGTCCGGCCATACTTTTGTTATAAAAAATAAAAGACATGGAAAACAGAAAAGTATGGTTGGTTACGGGAGCTTCGAACGGACTTGGACTTGCATTGGCTACAAAACTATTGGCCTCTGGGCATCGGGTGGCGGCAACGTCCCGCGATATAAAAAAACTTAGAAGCGCCATCGGATATGACGGAACGGCATTTTTACCGTTACAGGTACCATTGAACGATGATGAAAATGTTGGAAGGGCCATACGACAAGCCTATGAAAAATTCGGCAGGCTGGATGTCGTAGTTAATAATGCCGGTTATGGTATTGGAGGTACTATGGAGGAACTGACTGATAAGGAAGTCCGGGATAACTTTGATATTAATGTTTTCGGCACTATCAATGTCATCCGGCACGCCTTGCCTGTGCTGCGGAAACAGGGAAAGGGGCACATCATGAATATCTCTTCTATTGCGGGCATTGCTCCCGGTACCGGCTGGTCGGTGTACAGCGCCACAAAACACGCGGTGATAGGCCTGACAGAAGTACTGGCAGAGGATGTTAAAGCATTCGGCATTAAAGTTACACTCATTGCCCCAGGGGCTTTCCGTACCAACTTTAACAATCCGGATGCACTGGTAATGGCTGCAAAAAAGATCGATGCTTATGCACCTCTTCATACCGCTTTGAAACGGTTTTCCGAAATGAGTGGCCGCCAGGCCGGAGATCCTGTAAAAGCGGCAGACGTTATGATGCACTTAGCCGAAATGCCCGAACCACCTGTACATCTTCTTTTAGGCAGCGATGCCTATACCCGGGCAATGCACAAAATGGATGCACTCACCTCCGGTTATGTAGAATGGGAAAACCTCACAAAATCAACCGACTACTAACCGGGCAGGAAAGAAGAATATAATAGGTGTAGAAACAGCCATAGGGTAAAACAAACGGGATGTGCAGTGATTTTACTGGTTACTACTATCGCTTAGATCCGGAACACTTTCATTTTGCGTCTTCCGATACGGTAATAAAGCTACAAATGCATCAGTATATTAATCGTTACTCCGTTGGGGTCTTTCACAAAAAAACGGCGTACGCCCCAGGGTTCGTCAGTGAGCGGATAAACGATTTCCCATACCTGTTTTTTCGCTTTCTGATATAGGGCCTCTACGTCAGAAACTTCTACAGACAGGAATATGGCCGTATTATCGGGCGGCTCCTTTCGGGTATTTTCGAAAACAGATACCTGAGCTGTGCGGTTTTCCTCCGAGGTAAAAGTGAGTATCCACCCCATGTCCATCGCCAGCTCCATGCCCAGAAAGTCTATATAAAACTCCTTGCTCCGTGCCATATTATCGGAATAAATGTTAGGGACTATCCTTCGTATCGTAATGTTTTTTGCCATTAGGGAATGCTTTTTTAAGTTGCTGTTATATCCGCTGCACTGTTTGCCCCGGAATATGCATCCGGAAGAAAAATGTCTGTATGACTACTACAATGTACTGCTTTATAGATTTGCATACAAATGTGTCTGCACAATCCATAGCAGAAATGGTGGCTACTCCGCCCCGATTCTTATATTCTATTATCTTACTGCTTGCAGCATTTTTCCAATATCAACCAGACACAAACTAAAGATTTAACTGAACCCGTTGTGCATTATAGTTTGAAAGACGTCATCCTAATAGCCCTGTCGAAGGATCTTTACTGATAGAAGAAGATGTTTCGACAGGCTCAACATGACGTAAACAATGATTTTTATTCATATGCATAACGGGTTTAATTGAGCGATTTTTTGAATGCCAAAATCTCCGAAAGATAAATTTCATTCAGGTATTCATTATACACATCATCCCTTTTATGTGAGATAGTATGTGCTGCCTTTTCTATAAAATTTTTGGCTTTTTCTTTCTCTCCAAGGCGAAGATGGACCTTTGCCAACCCGAAATAGGCTTCGCATATTTTGTCGGATTGTTTGAGCGCTCTTTGAAATTCTTTTATCGATTTCTCATGGTTTCTCAGTTCGTAATGACATAGGCCGAGGTAGACAAAGGTTTGTACATCTGCCCAATCTTCTCCCTGATTTTCTATGCTCCGTTCAAAAAGCTTGATGGCGTGGGTATAATCTTTCTTCCCAAAATAGCATTCTCCTCTAAGAAAATCAATATCCTCTCCCCATGGAGCATCCACAAAATTGGGTGTTAAACTATCGAGCCTGTTAAAATCGGAAAGAGCCTTCTCATAATCCCGCATCTTACGCAACCGTATCCAACCCCGATATCCAAGGTATTCGCGGGGATTTAAATCCACTGCTCTATCGAGATATTGAAATCCTGTCTGAAAATCTCCTGCTTTATTAAAGGCTACGGAGCGTTCCATCAATGCCTTACTATTTTCCTGATTGTATTGCAAAGCTGCTTCATAAGTACCGATTTGCACTAACAAATCCGATTTTTCACTATCTCCTCTACTGCTCCACCATAACACACCTGTTCCTATGAGCAGTATTAACGGGATAAAAACTATAATAATGTACTTAAAATATCTCTTCAATTTTCCCATCTTTTATTTTAAAACGAATAAGGTTGTACGTTTTTAATTCCTTATCCCGCTTCCAGTCTTTAAGTTCTATAGCTATCATTTGGAGCTCCCGAGCCAGCTCACCTTGGTTAAAACTGGTTTTCTGATAATCTTTATCTATTTCAAAAACTTCCATATCACAGAGTTTTCCGGTTTTGGAAATATGTAAGCGCAAGGTTATAAAACCGTCCACAGGGTAAATATTATTTGTATACTCCTGAAGTTCTGCGAATGCCCTCCGGATGGTTATATTTTCTCCTTCCACCCTACTGTTTATTCCGTTATACCAATATGGAAGTGACCTTTCCCCACACTCCGGTTGATCTTCGGAGAAGGAAAAAAAGAGGATGACAAGGATTAATACAAAAGGTGTTTTCATCTTTACCCGATATTAATATTCTTACAAGATAAGATCATCATATCTATTTTTCAAATATTTTTCTCTATACTTGTTAAGCCTCATCAAGGTTTATAAAATATCAGATTATTATAATTTCCTTTTTTACTACTATCCCCTATAACAGAAGCATGGACCATCACCCCGATTCTTACATCCCGTAACCCTGCATCGGCAAAACATACTTACCTTTGCACAACATCAAACCCTGTAGGTATATGGTGATCCGAAAAGCGACAAAAGAAGACTCCGGCATTATTGCCAGGTATATTATGCTGGCCATGGAGGATATCGCATACGAAATGACCGGGAGACATGACCCCCACGAAGTCACGGCATTCCTGGAAGATCTGGTACGCCGGGAAGATAACCAATATACTTATGCCCATTGCTGGGTTGCAGAAGTCTCGGGGGAAATTGCCGGAATGGCATTGGTCTATGACGGGGCGTTGCTGGATGAACTTCGTCGTCCTGTTGCCGAAAGCATCCGCCAGAGGTATAACCGCAGCTTTACGCTGGAAAAAGAGACCCAGGCAGGGGAATTCTATATAGACTGTATCGCGGTTAACCCTGCCATGCAGGGAAAAGGTATAGGTTCTGCCCTCCTGCGGTTCCTGGTGGCAGAATATGTAACCAGACAGGGTGAGGTACTGGGATTGCTCGTAGACCGGGAAAACCCGAATGCCCGGAAACTATACCTGAAAACAGGATTTACCGTCTCCGGAGAAAAAATCCTGGCCGGAAAAAGCATGGAACACCTGCAATACACGAAGCGCTGACTTCTTGTGTCAATTAGCCCAACGTAAAAATACATCGGTTACAGCAAGGAAACCCCGTTGAGATCGGTAGTAAGGACATCGCTCATATAGTTGAAATAAGGGCGTATGGCCCGGAATGACTTATCGGCTTCTTCGGGAAATTTCGGGTCCAGAACCTGCTTGTCGGTGAAGTTCCTGGTAAAAAAATACTGTTTCTTCCGGATCAGGTCTATAGCAGGGTGCTCTTTACTAAACCCTTTAGGTGCCGATTTTACCTCATCGCCCTGGATGTGACCCCAGATGGCTTGAAAGGCCTTACTGTTCATAATTTCCCTCATTTCGGAAGCATCGGTCTCGAATTCTTTGCGAATACGCTTCAGATCGCCTTTCTCCGGATTCCAGAAACCTGTGGCTAAAAACGAACCTCCGGGCTCTATATGCAGGTAATACCCGCCACGATATTCGGGTTTCTGACGGTGAAAAGAAATACCGAAGTGTGTCTTGTACGGTTGTTTATTGGCAGAAAACCTGACGTCGCGGTATATCCGGAAAATCTTGAAATCGTCAACGGCATCATGCGTTTTGAGCAGATCGTATAGCATGTCGGCTACTTTTTTCACCTCTGCCTGTGCCGCCTGAAACCTCTTTTTATTGTCGTTGAACCAGTCACGATTATTATTGGCTTTCAGGTCTTTGAGAAAATCAAGAGTTTCTACAGAAATCATACTAAGTGCTTTTGTGTAATCAAAGTTAGGGATTTAATTTTGTACTATCCGATTTTTTAGCATGCCTGAACCCTGCAAACATTACATCCCTGGCAGTTACGGCAACCGGACATATTTTTCTATGTTGATATGGTTTACGCCCAGGGCCTCCACGGCTTCGATACCCCTGGTGATTAGGGTATCGTCTCTGATCTCGTATTGCAGGGTAAAGTCGTTACCCTCCCATTCCCGGACATTAAAATACTCGAGATGCTCGGTATATTGGTTTCCCTTCACCGTATAACTACCCCCGCCGGCAACAAAGACCGCACTACTGTCTTTGCCATGACCGAGGTCGTGCCGCAGAAAGGCAAAATGGGTGTCGTTGATTATTTTTATCATCTCCTGCCCTTGGGTATAGTCGGTATGTACCGTATCTTTTCCTTGTATGGTGGTACCGGACAGCAGTTTCCAGGTTCCCTGCAGGGACGACTTTTCTCCGGCTCCACTTCCACTACAGGCTTGTAATACCATACATACGATGGCGATGTAGAAATATATTGTTTTCATATCAAACGGTTTTGGTCAGTATTATAGAATATAACATGCTGTTCAGGTTAAAGGTACATTATAATAATCGATCCAGCTTTTGATACGCCCGACATACATTTTCAGATAATTTTCGGAAAGAAATATATTAGACCAATCGAAACGCTGCACCTGCACACCGAGATAGAAGATCCAGATGAGTACAGCGGCTTCGGGGATATGCTTTAATTCTTCTTCCGATAAGGGCCGGACACTGCGATACCCGTCTAAAATAAGTTGCTCTTTTTGCTTGTATGCCCGCTTGTCTGCTTCGATATGAAACAGCTGTTTACAGCAATAGGCTATATCGAGCAGCAACGGACCGTTACCACAAAAGTCAAAATCAAAAAGGGTGATGGTATTATCCTTGCCGACACTCATGTTATCATACCACATATCGAGATGAACAACTCCACGAGGCCAATCTTCCCAGTGATTCTTTTGCAATCTTTCGGAAAGCTGCCACCCTGCTTTCTTTATAAACTGTATCTCCGCAAGTGTATCGGGAAAAAACGTACGGATACGCTCATAAGCGGTAGTTACAAGAGTTTCGGTACGGTATGTAACACGTGCTATATCCAGATGTTCCGTAATGGTATGCATTTTTCCCATGCAGGAACCGATAGCCGTGTAGGTTTCGTCGTTCATAAACCTGACTTTTGCTCCGCTGGCATAGGAAAAAAGCACCGCCAGACGCATTCCTTCCGGAGCGTGGATTTCCTGCAAAAAGTTTCCTTTTCTGTCCGCAACAGGATAAGACACCCCGATCCCTCTTTCTTTGAGCAGTAGCAACAAACGGAGTTCTTCGGTGATTTCCTCCCGGGTACGCCATTGGTAACAATACACACGGAAGATGTATCGTGTATTACCATGGCACACGAGGTAGCTATGGTTCATACCGGTACGGAGCAGTGTACAGGTCGTATCTTCTTCAAAAGCATAGGTTTTGCAGACCAGCTTACACAGGGCATCTGCAGAAACCGTAGAGGTCATTACAGGAAAAGTCATAGTTATCATATACAAATTCCCCGCGATGCCCATTCGGGGAAGTACACATTAAGCATCGTCTTTTTGGCATCCGGGATAGCCATTATCCTTTATCGGGCTAAAAGAATTATACAAATAACGTACAATTCGTACAGGTAAAATCATATTCAGAAGCATTTTCCATACTAAAAGACAAAAAAATCCGATATTTGTTAAAAGGACGCAACTTCTCACATGAGTATGCGTCATTACCACAAACCGATAAACTCATAAACTATGAACTTACGTATCCTGTCTTTTTTCGTACTGGCTGTACTGGTCATGTCGTGTTCCGATGATGACAACAACCCGGATGTAGACAATCCGCTACTCAACAATTCCTATCCCCAGACCTGGAAGTTAATCCGGATGAGCACCGGCGAACAGGATTCCGTAACTACAGGTGAGGATATGGAATGGCAGGAAACCTATGTGCTCAACGATGATGATACTTTTGTAAAAACAAGGGTAACAGCAGATGAAACCTTAACCGGAAGCGGAACGTATGTACTGATACTGGAGGATACCCAGTCTGGCGTGTCTCTTACTTTTGAAGATAATGACAATTCCATCATCGGTACATGTGCCACGGATGACAAAGAATTCCTCCGGCTGAATACCGAAGAAGGTATCCTTGTGAGTAACTGGCAGGAATGCGATGGCCCCGGGCTCTTCTATGAGATCTCATCGGAGTAACCAGCCACACAACCGGCAACGCTTATAAACATCTATTACATTATAGTTGAGGGCTCATGAACATACCGGAGCCCTCATTTTTTTTGCCCGTCATCGCACTGCATTTGCCTGTGTTGCCGTAGTACCGATGAGGTTCCAGAAACTCATCTTCCGGCGATATGCAAATCCCAGCCGTTCGTATAACTTTATAGCCCGCTCATTCGATGAAGCTACGTGAAGATATGGTGTTTTCCCTTCGGCGAGGATACGGCTACAGGTGTGTGAGACCAGTTGCCCCGCGTAGCCCCTGCCCGTATGTTCGGGGTGCGTAATTACGGCACTTATTTCGGTAAAGGCGTTCATCTTCATACGTTCGCCGGTCACAGCCACAAGGCGGTTATCCCTGTATATCCCGTAATACGTGCCCATAGAAAAAGTATTTTCCTTAAAATATCCCGGTTGTACAAGGTTGACCAGACGGATCAGGTCGTCTCTATGTGCTTCTTCGAGCATTATAATCGGTTCTGTAATAGTTACCGGAACCGGATGCTGAAGCACCATCTGGTCACAGACCAATTCGTTGTGCAGGATAACGGTATCCTCAAAACAGGGACGGTCTCCCACAACAAAAAAATGAGACGTCTGCCGGGCATAATCTGTTATTTCGGCCGGGGAGCACGTATTCAAAAATCCGCCAAAAGGACAAACATCAGGAGTAAAAAATGCCATGGATTGATAAGGCATACGAAAATGGCGCTGGTGCTCCTGAAGTGCATACCAGACCGGGTTGTCTAACGGAGCCAAGGTTTCGGATAACATAACAGTACCTTTGATGAACCGCAAATATAAGCTCATAAATGCTTTAAAAATACAGAATCAACATGCTGTTTTTGTGAAATTGTAAAAAACTACCGCCAAAAAGATTCCGAGCTTACGTAAAAATCCGTACATTGGTAGTCAATAAGACTATATGCTTTTTATATGTAATGAACTCATAGGAAGCATTCACCTGAAAAGGGGGCTATTTCTCTTGGGTTCTCCAACTAAAACATGACCAATGACTTACAAACATTACAGAAGCGCGCTTTGCCTGATCGTTTCGTGTTTATTCACAGCAGTTTCTTTCGGACAGATCCGGCTTCCACGACTCATCAGCGATGGTATGGTGCTGCAACGCGACCAGAACGTACGGGTATGGGGCTGGGCATCTCCCGGAGAATCGGTAAAGCTGACCCTCGATGGGAAAACCGTGCATACCAAAACCGATGAAGACGGAGCATGGGAAATGCTCCTCCCCGCCATGAAAGCAGGCGGTCCGTATACGATAACCCTCGAAGGACAAAACAGGATTGTACTGAAGAATGTGGTATTCGGCGAAGTCTGGGTGTGTTCCGGACAATCGAATATGGAACTCACCATGGCCCGGGTACGCGACAACTATGCAGATGTCGTACAACAGGCCGATATGCCGGACATAAGACAGTTTCTGGTTCCGGATCAATTCGACTTTAAAAAAGAAAACAAGGACCTGGAAGAAGGATACTGGGAAAGTGCCTCTCCGGATAATATCTCCGGTTTTTCGGCCGTTGCTTACTTTTTTGCCCTGGAGCTGTATGCAAAATACCAGGTTCCCATAGGGCTTATCAATGCAGCTCTCGGGGGATCTCCCGTAGAAGCATGGATGTCTGAAGAAGCATTAAAGGACTTCCCGGACTCGTATGCCGAACTCCAAAAGTTTAAGGATGATGCCCTGATCCGAAAAATCGAAACCGAAGACCGGGAACGGGCGGCTGCCTGGCACGACACTCTTAACAAAAAGGACCGGGGATTTACGGCTCCTATCCCCTGGAGTGAAACCGATGTACCGGACAAAGATTGGGACAGCATGGAGATCCCGGGGTTTTGGGCCAATAAGGAACAATTCCGCAGGAATGAAGAAGGGCATGAAGTGTTTCAGCCCGGGCATACACAAAACGGGGTAGTCTGGTTTCGTAAAACCATAGACCTCACAGCAGATAAAGCAGGTAAACCTGCAAGTTTGTGGATGGGGCGTATCGTAGACCAGGATTATACGTATGTAAACGGCCAACAGGTGGGCACTACAGGCTACCAGTATCCTCCGCGAAAATATACCGTAGCACCGGGGATATTAAAAGAAGGACGTAATGTCATTACCATACGGGTGATTAACAACGGCGGAAAAGGTGGTTTTGTCAAAGACAAACCTTATTTCCTGGCTATAGACGGCGATACCATAGACCTTAAAGGTTTATGGAAATACAAGCCCGGCGTTGCTATGTCTCCTATGCCGGGACAAACTTTTGTACGCTGGAAACCGGGAGGGCTCTACAACAAAATGATCGCCCCCTTACTCCCCTACACCATAAGAGGGATAATCTGGTACCAGGGGGAGTCTAACACCGGCGATCCGGGTAAATACGCCAGGACATTCCCGGCCATGATAAAAAGCTGGCGCAAGGCATGGAAACAGGGGGATTTTCCTTTTCTCTATGTACAACTGGCCAACTTTATGGAAGAGACCGACACCCCGGTAGAAAGCAACTGGGCTGTGCTGCGACAGGCACAACTACAGGCCCTGTCGCTCCCCGAAACCGGTATGGCCATCATTACAGACATCGGGGAGTGGAACGACATACACCCGTTAAACAAGAAAGATGTAGGCTACCGGCTGGCATTGCTCGCCCGGAAGATCGCCTATAAGGAAAAAGGATTAACAGCGTCCGGGCCTATAGCCACCAAAGCCGCTTTTAAGAGAGACCAGGTATCCGTAACCTTTGATGCTGCCGGAAGAGGATTAACCACGCGAGACGGAAACACACCCCAATATTTTGCCCTCTCCGAAGACGGAAAGACGTTTGTCTGGGCCAAAGCGGAGATCACCGGGAAAAATACGGTTAGGGTATGGAATAACCGTGTTAAGTATCCTGTGGCCGTACGGTATGCCTGGGCCAATAATCCGGCTACCGCCAACCTGTATTCCGAAGACGGACTTCCGGCCAGTCCTTTCGAACTCCGGAAGTAATTGCGGATCATTCATTTGCGATGCAAAAAAGGCATATATCTTTTCAATTCAAGATATATGCCTTTTTTATACGATCCGGGAACACTTAATTGATCTGTCCCCCACCGATCTTGTTGTAAATCCCCACTACCCTGCCATCGGTAAGGCTGGCCACAAAACAACTGACCCCGAGCAGGCAACAGTATTCCGAAGTAAAGCCGTGACGGTATTTTTCCGGGATAAGTTGCAGTACCAGCTTATCATAATGTGTTTCTTCGCCCTGCAACTTGTGCAGGGCAGCTTTACAAAACACATCCAACAGTTTCTCCACGATAGCATAACCTGCGATTTCCTTTTCGGTAACCTCCTCGGATTTATATATTTTTTCGACACTGAGTTTTATAATATCATTAACCTGTGCCTTATAGATGGAACGGTCCAGTAACGACACGGAAAATTCGCCTCGCAATATCGCATCTTCATTTTCGATAAACACTCTGGCCGCTTCTTCGATAAGGGTATGTATAGCCAACGCCCTGAGATAACTGATACGGTCTTCCTTGGTTTTCAGTTCGCCGTATTTTCCGGTATTGATACGGTCTTTTACGAGTTTTATCAGGTATTCCAGTGCATATTCCTCATCGATAAGCCCCAGGTTAATACCGTCTTCGAAATCGATGATGGTATAACAGATATCATCAGCCGCTTCCACGAGAAATGCAAGGGGATGACGGGCATAGGAAACCGCTTCGCCGCTACGGGTAACTTTAAGGTTGAGTTCGGTAGCCACCTCCTCGAAAAATGCCTTTTCGGACTGGAAAAAACCAAACTTTTTATCGGCAATGTGTGATGTAGGCTTCTTGGGGAGCGCCCCTTTGGGGTATTTGGTAAAAGCTCCCAGTGTAGCGTAACTCAACCGTAATCCACCCTGTACACCTTCGCGGCTTTCGGTAAGGATCTTGAAACCGTTGGCATTACCTTCGAAGTCTATAAGATCCTGGTATTCTTCGGCCGTAAGCAACTCCCGGTATGCAGCACCTCTACCGCTTTTAAAGAACGAGCCTATGGCTTTTTCCCCACTGTGCCCGAAAGGCGGATTACCGATGTCGTGTGCCAGTGCGGCGGCGGCGACTATAGCTCCGAAATCGTTAAAACGGTATCCGTGCACTTCCTTGAGATACGGATGTTTTTCCAGTACTTTCATCCCCACTATACGCCCCAGGCTACGCCCTACCACAGAGACTTCCATACTATGAGTAAGCCGGGTGTGGACAAAATCGGTTTTGGACAGGGGGATAACCTGTGTTTTGTCTTGCAGACTTCGGAAAGAGGAAGAAAATATGATTCGGTCATAATCGACTTCAAACCCCAGGCGGATTTCTTCCTGTTCTTTACGCAACCTCTTATTGCGGTCTCCCTGTCGTCTCAGGGATAAAAGTTCTTCCCATTGCATCATAGTTCCTGTGTATTTGTGCCCAGTTGGTCGAGCCCTTGCTGTATTTGTTTTTCTTCTTCGTATTTCTTGATATCCACTACAAACGTCTTGGGTATGGAATCGTGCCAGCCCCGGCCCTCGCTACCGAGAAAAGAGAAGGCCTCGAATGGTATAAGACGACATAAACTTCTTAAAAAAGCCTGCCCGAAATCTATCTTTTGCTCATCTTCATTAATCACCGTAGTATTCGTTACAAGTTTGCCAATAGTCCTTCCTGTAGTGGCCTCCATAACCGTATAATACAACAGGGTAAGCAAAATGCTGAACAGCAGTTCTTCAAATGCATTCATCTGTTCTATAAAGACAAGAAAATCATGTATGCCGAGAAATTCGGAAATTATGTATGCGAAGATACCGAGCAAAAAAGTCACTATATAAATGATAATACGGTCTACAACCAGATTGGCCAGACGTTTGCCCTTGGAGGCATAAGCCTTTTCGGACGGGTAATGGTATTTTCTTTGCATGATTTGGTTTATGTCATCATACCGGGATCAACCGGTATTTCAAAACCCCGAAACGCCTTTGGACAAAGCCGCTTCGGGGTTGTATATTCACTTTTATAATACCGTTGTTATGACCCGCACATCAGACAGTCATCGTCTTCGTTCTCCCGGGACTTAGACAACATTTCGCGTAACTCCTCCGGGGTAAGCGGCTCTACGGCCACCGGCTGGATTTGCGGGGCCTGCTGTGTTATTGTGGCCGCCTCGACAGGTACTTCGGCATCTTTGGGTTGCGGAGCAGCTTTCTTGCTGTTATCCAGTGTAAATTTAATCGCATCTACTGCCGACTTGGTTCTCAGATAATACATTCCGGTCTTTAATCCGCTCTTCCAGGCATAGAAATGCATGGAGGTAAGTTTGGCAAAATTGGCATTCTCCATAAACAGGTTAAGCGATTGCGACTGGTCTATAAAATAACCGCGCTGACGGGACATGTCGATAATATCTTTCATACTCAACTCCCAAACGGTCTTGTAAAGGTCTTTGATATCCTGTGGTATTCCGTCGATATGCTGTACAGACCCGTTGGCACGCATAAGCTCCTGCTTGAGCTCTTCGGTCCACAAGCCGAGATTTACCAGGTCTTCCAGCAGGTGCTTGTTTACAACGATAAACTCGCCGGACAATACCCTCCGGGTGTAGATATTAGAGGTGTAGGGTTCGAAACACTCGTTGTTACCCAGTATCTGCGAGGTCGAAGCGGTAGGCATAGGTGCTACCAGAAGCGAGTTGCGCACACCGTGTTTCAGCACATCTTTTCGCAGCTTTGCCCAGTTCCACCTTCCGCTGAGTTCTTCATCTTTTATCCCCCACAGGTTAAACTGGAATTCTCCTTTAGATATCGGGGAACCTTCGTAAGTCTGGTATGCTCCTTCTTCTTTGGCCATTTCCATAGAAGCGGTTACGGCGGCAAAATAGATGGTCTCGAAGATCTCCTGGTTTAAGGTCTTGGCCTCATCGGAGGTAAAAGGCATTCTCAACCGAATAAACGTATCGGCAAGTCCCTGTACCCCGAGCCCGATAGGGCGATGGCGGAAGTTGGAATTCTCCGCTTCCTTCACCGGGTAATAGTTGCGGTCTATCACCCTGTTGAGGTTACGGGTAACCCGCTTGGTAACCTTGAAAAGTTCTTTATGATCGAATTCTTCGCCTTTTATAAACATCGGCAACGCTATGGAAGCCAGGTTACATACGGCAACCTCCTCGGGAGAGGTATATTCCATAATCTCGGTGCACAGGTTGGAAGAGCGGATAACCCCCAGATTCTTCTGGTTGGACTTACGGTTAGCGGCATCTTTGTAAAGCATATACGGTGTCCCGGTCTCTATCTGTGACTCCAGTATTTTCTCCCACAGGTCTCTGGCCTTAATGGTCTTTCTGCCCTTTCCTTCGGCTTCGTATTTCTCGTATTTTGCTTCGAACTCTTCGCCATAGCTATTAAAAAGCCCCGGGCATTCGTTCGGGCACATCAGGGTCCAGTCGCCGTTTTGCTCCACTCTCTTCATAAACAGGTCCGGGATCCACATGGCATAAAAAAGGTCTCTGGCACGCATTTCTTCTTTTCCGTGGTTTTTCTTCAGATCGAGAAAATCCATGATATCGGCATGCCACGGTTCTACGTAAATGGCAAAACTTCCTTTGCGCTTACCACCACCCTGATCTACGTAACGGGCCGTGTCGTTATATACCCGGAGCATAGGCACTATACCATTGGACGTACCATTGGTACCGGCAATATAGCTCCCGGTAGCACGCACGTTATGTATGGAAAGACCGATGCCTCCTGCAGATTGTGAAATCTTGGCGGTTTGTTTTAAGGTATCGTAAATTCCGTCGATACTATCGTCTTTCATGGCCAGCAAAAAGCACGAAGACATTTGCGGTTTAGGGGTACCGGAATTAAAAAGGGTCGGCGTAGCGTGTGTAAAATATTTTTTGGACATGAGCTCATAGGTTTCTACGACGCTTTCCATGTCATGGAGATGGATACCCACCGCAACCCGCATAAGCATGTGTTGCGGACGCTCGGCAATCTTACCGTTGAGTTTGAGCAGGTAGGAACGCTCCAGGGTCTTGAACCCGAAATAATCATAGCCGAAATCGCGGTTGTATATAATGGTAGAGTCCAAAGTATCTGCATGTTCCTGAACTACCTTATACACCTCATCGGACAACAGCGGTGCTTTTTTTCCGGTACGGGGATTGACATAATTATAGAGATCGGCCATTGTCTCCGAGAAGGACTTCTTGGTATTTTTATGCAGGTTGGAAACCGATATCCTTGCGGCAAGCTTGGCGTAATCCGGGTGGGTGGTAGTCATCGTGGCTGCTATTTCCGCAGCGAGATTATCGAGTTCCGAAGTGGTAACCCCATCATACAATCCTTCGATGACCCGCATCGCAACCTTTACAGGATCCACCAAAGGGTTAAGCCCGTAACACAATTTTCGTACCCGCGCAGTGATCTTGTCGAACATCACAGGCTCTTTTCTACCGTCTCTTTTAATTACATACATACCGCTACTGTTTTTTAATTGAATATTCTACATAATGATCCGGCATTCCGGACCGCTACAATCCGGGATGCCTGTTTTATACATTCCGTATGGTTAATGCTTAGAAGTCCGCATCGAAGCTGATCTTCTGGGAATCATTGTCTTTATCTTTGTTGAGTACACCCGCCTTCTGGTACTCGGATACTCTTTTTTCGAAGAAGTTCGTTTTTCCCTGGAGGGAAATCATGTCCATAAAGTCGAACGGGTTGGTGGAATTGTACACTTTTTCACATTCGAGCTCTACGAGCAGACGATCGGTAACAAACTCGAGGTATTGCGTCATCAACTTCGAGTTCATCCCGATAAGACTCACCGGAAGGGACTCTGTGATAAACTCCCTTTCTATATTCAGAGCGTCCACGATGATATCCTTGATACGCGATTTCGAAACCTTGTTTACCAGGTGATTGTTATGCAGGTGCACGGCAAAATCGCAGTGCATTCCTTCGTCTCTTGAGATCAGCTCATTGGAAAAAGTCAGTCCCGGCATAAGACCACGCTTTTTCAGCCAGAAGATAGAGCAGAATGCCCCGGAGAAGAAAATACCTTCAACGGCAGCAAAAGCAATAAGCCTTTCGGCAAAAGAATCGGACTCTATCCAACGCAATGCCCATTCCGCTTTTTTCTTAATTGCAGGAAAAACCTCGATAGCTTTAAACAGGTTATTCTTCTCCCCTTCTTCCTTAACATACGTATCGATAAGTAGCGAGTACGTCTCGGAATGAATGTTTTCCATCATAATCTGGAAACCATAGAAAAATTTTGCTTCGGAATACTGCACCTCGTTAACAAAATTTTCAGCGAGATTTTCGTTGACAATACCATCAGAAGCCGCAAAAAACGCCAGGATATGTTTTATAAAATAACGCTCGTCATCGTTCAGCTTATTGTTCCAGTCATTCAGATCCTGGTGAAGATCTATTTCTTCCGCGGTCCAGAAACAAGCTTCCTGTTTCTTGTACCAGTCCCAGATATCGTGGTGCTGGATCGGAAAAATGACAAACCTGTCTTTGTTCTCTTGTAAAATCGGCTCTGTAGTAACTGACATTGTCTTCTCGTTTTAAGGGAGTTAATATTTCGTTAAATCGGGGTAGCTGGGACTAACAAAGATTGCAAAATGTCGTTAGAAATGAAAGGTGAAAACCGTGCTTTCCGGCAAAAGTTTTTAACAGTGACTGTTGAAATGTTTTTCGGGCACAGCTTTTTATCATCCTCACAAAATACTAACTAACAACATATTACAACACCTTATTTTCCTTTCAATTTTTAAATATATTCTAAATAATTCCTTACTTTTAAAGCAAAAGAAAGATACTGTCCTTTACAAAATAACGCTGTAAGGACAACGACAATTCTTCTATATTTTTATGTAAAATCCGGACCGGAGACCCCGGTCGCACTGACTTTTGCCCAGAAACTTTTACGCTTCCAGTCCGCGGGCCACTTCTTCGAGCTCCCGGTACCAGTCTTCTCCGAATTTGCGGATCAGAGCATCTTTTACAAACTTGTACACAGGTACCTGCAATTCTTTGCCAAGGGTACAGGCATCGTCACAAATATGCCATTTGTGATAGTTGACCGCAGAAAACTGGGAATAGTCCTTGATCCGGACAGGGTATAAATGACAGGAAACCGGTTTTTTCCACGAAACCTTTTTTTGGTTGTAGGCTTCTTCTATACCACAAAGCGCCGTTCCTTTCCCGTCAAATATCACGTATGCGCATTCGCTTTCATTGACCAGGGGCGTTTCCCAGTCGCCATCTTCTCCTTTTACAAAGGTTCCTTGCGCTTCTATGGCAGCTACGCCTTCCTTTCTCAAAAAGGGCTTGACATCTTCGTAAATATCATCGAGAATGGCCGTTTCCTCTTTATCGAGAGGGGCTCCGGCATCGCCGTCTACACAACAGGCCCCTTTACAGGCCGACAGGTTACAAACGAAATCTTCTTCGAGGATCTCTTCGGATACTATGGTTTTTCCTAACTGAAACATGGCACAAAGATAGAATTATTTGACATTAGCCACAGACAATATTTGAGGAGTTGGATATTCCGGTACTTATATCCGTCAAAAGACATGTATTCCCTGCTTAACACTACCGTAACCTTAAATTAGTACATCCGGGCCATCTATCACCGATAATTTTGCTAAATTAGCCCGGTTCCTTACTTAAGAGCGTCATGAAAAAATTTTGCCTTATTTTTATCATTACTATGATGTACAACGGTTCTGCCGAAGTCTATGCCCAGGAAGGACAAGACTTTCACAGCAATAAGGTCATCGCCCACCGTGGCGCATTCAAGAAAAACGGATACCCGGAAAACTCTCTGGCCTCCTTGCAGCAAGCCGTAAAACTGGGCTGTGAAGGATCGGAATTCGACGTTTGGATGACCAAAGACGGTATATTGGTAGTTAACCATGATGCAGACTTCGAAGGCATGCACATCGAAGATTCCACTTATGAAGAGTTGCTACAGAAGATGCATCCCAACGGCGAGAATATCCCAACGGCCGAAGCTTATCTTTTGGAAGGTATGAAACAACACGGCACCAAACTGATTTTTGAGATCAAGCCCTCCAAAGACAAAGCCCTCGGACTGGAGTTGGCAGAAAAATCCGTTGCCCTGGTACACCGGATCCAGGCCCGGGAATGGGTGGACTACATCAGTTTCGATTATGATATCTGCAAAAAAGTAATGGCCCTCGACCCCAAAGCCAACGTCGCCTACCTTAATGGCGACCTCTCTCCGGAAGCACTGAAAAAAGACGGCTTTTTCGGTCTCGACTATCACCTGCAAGTACTAAAGAAACATCCGGGATGGATAAAAGAAGCCAAAGCACTGGGACTCACCATCAATGCATGGACCGTTAACAAACCGGAAGACATGAAGTGGCTCCTGGAGCAAGGCGCGGACTTTATCACTACAAACGAACCGGAACTGCTCCTGGACATTATAAAACAAAAGTAAACTTAAAGTACGGTATATCAAAAACATACCACCCACAGCAGCACCGGGTATTTCTTATCGATTTTTTTACATTCCAGTCCTTTTTTATCCGGGGGATATAACTACTTTTGCCATCATTTTTTTAAATTGGTGCTATTATGGAATTTGACGTTAAGGAAATCGCGACAGCCACAATGGTATTATTTGCCGTTATTGACATTATAGGAAGTATTCCGATTATCATCGGGCTGCGGGAAAAGGTCGGACATATACAATCGGAAAAGGCTTCGGTCGTAGCCGGTATCATTATGATCGCCTTTTTGTTCGTCGGTGAAAAAATACTGAGTCTTATAGGTATCGATGTGTATTCGTTTGCCGTAGCCGGATCGTTTATTATTTTCTTCCTCGCCATAGAGATGATCCTGGGTATTACACTGTATAACGATGATGCGCCGGAAACGGCCTCCGTAGTGCCACTTGCATTTCCGCTGATCGCAGGGGCAGGGACCATGACCTCTATCTTATCGTTACGGGCAGAGTATCATGTGGAAAATATTATCCTGGCCATTATCATCAATATCCTCTTTGTATATATCGTTCTCAAATCTTCCAAAAAGATAGAACGCATGCTCGGAAAATCAGGACTGGGTATCATCCGGAAGATATTCGGGGTCGTTCTTCTGGCTATTGCCGTAAAGCTCTTTGCCAGCAACGTAGCCAACCTCTTTTAGAAAGGTACGTCTTTTCGGATATTTCAGATACTCCCCCCGGATTAGATCCGGGGTTATCGAATTCTTTGTACCTTTGCGATGACAAAAAAATGAGTTTTCATGAAATATTTCATTCTTGTACTTATCCTTGCAGCCATAGGGCTTATTGCTTATAACGTAACTCTTGTAGACTTCAGTGCACCGCTGGAGGGGGACAGCACGATAGCCCTTATCGGTATCGTATCTGCGCTCTGCGCGATACTTCTTCTTGTTATTTTCTCGGTTTCCAAAAAGATACAGGACAAAATCAAAGACAAAGGCTAATGTTTGATGCTCTTATCATAGGCGGAGGAGCAGCCGGGATGCAATGTGCACTTATTCTCGGATCTGCACGGAAAACCGCTTACGCCGGTGACAAAAAAACAGGGATTATCATACACCAGAAAGCATCGCACCTGCAAAGTGCCTTGCTGAACAACGCCCTGGGAATACCTCCCGGAACCACGGGGATGGACATCCTAAAGCAAGGGCAGGAGCACCTCGCCTCTACCTATCCCGATATAACGCAGATCGCAAAAGAGAAAGTAAAATCCGTCACGGGAGAAGCCGGAGATTTTACGGTAACGACCAACAAAAACTCATATAAAGCCAGGATTATTGTCGTTGCACTGGGATACACCGATCTTTTTAACATCGACGGCCTGAACGAATATCTTATACCACACCGAATGTCACCGGCGGAGAAAAACCGCAAAGAACTCCGGAATACCAATCACCTTGTTAAAGAGGGAATATACGTAGCGGGAACGCTTGCCGGATGGCGCAGCCAGTTTGCTATAGCTGCCGGAAGCGGCGCACAGGTTGCCACCGACATTCTTACGTTATGGAATAACGGTAAGGACAGCAAGGTACACGACAAGATATAAAGCCCGGACTACCTGTTTTTATCAGGCATGTATCTTTGGTCTGTTTTGAGAAAGTTATTATTCTTCCTCTTCGGAACGACTTATCTCCACCACTTTGGTAATGGCATGATCCCCGCTGTTGAGGATACGCACATGGGCTGCACTGCCGTAAAGCTGCTCGGCTATAGTTGCTTTGATATGCTTCTTGAGATTGTCCTTATATTTGGAAAAATCAATCCTGGAGAAATCCACCCCTATCAATCCCCTGTTACGCATACCGTAATTCACGAAAGCCTCGATCAGGTCATCCCCTATGGTCACCTCACGTAAAAAACGTTCCTCATCGTATTCCTCATACAAATCCCGGTCTTTGTCCAGATATTCGAACACAAAATACGACAGAAATCCGTTCTGAAGAATATAATTCAGGGCTTCTTCTTCGAGATCCGAACCTAACGGAATAAAGACGTCGGGGATAATGCCCCCGCCTCCATAGACAACCTTCCCTTTGGGTGTGGTAAATTTCAGCGAATCCTCGACATGAATACTGTCAGCCGAGGTCAGCTCTCCGTTGTAATAACGCTCGTAAAAACTGTGGTAATAATCGTCTATCCCCTTATCATAGGACCGCTGTATAGATCTTCCCGTGGGCGTATAGTACCTAGACACGGTAAGCCGCACCGAAGAACCATCTCCGAGAGCCATTTCGCGCTGTACGAGACCTTTCCCGAAAGAACGCCTCCCCACAATCACGCCCTTGTCATTATCCTGCAGCGCTCCCGCAATGATCTCACTGGCTGAGGCCGATTTTTCATTGATGAGCACATAGACTTTCCCGTCTTCGAAATCTCCTCTGGAAGTTGCAAAAGTCTTTCGGATCTCCCCTTTTTTATTTTTGGTGAAAAGAATTAGCTTATCTTCTTCCAGGAATTCATCCACAATCTCTTCGGCAACCCCCATATATCCGCCGGGATTATCACGAAGATCGAGCACCAGTTCCTTTGCTCCATGCCGCTTCAGCACATGGAGTGCTTCCTTGAACTCCTTATAGGTACTTTCTGCAAAACGATTGATCTTTACATAGCCCAGCGTATCGGTGAGCATATAGAAGGCATCGACGCTTCGGATCGGAATTTTGCTCCGTTCTATCGTAAAAGTAAGCAGCGAATCGATACTTTTCCGGTACACTTTTACCGCTACGGGAGTCCCGGAGGTACCTCTTAGTTTTTTGACCAGATCATTGCTGCGGATATCCTTGCCGTAAAGGGTATCGTTATCCACATACAGAATACGGTCGCCGGGTACTATGCCGACTTCCATACTCGGGCCTCCCTCTATGGTACGAATGACGGCAAGGGTATCTTTGTACATATAAAAACTCACACCTATACCCACAAAATCTCCCTGCATATTCTCTGCTACCCGCTGGCGGTCTTCACGGGGAATATATACGGAATGCGGATCGAGCTTTTCGAGGATCTCATTAACAGTGACATCTACAATACTATCGGTATTGATATCATCGACATACTCATAGTCGATATAATCGATAAGCCTGTTGAGTTTTTCTTTTTTGGAATTGGATGAAAAGAGTTTCTGGGGAGCCTCCCGGAAATTGATCTTCCCCCCGATAAGCACACCGGCGGCCAGCGCAAAAGCGATGAGCAGCGGCAGCCATATTTTCCTTTCATTCTTCATATTCTTCCAGGTTTGGCATATGTACTAATTCAACGCCGGCTTTGGCGAGAAATTGTAACCCGGAATCATCTTTATAAGCCTGGTGATACACCACTCTTACAATTCCGGCCTGATGGACTAATTTACTACATTCTTTGCAGGGAGACAAGGTGATATACAAAGTTGCCCCGTTACAGGACTGTGCAGAAGAAGCGACCTTCAGAATAGCATTGGCTTCGGCATGAAGCACATACCACTTGGTATAACCCTCATCGTCTTCGCAAATATTCTCAAACCCCGTAGGCGTTCCGTTATACCCGTCCGAAATAATCATACGGTCCTTAACGATGATCGCCCCCACCTGTCTTCTTTTACAATAGGAAAGCTTACTCCATTCCATGGCCATCCTGAGATAGGCCCGGTCATATTTTTTCTGTTTCTTTTCTGACATATTAATACGGATAGTTTTCGATAAGCATGGGGAGTATAATACCCAGTACCATCGCCGATATAACCAGTATCCAGTCCCTGCGGTTAAACCTGAAAACCGTAGACAGAATAAAGCCCAGGATAAGCACGACAAGAACAACGATCACCTGTGCAGTTTCTATACCCAGGGCAAATTCCAGCAGGGGCAACAGCTTATTTTCTTCACCGGCAATAATTCCTTTGAAATACGTTGAAAAACCGAGACCATGTATAATTCCGAAAAACAGCGTCACAAAAAATGCCGGCCCGAATTTTTCTATTCCCGCACGCTTCGCCGTAAATATATTGAACAGTGCCGTGATAAAAATAGTCACCGGGATCATGAATTCTACCAGCGTCGAACTCACCTTGATAAGGCCGTAGGTAGACATGATAAGCGACAGCGTATGCCCTATGGTAAACACCGTAACCAGCCATAATATCTTCTTCCAGTGATTAAAGGTGTAAGGCACCGTCAACGCAATGAGAAAAAGAATATGATCATAGGCATGGATATCCAGGACATGATTAAGCCCCAGTTGAAAATACAGCCAAAACTGTGACATATCGATATTTTTTTGAGGTTGCCCAAACTTACGATTAATTTATAAAAATTGGATAGCTGTTCGGTAAATAAACGGATTATCTCTGCCAAAGGTTGTTTCGTCCTATCCCGGGGCAGATCACAGGCTTACCTGATCATCTGCAAAACCCAAACAAATAGTTAAAGCATAGTATCTACGCAAAATAATTCGTAATTTTGTTGTGAAGTCAAAAAAAGTAGAATTATGTACCCGGAAGAATTAGTAAAACCAATGAAAGAAGACCTGACTAAAGTCGGGTTTGAAGAATTACATACGTCGGAAGAAGTCGATGCAGCGCTGGCCAAGCCAGGCACTACGCTTGTGGTGGTAAACTCGGTATGCGGATGTGCTGCGGCCAACGCCAGACCTGGAGCCAAAATGTCTCTGGACAACGCCAAGAAACCAGATCACATCGTTACCGTTTTTGCAGGTGTGGATCGCGAAGCTACGGACAGGGCAAGAAGCCGTATGGTCCCCTTCCCTCCTTCTTCACCGAGCATGGCACTGTTCAAAGACGGCGAACTGGTACACATGCTGGAGCGTCATCACATTGAAGGACGTCCTGCGGAAATGATCGCAGACAACCTGGTGGAAGCTTATAACGAATATTGCTAAGCATTTCGCACTCCGGTGTAAAACCATATCAAATGCCTGGAAAGCTACTGTTTTCCAGGCATTTTTTTATACTCTGTTCCATAGGAACCGGGAATGGTATCCCTGAACATTTTCCTTGCCCTTGCTCACAGATGTTATCCAACAATGCGCTCCACTGTTACGGATATCCTTTCACAAATTGTGTAGTTCTCCTTTTTTTAATGCCGTAAAAACCGTATTTTGGTAGTGTAAACAAAATCTTATTAAAATGCTGTCGAATCGCTCAACTACTGCCTGTCGACTTCTTTTCCCCCTGTTTGCCCTATGCATTGCAGGGGGGTGTTCCTCAGAAAAGAAAAAAGATAAACTTCCGGAAGCTCAACAGGTAGCAGTACGTACCGTACGGTACGACACCGTATCGGCATCCGTATCACTGAGTGGTAATGTAGAAGGCATGCAAACCCTCCGCCTTGGTTTTATGGTAGCCGGAAGAGTAAGCCACATTGCTGTTGAAGAGGGACAAAGCATACAAAAAGGGGCACTACTGGCAAGCCTGGACGATTCGGATTATCGCATTGGTCTCGAAGCCGCCGAAGGTAAATTGCTGGAAGTAGAGGACAAATACAACCGGCTGAAAATGATGTATGACCGCAATAGCCTGAGCGAAGCGGATTTTGTACAGGTCAAAGCAGGGCTACAACAAGCGAGGGCACAACAAAAATTACGACTCAAAAATGTTAACGACACCCGCCTGTACGCCCCCATATCGGGCGTTCTACTCAAGAAAGGGGTGTCGGAAGGGGAGGTTATCGATAAGGGTATGCCTGTTTTCGGACTGGCAGATATCGATGAAGTCAAAGTCAATGCGGCGGTTCCGGAAAACAACATCAACCAGATCCGGATGGACCAGGAAGCAAAGGTCAACATTCCGGCCCTGGACACGGTGTACACGGGCAAAGTAACCGAAGTAGGGCTGGCAGCAGAAGCTACGACACGTACTTATAACGCGAAGATAACCCTGCAAAATCCAAGGCACCGTATCCTTCCCGGTATGATCGCCGAAATACGGATAAACACTCCACAAAAGGAAAAAGCACTGACCATCCCAGGAAGCGCCGTACAGAGAGGCGCTGACAACACAACCTTTGTATATGTGCTCGACGGGGATAAAAAACGTGTATTCCGACGGAATATCTCGGTCGGCAAACTCTTCGGGGAACAAATGGAAGTAACCTCAGGGTTACGCGAAGGGGAACAAATCGTAACGGAAGGACAGCAAAAACTTTACGACGGGACCCCGGTAACCCTAAATGCACTACCATGAATTTCGTACGATCTTCCCTGAAATATCCGCAGGTGACCATCTCCGTACTGGTTATCGTGTTTATCGCAGGAATTTATTCCTTGCTGACGATGCCAAGACGGGAAGACCCGAAGATTACCGTAAGACAGGGACTGGTACTGGCTTTGTTTCCCGGAGCTAATTCTCTGCAGGTAGAAGACCAGCTGACCCGCAAAGTCGAGGAGACCCTGTTTCAGTTTTCGGAAGTACGGAAGGGAAAGACCTTTTCCACTTCACGGGACGAACTTATGATCATACAGGTGGAACTGGAAGAATGGGTCGAGGACCCGGATGTATTCTGGAATAAACTGAGTATTGCCCTTCAGGTGACCAAACAGACGGCATTGCCGCCGGGCACTATCGGCCCGATGACCAATTCCGATTTCGGGGATACGGAAGCTGTCGTCCTGGGGATTACCGCCAAAGACACGGACTCCAGGCAGCTCAAAGAATATACCCGGAAGATCGAAGACCGCCTGCGGAATATCAGGGCTGTGTCCAAAATGAAACGTATCGGAGAGCAGCAACAGGAGATTGTCATCACTTCCAACTCGGAAAAACTGGCGCAATACGGTGTAAAATTCAGCGATGTTATAGATATTCTCCGTTCCCAGAACAACATTTACCCCAGCGGTCACCTGAAAACCGATGACAACCAGGTTCCTTTTTACACCACAGGGTATTACAATACGGAAGAGGAGATTGCACAACAGGTCGTCGGTACCGCTACCAACGGAGATGTTATCCGTATCGGCGATGTCGCCCGCATAGAACGCAGGTATGAAGAAGCCGATTCCTATACAGCCATAAACGGTTCATCGGCCATACTGCTGTCCCTGCAAATGCAGGAAGGCAATAATATTGTGGATTTCGGAGCGGAAGTCAATGATATCATCACCGGGGTCAGGGAGCAACTCCCTTCCGATGTCGATATTATAAAGATTATCGACCAGCCTACCCTGGTGGATCATAACGTCAGTCATTTTATCCGTGAATTTTTCATTGCCATTGTTGCCGTGGTTATCGTTATCCTGGTCCTGCTTCCGTTCCGGATTGCCCTTGTGGCCGCTATGGCGATACCGATGACCATAGCCATGACATTTGCCATGCTCCACGCCTTTGGCATAGAACTGCACCAGGTATCACTCGCAGCACTTATCGTAGTGCTGGGTATGGTTGTGGATGATGCCATTGTCATAGCGGATAATTATGTGGAGCTACTGGACGAAGGCATGTCTCCCTCCACAGCGGCCTGGCGCAGTGCAACGGACCTGGTCATTCCTGTGCTCACCGCAACGATCACCATTATAGCTGCCTTTTTACCGATGATCATCCTTACCGGCTCGGTGGGTGAGTTTATCCGGGCGTTACCTCTCACTGTTACCATAGCGCTGGGATCATCTTTTCTCGTCGCCATGGTCTTTACGCCGATTTTATGCCATGCTTTTATCAAAAAAGGCCTGCATCAGGAAGATCAGCACGACAAAAAGCCCTCCATGCTGGACCGGTTGCAAAAGGCTTACGACCGTACGCTGGACTGGTGTATGGCACATCACCGGGTAACCATTTACGGAAGCCTGCTCATGATCTTTATCGGCATTGCGTTGTACTTCTTTATCCCCCAGAAGTTCTTCCCTGCTGCAGAACGCAACCAGTTTGTCATTGACCTTTGGATGCCAACGGGAACCAAACTCGAAAAGACCGAGGAAGTCATTCAGCGTATTGCAGGCGAAATTTCGGATGATAAACGGGTTCTTTCGCATGCGGTTTTTACCGGGAGCAGCGCACCACGTTTTTACTATAACTTCGCCCCCGAAGTCCCCGCGACAAACTTTGCCCAGATCCTGGTAAATACTACAGACGATGATACGGCAGTGGAACTCTCGGAAGAACTCAATGCAAAAGCAGGGCGTCTTGCACCAGGAGGGCGTGCCCTGGTCCGATTGATGCAGCAGGGTACTCCGTACCTGGCCCCGGTAGAAATCCGGGTGTCGGGAGATGACATACCAACAATAAAACATATCGGCGAACAGGTAGCCCGTATTTTACAGGACACTCCGGGAAGTGCAGACGTCAGGGATAATTTTCATGAAGATTATTACGGGGTCGGCATACAACTAAAGCCGGAAGCAAGCCGACTGGGCTTTACTACGGAGAGCGTGGCCAAGACGCTATATGTAGGTTTCTCGGGGGCCCCGGTAAGCACTATGTACGAAGGCAGTACCCCGGTAGACCTGGTCCTTCGGCTCGATGAAAAAAGCAGGAAAAATTTTAATCAGCTCGAAGATACGTACCTGCCTTCTCCCGTTACCGGAAGTTCCGTTCCTCTGCGGCAGATAGCCACACTTACCCCACAATGGCATACCGGACATATCGTCCGGCGCAACGGTGTACGCACCCTTTCCGTACTGAGCGAATATCAAAAGGGATTTCTGCCACAACAGATACTCGACCGTGCCCGGAAAGATATAGATCTGATAGACTTACCTTCGGGATATCGGATTACTTACGGGGGAGAATATGAGAATAAAGAGGAGACTTTCAGCCAGATGATCATCGCTCTCGGCATAAGCATCATCCTGATCTTCCTTATCCTTCTGTTCCAGTTTAAAAATCTCAAGGAGACCATGCTGGTTATGCTTACCATTCCACTTAGTCTCTTCGGTGCTTTTCTCGGGCTTTTAATTACCGGTAACAACTTTGGTTTTACTGCATTTGTAGGACTGATCAGCCTGTCCGGGGTTGTGGTGCGCAATGCCATCATACTGATTGATTACACCAACGAACTCCTCCGCAAAGGAGACCGTATACCGGAGGCTGCCATTGAAGCCGGAAAAAGGAGATTACGCCCCATTTTCCTGACAGCCATGGCCGCTGCTTTCGGAGTATTACCCATGATACTGTCGGGCTCGCCCATGTGGAGCCCATTGGCCAGTGTTCTGGCCGTAGGGGTTGTATGGTCGATGATCATGGCCTTGCTCACTATTCCTGTGCTTTATGCCTTGCTGATAAAACCGAAAGACATCAAACACCTTATTTCAAGTGAATCATAAGTTATGAATATACCGCGTATTTATATCATCCTGCTGTTATCATTACCCTTGTTTCCCGCTGGTGTTATGGCGCAGGAAAGACGTGTTCTCACTATCGAAGAGGCCAGGGAAGCAGCACTAACCGGGAACAGGTTATTACGTATTCAACAGGAAAAAGCCAACGAAAGCTATTACCAAATACGAAGCATCTCTGCAAAGGGCAAACCCATGCTCTATGCCAGCGGAAACTACCTGCACTCTTTTCAGAATAACAATTTTGTGATCCCGAGGGGAGGAATCGGTGACTTTCTTAACATTCCCATTCCGTGGAACGATTTTACACTCTATCGGGGCGAACGGGATATCTTTACGGCTGGTGTGTTAGCCTACCAGCCCATTACACAGCTATTTCGTGTTCATCACGGCATCAAGGCCATGGAAGCGGCGTACGAGATGGAAAACAGTAAAACACAAAAGGCTGTGCTCGAAGTACAGGCCGGCGTGGAAAAACTGTTCTATGCCATAAAAATACAAGATAAAAAAATCGCAGAAGCCCGGGCAGCCGTGGCGCTGGCAGACATGGAGCTGTACGACGCGGAAAGCGCTTTTATGGCGGGAGAAACCCAGGAGGTAAGCATACTCGGCCTGAAAGCCGAAAAGGCAAGTAAAGAACACAATCTTCTGCAAGCCGAAACGGATCGGGACAACTATATGGCAGATCTCCGTCACGCACTTTCTATAGGCGATACGGTGGCCCTGGAACTGGCCCCGCTACCGGAAAACGGCTACCTACTGCTTCCGGAACAGGAATACCTGGAATACGGTATGCAACACAACCCCGATATACGCGCTGCCCGATATCAGCAGGACAAGGCCACACACGGAGTGGCCGCATCCAAAAATGCTTACCTTCCCGATCTGGGAGTTACCGGAGGCGTCACCTACCAGGGCATCATTAAAGAGCTCCCGGAGACCAATTATTTTATCGGCGCTAATCTCACCTGGAACTTTCTGGACTTCGGAAAGCGGAGATCCGAACTGGAACAAAGCCGTTCCAAAGCGTTACAGGCTTCTTTATATGCGGAAAATACCAGGAATGAAATACGCAATAACATCGCAAAAGCATACCGGAATGCACGGCAGGCGGAAAAACTGCTATCCACCGCAGAACAGGCTTATTTATTCCGGGAAGAAGAATATCGTATTAAAGAAAACGGACTTGAGGCCGGGCTGATTACCCGGAAAGAGCTTCTCGAAACCAAAGTAGCACTGGAAAAAGCAGCACAACAGGCTTATGCTGCCAGACTGAATTATAACCTTTCTGTACTGGATCTCGGGATATTTACAGGGAAACTTCCCTAAAATTATTTGCTGCGAAACCTGCGGTAAACAAAATATCCGAGTATACCCATAAGGATATAGGGCACAGCCATCAGGTAAATAATACCGTTATTAATTCCCCGGGCCGCTTCCTGCCCTTCCCCGCTTTCCAGGACAGCCCTGCACATTGCACACTGTGCTTCGGCGGGGACTACTGCCCACAACAATACAAGTACAGATAGGTAAAACCTGGTCTTAACAGCCATATCTCAATGTGTATTACAGTTTTTCAAATCAGTGAAACCCTCTGCCCTAAGTCGCGTAGTACGGAGAAATCATCAGGTACACTACTACTCCGGTAACAGCTACATAGAGCCAGATAGGATAGGTTATGCGGGCTATTTTCCGGTGTCGGTCAAAACGGCCTGCAAGGGCTCTTACAAAAGAGATCAGTACTAAAGGTATAATAATTATCGAGAGCAGGATATGGGATATCAGAATAAAATAATATACATACCTCACAACACCTTCTCCTCCGTAAACCGTAGAATCGGACGTCATATGGTAAGCCACGTACATCACGAGAAATGCCGCCGATAAACCTATACATACTTTCATAAGTTTTTCATGCAGTGTTCTTTTACCGTTTTTAACGGCCCAGACCGCTGTAAACAGTAAAACTGCAGTAAGCCCGTTTATGGTGGCGTAGATCGGGGGTAAAAAAGACAATGGCTCTACGTTGGGGATCTTCACCCCAAAGAGTACTGCTACCGCCAGAGGTATAATAATGGATAAAGCCAGAATAAGCTTGTTATACTTTTTTTCTTCCGTAGTTGTTGTCATAAGTCCCGAATTAAATACCCAGCAAAATAGCAATATCTTCCTTAAGCATATCTATACCCTGTTGCTCCAACCCATCGTAATACACCAACGGATTCCCGAACGTGTCAAGCCTGGAACGTATGTTTCCGTCCTGATCTACCAAAGCAAACATTCCGGAATGCTCAAACCCGCCTTTTACTTCGGGATTGACCCCGGCGTACATATTGAACCCGTTATTGGCCAAACGGTATATCGCGTCCTGATCTCCGGTGAGGAAATGCCAGTTCGGATGTGTTGCACCATGTTTTTCGGCGTAAGCCTTTAAAACTTCGGGAGTATCATTTTCCGGATTAATGCTTATCGATGCTATACCAAAATCCGAATTATCTTTAAAAGCTTCCTGGATCTTCACCATATTCTGGTTCATCACCGGGCAAATGGTGGGACAGGTAGTAAAGAAAAACTCTACGAGATACACTTTGCCCTTATAATCTTTGTTAGAGATCTTTTGATTATTCTGATCTGTAAAAGAAAACTGCGGAACTTCTCCTATGGCTACCAGTTCTTCCTTACCGATATCTTTGTGCTGTTCGCCGATCTTGTGACGGTCGCCATCCACGACCTTCCCGTCTTTCACCCGGTCTATAATTTTCGGTATAAAGATTATACCGAATACCAGAATGACCAGAGATACCCAAACGTATGTATAATTGCCTTTCATAATACTTGTTTTACGCTTCCTTAGACCGTATGTTTCTACGCACCGTACACCACTAAACTCAGTTCTTATTCAGCTTTTTGAGGTAAGAATCGCGCTTGCTTGTCGTATTGTTCTTTTTCAGAGCCAAACGGTATTCAGCCAGCAACACTTTTACATCATCTACCATTTTATCGTTCAACTCCGCCACGGAGGTAGCATCGAAACCGTACAACGGATTTCCGGAATCTTCATCTTTTCTTCTCCCCCTAAGCTTGCGCTCACGATCCACGATAAAAACCAAAGGGGTACTCAGGCTTTCATCGAGCGAAACATTGCTCTGCAAACTACGGAAAAGGTCGGCAATATCCTTTTCTTTCCCGAAAACAAACTCCCATTTGGCCATATCGGTAAAAGGGGAAAGCTCATCTTTCAGTGCACGGGCCTCTTCTTCTTTACCTTCGGGAAGGACCATGACAAACTGGAAATCGGAAAATTGATAAAACCGCTTATATATCTTCTGATTGATATTAAATGCATTGCCCTTCATCTTTTCGGGATGCATACCGAGAAAGCCAAGTACCGTAATCTTATCGTGCAGACGAATCTCATCCCCATCCAGAGCATGAAAAGCCGTTATCTCTTTCACATTCTCTGTCAGCACCGGTAATTTAACGAAGTTATTTACTCCCGAAGCAAAAAACAAATAGGCTATAATAGGAAGTATAAACAACACTCCGAGAATCAAATACTTTTTCATCAGCAACACACTTTAAAGAACCCTTTTACACCTTGTTTTCAACGGATGCACAACACAGATGCAAAGGTGGTACAAAAATAAAAAAGACGGTTCAAAACCGCCTTCTTAATACTGTTAAATATACCTTAGAAATCCCAGCTTACAAAGCCATTACTCAACACATCATGTACATAACTTCCTTCTGTGAGCAGAATAAATGCCAGGTAAGGGATTAAAATAATTAGCGGCAAAACTATAGACCATCGGAAGGCTCCTTTTTCTCCTTCGAGGTGCATAAAAGCCCAGGCAATATAATAAGCCTTAACAATGGTGAGAATGATGAATATCCAGTTGAGGATCTTCATCCCGATAATATGTGCCATAGACCATTCGGGTCTTACGATACCCAAAGCTACTTCTACTATCGTTACTACGGACAGTATTACAAATACAGTCCATATTCTCTTTACGTTAGATTCGTGTGCGTGTGCTGCCATTTTAATTTATATTATCTGAATTCCGACAGGAATGTACTTATTGTCTTATTGTTTTATACCAGATAGAAGAATGTAAATACGAACACCCAGACAAGGTCTACAAAGTGCCAGTACAATCCGACTTTCTCTACCATTTCGTAACTTTTTCTCTTTTCGTATGTACCGAGGATCACGTTAAAGAAAATAATAACGTTGATCACTACACCGGAAAACACGTGAAATCCGTGGAACCCGGTAATAAAGAAAAAGAAATCGGCAAACAGCCTGTTTCCATACTCGTTCCTTTCGAGGTTTGCCCCTTCGACAACGAGAACAGCACTCTTTATCTTTTCGGCGGACTCTTCCCTGGTGAGTAACGTCTTGTGCCCTTCTTCGTTTAGCATCTCTGTTCTTATCAGGATATTCGAATTCGCTTTAAAACCATCAACGATATCCTGTAAAGTATATATGTGTGTGACTTCTGCATTGGCGGAAAGTCCGTTGGCATTCATGCTGTTCTCTGCTTCTCCTGTTGCCGTGGCAAAATCGTGAAGCGCAACACGCTTACCGGTATTTCCGTCTACAAATTGCAGAATTCTTCCTCCCTGGGTTTCCAGAGCTCCATATTCTCCAGCAATAAAATTTTTCCATTCCCAGGCCTGAGAACCGAGGAATATGACACCTCCGATAATGGTCAGTAACATATACCATGCTACTTTGGTTCTTTTCAGGTGATGTCCGGCATCTACGGCAAGTACCATAGTTACGGAAGAAAAAATAAGGATAAAGGTCATCAACGCCACATAATACATCGGAGCGTCTACACCGTGAAGAAACGGGAAGTGGGTAAACACCTCGTCCGCAATCGGCCAGGATTCGATAAATTTAAATCTCGAAAAGCCGTATGCGGCCAAAAATCCGGAGAATGTCAGGGCATCGGACACGATAAAGAACCACATCATCATCTTGCCATAACTGGCTTTCAGCGGTTCATTGCCTCCCCCCCAAACTTTGCCTTCTGTAGCTGTTGTAACAGTAGCTTCCATACACTAATACATATATCTTTTTAAAACTGCCCAAATTTACGTTTTTTTCTTATCTAAAGAAATAGAAAAATAAAATGAGGTAAACCCACAGAATATCCAGGAAATGCCAAAAGGTTACACCCAATTCTAAACCAAGGGTTTGCCCCGGCCCATACTTTTCTTTAAAATGATTATAAATTATAACCAAAAGCACTATTATACCGGCTACAACGTGGGCTATGTGTGCAACCGTAATAGCATATAAAAAGGAAGTTGTAATCGTACTCTCACTTCCTGTAAAGTAATATCCTTCTTCAATAATCTGCGCAAAACCAAAAAACTGAGATACCACAAATGCCACACCGAGCAACAGGGTCGCAACCAGAAATACAGTACCCGCACCGCGACGCGAGCCGGAAATTGCCTTTTTCGCCAGATGAAAGGTCATACTGCTGACGATAATACATACCGTACTTACATAAAATGCAGAGGGCAAACGGAAATCCTGTAACCAATCCGGACGGGTTTTACTTACCACATAGGCACTGGTAAGGCCTGCAAAGGTCATCAGTATACTTACCATACCGAACCAGAGCATCATTTTCTTCGCCCTGGCGCTCTTTTCCTCAAAAGTTCCCTGTGTCAAATCCATATATAATCCTTCGCTGTTAGCTATCCCGGAAAAACCGGTTGTTTGTTACCCCATTAATATCCGCCTATAAATTTATCTGCCACATACACCATCTGCACCAGGGTAATATAGGACACACTGGCCAGCATAAGCTTCTTGGCAGCCGCATTGTCTTTTTCGTGATACAGACGAATGGCAAAATACAGCATCCCCACTCCCAGAACAGCTACAATTACTGCTCCTGCTACGGACAAATGCAGACTTCCTGTTAATCCTGTTACCGGAAACACAGACACAACGATCATCCAAATGGTATACATAATCACTTGCAATGCCGTAGCATTGTCCTTTTTTCCTGTAGGCAACATATAATATCCCGCCTTTTTATAATCGTCATACAACAACCAGCCTATCGCCCAGAAATGAGGAAACTGCCAGAAAAACTGTATCATAAAAAGGGTTCCGGGTTCTATACCGAATTTATTGGTAGCTGCTACCCATCCCAGCATGAAAGGAATGGCTCCGGGAAATGCTCCTACAAATACGGAAAGCGGGGTTTTGGTTTTTAGCGGAGTGTACACACTGGTATACAGAAAGATCGAAATAGCTCCGAACATGGCCGTCTTGGGATTGACCATATACAAAATCACAATACCCAGCACTGCACATACGGTAGCGATAATAAAGGCCGTATTCACAGACATTCTCCCGGAAGGGATTGGCCTGTTCATCGTACGTTTCATCAGGGCATCCAGATCGCGTTCGATAATCTGGTTATAAGCATTAGATGCTCCTACCATAAAATATCCACCGATCATCAACAACAAAAGCGCCTTGTACTCTATGGCTTCCGCACCAAGAAAATATCCTGCAACAGAAGAAAAGACCACACTGACCGCAAGGCCTACTTTGGTGAGTTGTTTAAAATCTTCCAGAGCCTGTGCAAACGTTCCTGTTTTTGTCGTAGTTCGTATAGCCGTCTTCATCTTTTCGGATAATCGGGTGCAAAGATACCGTTTAAATTATAAACGAGGAATTTTGACCATAGATATTTTGGAGACCCTCATCTCTGTAAAACGTTAAAATTTAATATTCGGCAGCTGTTTTCCGGCAGAACCGAGTCTATTCATCCAGCGTCATCATCAATTCTTCCCATTCCGCTGTAAGCGCTTTCAGTTCCTTTTTTTTCCGTTCGTAATCGCCGAAAAAGGAAGTGTCATTTACAAGCCTGTCATAGTCGGCCGCCAGTTTGGCATCGGCAGCCTTAATCTCTTTCTCCAGGCCGGTGATCCTGGATTCTACCTTACTCAACCTGTTTTTGAGAGCCTTCCGCTTTTTCTGATCTTCATAAGAACGCCTGGTATCTTTATCGTCTTCTTTCTGTATTTTCTCTGCAGCAGCCTTTTCCACAGCTCTGAAATCGGACACATTACGTTGCTCCAGAAAGAAGTTAATATCCCCGAGGTACTCCTTGATCGCTCCTTCTTTGAATTCGAAAACAGAATCGGTCAGTCCCTGGAGAAAATCCCTGTCGTGAGAGACTAACAACAATGTCCCTTCAAAATTCTGCAAGGCTTGTTTCAAGACATTTTTCGATTTGATATCCAGGTGGTTCGTTGGCTCATCCATGACCAGCACATTAAACGGATCGAGTAACATTTTGCATAACGCAAGCCGATTTCGCTCTCCACCGGAAAGCACCTTTATCTTTTTGTCCACATCGTCTCCTCGGAACAAAAATGCACCGAGCATATCCCTGACCTTACTCCTGTTGGTATCGTTTGCCGAATCTTCCATAAGTCCAAGCACGGTCTTTTCCCCGTCCAGGTACTCGGCCTGGTTCTGTGCAAAATATCCCAGTTGCACATTGTGTCCGAGTTTTACATTCCCTTTATGGCTCAACTCCCCGACGATGATCTTGGCCAACGTAGTTTTGCCCTGTCCGTTTTGCCCGACGAAAGCTATTTTACTACCTCTTTCCACCAGAAGATCTATATTTTCGAGTACTTTTTTCTCCCCATAATGCTTGGCAACTTCTTCGGCTTCGATAACCACTTTTCCGGGCTGTACGGACACCGGGAACTTTACATGCATCACACTGCTGTCCTCTTCGTCAACCTCCACCCGTTCGATCTTATCGAGCTTTTTCATGAGCGATTGTGCCATGGAAGCTTTGGTAGCCTTTGCCCGGAACTTCTCGATCAGCCGCTCTGCCTGCTGTATTTGTTTGTCCTGGTTTTTCCTGGCATTCATCTGTTGTTCACGTATCTCGTTACGCAACACGAGATATTCCGAATACGGTTTGTTATAATCGTATATTTTACCGAGGGAAATCTCTATGGTACGGTTAGTCACATTATCGAGGAACATTTTATCGTGAGACACAATAACCACCGCTCCGGAATACCGCTGTAAAAACTGTTCGAGCCAGATTATAGACTCGATATCCAGGTGGTTCGTAGGCTCATCGAGCAACAGCACATCATTGCTCTGAAGCAACAACTTGGCAAGCTCTATCCGCATACGCCATCCACCGGAAAACGTATCGGTGAGTTTATCAAAATCTTCTCTTTTAAAACCGAGTCCCTGAAGCACCTTTTCGGTATCTCCCTGGTAATTATACCCTCCAAGGATCTCGTAATGATGAGTAATGTCGCTCAGGTCTACCATTAATTGATGATAGCCTTCACTTTCGTAATCGGTCCGCTCGGCGAGCTTACGGTTGATGTCATCGAGCTGTAATTCCAGAGCCTTAATCTCTTCGAAAGCCTGATAAGCCTCTTCGAGTACGGTACGTCCCTGAATAAAATCTATATCCTGCTTCAGAAACCCCACACGTACATCTTTATCAAATGCAATGACACCTGTATCCGGACGCATCTCGGAGGAAAGCAGTTTCAACATGGTTGATTTCCCGGCACCGTTTTTCCCGATAAGTCCTACCCTGTCTCCAGGATTGAGGCGAAACGACACCTCTTCAAAAAGAAATTCTCCCCCGAAGGAAACCGATAAATTATGAATATTGAGCATGACCTGTTATTTCCTTTTCTATTTTCGTCCAGGATAATCTCCTCAGAATAAAAAAATACCCCAAAGACAATCGTAGCGTAAAAGCTATAAAACACACGACCTGAACTTACTTTATCTAAAAATCGCTGCAAAGAAACGTATTTTTTTCGGGCCTGCGAAGCTACGCCCGTCCCAAGGGTTTATTAATAATCTTATATTTTGTAATTTTGATGCAGTTTTCAGTAAATCCCATCCCCACATGTTAAAAAAAGGAACACGCTTATATAGCATTCTGACAGGCACCTGCCCGAAATGTCAGCAGGAAAGCATGTATTCGTACAAAAATCCATACCCCCCTTCCAAGACTTTAAAAATGAACGAAAAGTGTTCGCATTGCGGCACAAGATACAAAATAGAACCTTCGTTTTTCTACGGGGCAATGTACGTGAGCTATGGGGTAGGGACAGCTTTTGCAGTGGCGGCCTTTGTCATCTCTTTCCTGTTTATAGGCACCGGACTAAAGACAGCTTTTTTTGCCATTATGGGAACCCTTATCGTATTTATGCCCGTAATCATGAGGCTATCCCGAAACATCTGGATCAATTTCTTTATTAAATACGATCCGGACGCAGGAAAAAACACAAAAGATCCAAAAATATCCTGATCGCGGGGTCACCCACTGTAACGGGCACGAAACCGATCGATATTAATTTCCTCCTCTAAAGGTATTCCTGCTTCGATAAGGCGAAATAATTGTTCGGCCATGTAAGGTCCTGTGAGTGTACCACGGGTTCCGAGCCCGTTGAGCACGTACATATGCTCATACTTTGGATGCCTGCCCGCAAGCGGCCTTCTGTCGGATACCGTAGGTCTGATGCCGGCCTCCTGTCCTATCAGTCGGTACGAGCAGTCCAAAAGCGGCTTTAGTTTACCGAGTAGTTCTTCTTTTGCTCTTTCGGTGGTCTCATTGGTTTTATCCTGCCAGTTATAGGTAGCACCTACTTTATATACATCTCCACCGACGGGAATAAGAAATACAGACGATTTCAGGATAAAATCTATTCCCAATCCAGGGGCTTCGATGGTTAGCAATTCACCCTTTGCCCCCTGCAAAGGCAGGTAATCGAAAAAGGGATTGGACAGCATGCCGAAGCCTTCGGCAAAAACGATATGCGCTGCTTCGACATCCTGGTATCGCACCTTATCGTCCTGAAATTCCAAAGCGTTGTAGACCAAAGTTTCCTGCCGGAGTTTCCCTGCCGCGAGCAGTTCCCGGGTATAGTTATCCTGCAGGGTCTTTACTGCAATCCGCCCGGTATGCTGTACTTCTCCGAAACCATGCGGAGCCCTGACATGAGGATTATCGTTATGGATCATTCTGACTGATAAAAAATCGGACAGCACTGGTTTATCAGCCGCCTCGAACCAGAGGTTCTGTTCTTCTACAGAGGCAAATTTCCGGTAAACCGGCATGGGATATACCAACTGCCCGGAGAACCTTTTTTCAAGTTTTCCGTAAAGCGATATGGCTTTCGGCAACTGTTCCGCAGCTTTCCACGCTGCCGTAAAACGTTTCAGAACAATGGGATTATAGACCCCGCCTGCTACGGTAGAAGATTGCTGCGAACCTCCGTCAAACACCATAAATTCCTTACCGTGATCCCGAAGCTGCTCGCAAAAGGCAATACCGGCTAATCCGAGACCTACTATAATATAGTCTGTTGTCATCGCACAAAAATATAAAACGCCCGAACAGTACGGGCGTTTCTTTGAGATTTTAGAATATATTTTAGAACAGTATCATTCGTTTTTCCATACGTCCTGTTCGAAATTACGGATCTCCTCTTCTATACGCTGCGCCTCCATGAGCTGAAACATCGCATTATCCGGAATGTAATCCCGGATCTCCCGGTCTCCATAAACGTTCTCTTCCTTATAGATTACCGCATTGAATCTCCTTGCATTCAACAGGTGATCAAAAGAGATTGGAATTCCGGAATTGGAAACATTAAATGCCTTAGCCTCATGAAAAACCTGCCTCGAACTCGGGTACCATACCCAGAAAAGCTCCACGAGGTTAGAACCGTCATCTATACCTGCATCCATAAAATTCACATCCGGTGCCACTGGAGCTATCCCCAGCAAACGATACTTCAACTCTCCCTGCCGCTTATCGAAATACCAGAGTCCTTTAATATGGTATTCCACGATATCTGCAGACGACAGATCACGACGGTCGATATACATTTCCGAGACCTGCTCTCCGGCGTTTATCTGTTCGTATCCGAGATCGGTCGTGTCTACTTTGGACAGCGTAGCTTCCAGCTCTCCGAAATTTCGTTTTTCGGAAAAATAAGAATCAGAATATATATCCTTGATCTTTCCGTTTTTGATATTGGTTACCATCACATCGTAAAGCGACTGCCTGCCCGTGCTTCCTCCTGAGCCGTTTACGGGATAATACAAAGGAAAATTAACCCTTTCGTTAAGATCTATAACTTCCCAGACCATTTTGGACCACAGGATATCCCGCTCCTCTACATAGCCATATTCCAAAGGCACATCCGGCCCGGCATTTTCCTGAGCCTGAGTTTTTTTACCGATATCTTCCGGCCTCTTGGCATTGAGAATATTTGTCTGTCCACTGATATTCCAGGTCATGAGCAGTATAACAACAGCTAAAATCCCCCTACAAACCATATTTCTTATCTTTTTAATTTAGTACAAGACCCGTAGTCCTGTAATTTAAAACTTTAACATTTAGCCTCAAAAAACTAACAAACAGGTGATTAGAACCTAAACCAACCTGAACGAAGTAATCTCACCTCGAAAAAAGTCATACACCATTTACGAACATTAACTCCACAAAAAGCATATTATTGTGCAAAATAAATCTTTTACCTCAATAAAATTTCATTTCACAGGATAAAGAATGTAAAAATAATCTCAAAAAGACATTACAGCGTCATATCTTCCTTATTTTCTCAATTCCTACCGGCAGATCGGGCTATAATTAAAAAATTACTATATTGGCATTGGAAATAGTGGATCACCCCTCGTAAAGTATAGACAGATAACCCCATAATGTTAAATCAAAACGATGTATCCATGAGAGAAAAATACCCCATTCTACTAGTTGACGACCACATTGTCATACAATTTGCTATCTCCCGAATTATCGAAGATTTTCTTCCAGGAGCTAAGATCACTTCTATTGAAGATTTCTCGCAGACCATTACTATTCTGAAAAAGGAATATTTTGAACTGATCATTCTCGATATTGACATCCCTAACGGTATCGGCACGGAAATGATCAGTGTCATACGCTCCATTTCACCGGACGTTAAAATTCTGATGTTTTCTGCACTGAGTGAAAAGAGATATGCTATGCGATTCATCCATGCGGGTGCAAACGGATATCTTCACAAACACAGTTCTAAAGAAGAAATCGAAGAAGCCATCACGGAAGTTATCAACGGAGACACCTATGTAAGCAGGTCGGTCACAAAACATTTTTTACAGGAATCCTCACTACAACAGGGTAAACCTGTAAAGAATCCGCTGAACAGCCTGTCTAATCGCGAACTCGAAATTGCCAGGCTTATCGCAAAAGGAAATGGTAATCTTGAGATCGTGAACATCCTGGACCTGAAGAAATCTACCGTGAGCACACACAAAATGCGTATATTCAAAAAACTGGATATCAGCAATGTGACAGAGCTCATAGAGATCTTCAATTACTACGATGCTCCTGTTTTTGCAATCTGACAAAAGACCGGGCAGACCAGAAATTAATTCAGGCTATTTTATCACATTCGTTATTGCCATAACGACCCTTTGGCGCATATTGATGCATTTCTGCTCTCTATGCGCCATTTTTTCATATAACGAGACTTTCCACATTACCGCCTGCCTGTCAATTCTTATCCGGCATTAGAACAAGTTCTACATCGGTGCCGAACAAGTACTATAGACCTTAAAGCCCAAAAGACAAGCTTCCTCCATATTTTTGGGCATAAGGGATTACACGATATATCTCCCCCAAACCAAAAAAGTTCTGAACCATTAAAACCACGCTATCCGGTTTTATGCACTGCCCGTTTCAAGTTGTCCGCTACGGTAGTAACATTTCGGGTATTTCCCGGCGGATCACTCTCATTTTGCCAACAGCGTGGTTTCAGAACTTAACAATGAACATAAATAACCTATTGAGAATACTAATAATTCTTTGTTATGAAATATAATACTATCGAAACAACCAATGAATGTAATCCCGACATCACCCTAAAAAGGGATTACAATGTAGACGTCACTCTTCTACTGAAAAAATTGAAAAGCCACCTTGGCATTCACACCAACATCGAACTGTCGCGCGTGCTCGATGTGAAGCCCAACACCATTTCTACCTGGAAAAGGAGAAACAGCCTGGATTACGAGCTTATTATCTCGATCTGTAATATGCTCGACATTGACCTCAACACCCTTTTCTCGAACGAATATACGAGAAATCGCACCGCAAACAGTATACTGGCTATACCTATTGAAGCCCACTACCAGTATGTATCGAACTATCAGAAAGATGATTTTCTGGACAAAATGCCTAAATGCAGTCTTCCTTTTGCTTTTTCGAACCCGGAGACCAGGGCATTTCAAATGGCAGGGGTATCCATGTCCCCTACATTGCGTGAAGGAACATATGTCATAGGAGAAAAGATCACCGACCGCAACAAAATCGAAGACAGCTCGGTTTGTGTTCTTGTCAGTAAACTGCGAGGCATCCATATCAACAGGGTGATGAAAGATTCCAATAATCCTTATATCCTCAACCTGATGAACGACAACAGTAATTTCCCCAACAACATTGTAATGCCTATCGAAGAAATCACCGAGGCATGGCAGGTAACCAGCACATTGTCGCTGGAACAGGTGAAAAAGGACTGTTAATTAGTAATTGGATATCGAGACAGAAAATTGCCCCAGCATGGAAGTAAAAAGTGTAATACCCGAAAACGACAAGATTATTGAAGTATTTATTACCCGGCATTCCCAGAAGATATACAACTTTATTTTTTCCAAAGTACTGGACAAGAATATTACAGAAGACATCTTTCAGGAAACTTTTATAAAAATGGTCAAAACCCTTAAAAAAGGGGAATACAGTGAGGAAGGCAAATTTTTGTCCTGGGTTATGCGAATAGCTCATAACCTGGTTATAGATCATTTCCGGCAGACACAGCGAAAACGTATTTTCCGGAATTTCGAGGATTTCAGTTTTTTATCGGGTATTGAAGACGGATCTCCTGATGCGGAAAAACACCTCATCCGACAACAAACCGAAAACCGGGTAAAACGACTTATCGAAGAACTCCCGCCCGATCAGCAGGATGTTATCATCATGCGGATTTACAGAGATATGACTTTTAAGGAAATATCCGAAGAAATGGGTGTCAACATCAACACGTCTCTCGGAAGAATGCGTTATGCCCTGACCAATCTGAGAAAAATTGCGAAAAGAAATAACATTTCAATTTAACCAAACATCACCAAACACATGCCTTACATAGAAGAAGACGACCTGATAGCTCTTCATAAAAAAATCGAAAGAGAACAGGACTCCAACCAGAAATTGCTGGACCAGATCCAGGCAAAAAACGAGAATTATGACCAGAGTTTAAAGACACGGAATGCGGCATGGATCGTCACCTCTGTACTGTGTCTTGCTATTATAGGTTTCGGATATTATTTCAACACGGAACTCTCTGCAATGGAAGATTCGTACGCATCGTGTTACAAGAAAAATTCGTTACTCCTGAAAAGTGCGGACAGTACCGCGCTGCTCAAGTCAAAAATATTCAGTCTGGAAACCGAAAAGAACAGGCTACGGAAAGACCTCGACAATCTGAGCACCTCCCCATCTCCGGTTTCCAAGGACTCGGTCTATACCGTTCAGGTGAAAGCTTTTGAACGGGATCAGATCCCGCTTCAATCCAACACAAACTTTATCTATACGCAAAACCCCAACCTTTTTTATGCTTTTTGTATCGGTATATTCGAGTCGCCCGACGAAGCCCGCATCCTGAAAAAGGAACTGGTAGGTATGGGATTTGACGATGTTTTTGTAGCCCTCTATAAAGACGGGAAACGCAACAGAATTATCGAAGACTGAAACGGAGCTTCGCGTTCCGGTACTTTTAAGCCTCCTTTAAAACCCGGATTCACCGGAATACATCATTCAACGGCCTATTAAATATCAGGCCCGTATGATGTATCCCGGGTTTTTCTTTTATCCGCATTTCAATAAACAACTAAAAATTTTTCGAATGAAGCCATATATTTTATGTATTACGATGATAATCTTGGGCCTGAGCAGTATTACCGCTCAGTACAAAGAAATCGTATTCCCTTCTGAAAAACTGGGTGAAGCACGTGATATTCTTTTACACATACCGAAAAACTACGATGCCAAAAAACAATATCCGCTCATCCTGGTCCTGGATGCCGACTATCTTTTTAATATGGTAACAGCCACTGTAAATTTCTTTGTTTATAATGACGAAATGCCCGAATGTATCGTCGTGGGTATACGACAGGAAGGACGGCGAAACAGTGATTGCAGCTATAATGAAGACACCGGATTTCCGAAAGACAAGGACAATAACTTTTTTGAGTTTGTGGGGATGGAACTGTTATCTTCCCTGGCCAAAAAATACAACCTGTCCGGTTTCAACACCATCATAGGACATGGTCTTACAGCTAATTTCACCAATTACTACCTCTTTAAGGATCATCCCCTTTTCGACGCCTACATCAATATCGAGCCTTCATTCGCTCCCAATGTAGAAAGCTATCTTTCAAGTCGTCTCTCTACCCTGGTGTCGCCTCGTTATTATTACCTGATGGCCGCCCAAAAAAACCGAAATCCGGAAACAGCTACCCGAATATCCGAGCTTCATACTACACTTCGGGCTGTAGCCAATGATAATCTCCGGTATAACTTTCAGGAAATCCCGGATTCCGACACCTATACCGTAGCCGGTTATGCCATTCCGAGAGCGTTGTACAGTCTCTTTGAACGTTATCGCCCCATCGATCCCGAGCAATATAGAAAAGAAATCCTGGTGTACGACAAGGGGCCTGTCTATAAATATCTGGACGACAAGTACAGGGATATCGGGGAAATGTATCATATATCCAAAAAGATCCGGTTAAACGATATTATGGCCATTTACGCCGCTGCAATGGCAAAAGAAGACCTCGAAACCATGGAAAACCTTGCCAGGCTTGGTAAAAAGGATTTTCCGGATCACATGATCGGGTATTTTTTCGAAGCAGAATACCACGAAAAAAGCGGGAATACCAAAAAGGCACTCCGGACTTATGAGAAAGCCTTTCTCATGAAAGAAATTGATTTTATGACCAAGGATATGGTGCAGGAACGAATATTTTCCATCAAAAAAGACATGGGATGGTAAATGAAAAAAGCCCCTTTTCCGGATGAAAAAGGGGCACAAAAACTTTTTGGTATTCTTGCACGGTTCTGTGCTATAAAGTATCCGGACAATTATCGAGTTCTTTCCGTATTCTTTCGACAATCTCCCTGAATTTTTCTTTATAAAAATGTTTTGTCTGTTTAAGACTCTCATTTTCCAGCACTTTTTCTTCTCTTTTATAACTTTCGGCAACCTCAAAATCAGTTCCGCAGGAAAAAGCTTTTATGATATCCACCGCAGCACTTTCTATCTGATACAGCCCGATCTCTGCTTTTACCATAAGTTCCTTCTGCGTATCGAGCTCGAGTTGCCGTTCTTGCTTCAGGCGTTGTTCGAGCAAGCGCTGTTCCGTCAACTTTTTTTCCAGTTCTCTCTGCCTGGCCAGTAGTTCTTCCTGCTCTTTCTGCAGGGCCAATTGCTTCTCGGCCAGTGTCACTTCTTTTTCGTACTCCACTTTTTTCTCCTGGTTGAAGTCTTCTTTCGATGCCATCGGTTCTGCTGCCGGAACAGGATCTCCGGCGGCTGTACAGATATCGAGGGCCGTGATGAGTTCTTCCAGGAAAGCACGGGCTTTTTTCACATAAAACCTGCCTGCTTCCCAGTCTTCGGGGTCCATTGCCTTTTCCAGGTTCTGCTTAATATCGTATATAATATCACCTGCCTTATCACATCCACAGCTTCCCAATTGCTGTTCAGCTTTCTCTATGGCCTCCATAGATCGTTTGGCATAATAACGCTGATGATCAAAATTATTTGCTTTCAGCGATTTTCCGCTATGCGAGAATGCGTAAGTCACCGCCGAATAGAGGCTGCTGCAATCTGCAAAAGCAAAAAGGGTAAACATCATAAAAATAAAACTGAGTATATACTTCATCTGAGATAAATAGGTTTGACTTTAAAATCGAAATAACAAGATACAAATCGGGACATACGGATAACTACCATCCTCCGGTATTGAGGGTACACTTGCACTCTCCTATTCCCTGAAAGATATCCACTCCGAGGGTGATCATATGCGTCCCGCTATTGTAACCGAAAATGGAACTGAGCGCCACCTGGTACGAATATGCCGCATAAAAGTTGTTGATCTTAACCCCGGCCATCGGGCCTATATTGAGGGGGTCCAGAATCTGGTCGTTTAGAAAACGATAGGATATACCTGCCCAGTAATAATCTTCGAGATCGTATTTCCGGAATTTGAGATTGAAATCGGTACTGGAGCGTCCGTCACTCTCGAAAATCTGGAAATATACGGAAGGCTCTACCTCAAACTCGCTTCTCTTGTGCTGGCGGAACCTGTAACCGGCATATACATAATAATTACGCAATATATTGGGCTCGGTCACTGCAAAATCGTCCGTGGGCTTATTCAGCAGATTAGCTGCATTAAGACTGATGTAAAATCTTCTGTACCGGTATAATACCCCGACATCAAAGTTGTGATTGTTTACCTGACGGTTACCTGTAATCCCGGGATCGCCCGGATCGAATTCCGAAATATCTATTTTGAACTGATTGAAATTGTAGGAGAGTCCGAAAGAAAGGAAATTGTTTTCATAGGGGTCAATGGTCAGATGGTGCGCATAGGACAACCTTCCGCCATACTGACGGGTATAACCGTTTTTATCGTTGAAAAAGGTTATACCTACACCCGAACGCATGCCAAGGCGCACATCTCCCGCAACGGACTGTGTATTGGGCGAATCCTTTATTCCTACCCACTGGGTCACCCCGTTGGCACGTATCCGTATATATTCGCCTATACCTGCATACGTAGGGGAAATCACAAATTCACTATCGGCAAGATACTGGGTATATACCGGCAGGGTCAGTTCCTGGGCACAGACTTTAACCACAAAAAGTACAGCCAGTATGCATAGTTTTTTTTTCATTTGTTCCTGTTTTTAGACTTCGCCCCAGGTTCTCGCAACACAATTCCTCATCTGAGCAGGAAGTATCGGGTTTTGAAAAACCTGGTAAGAAGACCTTTATTGAGCTCCGAATTTTATAAGTTTTCTTTCAACACTATCCGTCCGGAAATACCCACCGTAGCATTACAGGGTACAGATCGAGTATTTCCGACAAACGGTGGCTTCATTGTTTATCTGTACAGCGTAAAATGTCCTACGAACTCCCTGTTATCATTCTCGCCATTGAGCTTCAGGGTATACCAGTAATCACCCGCAGGTAATAACTTTCCCTTGTAGACACCCGTCCAACCGATTCCCTGTGGCAATTTGGCCAGTTCTCTTCCGTAACGGTCATAGATAATGACAGTCATGTAGGGATAGGACTCGGAATTACGTATTTTCCAGGTATCTTCATAGCCATCACCGTTAGGGGTAAATACATTAGGTATTTCGATGTCTATAAACTCCATGGTTATGGAAGCTGTTGCCACACATCCGTTGGCATCTTCCACCCGGACCGTATACACTGCCGAATGGTTGATATCATAGGTGTTTTTGGTTCCGAGACTGATGTCGTCTACATAATAACGATACCCCCCGCTTCCACCGGTCGCGATCGCCGTGATCTGGTTCAGCCTTTGTACTTCGAGTCTCAGAGCCAGAGGTGCTATTTCATCGATCGTGAACGAGATACTTCGGGCACATCCGTTGGCATGCAGTACTTCTACGTTATGTATCCCCGGGCCGAGGTCTCCGAAAGTATTTTCTGTTTGTCCGGCTCCTCCGTTCAGGCTGTACATCACGTCTGCTGCTACTTCATCCCGCACGTGGATAGTCACGGTATTGGTTGCAAACTCGCCTTCACAGCCATATACAATCTCCGCTTCCGGACTTATGGTTACAGGTGCTTCTAAAGTAACATCCATAACATACTCGCATCCTTTGGCGTCCTTCACATAAATAGTATGGGTTCTCCCTCCTTCGAGACCGGAAAATTCCATACGCCCTGTTACAAAAATGTTCTCACCGTTGAGGCTTGTAGCGTAAGGTCCCGTTCCGCCGGAAACACTGATCTCTATATAAGCATCTTGGTCTCCTTCACAAACTTCCTCCTGCCGGTCTGTTTCCACGGCCCTGAGGGGTTGTGAAGGCTGACCGATAGTTGTGGACACAGAGACCGTACAGCCTGCCTCATCTCGCGCCATAAGGGTATAAGGACCGGCCGGAAGACCGGAAAACACATTGGAAATCTGGAAAACATCTACGCCTTGTATGGCATATTCCACGATGCCTTCTCCTCCTGTGGCCTGCACAGTGATAGCTCCCGTTTCTTCTCCGAAACAGTCCACATCGGTTATTGCTGCTATTTCTATACGATCCAGCGGTTCTTTTTCTTCAATAACAAAAGAAACACGCTTAGTACATCCGTTAGTATGTATAACATCTACAGTATGTGCACCTGGGGTCAGATTTACGAAAGTCCGGTTTGTACGCGGGGTTCCACCATCAAGAGCATAGGTAACTCTCGTCATTTCATCCGGATCAGCGATCTGAACGGTTACCTCGTTTTCAAACGAACTGTCCTGGCAGAAACCATATAGAATTTCTACCTCCGGAACAATATCCACGCCTTCGGGAATGGTTATGGTCTGGTAAGTCTCACAATCATTACTGTCCTTGACAAAGACGACATAGGTTTCGCCCCCGGCAAGGCCTGTAAAATCGAGCTGGCCCTGCTGATAATTATTTCTACCGTTAAAGCTCGTAAAATAAGGAGCCGTTCCACCTGTTATGGTCGCTGATATCGATGCATTGGCATCATCTTTACAGATCTCCCCGGTATAGGAAAGAGCGGCCACAAGCTGATCGGGTTCGGTGATGGTCAGTTCCAGTCTTTCGAAACATCCTGCTTCATCCTCTGCAACTATCACGTAAACTCCTGCGGTGAGCCCATCGAACTCTCCTTCTTCGTGAAACTGATTCAGGTTGGGAGAGATCGCATATTTTACTGTTCCGGTTCCGCCGGAAGCGCTCAGGCTGATTCTTCCTGTAGCACCGCCATAGCACAGCACATTGATGAGATCTGCGTTTATGACCAGAGGGTCCGGCTCGGTTACACGTACAGCATCCGACACCTGTTCACAATCGTCACTTTCCACCCTCACGTAATAATCGCCTGCCAGTAGTCCATCGAACACCCCTGTCGTATTTTGTCTTCCGGTAATGGGGTCCTGGTTTTCGTCCAACAGCATATACACATAGTTGCCTAACCCGCCCGTAGCTGTAGCCCGAATGGATGCGGTGTTATCTCCGTTACAATTAACATTTGCTGCCGTAAGGTCGAGATCGATATGAATAGCTTCGATGGCATTAATGGTTACTTCATTACTCAGCACAGGTTCGCAGTTGTTGGCATCCCTGGCATAGAAACGGTAGGTTCCCGGTCCTACGGTAAATGTATCTGTTGCGGTGTAAGGCCCGTTGATATCGGCACTGTATGTGTACGGCCCACCGTTACCTCCTGCAGCGCTGAGACGAATTACGGCATCTTGTTCACAACTAATAGTACTTTCGATCTCCAGTGTGGGCACAATAGGGTCCGGCGCTGTTATCGCTATGGTTGTAGTCGTAAAAGTACACCCCCAGTCATCTTCTACCGTAATCGAGTATATACCGCTACCCAGATTGCCAAAAACAGGAGTGTTATAGGCATCTGTTGTACTTTCTATCGTTATACCGTCTGTGGCATAGCGATTGAGCCTGTACACATAATTCCCGGAGCCACCGGCAGTATTTTCAGCTGACAACTGCACATTGGTATCTCCGATACATTGCAGATCCGTTCCGGGATCAGCAACAATATCCGCACTGATAGGATCGGGTTGCCGGAGCTCAACATCGTCAAATCGCACCATACATCCTCCTGTATCCCGGACCCAGACCTGATATATATTAGGTGTCAGTCCCGTAATGTCCCTTACGTCCGTAAAATCAGCTGCTACCGGGGCCGGAGCGGTGATGGGGGCCACATAATACGTATGATCTCCCCAGCCACCGGATGCCAGTATGTATATCCTCCCTGTCGGCTGCTCGCAGGTAATCGGAGTTACATGTACTTCGGTTTCATCTTCGATATCACCGCCTGTAGGTTCTGCGATTCCAAACGCTGTTGTGCGGGTACAACCCGGCATATCTGTCTGGCGGAATTCCACATAATAGCTTCCCCCTCCCAGATTGATCATGGGAATTGCCCCATTGACCGAGTTATGGGTTCCCAATCTTCCGGTAGATGTACTGTCCGACGCATTAAAGATCTCCCAATCAAATATACCTGTGTATGGTGTATTGATCATTTCAAAAGTTACAGCCCCCGATTCGGTTCCGGGACATATTACGTCATTGAGAATATGTACACTAATATCAAAACCTTCCGGCTCGGCTACAGTGTGTGTCACGGGCACCATACATCCCGTATCCAGGTGCCTCACCAGGAAAACATAAGATCCCGGAGCGAGGTCGGCTATTGTCGTACCGTACGGTTGCCAGTTATTGGTATCGGGATCTCCGTCTCCGTTGTCCAGACTCCATCGTATACGGTTGGTATTTCCGGTTGTTGTCGTTACCCTGACCGATGCTGTTGCTCCGGAGACACAGGTGGCATCTGTTGCAGTGACCTCCGCAGTCAGTATCATATCGAGTTGCGCTATGGATACCGACCGGCTTCCGGTACACCCTTCGTCATCATATACATTTACCGTAAAGTCGCCTCCGTCCGTATCGGACCAGGCCAATTCGGCAGAGGAACCGCTCTGAAGAACATTTCCGGTCATACTATCCACAAATTCGTAGGTTACATAATTTCCGGAACCTCCGGTGATCAGTGAAGCATCTACACGGATATAGGCTTCCTCCGGATTGTTTCCCGAGTTGCACCCGAAAGGTGTTACCGATACAGCCGCTACCGGAACAGATACCGGAGCCGGCTGCTGAATGATAATATCGGTTATTACCGAAGTACATGCGTTGGTCCCCGTGGCTGTTACGGTATAGTTGCCCGGAGGTACATTTTCGAAACCACTGTTATCCGACATCAAAGACACCCCTGCAGGCATCGGGTTCAGGGTATAGGATAACGGATTGATTCCGTTGTCCGTAGCAGACATCCTGATCATACCGTCCCGGGCACCGTTACAGCTTATAGCTGTTGAACTCACGGTAAAAACCGGTGTTACGGGATCTTCGACAGTAAGTGGTATAACCACTTCACATTCCGAAGCAGTCCATACCGCATTTCCGCTGACGGCATCATATACTGTTATGGTATAATCACCGGCAGAAGCTACGGATAATGTAAACGGATTGGCACTTATGATTCCCCTCGGGATAATAACTTCTCCGGATACTTCATATTCATAATTTCCGGAACCTCCCGCGGCATGAATGGTAATCTGGGCATCTTGCCCTGCGGATGAACAATCCAGTAATTTGGTGATTTCCGCCCCGGCCTCAAACAAAGGATATACCTCTACACGTTCGGGGCCTGCAATACAACCGTTACTATCCATAACCATGATATCATAAACTCCCGGTACGACATTAGCGAAGATTCCTCCGTTAGCCGAATAACTCGCTCCTCCGTCTATAGAATAATTATAGATTCCGGAACCTCCTGTTGCGACAACTTCCATGCTAAAAGGGGAAGCACAATTGTCAATCGTAACAGAAGAAATTTCAGGAGCCTGAGAAACACTCAGCACCTCATTACCTACATCTGCCGCGCAGCCGTACTGGTCCGTAACGGCTATAGTAACACCTACCGGTAATGCCGGGTTCACAACTTTGTCGTACGTAATCCGGACCGGATTTTCGGTACTGACGATATCTTCTGTGAGATTGGTTCCGGATAAGGTGTATGTATAACCTCCCCATCCACCTGTAGTTCCGGACACCTGTACAAAACCCGGTGTGTTACAGCTTATATTTTGTACATCCGTACCGGTAATAGTTATAGGACGCGATTGCCTTATCAGTACATTACGACTTGCTCCGTAACAGACATCTGCTCCAACGGCATCAACCTGGGTTACCACCAGGTAATACTCTCCCGGAGCCAATCCGTTTACCTGTACATCCATAGGAGGAGTATAGGCTACAGGACCTCCGCTGTCCTGTACTACATTATCACTATTATCCAGCAATTCCCAGCGAATATTGTTTTCGTGAATACCGTCCTTATCATCTACGGTAAACGTGATCTCTCCATTCTGTTCTCCGAAACATGCCGGCACACTCTGATGCGTTACTTCGGTATCGATAAGATCATATTCGCCATAAATATCTACATCGTTCACCCGTACACATCCTGTATTATCCTGTACGTAAAAAGAGTATGTTCTACCTGGCACCAACCCGGTGAATACATGCACATTCGGCGGGGTATTCGGCGACATCCAATCTGCCGGGGCAGGAGTATCTGACCCCTCGGTCACCGCAAAGGTATACGGAGGCTGGCCGTCTGTCCCTTCTACCGTAACCTGGAAATCACATCCCACAGCTTCCGCTACGGCATCTATAACCAAACTCACCGGTGGGAAAGGCACGTCAAAAGGATCTTCAAAATCTATGCGGCACACTCGGTTTCCATTTGTATCAACGGTTCGCATAGAAGGATATAGACGGGTCCCCGAAGCGTACCCCCTGAATTCCGGGTCGGCGGACCAGGTGATTCCATTGTCAACACTAAATTCTACAGTCAATCCGGGGTATGAAGGATAGTTCGCAAACAGTACTCCGAATTCATCCGGATCAGTAACATCGCAATCCGCGGGTAAAATAGCCTGGATATCTGCCGTAAGCTCATCGGGTTCCTCCAGGTTTGCGGACTGAGTTTCTTCACAACCATATCTGTCAATAACTTTTGCGGTATATGCCCCTCCGACCAGATTGGTAAAAACCCGGGTAGTTCCAGCAAAATTATTAACCACATCGACAATATTCCCATTATGATCTGCGATCTCAATAGTAAACAGACCATCTCCCGAGGTTATGTTTACCGTAATCGTACCTGTTTCTCCATAACACTGCGGTGATTGGGACGTTACATTGATTCCGAGATCAGGTGCACGGTTTATCGTTATGGTTTCCAGGTATTCACAATATTCTGTATCTCCGTTGTTATCCCTGACATGCACATCATAGTCTCCTTCATTGCCAGTCGTAACCTGAAAAGTCGCTGACGCAGTAAAATCTGCTGCCGTAACATTTGTCCCTGCCGGAACAAATGCATAGATATAGTTTCCTGAACCACCGGAGGGTTGTACCTCAATTGTTCCTGGAGTACAATTGATATCTGTGGGTGTGACCACCGCGGTAAGTTCTTCTCGGATAACCACGGTCTCGGGATCTGCTGCACATCCTGCAGCATCTCTCACTTCTATAATATAAGTCCCGGAGGTTAATTGTGTAAAATAATATCCCTGGGCAGTGGGCGGATTGGGCGTTTGCCATGCGCCTCCGTTAATTCGGAACTGATACCCGCCATTTCCGGCATCTACATCAACAATGATCTGCCCGTTACTGTCCCCGTTATAGCAATTGGATGACACTGCCGTAAACGCTAACGGCGTAGGAGCATCTATGGCTATATCTGTATCGGAAGTACAATAATTTTTGTCCCGGATAAGAACGGTATGTATCCCTGATCCAAGGTTATAAAAATCTGCCGTGGTTCCGGCAGCTGTCCAGTTCACGCCACCATCAATACTAAACTGATACGGCGGTACTCCTCCCTGTCCGCTTACCATGATATCTGCGCCGGTATTACACGTCGCCTCTTCTGTCAGGCTTGCGGTAACTTCTACCGGATCAGGAACACTGACACTTCTTATCAGGGTTTGCTCACAGGCGTCTTCTGCATAACGAACCCTTAATGACACTTCATAGGTGGAAGTATTTACCGGTGCTGGTACTGAGACAGGTGTATTCATCTGGTTTATCCAGGTCACTCCCCCATCCACACTATATTCGAAACCGGTTACCGGATTATAATTACTTGCGGTAAAAGCTATTGTTGTTTCTTCTTCATCATTGCAATACAGATCTGCCACATGGGTAATGCGGGCTTCAAAAGCTTTTCCGTTTTCTATTTGTACCGGAATATCTATTGTTCCGGGACATTGCTTTGGTACCTGATAAACTACAATATCATCCAGCGCCAGGTCATTTCCGTTGACGACAGCCGAATTGGTACGGATCACGATATCGAGCTCGGCATTATTTCCCGGGTTCAGGGGAATTTCAAAGTTGTGCCAGTCATCATCTCTCGGAATATCGGAGGTTATATGTTCTGCAACGACATTGTCGTTATTATCGACCAGTTGTATCACAAGGTTCGGATCTCCGAGCCCCGGATCGGTACCGGACCTCAACAGGTTCAGTCCCCAGAGTGAAACGGTGACGTCCCGATCCGGAATAATATCACGGACGGTCCGTCTATATACTATACCGCCTACACCGACAGCTGCTCCTACATTGACGACCAGCATCCTTCCTCCGGCATTACCGGTATGGTCGGAAGGATTAAGCCATGTCCCATACGGATAGGCTATCGTATTGGTAACAGCGTACTCTCCGTCATTGATCTCCGGGTTAGAGTTGGTCGGACAGTTTGTCCCTAACCCCGTTTGAGGCTCAAAACAATAAACGTCACCCATATAAGCAGTGGGTACGGTAGGGCCTGCTCCGAAAGTCTCTATCATCAGCGTACTGGGAGGGGGTGGATTCTGTGTAATATAATGTACGGTAACCACATGGTTACCCGGACTGATCCCGGTAAATACATTGGAGATACTGTCAGGCGTATTAACTACGCCGTCTATAGCGTACCAATAATCATATCCGGTTGTAATATTATCAAGGTTAACAGTGGCTTCCGCATGACCTTCGCAATCATAATCTCCCACAGTGATCGTTGCGGTTGGAGGTGTTAGTGGCGCAGGTACTTCTACCTGCATGGTGTATGTACAGCCATTGTCATCTCTTATGTACAGGTTGTGGGTTCCGGAAGGTAAATAACCGGTGTTATTACTGCCATAGGTGATCCCCCCGTCAAAACTATATCGGTATGGCGGGGTTCCGCCCTCGGCATTCACTACCCTGGTCTGTCCTCCTGCATTAGCATCACATTCTATGGTTTCGCTTACTCCCGAGGTAGCAGTCAGCGGTGCATCGGGCTGAGATATGGTAATCTGGTAGATATCCGCTGCACAACTGTTGCCTCCTCTTGATTGTGTCACCGTCAGGGTATACGCACCGGGAGGCAGTTCTTCAAAATTGTTACCTACCCGGTATGCGGCGGTAATATCATTGCCGTTAACATCTTCGAGCAGATACGAAAAATCGAATCCGCTTACCGGTGTAAACATCACCCGTATTCTTCCGTCATTTTCTCCGAAGCAGGAAATATTTTCATGTTCAACGTCATAATCCAGTGGAGGATAGTCCTCTATGGAAACAGCACCGGAATAGGCCTGGCATCCATTGGCATCCGTAGCTACGAAAATATAATTTCCGGCAGTATCGATCTCAAAATCCCCGTCGGACTGATAATCTGCGGGATACTGCGGATTTTGAGCCGTACCGTTTATACGGTATATGGCATACATATACGGAGTGCTCCCCCCGACAGCATTCATGCTGATGATCCCGGTACTGTCGCAAAATATATGTTGCTCGACAGAGGCAGTGAGTTCCAGGGGGGCGAGCTTGTCTACGGTTACAAAACCATCATCCCAGTCCAGGGAACAGTCTCCGTCTTCTGCGGTTACTTCGATATGATACGTATTCGGATCGTTAATCCCGGAATAGGTAAACCTGTTATCGTTAGTCGGGCCGTACGTAGCAAAAACCGTACTCCCGGTCTGATTGGTTATTCGGTAAAAATACTGAGGCCCCACTTCCTCCACCGAAATGTCGATGCTTCCGGGTCCGCAGGCAGAAACAGGTTCCGTATCGATGTTTACCGTAAGGTTACGTTGCTGAACAACCAGGTTATCCAGGCGGAACACACACCCTCCGTCCACATCTACCTGCCGGATCTCTACTTCGTAAATTCCGGCTGTATTGACATCTATGTCGTTGTTGTTTTCCTGCCATGACAGGATCTCGACACCTCCGCGGAGCCAGCGATATTCATATCCGGAAGGGACATTGCTTACCGTGATATTCCCCGGGTTGCCACAGATCATGTTTTCCAGTGCCGCCTGAGGGTCGAGGTCATTCGTGTATACATTAAAATAAAACCTCGAAAAGCATCCTCCCGGGTAAGATATTACCATTCGGTATTGCCCGCTCCCGTCGGAGCCTATTTCATATTGTGCTCCCGTAGCTACCGTATTCCAGGTACAAGACGAACTCTTATTGGCACATACCGCATCGCGATCTGCAGGTCCGCAGGCTCCGTTCTCGTTCAGTTTTTGCCACTCCACATTCTCTACGTTGACTATTCCGATATTTATAAGTCTCCGGTCACCTAAACCACAAAGAAAAAATTTCGGGAGGCTGCTTCCGTCATCCGTACAGGTTTCAACCACATCGGCTTCGGATAGCAACGGATTGCTCTGCACAGTTCCGAAAAGTTCTACATTGACAACTTCATTGAGATCCGGGCATGAGGACCCGTCTGCGGTTTCTTTAAATACCGTATAGGTCCCGGGAGTATTTACGGTAATGCTCTGTGTATTCCCCACAATAATACCATCACTGTTTCTCCAGGTATACGTTTCAAAACCACCCCCGGCAGTAATAGTCAGTTCTCCGGCACACAATAATTCATCTCTCTCGAACGTACATACCGCGGTATTGGCCAGGATATTTACAGGAACCTGCTCTCCTTCGTAACAACTGTTTACACCGCTAAGACTGGGATCTTCGGTTATCACTTCTCCACTGTCCACTCCTGTATAGGTGGCAAATGCCTGATTTCTGATTATATGCGAACAGGCCTCGGTAAAATTCATGCAATCGGTAGCGATGCTCACCTGAATTTCTATCCACCCTACAGGATCGCCTGCTTCAACGAGATTGTCATTGACGTTAAAAGTAATTTCGCCCTGAGCCTCATCGTGGGTCCAGGAAACCCCGTTACTGGCTGTGATATTGACATTGGCCCGGGCATTGACCGGGAGCAGATCGCGAATAGAAAAATCACGGGCATCATCATTTCCTATATTCTGAAACTCGATCCTGTATATCAGTGTTTCACCGAGATTCACCTCCTGGTTCGACATATCGTTACCCTCTACATCCCTGATATGCTTTACCAGACGAATGTCGGGCATAACCACCTCGGCACTGAACGCACTGAAAAATGGATAATATGCATCCTGCGAAGTCGTAAACCGCATAGTGGCTTGTGTTTCATTATTAGCCAGCATGTTGGTAATATCGATAATCGTGGCATCATATCCGAGTGTATTACTACTGTTCGGAACTCTGTCCAGAAATTCCACATCATTCCGGGATATCCTTGCATTGAAAAAGTTATTGGAGGGGTTCAGGTTATCACTCACAGTCTGAAAAGGACCGCTGTTTCCACCCCTTAACAGAAACTGGTCGTTATTAATACCCCGGTCCCCTTCCAGGGCAAGCGTCATTAGGTTGGCTCTGACCGGTCCTACCGGATTGGTACGAAAACCAGAAACTGGTACATCTACACTGGATTGCCCATCTCTTGTGATTGCGGCAAAACCATCGAAAGAGGTAATGAATTTTGCCGGAAGTGCCAGGTCTTCATAAACAAAAAATATCGTCCAACCTCCTGAAGCTCCACCGAAATAGTATTTATTTCCACGTCCTACCCGGACATTGGCCAGCGTATATTCGCCTTCCGGGTTATCCAGATCCCGGACATGCTCAGTAATATCTACAAAACAGGCATAAGGTCCGTTATCTTCATCAAAACCCGAAGCGTTATGTCCATCGAAAATAACTTCCCCGGTAAGGTCCAGATAACCGGATGATCCCGGCAACTGCAGCTTGACCTGGTCTATGCGGCGTCGCGTATTGTCCGAACTGGTTTCCGACGGGTACGTCCCCGCCCAATACAATCCGGCATACAGTATTTTGTAACAATCGTCACTATCGGTAATAGCAAGAGTAGCTCGACTGGAACTGAATGTAGAATTATTGCCATCAACATCGATATACTGCATGTTAAAACCATCATTATTGTCGTTTCCGTTATAGGGATCATTAGGACCGCCACGCCAACCGGACTCCCTGCTGATCACATTATTGGAAATCATGGTCATATTTCCACGGATTCTGTTTTCGTACCGGACCTCGAAAGGTTTCAGGAATTGCCCGTATATCGCGGACGTCCCGGCAAACAGCACATACAGTATGAGGACAAATGACCTTAAAGCTGTACTATTTTTCATCATGTAACTATTATTATTTGAGTTTGATCTGTTTTTTTTGATGGAAAACCTGCACGGGAAATCATTTGCTATCCAGAATACGGATCTCAAGCAGGTTATTGTTCACTCGCCGTTTTGCTCCCCCCGGGTAACGGGAGGGCCTAACAACTGTTTTTAAAGAATTTAGGGGCTTCATCTTTTATTCTATTTTAATAATTATCGCTTTGGAATACATAACATCTACAGGGGTATTACCTTGTTTTCCCGGTCTCATTTTCGGGATATGATTTATCACTCTACGAGCCTCATCTTCCAGTCGCTCATGAGGCGCCCTTATACGCATCACCGTAACTTCTCCGTCCGTACCTACCTTGAATTCGACGTAAATACCCTGTATCCCGGACAGTCCTAATCCGGTAGCTACAGAAGCACGGAACCTTCGCTGGATCACCTTATCTATCCCATTGGCAAGGCAGGCTTTTCGTTCTTCGTTATTTCTCAGATCTTCACACCCCGGGAAAACAGGTACGGACTCAATAATATCCACCGGGATATATGTATTTTTCACACCGGACCTGATCTCTCCTCCGGCAAGAGGGAGATCTAAACTCGTCTCCTGCCCTTCTTTACTGTTTTCATCCTGTTTTTTGATTTCCGGTGTTATTTCGGCAACCTTGATATCTTCGGTTTGCATTTCGGCCAGTATCTTGCTTTCCATTCTGGCCAGTACGGTATCGGCATTTTTCACCCGAAACACCCATACGCCACTGTTGTTCAACTCCCTGGCATGTACCTTACGCTTGTTAATGGCTTCTTCCCAGGTATCGTATTGCTTTACAAATACATAGTTGAGTCCGTTTTCAGGATTTTTAAAAGAGCTCGCTTTCCATCCTTTACTACGTAGTGTCTCGATATATTTTTTGAGATTCGACTCGTTCTTAAACACATTGGCTATAATGTAATACCCGTCTCCCACATCCATAAGTGTGGCCGTCTGTGTACGGATATTTTCCTGTTTTGCAGCTGCTGTGAAAAGAAGATCCTCGATATCGGGTTCCTGGTTCTGTAGTGCTGATATTGCTTCTGCCTTTTCTCCTGGGATCAGCGTGTCTTTCTCCTGTAGAGACTGAGCAATAGCAGATGACATCGATTTCTCCGCCTGTTCGATAGAATCTTTGATTTGTTTTCTGCGTGCTGCTGTCAGGCGCGTTTCTCCCAGCAATTGGCGTCCCAGACCACTTTGTTTCCGGTCGGGTTGTTGTGTACTATCTTTATCTTTTGTATCTGCGGGTTGCGCAACCTGGGGTAATGGCGAAACAGGAACCGGGGTCTTGCCGGTTGTTATATTTTTTTCTTCTTTGTCTGTAGTGGTTTTCTCCACTAAAACGTGTTGAGTTGTGATCGGTATCCCCTCATTTTTACCGGTCTTAACAAGAGGTGTCCTGAGCTCAGGCTCACGTATTACAGGTCTTACGGAAGGGCGCTTCTTAGGATGGGAAACATATCGCGGCTGTGCTTCGGAAGGCTTAAAGGCATAAGATACGCTGAACTCGTGTGTAGTTCCGAAATTGGTGATGTTTTCATTTAACCCTTTCTCTACAGTATATCCGATAGCGAGGTGCCTGGTAAGATGAAATCCGATGCCTGCCGCAGCTCCGTAAAGATCTTCGTATCCCACCTGTAACCAGCCGATTTTCGGGAAATTCATAATAAGGCTCGCAGAGGGAAAGAAATCTTCTCCCGTTTTTCTGGCCCTGACCATAGTTGTCATTTCCCCGTCTTCAAAAGCGCCGGTAAGCATCTCCATTTTCAGGGTATGCATCAGGTGGGCAGTGATCGTCTTTGTCGTATTGTCATTGATATATGATTCATAGTTCGTCAGGTTGAAATTCACGAGGTTCCCGGCAAATACACCTACATCAAAACTTTTGAAACTCAGATTGAGCCCGGGGTGAAATGCAATCAGAGAACTGTTTTCCATATTCTGAAGTGCGGGATCCTGCGTTTCGGCAACAAAGACATTGCCCCAATTGATACCACTGCGGTAATAAGTGACATTCATTCCGAAAGTGAGCGTGCTGTAATCTGCTATCCGAACCCCATACGCGTAATTGGCAAGAAGCCCGAAATTATCTATAACGCCTTGTCCCTGTTGGAAAATACCCAGGCCAAAACCGGTGTTATCATTGATCTTCCCTGATAAACCGGCCAGTGACACTTCGGGAGCGTTATCGTACTCCGCCCATTGATTACGGTGGTAAAAACTGATTGAAGTATTCTCCGGGCCGAGCGCAGAAAATGCAGGATGGACCAAATACCTGTTGAATTTCAAAAGGTTTTGTGAAGGTATATCAAAAGCAAGTACCGGACCGGTCTGTCCGTCTTCCTGCCCCAGGCAACCGAAAGTATATAATAATGCTAAAAATACAAGGGGTAGTTTTCTTGGCATATTCTCAGCGTATTAAAGTTATGGTACCCTGGCGGATGACTTCCAGACCGTCTTTGAGTATCCGGTAATAAAAAACGGGTTTGTTCAGGGAATATGTCAGGGACGATTCCGGCCAGTTATTCTGATATTCCGTAGTTCGAAGTACAATCTTTCCTTCTGCATTGAGGATAACAACTTCCACATCCGGGTTAAAGGCATAAATATTGGGAAGCACCCAATAATCATTTATACCGTCGTTATTCGGGCTCACTACATTGGGGACGATATACATGTCCTGAAACGCTACCGTAAACTCCCTGTAGACCTCACAATTACCGAGATAGGCCAGTAAGTAAAATTTCCCTTCTTCATATAGCGTAATAGATGCGATATCTGATATGAGTTCATTTTCCGAATTATACCACGCATAGGAATCACCTCCCGATACAGTAATTGTCTTTGACGTCCCTTCGGGCAGAATTATACGTTCCGGTGAGTCGACCTCTATGACTGATTCATCAAAAGGATGTATAATGAGTTCGTTGGAAAACACGGTACAGCCGTAAGCAGATACTCCAAGCCGGTATGTCCCCTCCTCTTCGATATTGAGAGCAGTCGTATTTTCTGAAATTTTTTCTCCGTCCTTATACCAGGCATATGTATAGTCGGTATTTCCCGTCCCCGTCGTTATATTAATGGTAATAGCTCCTCCGCAAAGTATATCATCCGAAGCTTCTATAGACACCGTTTCTTCCAGTCTTATTTTCAAATCAATAGTATTGGACACCATCACTTCATCTCCTAACGTGGCCTTCAGCGTGTATAAGCCATTATCTGAAGGTTGATTTATGGTCAGTGAGGTTCCGGTTCTGCCATCGAGGTAGTTATTGTTTCGATACCACTGGTAGTTAAATACATTCCTGTATTCTTCATACACATCAACGGAACTGCCATCGATTGTTTCGGCAAAAATACCACTGAGCACAAGAGTTGCAGAAGCATTCTCGCAAGGGCTGTAACTTTCACCGGGAGCTATGATAAGTGTAAAATTCTGTGGTTCAGAAACCCGGATTTCCTGTGAAAAAACTTCGAGTTCGCATCCGGAAGTTTGTTTGACTTTTACCTTATATATTCCGGGTTGACTTATAACTAAAGAGGCGGCCTCTTCACCTGCAATCGCTACATCATTCTTGTACCAGGTATATTCGGGAGCATTTGCTGTCGTAGAAACATTCACACTGATATCATTTCCTGGAAATAAAACTACTTCCTGTGGAGCATCTGTCGTAACCGAAACATAAGGTAGAGAAACAGTTACCCGGTTTGATTCGGTTACACACCCTCCGGAATTCTCTACACGCAGATAATATTCTCCGGAAGGGTCGGGCATATCCAGAGCAAGTTCGGGACGGTACCCTGCAGCGCCTATCTGTTCCGCGTCTTTGAACCAGGTATACATAGCGGAAGTATCGTCAAAATCTGCTGTGAGTCTGGGTTCATCATCCGGACAGACCTCCAACGCATTATCTCCGTTGTTAATATTCACCTCCAAAGCTGCCCCAAGTGTTACATTAACAAGGTTAGAAGAGGTGTCGCTCGAACAATACTCCCCGTAGTTCACCTCTGCATAATACGATCCACCCTGGCTGACTTCCAGTGAAACTGTGGTTTCACCGGGAATCTCCACTCCATTCCTGTACCATATATAGCTATTCTCATCAGGATAATTATGTACGGATAACTCATAGGTACCTCCATTACACAATGCTACGTTTCCCTCGACCGATCCGTTAATCACATTGATGGTCAATGGACTTAATACATTTCTGTAATATGCGGAAAACCTATCGCTTGGCGATCCGGTTCTTTGAGGACTTGTACTCCGCACCCTTACCCGATATTCATCACCGGCTATGGTGACAGGAAAACCGAATTGGATCTCGAAATTAAAGCTGCCGTTCTTATCAGTAATCCGGGTAAGCTCCGTACTGTTGGAAAAATCTCCGTTAGGATCGGACAGTTCAAGTATAAATTCGTTCGAAGCATCTACCATAGGAGGATCCCATGAAAAACCTATCTTATAGGTATTGAAACCAGCCGAAGCACATGGGTTTTCAAACTGCAGTGTCGGTTTGTAAAGTGTTTGCGCATACGAAAAACTACCTCCCACCGATATAAAGAAGAACAGAAACCCTATATATATTTTAGTAAAATGTGGTAATTTTTGGTCCATAGGCATTCTTTTGATTTGGGATTTTACACCACTGGAGGCTTCATTGTACTTTTGTAAACAAAAACCCGGTTTTACCGTTTACACATCTTTTAAGATAAAAACCCGGCAGGCCCTATAATGTCTGGAAAATTCATACCTGTAAACCAAAGCGACACAAGCACCTGCCGGGACAAGCTACCAACAACTTGATTAACCCTTATTACTACAAAATACAACTGATGAAACTTGTTGTTTATTTGTATTTGTAAAAGTATCGGTCGGGCCGGAAGTTTGCCCCCAAACACCTATAGAATTATTTCTAAGCAACGGTAGAACTTATTCTATCTATTTGTAGAACTTATTCTAATAATGAGAAGTAGAACAATATGTAAGTAAACAAGAATATCCCTCCAAAAACAACAAGACTTTATAGTAGCCGCCATCACATAGTATATCTCAAAACGGAAAAAAGTAAACTGATTTCAGATAAATAACCGGCATACCACATACCGATCGTAGTTGCAGACAACAACCTTGTAAGAAAAGTCACAATGATCGATCTCCTCCGGTGGGCAACACAACACCACAAGCACCCACCGCAGAGAGATCCTGATAATACTTAAAATAACGTTCAATGAACACTTCAAAGAAGGGATTGGGCATAATCTATATATTAAACGTTCCGGAAGCCTGGCAAGGAAATCCGAAACAACATATACTTTACCTTGCCATACCCCACCCTTCTTCTGACAGGAAGAACAGAAACAATCTCGGCAAGGTAATATTGTTATACCCCACAGGCACGGAACAAGGAACATACCGCTACAACCTCGTTCCGAGAGCCAATTGGGGCGACTGAAAGGTTTAAAATACCAAAGGCAGGTCCACAAACCGTGCAAACCTTCTTTTATACAACCTAAAACAAATTATCAATTCGGCAACTACGAAAATCAAAAAACACTCAAAATAAAAACCGTACTTACATCACATTTCCGATTAGAGCTATTTTCAAAATTTGAGATTCGACATGTTATGAATTTTAAACTCTTTTTAAACTATTAAGCAGGAATACTTTTTAAATACAATTCCTATTTAGAGTCCCTACAAAATTACATTTTATAAACTATTTCGAATCTGGAATACCGTAGAACAAGTTCTATTTTAATTTCGAACTTGTTCTACATATTTTTAAAAAAAACTATTTTTGAACATTTAATGGCCAAATCAATTCAAATTATCCGAACATCAACCATGATTAATACTCACTATTTTTAACCTTAAACCGTAATTTTCGTTATATTATACCTTATTTACTAAATAAAAATCAAACCAAAAGCCATTTTATATTTGTATAATAAGAATTACAGTTCCTGAATCTATAACTAATGAACATTAAAAAGTCCTTACTCATGCTCAATATAACCATATAAATTAAAGCTACCCCCATGAAAAAAACATCACAATCAACCACTTCAGAAGAAGGTGAAATCACTTTTGAAGTTCCCGAAGTACTTGATAGGCTAAAAAAGCACCTGAACATCCGAACCAACACAGAATTATCAGATATTCTCGAAGTTAAACCCAATACCATATCTACCTGGAAAAAAAGAAATACACTCGACTATCCCCGTATTCTTTCGGTATGCAAAACATATAGTATTGATATAGACAAAATCTTCTTTAACAAGGAATCAGACCTGGGATCTCCCCGGAACATGAACAATACGAATTCGGAAAACGCCTTCAGTGTAGTTACCGGAGACATGTATTTTCAATATGTTTATGAAGCAGGCAAGCAGGAGTTTATCGATTCCCTTCCGAAATTCAGCTTCCCTTTTATATCAGGAAAAAAAGTCCGGGCTTTTCAGGTTATCAGTTCCTCCATGTTCCCGATATTGAAAGAAGGAGATTATGTAGTCGGAGAATATATCGGTAAAGATATAGCCAAACTCATCAATCAGAATATTTATATACTCATCAGTAATCTCAAAGGGATCTATATTTCCAGAATACAAAAGGATAATTCCGATCCGGAAGTTATTCATTTAGTAAGGGATAACCAGCCCAATAATAATTTTTTCGAACTGGAGATGACACGTTCTGAAATTATCGAGATCTGGGAGGTGACATCTGTTTTCTCGCTGGACCTGATTGGCAACACCCGAAAGAAGGGGTAATGCTAACCTAAGATCTTTTCTTATCCAGGCTATCGTCCTCAAGTCTTTTTCGGAGTTCATCAAATTCGCTCTTGCTTTTTATCCGTTTAAGGATGTCACTATCCTTAGGGAGTTCCATGTCCTCCCAAAATTCCTGCATCCAATATTTAACCTCACCTTCAAGGGTGGGGTCATTCATAATTTCTGCAAGCCGTTCGAATTCCTCACGAGAAAGTGTATTTTCTCTGAGTTTTTTCAGCAATATATCTATTAATGCTCTATGTCGGTTCATCAGCTAATCTTGTTTTTCCTTCATTTATCCTCATGCTACAAAGGAGACCGGGAACGATCACATTTTATACAAAAACTACAGGTGTATCCCAAAAAATAATCACTACAGAAAGGAATCTGAGACACTCTTGTAGTAGTTTGATATCCGAAAACCATTTACCTGCCGCCTAAATCCCCTAAGAAACTAAAATCAAATGTTCAAAGGTACGTGATCTTTTTTTTGTCTCCTCCTTTTTTGAGCTAAAGCTCCTTAAAATATCAAAACACAGTTTTTTTGTAATAGGATGTTTTTTGAATAAATAATGATCTCTCTTTATCCTTCTGTACCAACTATAAAATATTATAAATCTCAAACCTACCCTAACAAGAAATTCATTAACTACAATTAAAAAAATTGCTAAATTGCTTTTTCTCCAGTTGGCAGGTAGTAACATCAGCCTGCATATTATAAAGTAATTTTTCTGATAATTAGCCTGACCAAGATGTTTTCTATGATAGTATGCTAAAAAATTTATTTCTGATATTACGCAGGAGGAATTATGTTTTGAAGGATCTTAGCTTAATTCGGCATACGGACACATTTATTGTCCTTAACTTTAAGCTTTTTTTGTACAAAAAACTTATATTATGTATTTTAGCTTTCCGTATTTTTTATTTTTTTAAATGTCATATAAAAAGGCTACCTTTTCATCGGTTTTACATCTATAAGAAAGAAGATCATCCTCCTGCTTGTTTTTCCTGTAAGTTTCAATTTCAGTCTGCCATTTAATAATTGCTTTTTTCATGCATAACGAATATAATAAAAAGCGAATACGAAGTATTAACCGTATGCTCCTCGAAGTAGCCAGTGGCAATTTTTCATATCGTATTGAGAGAACAGAGCGAGACGACGAACTGGAGGCTCTAATTGTTCTTGCCAACATGATGACAGAGGAACTGGAGGAGTCTATCCGGCACCAAAACTACATTAATCTCAACGAATCTTACAAATATATTGCCCAGATGACATTTGTACTCGATGAGAACTTTCGTGTACAGAGCATAAATCCTATGGCTTCCGAAATGTTATTGTATCCTGCGGAAGAAATTTTGGGGCAGATCATTACTGATTTTCTGGTGGACCAATCCCGTGAAAAATGGTTGGAGCTGATGAAGCCCATTATCAGTGGTGAACAGGATAACCACACCATAGAACTTTCCTTTAAGGCAAAAGAATTTTTTATCGTACCGGCCGTATGCTCGGTTTCTATTCTTACTGATACCAACAGTAGAAGAGCCATTCTGGTAACAGCCATAGAAACGGTATTGCGAAGCTCGGAAAGAATACGGGACCTGCAGAACAGGGTAAATAATGAAAATGGCCCTAACGAAAATAATCTTCGGATCCAGCTCACGGAAGCTGATGTAGCGAAAATTGCTCAAGCCAAAGATTATCTTACCTCAAACCTGAGGGAGATTAATCTCTCCCTTAAAGATCTGGCCCGAACTTTGGGCACTAATGAGTTCAAACTTAAATATGGGTTTAAAGAGCTCTACGGCACTACAATTTTCCGGTTTGTACAGGACGAAAGACTTCGCAAGGCGAATTTACTCGTTCAGCATTCCGAATTGCCCTTTAAGGCTATTGCTGAAATGACAGGCTTTAAAACTGCTCCTCATTTTTCCCGGGTCTTTAAGGATAAGTACGGTTGTTCTCCCAGTATTTTCCGAAAGCGCTCTTCAAATAGTACCGATTAAGTTTTCTTCTCTTCCTTCCCGATATATCGTATTTCAATGAGCATAAAAGTGTTGATGTAATTAACATCAATTATTATATATGACAAAGAATATCTTTCCACCGATCAGACATTCCTCATGTGCGTCACTTATTTTCTTTTTTCGGGCCTTGATCCAGTATTTTTCTAAAATCTCCATGACGTCAGGCTCCTCACCATGACGGTCTATAATACCTTCCAGTATTCTTAGTTCTATTCGGGTAATGGTGTCGTTATCCAGGTTATCCAGAAGAGACCGAAGTTGTGTTTTATATTTCATAATTATTAAAGGTTTAATTTTCAAAGTGTCTTTAGGGCCTATAGCTTATACAGACTGTATCGTCTATAAGTAATACACGCGAGAGTTGGTTGCGTCCTATCGGAGAGGTGAAAAAAATTGTATAAATGTACAGGCAGCTGATCTTACATATCATGCTCATCCGAAGCCGCATACACTGTCAGAGGATTTTCGCAGGCTTTTTGCCCAAGAAAGTAATTTTTGTACTATGGTAAATAATAATGGAAATATTGTAAAATAGGAGTGAAAATAAAAAAGCGGAACTCATGAAAAGTTCCGCTCAGACACGTGTAAATCTCTTGCTAATTCAAATTTTGAGAACAAATAAAAGTGTTGCGAGATTTTATTTTGTGCTTGGTGTCTATCTATTATACACCAAAGCCCAACTAAAGTCCCGTCTTCTATCCTTCATAAAACTGTTATATCTAAAAAGACCGGATGAGATCTTCAGAGCGCTAATCCGTCATGTTCATTCAAATGATTTTAACCTACTAAACGAATAGTAGCAGGTATATTACCAATGAAAGAAAATTTTCTATGTGAGGCCTCAAATGAGATTTAATGACATCCATAGTTTTCCATAAATGATTTTTAACCGTTTTAGGGGATATTCCGAGTATTTCAGCAATTTCTGAGTTCGTTTTTCCTACTTCTTTAGAGAGGTGGTATATCAGTTTCTTTTTTTCGGAAAGGGTATCAACAGCCTTGTCGATGATCTGCTGATATTCTTCAAGCCTCATTTTATGTTCTATCTGCTCGTATTGTGCATTGATATTGTCCCATAATTCCTGCTTAGCCGATTCTCTCCGGAAAGCGTCGCGGAGATGGTTAAAGGTGAGGTTTTTGGCAATGGTAAACAGGAGTGTTGTAAAGGTTAGTGGCTTTATATCCGCTCTCTTCTGCCATATCCGGATAAAAACCTCCTGAACAATCTCATCAGCAACGTAAGTTGACTTTGCATAGGAAAACACAAAATAGTATACTCTATCATGCAGAATATTAAATAGCTTTTCGAAGGCTTCCACATCACCTTCCTTAACAGCCCTTACAAGCTTTATATCTACTTTAGGCGGACCAAAATTACTCACTTCTTTTCTTTTCTGATGGTTCATGATAATCTGTAATGACACCATACACGATGGTCTGAAATCTTCACAAAACAATAATATTTCATGTCTTTCCTCACTTGGAAATATCAGAAGTAAAAATCACATACTTTTGATAACGAACCCATAAGGAAAGGATCGTACTTTATCGATATCTGATAAAGGTACAGGAAAAATCCTGAAAAATATTTAGGTTGCTTATAGTTTTTGCTGACCAGACAAAAACCTTGGAATTCCGATCGTTTTCTTAAAACAAGAAGCCTGTCTCCTTAAAAAATGCCCCGTAAAGTTGCATTTTCAATACCGGAAACCGCTCAGGTATTCACCGAAAAAACACCCGGATATATTTGATTTTACGTATATTTACGTTTTAAGCTACCGGATTTATATATCTGCATAAATCATCGTAACACAACAAATATAAAACATTTCGTTTAATTATAAAATTATACGTATATATTTTTCACCAAACGTTAACTTAGCCATGGATAGGTCTTTAATGCTGGATCAAATAAAATATCATTACCAATTCAAAAGAGATTTGGATCTTGCCGAACACCTTGGCGTAAAACCGCAGGTGTTATCCAACTGGAGAAAAAGGAACTCCTTCGATGCAGAACTTATTTACACCAAATGCGACCGTCTTAATCCTTCCTGGTTACTTACCGGGGAAGGCGAAATGCTCAAAGACGAACTTCACGGAGCACATCCGGTAAGCGAGGAAGGGAGTGCGTATGTCCTACAGGAAAAAATTCACGCTATGGAAGGTCACATTGAAGCCCTGAAAGAGGCAAATGCTGCGCTCAAAGAAACTAATAATGCGTTAAGGGAAACCCGGGAAATATTTAAAAAACGGATAGAGGAATTGGAAAAGCGCTGTCTAAAAACGGGGCAGGAATAACAGACTACACTTTTGTCTCCATTCCTTGTATCGGGGAGTGGGCAGAACAATTTCCCAAAAACACTATTTTTACAGTTCAAAATAACTTTTTGGCCCATGATAAAAATAGAAAGAGTAACAGGTGCTTCTCCCGCATTTGCACAATTGATCCGCCATCTGGATGCAGACCTCAAAGAAAGAGATGGTGAAGAACACTCCTTTTATGCACAGTTCAATAAAGCGGATACGATAGCGCATGTTGTGATCGCTTATGACCATGATACTCCCATAGCATGCGGAGCATTAAGAGCCTATGATAGAGATACCGTAGAAATCAAAAGAATGTTTACAACAACAGATCACAGGGGTAAAGGCATCGGATCGCAAATCCTGAAAAACCTTGAGAAATGGGCCAGCCAACTTGGATATGCGCGTTGTATACTGGAAACCGGTAAAAAACAACCGGAAGCTATTGCGCTGTATCAGAAAAACGGCTATGTCATTATCCCCAACTATGGGCAATATGCTACTGTAGAGCAGAGCTTGTGTTTTGAGAAAAAGCTGTATTGATTGATGCCTTGAGCCTTTCCTTAAGGCCTCTTACAGCAACACCCCATATATAAAACAAGTCCTTTTCTTAAATATAAATTTTGGAAAAGGACTCGTTTTGCCAAATTTTTTTCCGGAATTCAGACTCCTTCCAGAAAATCACTTATAAAATCCTGAACCGCATCAAGAGCTGCCTGCATGTGAGAGTTCACGATGTCTACAATACCTTGTAGCATCCCGAAAAAAACTCCCAGATCCAGACCTCCGTTAATCTCATGAAGCTCGGATTCGCTAAGCTCGGTTACTTTATAATTTCTGAGATCTTTCATAATCTGTAGTTTACGTATAACTTATGTTCAAAACGCCGTGCAAAATACGGTATCATCTCTGAATACCGTTTCTGTACGGCGTTTATCTGCTTTTTACTACAGATCGGTAATTCCACCGATCACTCCGAGTGTCAGTTCTACAATACTTCCTACAACAGAAACTATTCCTCCTACCACTCCGGTAACTGTACCGAGTACTCCCGTAAGCACATCGAGAACTCCTCCGATGTCGAGGCCTCCGTTAACTTCTTGCAACTCACTGGTGTTCAATTCCTGAACTCCGTAATTTTCTAAACTTTTCATAATAAATAAGATTAGGTTAAACAAAAGATTTAGGGAACCGCTTATTCCTAATGATGAATAAATCGGTTTAGTTATGCTAATTTATCAGTACTCCCTGTATAAACCTTGCAGTTTACTCTTTTTTATCCCACAAAATTTCAAAAATAATCTTATAAATTATAAAGTTTAAGACTACAAAATTAATGTTCAAGTAAGGTTTTTTCTTTGAGCACACCATAATTCCCATAAAGATTCAAGACTGTAGTGTCAAACATAAATTTATTTTTATATTCCGTATTTATAAGGGGTTGATTGGCATATATAAGTGCGGCGGCTATACGCTCCCGGTCCTCTTTAGGTACAGGAGTACAACAAAAACACAGTTCTTCACCTGCTTTCAGAAGATTTTTCCACACACACCACTTTTCGTGTATGTTTATACGCTCTTTAATATTGTCTGCTCTCCCAATATAAAGCAAATTGTGCAGTACGACCTTCCTCTTATCGGGATCATGGGAATAGCTCAATACTGCATAAATACCGGAATATGAGGGAAGCCCTTTACTGTCACGCTCTCTCCAATAACCTTCAAACGTCAGTTCAAATTTTCTTTTTGTCATGGGTTTTGGTCTTTTGGATTAGTTTTTCAAACCTAAACCAATAATAAAAAAAATCCTAATGGATTTCCACAGATAAAAAAAGCTGCCTTCAAAATAATGGACTTTGTCCTTAAATTCCCGAAGAAAACGGAACCCCCAATGTATTCTTTACCAGAATACCCCGACTCCGGGCAGGACAAAACAACGTATTTTAAAAGACAGCTTATTAACACTGCTTTTTAAGTAACAAACCTATAATAATCGTAAATCTTTCAGAATAGTAATCAGATGTACCGTGGTATTGGCATTAAAATCTTCCTTAAGCTCTTTAAGTCTTTTTTCTATGGAACTTCTGCTACTTGGCGAAATACCGTTTTCTTTAAAACTTTTCTCTATCTGCTCTTGCGTATAACCATTGGCCAGATGGGTCAAAAGTGTTACTTCGTAAGACCGTAGCGTTAGAAAATTTTTTCCTTTCAAGGCTTCCTCTACACGGTCGGACAGATAGCTCTCGCCGACATATACCCTTCGGATGGCTTGCTCCAGATCTGAGAGGCCGTTTCTTCCTTTACATACATAAGCCTTTATCTTACCGCTATTCCATAAGGCCCTGACGGTTTGTGGATGATCCTCTATAGAATATACAATAACCTTTAGTTCCGGAAACTCCCGGGATAGTACAGCAATCAATTCCTGTCCCGATGTAATATGCTGAACACGATGGTCGGGCTTAAACGAAAGGTCACAGATCAGCAGGTCAAAAGGAGAGCCATCGTATGCAGCCTTTCTTGCTTTCAGTAGCGCATCATCGCAGTAGGTCGCATGACACACTTCCGGAATGTCCAATGCCCGGATCACTGAAGACAGGCCCTGATTAATGCTGTCTATATCTTCGGCAACTAATATTTTCTTGAACATAGCATAATTAAGTTAGTAGGGTAACTCTATTTCAGCTCTGAAGCCTTTATCGGTATCAAAGGTAATACATCCGTTTACGAATAAAATACGGTTTTCCGTATTCCGGAGTCCATTCCCGAATTTTAACATTTCAGAAGGTATACCTATCCCATTATCAGAGTAATTTATTTTCAGCACTTTAGACGTGTTCAAAAACGTTATACCAACAAATGTCGCGCTACTGTGTTTTTTCATATTTGTCATGAGTTCCTGCAATACCCTGTACAGCACGATCTTTTTTTCCGCAGTAATTTTAGACCACGGCACATCATCAAGCCCCAGGATTACGATTTTGGTATCTCCCGGAGGATAACTTCCCAGCATAAAGGCCAGTTCTTCGGCAAATGCAGGCCCGGTGTCTATACGAATGCTTTCTCTGGATATATCCCGCGTCATGTTGTATATTTTCTCGAGCCGGTCCAGCATTTCTTCGTTAGCTTCGTTTTCCTCCATCTGTGTCATTACATTATAAATACCGTTGGCCAATTCGTCATGAACCTTTTTGGAAAGCCTGATTTCGGTATTGTAGATAGCTTCCTGTGTTTCCCGGGAAATTCTGGCCTGCTCCCTGGTTTTTTGTAAGGAATTCCATAAGTAACCGATAACAGAAAGGCCTATAACAATAGTGATCAGGATCAGATTCTCTGTTTTCTCATTTCTCAGGAGTATTTCCGCCTTTTCTTTTGCCGACTTATATTTGAGTTTCTGCTGCTCTTCACGGGTATAATCATACTTAATCTTACTGAATGCATTTTTAGTCTGTAAACGTGCTGTCTCTATACTGTCATTCAATATCATATATTGTGTGGCATACCTCTTTGTATTATTTTCTTCCGTCAGGTTTACCAATCTCTTAAGCGCATCCAGACGGTCTTCCGAATTATGATATGCCGTGGCCACTTCCAGATATCTTTCAGCATAAAACAGCGCCTTGGAAGGATCCTTGTCCTCAAAATATCGTGACAGATGATCAAAGCTCGCCTGCAAGCCTTCTATATCTTCTTCACTTACACGTATTTTCATAGCAATATTCAGCTCATTACTTACATTGATAGCTGGATTTTCCAACCAGCCGGCATACGCGCGATTATCCAATATCCTGGCCTTGGTCTTGGCTGGTAGTCCGCTCGTATCTATGGCATCCCAGAGAACCAAGGCAGCTTTGATATTACCCATATCCCGCTGCACTATGGCCATGTTATTTATAAAAGAAATACTATCTCTACCCGAAGTCACATATTTCAACCCGTTATGGTACTCCCAGATAGCATTCTCATAAAGCTTTTGTTTTCTGTAACTTATAGCTATACAATTGTGAGCAATAGCAAAATAAGCCTGATGTTGGTTTCTGTCGAGATAAGAAATTCCCTCGGACGCACTTTCCTGACTTCCCGAATAATCCCCCAGACGTTCCTGGGAAATAGCCATTTCCACAAGTCTCATTCCCACCTGAGCACTATCTCCGAGAGCCTGATAATACTTTTGAGATGCTATCGCACTTTTAAAGCTCTCCCGGGGGTTATGAATATAAGACAAGACCCTCGCCTTTCTGTAATATCCTTTTGCCAGGTAAAGGGTATCTTTACTCTCCTCTGCATACCGAATGAGCTTTTTTGCATAGTAAAGAGAACTGTCATACTGTTTCAGTATATTACACAGATATACCTTTTGCGAAAGCCCTTTGAGCAACATAGAGTCCTTATGTCTCAGACTGTGTATCAGAGACCGGTTCAGAAAGTGCAGCTTCTCCCGGGTCGATAACTCTTTATCCATAGAAAGCGTATAGTAATACACAGCAGAATCGCCTTCGATCCCACTCTTTTTCTCAGAAGACATCCGGGGCTTTTCACAACCGGTAAAAAATAATAAACCGGTTATGCACGATACTAAAAGAAAAGATTTCATGAGGTTGTTTTGATCCAATCCCCAAAATAACAAAAAATAAAAAACCGCGAATACTCCGCGACCTTTTATTATACATTTAATTTCCTTCCGAAGGTTCGAAGGGCCCAACGTGCTCATCTTCACCTCCTGACCCTTGCGTGTCTTGCATTGCTTCGTTATCTGCAGTATCGTTATAGGTACACGATACCAATGGTAAACTGCTTAAGGCAGCAATAACGACCAGATAGAATAGTCTCTTCATAATTTGATTCATTTTCGAATTAAACAAAGGGGATCACGCCGGAAAATCCGGCATCTCAAAAAGGCATACACTATCGGCACTGCAGTAGCCTAAAGTCATATTCCTTTTACTCGGGGAAGTGAAAAACCCTAATACGACAGCATCCGACTACTTCCCACAGTATTGATTTTGACGCATTATGGAATTCCGTAAAAACAGGCAATTTTCTTTTTTTATGTTAGCCATGTGGTAAAAAAGAAAAGAACCCTTTCGACAGCGAAATAAAGACAGCCATGACACAAAGTACCGGACATGTCATTGACATTTTTTTGACAATTCTCAGACACAAGCAGACACGAATTACAGCGCTATAAACCAAATTATTACACTTAAAAATCACACACATGGAAAATTGGATCCAAACCCTCATGGAGTCCGTTTTTAAAAAAGTGGATAAACAATCCATAGAACTGACGACCAGCGGAAAATCAAAATATCTCTCCCTGATTATTGAAGAGCGTTATGGCTTTTTACTCAGTGATAGAAATATATCAAGGTATTACACCGGATATATCACCGGGGAAACAAAAAAAATAAGACCCAATAAGGCTACACTCAATATTCTTTCGCTATATCTCGGATATCATAGCTTTGAAGATTTTGTAAGAAAAAATGAAACCAGAGAAGACATGTCTCTCAGAAAATTTACTGATAAGATTCGAAACCTGCACATTAAAGTATGGATCAGTTTCGGTATTAATGTTATCCTTTGCTGTACACTCCTTTTTTGTATTTCCAGATATTACCGGAAAAACTGTATGGTCTGGATGAACGATCACTACGAGAAAATCCGATGTTCCGGATTGGAATATGAAACCATCCTGAATGAAGATGTTCTTCGAAAGTTTAAAAAAAATCCGGATCACAGATAGCACCCTTTTTTTCAGAAATGGAAGGCCCTTATTGTGGTATACCAATCACCTTGGACATGTGGAGTTCTACACCTTTCCCTGGCTGCATCCGCTAACCGGGACACCACTCTCTCCCGTAAGCGAGAACATCGCAAAAAAATACGGACATTCTCCGTCTCCAAACAAAATTCCGGAAAGAAATCCAGCTCCATAAACGTTGTTTGAACTATATTATAATCAAATCGTTTTCGTCAACCCCAATAATTTGTAAGGAAAATGCCTATAGCCAAACAACAGTCGATTTCGGGTGAAAAAAGAAATTATTATCAAATGAAAAGCAATATTCCGAGCTTATCGGAAACATGATATTGTCTCCTACGTTTTACTGAAAACAACCAAACCACACTTTCCTTAGAACTCATTCTAACATAGCATAGAATTAATTCTACAATACTCTGATCTATCGGGAGGAGGAATTACACTAATTTCACCGCATATAAACCCGGAAACTAAATTTGATTATCGGTTTATGAAAACGACATTAACACTAACAGGCATTATAATATCGATATACGCCATGGCCACTATTCTGGGATATTTTCTGGAATACCACATTATTTCCGGCAATGAGACCAGTTACATAACGGGAAATTTTATCCTGTTGCTCATAGGGCTTGTTCTCCTGCTCTATGCCAGGGGGATCACCAGAAAACAATCGTGAAACACTGAAAGAGAACGACATAAATTGCAGAAAACCGACCATTGATTCCTGATATCCCGGAGTGGGTTTTTGGGAAATTTACCCTCCCTGAAATTATCTGTTCAATAAAGCAGGGAAAAACTCCGGGATATTCCGGGTCATTAGTGGTCATATTTCTTGATATCAACACATAATCTTGTATGGGCAAAATAATAGCTATTGCAAACCAGAAAGGAGGCGTAGGTAAAACAACTACATCGGTCAACCTTGCGGCGGCTCTCGGAGTTCTCGAAAAAAAGGTCCTGCTCATAGATGCAGACCCACAGGCCAATGCCACATCCGGGCTCGGAATTTCGGTTGAAGATGTAAAAACCGGTACGTACCAGGTACTCGAACATTCGGCAAAGGCTGCCGATGCGGTAATAAAGACCTCATCACCCAATCTTTATCTTATACCTGCTCATATCGACCTGGTTGCCATAGAAATCGAATTGGTAGATCAGAGACGCCGGGAGTATATGTTCCGCAAAGCACTGCAGGGTATGGCAGAACAATACGACTACATTCTTATTGACTGCGCTCCGTCACTCGGACTACTCACTCTGAATGCTCTGGTTGCAGCACATTCGGTAATCATCCCTATTCAATGCGAATATTTTGCCCTCGAAGGCCTGGGGAAGCTGTTGAGCACCATAAAAAGTGTTCAAAAAATCCATAATCCTTCATTAGACATCGAAGGCATGTTATTTACCATGTACGATTCCCGTCTCAGACTATCCAATCAAGTGGTGGAAGAAGTAACGCAACACTTTGGCACTATGGTATTCGATACCATAGTACAGCGCAACATACGCCTGAGTGAAGCTCCGAGTTACGGCGAAAGTATTATCAATTATGACGCTTCGAGCAAAGGAGCTGTAAGCTATCTGAATCTGGCCAACGAAATTATCCGTAAAACCGGGAGTGGCGAATAAGTATTAAAAAATATCTTCTTTTCTTCTTCTATTATACCGGCCGGTTTTACGGTTTAGTAAAAACCGGGCCGGTATAATATTTTACAATACAGACACTACCTGAGTTGCCTTGCACCCTCCTGCCCGATCAGAATTCTGTCGGCAGGATCAGCGTTCTTCCAATGAAATAAAAACAAATGGCAAAATTGGGGGCTAATGGAATATTTTCAGGAATCCGCATCTTTTTGATAATCTCTCCGTTTCTTCTGGAATATTCTATCCAACAATTGTCCAGGCAACCGCGACAAAGCCGTATACTTACGAAGTCCCATTCTCCTGACAATGCAAATGCCTGCATCCCCATATCCCTGAGCAAATGTCCCGCACCCAGGACTGAAGTCACATACTCCACTCCTTCCGTATAAAAAAAAGGAAAGTCAGAATGCATGTGTAATTTACCGGAACTCCGGAAATCGTCGATCTGTTTTCGCACTACAGTGCTTCTGTCTTCTATTGGTTTTTGTTGTAAAAGTATTTCCATATACATTTTTTAGATAAGTTTTACTCTACAGATCGAAACGCTGTTCTCCTGAAATTCTATTTCGAGATACATCTTATAGGGCAGTGTTTTGATATCTCTTATAAAATATTTCCACTGATCCACATAATAATGATTGTATTCATCACCCAGAAGGTCTACAATCTCCTCTTTGGATTTGGACAATAGTATTCCGCCTTCCAAAATACTCTTGAGATGACATATACGTTGATCTCTACTGTTTTTCCACAAATAGCTTTCAAAGGGGCAGTGTCGGATTCGCAATGTGAACATGACGTATTTACAAATTATTGACATCGCTATATTTTTTACTGGTTGTCAAAGACTGATATCTTAATACTTAAAAAATCCCTATATTCATGTTTTACTGTCAATTTCATCCTGTTTCCTCCAAAAAAACTCAGAAACCCCATAGAACATTTTTATATTTGCAGTCGTAATAATCTTAAGGAAACAGCCTTTCCCTGCTAAGTCATGCTATCGGGAAAGGACTGTTCTAAACACTTGATTATGATATTAGGAAACGCTGTATTAACGTTGTTATAAAATTAAAGGACCCTGTTACATTTCCGATAAAAAAGTTGTAGAACTAATACATCGGAATGTAGAATAAATTCGTGTTGGAGATAGAACAAGTTCTATACATAACCCGCTGTTTATAAATATTTTTTTTGTATCATTGTACACCTCAAACACGTTTGCTTATAATTTACTTTATCTCAGGAGCTTATTACTGTTTTATATCTTTTAAGAACACTATAAAACAGATGTTTTCACGCCCGATTAGCAACATAAACCTACAATTTTCATATAATTTTAGAATTCCCTTCTGATTCTAATGCGACTTACGTTGACCATTCTTTTTAGTTTATCCTTTCTTCTTTCTTATTGCAACCCCGTGAGCAATTTTCAGGATAAAGATTTTGGCGTTAAGTGGTATACAGATAGTGACGGACTTCCGCAAAACAGTGTAAAACAAATATTTAAAGACAGTTATGGTTTTACCTGGCTGCTCACACAAAACGGGCTCGTTCGCTACGACGGAAGAAATTTTAAAGTCTTTAACTCTAAAAACACGAATATATACAGCAATAAAATGATGTATGCTCATCGTAATATCGCGGGGGATAGTATTGCGGTGTATAACGAATTCGGGGAAGCCCTACTTATTTCCCGGAGAAAAGCATTTCCTCTCGAGAATCCCTCACAAAAATATATCAAGACATTTGCCTCGACACCGGGAATTTACACTCCGGACAGTATAGCAGGACTCCCGAAAAAATATATCATCCCCGTTGCAGGAAATATGTACTTTTCCGTAGAAGGTGACACCGTTAACTTTCATACCGGGTACCTCACTCAAAAGCTCAGTGTTTATTTTCCGGACCATACACCAGGTTACTTTTTTGCCCTGAACAACAGACTTTATCACCTGACAGAAACCGGACACTACACGGCGATTACCGCAGAGGGCATTAATGAAAATGAATTGGCTATCCCTGATGACGATGGCTATATTACAGGATGTTTTTATAATCCAATAACACAACAAACCTTTGTACATACCAGACAAAACCTATATATCCTTCAAATACAAGACACTTCTCTGTCTTTCAAAAAACTGCTTACCGGTTTTGACTTCGGAGCTGAAAACAGTATCATATCCGCATATTACGATCAAAACCTGGATATCATCTACCTCGGGAGTGCCACCAGGGGATTGGGTATCATAAAAAAATATCCTTTCAGAAGTGTTAATACCAGGGACACAGAAAGAGTTCAATATGCCTTGGCCAATTACGGTCCAAATAAAATTCTAACCGCTTCGGGAGCCCTTATCCGTACGGATCAGCTTAGCGGGCAAAAACCCGATATTCCCTGGGATAACGATAAGCAAAACCTTATCGTGGATACCAGAGGTTATATATGGACCAAAAAACATAGAACACTCTTCCGTTTCAGCAAAGACAGCACGAACCGTGATTTTCAAAAATGGACATTTCCGTACCCTATAGAACAGATCTCAGCAGGGCGGAACAATCGTATCTGGATTGCTACTGATAGTGAGAATGATGAAAAACATAATTCGGGGAGCTACTTGTATTATATGGACCCTCTCTTCGACGCTCCACAAAATTTAAGAAAGGTCAGTTTCGGTATACAATATATACTGCAAACGACAGATAATATGCTTTGGCTCGGCAGCCTGAACGGATTATACAAACTGGATCTTATCCATGAAAAACTGGATCAGATCCGCGGTCTTGATGATAAGCAGATCACCAGTCTGCACGCTTCCATCAGCGGAGAAATCTGGATAACAACCTCCACTCAAGGTATTTTTCTCTATAAAGACGGAACACTCACCAGTTTTCCTCCGGACACCCGGGGTTATATGCTCTCTTCTCATTGTATTGTCGAAGATGATCAGGGATATCTGTGGATCACCACAGGGAAAGGACTTTTTCAGGCATCCAAGAAGAAAATGATCGATTATGCCTCCGGAAAAATGAAACAGGTTTATTATCATTTCTACGACAAAAATTCCGGTTTCCTATCCAACGAATTCATGGGAGGATGCCAACCTTGCGGCATACAACTCCAGGACGGCCATATAGCCCTGCCATCTCTGAATGGTATTGTTATATTCGATCCGAAAAAAGTAAAACCAGAACTTCCTAACGGAACTATCTATGTAGATGAAGTACGAACCGCCGATAATGATCTCGCCATACATCAGGATACGCTGACACTGAAGCGGAATTTTGGCCGTGTACATATCGAGTTGGTCTCCCCTTATTATGACAACCCCTATAATCTTAATATGGAATTTAAACTCGAAGATGAAAATGTCAAAAACTGGGAACATATAGAGGACGGCCAGACCATTACCTTTTCCCAGTTACCGCCGGGGCAGCACACCCTGGTTATCCGTAAAATGAACAGCTTCTACTCCTATTACATCCACAAACGTATCGTGCTGGTGGTCCCTCCTTATTTTTGGGAAACAGACTGGTTCCTTATCCTGGTATGTCTTGCGGCACCCATTATCATTTTTTACAGCATAAAACTGAGGATCAAATATGTACGATACAAAAACATACTCCTTAAGAAAAAAATCATAGAAAGCACGAGACACCTTCGTAACACCATACGTACGTTACGTATTACCAAAGACAAGCTCAAACAACAAACCGCCATACAGGAAAAACTTATCGCTTCTATAAGTCATGATATCCGGAGTCCCCTGCGGTTTATGGTAGACACCGGCGAATACCTTTATGCAAATTACGATACGGGTAACAAGAAGATGATACGTGAAGGCATTCGTTCGATGTACACAGCATCTGTAAAAATACATGAATTTATAAGTGAGATCCTGGATTACAGTAAAGCAAGAATGTACGAGGGCGAAGGCAACACACCTGCTGAAGACTATGATTTACAACATCTCATAGGTGAAAAAATATCGTTGTTTGCTGAAATAGCCAATTCTCAAAGAACCCGTATATACAATTATGTTCCCTATCATTTTACCACCTCAGTAAACAAACATCTGCTCTCTATTATTATTCATAATATCCTGGATAATGCGGTTAAAAATACACAAAACGGAAAAATAACAATATACGCTTTTGTTAGTGAAAGCAGATTACGCATTGTTATAGAAGATACGGGACGTGGCATACCACAAAAAGAATTACAGTATTACCAATCACTTTTAAAGCCAGATGCAGCCCCCCCTGTTTCCCTCGACACTCCAAGTAAAAGCCTTGGAATAAAAATTATAATGGATTTGCTCATCATCCTTAACGGAAAAATCGAAATAAAAAGTACCCTGAACAGGGGCACAAGGATAACACTCAGTTTTCCCGTAGAGACCAACAGTTGATCTGCAAGACCGAAACAACCTCCTCTTAAGATAAAACCGTTAATTGTAAGGCTAAAAAAACGTCTATTCGGATTGAATAGACGTTTTGGATCATCTGATGGACTGCGCTAACGCTAATTGGTCCATATATCCTCCTCGAAGCCTCTTATCTTTTCTTTTATGCGCTCCCCTTCCAGCAACTGGAAAAGAGAATTATCAACGACATAATCCTTTACAGGGCGATCTCCGTGAACATTGTCTTCTTTATAGATAACAGCATTGAACCTCCGCGTATTCAGTATCGTATCAAAAGAAAGCGGCGCGGCGGAATTCCTGTTGTTAAAAGTCTTCGCCTCATGAAGTATTTGCCTTGAACTCGGATACCATACCCAGAAAAGCTCAACGAGATTGGACCCGTCGTCTGTTTCCGAATCTATAAAATTCACATCCGGGGCCACAGGAGCGATAGCCAGCAACCTGTATTTCAGTTCGGCCTGGCGTTTGTCAAAATACCAGACGCCTTTGATGTGATATTCTACGATATCAGCCGCAGTAATATCTCTTTTATCAATATACTCAGGAGACACCTGCTCACCGGCGTTCAATTGTTCGTATCCCATATCGGTAGTATCGATCCTGGACAAAGTAGCCTCCAGGTCCTCGAATGCCCTTTTCTCGGTAAAGTAAGAATCCACATAGATATCCTCCAGTTTACCCTCCTTGATCGCATTGACGAACACGTCGTAAAGCGACATCCTGTTAGACTCCCTTATCGGCTCTATAGGATAATACAAAGAGAAGTTTACACGTTCGTTAAGATCAATGACCTCCCAGGTCATTTTAGACCACATAATATCCCGGTCATCCACGTAACCGTATTCCATAGGAGCATCGTTGTCTGCTTCCTTTTGTCTCTCGGTCTTCACCCCGATCTCTTCGGGTTTTTTGGCATTGAGTATATTGGCCTGTCCCGTTAAGAACTGGGACAACATTACAAAAGCCAGGGAAAGTAGGGTAGTAGCTCTCCAATTCATACACTTGTTTTTTAGGTTATTCAGATAAGACGTAATCTATTAAATAACCGGGAGCCACGCGCTATCACATGCGCGTCACTCCCGGTATGTATTTATTTTATGGCAGCTTGTATTAGTTTGTAAGCTGAATAACTACCGGAGAAACCTTTTTGAGTTTGTATCCCGTATTCCCGGTAATAAATGCTTCTATATCGAAGATTTGTACAGCATCACCTCTTCGTGCCCTTTGCAGAGCATTTCTGGCGGCCCCATCAAGTTTATTTCCTCTTACGGATACCGTAGGTTGTCCGGGCACTTTAAATTTGAAACCGCGAATGCCGAGGTTAAGATCAAAATCAAAGTCTTCGAGAACGGCGCCCACCGTAGAAACTTCAAGACTCGATCTCGGCATACTCACTTCTCCCGACTCCCCTCTTATCGTTCCGGAAGGTCTCGGTACATCTTTGATCCGGAATTCGGAAGTCGTACTAATTCTCTGTCCGTCCGGCAAGGTTCCGCTCGCCGTAATATTAACGGTTCGGCCCGATCCCGGATTCATCACGTATTTACTGCCCGAAACCTTAGACAAACCACTTGCCGATGCAGAGACATTATTGTCAGGTATTCCGGGGATGGATATCGTAATGGGATTAGACACCCCCCTGTACACCACGTTCATTTTATCTGCCGAAATCACTGCCGCATTGGGTTTTGTAATCGTAGCGAAAGTTGCAGATACTGTCACAGGCAAATCTTCATCATTCTGTTTGAAGATCAGTTTTCCTTCGATCTTATGATCTCCCGCGTTACCTGCATTAACTTTCAGTTTTACCTTACCTCCGTCGAGTTCGTAATCGCTTTCAGACAATTTTTTCCCATCCAGAAAAAGCTCTACCTCATGAGGTTTGGTCGTAGCGTCAGTTCTTCCCAGCACAATAGAACCGTCAAAGGTCTCGCCCTGGTAATAGGCTGATTTCGGTTGCTCCAGCAAGGTTGTATAGTTGTTCATCGACACCTCACTGCTGAGCTCTTCTCCGAGCATTGCTCCGAAAATATCATTTTCCGTCGCTTTTACATCGGCCTGGATCTGAGTAATCTTGGTTAAGGATGCTACGAGTGGAAAGCCTTCGTAGTTGTAGTTCAACCAGTCTATTTTTATCCCGTCCCTGTTCTCTACCTGGCCATTTTCACCGGTAGAGAAGCGTTGGGCTACCGAACTCTTGATCTCACTAAAATTCTCTCCGAGTATTTCCTCTAAAGCATTACGGTAACCATTCATTTTATCTACGAATTCCTGCCCTTCTTCCGAATATTTTCCACCGCCTTTAAAGAATTTTTTATCCAGAAACTTGGACTGGTCCATCTTTTCATAGTCCCTTTTGTTCTTAAGATTTTCGGTCATTTCGTTTTTTATCCCTTCGAGATAACTGTAATATTCCGAAGAAACTTCCTTGATACGGTTTGCTTTGTCCAGTACGGGCTGATAGCGTTCCGGTTTTTCTCCGGCCAGCCTGGAAAGACCGTCCAGTGCCGCTGCGTTATCCGCATTGGCCTTTACATTGGAAGCTTCGAGTTTTTCATTCAACGAGCCAAATGCAGACAATACCTCTTTTCCCATATTTATGGCCAGCATGGCAATAAATACGAGATACATAAGGTTTATCATCTTCTGACGCGGTGATAAATTATTTCCTGCCATGTCTAATCAGAGTTTTGATTTTTGGTCTTGGGGTTACTAATTAGCGTTTGATCATAGCAGATAACATTCCTCCGTAAACACTGTTCAGTGAGGAAAGATTTGAAGTAAGAGACTCCATTTCTTCTTTGAGTCTTCCGGCATTGTTTGCCACTTCTTCATTAATCGCTGCCTGTCTTCCGGCACTTTCCAACTGCACCTTGTACAAGCTGTTCAGTGACTCCATCTGGGCTGCTGCCAGCGAAAGTTCTTCACTGTATTTTTTGGTTGAGGAAATCGCATCTACGGTAGGTGCCATATTCTTGGCGGCACCTTCGAAATTACGGATACTGTGCCCGAGACTGCTCATCAGTTGAGCATCTATTTTTGCCTCTTTAAGTAATCCGTCCAGCTTTTTGGAAAGCATTCCTTCGGCTTCGACTGTATCTTCCTGAACTTTCTTCTCTCTTCTTTTAGCTTCTCCTCCTTCGAGCTCCGGATATACAAGACTCCAGTCCAGCTCTTCATCTACCGGTTCAAAAGCAGATATCGCAAATATAATTGCCTCCGAAACAAGTCCTATGGCCAGAAGTACTGTCCCGTCGAGGAACCCGAGTTCCCAGTGGTTAAGTTTGAACAGCGCCCCTAAGATAACAACAGATGCTCCAAGGCCATAAGCCATATTGAACAACTTTTTACTAGATTTAGATTTTGCCATAATGGTAATAGTTGATTTGTAATATAATTAGTTAAAAGTTCAGATATAAATCCGGGGGTTAACGCCCTATCTCACTGGTCCCCATATAATCCTGTACCGTACGGAACCCGATATAACTACGGGCCGAATCCTGGTACTCGAAATCACGTGTACTCACCTGGAGAAAATACGCAACATCTTTCCAAGATCCTCCACGGATTACTTTTCTTTTGTTTCTCTCGTCATAAGCATTCGGGTTCATCGTCGATGCATAGTCATAAGAATTGGGATCGTAGGCAGAATTCGTCCATTCCGAGACATTTCCTGCCATATTGTACAAACCGTAATCATTGGGTTGATACGATTTGGCTTCTACGGTGTATAGGGCATCATCTGCAGCGTAATCACCCCGGTTAGGTTTAAAATTCGCCAGAAAACATCCCCGCTCATCGATAAGGTAAGGTCCTCCCCATGGATATGTCCCCGATTCGAGTCCTCCACGCGCTGCGTATTCCCATTCGGCTTCGATGGGAAGGCGGAATTGGTTGACAAAACCTTTTCCTCTCGATTTCTGAAAATCGTTCTTATACTTCGTCCTCCAGTTACAGAACGCCTTAGCCTGTTTCCATGAAACACCTACTACAGGATATTCACTGTAGGCATCATGCCAGAAATAATCGTTATGCATAGGTTCGTTATACGAGTAGTAAAAATCTTTGATCCATACCGTTGTATCCGGGTAAATCATTAACTCTTCGGTTTTCAGAAAGTCCTTTCTACTTCCTTTTTTCATTTTGGCAGCAGCCTGGATATCCATCCAAGTATATTTATATTTCAGTTGAGTGACATCGATAGTACGGTATCCGTTATAAGACTCTTCCATAGAAAGGTACATAGAGTCCATAACCTCGGTATAGTATTCGTCCGGATATTTGGACGTATCCCAGATCAAACGGGGCTTTTTGTTCAGCATTCTGCCTTCGAACCCGGTCTCTCCCATCCCTTCGTAATTTTCGAGCATATACTTGTCGTAAGCCGAAAGCTTAGAGGTATCCGCATCCTTAAAAGCATATTCACCTATACCTCCGTCATCCGGAGTAAGGCCTTCGTAATCGGCGAGGATAGCAAGTTTTGTACGAACGATGGAGTCCTTCACCCAATCTACGAATTGCCTGTATTCACTGTTGGTAATTTCGGTCTCATCCATATAAAAAGAACGTACCGTAACGGTTTTGGTCGGGGCATTCATCCCTCCTGCAACATCCGATTCGGATTTTCCCATAATAAAAGAACCTCCGGGAACCAGAGTCATTCCGTAGGGTTTTTCCGGATGCCATCGTTTTCCGCCTACTCCAACCAGTTCCCCCCTGTCTTTTTTACCGCAACTATAAAGAAATAATGCCAGGGTTGTAACAAACAATAATCTTTTCATTCGTTTTTTCGGTTAATTATAGTTTAAAAATTCGACCATACCCTTTTTGTTAATGATCCGGAACCCGATTTTTACCAGATTTTATTTTCAAAAAGCATTCTCACCATACTATTTTCCCTATAAAGCTGTTTTCTTATATGCCTTCCACCAACGTTCGGGAATGACTTCGTTACAGGCATCTAAATAATCTTTATGGGTGCATGGTAATAACGTATGTCTTTTCAATTTATTATTCATCTCTCCGAGAATCGGCACTTCGATCCACCATCTTCCGGAAATGTCACTTTTATAAAAACACAGTTCCTGCTCTTCCATAGGCACGATATATTTCTCGTAACTCCGGGTACCGATATAGGGGTAATCTTTTTTTCTGAAGTTATATCCTTCCATAAAATACCACAATACCTGGGCGACAAGCTGTGCATTCATCCGGGTATTTCTGTTTTCAAAAATACCGAATACCGACACTTTATCACTGATACCCGCATACCGGGCTATAGCACAGATTTCTCTTCCGTCAAAACCATTCGGATAGGTATCGGACGGATATCCGAGGTCCGAAGCCCTGACAGCAGTGATATCTATACTCACTACATCGGCATCCCTGAACACCGGTTCCACCAGCGTAATATCGCCGGTAACTTCCCCGAGCCGGTAAGCATCAAAAAACAGCTTTTCCATAAGATCTATCTCTTCCTGCGCATTAAAATACGTCTGGTATCCCAGGTTACAGAAGTTAAACAGATTGTTGGGTTGCTCTACGATAATCTTACTGATATAGGAATTGGATGATATGAGTTCGTCTGAAGAGCCGAAGTCAAACCTGTGATCTACGGCTACGAGATTTACCATCTGCTCCAGCTGGTCAAAAGCGCGATATACCGCATACGTAATATCCTGGCTACCCCCGATAACTATAGGAATTATACGGTTTTTAACGAGATATTCCACAACAGTTTTCACCGCAAAATAAGTATCTTCCACACGCTCTCCCGGCTCTATATTACCCAGATCCACAATATTGCTTCCCCAGTTGCCGGTATAAAGCTGGTATAACTGTATTCTTATTTCATTCAAATCCGGCCGGTCCATCGCCTGAACAGAGGCATTCCTGGTCTCATTAACCCCGATAATGGCCAGTTGCACGTCATCCAGTTCCGGTAAACCGTCTTTTTCGGTATGAATGCTTATATATTTCCCAATGGTCTGACGGGACAATAACTGGCTATGGGCCAGAACCACCGTGCTTACCGGGGACAAAAACTCAAAATCCATACGGCTTATATCTTTCGAAGATTGGGTTTGTTCAGCTAAAAAGCTGCCTTTTCTTAATCTTTATTTTTTTCTACAGCAAAATCCCGTTCCGCGAGTGTCATATACAGCTACACTCTTCGAAAAAAGAATGTCGGAATATACAAAAATGTTCCTGTAAAAACCCAATACAGAAAAATTATAACTCCCTAAAAACGGGCTTTTTTATTTTTTAGTCTTCGTAGTCTTTTTCTTTTTGGGAGCTTTCTTATCCAGCATTCCCTGTACTTCCTCCAGGCTAAGTTTGCTTACATCAACTTCTTTCGGGAGTTCGATCTTGGTTTTTCCTTTCAGAATATTATGACGCCCCCACCGTGCTTTTTCGATCCTGATACCTTCTTCGGACCACTCCCTGACTACTTTCTCCGCCTCTTTCTTCAGCTTATCCTCAATCAGTTCACGGATATCCGCCTCGGAAAGATCGTCAAAATCATATTTCTTGTTTACATTGATAAACATCCCGTCCCACTTAATAAAAGGTCCGAAACGTCCTTTGCCTTTGGTCACTTCTTTCCCTTTATAATTGGCAATGGGGGCATCGGCCTTCTGTTTAGCCTTGATAACCTCTATAGCCCTGTCCAGCGAAACATCAAAAACATCCTCTCCTTTGTCCAGTGAAATAAAAGTATCGTCAAAACGCACATAAGGACCGTAGCGTCCTACATTAACCTCTACCGTTTTCCCTTCATACGTACCGAGATTACGTGGCAGAGCAAACAGCTCCAGAGCTTCTTCCAGGGAAATCCCTTCTATAGTCTGATCGGGCAACAAGCTTGCAAATTTCGGCTTTTCCTCTTCCTCTGCCACTCCGATCTGCACCATAGGACCGAAACGTCCCAGCCTTACACTTACCTGTCTTCCCGTTTCGGGATCTTTACCCAATATACGCTCCCCGGTTTCCCGGTCTGCATTTTCTTCCACATCTTTTACCTGGGGATGAAAACCTTTGTAAAAATCTTTCATCATCAGCGTCCAGTCCTCCTGTCCGGAGGCTATATCATCAAAATCCTGTTCTACTTTGGCTGTAAAATTGTAATCGAGTATATTTTCAAAGTGATTGACAAGAAAATCATTCACGATCATTCCGATATCCGTAGGTACCAGTTTTCCTTTGTCGGACCCGGTAATCTCCGAAAGTGTTTTTTCTTTTATCTGCTCTTTTTCGAGGGTAAACTGTATGTAGTTTCTCTCCGTCCCTTCTATACTTCCCCGTTCTATATATCCCCTGTTCTGTATGGTGGAAATGGTCGGTGCGTATGTAGACGGACGGCCTATCCCCAGTTCTTCGAGTTTTTTCACAAGCGAAGCTTCCGTATAACGATACGGTGCTCTGGAGAAACGCTGGGTCGCAGTCATATAATTGTTCAGGAGCGGCTCCCCTACTTTCAGCGCAGGGAGCAGATCGGCCTGTTCTTCATCCTCGTCATCGGTCCCCTCGATATACACCTTCAGGAAACCGTCAAATTTGAGCACCTCCCCATTGGCTGTAAACTGTTCTTTATGCTTGTCGGCTTCTATCTTTACAAGAGTACGTTCCAGTTCGGCATCGCTCATTTGTGAAGCTATAGTACGTTTCCAGATCAGGTCGTACAGCCTGGCCTGGTCCCGTTCTACCGAAACGGAATGAATGGAAATATCGGTAGGACGTATAGCTTCGTGTGCTTCCTGCGCACCCTTTGTCTTTTGTGAGAACTTGCGCGGTTTACTGTATTTATTACCGTATTCGCGTTGAATCTCTTCCTTGGCAGCTTCGACAGCCTCCGGAGAAAGGTTTACACTATCGGTCCTCATATAAGTAATGAGTCCGGCCTCATAAAGCCGTTGCGCCATATTCATGGTCTTGCTTACCGAAAAATAAAGTTTCCGTGAAGCTTCCTGTTGCAGGGTAGAAGTCGTAAAAGGCGGTGCCGGTGTTTTTTTGGCAGGTTTTGTTTCCAGGTTGGCCACCTTGAAACTGGCACCGACATTACTTTTCAGAAATTTATGAGCCTCTTCTTTAGTGGCAAAGGTCTTGGGCAGTTTTGCCTTGACGGACTTGCCTTCCTCGGTACGGAATTCCGCAACCACACGGAAAGACACTTCCGGGGTAAACGCATTGATCTCGCGTTCCCTTTCTACGATCAACCGCACCGCAACAGACTGTACCCGTCCTGCGGATAATCCGCTTTTTATTTTCTTCCAGAGAATGGGAGACAGTTCATATCCCACCAAACGATCCAGTACCCGACGGGCCTGCTGGGCATTGACCAGGTTATAATCTATCCCTCTCGGGTTTTCTATCGCTTTTAAAATAGAGTTCTTGGTAATGGCATTAAAGACAATTCGCTTTACCTTGGACTGGTCCAGTTTCAATTGTTCCGCCAGGTGCCATGCTATAGCTTCCCCCTCGCGGTCCTCATCACTCGCGAGCCAGACCGTATCGGCTTTTTCCGCGAGGTTCCTGAGGTTTTTAACAACGTCTTTTTTATCTTTGGAAACAATGTATTTGGGTTCGAAATCTTTCTCCACATCCACACCCAGCTCTTTGGAAGGTAAATCGGAAATATGTCCGTAACTGGATGCTACCTTGTAATCTTTACCGAGAAATTTTTCTATAGTTTTCGCCTTGGCAGGCGACTCTACAATCACTAAATTCTTTGCCATAAACCCATTTTTAAGACTACAAAAGTATATTAAAAAATATTTATAGGGATACCTTAACGTTTTTTTGCCTAAAAAACAACAGGCATTTTACTGTCAAATTGTCACTGAGTTTATAAATAATCCTATCTTTGCACCGATTATTTATTACAAACCGATTGCAAACATTTCCGGATCTGCGTTGCTGCAAGCCCCGGAAAAACAAAGAATTGCCCGGATCGGGCACCAGTCCTTATGGAGAAAATAATTGACGAAAAAAAACAGGGGGAAAGTCTCGTTCTCGATCCGCAAAAGGAAACAGAAGAGACCGTACGAAACGGCAGGGACAGCAGGAAACTTTATATTGAAAGTTATGGCTGCCAAATGAATTTTTCCGATAGTGAGATCGTAGCTTCTATTCTTGCCAATGCAGGGTTTAATACCACACAGCAACTGGAAGAAGCCGACCTGGTTCTCATCAACACCTGTTCCATACGGGAAAAAGCGGAACAGACCGTACGCAAACGACTTGAAAAATTCAATGCGGTAAAAAAAATAAACCCCGGAATGAAAGTAGGGGTACTCGGTTGTATGGCCGAACGCCTCAAGAGCAAATTCCTCGAAGAAGAAAAAATAGTCGATATGGTCGTAGGCCCCGATGCTTACAAGGACCTTCCTAACCTGGTACAGGAAATAGACGAAGGCAGAAATGCCGTTAATGTCATTCTTTCCAAAGAAGAAACCTATGGCGATGTAGCGCCCGTCCGCCTGAACAGTAATGGCATTACCGCTTTCGTGTCTATCACCAGGGGATGTGACAATATGTGTACTTTCTGTGTAGTTCCCTTTACCCGAGGAAGGGAAAGAAGCCGCGATCCGCAGTCTATCCTCGAAGAGGTTAACGAACTCTGGGAAAAAGGCTATAAAGAAGTTACTCTGCTCGGACAAAACGTAGACAGTTATCTGTGGTATGGCGGAGGGCTTAAAAAAGATTTCGAAACCGCTTCGGATATTCAGAAAGCCACAGCCGTAAACTTTGCCGGCTTGCTGGCTATGGTAGCCGAAGCACAACCCGGACTGCGCATCCGTTTTTCTACTTCAAATCCGCAGGATATGACTCTCGATGCCATCGAAGTCATGAGCAGGTATAAAAATATCTGTAAATACATTCACCTGCCTGTGCAAAGTGGCAGCAACAGGATTCTCAAAGCCATGAACCGCCTGCATACCCGTGAAGAATACTTCGAACTCATAGATAATATCCGTAAGATCATCCCCGATTGTGCCATATCGCACGACATGATTACCGGCTTCCCCACGGAAACCGAAGAAGATCATCAGGACACCCTCTCGTTGATGGACTATGTAAAATACGATTTCGGATTCATGTTTGCCTACTCCGAAAGACCCGGTACCCTGGCCGCCAGAAAGATGGAAGATGATGTTCCGGAAGAAGTAAAAAAGCGCAGACTCACGGAGATCATCAACCTACAGCAGCAACACGGACTCTATAGAACACAGCAGCACCTCGGCAAAACAGAGGAAGTTCTCGTGGAAGGCACTTCGAAAAAAAGTGATGCCCATTGGATGGGGCGCAATACACAAAACACGGTTGTTGTTTTCCCGAAGGAACATTACAATATAGGTGATTTTGTCAATGTAAATATCACGGACTGTACTGCCGCAACACTTATAGGAGAGGCTGTCGGATATTCGGAATAATAGAGGTTCTTTTCCGGCCGGCAAATAAAATATAAACCAAAACTGTTCCCGGTAGCATAAAGCCACGGAACCGGACATAACTATGGAAAACGTACAAGCGATAAAACAGCGATTCGGTATCATAGGCAACGATGTAAAACTCAATCGTGCCATTGAAAAGGCCATACAGGTTGCCCCTACCGACATCTCTGTCCTGGTCACCGGGGAAAGTGGTGTGGGAAAAGAAAGTATTCCCAAGATCATTCACTCCCTGTCGCACCGTAAACACGGTAAATTTATTGCCGTAAACTGCGGAGCCATTCCCGAAGGCACTATAGACAGTGAACTCTTCGGGCATGAAAAAGGTTCGTTTACCGGAGCGACACAGACCAGAAGCGGATATTTCGAAGAGGCCGACGGGGGTACTATATTTCTGGATGAAGTGGGAGAGCTTCCGCTCACCACCCAGGTACGGCTTTTGCGGGTACTGGAAAACGGAGAATTTATAAAGGTAGGATCTTCCAAAGTACAAAAAACCAATGTACGTATTGTAGCTGCAACCAATGTAAACATGTTTGAAGCTATAGAAAAGGAAAAATTCAGAGAAGACCTCTATTACCGCCTGAGCACCGTAGAGATCCACCTGCCACCGTTACGCGACCGGAAAGACGACATTCATCTGCTGTTCCGGAAATTCGCGTCCGACTTTGCACAAAAATACAAGATGCCTGCTATCCGGCTCGAAGATGAAGCTGTCCACGCGTTATTAAAATACCGCTGGTCCGGAAACATCCGGCAACTGCGCAACGTAGCCGAACAAATATCGGTACTGGAACAGGACAGAACAATCTCGGCAGACACCCTTACGGGATATCTTCCCGGTGCCGGAAAAAACCTGCCTGCAGTTATCAACGAAAAAAAGAGTCAGGCCGATTTTGGCAGTGAAAGGGAAATTCTTTACAAAATTCTCTTTGACATGAAGAGCGACCTTAACGACCTGAAAAAACTCACCCTCGAACTCATGCAGTCGGGCAGCAGCCAGAAAGTACAGGAAGAAAACCAGAACCTGATCCAGAAGATATACGGCAAATCCGATAACGATGCCGATTTTGACACGGCAGCAAAAAGCTCCGATGCCGTATCCGAAGATTACAGCGATATCGAAGATTACGAAGACAGCGAGGCCCTGGAGGTACTACCCGTTTCCCAACACCCTGCCATGCGGGGAAGAAACGAAGACAAGTACCATTTTGCCGAAGAGATCGAGGAAGAAGAGACTCTCTCTCTGCAGGACAAGGAACTCGAACTCATCAAGAAAGCACTGGATCGCAATCACGGTAAGCGAAAGGCCGCTGCCTCAGAACTTGGCATTTCCGAAAGGACGTTATATCGCAAAATAAAACAATACGATCTTTAGGCATCCCGAGAGATGCGCTTAAAACAGCTTCAACCCAATGAAAATATTAAAATCCGTAAAAGCCGTATATCTTGCGGTTGCCCTCGTCCTGGTCACCGTACAAAGTTGTGGTATTTATAATTTCACCGGTGGTGATGTCGGTAGTGCCACAACTTTTCAGGTAAACATGTTCAGAAACGAAGCCCCATTGGTAGAACCTGGACTGGACCGTGATTTTACCCTCGCCCTGCAGGACCTGATCATGAACCAGACCAGCCTGGACCTCGTACCTTCCGGAGGAGACCTTCTTTATGAGGGAGAGATCACCGAATACCGGGTAGCCCCCATGACCGCAACTGCACAGCAAACTGCGGCACAGAACAGACTTACCATCGGGGTACGGGTACGTTTTACCAACAATACCAAAGAAGATGCCGATTTCGAAAGAACATTTTCATTCTTTTACGATTTCGGGGCTAACGAGCAGCTCAATGCCATACAGAGCGCTGCGCACCAGGAGATTTTCGAACGGATAACCCAGGATATATTTAACGCCTCCCTTGCCGATTGGTAATGTAATAACATCAGGGTAAACCGCGAAGTACCAGGACAGACCGCAGTAAAACCCGAATATGGGGAATACGGTAAAAATAGAATCAGAGATCACGCAAAGACAGCGTGTCAGATACATTATTTATGACAGTTTCAAATTTCATACAGCTTTCAGAAAATCCGGAACATATCCGGCTGGGAGAAACTACATCTCTGGAACAGCTCATAGCACAATATCCTTTTTTCCAGGCTGCCCGGGCACTTCACCTCAAAGGACTCAGAAACCTCAACAGCTTTACGTATAACGACGCCCTGAAAAAAACAGCCGCATACACAACGGACAGAGCTGTACTGTTCGATCTGATCACTTTGCCGGAATTCCGGCAGAATGATGTAGCGAAAGCCATTGCCGGGAACCATCCGGACATTTCCGACATAGAGGTCAACGCCCAGGAAATACGGATAGAGAACCATAAACTCATCGAGCAAACCCACATAGGAAGTGAAGAAGAAGCCGAACACATCCTCAATCCTGCCGCTTTTATACCGGTAGAAAAACAACAAGCCGAACAGACGTCAGAAGAAAAGCAACTGGGAATAGGCACTCCCATCGATTTTAATTCCGGCGAACGACATTCTTTTGCAGAATGGCTCAAACTATCCGCAGCAAAACCCGTTAACAGAACGGATAACAAAAAAAGTAAGGTAAAAGAAACGGAAGAAAAAACGGATGCTGACAAAGAAAAAAAGTTCAGGCTTATCGATAAATTTATCAATAGCAATCCGAAAATTGTTCCCAAAGCTGCCGATCGTAACCGCGAAGCACCCGCAGTGAATCTCGCCAAAAGCGGCCAGATGGAAAAGGCCGAACTCATGACAGAAACACTGGCTAAAGTGTACCTGGAACAGAAGCGATATAAAAATGCTATTCAGGCATATAAAATATTAAGTTTGAAATATCCGGAAAAAAGTGGTTTCTTTGCAGACCAAATCAGGGCAATAAAAAAATTACAACAGAACAACTAACTGTTAACCTGACATTTACAAGCGAAAGAATTCGCGATTGAAAACAAGAAATAATAGGGATTAATAAATTATAACACAAACAATGAGTACGTTTTCTATCTTTTTAGTGCTGATCATGATAGTAGCACTGCTGTTGATTCTGGTCATCATGGTACAGAATCCGAAAGGCGGCGGACTTTCTTCGTCTTTTGGTGGCGGAGGCGGCCAGATAGTAGGCGGTGTTAAAAAGACAGGAGATTTCCTGGACAAAAGCACCTGGACCCTGGCTACCATTCTTATCGTCCTGATATTACTTTCCAACCTGACACTACGAAGCGGAAATTCTTCTTCGCAGGAATCCAGATTACTGGACGGACAAAGAACGGAAAGAGAAGCTACGACACCACAGCAAACCGAGACTCCTGCACCTGCAACAGACACTACAGGTACAGTGCAGTAATCTGCTAAAAACATATACATAAAAATGCCAGCTTGTCATAAGCTGGCATTTTTGTTTACAAAATTGTCAGTTTCTTTCTCTTTTTATCACCGCTGATCACGTTGGCACAATTTCTGTCTGAATCTGCATAGTTTAAAAAATAAATCTAATCCAATAAAAAAAATAAGATGGCTAAAGTAAACATTAAACCACTTGCAGACAGAGTTCTGGTAGAACCTGTTGCCGCAGAAACAACAACCGCTTCAGGAATCATCATTCCCGACTCCGCAAAAGAAAAACCGCAAAAAGGTGTTGTTGTTGCAGTTGGTCCCGGTACCAAGGACGAACCGTTAACTGTAAAAGTCGGTGATACTGTGCTTTACGGAAAATACTCAGGTACCGAACTCAAACTGGAAGGATCCGATTACCTGATGATGCGTGAAAGCGACATCCTTGCTATCGTATAGCTCCCCCGGAAATTAACCCTTAGAACAAAACAAGACATTAAACACAAAACCAAGAACAATGGCAAAAGACATAAAATTCGATATTGAAGCCCGTGACGGACTCAAACGTGGAGTGGATGCACTTGCAAACGCCGTGAAAGTAACGTTAGGACCTAAAGGAAGAAACGTAATCATTAGCAAATCTTTCGGCGCTCCTACCGTAACCAAGGATGGTGTTTCCGTAGCCAAGGAAATAGAACTGGAAAACGCACTGGAAAACATGGGTGCGCAAATGGTAAAGGAAGTTGCTTCCAAAACCAATGATCTTGCCGGTGACGGTACGACTACCGCAACGGTATTGGCACAAGCCATCGTTAAAGAAGGACTGAAAAACGTAGCTGCCGGTGCAAACCCTATGGACCTGAAAAGAGGTATCGACAAAGCCGTAGAAGCTTTGGTTGCCGATCTGTCCAAACAATCCAAGGAAGTAGGTGATGCTTCAGAAAAAATCAAGCAGGTTGCTGCCATTTCTGCCAACAATGACGAAACTATAGGTGAACTCATTGCACAGGCTTTTAACAAAGTAGGAAAAGAAGGTGTCATCACTGTAGAAGAGTCCAAAGGAACCGATACTTATGTAGACGTGGTAGAAGGAATGCAGTTTGACAGAGGATACCTCTCTGCATACTTCGTGACAGACTCCGAAAAAATGGTTGCCGAACTGGAAAGTCCTTACATCCTCCTTTACGACAAGAAGATCTCCAATATGAAAGATCTGCTTCCCGTACTCGAACCCGTAGCACAACAAGGTAAGCCCCTGTTGATCATTGCGGAAGATGTTGACGGAGAAGCCCTGGCTACCCTCGTGGTAAACAAACTCAGAGGTTCTCTTAAGATAGCGGCCGTAAAAGCACCCGGATTCGGAGACAGAAGAAAGGCCATGCTGGAGGATATCGCTATCCTTACAGGAGGTACCGTAATCTCCGAAGAAAGAGGATTTACTCTGGAGAATGCAACTATTGACATGCTTGGTTCTGCTGAAAAAGTAACTATCGACAAAGATAACACTACCGTAGTTAACGGTGCCGGTGAGGCAGATGCTATCAAAGCCCGTGTAAGCCAGATCAAAGCACAGATCGAAACGACCACATCCGACTACGACAGGGAAAAACTTCAGGAACGCCTCGCTAAACTGGCAGGTGGTGTAGCCGTACTTTATGTAGGTGCCGCTTCCGAAGTAGAAATGAAAGAGAAAAAAGACCGTGTGGACGATGCCCTTCACGCTACAAGAGCTGCTGTTGAAGAAGGTATAGTTGCCGGTGGTGGTGTAGCCCTGGTCAGAGCAAAAGCTGTTCTGGACAAGGTAAAACCTGAAAATGCAGACGAGGAAACCGGGGTTCAGATCGTGGCCCGAGCTATCGAAGCTCCCCTACGTACTATCGTAGAAAATGCCGGTGGTGAAGGTTCTGTTGTGGTTTCTAAAGTACTGGAAGGTAAAAACAGCTTCGGATACGATGCCAAATCCGAAACTTACGTAGATATGTTCAAGGCCGGTATCATTGATCCTAAGAAAGTGACCCGTATCGCCCTGGAAAATGCTGCCTCTGTTTCCGGAATGATCCTGACTACAGAATGTGCATTGACCGACATTAAAGAAGATGCTCCTGCAGCTCCTCCTATGGGAGGCGGAATGCCGGGAATGATGTAATTCCTCTGAGCATATACAAAAACCCGAAAAGCGGGATCTGCATGGCAGATCCCGCTTTTTTTATCCATAGTCCCCATGGAAATTTTTCTGTAATCTAAAAAAAACCGAACTTAGCTAAACATCAATCACAACCTAAACACCTATGCCCACCGGTTTATCTGCCGATATATCCTGGAGCAAGCCAAATAAATTTATATTCCGGTTTATATGGATATATACCTTACTCTATACCTTTCCGTTTCCTTTTAACTTCCTTCCTTTCGGACAATATATCACCCAATGGACAGATCAATTCTGGAAATGGCTGGCACTTCCTGTAGCACGTCATCTCTTCCACATTACAGACAACCTAACCTTACAGGGAAGGGGCAGTGGAGACACCTCTCTCGATTATATCATAATTTTTATTCTGCTCACCATGGCCCTGGTCGCTGCCCTGATCTGGACACTCACCGACCGGAAACACAACCATTACAACACACTCTTCCGCTATCAGGTTGTATACCTGCGCTATTATACAGCATTGAACCTGTTTGTCTATGCCATCGTAAAAATATTTCCCACCCAGTTCTGGGAGCCTTCGCTGATCGACCTGACCCGGTCTTTCGGAGAGCTATCACCTATGGGATTATTATGGAAATTTATGGGATATTCCGAAGCTTACGTCAGGTTCGCCGGGATAGCCGAAGCCCTCGCCTGCATCTTTCTGCTCTTCCGTAATACAGAGCGCCTGGGAGCACTTATAGGATTCGGGGTCATGCTGAATGTCTTTGTTATGAATATGAGTTACGACGTTCCTGTCAAGCTGTTCTCCTTTCATCTCATGTTTGCCTGCGGCATTATACTTATCGCTCACTTCAATGCCTTTCTTCACTTTTTCATACAGAACAAAACTGTTCTTTCACAGCAGAACATTCCGTACACTTCACGGAAAACAACTCGTAATGCAGGGTACATATTCAAAACTATACTAATCCTGTACGTCATCACAAATTACAGTATAAGTTCTCATATCCGATACCGGAAAAACCACGACACTGCATTACTTCCCGCCCTTTACGGCATATACAACACTGACGATTTTATGTATAACCGCGATACGCTACCTCCATTACTCACCGATCCGATCCGGTGGAAACAACTCATCGTAGACAGAAACAGTGCAGTCATCATAAAGATGGACGATACCAAAATTTACATGAAAAATCATACCGATACCACACAACAACGACTTACCCTGACCCATTTCCGGGACGCTGCGATGCAATATCATTTTAGATATACCCGGATCGGCGATAGTATCCTGATGTTGCGGGGCATAACCGGGAAGGATAGCATTCGGATGACATTGAACAAAAAAGACAGAAAAGATTTCCTGCTCATTAACAGAGGGTTTCACTGGATCAACGAATATCCTTTTAACCGTTAGGTATTGTTCCCGGATCGTATGGCTTCCAGAAAGTCTTCCCTGGCCGGGCCGAATACATCGATTAGCATCCCGGCTTCCAGGCATTCGGCCCCGTGCGGGACATCGGAGGGAATAAAAAAACCATCACCTTCCCGTACTGTTTTTTCCTCCCCGTCTATCGTTATCAGGAACGCCCCCGAAGCCACGTAAGTGGCCTGAGAATGATAATGATGATGCAGGTAGCCTACGGCTCCCCGTTCAAATTTCACCTTAACCATCATCACACGGTCATCATAGCCTACAAACTGACGCTGTATACCTTTATCCACGGTTTCCCATGCGGTATTGCCGGAGAAGAAGAAACCGGTTTGGTGCTTACTATTTCGATCCATTCTTATTTTTATATGTTTTAGTTTTCTAATCACAGGTAAATATACACCACAACAGGAAAACAAGGCCGCGTAATCATACTACCCGGCACCTCTTTAAACTCAATCTATACGGGCCTTTCGGAGCCTGAGGGCGTTTGCAATAACAGACACCGAGCTGAAACTCATGGCCAGTGCTGCGATCATAGGAGAAAGCAATAACCCGAAAACGGGATAAAGCACCCCCGCCGCCACAGGTATTCCCAACATGTTATACCCCAGAGCAAACCACAGATTTTCTTTGATATTACGCATCACTTTATGACTCAGCATCCGTGCTTTGGCGATCCCTTCGAGATCACCCTGTACGAGGGTAATTCCGGCACTTTCTATGGCGACATCCGTCCCTGTGCCCATGGCTATTCCTATGTCGGCCTGCGCCAGTGCAGGAGCATCATTGATCCCGTCGCCCGCCATAGCTACTTTTTTTCCTTCTGCCTGTAACCGCTTAACTTCCTTCTGTTTATCCTCCGGGAGCATTTGCGCTTTAAAACCGTCCAGGTGCAGCGTTTCACTGACTGCTCTGGCAGTATCTTCATTATCACCGGTCAGCATCACAACCTTCAGACCTTCCTCCTGAAGCTTACGGATAGCCTCCCTGCTGGACGCTTTAATTTTATCAGAGATAACCACAAACCCGAGAACGTCCTTTCCTTCCGAGAGATAAGAAACGGTTTTTCCTTTCTTTTGCTCCTCTTTTACCTGTTTTCTTAACATTTCCGGAATGTTCACCTCCAACTGCTCCAGCAGTTTATCATTCCCCAGCGCCAGTACCTTATCCTTACCTTCCTCAGAGCATATACCCTTTACCCCTTTTCCGGCGACTGCTTCAAAATCGTTTACTTTCAGAGCCTCTATCCCCTTGTCCTCTGCATAATGTACAGTGGCCTGTGCCAGCGGATGCTCACTATGGGTATTCAGCCCTGTAATTTTCCGTAATACCTCTTCTTCACTCCTCTCCCCGTTGGTTACTATTTTTTCTACCGAGGGTTTACCTTCGGTCACCGTCCCGGTTTTATCGATAATAACTACATCGATCTTATTCATTCGCTCCAGGGCTTCCGCATTCTTGATCAGCACTCCAGATTGTGCCCCTTTGCCCACACCTACCATAACAGACATCGGCGTGGCCAGCCCCAGGGCACATGGACACGCAATGATCAGTACGGCTATCGCATTGACAAAAGCATATACATAAGCAGGTTCCGGACCGAAAACAGCCCATACGATTCCGGTTATTATTGCTATCGCTACAACAACAGGCACAAAATACCCGGATATACGGTCTGCCAGCTTCTGTATAGGAGCCCTGGACCTGCTTGCGGAATTCACCATATCTATAATCTGGGATAATAAGGTATCGGTCCCGACTTTTTCTGCGGTCATGGTAAAACTCCGGTTACCGTTTATAGTCCCCGAACTCACTTTATCACCGGCCTTTTTATCTACAGGTAACGGTTCTCCGGATATCATAGACTCGTCCACCGCACTTTCTCCTTCCTTAATAACACCGTCTACCGGGATCTTTTCTCCGGGTTTTACTTTTAGCACATCCCCTTCTTGTACCTCGTCCAGGCTTACTATCTTTTCTTTGCCGTCCACGAGTTTGGTCGCATTATTGGGTGCAAGTTTTAAGAGTTCCTTAATTGCCGAATTGGTTTTTCCGTGAGCTCTTGCTTCCAGTAATTGTCCGAGCAGAACCAGCGTAAGTATCACCGTGGCCGCCTCGAAATACACGTAAACCGTGCCGTTGTGAGATTTGAACTGTTCCGGAAAAAAACCGGGGAACAACAATGCCCCGACACTAAACAGCCAGGCCACTCCGGCCCCTATCCCTATCAGGGTAAACATATTGAGGTTCCACGTTACTACAGAGCGGTAAGCTCTTTCAAAGAACATCCATGTGGCATAGAACACGACCGGGACAGAAAGTCCCAGCTGTACCCAGTTCCAATAGGTCCTGGACATCATTTTTCCGAGCGGATCTCCCGGGATCATCTCGGACATCGCAATGAGGAATACCGGTAATGTAAACCCCAGCGCTATACGGAATTTACGAAGGAGGTTCCTATAGACCGGATCTTCTTCTTTATCATCATCCGGCTCCATAGGCACCAGGTCCATCCCGCATTTCGGGCATGCACCGGGCTCATCCCTGATCACCTCGGGATGCATCGGACACGTATATTTTGTCTTTTTCCTGTTACGGACAGGAGCCTCCACGAGATCCATTCCGCAAACCGGGCAACTTCCCGGCTTGTCGTACGTTTTATCACCTTCGCAATGCATCGGGCAATAGTATATTCCGCTATGCTCTCCGGAAGCCTGCTTTGCCACCTGCTTATGCCCCGAAGCAGCTCCGCCGCCACCAGAACAACAGCTTTTGTGCTCCGCCACCGCTTCCGGCGTCTTTATCCCGTAATGCCCGCCATCTTCTTTAAATGCCTGTTGCAGTTTTTCGAGTGGAATATGGTGCTCCATTTCGACTTCAGCCAAGGATTTCTCCAGGTCTACCTGAGCACCGGTGACCCCGTCCACATGCTGTAAAATATCTTCTACATGACCCTTACACCCTTTACAGGACATACCGGTTATCGAATATGTATGTTTCATCTCAATATATTTTCACTACAAATTTCCAAGGAAAAGTGCTCTATTATGTTATACAATTTTGGAAAAGGATTGTATAATTTACGGCTTATACTTCAGAATTGCAACATACATTCCTTCCGGGTTATACGAAGTGCCGGCAAGCCTTTGCTCCGGGTTTCGTAAACCTGTTTTATTAAAAAAAGTAAACTTTTTTGGTAAAAAGCTTCAAACGCCATCACTTCATTAATAGATGTCCCATCAAAAACACACCATTATCAACAGGCTGTCTTACTGAGAACAGATAGCCATACCAGCAACATTCCTACTTGAGAATACCAGTCACATGCGGAGGTTTACTCCATTCTAAATTTAACATTAACTAACTAAGATGATGAGAACATTACTTAAAAGACGGTGCCGTTGGCTACCTCCGAAATCATTACTTCTCTCCGGCTTCACTTTGCTTTGTACCGCATTTACAGAAGCTGTGCCTTCCGGGATACCTTTTTATATTGCGGAGGTTCAACAACAGCTTTCCGGGAAAGTTACCGGCACTGACGGGGAACCATTGATGGGAGTGACCGTACAGAACATGACGACCAAAGCCGGAGCCATCACCAATTTCGACGGGAAATTCAGCATACAGGCTTCAGAAGGGGATATACTGGAATTCAGCATGATGGGATATCACTCCAAATCCGTAACCATACAAAACGTGGATACGACTGTCGGGATCACACTGGAGGAAGGTGTCATGGAACTCGAAGAGACTATCGTAACTGCACTCGCCATCAAAAGGGAGGAGCGTTCCCTCGGGTATGCCGTTTCACAAGTTGACGGGGAAGAAGTCCAAAAGGTACGGATTCCTAATGTAGTCAATGCATTGGCAGGAAAGGTTGCGGGACTTTCCATTACCAGTAGCGCAGGAGGACCTACAGGCTCCTCTCGTGTCGTTATCCGCGGAAATACGACCATAACCGGAAGTAACCAGCCACTTTACGTCATTGACGGAGTACCTATGGACAACTCCAACTACGGGCAGGTAAGCAGCAGTCAGTATGGCGATGGCTATGATATGGGCGATGCCATATCGGCCATCAACCCCGATGACATTGATAAAATCAGTGTGCTCAAAGGCCCATCGGCAGCAGCACTATACGGGAGCCGGGCCGCCAACGGGGTCATTCTTATTACTACCAAAAAAGGAGATCAGCAAAAAGAACTGGGGATAGAACTGAACAGTACCATAACCTTTGAAAAACAGCTCACCCGATACGACGACCATCAGCACCTGTACGGACAGGGACGAAACCAGACTCTACCCCAGGACGAAACCCAGGCGCGAAGTTCCCTTTTTTCCAATTTCGGCCCAAGGCTCGATCCGAACCTCATGATGACTTACTACGATGGTGTGGAGCGTCCCTATGCCCTGGTAAAGGATAATATCAGTAATTTTTTCCGTACCGGTATCACCTATAGCAATAATGTTGCTCTCAGCAGTTACTCTGACAAGGCATCGTTCCGGCTTGCCGTTTTGGATATGAAGAACGAAGACATCATCCCCGAAAGCGATTTCAGGAGAAACTCCTTTACATTTAACGGAAGTGCGAACCTCGGGGAAAAACTCAAGGTTTCGGGACGGGCTTTTTACCTGAAAGAAAAGGTTAACAACAGGCCCGGACTTGCGGACGATCCCAGTAATATCGGAAATAATTTCATAGGACTGGCCAATAACGTAGACCAGGCACTCTTTAAGGACTACTATAAAGATGAGGACGGCACCTATGTCAACTGGGGTGGCGGACAATACCGGCTGAACCCTTACTGGGTGATCAATGAGATGGAAAATACCACGCGGAAAGACCGTTTTATGGGAATGATCCAGGCTAATTACACCATTAATGACTGGCTCAGTATCCAGGGACGTATTGCCACGGATATAACCTATATCGATTTCAGGAAATTTGCCCCGAGAACTACGCCCGGTTCCCTTGTAGGGCGCCTCAACCTCAACGATCAGGCTTATTATACTACGGAAGCCGATGTGTTACTGAGTTTTGAAAAACAGTTTACACCCGATTTTAATTTCTCTGCCAAACTGGGCGGAAGCCTTTCCCGCATTAGTAATAAAAGAGATTCCTGGGAATTTCTGAACATGACAGTTACCGATGTCGTAAGCCCGAACAGCTTCGCAGATAAATCTATAGTATCTACTCATTACAGGAAAAAGAACAACTCGGCATACCTGCTTCTCAACGCAGGATACAAGCGCTTTCTTTACCTCGATGCCACGATAAGACAGGATGCGTCCTCCACTTTGCCGGAAGACAACAACACCTATTATTATCCTTCGCTCTCCGGAAGTTTCGTTTTTACAGAAGCCTTGAACTGGAAAAATGACATTCTTTCTTTCGGAAAAATAAGAGCTTCGGCAGCAGAGGTGGCCAATGACACCGATCCGTACCAGCTCGATCTCTACTACCAGCTCAATCCGCTTTCCTTTAACGGAACTTCCGTCGGAGGTATTGCAGGTACCACCCTACCCAATCCCGACCTGAAGCCTACGCGCACAAGATCGTTCGAAACCGGACTGGAACTCAAGTTCCTTAAAAACAGGATAGGATTGGATCTTACCTATTACAACCAGAGGTCGAGAGACCAGATCAACCGCGTTCCCATACCTATTTCTTCCGGTTTCACCTACCAGATGATCAATGCAGGGGTCGTAACCAATGAAGGGGTCGAAATTGTATTGAGCACCAAACCTGTGGTCAATAAAAATTTTCAGTGGACCCTCAACATGAATATGGCATTTAACGAAAACAAGGTCGAATCCCTGGCAGAAGGTGTTCCTTTTCTCTCCATGGCCGATGCCCGCTGGATGGGAGTTTCGGTTGTGGCCATGCCCGAAGCACCTTACGGCGCCATACTCGGATACGGGTATCAGAGAGACCCGCAAGGGAATATTATTCTCAATTCCAATACGCTAATGCCCGTCATAAGTGAAGAACGCCAGGTTATCGGCCAGGGTGTTTTTAAATGGACCGGAGGACTCTACAGTGCTTTCACCTATAAAAACATAACACTTACCACGAATCTCGATATCAAACTGGGTGGTGACATCTTTGCCATGAGCAATCTGTTCTCTGATATCCGTGGATTATCCAAGAAGACCCTGGAAGGTCGTGAAGAATGGATACGCGCACAGGAAGAAGGCAGGGGAATGACCGAAGAGGAAATGGAGGCTGCAGGTATTTCGGGCGGATATGTACCTCAAGGTGTGGTACAGACCGGCGTGGACGAACAGGGCAACCCGGTTTATGAACAGAACACCAGAGCGGTAAATCCTTCCGAGTACTGGTCCGGGATATATTCGGATGGTAACGGTATTGCCGTGCCTTATATCTACGATGCCAGCTATGTGAAAATGAGAGAACTCACCCTGTCATACAGTCTTCCTTCCACATTGGTTTCCAGGTGGGGGCTTAGTGCAGTGAGTGTTGCTCTGATAAGCAGGAACCCTTTTATTATCTATAAAAACGTTCCTAATATCGATCCCGATTCCAATTATAATAACAGTAACGGGCAAGGGCTCGAATACGGATCGTTACCGTCCCGGCGCAGCATGGGCTTCAATTTTAAAATCAAGTTCTAACTAACTCAATGATGAAAGTGATGAAGTTAATTACAACGCAACAGTATATCGGGAGAGGACTTGTTACCCTATTGTTTGTCATGCTACTCAGTGCATGCAGTGATTTCGGTGACACCAATATAGATCCCGTACGGTCCAGTAATCTGGATCCGGAAAAGCAATTAAACCTCGTGCAGCTCGGTTATTCCGGTGGTCTCGGCGTCAACGAAAGAGTAAGTGTCATGCTCACCATGCCCATGGTACAACAAATAGGCGGTATATGGGCCAATCGTTACGGGCAATTCTACATCGAGAACAAACCCTATATGGGGTATCTCTGGGAAAATACCTTTAATGCACAGCTACTGAACATAGTAGATGCCGTAGAGCGTACCGACGGAAAAGAAGACCAGACCAATCTCAATGCGATATGCCGTATTATGAAAGTCTATCTCTTTGCAAGGTTTACCGACCTCTACGGAGACATTCCATACACGGAGGCCGGAAAAGGATATTTCGAGGGTATCGTACGACCGGTGTACGACCGACAGGAGGATATTTATCACGATTTCTTCCGGGAACTCAGTGAAGCATCGGAACAACTCGACCCTTCGGCAGACAACGTAGAAAATGATTTTTTCTATGATGGAAATATAGAAGCCTGGAAGAAATTTGCCAATTCCCTTCACTTAAGGCTCGCCATGCGCCTGGTTAAAGCAGATCCGCAACTGGCCCGGGAGGAAGCCCGAAAAGCCTATGAAGCCGGATTGCTGCAAAACAATGCAGAAACCTGTATGATGCAGCATGAAAATGTCCAGAATGACTATACGGACATCCGCGGAAACGGACTGTCCGCAGCCCTCAATCAAAGTTCGGAACCTTCCAGGCTATCCAACACACTGGTCGATATCATGCGGGAATCTAATGATCCCAGATTAGCCGAAATGGCAAAGTATTATACCACTTACGAATACCGCCCGTTCGACCGGATAGACATTACAGAAGAAGTACGGGCTGTCGTAGGCTATACCGGAGTGAACAGTAACGAATATTTATGGGACAACTGGAAGGGATCGTTCGAGATTACCCTGCCGTCAGGAGAAACTCATGTGGTCACCAATAATGAACAAAAAATTCAGCCAGCCAACTTCCTTATAGCCAATAATGCACCCTATCTGCACCTTACCTATGCCGAAGTAGAGTTTCTTCTTGCGGACGCTACCTTACGGTTCGGACAGGAATTCGGCGAAAGTGCCCAGATTCATTACGAAAAAGGTATACGGGCTGCCCTGGAACAGCTGAGTTTCTTCCCCGACGGTCCTACCTTCACAGAAACCCAGATCTCCGATTTCATACAAAGCGTTCCCTTACTGCCCGGAAGAGAACTGGAAGTAGTAAACACCCAGCTCTGGATAGCACTCTTCCTCAACGGTCCCGAGGCTTTTGCCAACTGGAGAAGAACAGGCTATCCCGTCCTCCCCTCTTCTGTAACTTCGGAATCAACGACCACGGAGACCCCGAGAAGATTGGTGTACCCGCTTACGGAACAGGAACAGAATGCCACGAATTATCAGGAAGCCGTAGATCGCCTCGGCGGGCAGGATTCCTGGAATGCCCGGGTATGGTGGGATGTCGAACAATAATATAAAAAGCTTAAAAGATGAAAAAAAATTGGTTATATATCATCCCCGTTGTTGCACTATTACTGCTCGCTTCGGGATGCAGCTCATCGGACGATGACGGTTACAGCACCGACTTCTTCCCCAGAATTTTTGACCCTACGAATGTTTTTTCCATTCCGTCCTATGTCATCAATGTAGGAGACGAAGTCACCTTCGAAAACCTCGCTTTTTCACCGGGAGGCGTAGTCGATATCAGTTGGAAGATCAACGGTGAAGAGGTGTCCAAAGAAGAATCTTACACCTTTACTGCCACAGAAGGCGGAGAATTCGAACTGGTACTGGAAGTGAAAAACGGTGAAGACACAGTTACCAGGAATACCTTTATCCTGGTAAGCCCGGAAAACTACGAATTCAAACCTTACACCGCTGTGGTAATGCCTTATTTATCCGATCAGGGCAGTTCCGAGAGTATCAACTGGGATATCGTTACACACATCGCTTTCAAATGTGGCAGGGTGCTCCCCGGAGGAGATCTCGAAGTTATTGCCGGGGAAAACGCGCAAACGGCCGATGCCCTCGTAGCCCGCTCACACCTCAACGGTATTCCTGTGCTGATGGGCATCAGCGGAAGGCTTTCCGGTATAGACGGATGGGCCTTATACGAAAGTAATGATTTCGGCAATGTTATTCGCGACCCGCAGACCAGGGATATCCTTATCGAAAATATTGTCAGTTATGTCAGTGAGAAAAAAATGGATGGGGTAGATATTATGATGACCGATCTCAATTCGGGACTCGCCTCTTCCAATGCTGCTGCCGTCGGTCCGTTTATTACCGCTCTTAAAAGCGCTCTGCCCGAAGGGTCCCTGGTCACTGTTACCGTGGCTACAAACTGGGTGCACAGCGAATACACCGATCTTTCGGATGCAGACTGGCTCAATGTCAGAGCTTTTGAAAACGGTGCTCACGTCGGCCCGGGCGCACCTCCCGGACAATCGTCACCCCTTAGTTATATGGTACAGGGGGCCAATCTGTGGGTAAACCAGCACAATATTCCGGCAAACAAAATAGTACTGGGTATTCCGGCTTTCGGAGTACGCTATGACCAGCTGGACGAAAACGGTAATAATGCCAGTTGGGGCTCCTATGCGTATATGCGTTATAACGATATTCTGGCAGAAGATCCGGATGCCGCTACCCAGGAATATTCGGATATTGCCTTTGGAGTGTATTACAACGGAATCCCGCTTGTCGAAGAAAAAGCAACGTACATCAGGGACAACCAGTTTCTCGGAGCCTATATATGGGCCGGCGATTACGATGCTGCAGGAGCGAATTCGCTTACAGGCACTTTGTACAACATCCTTAATTAAAACGCTGTAAAACTAAAATTCAAGAATTTTGTCAAACGATGAAATTACTTTTTAGTTAACGGTCATCGTGTTCTGCGGTAAACACTTACAGACACAACGAACCGATCCTGAATACCAGATAAAAAACTTAACCAAAATTTTTAAATTATGAAACGTAAAAAAAGTATGTGGTTTTTAACTATTTTATGGACTGCGGCCTCAACACTCGGAGGCTGCAACCCGCAACAGGAAATCACCGAAATACCTGTTTCGGAATCGCACCAGTCGGTAAGCCTGTTACAAAATAATGACAAGGTTGTCATAGGCTATATCCCCACGTATGTCAATATGCAGAATGCCATAGACAATACGGATCTCGACATCGTTACCCATATCAATATCGCCTTTATCAATCCCGACACTTCAGGATCGGTTATGTCCGGCGGAGAACCGACCTGTAGCAATGCTTCGGCCTCCGATATTAATTATGTCGTAAATAAGGCACACCAAAACGGCGTTAAGGTTCTCGCTTCTCTGGGAGGAGGATCGGAACCTTCATGTGCCGGTAGCTGGACAACTTTACTTCAGCCTTCCAACAGGGCAACCCTCGTCAGTAATTTGTCGGCATTTGCACAGTATTTTAACCTGGACGGCATAGATGTTGACATCGAAGGAAACAGATTACAGGATCTTATCGATGCCGGGTATTACACCCCGTTTATAGAAAATCTCCATGACAGCCTTAATCCTCAGGGAAAACTGGTAACCTGTGCTACCGCAACCTATACAGGTGGCAGGATACCCGTATCTTCGATTCCGTATTTCGACTATGTCAATGTCATGTCTTATGACAACGGGTGGGGAACCACGGGACATCATTCTACCTATGCTCATGCCGTAGGTCATATACAAACATGGCTCGGGCTTGGTTGCCCCGCCGAAAAACTGGTGTTGGGGGTTCCTTTTTACGGATACACCAATACTGTCGGCACCGGTGGAACCTCATACAAGGATATTGTAGGGCAATACCCGGCTGCTGCCTATGTCGATGAATATGCCGGCTACAAGTATAACGGTATTCCTACCATAGAAGCCAAAACCGAATATGCGGCACAACATATTGCCGGGGTAATGATCTGGGAACTCTCTCAGGACACTTCAGATAGCTTAAGTCTGCTACAGGCTATCGGCCGAAAAATATCCGGATCGTCAGCTGGTCTGACCTTGGGATATTTTACAGAACGGGTCGTAAGTGCCACTGTTTCTTCCCAGAATCTCAATACCAACGCTATGACTGCAAATTCTTCTTTTTCCGATGGCGGAACAGATGGCGGAAGCGTTGTTATCGAAGCGAAAGCTACAGGAGATGGCTCGGCGACCAATTACTCCACCTATTTTAATTATCCCGGGGATCCCAACCAGGATCTGAGCGCCTATAATTACTTTCACATCTCCCTGAAATCTGCAAGCCCGCAGGAAACCATTATCCGTCTTGAAGATGCCACAGGGCAGCAGGCCGCTTTTGACCCCACCGATTATGGTTTTGCTTATGATGGAAACTGGCATGCCATGACTATTCCTTTTACGGATATTTTTGCTCAGAACTCCGGTTTCGATATTTCGGATGTAAATAATGTCGTAATCGTAAAAAGTATTCCGGGAATGGCAGGAAGTATCACACCTTCTACGTATGTCTTCCATGTGGATGATGTATATTTTTCTGAAAATAACTAAACTGCCAAACAATCTGCCATGAAAAAATTACTCATCGCATCTGCGATAATCGCTATACTCGCCATCTCATGCAACCATGAATTCCCGGACCGGAAAACAAAGCTCACTGCCGTGAACCAGACGTTCACCACACATGGTAACCTCCAGGTTATCGGAACACAACTGTCTGACGGCAATGGCGACCCCGTACAACTGAGAGGAATGAGCACACACGGACTGCAATACCGTGGAGATTGCTACAATGAAGCATCACTGGATCTGCTGACCGATGACTGGGGTGTGGATATTCTAAGGATATCCATGTACGTACAGGAAGGAGGGTACGAAGACGATCCTGTCTTCTTTACGAAGTTTGTGGACAGCCTCGTAGGTGAATGCTATGACCGCGGGATATACGCCCTTATCGATTGGCACATGCTCCACCCGGGCGATCCTAATGCCAATACCGCTCTTGCCAAGGTGTTTTTTGAACATGTTTCCGAAGAACATGCCGACAAGGGAAATGTATTGTACGAGATCTGTAATGAGCCCAACAATGATAATTATACGGTAGCCTGGCCCATGATAAAGAACTATGCGGAAGAGATCATCCCGATTATCCGGAACAACGATCCGAACTCGGTCATCATCGTCGGGACACCGGAATTTGCTTCAAGACCGGATTGGGTTATCGGGGACGAGATCAATTACGACAATCTCATGTACACCATGCATTTCTATGCCGCAGATCCCGGGCAGACCGACCGTATGGGATACGTATCCGGTGCTATTGCCGCCGGGATACCGGTATTTGTTACGGAATTCGGCACCCAGGATGGTTGGGGAGACGGGGAAAACGACTTCGATATGTCGCAAAAATGGTTGAATTTTCTAAAAGAACATAAAGTATCCTGGTGTAACTGGAATTATTCCGACAGTGATCGCAGTGGTGCGGTCTGGAAAGAAGACACCTGTCCCGACGGTCCCTGGACACATGAAAACCTCAAGGTATCCGGAGTATTCATGAAGGCTCATTTTAAAGATGAAGCCCTGTGGGATTATGACCTCGGATCGGGTACCGGTTCCGGGACAGCCTATCCACCTTCGGGAACTGTACAGACTTCTTCTTCCACAGAAGAAGATCCCGGATTCCTGCCTTATCCTCCTACAGGTACGGCACAGGTGAGTACGGCTGCTGCCGCCGGTGCCGGGTTTGACCGGAGCGGAACTACGCTGAACCTCGGAGCGAGTAACGGCAATGTTCCCAATAAACTCGCCTTCTCCAAAATAACTGAAGGATCTGAGGCAACCAGCCTGTATTTTACCGTGAATTTCAACAGTAGTACGCAAGGTACCGCCGTATTTGCCCTCGGAAATTCTTCGGCAGATATCTTTACCAACACCGCTGCATATACCAATGCCGAACAGGAAGGATTATTCGGGGCGATCCGTTTTTTTGTAGGAAACTGCTGCACCAATCCGGAATACCGTTATGAAGATGCAGGGAGCTATTTTCACCGGGAGGGTGATACGGATCTCTTTTCGAGAACTGTCCCGCTGGAAGTAGAAATTCACTGTAATAATACCGCATCATCCAAGACCTACTATCGCGGGATATCGAGCTATACCATCGCTCCGAACTCCTATCACGTTGTGGTAAACGACCAGTTTGTTACCTATTCCGGTTCACCCGACCTGGTGAGCACGGGAGAACTCGAAAACGAAGGGAGGATCGATGCGGTCCTCTTTACCGGGTCGGACAGCGCAGGAAATACGCTCGATTACTCGTTGAGCAATATCCGTTTGGAACGTATAGCACAAAATAACTGAATCCTATACCCATAAAAATAGAGAGAACCTAAAACCCCCTGCGATACAAAGGATGGGGTGACAAATGCCATTAGCAATGCAAACCAACAAGAAAAACAGACTGTTATCTATCGATGCCTTTCGCGCAGTGATCATGTTATTAATGATATTCGTAAATACCTTGTGGACCCTGAAAGACATCCCGGGGTGGATCGGTCATCGGGCAGCACAGGATGACGGTCTGGGCCTTGCCGATACTATCTTTCCCGCCTTTCTCTTTATCGTAGGGCTATCCGTTCCTTATGCGATACAAAACAGACTGAAAAAGGGAGATACCAAAGCCGAAATCGGATGGCACATCCTTATCCGCACCCTCGCCCTTGTCATCATGGGACTCTTTCATGTAAACATGGAACATTATGCTGCGGCAGCGCCTTTACCGGAAGGTTTATGGCTGCTCCTGGTGACCATAGGTTTTTTCCTCGTGTGGCTCGATTATCCGAAAGAAAAAAAGGCCTGGCACGAAATACTCAAAGCCATCGGCATCCTTACGCTGTTACTTATGGCCATACTCTTCAAGGGAGAAGACGGCGACGGCCGGATCATTGGCATGCAATCGTACTGGTGGGGCATTCTTGGAAAAATCGGTTGGAGCTATTTCCTGGTAAGTATTATATTCCTGTTTTCCGGCGGACGGTTATGGATACAGATTGCTACATGGGGCGGACTTATTCTTTTTAACATAGCCTCCCATTCCGGGGCACTCACTCCTCTGGACAGTATTCGTCCTTACCTTTGGTTTGCCGGCAATGGTTCTGCCGCCGCCCTTACGGCCGGTGGTGTAGTCATTTCTCTTTTGTACAGGCAATACAAGGAGGAAAAAGAAAAATTTCTGGGCATCCTGACAGCCCTGGCTGTTACGCTTATCGTATTGGGATTACTGGCCCGGACAGAATGGATTATTTCCAAAATTCTGGCTACACCGTCTTTCGTACTCGTTTGTTCCGGTATCAGTATGGCCGGCTATGGCCTTATGGTATGGATTACAGACATCAAGGGATGGTCGGGATGGTACCGTTGGATAAGTCCTGCCGGAACCAGTACCCTGACATGCTACCTCCTGCCCTATATCCACAAATCCTTGCTGCTGATGTATTTCTGGCAACTCCCCGAAGTACTGCGCACAGGCATGGTGGGCATCTGTAAGTCACTTTTGTACGCCTTTATCATTATCACTATTACCGGTTTCCTCGAAAAAAGGAAAATCAGACTTAAAATATAAAGGGATTACAAACGTCTGCTTACCGGGCCATGACGCTACCTACGTATAAAAATAACCGGCCGTAATCCTCAGGGAACACCACATACGTTACCAGGTGTTCCCGGGATTTCCCGGAACGGATTTCTTTGTACGACTCATGGTTGTATATCCTGCACATTTCGAGAGGAGAATAACAAACTATATACATATCCATGTAATTTTACCATCATGAAACCCTCATAGAGGGATTTAATATGGCCAAGGTAAATGCCTCCACAAAAGGAGATGAATAAAGTAAACGTTTTTTAAGGAATGGCGACTCCTTTTATGGTTTCGTAATTGCTTAAAAAACAAATGTTTAATTTGATTATATTCGTATGAAAAATATACTGCTATTTATTGTTGTTACATTCGCTTCTGCGAGTTGCAGCAAAAAAATAATTCCGCAAAATGGCTCAAACTCTACCGGAGAACTCCTAAAGTCTGCTGCGCAGACCACAATTCGGTTCAGTGGCTATACCTGGATGGTTAAGAACCCTCCGGGACAGGTAGGCCCGCACAGTAATTACTGGAGCAAAGACAATGTGTGGGTAGACAAACAGGGCAGGTTGCATTTGAAGATCACCCGCGAGCCTGACGGGCGCTGGACCTGTGCCGAGATACAATCTACCGAGAATTTCGGGTACGGTAAGTATGTCTGGAAGATCGAAAGCCGTGTGGATCAGCTCGATAAAAATATCGTCTTGGGTTTATTCGATTACCGCGGGATACAATACAGCAAGTATGACGAAATCGACATTGAATTCTCCCGTTGGGGACATGCTCATGTAGATAACTTCAGCAATACGGTCTACCCGGAATACCCTAAAGGAAAATCCGTATCGAATTCTCATGAACTTTCACTAAATGGCTTATGGAGTACATACCGTTTTATACGCGATAGTGAGAAAGTGGCATACAGCAGTTTTCACGGGCATACGGAAGATCCCGGAAATGCTTTCTTTGTCTGGCAGACACCTTCCGGGTTTGCTGTTCCGAAAGTGGCGATGCCCATACACATGAACCTCTGGCTTTTTGACGCACCGCCTTCGGACGGAGAAGAAGTGGAGATCATTATCAGGTCGTTCGAATTTACCCCATTATAGTTTATCAATTCGGGACGTCAACCCTATGACATCAGGAAAAAGACAGACTTCGTTTGTGACTTGCATCAATAGGTCAGATGCTTTCGGAAGTAACTGATAGCATTGTGCAGGGTGTTGTAAATAGTCCTTTCGCTCAGCGCTGTAATCCGTGCGATTTCCGTGCAGGAAAGTCCTTCAAAAAACCTTAGATAAATCATTTGCTGCTGTCGTCTCGTAAGCTTATGCATGACGTCAAACAATTGTTTTTTACGTTGATCCTCTGCTTGCGAAGCGATAAGCAGGTCTTCATAAGACAACTCTTTCAGGCTATCGACATTTGACATATCAACAGCTTTTTTAGTCATGTTTCCCGGAGTATAATTACGATAATAAGTTTTATGCCCTACACGTCGGAGTACGGTGATTACATATTGTTTTTTATTATAAATATCCTGCGAACAGTTCCATTTTTTATGGAGTTCTATAAAAAGATTATGAATGCTTTCCTTAGCTATATCCGCATCTTTGAACCAGAACAGTCCTAACCTGTACAAATCGTTGTAAAAAAGATAAAAACAGGAATAAAGTGTTTCTTCACCTCCTGTAAAGAACAGGTCCCAGTCTTTTTTTTGTGTTGCTTCTTTTACTTTAACTTCCATGACAATACATTCTTTTTATATCCCGGTTCGGATCCGCGGACATTTAAGGATTAACTCATATCTTCATTGCTTTAGATGGCCATACCATACTATTCGAATTCCAGTTCTCCGAAACATTCTTTCCGGTGAAAATCCGGCTTCGGAGCTTTAACCATATTCCAGCTTATGTAATGGTCCGAAGGTGGTGTTCCTTTACACTTATAAAAATTTCCCCTTGCCTTTAATGACATAAAAGAGACAATGTTGTTATAAAAAAAGACGCTTGCCGGTATCACCAGGGAAATCTCCCAGGAAAACCTCTTCTCACCTTCCGTTTCCCCCGAAATGATCGTAGAAAACGAGAGCACTTCGTTGATTTTGTCATCGGGCAACAGGCTCCGGTGACGCCGGTCTCTGCCATACCCTATCTTGGCCCATCCGATGCAGTTGAATTCCAGGTTGTAATAGCAGTCATCATCCCCGAAGGCAACAAAGAACTCCACACAACTATCTTTATGTACTGCTCCGTTGGTCACCGATGCGGCGGTTAAGTATTCTTCTTCCACCCGGAACTTCAGCAATAAGGCACTACCATTATGGGCCACACTGTAATTTACCTTTACGGTATCCGGATATACTTCCCACGGAAAACAGGTTATAGGCACAATGGCCACAGTATCCAGATACTTATGCACACGTTCCGGAGCCAGCACTTCCGGAAGGTTTGCATACCTTATTTTCAGTGCCTTCATCCTTCCCTGCTTTCCTTACAAAAGACACTACTCTCCGTATCGAGAAACAATATGGGATGCCTGTGACACCGGAGTATCGTGGAAGGGTATGCTTCTTTCACCGGTTTCTCCAGGGTGTTTTTTATGGCCGCTGCCTTCGTCTTTCCCGGAACTACACCAAATAGTCTGGCTGCACCTGTCAAAACAGGAATGGTCAGGGTCAGAGCCTGAAGCGGCACCTCCTCTATGGCAGTGAAACACCCGTCATGTACCTGCTGTTGCCTGCAGGTATGATCCAGTGTAACGATTTTTACCTTTTTAGTGTCCCCGAAATCAGCCACAGGCGGATCGTTAAACGCCAGGTGACCGTTTTCTCCTATGCCCATACACACGATATCCACCGGATACTTTTCCAGAAGGGCTGCATAACGTTTGCATTCCGATTCCGGATCATCTGCATTCCCGTCCAGGTAATGGACCGAAGCAAAAGGCAGTGCCCCGAAAAGTCGTGCTTTCAGAAAATTCCCGAATCCCTGCGGAGCATCGGGCGACAGTCCGATGTATTCATCCATGTGAAAAGCATTGATCCTGCTCCATGCTATATCTTCCGAGTTTTTCAGAGCTTCGAGAAATTCGTTCTGTGACGGCGCAGCTGCAAATACCATATTAATCTCTTTCCGGGTTTTCAATAATTCCCGGATAGCCTTTTTTACGGCATTCGCGGCCTGTTGGCCCATGTCTTTTCTGTTTTCACAGATACGGACTTCCAACAGTCCGGCTTTATATGTTCTTGTCATATATTTATACGATATGGTCGGTGTAATGTTTCTTATCCTGGTATATAACCGTTCCATTTACTATGGTCATAGCTATATGTACCGTTTCGTCGAATATGGTAATATCCGCATCTTTTCCGCAGACCAACGATCCCTTCTCCCGGTTTATACCGAGAATGGAAGCCGGGGTTTCTGTAATCATCTTTACAGCGTCGTTCAGGGGAACATCCGCAAGACTGATCATATTCCTCACCAAGCGATCTGCTGTAGCCACGCTCCCCGCAAAAGCCGTACGATCCGGAAGTTTGGCCACACCATCTTCGATGAGTACGGGTAATCCGTCTTCCAGACTTCCCAGTATGCTCGGCCCTTCCGGCATTCCAGCAGCCCTCATGGCATCGGTAACCAAAGCAGTACGATCTGCTCCCTTGATTTTATACACCAGTTTTAATAAAGGAGGAGGTAAATGGATACCATCCGCAATGATCTCTACGGTCATATTATCGATCAGGTATGCGCTTTCCACGACACCGGCATAGCGAAAGGCATTACGCCTGGATACACCGGACATACAGGAATAAAAATGCGTGGCATGTGTATAGCCCTTTTCATACGCCTCCAGAACCTCTTCATAGACCGCATCGGTATGGGCTATCGAGGGCAGTATTTGTTTTGCCGACAGGTATGCCCCCATCGCTACCGCACCGGGTAGTTCGGGGGCTATACTCCAGCGTTTTACAAACGGGAACTCCGTTACGATCGTCTCATATTCTTCCGGATCGGGATTGCGGATATATCTCGGGTCCTGCGCCCCCTTTTGCTTCATCGAAAAATAAGGTCCTTCGATATGAAGTCCGGCAAACCGGGCTCCCCGGTGGTTCGACGCCTGGACTGACGCATACAATTCAAGTGTTTTCCGGAGTGAGGCAGCACCACAGCTGAGCGTTGTAGGCATGAGCGCCGTGGTTCCGAAAGTTGCATGTGTACGGGCTATTTCCAGAAATGCTTCCGGGGTATTGTCCATAAAATCATGCCCACCACCACCATGTACATGCATATCGATGAAACCCGGGGCTATGTACTTTCCCCCGGCATCGATTTCCAGGGCCCCGCTGATTTCCGTATTGGCATTGCCCACTTCCACTATTTTTCCGTCCTTAATGAGGATACTTCCGTCTTTGATTGTACGGTGCGGAGTGATTATCTTGCCATTATATATTTTAAGGTAACTCATATGTTCGTTTTCATTTAAGAGTTTTTCTATACGTCCATCTTTTCAGGCGATGCCCCGCAAAGGCGTAAAAAATGAGATAGGAATAACAGGGTAATAACACCCAGTATGCTTCCCTTAAACCATGATGGTCGGCCCAGTACCCATAAAGCAATGGCATGATGGCATTTCCGCAAAGTCCCATAATAAGTAGGGAAGCCCCCATTTTAATAAACCTGCCGAGATTGTCCATAGCCAGGGGCCAGACCCCCGCCCATATCATGGAATTCGCAAAGCCGAGGAGTACGATGAACCATACGGATATGTCGACATGAAATCCTAAAAAATCCACTTTTTTACTGACCGAAAATACAGCCACACTAAACAAGAATCCGAGGATCGTACAGAATTTCAAGGCATTCAGCTGGGAAATAAATTTCGGGATCAGGGAAATGCCGAGTATGTAACCTATAATGGTCGCCGTCAGTGTGTATGAAGGAAATACTTTGGCCTCAAGGAAAGAGAGGCCACTGTCGGAGGCATAATTGATAATACTGTCCACGGCGATCACCTGTGACCCCACATGAAAAAAAATGGCAACGGCCCCGAGGACGAGATGCGGAAAATCGAGAATACTCTTTTTCCCTGCCGTCGAAGCCCTGTCTTCTTCGTCTTCCGACTCGGTGTCGATTTCCGGCAAAGGCGAATATTTGACAAACAGTCCGAGAGCTACCAGTACAAGGGCCAGTACAGCATAAGGTATAACGACCCGTTGCGCAAGCTCGTCCAGCACCAGGGACTTTTCCGCACCTTTCATAAGAGCTACGGACTCAAAGAGCACATCATCGGTAGGTCGTAATATGACGGTAGCAAACAGGAGCGGAGCCATTATCCCCGCCAGTTTGTTACATATTCCCATAATGCTGAACCGCTGCGCGGCACGCTCTTTGGCACCCAGGATAGTTATATACGGGTTGGCTGCCGTTTGCAGTACGGCCAGCCCCATCCCCAGGGTAAACAGTCCGACGAGAAAAACACCATACGTACGGGTCAGTCCCGCAGGGACAAATATCAATGCCCCCAGGGCCATAACCCAGAACCCTATCATCATTCCTCTTTTGAATCCCGTCCTTTTCAGAAGGTACCCGGAAGGTAAAGCCATGACGAGATACGCAATGTAAAATGCAAAGGCTACGAGGTACGACTCAAAATTGTTGAGTTCACAGGCCACTTTAAAATAAGGGATCAGGATGGCATTGACCCAGGTTACAAATCCGAAGATAAAAAACAGTACCCCTATGGTGGCAATAGATACGGCAGCACGCCCTTTTCCTGTCTTGTTTGTATATTGTAGTGTTTGGTTGGTCTGTTCCATAATAATCAGTTAGTGAGTTTCCGGATCAGCATTTCAATCCTGTGGTTCCTGAGCCTGTTTTCCTTTTCCAGTTCGGAAGGATACAGAACATCGCGGTGCAGCACCGAAAACTCCTTGTCGATACGCTCCGAAGGCAGATCTTTGAGTACCCGAAGCAGTTGCGGAATATCCTCTTCCCGGAAAGAAGGTTTGTTTAATTCCGCTTCTGCCAGCATTCCCTGAAGGTAATACCAACGTATTTCGGTCATCAGCACATAATGGCGGAACTCTTCCTTGTTTTTAAGAGGTTTTAGACTCCGCAGTACATCCAGAACAGTACGTACACTATCGCTCAGGCTCACGACATCTATGCCTTCCCCGGCTATTTTTCCCTGTTTTATTTCATAAGATGCCGCAGTCAGTGCTTTCCAGAAGGTCAGCGCCTGGCCTTTATTCAGTCCGTAGGTGTCCTTCGAATACCTGACGATAAATTCTTCCACGGCCAGGGGAGATTCTGTACGGAGGCTTTCCAGATAGGCCCGGATAAGAAGACGGAACCCGCTCAGCGGATAAACACGTCTTACCGGGTACAGATCGGTGATATTATCTGCCGATTCGAATACCGGCGAGTAAATACCGGAGGTTGACCAGGAAGTCATCACTATACCCTTGTACCCCAGTTGGCGTGCCTGTGGTATGAAGGTATGTATATTGTCCATATGTTTCTGCCAGTCGGTGAGGTAATAATTATCCGGGCCACTGCGCAGGGCAGGTGCCCCCCAGATTTCAAATCCGCTTTGTATTAACTTCCCGTGATCGCCAAACCGGTCGAGTTCCCAACCATAATTCCAGTCTACAAGTACGGTTTCTTCCGGGAGCAATTCCAGGGCGTCGGGATATTTAAGCGCAATATCCGCCCAGATCACTGGCCGTTTTCCCAACCCGACCACAACGTCGCAAAGCATCTTCAGGTAATCTCCGTACAATCTGCCCATCCCTACTTCTTCAGCCTTTTTACGGGATGCTTCGGAATGTCCGAGCAGATAGGTCTCATCACCACCGATATGGATATATTCCGAAGTATGTGTTGTGATGAGATCCTCGTACAAATCGGTAAAAAGTGCTTTACATAAAGCTTCTTCTGTAGGGTTTACCTGCGAATAGTCTTTCTGGTCCTCACGAAGCTCCCGGTACCGCGGATGCCGGAGTATATATTCTACGTGCCCGAAACTCTGTTGCAAGGGTATCACATCGATCCCGATGGAATTACAATATTTTACAAAACCCGTAATTTCTTTGCGGGTATAAGCATTTTCTCCGGTTATAACCCGGTGTTTTTCGTAAGGATAAGTGGCCTCCCACTCCATGAGCAACGTATTAATTCCATTTTCACTCAGCTCCAGGGCCAAATCCTTTAAAGCCGGCATTTTCATAACCTGTATTCTGAGGTCCAGATGGAATCCTCTGACCTCGAACGTATGCCGGGCTTCGGCATACATAAAATGCAATGGAAAAACAAAGAGTAAAAACAGTAATTGAATTACGGAAACTCTACAAATGACAAACGGATAACGAAATAATCTCACTTTGGTTTTTTATATTAATTTTTCAGGATACCTGAAATTTTCACACTATAAATTCTAATTTCAAATTCTGACAAAAACAACAATAAAATTAATTTATAATGAATTATTATTAATCGGTAACGTGCCCGAAGATAATAATTTTCCATAAAAAGCCATTATTATTGATAATAAATTAATGATTTTTATTTTGAGGATAGTATAGAAAAAGCAGGATAAAAAGCTCCTAATCCCAGATGGGACCGGGGATTCCAGGTTAATGTAAAACCGGAGAAAAAACAGATAAAAAAACAGGAGGCATTTTCTTTACACTTTGCTTCCCGTATTATAAATGTTGTAAAAACTATATTCTGAGAAAGATATTTCTGATAGTATTTACAGTGCTACATATTGTTGTTTAATTCTGGTAATACACGTAGTTCTCTTTGGTTATAATATCAATAGGCATGAATTGTTCCCTGGGCAGGCTGTGCTGATGTACCAGAGTCTCATAAAGAGCCATTACCCCTCTGTATCCCTGCTCCTGAGGCTTCTGACATATCAGGAAATCCACAACTTCCCTTTTGAGGAAACGAATATTTTCATCGAGAAAATCGTATCCTGCGAGAAGAATATCCGTTTTGCTGTTTTCTTCCAGGAACCGGGCTACAGAAGACACCCTCGAATTGGTTACAAAAATCACATCGACCTGGTGTTCATCGAGAATCCGGTGAAGTTCGGATCGTATAGAGGCATAGTCGGTTTTTCGTATATCAGTCTTTAAAAGGGTGACATCCTGCTTCTTTTCGGAAAAATACTTCCGGAACCCTTCTTCTTTTCTCAGCAGGTGATGATGCAGGTCCATTTCTTTGGAAATATTAACGATAAGTGCTTTCTGTCCGGCCCGCAGGATATAGTGCATAAGATGGCCTGCCAGGTAACCGCTCTGAAAAAGGTCGGGCCCAATATAGCAAAGGTTATGCTGATCTTCGATATCGGAATTGATAAAGACAAATGGGATACCGGAAGCTTCGCATTCCCTGATAAAGGCTACGGATTCGTCTTCGAACATCGGTGCGAGTACAACGCCGTCATATTTTCTATCGAGAATTTGCGAGGCATTTGCGATAAAGGAAGATTTATCGTTCTGATCGAAAAAATAGGTATCTACCGTAATACCGAAATCCTTGAGCTCCCCGGAAGCTTTGTTAACCCCGTTTAATGGGGCAGCCCAGTAGCCGGTCTCTTCGGAAACCCCGGGGATCAATACAGCAAAAGCAAGGGTTTTTCTCGAAGCCAGCCGCCGTGCCATGATATTCGGCTTATAATCCAGTTCGCGGACTATTTCCAGAATACGCTCTTTGGTCTTAGCCGAAACCCCCGAACGGTTGTTCAGTACCCGGTCTACCGTAGCAGTAGAGACATTAGCCCTCCTGGCAATCTCTTTTACTCCTACCAGTTGCTTTTCCTCCTTGTTTTCCATAACAAACAAAAATATTAAAAAATACTTTTGTAATTAAGGCAGGATATGGATCAAATGGTCCCGGATCCTTTTTTGTCCCTCAAAACATATTACTCTGTAGGTGTAGGACAATCATATCTCTTCCAAGGGCTTTCTCCGATGTTCTCCCAGTTTTTTGAAATGGGAGGGCGTCAGCCCGGTGACTTTTTTAAATTGTCTGCTGAGGTGTGCGACACTCGAATAATGTAGCAGGAATGCAATTTCACTCAAAGACAACTCGTCATACACCAGGAGTTCCTTGGCTCGCTCTATACGTTGTGCGATAAAATATTTTTCGATGGTCGTACCTTCCGTCTGGGTAAAAATGTTACTCAGGTAAGTATAGTCGTGGTGCAATTCCGCACTGAGATATCCGGAAAGATTTGTCTTTGGAAAATCTTTTTCCAGGCCATGAACAAGCGCTATGATCCTGTTCTTCACCTTCTCGATCAACCTGCTTTTTTTATCATCTATAAGTGCAAATCCATAGTGCTGTAACATCCTCTCCACCTCTGATTTTCGTTCTTTCGAAATATCAGAAGACAGTTTTACCTCGCCCAGTTCTACGGATACGGGTTCTAATCCGAGTTTTTCCAGCTCGGAACGGACAATCATCTTACAGCGGCTGCACACCATGTTTTTGATATGAAGTTTCATAGTTAATTAATTATGAGAATGCAGGGCCAACCATTGATAATCCGGTTGGTCCTGCATTCTCATATTATGCTTAATTGAACCTTTCCCTGACTTCCCCGCATGTCAACATCTTATCACCGAAGTACGGATTACGTATTTCTTCTTCGGAAGATAGCCAGTAAGCACCTTCGAAATCGAAGGCCATAGGGCAGAACTGTTTGTAGACCGTTCCGGAAGCTATTTGTCCATCTATCATTGTTGTGAAAGCTTCGGAAAGTCCGTAAAAAGCCTTTCGCTGCACGTCAATATCATCGCTTTTTTCGATGGCTGTGGCAAATTCAAGGCCCTTTCCGTTGTTTTCTGTTGCACCAAGCGCCTTCACCAGCATTTTTGCTCCGTTTTGAGCCTCTCCGGCATCGCTACGCACGAGAGCCGTTTTGATATGGATGTAATGCCCGTAAGCCTCACCGAATTTTTCATTTTTAAAGACAGGTGATCCGGCCATATCACGATGATCCGTTTCTCCTTTATCCCCTTCATGATGCTCATGCATCTCCACGGTTTTTACATTTTCTTTCTTTTCCTCTTTACAGGAATACACTCCCGTCAGGGTCATAAATGCCATCATGACCGTTACAAATCTGTTTTTCATTAGTATGTAATTTAACGTTATTCTTGTTTATTTGATCTCATCGGTAATTTCTCCGCATTTCAGCATCATAGCCCCGAAGTACGGGTTGTGTATTTCCCGGGACAAACTCAGCCAGTCCGCCCCGTTATCGGAATCTGCCATAGGGCAGTGCTGCACGTATAAAGTTACGGAAAACGGTCCGAATGCATGAGCCATTCGGATCACACTTTCAGACAGCGGTTTGAACGAGCGACGCATCTCCTCCAGGTCGCTGGTACTGGTCATACGCTCGAGGTGGGGCGTTACCTCTTCCCGGAAATCCATCCAATACTGATGAGACGTACCCTTGAACAACGACATGTCAGCACCGTCAAGTGCAGCACCGATATTCAAAACGGCTTTCCCCGCTTCCGGGACATCGCCTCCTACAAGCGCATCTTTCAGTTCGAGATAAGCCCGGGTTACCTGCTCTGCAGCCTGCCTGGCTTCGAGAGAAATTTCCGCCTTTTCAGGCATCCTTCTTTCCCCGGTATTACCTGAAACAGGCGTTCCGCTGCCATGATGATGGCCCATCCCGCTGTCTCCGCCGTCCGGATTCATCATACTGGGTTTTCCCGCCAGCTGGGCGGCCGCATCCACGGTAAAGGTGCCATTCACTACGATCTCATCACCGGTTTCCAAGCCTTTTTCTACCGTATAAGCTCCTCCGAGAGACGGACCGAGAACGACTTCCCGCATTTTAAACGATGGCCGTCCTCCACCCATTTCCCGCGTATAGACTACCGAACGTTCTCCTGTCCACAACACGGCGCTTTCCGGAATCGCAATGGCTTTCTCCGACGTTGCTCCCGGTACGATGTGCATTTCCCCCGAAGCAAACATTTCGGGTTTGAGCCTTCCGTCCTTATTGGACACTTCCACACGGGCCGTTGCCACCCTGGTTTGTGCATCGATCAACGGATCGACAAAAGTAACTTTGCCCTCAAAGGTCTCTCCGGGCAACGAAGCGATGGTATATTTTATCGTACTTCCTTCTTTTATCCAGGTCATTTCACTTTCGTAAATATCAAAAAGCACCCACATGGCCGAAAGATCGGCAATTTCATAGAGGGGCATTCCGCGTTCCACATAATCCCCCAGTTCCACCTTGCGTTCGGTTACAATACCATTGACATCGGCACCGATAGGAAAACGCTGCAAAGGACTTCGGTTTTCCAGTATGTTGTTAATCCGTGCCTCCCCGATTTTCCAGTTCCGCAGTTTTTGCTTGGCCGCTTCGAAAAGTTCGGGTTGGGTATTTCGCATGGTATAGGCCTGCAACAATTCTTCCTGGGCGGTCACCAGCTCCGGCGAATACACCACGGCGAGGGTTTGTCCCTTCCGTACCTTTTCACCGGTAAAATTGATACTGAGTTTCTCTATCCGCCCGGGCACATGAGTGGTCTGTGCATACACCTTACGTTCGTCGGGAACGACCTTTCCGTTGAGCCGAAGCGTTTTTTCGGTCGCCTGCCTTCCCACCGTCATCGTTCGGATATTGGCCAGTTTCACCGCATTTTCACTCATGGCTACCACTGCGGGGTCGCCTTCGGATGCATCGCCTTCGAGGGGAATGAGGTCCATTCCACAAATAGGACATTTTCCCGGTTCGTTCTGCCTGATCTGCGGGTGCATCGAACAGGTCCACACTTCCTCTACCCCACTTTCGGCTGCGTGATCATGTGTAGGCAACGACTCCCGGCCTCCACCGAAAAACAGCCATCCGAGCAGAAATCCTAAAAGCAGGAGTCCGCCCATGATCAGTATATTCTTGTTTTTTGCTTTCATTTAGTTTATTAGTTTGTAGTGTATCCGTACTTACTGCCGGTTTCCGGCCTTCTCACCTTGTACATACCAATGATAATTTAGTCTTCCGATAACAGGTATGCTTTCCTGGCATACGCCGAAAAACCATCCTTTTCGGCTGTTATTTTTGCGGCCTGGTAAAGCAGTTTTTCCTGCTGCAAGCGCAGTATCTCGTCCATAGTACTATCAGTATTGCCATAAGACGACAACAATAACTTCATGGCCTGCCCGGTACTTTCGAGCTGTTTATCGTACAGTGCTATGCGCTGTTGTGCTTTCCTGATGTCGTAACGGGCCATTTCGTAATCGGCCCTCAACCGGTTCCGTACCGCAACACTTTCCTGTCGGGCCGCTTCGGCCAGGAAGTCCGCTTCCTTCACCCTCGCCTTATGCTGTTTCCGAAAAACGGGCAAACTCACCGAGAGCATAGGCATAATCACATCCTGCCCGTTGTTTTCAGGGTTCATCTCCGTCTGTTTACTTATGATGGAATAATCCACCCCGATCCCGATCATGGGCAGGCCCTGCTTCACGGCCGCTCTTCGCTGTGCCGCATAAGAAGCCGTTTGCTTGTCCAGTTGTTGCATTTTCGGATGCGCGGCAAAAAGACTGTCGCCTTCAATATTTCCCTGTTCCATCCCTTCTCCTTCGGGAAGGGCGGGAAGCGTTTCGGGAAAGACCACTTCGCTGTCATAAGCCACGTTCAGCAGCGCATTGAAACGGTACGCTACCGATGCCCTTTTATCTTTGAGCAGGGTGATCTCTGTCCCGGCATCATTCCGTTTCATATCCACCCGTACCACGTCTACCATGGCCGCCTTGCCGTTACGGAACCTGGACAGTGCCAGTTCGCGGAAGGTGTTGAGCACTTCCATATTTTCCTCCTGTATACGGATGGTCGCCTGAAGTTCGTACATTTCCGCATAGACTGTCTTTACCTTTACAAAAAGTTCTTCCCGGGTGTCCAGGTATTGCTGAAAACCGGCTTCTGCCATTGAAGTTGCAGCGTCTTCGCGAGCTTTCAGCGTCCCGAACCAGGGGAACATTTGCATCAGCGAGAATTTGGCTTCCTGCCTTCCCAGCCGGGTCTCTATCATTTTCCCGAAGGCACTCATCGTAAGTGTAGGGTCGGGCAGGCTGCTCACCTGTGGGGCCTTTTGCATGGCTGCTTCAAAACGGGCGTAAGAGGCCTTCACCTCAGGGTTGTTTTCGGCAGCGATCTGCAGATAATCATCAAGGGCCTGTGCATTTACCATAAAAGGCAGCAATGCTATACTTATGATCCGGATTATCTTTTTCATGACTGTAAGATTTCGTTTTGTCCGTTTCCGGCATTTTCCTTTTTTACGACGGTTTCTCTCCAATAGGCCTGCAGCACAGGGACGACAAACATGGTCATAATCTGTATGAACATCCCACCAACTGTAGGAATGGCCATGGGCACCATAATATCCGATCCTTTCCCGGTCGAAGTCAGCACGGGAAGTAAGGCGATAATGGTTACGGCTGTTGTCATCATGGCCGGACGGACCCTTTTGAGCCCGGCTTCCAGTACGGCCGCTCTGACCTCCGGAACGGTCCGGGGTTGTTTTTCTTCAAAAACCTGATGGATATACGTTCCCATAATCACCCCGTCATCCGTAGCAATTCCAAACAGGGCGATAAATCCTACCCAGACCGCCACACTGAGGTTTATGGTATGCATCTGGAAGAGGTCGCGCATATTCACCCCCAGTACGGCAAAATCCATAAACCAGTCCTGTCCGTACAGCCAGAGCATGATGAAACCGCCTGCAAAAGCGACAAATACCCCGGAAAAATGTATGGTGGAAGCAACGACGGTACGGAACTGGAAATACAGTAGTAAAAAGATCAGGACCAGGCTCAGGGGAATTACGATTGACAACCGCTTGACAGCACGTACCTGGTTTTCGTAATTTCCGGAAAACTTATAGGTTACTCCCCGGGGCACCTGTAATTCGCCCGAAGCTATTTTCTCTTCGATGAAACGGCCGGCATCGTCAACAACATCCACTTCGGCATAGTTTTCTTTTTTGTCGAAGAGCACGTAACCGGTGAGGAAGGTTTCCTCACTTTTTATCATCTGTGGCCCGCGAACATATTCCGTCCTGGTCAGTTCCCCCAACGGTATCTGTGCCCCCGAAGGTGTCGGCACGAGTATCTTCCTTATTTTTTCCGGGGTATCCCGCAGTTCTCTCGGATAGCGTACCCTTACCGGGAAGCGTTCTCTTCCTTCCACCGTACTGGTCACCTGCATACCACCTACCGCAGTTTCTATGACCTGTTGCAACTGCTCTACACTCAGGCCGTACCGCGCTATGGCATTCCGGTCGATATGCAGCTGCAAATAAGGTTTCCCCACGATACGATCGGCAAAAACGGCTTCTTCTTTTACAGAAGGGACCTGTTTGAGAAGGTTTTCGAGTTGTATCCCGAAATCCTGTATCGTTTCCAGGTCCGGGCCGTAAACCTTGATTCCCATCGGGGCACGCATCCCTGTCTGTAACATCACCAGGCGCGTTTCTATGGGTTGTAAACGGGGAGCGGAAGTCACACCGGGAATCCGGGTAACCCTTACGATCTCGTTCCATATATCATCAGGGGACTGCACCGTGCTCCTCCAGTTCCGGAAATAGCTGCCGTCCGTATCCTGTACCAGGTCTTTGTCCGAAAACCCTTGTTCCAGCACTTCGTCATTGGTAAGCGTATCTCCGGATTTCAGGATAAAACGGCCTGCTTTATCCGTTTTATAGGCCTGCTGCTTTCCTCTCCCGTCCCTGCTGTATTCCGGCTTGTAGTTTATGATATTCTCATACATGGATATCGGCGCCGGGTCCAGGGCACTTTCGACCCTTCCCATCTTACCTACAGCCATGTCCACCTCCGGTATTCCGGCTACCGCCATATCCAGTTGCTGGACGACACGCCGGTTCTCTTCCATCCCCGCATGTGGCATGGAAGTAGGCATCAAGAGAAAACTTCCCTCATCGAGAGCAGGCATAAATTCTTTCCCGGTTCCCGGAAATGCATGAGCCAGGCCGCTCCACAGCGAAGTCGTTCGGATGTTCCATCCTATCGCATCTCCCCCCCGGGCGACCATGCCGAAAAGCTTCGGAAAACCTATCCATATCATCAATCCCAGAAAAACGGTAAGCAGAGGCAGCAACAAAAATTTTCCTTTGTGTACGAGGCACCATTTCAGTATGGGTTCGTAATACCGGACCACCGCAAGCAGGGCCACAAGTATCAAAGCCAGTAGGAGGATTACAAAAAGATAGTTGCTGAACAGGCTGTTCTGATGGCCTAACGGCACCCATTCCTCTGCCAGAAAAAACAGGGTCACGCCCAGTATGACAAACAGCGTGATCCCGGAGGCATACTTACCGAGGAATTCCGGGCTTCGGTGTTCGAACAGCTTTATGACACCGATCACTGTGAGCGCCAGCGGCAACCACATCCGGAAAACCACGGCCAGGATGAGCCCGCCCGCCACCAGGGAAATATGCCACACCCGGTTGATGTGCTTTTTCTTCGACCCCATCGAAAACACAAAATAAGAGAGGGTAGGCAAAACGATAATCCCGAGCACAAAAGAAGCGGCAAGCGCAAAGGTTTTGGTAAAAGCAAGCGGGCGGAACAGTTTTCCTTCGGCGTGTTCCATAAAAAATACGGGAAGGAAACTCACTACGGTTGTGGCAAGCGCCGTAGTTATGGCCGGGGCGACTTCTGTGGTCGCACGATAGATAATGTCTGCGAGCACCTTTCCTCCCGCCCCCTCATTTTCTCCGGATTCCAGATGGCGGATCATATTTTCCACAAAAACGATCCCCACATCAACCATCACCCCGATAGCTATAGCAATTCCGGACAGGGCTACAACATTGGCATCGACTCCGGCATAACGCATCACTATAAAGGTCATCAGCACCGCTACGGGGAGCAGGCTCGATATCAGTACGGATGCCCTCAGGTTGAGCACGAGGACCACCACAACGATAATACTTATGAGAATCTCATGTGACAAGGCATTTTCGAGCGTTCCTATGGTTTCGTGAATGAGTTGTGTACGATCGTAAAACGGAACGATGGTAAGCTGGCTTTCCGTACCGTCTTCCAGTGTTTTCCGGGGCAGTCCACGAGTTATTTCACCGATCTTGTCCTTGACATTATCAATAACTTCGAGCGGGTTGGATCCGTAGCGTGCTGTAACTACGCCCCCGACAACCTCAGCACCTTCCTTGTCGAGCAATCCGCGTCGCGTTGCAGGGCCGAGTGTCACCTTGCCGATATCCCGGACAAGCACGGGTTTATTGGCATTAACAGAAATTACTGTTTCCTCCAGGTCCTTTACGGATTTGATATAGCCCAGGCCACGAACCAGGTATTCGACCTGGTTGACTTCTATGGTTTTGGCTCCTGCATCCCTGTTGGAATTTTTCACGGCCATCATCACCTTGTCTATACCGATATTATAGGCCTTAAGGGCATCGGGGTCGACATCGACCTGGTATTCCTGCACATACCCTCCTATGGATGCCACTTCGGACACCCCGGAAACAGCGCTGAGGCCGTACTTTACATAAAAATCCTGTACGGTACGCAGTTCGTGCAGGCCCCAGCCCCCGGTAACATTTCCGTCCGGGTCACGTCCTTCGAGAGTGTACCAGAACACCTGCCCCAGTCCGGTAGCATCCGGCCCCAGGGCCGGTTGTACACCTTCCGGAAGAAGGTTGGCGGGAAGCGAATTCAGTTTTTCAAGTATCCTGGAACGCGACCAGTAAAACTCCACATCTTCATCGAAAATTATATAGATACTGGAAAAACCGAACATAGAAGTACTCCGCACCGAGCTTACTCCCGGTACCCCAAGCAGTGTTGTTGTCAGCGGATACGTAATCTGGTCTTCCACATCCTGGGGAGACCTTCCGGGCCAGTTGGTAAAAACGATCTGCTGGTTCTCCCCGATATCCGGAATGGCATCTACCGGAACAGGATCGTGGGGCAAAAAACCGGTATTCCAGTTAAAAGGCGATGTCACCAGCCCCCATCCTATAAACAATAGGAGCAGGAGAACAGTAACCAGCCTGTTATGCAAAAAATAACGAATAATAGTATTTAACATCGAAGCTTGTTTTTAGTGATGCAAACGATAAACCGTGAAAGATGGGGTAACGGACATATCCGGACATACCTCATCCGTACAAAATTTTCACGGATACGGAACAATCACTAAAAACTAAATGAGAAAAGTATCGTGCAGAACCTGAATGTCCTGTACAACAAGTGGGGGAGCATAATCCCTGAAGGGAATGACATTTTCTTTTAACCCTTCGAAAAGATTGAGGTAAACATAGACGAAAGCCTGTACAGATACAAGCTGATGCTGCCATTCCAGGCTTGTCGCTTTCTGCAGTGTATCCTGTCCCTGTATCAGGGCAATCTCATCAGAACAACAGGAAGTCTTGCTTACCGTGCAGGCACTACTGCCTGTATCCTTAATTGTAGGGCTTTGGATTTTTTCGGCTACCATACCACAGCTATCTGCCTTGACAAACAACGCCGTATCTACCAGAAAATCTCCACAAAAATGCTTTTCTACAGTAAAGGAAACCGTAGAAAACAACACCAGAAAGGCGAGTAAAAAGGATGATATTTTGAAAAAAACCTTTTTCATTGCAGTACAAAAATAGAAGTGATTTAAACTTTTTTTAAAAATAAAAAAGGGTTGCAGATATTTGTGTTGCGAAACATACAATTATCAAAACCAACCCTTTATGTACTCTGTACTTGACAAAGATACAATAGCATTGGAAATAGTCCCTTACATACCAAAGACGAATCGAGGATTTGCCCCGACGGTTCCATTGGTAGAGATTGTTAACGCCATCCTTTACAAACTCAAAACGGGTGTTCAGTGGTATCAATTGCCTGTAAAAGCCCTTTTTGACAGTAAAGTGCTCAGTTGGCAGTCGGTATATTACCATTACCGGAAATGGTGCCTATGTGGTTTTTGGAAAGACTGTTGGGTGAACTTTCTCCACCGCCATAAATCAAAACTCGACCTTTCCAGCGTGGACTTGGATGGCAGTCACACCTCGGCCATCAAGGGCGGGGAACAAGTAGAATATCAAGCTCGTAAGAGGCGTAAAACTACTAATGCCCTGTATCTTAGCGAAAGGCAGGGGCTACCTTTGGCGATGTCTGAACCTCTGGCAGGCAACCATAATGACCTGTATGACATTGAGGTGCAGTTTGAAGTCGTTACTGGCACGCTGAAAGATGCTGACCTGAGTGTGGAGGGATTATTCCTCAATGCTGATGCGGGCTTTGATTCCAAAGATTTTCGACAGGCTTGTGCCCAAGAGCAAATCAATGCCAATATCTGCTTCAACAGACGCAACGGTGACAGGGACAGAGATGACTATTTTGACAAAGAACTTTATGACCAACGCTATGTCATCGAGCGTACCAATGCATGGATGGACAGTTTCCGGTCGTTACTAAACAGGTTTGATACTACCGTGGCAAGCTGGACAGGGTTTAACTATCTTGCTTTTATTGTATTAGCCTTGAAAAAGTTCAAACCCTTCAAAAAGGAAAAAGTTTAAACGAGTTCATAGTAAATATTCCATTCGAAATATTTTTTTTCGACATTGTTAACAGTTATGGATATTTACGGTGTTACCTGAACACGGTCATTTTTCCGTCCCTGCTTCGTCGCCCGTTACGTTTTACATACCGTAAATTATCGGTTTATTCCCTAAATTTGTCCGCTAAACCATGTGTTATGAATTTTAAAGAACTGAGACCCCGGGTCGAAAACATACTTGCGGAAAAAATTTCAATAGAAGCCCGCCTTACCGGGATTTGCGAATTGCTGAAAGAGCATGTCTCTTATTATGACTGGGTCGGTTTTTACTTTAAAAACGGAGATAAGGAAGAACTAAAACTCAAAGCGTTTGCCGGAGAACCTACCGATCATACGATCATCCCGTTCGGTAAAGGGATATGCGGACAGGTTGCCGTATCCAATAAAAATTTCGTGGTGCCGGATGTCAAAGCCCAAAACAATTATATAGCGTGTAGTATTTATGTGAAAGCAGAAATTGTTATCCCGCTTTTTGTAAACGGAGAAAACATCGGGCAGATCGATATCGATTCGCATACTCCCGATCCGTTTACGGAGGAAGACGAACAGTTCCTGGAATTTGTCAATGCCAGGGTTGCGGAAATCCTGTAGTTCCGAATGCATGATCCTCAGGGCATTCTTTTCTTCATAGCTTCCACGATGTGAAAAGCGGCCGGACAGATCGCAGTATTTTTCAGGGTGAGATTGGTAATCTGATGAAACTTTTTACGGTCGGTATGCGGATATTCCCTACACGCCTTGGGACGTACTTCGTAAATAGAGCAATAGTTATCGTACCCTAAAAAGGCACAGGGAACACGCTGCAACACATAATCGTTGTCTTCATCGATCTGCAGGTAGGTATCTATAAATTGCTGGGGTTTCATCCGGAAGTGTTTTGCTATGCGTTCTATATCCGCATTGGTAAACAACGGTCCCGTAGTTTTACAACAATTGGCACATTGCAGGCAGTCCGTCCGCTCAAACTCTTCTTCGTGAAGTTCCTGCATCATGTAATCCAGGTTCTTCGGCGGTTTCTTTTTGAGTCTGGCAAAGTACTTCTTGTTTTCCTTATGCTTATCTTTGGCGAGTTGCGGGAGCTGTTTCAGTAAATCATCCATAGTGCAAAATTAGGATATAGAAACGGGTTTTCGTGCAGGCGGACTCCGATTTTGAGAACGGGTCTTTAAAAACCTGTGACTACTATAGCCGTAACACTAAAAAACACCTGCAATACAGGGTACTTATGAAGAAAAAAGATATTATCGGGAAAGCCCTTCTCGACTTCCAACAGGGAAACTATACCGAAGACATCATCACGGAAACTTCTATTTCGGAAGAAGATACGCTACCGCTGCCTTATTTTTTCCGTAGCTATGACGAAATGCCTCCCATAGAACAGAAGGCACTGCAACTTGCCAGGGGTAAAGTGCTCGATGTGGGTTGCGGAGCAGGAAGCCATGCTTTGTACCTTCAGTGTGAAAAAAAACTGGAGGTCACGGCCATAGATACGTCTCCCGGAGCTGTGGAGGTCTGTCGTGAGCGTGGAGTAAAACAGGTTTTGGTACAGGATGTCATGCAGTACGATAATGAAAAATTCGACACTGTCCTGTTGCTGATGAACGGCCTGGGGATATGTGGCCGCCTGAAGAATATCTCCGGATTTTTAAATCATCTCCGTACCCTGCTTCGCCCGGGGGGACAGATACTCCTCGATTCTTCGGATATTATTTACATGTTCGACGGGGATGATGACGGTGGCCGATGGATTCCTTCCTACCCTGATTACTATGGGGAAATCGAATTTCAAATGCGTTACAAAAAAGAACAGAGTAATAACTTTCCATGGCTGTATGCAGACTACAATACCCTGCAAAATGCAGCGATATCCAATGGTTTCGGGTGTGAACTCATTCTGGAAGGTGCGCATTACGATTACCTCGCCAGACTACAGGATATTCCGGGATAACTTATGTGCCGTATATCTGCCGGCTTCCCGACTAACTTTGTATCAAATAACAGGCCGGCTGACAGTGTATTCAACCGGCCTGTTATGTAGTTTCGGGTCATTTACATACAAACACACCCCGACATCAAGGATGCACGGAACTACCCGGCATCGACGGAGTTGCTTCTCTATTTTTTGTCAGTCAGTTCAAAAGATATCTCCCCGGCATTCAGCAATTCCTTATCGGAAATAAAATAGCCTGTATGTTCCCGGTTTCCTATCCTGATCTTACGGATGTATGTTCCTTCTCCCGGATTTTCACAGGAGAGTATGAGTTTGTCTTTGGAATAGTAATCGGTATCGAGATGAATGATAACCTTATCGAACCGGGGAGTCACAAAAGTGTAGACCGGATCGGCGGGTGTTATCGGATAAATCCCCATCATAGCATAGATCGCCCAGGCCGACATCGTTCCCGTATCGTCATTACCGGGTAATCCGTCCGGAGTATTTTTATAATAAGTATCCAGCAGCGCTCTCACCCTTTCCTGGGCCTTCCATTCGCTACCTTTTACATAGTTGTACAGAAAGGGATATGCGATATCAGGTTCGTTGGCCATATCGTAATGTCCTTCGTCAAAAATATAATCGAGTTGTTTGACAAAGTTCCGGTTTCCTCCCACCAGCCTTATCAGTCCTTTGACATCGTGAGGAGCCATAAAGACATATTGCCAGGCATTCCCTTCGATAAATCCTACATTTTTCTCGAAGTTAGCTCCTTTCAAGGGATCGAAAGGTTCGTACCAGCTTCCGTCGGAGGTGCGGGGACGCAGTACTTTCAGCTTCTTATCAAACAGTTTCCGATAGGACAGGGACCGTTCCGTAAACAGTTTGTGGTCTTCCTTTTTTCCGAGTGCCCTTGCCAGTTGTGCTATGGCATAGTCGGAAATATTGTACTCCTGGGTTGTAGAAACTGAACCGTCGACCGGACTTTCGGTATTGACAAACCCATCGCGGACATAGTCATCCAACCCTGGGCGCAACGGATTGTTTTCTATCGTCGTAGCCCCTTTTTTCATCGCCTTATAAGCCTTTTCCACGTCGAAGCCCTTCAACCCGCGGAGATATGTATCTGCCAGAACTACGGATGCCGGATCACCGACCATAGTAAATGTCTCGGTAGCATTCAGCTCCCATTTGGGCAACCAACCGTTTTCATCGTACATATCGAGCATACTCTTCACCATTTCCAGTTGCTGATCGGGGTAAACCAGGCTCATAAACTGGTGGTAATTGCGATAGGTGTCCCACAGAGAAAATACCGTAAACCTTCGCTTATCGGTTTTACCCGTCTTTCCTGTGGCGATTTCGGGATATTCGCCATTGCTGTCGTTAAAGATATTAGGATGAATAAGTGTGTGGTATAATGCGGTGTAGAAAATGGTCTTATCATCCGTGGTCCCGCCTTCCACTTCAATCCTGGAAAGCTGTTCGTTCCATGCATTCCGCGTTTTTTCGTAGACCTCATCAAAGGAGAGTCCCCCGGCTTCCCGGTCGAGGTTCTCCCTCGCATTGGCTATGCTTACATACGATACGCCTATCTGTACTTCCACCTGCGTGGTTTCTTTGAAATCATAACGGAAATACGCGCCTATACTATCGCCTATAACCTCCCGGGTAAAGCCTTTCATTATTCGGGTTTTCCCGTTATAAGTCATCCATTGTGCTTCGACCCCATCATAGGTAGCCGGTTTTTTCCAAATACCGAATTCCTCGGCAGGAATAGAAAATCGGGCTACAAAGTATACCGGGTATGCCTGTTCCGGGCTGTTATAACAAAACGAACCTACGGTACGCATTCCTTCGATCTCCGTAGGAGATACCACTTTGGCCATAGCTCCCAGTTCGTTGGTAAGACCGAGACCGAGGTTGAGGAGGATATTCGATTTTCCCGCCGGAAACGTATATCGTGTTATTCCCGTTCGCGTACTGGCCGTAGCTTCTGCCTTGATGTGGTAACGCGAAAGGTTTACGGCATAATAACCTGCCCTGGCCTCTTCACCGGTATAAGTCGTACCGTATTTGAGGTGATCGGTTTCCAATCCTCCCGTAGTAGGCATTGTAATAACTACTCCCAGATCCGGGCAACCGACCCCACTGAGGTTGACATGGGTAAAACCGGTGAGGAAAGTGTTTTCATTAACATACGGGTTGGACAGCCATCGACTGTCTTTCTCGAGTACATTATGTTTTCCCGCCACATTAAAAGGCGATACACTGGCCATTCCCCTCGGGGCGATAGCCCCCGGATTAGTCGCTCCGAAATTGGAAGTCCCTATAAAAGGGTTGACATAATCTACGGGTTTTTCCTGTGCGTATCCGCTGAAAAGAGAAATCAGAAAGCTTACAGATGCTATTTTTAATGTCTTCATATTATAATTTGTTTCTACAGGACACTGCCCTGCACTCTCCCGGAGAGATTATTATTCCACTACGATCTCATCGACAAAAAGCCAGGTATTACCACCTAATGGGGTTTTCCCCTGATTTGTAACTTTAACCTTTACATAACGTGCGGATTGCTCCGGAAAATCCACTTCGAAATCCTTGATATCCGCACTGCCGTTTTTGGCATAATCCCGTTGTATCTCGCCGGCTTTGGTGAAGCTTTTTCCATTTTCGGAGAGGTAAACCTCGACACGGACCGGGTAGTAGATTCCGGCTCCCTGATTTTCCATGGCTCCGACCGCAACCTTTCGAATACCGGAAGCGTTTTCCAGGTCGATAACGACTTCCATGTCATGACCTATCCAGGCCTGCCATTGTCCGTCGTGAAAATCCTTGCTTCCCCGCAGGACATTAACCATATTGGATGTGCCTGCTCCGGGATAATTCTTGTTCCACTCCCGGGTGTAAGCCACTTTTTTCCCTACGCCCTTATGCCAGGTAAACGTACGCTCAAATACATTACCCACGGATTTGTCATTTTCGAACAGGGAAGCCTTTACGGTTGTCGTCTCTGTAATTTGTACAGGTTCGGTGTATTTAACGGCCTTGTCCAGCGCTTCATCATTGAGAACATACCTGATATCGGTATCCGGAAATTCGGTTTTCAAGGCTACGGTCACCTCCTGGTTGGCATCTACCGAAGCATCTGCCGTAATAGTATAAGCACTTTTGGCATAGTTGATACCGAGTATATCGTAACGTCCGAACAGATGCTGTACTCTTGATGAAAAATCTTCCCAATCTCTTTTCTCTTTCGGACTCCACAGGGTTTCGGACAACGCGTTAAGCCTGGGATAAAGCATATATTCGGAATGGGAGGTTGTAGGGATATATTCCGACCACAGGTTGGCCTGTCCTCCGAGAACATGTGCGACCTGTTCCACACTCATAGAATCGACTACGGGATCAAACTCATAGACTTTACTCAAGGGGAGATAGGCATTAAAAGCCATAGGTTCGGAATCCTGCGGTCCCTGGTAGTAATCAAAATAACAATGAGACACCGGGGTCATGACGACATCATGTCCCTGGGCGGAGGCTTCCCATCCGCCTTCTATACCACGCCAGCTCATGACGGTAGCCCCGGGGGCCAGTCCGCCTTCGAGTATTTCGTCCCATCCCAGCATGATCCGTCCTTTGGAGCTGACAAACCGTTCCATACGTTTCATGAAATAGCTTTGGAGTTCATCCACATCGGCAAGTCCTTCTTCCTTGATTCTCTTCTGGCAATGCGGACAGGTTTTCCAGTTGGTCTTGGTGGCTTCGTCACCACCCACGTGAATGTAGCGTGAAGGAAAGAGTTCCATGACTTCAGCAAGCACGTTTTCGAGAAATTCGAAAGTAGATTCCTTTCCTGCACAATAAATATCGGTAATGGGCCATACACCTCCCGAAGGTACCATGATAGGCTCTCCTTTACACGATAATTCCGGATAGGACGCTATGGCGCTCATCACATGCGCAGGCATTTCTATTTCGGGTACGACTTCTACCCCTTTATCTTTGGCATAGGCCACGATCTCACGGATATCTTCCTGAGTGTAAAATCCTCCGTAAGTCGCTTTTTCGGAAGGGTCCGGAACAGGACGTGCATTCCAGTGCATGTCTTCCTTGTCTACCCGGTATGCCCCTACTCCGGTCAGCTTAGGATATTTTTTAATTTCTATACGCCACCCCTGGTCGTCTACCAGGTGAAAATGAAGGACATTCATTTTGTGCATGGCCAGCCGGTCTATGACCTTAAGTACATAATCTTTAGGAAAAAAATGCCTGGATACATCGAGCATAAGTCCTCTCCAGGGGTATTCCGGGCTATCGTTGATCGTTACGGCTGGTACTGCCCAGGTGACACCTTCTTGCAGGTCCCGGCTTTCTATGGCTGCTGGCAGTAACAATCTCAGCGTCTCCAGGCCGTACAGGTAACCGGAATAACCGGCAGCAGTAATGGCGATATGATCCGCGGTAACCTCCAGCGTATAGGCTTCATGGTCCATACCACTGTCTTCCCTGAACTCAACGTAATTACTTTCGGGAGCGGAAGAGGTAATGGCGGGTTCCCACCCTGCAACCGTACGGAATTTCGATGTCAGGATCGACGCTATTTTATGTGATTCTTCTCCGGCTACAAAAACGGTCTTTTTGTCAAAGACAAAGGCCCCGTCCTGCAGGTGAAGTTCCCGCGGTTGCGGTATGATGTTGATATCACTTTTTGTAAAGGTAATTTTTTCCGAACGGTCGCATCCGGAAATCCACGCGGCCAGGACCAGTAACGTGAAGTATATCGGTTTTATTTTCATTTTTTAATGGGTTTGTTTCCGGGATACGGATATCCGAAACTATATTTCTGCATGGAGAAACCGGAAGGTCCGACTGGTATAAGAAACCTGCGAGACCCTAAAACCGGGCCTCCACAGGTCTGTCAAAAAGATTATGATATTTCGTATTCCCCGTCGATAAGACGGTTCCCATGCTCTTCGTCGTAAACGGCATAGTTGAAACCGGGGCGCAGGCAGTACGCCCCGTATTCTCCCTGTTTGTTCAGGGCAATAAAGCCGATCTGGAGATATTCCAGGTCCGGGCGGTTCCTGTAGATTTTGTGGATACGTTCCACGATTTCCTTACAAGCCTCATAGGGACTTTTACCCTGACGCATAAGCTCTACGACCATTGCACTGCCTGAGGTACGTATTACGGCTTCCCCGAGTCCTGTGGCAGCTGCACTGCCGACCTCATTATCGAGAAAAAGACCGGCACCGATAATCGGAGAGTCTCCTACTCTTCCGTGTACTTTCCAGGCTGCCCCACTGGTAGTACATGCACCGGAAAGATCCCCGTTTTCGTCAATAGCCAGCATGCTTATGGTGTCGTGGTTTTCGATGTTGATCACCGGTTTGTACTCCGATTTCTGCAACCACTCCCGGTATGCTTTTTCGGCCTCAGGAGTAAGCAGGTTTTCTTCTTTGAACCCCTGTTCCAGGGCAAACTGTTTTGCGCCTTCTCCTACCAGCATGATATGCGGGGTTTTCTCCATAACTTTCCGGGCTACGGAAATGGGATGTTTTATATTCTGTAAAAAGGCTACGGAACCACAATTGAATTCGTGGTCCATGATACAGGCATCGAGAGTCACCTTACCGTCCCTGTCGGGCCATCCGCCATATCCTACGCTGGATACTTTCGGATCGGCTTCGGCAACTTTTACTCCGGCCTCGACAGCATCGAGTCCCGATCCGCCGTTTTTCAGGGTTTTCCAGGCTTCTTCATTAGCCGGCAAACCGTGATTCCAGGTCGAGATCAATACCGGTTTCTTTACTTTCTTTTCTCCCTCCTTAACAGCTCCGTTCTTCTGTTGGGGATCGTGAGGTTTGATTCCGTTATCCACACAGCTGTAAAGCGTTCCGACTGCTACGGTGCCAAGGGCTGTCTTTGTAATAAATTTACGTCTGTCTATCATTGCAGGCATACTTACTGTTCTACATCTTTTTGTTTCCGAAACTTTTCATTCGACATTAAAGAAGTACTATTTTCCTTCTTTGGTCTCTTTTATCGCCCTGAGCATATCATCGGTAAGTGCAGGACCGTCAAAGAACGATACACCTTTCGCCCCGTTATCTTTAGCCAGCTTTACAGCTTCCTTAATCTCAGAAGGAGACATTTCCGGCACATAGATACCGGTATGTAATTCGGTTTTCTTGTTTTTGAGGTCTTCAACACCCTGCCTGGTCGCAAATCCTATCCAATCGGTTTCTTCGTTGTAGAAATTGTGATAGATCATCGGAAGCACTACATCGATATCCCATTTGTCCCAACGCTGGCGAACCATGTGATCGGCCATTTCCGGGTAAGGGAAAACGGCTGCCGTGAGTATTTTTCCATGGTCGTGAGCTATCTTATAAGCATCGTTTACGACAGCTCTGATCTTGTTCAGACGGAATTGCTTCCATTCCATATCAAGGGCAGGATCTTCGAATTCCTTCGGATTTTTATGATGTATTTTCTCAAATTCGGCTACACAGGCATCACAATAACAAAAATCGAACTCGGGAAGCTCCGTTTTCTGCTCCAAATCGTACTTGGGGAGCAACCCTATAGGAAGAAAAATATCGGGGAAACGGATGTAGTCCAGGTGTACGCTGGCCACTCCTTCTACTTTGGCAAGGCCTTCGACAAGTCCGAGTACGTGGTTCCTCGAATCTTCTTTTGTGGGGCAGAGCCACTGGTAATAATCTACGTAGGGTCTGTGATCAAAACACGAATTTCCTTCACGGCTCACAGCATACCAGTCCGGATGTTGTAAAGCCACGGAATCTCCGGGCCTGTTCATGGCCATCAGCCAGGCATGAACTTCCAGTCCGGCTTCACGTGCCAAAGGGGTCAGTCTTCCCAACAGCTCCGGGTCGGTATTGGTATTGATCAATACGGCATCGAGCCCGTTGTCCTTATAACGGGTAAATTCTTTTTTATAGGAGTCATCATCCCTCTTGGCATCGGCAGTGATCCAAGTCCAATATTTAAATGCTTTGGAATCCGTATGGCCGGTCGTGTCTTTTTGTTCTTTTACATCCGCTGCCTTTTCCTGTTTTCCGCAGGAAACAAGACAGACCAGGGTAAAAAGCATGGTGAGTTTTAAGAGTTTCATCTGTGTGTATTTATTGGTTTTAGGTATTGGTAAATATTATGCTACGGATATTCCGGGTTACTTTCCGGTATTTTCTTTTCTGGCACTGAACTTTCCGTCCTCCCGGAGCACAAGTTGCTTCCCCGTGAAGGGACTTACCGCGATCAGGTTCCATCCCTCACTATGTACTTCCAGGGCAATTTTAACGGATTTCCCACCGATAATTACGGGGTGTTCCACCAATTGTTTTACGGAAGTTATCCAGTCTCCCGATTCCTGAAAATGTTTTTTCTGCTTGCGGTACAGGGCATAGAGTTCCCATTTGATCTTTTCGTCTTCCGGAATACGGAACTCATCCTTGCTTCCGGGCGTAGCGGCAGAAAAATACACATATCCCCACCACTCAGGTTCGTGCATGTTGATCACCCACTGCGGAGACCACACCCAATTGTATTCCGGCAGATACTTGCCGTCCTTATCCTTCTTGCGCGCGTACCTGTTGTTTTCAAGGTCGAAGTCCCAGTTGACACGGGAAAAATTGATTCGCCAGAACTCATTTTCCGGGACTTCCTTCGTGGCGAGGGTATTCGCTTCGGAAAGCACTTTCCAGGGCATGGCAATCTCGACACTCCACCCTTTGTCGGTATCTTCCGGATTGTTCAGCGTTCCGTTGATATGTACGGCCGTTTTGATTCCCTGTATATCCCAGCTATCGATCACCGGTGCGCTTTCGCGATAAGGTTTTACAAGGTACAAATCCCAGATGGTATTCAGGGCATTGATTTCAAATTCCATGTAGTTATGGGTATCACCGTCCGGGTCTATAAAGATCTCAAAATCGTTATTGTAGAAAATCACGGTATCTCTTTGCTTGAGGTTGCCCCACACATGGGGTTCTTCCATTTCGGCATAGAAATACAGGTACTCTTCGTCCCATAACATTTTTACATTGGTTTTATAGGTCGGGGTTCTGACACCCTCGATATCTATAAAATCCGCACTCCAAACTGCTTTTTCCCAGGCTTCCTCGTCTGCTTTTCCGTCTATATTCATAGCTTCGGAAGTTCTAAAAGCCGTATACTGCCTGGGTGCCACTATCTTCTGCTGGGCAAAGGCACCGAAGCAGAGCAGCGAAAAGATCGCCGTAAAAAAGAGGGAACTTTTTTGTCGGTAGAATTCCGGTTGGTTTATACTATCCATAACTTTCTGTCTGTTTTACAAGCTGTTTTCTTTGACAAACCGGACGATCTCGCTGATACGCCCAAAAGCCATAGCTGTTACAGTATCTGCGGCTCCGTAATACAAGGCCAGCTTATCTTCTTCGTGCGAATGTAATGCTGCACAGGGAAAAACCACATTAGGCACATCTCCTACCATTTCGTATGTCTCCGCAGGTGCCAGCAAATAGGGCTGTGTTCTGTATTTTACTTTCTCAGGCTCATTCTTATCCAGCAAGGCAGCTCCTACAGAATACCGGAAACCGTTACAGGTATTGATCACCCCGTGATAGAATGTCAGCCAGCCTTCGTCGGTAAGGATCGGGATAGGCCCTGCTCCGATCTTGGTACATTGCCAGGCACTGTCCACGAAAGGGGTTACTTTCATCACACAACGATGCTCGCCCCAGTATTTCATATCCGGACTATAGCTGATATAGATATCTCCGAAAGGGGTATGCCCGTTGTCACTCGGCCTGCTCAGCATGGCATATCTGCCGTTGATCTTTTCTGGAAACAGCACGCCGTTTCGGTTAAAAGGCAGAAATGCATTTTCACATTGGTGAAACTCTTTGAAATCGAAAGTATAACCGATACCTATGGTCGGACCATGGTATCCGTTGCACCAGGTAATCCAGTAACGGTCTTCGATAAACGTTACCCTCGGATCGTATTTGTAATCCGAATCTATCATCTCTGTATTACCGGGAACGAAAACTATCGGTTCATGCTCTATATCCCAGTGTATTCCGTCCTTACTGAAACCGGCAAAAATATTCATTTGTACCGCCTTGTTATCGCACCGGAAGACTCCGGCAAATCCGTCTCCGAAAGGTACTACGGCACTGTTAAAAATACTGTTGGATGAAGGAATGGCGTACCTGTCTATAATAGGGTTTGCACTGTAACGCCACATTACGTCCTTACAATTTTCCGGTTTATCCTGCCATGGAATAGTATTCATATGATATCTGAATGTTAGGTATTAGACTTTTTTTAATCTTTGTATTTCCGTACTTTATCAAGCCAGGTATACTTCAGTATGGCCGAAGTTACGGCAAATATAGCGAACCATATCAGGGCTTTGGAATAAGCCCTGACCATAAAAAATACGGGGAGCAGTATCATACTCGACTGCCATACGATACCGATGGCACAATTGAGCATGTCCATGCCGAAATTCTTGTTTTCCCGGATATCACTACCCGATGCCTTCAATTGCATATACACCGGCTTCCACCATCCCCAGGGCCTTACATTGGTATAAAACTGCTTCAGCGTCTCCACATTTGTCGCGGGCGTAAGAAGTGTTCCGAGAATACATCCAAGCAGCGAAAAACCGAAAATGACCGGGAACAGGTATATGGCCGGGATATTGGCTGCCTCATAGAGAAAAGACCCTTCGGCAAAGCTGCCCTTGTTATGATCCATCAGGAATTGCAACGTAGCGATGATCAACCCGGAAAGCATCCCCCAGAAATATCCCCATCCGTTAAACCGCCACCAGATCCATTTCAGGAAATTCGCTGCGACATATCCTCCGTACAACGCACTGGTAATCCACAAGGTAATGGAGTTGATCGACTCGGCAAAAAAGCCCATGATCACACCGAGAATAACCACGAAGAAAGAAGCTATATGACTGGCGGTTATATAATGCCTGTCCGGCGCTTTGGGTCTGAAATACTTTTTGTAGATGTCATTGACAATATAGGCCGGCCCCGAATTTACGAAAGCGGAAAATGTCGACATAAATGCCGCCAGAAGACCGGCGAGCAGCAAGCCTTTGATCCCTACAGGGACATGGTTATTAATTACTTTGGGAAGGATCATTTCCAGGTCGTTGGAAGTGACCGATCCGGATGCGGCCATAGAAGGCCCTATGTAAACAAGACCTATAATAACAATACCCGCAATGAGAAGATACCTGGGTATAAAGAGCACAAGATTGGTGAATCCGCTCATATACGCAGCATCTTTTACACTCCTGGTAGAAAGTATACGTTGCATATCATAACTCGGAGTGGGCCCTGCTACACTGGCAAAAAAGCCTTTGAGCAGTGTCATCCCGATAAAAGCACCGAACATTTTATACCCCTGGGTATCGATGAGTTCGTTAAAGGTAGCCAGTTTGCCATCCCAGAATCCCTCCAGTTCGTTACCGAAAAAGATATTCTTCCATTCAGCCGGAATAAACTCGGCGATCTGCGCATCGCTTACGGCTATAAATGCATATACTGCTATAAGCACACCGGCAAGCACCATGATCAGGTATTGCAGTACTTCCGTAGCCACCACGGAGTACATCCCTCCCTTAATGGTGTATATGGTGGTAAGCAGAATGATAGTCAGTGCATATGCCTGCTCGGATGTGAGCAGAAGCATATTACCTAAGGTGAGAGACAAGTCCCATGGAAGTATAATGGTCATAAATTTTCCGACACCTTCAAAAAAATAGGCGATAAAGCCTACCGCCGCCACTACGGCGAATACGGCAACAATCAGGTGCGATGCTCTCCCCGCACGGTCATCGCCGAAACGGGTGAGTATCCATTCGGAGCCGGTCATGATGTTGGACCGCCTGATCCAGGCCGCCAGGAACACCATGACAAAGATCTGGTTCCAGATCGGCCACATCCACATGAACATGAAACTCTTTACACCATACAGAAATAATATTCCGACCATCCAGGCAGTTCCGGAAACGTCGAACATCCCGGACCCGTTGCTGAGTCCGAGATAATACCATTTTATAGTGTTCCCTCCGAGGAAATATCCATCAAGCCCCTTGGATGCCTTTCTCGACACCCAGACCCCGATAGAAAGGGTTAAGATGATATACAGGGCAATAATAAGAACATCTACACTATTCATCTACCTGTTTTTCGGCACTTACACCCCAGTTCTTATTCGGTTCGGGCCCCATTTCGAATTCCAGTTCTCCACCGGAAATCATTTCTTCGTGTGTAATAAAGGTCCTGTTCAGTTCTTTACCGTTGATTGTGGCCGACTGAATGTATATGTTTTTATCGGACACCTTGTTTGCCTTTATGGTAAAAGTCTTATCATCCGAAACTTTGATAACGGATTTCTCAAACAAGGGACTTCCTATCTGGTACGTACCGGAAGAGGGGTTATAAGGATAGATTCCCATAGCACTGAACACATACCAGGCCGACATTTGTCCGCAATCTTCATTTCCGCTCAATCCTGCAGGGGTAGTATCATACTGCGTGTTGAGGATCTCTCTCACCCAGTACTGGGTACGCCACGGTTCTCCGGCAATATTGAACATGTAAGCAATATGATGACTCGGTTCGTTACCATGTGCATACTGTCCGATCAGTCCTGAGATATCGGGAGAGGCATCCCCTCCATTGATCTCGGAACTCTCGGTAAATAACTGCTCCAGCATATCGGTAAAGGGCTTTTTGCCTCCGTGAAGTTCTATCAGTCCGTCTACATCATGAAGTACGAACCAGCTGTGCTGCCATGCATTTCCTTCGGTATAGTCGGTACCTTTTCTGTGAATGGAAAGCTTAGGATCGAAAGGCTCATGCCACTTTCCCTTGTCCGATTTTCCACGCATAAACCCGGTTTCGACATCGTAAAGATGTTTAAAGGCATTCGATCTTTCCATAAAGTATTTGTAGTCTTCCTGCTTACCCAGTTTTTTGGCCACCTGTGCTATACACCAGTCGTCATAAGCAAATTCGAGTGTAATGGTAACAGACTCGTCCAAAAGGTTATAAGGAACATATCCGAATTCTTTATAAAACTTAGTCCCCCGGCTTTCTTCGTCTTTCATCATGGTTACTTTCATGGCCTCGAAAGATTTTTCCTTATCGAAACCACCAATCCCCTTAAGTATAGCTTCCGCAATAACCGGAATGGCGTGATTTCCGGTCATGGTATAGGTTTCGTTACCGTACAATGTCCATACCGGAAGTGTTTTGTTCTCGGCATAATACACCAGCATGGAATTGATGATATCAGATACTTTATCGGCATCGAGTAATGTCATCAACGGTTGTGCGGCACGAAACGTATCCCAGAGAGACAAGGTGGAATATGCTGTATAGTCTTTGGCCGTTACGATGCTATCGTTCTGCAGGCGGAATTGCCCGTTTGCATCACTGAACGTAACAGGAGCCAGACGGGTATGATACAATGCTGTATAGAAAATGGTTTTCAGGGAATCTACCGGAGTTTCGATTTCTATTTTATCCAGGGTCGTATTCCATATTTTGTCGGCATCGGCTCTTACCGCATCAAAATCAAATCCTTCGCGTTCTTTCATATTCTCCCTGGCATTATCGATACTTACGGAAGAAAGGCTCAGTTTTACTTCGAGCGTATCGCCGGTTTTTTCATCAAAGAACAATTGCGCAGAAGTTTTCGCAGCGGTTACTTCTTCTGCTCCTTCTACGCGCTTCGATTCGGCGTAGAGATTATGCCCGGTAATCGGTTTGGAGAATTGCGCTACAAAAAACAATTTCTGGTTTTTGGCCCATCCGGTACTGTGGCGATATCCGCTGATCGTGGTTTCGTCTTCTACCGTAATCCTGGTATCTACGGCCTTATCCCAATTGATTGCAAATCCGAGATCGACGACTACGGATTGCGGATCATTTTCGGAAAAGGTATAACGGTGGAACCCGGTTCTTTCGGATGTCGTGAGTTCTGCATTGATCCTGTGGTCTTCCAGGTACACCTGATAGTATCCGGGGGTTGCCGTTTCGTTTTCGTGAGTGTATCTCGATTTGAAGGGATAATCGTCGCGCGAAGCTATCTTGACAGACAGATCGACTTCTTTGTTTACCGGCATAAAAAGCAGGTCTGCCAGGTCGCCGATCCCCGTACCACTCAGGTGCAGGTGACCGAAGCCCACAGCTATGGAGTCGGTATAATGATATCCGGAACACCAGTCCCAACCAGCAGTACCGTTATCGGGGCTGAGCTGTATCATCCCGTAAGGCACCGTAGCTCCGGGATAGGTATGCCCGTGATCGCCGGTACCTATAAAAGGATCGGCATATTGTGTGAGTTCGGGTGTTTTTTCTTCTGTTTCGCTTTTTTCCTTTTTCTCACCCCCGCCACAGGAGACCAGGGCACACATCATTCCGAGTAATGCGTAAGAAGCACATTTTTTTTTCATACAATAGTTTGTGGAGTCCGTCTTTATTTGTTAATTGCATCCCTCTAATCTACTTATCATTAACCCGATACCTATTCATCCGGTTGCTTTGGAGATGGATTATGTATAAATTTAATCCTCGGGGATGTTACCAAATATTTATATTTTTGAGAACTTAAAGAATAAATTTAGACCAACAACATTTTTTAAGAGCCAAACGTCATAAAAGTCACTTAGAATATAAGGCGCAAAAGACGCGGCACGGTTTCCGGCCCGGAAAGGAAAAAAGCCATCTCCGGCAAAATAAGGAAACGCGGCAAGACGGCTCAAAAATGTAGCACACACCTCCGGAAAAGGTGTAAAAGAATTATGGCAAAAAACGAAAAATCAGGAATCTTTTTCGATTTTAATCTCTCCGCTAATTACCGCATAGAGACTAAGCACCATATTATTTTCTGGCTGGTTTATTTTCTTTTCAACACCCTGCGCTGGGGAAGTTACTATCACGATTACTGGTATTCCCTGAAAGCGAACATCGTGGGCTTTCCGATCCATATGACCCTGTGTTACTTCAACCTCTATTACCTGATGCCGAAGCTCATCTACCGGAAGAAGTTCGTATCGTACACTGCAGGCATATTCTTAGCTATTTTTGTGATGGTTCTGGTGAAGTTTTATCTGACGTATTTCCTGATCAGTACCAACGTATGGCCGGAAGGACCGGAAGAAACCACGACGCTGTCTTTTAATTATGTCATGCAGATGATGCTCGGAGAACTGTACGTGGTGTCTTTTGTCACAGCCATAAAGATCACTGCCGATTGGCTCCGGGAACACAAAAGGGCCTCCGAACTGGAAAGGGTACAACTGGAAACCGAGCTGCGTTTTCTCCGCACCCAGGTCTCTCCCCATTTCTTTTTCAACACCCTGAACAATATTTATTCTTTGTCTATAGAACAATCCAAAAAAACACCGGAAACCATACTGAAACTTTCCGAATTGATGCGCTACCTGCTTTATGAGACCAAACAGCGAAAACAGAGTTTATCCAAAGAGATCTTATGTCTGCAGAATTATCTCGATCTGGAACGGATGCGATACGGGGATTCCCTTAAAATAAACATGGAGATTTCCGGTGATATTGAAGGTAAAAAGATTCCTCCGATGCTTTTACTATCATTTATTGAGAATTGTTTTAAGCATGGTGCCAATAAAAATATCGAAGAGGTGTGTATAGATATCTATTTTCTTGTCGAAGGCGATTACCTGTACTTTAAAGTTGCTAACACCATACCCCTCCAGCCCTTTGAAAATATGAGTCCCGCCGGAAAACCTTCGGGGGGAATAGGCATCAAAAACGTTAAAAAAAGACTGGCCCTGGGATACAAAAAACATGAATATGACCTGAACATCTATGAGAAAGACCATAAATATATAGTAGATTTAAAAATAAAAGTTGGCTGAGCTTTTCCGGTTAACGAAAACGGGCTAACTCCAAAAGTAACACAACATGGTTATACGATGTATCGTAATTGATGATGAACCTCTGGCTATTAACGTACTGAAAAACTATATCGGACAGACCAAAGGTCTGGAGCTCATTGCCACATTCGGCAATGCGCTAGAAAGTATGGATTTCATGCGGGAAAACGAAGTAGACCTCATTTTCCTGGACATCAACATGCCGGTGATGAATGGCCTCCATCTCCTCAAAAGCATGAGTGTCAAACCCATGGTCATCATTACCACGGCTTACCAAGAACACGCTGTGGAAAGCTACGAACTCGAAGTACTGGATTACCTCATCAAACCTATTCCGCTCCACAGGTTTGTAATGGGAGTAAACAAAGCCTTTCGCATGCGTACCATGCAACATAAAAACGAATTCGGAGATCCGGGAGAGCGGAAGTTTATTTTTATCAAGATCGACAAAAAGAAAATGAAAAAGATCTTCCTGGATGAAATTACGATCATAGAAAGCCTGAAGGACTATATCAAGATCAACACACATACCGGGAAATATATCGTGCACCAGACACTGAGCAGTTTCACTGAAGAACTACCGGCAGATAAATTTATCCGTATCCACCGTTCTTACACGGTATCTCTGGAAAAAATAGATGCCCTGGAGGGAAACAGTATTGAAATCGGCGGGCAACGTTTTACCATAGGCAGGAGTTATTTTAACGAGGTAAGAAGTAAGATCCTGAACAAACCAATTACGGACGAGGATCTGTAAAGAAAAAAGTGCACTATGGGCACTTTTTCTTTTTCCTTCACCAGATCACGGCCAGAAATATAAATGCTCCGATGATCGTCCCTACAAAGAACATCTTGAAAGCAAGACTCATAATTTCATGTCGTTCCATAAGTAAATAGGTTTTGGGTTTTCCCGGAAAGGTATGAGCCCTTCCGGGAAGGTGTTATGATTATGAACAGATTTAATGCGTTATTTCATAAACAGCCCAGGCAGCAAGAGCACCTACAGCCAGTCCGGCTACAAAGGCACCTCCTACCAGAGCTACCCCTACTACTACTGCGGGTACAGCTCCTCCTTCTGTTTCAACCAGCTGCTCGCCGGTAAGTTCCTGAACGTTATAATCGTCTAAAGTTAATGAATTTTTCATGGTTGTAATTTATTAATTTTATGATTATTGACTATCTGCCGGCAAGATACGCGGCCGCCCCTATGGTTACTCCTGCTCCGAAAGCTATTCCCATACCGGTAGCTACCTGTGCTGCGGTATAGGCTACTCCGAAAATAACAAGCGGAATAAAGCTTCCGTCTATATTTTGCATTTCGGAAAGTTCGAGTTCCTGTACACCATAGTTTTCAAGATTTTTCATAATAAAATGTTTTAAAGGTTAATGAATCGTTTGGATTTACAAGATAGTTTTGCGCGCGTCTATTTTGTTCCATAAATTTAGTGGTCTTCCCTGTACAAAGCATGCAGTTTGATTTTTTGTATAAAAAAAGCCGGATTTTTATCCGGCTTCCTACATGTGTATTCATATAATATAATTATGATTTTATTTACCTTCCCAAAATCGTAATCTTGCAATTACGTATTAAAAACATATATAACCAGGAGGGAGCACCCCTTGTTATTTTCCCCTGTAAGAAGAGGTATTACGGGTAAGTTTATTTAGCACTCCGAACACTCCGCGTATAAAAGTGGCACTTGTAAAAAGCTTTATCCAGGGATTCATGCGACCGGACGACCGTCCTGATGCGGATTTTGCAGCTTTTTCCTGTTCTTTAGCAGCCTGTTCCCGGGCTTCCTTGCTTTCTGCCTGCTCGATCTTACTGTCGAGTATCTCATAAGCACTCTCGCGGTCAATAACTTCATTGTATTTTTTACGAAGTCCGGAGCCTGCAATAATCTCACTGATCTCTCCGGCTGTCAGTACATCCATACGACTCATAGGCGCCCTGAGCATCGTAGCGGCCAACGGTGTCGGTCTTCCCTTCTCATTCAGTCCCGTCACCAGGGCTTCCCCCGTCCCCAAAGAAGTCAACGCCGTTGCCGTATCATAATAATTGCTCACCGGATAATTCTCCGCCGTAAGCTTTATGGCTTTCCGGTCTTTAGCCGTAAAGGCCCTTAATGCATGCTGGATTTTTAAACCTAACTGCGAAAGTACCGCATCGGGCACATCGGTAGGGAGTTGCGTACAGAAATAAAGTCCTACGCCCTTGGAACGGATCAGCTTTACTATACTTTCTATCTGATCGAGTAGTGCCTTGCTCGCCTCGTCGAAGATCAGGTGGGCCTCATCGATGAAAACCACCAGCTCGGGCCTGTCGGTATCCCCCTGTTCAGGCATCGTGTTATACATTTCTGCCAAAAGACTGAGCATGAACGTAGAAAACAGTTTGGGCCTGTCCTGAATATCCGTAAGCCGGATAATATTTACATACCCTTTCCCCTGTTCGTCGATTCGCATCAGATCTTCGATTTCAAAAGAACGTTCTCCGAAAAAAAGTTCGGCGCCCTGTTGTTCGAGTTCTATCAGTTTTCTGAGTATGGCACCTGTGGATGCTGCAGATATCCTGCCGTATTCCTTTTCGATCTCCTTTTTCCCCTCATTGGTGATATACTGCAACGTTTTTTTAAGGTCCTTGAGGTCCAGTAAAGGAAAATGGTTATCGTCGCAATACTTGAATACTACGGCCATGACCCCGGCCTGGGTGTCGTTGAGATCCAGGATACGGGACAACAGTACCGGTCCGAACTCGGAAATGGTAGCCCTGAGCCTCACCCCATCCTGATCCGAAATTGTCATCAATTCTACCGGGGCACCCTGAGATTCGTAAGGCAGTCCTATTTTCTCATGCCGGTCTTTAATAAAATCCGATGCTTCGCCGGGTTTTGCTATTCCGCTCAGATCGCCCTTAATATCCATTTGTAATACGGGGATACCTTGACTTGAAAGGTGCTCGGACAGGATTTGTAATGTTTTGGTCTTTCCTGTTCCCGTAGCCCCGGCAATGAGTCCGTGACGATTGAACATTTTCAAAGGTATTTGTACCAAGGCATCGGCAACGGGTTCCCCGTCGAGCATCGCAGCCCCGAGAACTATGGCATCTCCCTGGATGGCATAGCCCTCCGCAATGTCTTTTAAAAAGCTTTCTTCCCGGCTCATCTATTATTTTTTTTATAAAAATAGGTTAATTTTTCAAAAATCCGGAACAGGAAGTCTCTTAATATAGTACATATACCCATACTTCTTTGATAAGAAAGAAACTCCGCTTCACACTTCCGACTTCTTGTCGTATCTTTGCGGCATGATAAAAGAAGAGGTTTCGGAATTGGTAGGAAAGGGATTAATGCTTCCTTTAATGGAAGAGTTCTATACCATACAGGGAGAGGGGTATCACAAAGGAACGGCTGCATACTTTATCCGTGTAGGCGGATGTGATGTAGGTTGCCATTGGTGTGATGTTAAGGAGAGCTGGAACGCCGAGACCCACCCCCCAACCGCCGTTGAGCACATCATAGAAAATGCTGCCCGGCATTCCGATACCATCGTAATCACCGGTGGAGAACCGCTTACCTGGAATATGGCTCCGCTGACATCAGGATTAAAAGCCCGGGGACTAAAAACCCATATAGAAACATCCGGGGCCTATCCGCTCACCGGAATATGGGACTGGATATGTCTTTCTCCCAAAAAAATAAAGCTTCCGGTAGACGAGGTCTACGAGAAGGCAGATGAACTGAAAGTGATCATATACAACAAACACGACTTTGATTTTGCCGAAGAGCAGGCGGCGAAAGTCAATAAAGACTGTATCCTATATCTGCAACCGGAATGGAGCCGAAGGGATAAAATGATCCCGGAGATCGTAACCTTTGTCATGAAAAACCCGAGGTGGAAAGTTTCCCTTCAGACCCATAAATACCTGAATATCCCCTAACCCGGATCAGGCACTACCGGTTTTCCCATACCGCTTACCCTCTATTTTCATCCATGTTATCCCGGGAGTGGCTTCCGGGTAATACGTCTTTTTCACTTCCCGGGATTTTGCCCTATTTTCTCGACACTTACTATGTGCTCCGTTGTTTCGTCAGAAATCATCTTTTGTCACAAACACCCCCCGATTATGGCAGTTATACACACTGTGGAAACGGGATTTCTTTCCGAGCTTTGCTATACCATAACATACGAATACTAAACATTTTATAACCCACATCTCTAAAAAAACAGTGATCATGGACAACGTAAGTATTTATCTCAATTTTGCGGGAAAGACAGAACAGGCCTTCACTTTTTACAAGGCTGTTTTCAATACCGAATTTCTCATGGTGATGCGTTTCAAAGATTTCCCGGACATGCCGGGAATGGAAGAATTTTCTGAAGAAGACCGGAACAAAATAGGCCATATCGCTATTCCCATAGGAAAAAATACCATTTTAATGGGAACCGATTCCCTGGAATGTCTGGGGCAGCAATTGCAACAGGGTAATAATATGTATATCGTACTGAACCCGGAAAGTCTGACGGAATGCGAGCGCCTGTGGAACGCCCTGACGGAAGGGGGGAAAACCGAAATGCCTTTGGCCGAAACTTTCTGGGCAGAACGCTACGGCTCTTTTACCGATAAATTCGGGATCCCGTGGATGATCAGTTTCGAAGGCAACAAAGCGCAACAACAATAGTACATGCAAAAAACAGCAATATGACGGCAAAAGAAAATTTCCTCCGGGAGTTCAACCGTGCTTTTTCCGAAAACAACATCTCGTTTATAAGAGCACATGTTTCGGAAGATATCGTATGGAATATGACAGGCAACCGCATAATACAAGGTGAAGAAGCTTTCTCGGCAGCTCTGGAAACCATGAAGAGCGAAGACAAATTCGATCTGGAGATCAAACACATCATTACGCATGGAAAAATAGCCTGTGTACATGGAGCGATGCATTCGTCCGATAAAACAACCTATGCTTTTTGCGATATATATGTATTCAGCAACTTTAAAGATCTCAAAATAAAGGAGCTCACTTCCTTTGTCATACAAATCAAAACACAATAAAAACACTATCTTTATACGACAAAGTCCTTTATTTTATCAATAAAAAACCAAAGATATTATGGAAACACCACCGGAAATCTCAAAAAAAGTTCCGAAGAAAATGTTCTGGACGGGAAAAGTCATCAGTATACTCCTCTCCCTGTTCCTCCTTCTGGATGCCATTATGAAAATTGTAAAGGCGGCCCCCTCGGTGGAAGGGAGTGTCGAGCTGGGCTACCCGGAAAACACGGTCATTCCCATGGGAGTAACCCTGCTACTGTGTACTGTGGTCTATCTCATTCCGCGGACTTCCGTACTTGGAGCCATTCTGCTCACGGGATATCTCGGTGGCGCAACAGCCACACATTTCCGGGTGGAACAACCGGTTTACTTTTCTGTCATTTTCGGGGTGTTGATATGGCTTGGGGTCTATCTCTGTGATGAACGCCTTCGCCAACTTATTCCTTTCAGGAAATCGGAACCCTACCGGAAACTGCCTTAACTTTAAAACAAAAACCATGAAAAAAACAGCTATTCTTATCGTATCTTTTCTCACCCTGACAGCTTTTGCTCCGGGATATATGCTGTCCACTTCCGTGAAGTCCGGAACGGAAGCCGGGGACAAACAATTCCTCCTCGATTATTACAAGGAGACCGCAAAGAAACTGACCGGAAGTATCAAAGGACTGAGCAAGGACCAACTGGGCTATCAGCCGAAACCCGAATCCTGGTCTATAAACCAATGTCTGGAACACATCATCCTTACGGAGGCTTTTTTATTCGAAAACATCAAAAAACTGATGGAAGCACCGGCAAACCCGGAACGGCGCGAGGAAATAAAAATCACCGATGAAGACCTGATCAAAACCATGACAGACCGAAGCTATAAAGCCAAGGCCCCGGAACCTATACAGCCTGCCAGCACGTACACCGACACCAAAACCGCGCTGAAAGATTTTGAAAAACAACGTAAAGAAATCCTGAAGTTTATAAAGGATACACCTATTGAAGAGTTGCGTAATCATGTTGCCGATTCTCCTATGGGGCCGATCGATGCTTACCAATACACTTTACTCATAGCCGCGCACGGTGCACGCCATACGTTACAGATCGAAGAAGTAAAAGAGAGCCCTGGCTTTCCTGCCAAATAAACCGCTATACGGTAATCGCCGTATTCAGGTAATCACGAAAGGGAATTAACTCCCTGTACACAGAGATCACCTTATCCCTGAACCCGGGAGATGTGATCTCTGTTTGTGTTAAATTATGGGTCACCACATAACTCTTGTTACGCAGAAGCCGGATGTGGGGATGCGTTTTATGGTATCCCTTAGGCGTTGTCTTCAGACGATCGTTATAGAGCCCGTCGGGAAACAACTTCCGAAAAGATGGTTTATTCAGGATATCTTCCAGCACTTCCCCGTTATAATCTATCGCATCCCGGATGCTGGACAGGATCTCCCTTTCCGGCCGGAAGAACCCTCCGGCAATAAAAGACTCCGATATCCCGAGATGGATATAAAATTCGCTCTTCCCCGGTATCTTATCCATCACCACCCCGAAATGGTCTTTATATACAGGCCTGTCCGGATGATACAGAAGGTTGTTATTAATCCTGTTCAGTGCCCTACCCGGAGGCGTATGTTCATACTCCGGATCTATCTCCGCAAGTTCCGCATCCAATGCTTCCACCCATTGCTTATAGTCATCCCGAACCTGATGGTAGGCTGCCCTGTGGGTATCCATCCACTCTTTGTGGTTGTTGTTATTGAGATCGTGTAAAAAACGAAACAGTCTGTCGAAATCCATGCTATATATTTTGAGATTCGGGCCGTAATGATACGGTTTATCGGAAAGGGAAGTTAGTAAAAAACACGGGCAGAGAAAAACAACTTCCGGAAAAGTAAAAAAGACGGTCTTAAAACCGCCTTTCCTTATACTCTTACTTATATTTTACCTGAAACTGAAGGCGATCCCGGCAGTAATCATATTATATTCCTGCATAGCGTACTCTGCAAATAGTTTGAAAAAAGCCAGGTTGAGCCTTGCTCCTATTCCGGCCCGCATACTTCCTACCCCATATTTCAGCCCGATAGGGTCGGTAAAGGTCTGCGTACGTGAAAATACACCTGCCACCTGGTAATCCACTTCGTAAGTCCCCAAGACGTTCAACCTCGATGTTCCCCCTGAGTATCCGAGGCTCCCAAAAACCGAAATAAAAGGAAAATCGAGTGATGCCAGTCCCTGTATGGTATAGGTCCCCAACTTAAATTCTGCTCTTTGTCCGGTTCCGTCATACGCTTCTCCTTCTTCGATATCGTAATCTACTTTCATACTGGAAAAAGCGGCAAGGAGCGATACATGAAGCGGTAGTTTTTCCAGAGCCCCGAAATACTGGATAAGATCATGTTTTATCCCCATCCCAAACTGGTTGGCCCTGACATCATTCCAACCCACTTTCGGAACAAAACGAACCATGAGGTCCGTATTTTTTATTAATCCCATACCTACCTGTATTACGGGAGCAGGCATGGCATGGAGAGGAATATCGTCACCTATGCCTTCGGGCATAGTAAAAGTAGCCGTTTCCCCGCTATCCCTCAACCGGATACTCACCTCGGCAGGTTGTGTATCTCCCGCAACCGTAGGCGTAACATCGGGCATACCACTGATGTCATTTTCAAACTGCAATCCGGAAATACGGAATACTTCTTTACCGGAAGGTACCATTGCGGCATTCACTGCTAAAGTCACATCAAAACCAAGTTTTTTATGTGTTTTAGCTGTAGTGGCCCAGCCACCGTTTGCAGCATACACAAGTCCTTCCATAGCAGGTGCTATGTAGGCCCTCATCAACGTATTGGCATCTTTTTCACCGGCAGCTATAATCCCCGAAAAACCATCCTGTGCTTTTACGGCATACAGGGAAACCATTATGGCAAAAGTCGTAAATAATCCTTTTTGTACTTTCATCGCTGAACTGTGATTTGGTTGGTTTTAAAATTCCGAATTCACTGGTTCCTTTTCAGGTTTTGACCCCGAAAAGGATTCTGTTAAATTAGCTGCTAAACTAAGACAACTGTAAATCGAATTTATAAATTAAGTTTTAGAAGAAGTTCTAACAGCATGTAGAATTTGTACGGAATTCCTCCTGATATCCCATTTCGGAACGCTATCCTTTCCGGAAAATATTATGTAATACAATATCAAATGCAACATAGTGAGCATCCCTGTAAAAGTCCTTACCAAGCAGGTTGTTCATGTATCCGAAATTCAGAGTAGCTTTGTATTTGGGTAAATGAAGGGAATAATATACAGAAAATCTGCTTTCGCCGTATTCCCATACGCCCCAATTCTCTTTTTTATCCGAAGAAAGCAAAACTTCGGCCATGGTGACCAGCTTGTGCGCCTTATCCGCACTGAGATTCACACTCATTTTTCCGCTGAAACGGGTCCGGAACTGCGCGCTTTTTTTATACGGGTCAAACGCCGTATCGTAAAACAAACGCAACTCAGGCCGGAATGTAAATGAAAAACTCACAAATTCGGCGGGATGCAGGTAAGAATAACGTCCGTATAAACGGATTTCCTGCCGTCCGTCGTATGGATCTGCTTCATCGAACTGGTTTTGCCAGCGGTAACTCAGTGCCCCGGAATATTTCCAGTGTCTGGCAAACTGGTGTTCGACCTCCTGGTTAATCACATAGATCGTCCCGCGATCCAGCGGATTATGATCTTCCGGACTATTGGTCGTACCTATACCGACAAAAGTTGTAGATGTGATGTTCTTTTCCGCAAAAAGATCTTCTTTTACCCCGACGGCAAACCATGCCGAACTATTGACATCCCCAAGTCCGGGAGGCGCTATCTGTGCCTTGGCGGTAATAGAAAAAAATATGAAAAGTATTATATAAAATCCTGCTCTTACAGACATTTTCCGTAATGTTAATTTCCCAGAAAAGCCATACACTATATGACTTCTTAAATAAGGATAACGATGAATATTTCACTAATTCTATACGCAAAGTAAATACAGGAATTAGGAAAGATTCTGGAATTTTATGATCCGGTATTTAAAAACTGCTCTTATAACCACACAAAAAACTACCTTTCAAATAAATAGACAAAACAAAAAAGTATAATCTGATGGTCTCATAGTCCTGTTCTCAGATCGTCTTTACATCTGTAACTATGAAAAAAACCATTATAATTTTATTGACCTTGCTTTGTGTATCATGAACAACCACAACCCATGCACAATACGACCATATGTACACCGATGTTATGGACCGCATAAATCTTACCTTAAAAAGATAACAATACCACAGTACACTATTCCCTGCGCCAGACAGCCTATAACTTTCCCTCTTCGTATAACGATCGGCACGAATTGTCCGGACCTGCGGATATGTCGTTATCAGGTGTTATCAACAACGCTCCCAACACACTGCTGTTACAATGGATAGTCCATCAACCGCAAGCGTGGTCGGGAACGATACATGTGTATTTCAAGTACCGCAAAGAACCTGCCATGGTCCTTTCTTTTGAAAAAGCGACTTTCGCAAGCTATAGTCAATCATTTTCAGAGAATAATTCATATCCACAGGGAAATTATTTCAGTACGATACTCAAAGGCGTTACACTAAAAAATGTAAAACTCAATTAGGACGCTTATCGGACTATATTATTTCCCGGTTATTACGGAGAACGATATCCGGAATAATAATTTTACTGCTAAAGCCTCTCCGATCATATATCCCGGAGGTCTTTCTTTATACAACAGGGCTGCCGCTGTATCAATCGGCAGCAGAAGTATATTTTTCCAATTGGTTTTCGATCCATTCCGCAAAAGACCTGTCGTTCATATCTGCAATCTCATGGCCTCTTTCGGGTATGGACACCTCAAATTCTGATATCACCCATTCGCGGAATTCCGGATTAGCACCATAATCTTTTTCGACATCCAGGATATCATTCCACTCTTCCAGGGTCATATCCATATCTGAAAATCCTATTTCGTCATATCCTATGGCCAGTAATCTCAGAAAATCTGTAAAATCTTCGGCAAGAATGTAAAGCTCTTCTCCTTCCGATCCGAGGTGCACGATTTTCTGATCAGCATTGTCATTGATCCAGAAGGCATACAGGGAACCATCCGGGCCATTCCCGAACACACCAAACCTATCCGATACCTTATCAAAACCCATCCAGGATGTAATGGTTTCCCCGTCATCCGCGCTCAGCTCAAAACATCCGCTGATAGGATAGCCATGAGTGTCCGTCCAATGACATAATTTTTCGAGTCCGGCAGGAATACTGACTGTTTTCGGAATACCGCTTTTTATTTTTTCAAAAGTATTCATGTCCTAAAAGTTGTCTTCGGTAAGATTAAAAAAAGCTACTTCTTTATAATTGAAACAGCTTTTTTTGTAAATTATTCTACTCCCTACAAATTTTCTTCAAGATATTCCCTAATAACAGTGTCCGTAAAATACCCGCTATAATGTCCGCCCCAACATACTGTCCATGTAAAAGTCCCTCCGGAAAGTTCCGCCTTTTTATGTTCTTCGGCATCTTCGTGAGTACGAAGTTTATGTTCTCCAGCTCGAAAGTATCGTTTGTTATTATCACTTTAACACTCTATAAACTTCAATACCAACGCACAAGACGATTACTTCTGCTTTTGTTGTAAGCGGGCTATACCTCAAGATTTTTTTGCTTCCCCCACGGTGTAGTGTCTCGATCTCAAAATATCGGTACAAGCTCCCCTCTGATTATTCATTAATAATCTTATCGGTCAAAAATATCCCGGGAATTGCCAGAAACCATCCCCCAACTCAGGGATTTTGTAAAAATGTTAAAAATGGTGAAATCACTGATTTAAGGGAGGTAACTGTGACGTTCAAAATCATAAGTTTGCCTTAAACAAACAATACTTTTAGTCATGATAAGCAGAGAGCAGGCCCGGGTATATCTGAATTCTCAACCGGTAATAAAGATCACTGAAAAAGACCTTACATCCTTTTCCGAACCATACCAGGTACTCGGCAGGATCATTTCCAGGCTCACCCATGAGCGTTACGGAAACACCGCCGTTATCAGGCTTTATACTGCTCATGTAAGTAATGACCCCGCCTTTAACCCCTGGAAAACGCAGGAAGGAAAACGGCTTGCGGTTTTACTCTTCGGAAATATCAGGGCACCTTTTATCGAAAGTTTATGGGAACTGGCCCTGACACTACCCTACCAGAACGGATATTATCGCAGACCTTTCCGGAGTATTCCTTCGGTGGCTTACAACCAGGTACAACTACAACACCTGCAAAATTTATACGCCTCCGGATTTGACGGATTTGCTATGATCCCCTTCGAAGACCAGATACGTTACAGCTGTCCGTTCCACATGCAATATCCGGGTCATGCCTTATTATTTACGCTTTTATTACGGCACAATGGAGCTACTTTTTTTCCCATATTGCAAGATATTATAAACGGGGAAGACGAGATCGGCTCTGTCAGTTCGGAGATCATAAAAGCCTTACTGATCTCCGAAAATCCCACACATTGGAAACCGGTGGGTAACCTGCTCCTCGCAGCGCAACGACAGGAAGGGCTTCGGCAGACCATCCTGGAAACTCTCGATTTCACCTCGACGGGAGCATTACTATACATCATTGACCTTATCCTGGAAGAAGAACTATACCGTTTCAGCAGCGTGATACGAGCAGTCGATACCTGGTTTGGCTTTGGGTGGGAGGCTCCGAAAAAAGCGACGATAAAACGTATTCTTTCTACAGCATCAAACCTGTTACGAACCCCGGAAAATATTTTAGCTGCGGCCCAAAGCAAGGATCACCTTGAAGCCTATATTGCCTTCTGGGTTAAAGGACTTACCGATGTAGATGAGGCGAACAAAATAGCTTTTGACAAAGTATTCGGCAATACGGCTTCGAAAGACGAAAAGCTGGTAGCTCTGTTTTTCATTTATGAAACCCAACGCACCCGGAATGAGCTTATAAAGTATGCCGAAGAAAACTTCGGAGAAGATCCCGAACTGGATTACTGGATGCTGATGAATACTCCAGAATTTAAGCTTAACGATACTTTTTTTGAAAAGATCAAGCAACGGGCAGAGCACCTGCCCAAGGACGGAAAAACATTTTCCGGCACCGGATTCTCCTGGAAAACATACAAGATAGGCCCCGGGTATTTCTATCGTTTTCTCATACAGAACGCTTCCGAAGAACAGCTTGAAAAACTCGGAACAAATCTGGCATCACTGCCTTCGGAAGTAAGGGAATTATATATGCGTAGCGTTTTTCCGGAATTCTACACCTACTCAAGCCGGTACAATAACAATAAAAACGACACCGCTTTCAACCCACCTGAAGGAAACTGGAAACGGTCGGTGGCGCAACAGGCGATACAAGACAGGAGCGATGCGGTTTCGGCTACCGGTATGATCCTGTTCGGAAAAATGGAACTCTACGAAGAAGAACTCGATATCCTGGAACAGTTGCTGGGACGGAAAAGTAAATTCATTCGTTCGGGGAGTATAGATGCTATGCTGAAACAGCCCGAAAACATCCTGAAAACGCGGGTGACAAACCTTTTGAATGCTTCACGGCTGCCACAACGCCTGGCCGGACTGGAATTGCTTTCGATACTGCATGAACAAAAGCAGTTTCCCGGATTTGTCAAAGAGCAAACCGACCGTTACCGGGAGAGAACCCTGAGCAAAAACGAAGCGGTACTTATGGATAAACTCGAGGATCGCAATAACGAACTCTCTTTTGCCAACGGTTTCGGAATTATCGATTATGAAAACCTCACGCCATTATTCGGCCCGGAAAAGAAATTCGAACGTTCGGGAGGCTTATCTCTGCTCAGAAAGAAGGATAATTTTCTCTTCAAAAACCTGATCGACAGGGATAACATTGTTGTTCAGTTGAACAAACTGATTGCCCTGTTCAGTGAAAACAAGGACTTTGAGTACAGGATCAGGGGATACCGGGATAAAATCGTCACGACCTTGCTTGCACAAAGATTCGATTATGTATATAGCGAGGATCACATGTATGAGCTTTCCCCAAAAGAAAGGTTCCGGCATCTGCCGTTGGCAGACATCTGGAAAGCGTGGTATACAAGCAGTACACTGAACGATATTGAACTCATGGTATGCCTGCATAGTTGTCAGGAATTACAGTATCCTTATCAGGGCTGGCAACTTACCAAGGAAGGAGCACAATTTATGAGTGCTTATATCCCGGATATCAAAGGCCTTCACCTGAAACCGCAGGTCAGTCAGTACCAGTCCGACCCTGTACTCGGAAAAATGTCCTTCCTGCTTTCTGTCCTCATCGACGCTTTTGCAGATATCGAAATGATAGGAGCTTTTAAACTGGATGTCCTTGAGGATATGATGGCTTCCGACCCCCCGGATTTACTTCCGAACGATGATTACAAGTTTCGAAAACTGCCCCAGGCAGCCTTCGGTATTTACGAACATGAAGTCCTGAAATTGTCTATAGCACAACAGCTTCGTTTCTGGAAGATACAACAATACCTGATGGCTCATGAAATAAGCACTGCTACAAAGATCACCGATATTCGTGAAATTATTCCTGCCGTCTCCAAACTGCACAGCGCCGACCGTCACCGGAATTATGACCAGTTCCCGCTGCAAATTACGCTGAAACTGTATCACGAAAAACACATTACGGAAGCCGATCTGCTACTGACCGCGCTTATTGATCTGCAGTTCTTTTATTACCTGGACGGCGGCACGAATTACCTGAAAAACCGTTTCAAACATATAAAACGTCCTGATGTCTTAAGGCCACTCAAAGCACAGATGCTTAGTGTCGAACTACAGCGGGGATACCTGGAAACCGAAGTATCCCCATACATCCGGAGTTTTCACCACATCGAGGGCACGCATTATTTTTACGACATCATGCAACGCATGAAAACAGACAAGCTGGAACGTGGTAACAGTTACTACCACCACCGGACACGTACACAGAACTTCAGCCACCTGCTCAAACATTCGACACCTTCGGAAGACGAAACATTCGCCGATTTCAGCACGGTAATGGATGCTCTGAAACTCTCCAGAAAAAGAAGCATAGAAGTCGCCTGCTTTGCTACGCAATGGGCCGACTGGCTGGGAGATTACCTGAACATAGAAGATCTCGGGGAGGCGGTATGGTGGTTCCTGGCACATACCACAGATTATATGACCGCAGAAAAAGAAACGGTTATTTCCAGGTATTCGAACATTCCGAAAAACGATTTTGTCCGGGGAGCCATTGATATAAACTGGTTCCGGAGGGTCTACAGTACCTTGGGTAAAACCAACTGGAAACTCCTGCACGAATCGGCCAAATACCTGTCTGACGGTATGGGATACCGAAGGGTGAAGATCTATTCGTCCGTACTTCTCGGGGAGACCAAAATACGGGAGACCCTGAAAAAAATCACCGATAAAAGAGACAAAGATTATGTGATGGCACTCGGATTGATCCCCATAAGTAAAGTCAATCCGGAAAATGACCTGTTGAAGCGTTACGACCTGTTACAGACATTTCTCAAAGAAAGCAAACAGTTTGGTGCACAAAGACAGGCCAGCGAGGCCAATGCCGTAGAGATCGGACTGGACAATCTCGCGAGGAATGCAGGCTATGAAGACCGGATTCGCTTTAGCTGGGCCATGGAAGCAAAAGCCGTAAAAAAAATCATGGCAAACGCCAGCATACAGAAAGAGGATGCAGAAATCGAGCTGGTTGTTTCCCCTGAAGGCAAAGCAGCTATTACAGTGACCAAAAAAGGTAAAGAACAGAAATCCATCCCGGCCAGGTATAAAAAAGACAAAGATATACTGCTGCTCAAAGAGCATAAGGTCTACCTCAGGAAACAGTATTCGCGCACCCGGGAATCGCTGGAAAACGCTATGGTCAGGGAAGATGCCTTTACAATCGATGAAATTACCGGAATCATGGAACATCCCGTAGTCAAAGCGATGTTGAGTACGTTGGTACTCTTTAACAAAGCGAAACAACTTTCGGGTTTCTGGGATGAAGGAGGGTTAAGAGATACTTCGGGTAACCGTATTCCTCTCGGGGATGACGACTTGCTTATCATAGCTCACCCGGTACACCTGTATGATACAGCACAGTGGGACTTGTACCAGAAACATCTGTTTGATCTCGGCATCGTACAGCCTTTCAAACAGGTATTCCGCGAGCTTTACCTGCCTACACAAAACGAACTGGAACAACGTACGCGATCCGAAAGGTACCAAGGGCACCAGATCCAGCCTCAAAAGACCATTGCCCTGTTACGATCCCGGGGTTGGACTGTAAATTATGAAGAAGGGTTACAGAAGGTATTTCACCGATACGGGATTATGGCCACCTTATACGCCATGGCCGACTGGTATTCGCCTTCAGATGTGGAGGCGCCGACCCTGGAAGAAGTCTGCTTCCTGAACCTCAAGGATTATCATGAAGTCCCGATAGCAGAGATCAACCCGGTGATCTTTAGTGAAGTTATGAGAGATATCGATCTGGTTGTCAGCGTAGCACATGTCGGCGAAGTCGATCCGGAAGCGAGCCACAGTACGATGAAAATGCGTGCTGTACTGGCCAGGGAATCTGCCCGCCTGTTTAAATTAGACCATGTGGAAGTTAAAGAACGACATCTGCTGATCCGAGGCCAACTGGGAGATTACAGCATTCACCTGGGTAGTGGCATGGTGTATAAAGACGGTTTGCAACTGTCCATTATCCCGGTTCACAGCCAGCACCGCGGAAGAGTTTTTCTACCTTTTATAGATGATGACCCCAAATCGGCAGAGATCATCTCCAAGATGAAATTACTCGCCGAAGATAACAAGATCAAGGACCCCACCATATTGACACAAATCAACAAATAAGAGCGTATGCCACAACTCAGCCTTCAACTGAAGAAATTGGGAAAAAAGAAAATAAAGACAGTAGCATTTCCGGTAGACCAATATCCGGAAACGCTGTCCGGACTTATCACCGAGTGCATCCGGAGTGAAGTAAAACGCTATAACGAACAGCGGACGAAGATCGTACTGAGCCCATTTCTGGGGCCGGCTGAAATAGGCACACAATCCGAAACGGGTAAAATCGGGTTCGGAGACATTTCCAATATTACTCCGGCCGATGAAAAAAAGGCATTGGAAAATGCTATGCTTGCTTTTAAAGACGGGCTTTTCCTGGTCTTTATCGACAATGAAGAATTCACCGACCCGGAAGCGGCATTACAAATTTCGGAACATACCGTTATTACTTTTATACGTATGACCTTCCTGACCGGCACCTACTGGTAAGCCCTGACAGTTCTATATGAAAAAACGAGATTTTTTCTACCATACTACACCCGCAGGTTCGTATCTTGCACCCTTCAAAACCATGGCAAAAACCAAAGAATATGTCTTACTGCTTTCATATCGATACGCTCCCCGAACCACGACGAAGTTTGCATAAAAATTATCATGATAACCTTTATGGTTTTCCTATCCATGACGATAACGAGCTGTTCGGAAGACTGATCATGGAAATAAACCAGGCTGGACTGAGCTGGGAGACTATTCTTAAAAAGGAAGCTAACTTCCGGAAAGCCTACGATAATTTTCATATCCAAAAAGTTGCGACCTATTCGGAAAAAGACCGGGAAAGACTGCTCTGTGATGCCGGTATTATACGAAACCGGCTCAAAGTGAATGCTGCTATCGAAAATGCCAAAAGTATCCTGCTCTTGCAGGAAGAATTCGGTTCTTTCGAGCAATGGCTGGATCACCATCATCCGAAACCACTACAGGAATGGATGAAGTTATTCAAAAAGACGTTTAAGTTTACAGGCGGCGAAATCGTCAATGAATTCCTGATGAGCACAGGATACCTGCCGGGAGCTCACGCCGAAAGCTGCCCGGTCTACGAAGACATTCTGAAGGAAAAACCCAGGTGGACACAGACCACACCATAACAACTTTCCGATGCCCGCATTATCGCTATCAAGCCACTATCACAGTACTCCCTGTTCGGTGAGGTATTGCAGTAACATGGCCCCCGCAGGTACCAATACCAGCGACATTACCGTAGAAAACAGGATCAGTAGTGCAGCCTCTTCCTCCCAGGATCTCAGGAACGAAGCAAAAACGGCAAGATTTACGGCTATGGGAAAAAGTGAAATGAGTGCCATGACCTGTCGATCTTCACTGTTCAGACCATCTATAAGAATATATTCCAGGCACAGTAAACCGCTTACGATAAGTATGGCCGCCAACACCCTGACTCCTAATATCCGGGCATAATACTTCCAGGAGACCGACCGGAATTTTATGGTCGTCAGGCTCATCCCTATGATCGTCATTCCGGCTACAGACACCACAACACTTAACACACTGGTTATCGAACCGAGAATTTCCGGGGGCTCTACCTGGAATACCTTCAGGATGACAGCAAGGCTTATGGCGTAAATAAACGGGACCTTAAACACTTCTCTGACAGCCTCACGGGTGGTAAATCTCGATTTGGCCACCTGAATATATCCCAGAATATTACCGTAAAGTGCGGAGCCGATATATATACAGATCAGTACGGTTATCCCTTCTTCTCCGAACAGGGCTGTGACAACCGGAATACCGAAAAAGGCAACGTTGAAATAGGCATAACTGCTTTTCAGAATATTGATATTCAGGTGCGACTCCAGTTTTCGGTGTACAAAAACAGCCGGGCCGAGCATCAGAAAGGAGAGGGAAAAAGAAATTACGGCCAGTATGGCTATATTAGACACATTGGCCTCCAGAACCTTATCGATAACCAATATCGGCAGAAAGAGAAAAAGCAACGGTTTATTGATGTACGCTTTCGGAATGATCTTGTTTTTGCTCAGAATATATCCGACAGGTATAAAACACAGATAAGGTAGTAAGGTAAAGTAAAGGGATTTAAATGCACTCATCCCGGGTAATTTTAAATAAAATCTCCGTGGCCAGCCTGGAAATTGTCTTTACGTTGAACCATACGGCATTAACATCCATCAGCATACCATTGACAAGGTGTCCTACACCATAAATATGGCTTCCTCCCTTTTCTGAAATACACTGCATCGTATGGGGGTTTATCACTGCCCCTCCCAATGCGTAAGGTTCCAGATATTTTTTATGCAAAAGATTTTCTACTAAAACATTATCCATTTCTTCCAGTTTTGAAGCACTTCCGGTAGCATTCACCAGGCAATCGGTATGATAGTTCTCTCCCTTTCCGGTACGGATGCGGAACTGCTTACTCTGTTCATCAAATTCCACCTGATCATTTTCGGCTACAACCTGTAATTTTCCCTGCTCCATTAAAGAAGCTATCTTTTTTGCATTGTACAAAGGGATGGCATGGCGGGTTACCGTCCAGTGCCGACCGAGCCAACTACTGAACATTATTTGTTGTTCTTTATCCATCCAGCTCCATACCTTCGAGGCTTCATAGCGAAGGTCGTAGGCCATATTCAGGATGGTATCTCCTCCCGATTCGGCGATCTCAATATCTTTTTGCAACAACGGGTAAGGATCTCTGGCATGACGGTTCATCCCTTTCCAGTCCAGTTGTCGGCCTTCAACGGCTTCTACATCTTTGATAAACAGGCGGAATAACTCCTTGGCCGTAGGGCGGTGTCCGTTTTCTCGTTGTAACCGATGCAGGTTCTCCAGCGTCAGGTAATGACGCTCTACCTCTTTGTTTTGATCGGGCTGAACCCGCGGCAACATACCGTCCGGGGAAAACATCGTAATCTGGCCGGTATGCCCGTTGTCTACCAGGGTCATCACGGTATCTATAGCACTGAGACTCGTTCCTAATATACCAACATGTTCTTCGTTACGGCTCTTTTCGAGCAAACGATGTGCGGGCCATGGAAAATCTATATACTGATCGTATTTCCGAAGGTTTTTGAACGAATTGGGTTTCGGAGTACCGGGAGCGAGAAGTACCTCATCGGCAATGATCACATCCTTGTTTGCAAGTGTTATATGCAGCTGTTCTTTATCATCGCGGTCTATGGTGATGGCTTCACTGTGTATCACCTCAACAGAAATCCCGTGTTTTTCAGCCTTTTTAATCGTGATACCAACTTCTTCCGCTACGTAATGACCGTAGAGAATGCGGCTGGTATAGGCGTTTTCCTCTTCTCCTTCTCCTTTTACATCATTTCTATGTTTACCACCGTGTTCGCGTAACCAAACGGCAAAATGTTCGGGTTCGTAGGCATATATTCCCATAAGGTCGGCCTGGGTATTTAACAGGTGGGATTTCTGAGGTGTTCCGAAAGCCACTCCGTAACCAATACGTTCACTACGTTCTATAAGCGTATAGCGTACATGGTTCTCCAGCTTTTTGGCTATACTCTGAATGAGTAGTTCGATAAGTGCAGCCGAACCGCAGGCCCCGCCACCGATAATCACAACGTGTTTCATGTTCGTTCTCCGGCTTTGGTCCCAATTTAAAGAGATAAAAGGAGAACGTAAAAAAAAATGTGTTATTTACCGCTTTTTATATAATAAGTGCCAAAAAACGTACATTTTTTAATGTCCGGAAATTCTTCCTATCTTTACAAAAGACAGTGGAAAACGAATATAAATTTTAGCATCTCAATCATGGCATTGTTCGAAAGATCAGGAAAATCTTTGAAAAAAGGAGATCTTATACCTTCTTTTACTCTAAAGGACCAAAACGGAAATCCTGTTGATCTCCCCGAAGCATTGGGAGAAAACGGAGGGGTCATTTATTTTTACCCCAAAGACGACAGTCCCGTATGTACCCGACAGGCCCGTGCTTTCCGGGACCATTACGAAGCTTTTACAGATGCCGGGGTACGTGTCATCGGTATCAATTCCGGAAGTACCGAAAGTCACAAAGAATTTCAACAGAAGTACGATCTTCCGTTCACGCTGTTAAGCGATCCGGATAATGAGGTACTACGACAATTCGGGATCAAAAACGTGCTGTTTCTCACCGGAAGAGAAACGTTTATTATCAATGCCAAGGGCAGGGTCGTTCACAAATTCAGGGATCTGGTCAACGCCGGGAACCACATCGAAGAAGCCCTCGGCGCCCTGAAATTATTATAGTTAAGGAATAACCGCCCTCACTCCTTCATACGGAGCTTTACATAACGGATTTTTTCCCTGTTATAGGTATAGGTAATGTAGACCGTACCATCGGGAGCCTGTATGATTGCAGGGTAACTGAATTCTCCTTTTTCTTCGTTCTCCAGGACATAGATGTCGTTCCATTGCTTCCCGTTTTCCGAATATGCGAGATTGAGTTTGCTTCGCCCTTCCCACCAGTTCTCTCCCGCAAGCATCGGGTTGTAGACCAAGAGATATTTTCCGTTGTCAAGCGTTACTGCATCTATACCCGAATTGGGATTAGCGACATCGCTTTTCTCAAGCACAGACCAGGTCTTTCCGTTGTCTTTGCTTTCGCTTTGCAGTATTACATTCTGGTCACTGCGGATCAAGGCTTTAATCGTACCATTGCCAAGCACAATCAAGGTAGGTTGTATGGCTTTGTATGCCGACCCGTGATCGACAGGAATATTTTTCCAGGTAAACCCTCCGTCCCCGGAGATTTCCATATGTACTTTCCAGAGTTCTCCGTCTTCCGTACTGGAGGGACTTATAATAGTGCCGTCTTCCAGAACTATCGGTTTGTTCTTTATAGGTCCAAGTATATCTTCGGGAAGTTTTTTGCTCTCCGACCAGCTTTTACCGTCATCATCGGAGGTCTTGTACAATCCCCACCATTCGCTGGGAGAAGGTCCTACCTTGTAATAGAGGAATAGCGTGCCGGTTTTATTCCTGAACAATACCGGGTTCCATGCAGGATATCTAAGTGAATCGGAGACCTCGCCATCGGCTACTTTTACGGGCACCGACCAATTGCTGCCGTCATAAACAGACGTATATATACTCACATCCGGGTGCCTCTCGTGCGTACCTCCGAACCATGCTGCCATGATGGAGCCGTTGTCCATGCCCACCAGGGTGGAAGAATGGCATTGCGGAAATGGAGCTTCATCGTAAATAAATCCTTCTTCGAGTAGTTCTACTCCCGCATCGTGTAATTGCTGGGTAATCCCCTTACCCCAGACGGTAAAGAGCAACAAGGTAATCACTATCTTTTTCATGGTAGCAAGATAGTGCATTTTACAATGTTTCCGAGGGCTTCCGAGGCTTTCCTTTCTAAAAATTTCGAGGTGACACAACCTGCTACATTCGGCGTCAGCATCTTATTTTACGGGGTTCGGAAACACTTCAATCGGGAATACGATCGTACCAGGGACCGGCTTCTTTTGTACTTTTCAGTATGTTTTTCAGGGTGTATATCCGGGCCTGGCGTTTATGCAATTGATGACTCCATGCCACTCTTTGTGAAACATCCGAACCTTCCCCTACACTCCCATATTCCGCATAAAAAGCGGTTTTCTCTTTAGCCGGGAACATCTTGTCGCCGGTCCATGGATCCCAGCCTTCCGGTACAATATGAGGACCGAGCGTACAGGAGAGAAATACCGTACGGGCGTAAGGACGCCACGGCCTCCCTAAGAAAACGGCACCTACCCCCGGCGCGGCTTCCAGAGCGCACTCCATAAAAACAAAACCGAATTCCTGACCGCGGGGAGTTGCCGCTGCGGTAATGTAAGAGTTACCGGTACTTTTTATCGTACAATTGCGGAATACGGCAGTAGCCTCTCCGAAAATAAAATCGGTTGTTCCTTCGATATAACAATCTTCATAATATTGTAAACTCCCTTCCCTGGAAGCGTAAACCGTATCCTGGCACCCTACGATATTACAGTTCCTGAAGATCGCCCTGCTACCGGACACATGCAGTGCCACGGCCTGCCCTTCTCCGCAGGATGCATTTTTCACCGTAAGGTTTTCTGCAATAAAATCATCTCCTGCCACCAGCATCGTGTACGAGTTGAATGTAGAGAACTTCACACCTGTCAGGGGATTGTGTTTCCCGGAAAAATCGCTGTTTACAATAATCGTTTCCTCACGGTCCTCTCCACTGAGTATTATCCGCGTTTTCCAGTCAGGGATAACGATTTTTTCCTCGTAAACTCCCTTTTTAATGGTAATCCTCACAAAACCAGGTCCCAGGTCCCTGGTAGATTGTATGGCCTGAGCTATACTCCTGAAATCGGCACTACCCCCCTTGGCAACAACAATTTCCCTATAGGGCGTGATCTTTTCCTGTGCCTGCGAAAGTATCCCACAAAGCGTAAAAAACAGGATAAAAAGCAAATACTTTACAATGTCGTTCGATTCAAACCGTCGCACTGTGCGGATATCAAATATATACATCCTTATTCCTCTTTCATTTTCTCCCCGTTAATCGTAACGTTCAGAAATTTTACAGGCTCCGAATCTTTTACGGACATTACAGAATCTGCCCTGGTAATCGTAACGTTTTCCAGGATAATCTTCTCTACTTTTGCTTCTTTTCTACCTCTTATCAGCACTCCGTACTTCCCGCTGTTCTCCACCGTAATATTTTTCAGGTATATGTTTCTGATCTCCGGAATATAGTTCCCTTCCTGGGCATCGTAAATGGCATAGTGAGTATTAATCTTCAAGGTAGCCTCCTTAACCTGACCGACTTTGATATTCTCGACAAAAACATTTTCGACAAATCCCCCTCTGAGGGTGTTGGTTTTTATCCGGATGGCCCTGTCCAGGTTGGGACTATCCATAACACAATTCCGGACATAAACATTTCGTACGCCTGCAGATATTTCACTGCCCATAACAACACCTCCATGCCCGTCTTTCATTTCACAGTCTTCCACAACGATGTTCTCACTGGGAATATTCACCCGTCTCCCGTCTTCATTTCTTCCCGATTTAATGGCAATACAATCGTCTCCGGTATCAAAAATACAGTTTTTAATGTGTACGTTTTTGCTGTACTCCGGATCGCAGCCATCGTTATTCGGACCGTGGCTGCTTACGGTAACTCCGTCTACAGTGACATGCTCGGACTTTATAGGATGCATCACCCAAAACGGGGCATTGGTAAAGGTTACCCCCTGTACCAGTACATTTTTACATTCGAACGGTTCGAAAAAGGTAGGTCGCAACTGGTGCCCCTTCCCGAATATCCTTTCGGAAACCGGCGTGCCCTCCTTATTCATTTTTCGCAACCGGGGCAGGTTCTTATCATCCCGCTGATGGGGCTGCCCCTCCTGATAACCATATCTTTCACTCCCGCACCAGGGCCACCAATTGGTCTTTCCGGCCTGACCGTCGAATACACCCTTTCCGGTAACAGCGATGTTTTCCTGTCCGTACGCATAGATCAGCGGAGAGTAGTTCATCAATTCCACACCTTCGTATGAGGTATGTACGACAGGCAGATAATCTTCCGGATTTTTACTGAACAAAATAACGGCACCGGATAGGGTATGCAGGTTTACATTGCTTTTGAGATGTATGGGGCCGGTAAGAAACTTACCGGACGGCACGATCACTTTTCCTCCCCCAGCTTCATTACAGGCTGCTATGGCTTTTTTAAAAGCATCGGTATTCAAGGTTGTCCCGTCACCTATGGCGCCGAAATCGGTAATATTAAAATCGGTATCGGGAAACTCGGGTACCCGAATGTTTTTAATAATAGCATCGGCAGGGTCTGCAACCTCAGGAACACTCTTTTTTTCTTTGTGCTCCGGTTTGCAGGATTGAATACTTACCGGGAAAATGACAAGGACAAGGCAGGTCAGCCGAAAGAAGTCCAAAACTTTGGTTTTCATAGTTCAGGTTTTAGTTAGTACGGGTAGCAGCTATTAAAACAGCTCAACAAAATTTTCTTTTCATTATAAAAAACAAACAATGCAATCGATTACACGAAACTAAGTAATAATTCCGAAACAGGAAATATTTTACACCTAAAAATTTAATTCCTATAACAAAATGGTGTCTGTTTTAACAATTTTTTACCGGGATACGTGATTTTGACGTTCCATTATCCCGGTAAATCCTGTTTTATCAATACACTGTAATCCTGTTAATCCGCATCCAGCAGGGCCAATTGGGACAGCATTTCTACGATCGCTCCCTGATGAAGGATCTCCCAGCTATCCTGGGTTGTTGTCCCTTTGAAGTTTTCATTGATAAGATTAGTATCCGGGTTTCGCGCATCGGACAACCAGGCATGCTGCAGGGTCTTCCTGTAGTCTTCGATATACGTATCATCGTGATCCACAAGGTAGAGTTCGGCATATCCCCGGAGCATAATTCCCTGAAACCAGACATGCCCGGGTTCCAGAATATTAAACGATTCGTCCAGTATATGAGACTGGAACGGGGTAAACCACCGCTGATGGGCGGCTTCCGCAATGTGCTGCGCATCCGTAAGGTAATGAGGTTCATTGGTGATCTTATACAACAATACCGCTGCCTGCATAGGCTGACCTGAATTGTAGGAGTACTTTGCCGTAGATATTTCTATACCGGAATCCGGATCGTTTTCATCGGACAGCCTTGCATTGTCCCAGTACAGGTAATCGGCCGGATCCTGTAATAGCTCTTTTACCCAGCTGTAATAAGCCTTGGCACTGGTCAGATAATGCTCTTCCCCCGTAGCTTCGTACAGCTTCGCCGCCAGTACGGCCGCAGGGGCTGTCGAACAGGTATGCTTGGATTTCTGACCTTCTTTCCAGTACACACCACCTCCCATAATATCGTCTGTTCCTGCCTGGACAAAATTCCATACGATCTCCGCCCTTTCCAGGTATCTCGCATCATTGGTCAGTATATACAAACTCACCATATCTATTCCTATCCATATATTATCGTCATAATAACGTTCGTCTCCTTCCCCGGGATACACCGCATACGCTTCTGGTCCACCGTTTCTTCGGTTCCTGAATTTGTCGATAGCTGTAAGTAACCTTTCATCATAGTTTTCCTCGACTTCAGCCTTAAGTTCAGGGACATTCCACGTGGCATGTTTAAACGCCGTGTACCCGGAAAAAGCTGCGCCGTGCCCCCAGATGACGGCTGCGCCGTCCCAATAACCGCCACCCTGCGGATACTGTGAACTCCATATATCGCGTGGTTTTCCGTCGAGATACAAGCTTACAATCGCCTGCATCAGGGTATCCGCCCTGGATATCCAGATATTTTCACCTGCCGTATGCAGCCCGGCGATCATTTCTTCCGACCTCATTCCGGCCATGTTCAGTGCGGTAAGTCCGAAGTTATAAATTTCAGGAGTCTCCATATCCAACGTATACGTCATCTGTTCGCCGCTCCCGGCATCCAGCAGCAACACCGTACGCTCGTCTTTTGCCGAACGTTCGAAGTAGGAAAGTTCGATATTAGCCAGGTAAGGATCGTCCGGATTTTTCCAGCTGAGGATCACTTCTCCTTCCTGTCCGTTACGTTCTACCTTCAGATCGGAAACTCCCTGGACAGCTCCCAAAGCAGGGTCATCGGGCTCAGAAATTTCCTGATCATTACAGGAATATACCATACACAACGTCAGGCATCCTCCGACGATATACTTAAAAAAACTTTTTTTCATAACATAAGCAGATTAAGGGGTTATCATTCACAGGTTTCGGTTAAGAACAGCTCCTTCGGGACGGTCATCGGATAGTACATGCCGTTTTTCCGTGCATCGGACAGCTTAAGATCCGATGCGTATTTTCCTCCGCTGATATCGGGAATATGGTCTGTCGACACCCCCGAGGAAAAATCCCAGTGAGCCAGAAGCCCTTCCGGGGACATTTCTTTCAGCTCACATTGATTTTCGGCTATTTGTGTTGCCGTCCTGGCTACGGTCCAAACCCTGGCTTCCGAAACCATACCGCGAATCACCCGCCAGTCCTGCCCATAAGCTCTTCCAATAACAAAACGGTTTCCGTCATTGCTCGAAGCCAGGTCGATCTGCCGGTGTGTTTCTTCGTTCCTTCGTATAATAAGCGGGTCCTGTACTCCATTGATATAAAGCGTATACTGATCTTCTACCGCAGCCTGCGAACAATCGACCACCAGCGCTATATGCAACCATTCATGCAGGTTAAAACTACGCGTGCTTTCGAGCATAATCCTGTCGCCGAGCCCGGCGATCTGTATAGGGTGATCTTCCCGGTAATCGTCGTTCTTTCCCCGTACAATCAATTGTCCTTCCAGTCCCATAAAGGTTTGCAGACCCCGGTATCCATCGAGTTTACAGGTCATTTCAAAAGTGACTTGTTGCAGACTCCGGACAGACTTATCCACAACTGCTATTTCATCAAAAGCTGCATACCCGAAAATCCGGTCTCCAAAATCAAGAGACATTTTCGCTCCTTCCACGTCTACCTCCACCTGCGCACTTCCAGAGTACTTATCTTCTATAGTCACTACGGTCTTACCGCGCTTTCTTGCCTTAATGACCAGCTGGTCTCCCACAACGGAAAATTCGGCAATTCCGGGTTCCGACGCTGTTATGGCATAACCTTTGTTAAGACCTGTAACCTGTAGGGTATCTGTCGTTTGCAGCTGTGGTAAAACCACTTTTTCCTGTGCTACACGCAACCCTCCGAAATTGGCAACGCGCACCAAGAGACTCGTCCTGCTGAGAAGACCATCCGATACGTAAACAATAACTTCGGCATACTCCCGGAATTCCAGGGCGGTCAGCCGTATTACGTTATCCACAACCTCAGCTTTTACAATATCTTCGTTAGATGAACGTGCGGTAATTTTTCTGAAGCCGGATACCACCTCTATTTCTGCCGAACTTCCCGGACTGAGCTCTATCTCCCCGGTCTCCAGCAATAATTCGCGCGTAGGGTCTTCATCATCTTCCTGGCAAGCCATAACAAACAGGCATAACAGGGACAGACATAAAATTTTAGTGACGGTTCTCATAGATTTTACGATTGAAGATTGGGTTCTTGATTGCTATAATCATCTTATAACTACACACGTAAAGCCGGGAAAAGTCCCAAATAAATATTTTGATACTCAAAAAAGTGAAGTTGAAGAATCCGGGTTTAAAAGGATCAATCTCAAAAGTTGTGGGGAAATTGGCGTAAAGGTTCGATCTTTGTAAAAAAAGCACCTTGGACAATTATCTTGACTTTATAAAAATGGTTTTGCCCTCTTTCCTGGTTGATTACTTTGATTTGATAAAAAGCGAAAAGCATGGTGAAGTCATGCATCTTTATTTTGAGGAGCGTAACACCCCTCCAAAAGAGAACTCTTTCGGTCGGTTAATGTCTAAGGGCTTCCATAAAGAGATTACCATTCAAGATTTTCCCTTACGAGGACATCGTGTTTTTTTACATGTTAAGCGCAGGAGGTGGTTGGATCAGGATAGTGGACATGTGGTTGAAAGAGATTGGAATTTAGTAGCGCAGGGCACTCGTATGACAAAGGAGTTCGCTGCTTTTTTAAAA